>CAWHSD010000001.1:0-64836 GCA_963831895.1 Candidatus Bathyarchaeota archaeon
CAAAAGTTCAAGCGGAAAACTTATCAAAGAGTAGCTATGAGAAAGTAAGCTAAATCATCAGTCAATGGCGTAACAAGAATCGAGGTGAACTATAAATGGTTGAAATGAAAGTTGATGCTTCAGAGCTTAAGGGCGACGAGAGCAAACTAATCGAGAAACTTGCAGATTTCCTTAAAGACAAAACAGGTGGAGACGTAACTACAGATTCAAAGACTGTAACTGTAAAGGGCGAAGGTGAAGCACTCGCAAAAAAGTACGTGCGCATTATCGTTAAGAAATTCTTGCACAAACACGAGTTATCTGAAACTTTCAAAGTTATCGGTGACGAAGAAGCATTAAAAATTAAGGAAAGAAAACTTGACGAAGAAGAAGACTAATTCTTTTTTTATCAAAATTAATAATTTTTTATTTTTAGTTTTATGTATTAGTGTGTTGTCCTAATCTCTGAACAGTCTGTTCCAGAGCTTAGCATTAAATAAAAACAACCCTGAGTGTTACACGAAAGGTTGTTAGAGGATGAGTCACAAAAACTTAGCCATTGGGACGGTAGCAATTCTAGTTTTCTCAATCACTTTAACGGCATTATTGACAACTTCTTACTCAGCGATAGAAACCATTAATCCCATTGCAGCCCTGACAGCATTAACCGTAGCAATAATTGGAATAGCATGGTTCAAAAAAACACGTTAACACAATAGTCTACGCATTATTTTGTAGAAAATACTTCGATTAAAACCAATATTTACCCAGAATAATCGTTCATTAATGATTTGAAGCGGTAAGACTGTGAAGAATTTAATTGGTTATTCCAATGAGGAATAAGAACAATCTTGGAAAACAAAATTGATTCTATTTGCGTTTTAGCATGTTTTCCAAAACTGGCTTAAGTTTTGCGTTTTCCGCTTGTATTTTTTCTTTACCTAAGGTTTTCATGTCAACATCTATTTCTTTGATGACTTCAGAGTAATGAATGCCTTCTGCTGCTGAAACGTATTCTACTCGGAACCGTTCTGGGCTCAATCCGAGTTTTGCAAGCATACCTTTGAGTGCGTCGGTTCGTGCTTTCATCTTGTAGTTTCCGCTGATATAGTGGCAGTCATATGGTAAATGACATGCGCCAATCAAAACAGTCCCTGCACCAAGTCTGAATGCTTCGAGGACGAACTCTCGAGCAACTCTACCGCTGCACATAACGCGAATAGCTCTTACGCTTGCTGGATAATCACATCGGCTAATGCCCGCAAGGTCTGCGCCTGCATAACTGCACCAGTTGCATAGGATAGCAAGAATTTTTTCTTCTGGCTTATCTTCAAGTGCCGCTCGGATTTGAGCCATAATTTGGGCTTCTGTGAAGTGCATTTGTGTGATAGCTCGCTGAGGACATTCTGCAACGCATGTTCCGCAGCCATGACAGCTAGCAGTGATTATTTGAGCTGGCTTGCCTGATTCAATACGGATAGCGCCATATGGGCATTTGTCTTGACAGACACCACATTTAGCCGTTTTGTTTCTGCATTTGGTCTCATCTACCGTAGAGATGATTGGTTCAATCTTCCATTTGGATTTGCTGATAACTGTAGCTGCTCTTGCTGCAGCGCCGCTACCTTGGGAAACGCTAGCAGGAATATCTTTTAAACCAACGCATGAGCCAGCGTAGAAAACACCGTCTGTTGGTGCATCCATAGGTTTTAGTTTTGGGTGTGCTTCCATAAAGAAGCCGTCTGAGCCTCGCGACAAGTTTAGTATGCGTGCTATCTCTTCTGAGCCTTTTTTAGGTATTGCAGCAGTTGCAAGCACAACCATGTCTGCTTCGATTTCGATAGGAGTACTCAAAAGTGAATCCTCTGAGTGAACAGTTAGATTGTGGGTTTTTGGATCTTCATCAATACGGCTTACTCTACCACGAATAAAGTTTACGCCTCTTTCCCTTGCACGATCATAGAACTCCTCATAGCCTTTGCCTGGGCTTCGGATATCCATGTAGAAAACGTAGACTTCGATGTCTTCCTTGTACTTCTCTTTAAGCTGAACCACATGCTTGAGCGTGTACATGCAACCGAAATTACAGCAATATGGGTAATGGGTTTTGTCTCGGCTGCCAACACATTGGATAAAGACGATTTTATGTGGTTTTTGTCCGTCGGATTGGCGGAGGACTTTGCCGCCTGTTGGACCTGCAGCTAAGATGAGCCGTTCGAACTCCATGCTGGTGATGACGTTGGGGTATTTCCCGTAGCCAAGCAACGGCATGTCGTATGGTAAGTAAATGTCAAAGCCTGTGGAAACAATAATTGCGCCAACATCAAAGTCTACCTCCTCAGGCTTCTGGTTAAAATCGATGGCTTGGCGTTCACCGCAAGCCTCTGTACATTTGAAGCATTCAATACAGTAATCCTTGTTGATAGAGTAAATAAGAGGCACCGTCTGATCAAAAGGGACTGAAATTGCTTTGCGTGTGCCAAGGTTCATGTCCCATTCGTTTGGGTACTCAATTGGGCAAGCTTCCTTGCATTCACCGCACCCTGTGCATTTTTCAGGAATAACATATCTTGGGTTTTTTCGGATTTTCACTTTAAAGTTTCCGATGTAACCATCAACTTTCACGAGTTCTGATTGAGCGAAGATTGTAATGTTTGGGTGACGTGCGCAATCTACCATTTTTGGTCCTTCAATGCAGATGCTGCAGTCTAAGGTTGGGAAGGTTTTATCTAATGCAGCCATGTGTCCGCCTATGCTCTGAGAGTTTTCAAGCATGTAGACTTTATAGCCCATTTCTGCAAGATCTAAGGCCGCGTTCATACCTGCAATTCCACCGCCAATAATAAGCGCCTTGTTTGTAACTGGAACTTCGATGGTTTGGAGCGCTTGCATTAAACGTACTTTTGCAACGGCCATCCGCACGCTGTCTTTGGCTCGTTCTGTTGCTGCCTTGGGATCGCTTTGGTGGCACCAGGAGGCAAATTCTCGAATGTTTGCCATTTCATAGAGGAAGGGGTTCAAGCCTGCTTCGGAAACGGTACGTCGAAAAGTGGGTTCGTGCATTCTGGGTGAACATGCAGCGATAACTACACGATTTAGGTTTTGTTCTTTGATAGCTTTACGGATTTCTGCTTGCCCAGGGTCGGCACATGTATATCGGTTTTCTTTAACAAATACAACGTCTGGAATGGTTCTAGCGTATTCAGCTACAGCCTTAACGTCTACGGTGCCGGCTATGTTTAAACCGCAGTGGCAAACGAAAACACCGACTCTAAGAGGTTCAGGTTTGCAGATACAGGTATCAGGCAGGAGCCGTTGAAGTTTGTGAATTACTCATTTGGGTTCCTCCGCTTTAAGGGCCTCAGATAGAAAACGCTTCTCAACAACTTTGCGTCTACTCAGATCAGCTTGAGATTTAAATTCTTTAATTGCGTCCTCTGGACTGGTAATACGCTCTAAAGCTTTATTCCATGTGCCCGAATGGATGGGTGTATGGTTAACTTTTGTGCGTTTAACGTTTAAAGCGTCATCAACTGGGCAAACATTTTTGCATGCTCCACAGTATGTACATAACAATTCGTTTACGTGAACTTTTTTGTCTTCGCCGATCACGAGCGCTTCTGGAATTGGACAAACGTCTAAGCAGTCTGTGCAACCTTCAGGACACTTCAATTGATTTATGCTAATTTTTCCTTCAAATGCTTTGTTGACTTTTAATGCTCCTTGATTGCATTTTAACTCACATAATTTGCATGTTGGGCAATAATCTTTTTTGATGGCAAGGGCAACTTGCACACGTTTTTTCTCAAATGGCGATAAAGCAGCCATATCTTGGATTGGTTTTCCGTCAAACCCAACTTTTGAGATTTTTATGAGTGATAGGGGACAGACTTTTTCGCATTCAACACATTCTTTTTCGCATTTGCGGGTATCTACAGATATATCGCGAACCAGCTGCGGATAACTGTCTTTCGTCAAGATAGAGAGGTCATGTTCACCGTTTAAAGTTACTTTGATCGCTCCATAGGGACAGGTAACATCGCAGATTCCGCAGAAGTTGCATTTTGCCAAATCTATGTCCACTTTTGCTTTCTTTGCTTTTTCACCCTGAACTTTAGGTTGCTTTTGGGTTTTAATGGCTTCTTTAGGACAAGCCAGTGAGCATACTTGGCAACCCACACATCGATTCTTGTCAAGGGCTAACTTGTAATTTTTAACTTGCAAAACCCATTCTAAAGTTAACGCATCTGCCGCATCGGTTTTTACAGTTTTTAACGGCATTTATCATTCACCAAGAGATTTACTACTAACAGCTCTAATTTTTGTCTTGCACTAAAGCATTAGATAGAAGGCTTGAATGTAGTGCTTTCGTTATAAATATTGCTTGGAAAAACCAACCTTCATACGTAATAAAACCGTTAATCCAAAGCAACTAACCAAAATATCAATCAAAGGGACCAATTCTCAATTGAAACTAATTGGCTTATTACGCTACTCCATTTGTTTTTCTGATTTTTCTCAACATTTATGAAGCGGCTATACTGGTTAAGGTGCTTGATAATGATTTGTCAGTCACTAAATTTGATGATAATACCTTGTTTTCGTATTTTAGGTGGAATGTTGAATGTGTATTTTGAACATGTAATATAGCGTTTTTAAGACAGCAATGCTGAAGAGCAAAAGGTAGAAAAGGTGCGCTATCGCTAAAGGTGGCTCTGTCAGAGAGTAAGGGTGCACTAAATGGATAACCTATGGTACTTGGTAGCAAAACGGTAGTTAGTGGAATAATTAGTACAAGGTTTGACTTGTTGCTTTTGAATAAGACTCTCCAATCGCCGCTTTTGTATAAAACAAGTGTTGCTATTGCAAACAGACTAAGTTCAAGTGCAATGTTCACAGGATCGGTAATGCCAATATAATATAATCCCAACTCATGAAGACCATACTGAGCTGTTGAAAAAGGCCAGAGAAGTTGTAGTCCGCCACCTATCAAGAAATCACCTATTAATGCATGGGAAATCAAAGCTAAGAAATATGGAATTGCTCTTTTTCGGTATTTAATGAAGCAAGGGGATGAAAACGATTGTCGCAACGACAATCGAATGTGTAGGTCCTCTATGCAAATCTGATCCCGTCAATAAATCATAGACAATATCAATATCAGGCAATAAGGAGAGCACAAGCAAAATCGGTAAATTTAATTTAATGCGAAGTGCTTTTGATGAGCCTTTCCCTAAAAGATAAGCAATTGCCATGTGCCCTACAGCAAACAACCCTGTTTTTCTCCTTTAAACTCAGACAATTCAGTTTCCTGGTTTATTAAGCATATAGGTTATTGTCAATTATTGATGGAAGTTTATTTTTTGGCAAATCGCAACCGTTTTTTTGGGGTAATTAATTTGAAGTTTGTTTAAGGTTTATTAATTGACTATTGTTTGTGATCAAATAAGGGGTGTTTTGGTTACTATACTGGCGTGGGGCTTTGCAACCTTTAAATTCTTCTTTTCACTATAACTTTTTCAGTGATTATTTATGTCCATGTCTGTTACTGCCAAGGATATTTATTCAAAGGAATTAAATTCTGTTAAAGACACTGATACACTTTCAAAATGTCTTGAAGGTTTCAAAAAGGGAATGCCACCTGCCCTAGCTGTTTTAGATGAGAAAGGCAAATATGTAGGAATGATTACTCGACGAGCGATTTTGCGGTCGCGACTTGATTTTAAAATGGCTAAAGTTCGACCTTTAATGCTGGCTGCACCACAGGTTTCACCTGATATGACGTTGGGTGAGTTGGCAAAATTGATGATTGGAAGTGGGATGCGTCAGCTTCCTTTGTTTGATAAAGACAAGCTGCTGGGATTTGTTACTGATGAAGATGTTATTCACGCGGCTGTTGGTGATGAATGGGGTCGCGGAGCAATTGAGAAGGTTATGACGCGGGCTCCTCATACTATTGAGGCAGCTCGTAGTGTCGGAGCGGTTTTTGGTTTAATGCGTGACTATGGCATCTCACATGTTCCAGTAATGGAAGGCGGTCGACTCGTTGGGATGGTTAGTATTGAAGATATTTTAGAGAATATATATTGGCCACAACGTCGCCAGACAAGAGGAGAAATAGTTGGCGAAAAAATCGAGACTTTAGGCATTGCCGTAAAAGGAATAATGGCTTCACCTGTAATTACAGTTGATAGCAAAACAAGTTTACGCGATGCTGAAAAACAAATGCATGACCATGATGTATCTTGTTTGTGCGTGGTGTCTAACGATCGATTAGTCGGAATTATAACTAAACTTGATTTCTTGGAACCTATTTCGCAAGTTGCAGCTCAAGCCCGAAAGTTAACGATTCAATTCGGCGTCAAAGACATTGAAATCGATGAATCACAACAGGGTTTCATGATGAACGAATTCGATTCGTTCTCGCACAAATATCAAGAAGCATTCCAGCTGGGTACACTTTTTGTCTACATGAAAAGCCACGGAGACACAACGATGCGTGAAACTCCAATGGTCCATTGCCGGTTGCAATTCAGAACAACGCGAGGCACATTCTTTGCAGCAAGTGAAGGCTGGGGTATTGAACCTACTTTCCGTGTTGCATTGGACCGCCTTGAACGACGTTTGCTACGTAGCAAAGAACTGCTTGCTTACAACCCTCGGTTTGCCAGAGATTATATGCGCAAAATGGGTTTGCCCTCAGAAGAAGAATAAATTTCTTTTTCATTTTCTTTATCTTATTCTTATCTTGTAAACAATATTTTCAACATCAACCTTTGCTTGCCATTCTGATTATCTAGTTAGGTTAGGCAACGATTTGTAATAGACACTAATTATTCTATTTTTTCTTCAATTTCTAAAAGCAGGTCTTAATAGACAACGTACAAATGGTTCAGAAAAATTGACTATACGCTTTCAAATAACACTGGAAACGTTATCATCGAAGACCATTGAAAATGCGCCATTTTTTATTTCGTTTTTAAAGTGTAGATTGTTTGAATAGTGTGTGGGCTTATTTGAATAGTCTTGTTATGCTTTAGCTCAGTTTTGCCTTGACTAAGGATTTTAGTTAGGTCAGCGAATGCTTCAGTAATTTCCATTGTGCCACAGCCCGTGCAAAAGCCGCCGCTAAACTGTATAGAGATTAAGGTTGGCGAGAAAGAAATTAGTTTGGCGATGGCATTTGGACTGTGGGTGCGATTGTACAAGGAGATAGCTCTGTTGATTAGAGCTTCTAAATCCGAGTCGGAGAGCATCAAATTGGTATCCTTGAGCCGTCAAAGCCAAGTTTTGAAATTCCAAGTTCTTCTTGGACTTGACGCAGTTGTGCAGCGTTAAAGATTGGTCCGTCGCGGCAGACTCGGTATTTGCCGATCATGCAACTTCCGCATAATCCGATGCCGCAACGCATTAGACGTTCAAGACTAGCTTCCAATGGGAGTTTGCGTTTTTCGGTCATTTCAAAGATTTTTTTAACCATGACTTCTGGTCCACAGGTGTAAATCATGTCAAATTCTTCTTTGTCTAAAAGTTCGGCGAGTGGCTTTGTGACAAGGCATTGGAGGCCAGCGGTACCGTCTTCTGTGGTAGTTATGAAGGTTTTTTCGTTACAGATTCCTTTAATCTCATTAACAAATAGTAGTTCGTCCTTGGTTTTGGCTCCCTCTACAAATGAGAGTCGCTCGGTTTTGGCTGCAAGTTGTTTAGCCAGGAAAAGTAAGGGTGCGGTACCTGTTCCGCCACCGACTAAGAGAACTCTGCCTCGACTCTCTGTGAAATTGTTACCAAATGGTCCTCGTATGCCAATAGTTGAACCTGCTTCTAGGGCATGTAGGTGCCTTGTGGCATCACCTACCGCTTTGACTGAAACAGAAACCAAGTTGTCACCTGCATCCAGTACGCTGAGCGGGATTTCATCTATTCCGGGTATCCAAAGCATCAAAAATTGCCCTGATTTAGATTTGCTACATTGTTTATCTACAAATGTGAAGGTTTTCACTGTTGGACTCTCATTTTGAATCCGAACAATCTGCGTTGTTCGAAGCGAATTATTTGTGGTGTGCAAGACCGACAATTTCTTTAACACTCCCAATTTGTTTACGTCTCAAATACGTTTCTACTCCTTTGTTTATAGTTTGAAAAATTTCGATGTCAACGGCAACAGCCGTTCCAATCTGTATAGCTGAGGCACCCGCCAGAAAAAATTCAACTGCATCACGCCAATCTGATATTCCGCCGCAACCTATGATGGGTATCTCGCCATAGGCTTCATGAATGTCATATACACAGCGCAGGGCTACGGGTTTGACAGCAGCACCCGACAAACCTCCTTTTACATTACTGAGAATTGGTCGCATCGTTTCTGAGTCGATCGCCATCGCTTTGAGAGTGTTTACAACTGTTAATGCATCGGCGCCAGCTTCAACTGCCGCATGAGCTAGTACTGTTATGTCTGAAACGTTAGGCGACAGTTTTACGATTAATGGCTTCCTAATTGCCGCCTTAACAAGCTGAACTACTTCTGTGAGTAATTTTGAGTTCTGACCAATTTCGGCACCAGTTTGCTTGACATGGGGGCATGAAACATTGAGTTCTATCGCATCCGCGCCTGCTTCAGCTGCTTTCTTAGCCACCTTTGCGTATTCTTCCGCAGAGTAGCCAAATACACTCACGATAAGTGGTACGCGCAAAATGGTTTTAGAAAACTTGATTTCCTGAGAATATACTTCGATTCCTGGATTAGGCAACCCCATTGCATTAATTAACCCGGCCTCTGCTTGAACCAAAGTTGGGTTTGAATAGCCAACTCGGGGTTCTAAACCGACAGATTTTGTAACTACTGCTCCAGCGCCTCCTTTTGCAACTCGGCTTAGAGATTCAGAAGAGTACCCAAGGATACCTGAAGCCAGAATTGTCGGGTTTGCTAGTGTCAAACCAGCGAATTTCGTGCTTAAGGGATTGCTTTCCAAATAAATTCACCGATGAATCTAGGTACATGCTTTTAATTAGATAAAGCTTCTTTTTGCAGTTTTTTCACAAAGGTAAAAATTAGATTGGTTTACAAGTCGTTTTTATGTCTAATTTAAATAGTTATAAAGAGAAAACTGGTTTTGGAAGAAAAAAGAAAAGTTAGGGTGTAGCCCAACTTTATAGCGGCTTATTTCTTCTTTTTAGCTTTTTTATCGTCCTTTTTTGGAGCTTTCGCCACGTTAATAACCTCAAAGCATTATTTGACTTCAATTTATATTTAAAATTTGTCAACAGCAAAGTAGGCTGCCTTAACAATCAAAACACCTTAAAAGTAGGCGCTATAACAAAAATAAGCTTAAAAAAAGGCGAATAAAAAATATGTTTTAAACATGTTTTTTGGCTTTACAGTTTTTACATTTATTTGTCAATAATAAAGACTTGTTTTAAGTGGACTTTTTCATTAAATCTCAAGCTTACCTTATGCGGAAACTCTTTTATATAAGTGGGTTGTAAAAAATTACACAGCGATGCAAAAAATTTCTAAGGTGCAAAAAATGAAACTGGCAATAACCACCAAACAACTCGCACTCACAGCAATTTTCGCTGCATTATACGCAGTTCTAAGAGCAATACCAACTGTTCCCATGATAGGAGTTCCTGGGGCAAGTTTCTCCCTTTCAGATATTCTTGCCCCAATTTATGGAATAATATTAGGACCATACGTGGGAGGTGCAAGTGTTCTCATCGGAACCTTTACCGCCATGACTGTAAAACCCCCAGTGTTCCTAGGTTTAGACTTCCTTCCAGGATTTGTAAATGCAGTCGCCTTAGGCTTCCTAATTAGAAGAAAATGGTTACCTGTTGTAGCTTTAAACATATTCTTACTAGCCGTCTTTATTGCCAACCCATTAACCCTAACCCTTGTTCCTTTGGGCAACAACGTTGTATTTCCATTTATGTGGCTACATATCATAGCGTTGATAATTCTCATTTCACCTTTAGGATTAATTGCTGCCAAATGGGTGGAAAAAACAAAAACCCTGGCCGTCGCAGGTTTTGCTATCCTTGCTTTTATTGGGACTATGATGCAACACTTGATGGGAAACATACTCTACGAGAACATATTCGTCTATGTAACAAATTTCATGACACCCGAATCACTTGCTCTACGATGGCAAGCAGTGTTCTTCCTCTACCCATGGGAACGATTAATACTAATTATACTTGCAGTAATTGTTGGATTACCATTAATCCGAGCTCTTAGAAAAACTGGATTAACACCTGCAAAAGAAACAACACCTGCACCTCAACTAAAAGAACCCGCTATTTCTTAAACAAAGAACTATCCTGAATGTATTCTTTTCCTGTTCTTAGGGCAATTTCAGCTTTTGCCAGTTCGCTTCCTAAGTAAGCCGTATGATCAAGAGTTGACACTAAACCCATTTCCAAAATCTTGCCGCATACGCTCTCAGCGGTTTTGCCCTTGATAATGTAATTGGCTTAGTCTATCTGAGTGAAGTGTAATGTGACTGCAACCAAAACGTGTTCCACACGGTCTACTGAAGATTTTGAACATTCCTTTAGAATCCAAGATTGCTGGCTCCAACTTTTCAATACCTTTACAACTTAGCATCTTTGCTTCAAGTTTTTTGTCGTATGGTTCCTCATGGAAACGCTTATCTTTAAGGATTAAGAGGTCGATGCCAAGGTCTTTTGGAACTGAGCCACGTTTCTTGGCCAAAAACATCATTTTCGCTGCAGCAACTTCCTCTCGCGACAGTGCCCTTTGCCTTGTCGCTCTTTCTCGGTCGCCAACAAAGATGCTTGCATTCAACTTCTGAGGATAAACGAGCAAGAAAGCATTAACACCTACTGAGTCTGCATCCATAAGTTCTGTAACGTTTGAGACGCCCACAAAAAGTGGCACATTCGGGGTTTCTTTCAGCAAACTCTTTGAAAGCGATAAAGGATTCCAAAATGTTTGAAGGTTCAAGTATCAAATCTGCTATGCAACGCTTTATGCCTAATTTTTTTGCTTTCTCAATGATTTCTTCAAGGTATTTAACGCGTTCTTGAGCTTTTTTGGGGAAGTATCCTTGGCGTTGATTAGTCGGGATAACAACTACGGCAACTTTGGGAGGCGAATGGGGCGATTTCTTCAATGTTACCTGCATCACCGCTTAGAACCAATTCTGCGCCTGCCTGAACTGCAGCTTTAATCTCAGCGGGGTCAAGCGTATCTATGCTAACGGGCACATCAACAACCTGCTTAACCCATTCGACAATGCACTTTGCTTTATCTGGCTGGGATTCTCCTGCAATCATGCCAACGTCAATCAGGTCAGCTCCTGCCTTAACGAAGCGTTTTGCAGTCTGCTGGATGGTTTCTTTGTCCATCAAGGCAGCATCGACGATTTCGGCGAGAACACGCATGGGAAAATCTTTGCCGATAGCCAAGTTTCCAATGAGCATGCTGCTGGGTTTCTTTAGCAGTTCCACCCGTTTTTTTTCGGTTTTTTCTATTTCTTGCAAGGCTTGTTGCTGAAGTTTTTCTTTTAGCAAATCGTCTGCAGGAGTAGTGTTTGAGAGTTGTACTTCACAAAGTGAATTCAAAATAGTTGGCAAGTCTGCGGCGTATCTTGGGCCTTTAAAGGTTGGGATGCCTGTGGCTTTGGATATTGAATTTGTATCTCCTCGCATGAGCCCAGGAACCAATATCACGTTAAAACCTGTTAGATTAGCATTTTTTAATTTTTCAACTATGGTTTTAGGAGTTAAAAAGGCGGCAACTGCAATTTTAAGTGCAATAGTTTTGGTTTCTACGTTGCTTTCTTTAGCATATTTAGCAACTATGTCTTGGGCTAGTTGACCAGTAACTAGGAGTGCTTTCACTGTTTAATCCTCAATTACTCTTATGGTTGCGCCCTTGTTGTTTGCCTTCGCAATGAATGCTTGACCTCCAACCCCTTCGCGTAGGTATGTTTTAACTTTTGAAAGCACTGCCTTAGAATCTTCCTTTTTAACTATTCCGTAAAGTGCTGGTCCCCAAGAACTCTGCCCTACTCCGTAAGTTCCGGCTTTTTTAAGGAACTCTATGAATTCTGCGGCGGTGGGGCTTGCGTAGGTTCCGCCTTGAGCTTGAGCAAAATGGTTTCCTGTTAGGATTTGGATTTTTGTGAGAGCGCTTCCGAAGTTTTCTATATCCTGTTCTGCAATAGCTGGAAGAAGTTTTAGCATGATTAGGCGGCAGATTTGCCCTACATCGTCGGCAGGCATTTTGGTTAATTTGTCGAAGGCATGGTTTTCTTCTGAGTTTGATAAGCCCTCTTTCAAGTTGGGCACGGCCACGATGAAACGCCACTCGCTGGGGAATGGTTGACGGTAAATCAACGGAGGACACTTTGTTATATTGAGGTTTTTTCCGCCGTCCACGACGAAGCCACCGTGTTCAAAGATTGAAGTCCCAACCGCAGTTCTTCTGGCACGTCCCATAGCTGTTGCTAACTCGGGAATTGTTGCTTTTACATCAAGCAGTGATGCAAGAGCCGTTGCAATTGCTAATGAGAATTGTGTGCCTGAACCCAACCCGATATGGGCTGGAATTGCTTGCACGACGTTAATGTGTACTTTTGGTTGTACTTTGTAATTTGAGAAGAAACGTTTTGCGAGTATAGTTGCAAGTTCTGTCTCTTGACCTGTCACAGAGAAGTTCTCTGCATTTTGAGCTTCAATGATGATGTTTGGGCGGTCTATACCGACGCCTAAGCCGCCGAACATTCTACCCAATTCACCATTCATATCGATTAGTCCGAGATGGAGTCGGGCAGGAGTTTTAACTTGAACTTTCATGGTTTGTTCCTCCATGAATCGATTTTTTTTGTTAAATCAGACATAATGTCTGCATATTTAGAGTTGGGTGCCACGCGATTTACCACATCTTTATTGTTTTTGATAAGTTGCAAGAGGGCGTTAACATTTTTTTCCTGCGTCTTATCGTTAACAAATACTTTCAATCGTGTAGCATGAATAATTGCTTCAAGAGTCATTGCCATAGCTCGACAGTGAATTTGAGGGTACATCTTTTCAACATTTATTTTCAGTATCGAGCATGTAAAATTGGTTTTCTCTGCGACTATTGACTCCATGCTTGCTACAGAAACGTCAATAGTTGCATCTGATGCCTGAAGTTTAGGTGCGTTCACTGTTTTCGCTTTCTCAAACCATTCATCTGGCAATTTCCCTGTTGGGTTGGTTTCTTTGAAAGTTGTTTTGTAAAAGATTTCAATATTATTTGTGTAGTTGATGACCGCACATTTGTTTGTTCTTAGGTTGTGGTTTGTTTTTGATGAATTGAATATGTTGAGGCTGATTGTGTTCTGATTTTGCATAATTGTACCCATTGGTGCAGCGTTCGGTGATCCATCCTGATTGTAAGTTGAAACTATGGCCTCAAAAATCATGTTTTTCAAGAAACCTAAATCGGTTAATTTTGCCATCAAACCAACCCAATCTATTTTAGAAGGTCATATGCACCTTTTTTCATCCGAGTGTAAAAATATACAGTCGAATAATAAAGTTTTGCCAATCAACCCCATAGAATAATACATGTTAAGAAAATGTTGTAGAGTTTTTTAGAACTCAACTATTCTTTAAGTGTCAGAGTATTTGGCGCTTTTCTGGTTAAGATTCTAAATTCCTCAGAAAAACATGATATTTAGTGTGGTTGGGTTTACCTTATTATTTATACAACACTTGCCCTATTCAATTCTTGGAACCCCACTCCACTATCACGCAAAAGACAACTGTGAGTTCTTTGCTGATTCTGAAGAATTTTCAGTTTCCGCATGCTACAAATCAAAGATACGAAAATACAAAACTTCAAAATAACACAATAAACCTTTAAAAGTGCAAAAATGAAAAAGCTAAGTTCCATCCCCACTTTCATTAGTTCACTGCGAATTGTAGCACTACCCTCTTTCACCTACCTCTACGATATTGGAAACATAACCGCATGTTTAGGTTTGCTATCTTTTTGTGCTGCAACAGACTTCTTTGACGGTTACATTGCAAGAAAAATGAAAGCAACATCGCGTTTTGGGGCATACTATGATGCCACAACCGACTTTATTCTCATATTTGGCATTTTTGCATTTTTCTACTCTTTTGGCTTTTATCCAATTTGGCTACTGCTTCTCATCGCCATAGGTTTTATTCAATTCATAGTCACAAGCTTCTACTCAAAAAGACTCTATGACCCTGTGGGTAGATACCTTGGAAGCGCTCTCTACATAGGCGTTGTGTTAACTTTGCTTTGGCCAACTTTAGCAATTTTTATGTTTGTTCAGTATGCCTTTGCAGTATTCTTCTTAATCTCGATCGCCAGCCGAATAATTAGTTTAAGTAGAAAACGGGTCAAAACAACTCCAAACTAATATACTGTTTCCTTATTATTCCTCTTAAATTCGGTGCAACCTTTGTCGGAAAAACTATGCTCCAGTCAAATTGGACTTGCCAAACAATGTTCGTGTTTCAGTGGGAACTGCAATTGTTCTTGGTCTTTTAGAGGGCAAATTGGATGCTGAGCCAACAACGGCTTATTTGATGACTTATAGATTGGGTAAGTGCACTGCGAACTGCGGCTTTTGCCCTCAAGCCCGCTCTAGCAAGAGTAACAATGAATTGCTTTCGCGAGTTTCATGGCCATCATTGCCGACCCCAAAAGTCATAACTGCATTGACCGATAAGGCGAAAGAAGGAAAAATCAAGCGTATCTGCATTCAAGCCCTAAATTACGTGGACGTTTTTAGGCACATTGAAGCGATCGTAAAAGAAATAAAAAAACACTCCGCAATTGCTGTTTCAGTCTCTTGCCAACCACTTAATATCCACAATATTGAACGTTTAAAGGAAACTGGCGTTGATAGGTTAGGCATTGCTTTGGACGCAGCAACTGAAGCCCTGTTCATTGAGATTAAAGGTTCAGGTGTAGGCAGCCAATACACGTGGGATAACCAGTTCCAACTGTTAAATGAGGCTGTTGGCGTTTTTGGGAAGGGAAATGTTAGCACACATGTGATTTTTGGGATGGGTGAGACGGAAAAGGAAGTTGTTGATGTTATTCAAAGGTGCTTTGATTTGGGTGTTTTACCTGCTCTGTTCGCGTTTACGCCTGTCCGAGGCACATCGTTGGAAGCTAAATCGCCTCCAAAAATTGAAGACTATAGGCGTGTTCAACTTACCAGATATTTAATTGTCCATGGCAAAGCAAGAAGTGGTGACATGCAATTTGATAATGAAGGTAGAATAACCAGTTTTGGTGTATCTAAAGAAGTTTTGGAGTCAATGGTGGAGAGTGGTTTTCCGTTTCGTACTTCAGGCTGCTCAGATTGCAATCGACCCTTCTACAATGAAAAACCAAGCGGACCTATCTATAACTACCCAAAACATCCTAGTCAAGTAGAAATAAAAGAAATAAGAAAACAACTAAGGTATTAGTTGATCAGATGTTTCTTCAGATTGCTTCTTGGTGGTTTTTGGCATTTTAGGTTTTTGCCTTGTTACTTGCTCTACTAAACGCCAGAACTCATCCATCGTGTAGCCTTTGAGTAGTTCTTTCATTAGTTTTTTTACTTGGTAGTAAGTCATTTGGGCTTCGCCTTTATCGAGGCTTTCTTGGGGTCCTTTGATTCGTCTGAAAAGCTCATCCATTTGCCTTGGTGATGCTCGAATTCCTGCTTTTTCAAGGAGTTTTTGAATAAGGGTTTGACCGGTGTTTCTGCCTATGAATATCATTGTTTCTCTACCAACGATTTCTGGTGGGAAAGGCTCGAAAACAAGTGGGTTAGCCATCATTTCTTCGACTTCTTCTTCAACTTCGTGTGTGAATATGTTTTCGCCTATTATGGGTTTGTGGAATTGTATAGGGAGGGCGAATGCTTTTTCGGCTGATTGGGCGAGTCTATAGACTTTTCCCATATCTATGCCCGTGTCGACGTTGTAGAGTAGTTCGGCTGCAGTGACAACTTCTTCGAAGGGTGCTATTCCTGCTCGTTCGCCAAAGCCTGCGATGCAAGTGTGCAGGTATGATACACCTTCTTCCATTGCTGCTAATGTGTTTGCAGAGCTTAAGCCAAAATCGTTGTGGCAATGGATTGAAAGCGGTGCTTTTTTCCTGATGGAGTCAGGTAAGCCATCTCGGATATGTGAAATTAAGTAACGCATCGAAAGCGGTCTGATGAAGCCTACACTGTCGGCTACGCCTAATCTGGTGGCACCAGCTTTGACTGCTGCTTCGAAAACTTGCAGTATGTCTTCAAGAGGTGTTCTTGTAGCATCTACGAGAACGAAGTTAACGTTTGTGCCGTGTTTTTTGGCGTAGTCTATGCTATCAACTATTCTTTGAAGCGCTTGCTCCTTAGTTATCTTTAACTTATATTGCAAATTTAATCCGTTGATTGGGGATTCAATTGTTATGTCTTTTATGCCGCTTTCCAAGCATGCGTTTATGCTGTTTTTTGTTGCTTCGGCAGATGCTGTAAGCTTGGAATATGTAAAAGTCTCATTAACAATTCGTTTTACAGTCCGTTTTTCTTCTTCGGATAAAGCTGGAAAACCAACGTTAATGATGGCGACGCCTGCTTCATCCATTAATTTTGCAAGTCTAACTTGCTCAACATATGTTAAGTAAACCGTAGGTGCTTTGATACCTTCCCTAAAGGTTTCATCCCAAATGAACACACGATCAGGAAGCTTAGGCGGCAAATTCTTCCGCAAACGGTTGTAATTTGCAATCAATCCCTGAGCTTCGAGCTTTTTGAAGATAGTCTTCCTCATTTAGACACAATCCAACAATACGGGCTAAATTACAATCTTTAATTTGCTTATACCTATATAAAACTGCATCTGTTTGAAGTCATCCACATTTTTTTTGTTTTTGTGTGGTTTAATTGGTGGACGTCACTTCTTGTTTTGTGTTTTGGGGTTTTTTTAGTTCCGTTTAGTTTTTGTTTGCCGCTGGATGTGGGAGTGGTTTAGTTTGGATTGAAAAAAGAGTTGGTCTGAAACATTGGCTTTGATGGATTTTTCAAGTTTGGGTTGACGTATATAACAAGTTTGTGGTTTCGTTGCTTTTCTTAGATGCCAAGAAAATTGAAACAATGGTTCTTGGTCTCAATAGTTGGCTTCATGATATAATTAGCTCTTTAAAACATAAACTTCTAAATCATAAAATATGTTTGCAAAAGTCTTAAGTGCAAAAAGAAACAATCTACCTTCCAGAAGGGAAACCAAATGAGCAGCAGTCTAAAAAATACCGTAGAGAAAATAAAGACCTTGGAAGCTGAGAAAAAGAACCTTTTGGTTGAGATTGAAGGACTCAAAAAAATAGCTGATGCAAAAGCTATTGCGCTTGAAAGTGAAGTTGGCGTATTACGTGACGAATTGAAATCGTTAAAGACACTTGTTGGACCAGAAACTATCACTCAAAGCAAAATGCAACTTTGATAATTTCCTTATTCTTAAGCGGTTGACACAGGCATTCTTTTCAACAATGCGTTTATTGTGAATATCAAAGCGTTACATGCTGTTTGCCTAGCGATAGTTGATGTGTCTGTTTCAAGTTTCTCTAGTTCCTTATGCAGACGGTCGGAATTCTCGTTTAGTGTCTCTTTATGTTTCTCATAGTTGTCGTGGAGTTTTTCTTGTTCAGTTGTAAAAGTCTGCAGTGTCACTTCTAACTCGTTTTTTGCTGATTTGAGATTATTTGTTGTTTGGGTAATTTGTTGCGAGGCTTTTTTCTTTGCATTGAATTTATAGAAGCTGATTTTGATTTCTTGTTCGCGTGTTAATTGATCTTCTAATTCGCGGATTTTGGTGGATAACCGTTGTACATCGGCGTTTCTTTTATTGTTACGTTCTCTTGTTTCTTCAGCATATTGTTTGTCGGCTTCTGCGATTTGATGATTGGTGTCGGCTAACTCTTTTGCTTCATCAGTTAAGTTTGATTCTTGAAGCCTATTCTCTGTTAGTGCAGATTCGATGTCTAGGAAAATTTGAGTTCGTTCTTTAACGAATTGCTCGTCAGCAGCTATTGTGGGGTTGGATTCAAATTCAGAAAGTACTTGCCGTACATTTACGAGCCAATCATCAAAGTATTGACTGAAAGGTGAGATTGCAAAAATTTGGTTTCCAAGTTTACTCAAACTATTAAGAGTCTTTTCTGCTATTTCTGCTGTGGAAGCCTGTGGGACTTCTTCCTGCAGGTATTTAGCGCCGGAACGTTGTTTCTTTTCTTTTGTTTTTTTGTCGTGTGCACTCTTTGATAATTGTTTGCCGCTGCCTCGGCGTGAACTAGTTTGAGGTCTGAAACTCATAAAATATCCTTAGCGTAAGAAATATTTAAAGAATGGCACACTTCAAGGGGCAGATTTTGGTTTGATTCATGAAAAATGTTATGATTGTTTACTTGATTTGCGTTTGTTAAGCACTATCAGTCCCGCGGCAACTGCTACAATTGCTATTACTATAATGACTGCATAGATCCATGTTGAGGTCTGCTTGGGAGCCAGTCGAGTCAGAGTCAGATTGTGTGGCAGTTGGAGTAGGGGAAGAATTTGTTGAAGGTGAGGTTGGTGAAGGATTATTTATGGGAGTTGGAGAGGCAGTTGTAATAGGTGCAGTTCCTTGAAGAATTGGAGCTTGGACACGGATTAGAAGCGAATAATCAGTTATTTTTTTGGATGTAGGTATCCCTGTCTGGTTTAAGTCGAATGCTCCAAGTTTAAATGAAGCTGAATTAGAGG
This sequence comes from Candidatus Bathyarchaeota archaeon, assembly GCA_963831895.1. Taxonomy (GTDB): domain Archaea; phylum Thermoproteota; class Bathyarchaeia; order Bathyarchaeales; family Bathycorpusculaceae; genus Bathycorpusculum. The sequence continues at coordinate 18,750 of CAWHSD010000001.1, forward strand.
TTGACAGCGAAGCAATCGTGTTGCCATATCCTACTGCAACCGTTGCGCCTGTTGAGTTGTAAAATGTTCCAAACACTGTGATGTTGCTTGCTACTTTGGCTGCCGGTATTTTTGATGTTTCCGTTTACCCAGAAAACTCCTTTGTCGTCTGTTGTGCTGCCAATTGACGATTGTTTGTTTGTGATTGTTAAATCTGGGTACTGGTAATTCGGAGTGGCATTTGCTTGAGCAATTTGTAAGTTAATGTTGGCGATGTCAATGGAGTTCCAGGTTCCATCTGGAGAATTTTGCGGTGGATAAAAATCCATGTAGAACGGTGCTTTCTGTTGCGAATTTAGGTAGGTTACATCGACTGGGGGTATCCCAAGTATAGTATAAGAGTTTGATTGGTAAATGCTATCTCCTGAGGTAATTGAGCCTGTTATTATTACAGATGTAACAGTATTTACCCCTTGATTCTGAACTTCACCGACTAAAACTACTAGACCAAGTGAATCAATGTAATAGCTATAATCTAAGATTTTGAGGTTTCCTTTTTGATCTTGGCTAAGTGCGCCAGGAATTATGGTTAAAGATAAAGAAGAAATTATAAGAATAACTGCGAAGATGGAAACTGTTTTGTTCATGTGGAATAGCCCTTCTCTCTTTCCAGCAAAACAGCATTGCAGTATAAAACAGTTTTTCAAAATTACACCTTAATCTTAGGCATTCGAGCTGTTGCAGGTTTTGAAATGTATATTGCAGGAATTTTTGGGGTAATTCTTAAATGTAAAAACGTCGGATATGACATTAGAGTGGGCACTTGTGACTGAAAAATTACATCCTTATGTAGTGTTTCTTCCAACGGAGAAAAAAGACAAAATACTATCTGCAATATTTGGCAGTAAAGCAGGTGTCGACGTACTCCGTTTCAGTCTAAAACAAGGGATAACAAAAAACATCTATCAAAAGGATCTTGTCAAAACCCTAAATTATTCGAACAAAACTATCATTGAAAACTTAAAGACGCTAACAATCCTTGGTGTGTTAAACGAATCCATGGAAAAAAATGACAAAGAAGGTCGAATCATATGGATTAAAGCCTACCAACTTACCAACCTAGGAAAATGGTTTGCTTTGCTGATGGCTGAGGAAAAAGAGTTAACTGAAACTGAAAAAGCCGAAATCCTTCAATCACTATTCCGAACTTACGTAAAACAAACCAAACGTCTAGCTGAAGAAATAGGTATAAACAAAAAAATGTTAGAGGAAATCTTCAAAGAAGAAATGAAAAGCAACGCCTAATTTTTTGTAAATTTTTGAAGTTATTTTTGCAGATCAAATTGTATTGATAAATCGAAAAAGATCTTTAGCGAGAAATTCTTTTAAGGCATATTCTATTTTTAAAATCTTATAACGTAAGCGTTCATTGAAGTGAAATGAAAAAAAGAATTTTCATAGGAAAAACAGAAAGAAATAGCACTCCTAAAAGGGGATAATTAAGCAGAAGGCAAAAAGCGTATATCGAAATTCTTTCGAAAAAATTTATTATCTTGCTTGGTTTATGATTTGATTTTTTTGATTCTGGTGCTGGAAGAGAGGTATCCTTGTCCTTTTTGGGTGACTACGTATTTGCCGTTGTTTTGCTCGATCATGCTTTGGGCCATTAGAATTGTCAGATATGACTCGGCTGTTACATCGTTTAATCTAAGACGGTTCATGATTCTGGCTCTTGTCTTTGGGTGTTTCGCAGAAACCTATTATTTCCAGTCGGTTGCCAAGAGTCATTTTACTCACATGTATGTACCTGTTTGGCGGCAGTTAAGGATGTGTGATTGCATGGGTGTTGCAACAAGTCTTAGAATAGAAATTGAAAAATGGGTTGGTTTTGGTTTGTGGGGTTTGGAAATTTGTTTGAGGGGAGAAGGGAGAGGGAGCTAAAATTAATAGTTCTCCAAACCTTTCCACCCAACCCATTTTTTGTATTTTTGTTTTTGCCCTCCAAGTTTATAGTGCTTTAAATGCTTCGAACCATCTGTTATATTGCGACAGCATGTCGAGTGAGACGCTTGGTTTGCGGTCTTCAAAGATTTGTTGGAAATCAGCCATTGTTAATGCTCGTGGTTTTGCTTCTTTATCCATTGCTTTGCCTGACTCGAAGAATTCGCCGATAAGGCTGAGTTGTGCTGATTGGCAGACATCGCGTATGTCGCTTCCTGAGAAGCCCTCTGAAATTCGAGCTAATTCACGCAAATCTACATCGGGTTCAATCTGTAGATTGCTCGAGTAGAGTTTTAGCATGTTAAGTCTGGTCGCGTGGTCAGCTAAAGGCACCAATATACGTTTTTGGAATCTTCTGATGAAAGCCCAATCTAAATCCCAAGGTTTATTTGTCGCGCCTATCACGTAAACATGTAATGCTTTGCCTTTGTCAACGATACCGTCCATTTCTTTGAGGAACTGGTTTTTGACGCGGATTTCGCCTCCGACTTCGTTAGAATGGTTACCCATAAGCGAATCTAGTTCGTCAACAAATACGATTGCTGGTCTGCCGTCTGTAGCTGATTTGCGAGCGGAACCGAATAGTTTAGCTACGTTTTGTTCTGCTTCGCCTAACCACTTTGACATGATTGAAGCTGCGTCAATTGAGTAAAAGTTTGCATCAATCTCGGTTGCTACTGCTGCTGCTAGTAAAGTTTTGCCGCAGCCAGGAGGACCAAATAGTAGGATGCCGCGTGGCCAGCCAAGTGGGAAGAGATCGGGTCGTTGTACTGGGTAAACGATGGCTTCTTTGACTGCTTTTTTAGCTGTATCTAAACCTATAACTTCAGCCCAGTTAACTTTAGGTTTCTCTGTCATCACGAGTTCCTCATTGGGTTTACCATTACTGCCGCCATTTGCGTTTCCGTCCATCGTTGCTCCTCCTCCGCCTCCTTGCGCATCGTCGTTAGCTGCTTGGTTCATTTCATTCGACGAGACCGTTCCTTGAAGGGCTTTGATTCTTTCTTGATAAGCAATTGCCCTTTGTACGTAGACTTTGTTTAAGCCGTACTCTGGGTAAAGCTGCACAAGTTGCAGTAGGCTTTCGATTGCTTTTTGGTATAGGGTAATGGCTCTTCCTTTTTGCCCTTGCTTGTCTAAACGTACAGCATCCAGGGCGTAAGCTGTCGCTCCTCTTTCAAGTTCATTTGATGCGCTCATACTAATTTCTCTCTTCTCTCTGTTATTCTGGCGAACGTAATTCAATTTTTATTTTGCCCTTGGTTCCTAAGTTCTCTAGGGCTCGCTCAATTTCTTCGTTTGAAGTCTTAAGTTCATTCGAGCAACGGCCTAAATCGATCTCGCCGTTTGTTTTGCGGACGTATTCAAGAAGTACATCTTCTAAACAAGGCTTCTCAACTTTAAGTGAGAATTCTTTGATTTCAGATTTTTTGTAAGAAAACAGTGTCTTTTCCGGGTCAAATCCAGATTCTTCCACTGTTTTTCGAGAAAAGACTTGTGAAGAGCTTGCTGTTAAAGCAACGAGTTCTTTAATTGGGGTTTTCTCTTTCACAGGAGCAGAGATTGGTGGCTCTGGAAGGGTTTCAGATAGTTTTTGTTCGATGAAGCAGGAGACTTCTTTTAGGATTTCTTCGCCTGCCTCTGTCTTCTTTCCAACTGGAATAACGTTCTCGTCGCCGGAAAGTTTTGTGGCGTGGAGTGTATCTTGGATTGTTTGATTAACGTTACTTAGTTCTGAGCTGACGTCGGGTAGAACTTGGAATAATTCTTGGGAGACACCTTGAAGCAATCTTAGGGCAGGTTTTAAATCGGCGACTATGTCACCTAATTCTTTTATTGTTTCAAGGCGCATGACTACACGTTCAATGGCTAATTGAACGTTGTAGAGAAACTTTATGATTTTTCGGACTTCCGCAATCTCGGTTGCGCACATTGCGGCTTTATCTTTATTGTTCTTTTTTAATGCAAACATACAAGTTTCAAAAAGAATTCTATCTCGCTCTTTTAAGCGAAAACTTGCTTGTTCAAGTTTATTTTGTTGAACTTTTAAAGTAAAAATGGATTTTGTGGCTACTTCGCGTATAGGTGGAGGGGTTTGATTAGTTAAGCTTTTTATTTTTTAGCCCTCCACACCTATTGTTTCAAAGTTTAAGCTTGATTAAAGTCCAGCTTTTCCTATCTCTTTTACGTAAACAACTACTGGTGGCTCTGGAAGTTTTGATGCGTTCGATACTTGTTCGGCGTAGATTTTGTTGGTTCTCTGTTGTGAAGTCTGTGATTGGTCACCTAGTAGTACGCTTGAGAGTTTGCTTTTTGTCAATTCGAAGTCTGTTTTTTCTGTGGTGGCTCGTCTGAGTGTGTCTTGTAATAGTGCGAAGGCGCCTCGATAGTTTTCTTCATCGACTTTTCCGATTTCGTGTTCAATTTCAAGGTTTGCGATTGCGTAGCTGAGTGAGGATATTTCTTCTGTGCATCGTTCGATTTCTATTACGGATTCGTCTATGATTATTTGAGCGTCTTTTTTGAGTTGTGTTAATACGCTGGTGAAGCTGTTGTGTAGGTCTTGGCAGACGTCTGGTGTAATTTTCTTTTTCTCTACGAGGTCTTTGAGGGCTTCGTCTTTGCGCCAGATTAAGGGTATGTGGTCACAAAGGGTGCCTGCTTGATTTTTGATTTTTGAAATGAATGTGATGTCAGCGCCATTGAATCTTAGGCTTTCCATGGGCTGTTTTGAGAATTGGCCGTCGCCAAATTCTATGTATACGGCGTCAAATTTTCCACTTGGAGTTAATGCGAAGGAAGCTACTTTTCCGATTACTCGTCCATATTCATTCTTTATTGGTTTGCCAATAGAAAGAAAAAGATTGGAGTTAGACATTTTGTGTTTTTCTCCTTATCTTTAGAATGTTGTTTTTTCAGCTTGGGACGCTGGGGATGATGGCATTCCTGGGGGCAGATCTGGGAACTTGTCTTTGATCTTTTGTTCTGCTACTGTTGCGGCTTCTGTTAGTATCTTTGATGCATCTTCGTTTACTGTGTCGAAGTTTAGTGTCATTCCGCTGCCTTGGCCTGCTTCAATCATGATTCCGCTTAACATGTTACCGATTTCGCCTAGTTCACTTTCTGCTTCTGGAAACACGCTGACTAAGCCTGCTTTGACTGAACGTAGAACACCCACGGCTGGTCCGAGAGTTGAAACAACGTCGCCTAGTTCTGAGACGGTTCGTAATCTTAATGTGATTTGCTCGAGAGCAAGTTTAGCGTTCATTATTAACTTTGACATTTTTCTAACTTCAGCTAGCTCGTTTGCGAAAACGTTTGCGCGTGCGCTATCGTGTTTTGTGTAAGCATCAACTATTCTTGCAAAAATTGCTTTGTCTCTTTGACCGAATCTATCTGTTGCTTGGTCAAGTTTCTGTACTTGAAGCTCTATTCGTCTTACTGCGAAGTCGAGTCGTGGTTTTAGTGGTCCTGGTGGTTTTACTGCGTCTTTAATGCGGTTTGCGAAGGGCTCATCTTCCCGTTTACTTTCCCACTTTTTAGCGAATCTTTCTGACAATTTGATTACCTCTGCAAGCACAAGATACAGAAAATAATCTTATACGTTGTTAACATGATCGAAATATGCACGTATATATGTACAGCTATACGTCATGGCGTTATTGCGTTAATCCTTTAACTATAAACGTTAAACAGGAATGAGTCTATTTGGGAATTATACAGAAACGTGTAAGTTAGACTAAAATGAAGCGGCAACTGAATGCTAAAATAAAAAGGTGAATTGAATGAATAGCAGATTGAAAATATTCGGTTTAATAGCTGTTTTGGGTTTCGTAGCAGGCGTTATTGCACAGGTTACAGCAACATACTTTATCCCTTGGCTGATCCTAGTTTTGCCATCTTTAGCCGGTTTAACTAGCTTCATGGTTGCAGGATTTGCAGGTGCAGTCCTAACAGTTGCAATCGTTGGCGCTTGGGCTTATATGACTGGTAAAAAAGATCCGTATTAAAGAAATTCCAATATCCCTATCTCTTTCTTTTGCCCAAAACATAGTTTATTTTTTCTCAATTTTTATTTTAGTTCTGAATTTTGTTCGGAGTTTTTTTGAGAAGTAAAATATAATTTGTGAATATGTTGCTTCAAGTTGGTTAAGAGAAAATTAGTTTTGTATAATATTGGTATCTTGTTTTGGTTAGGGTGTTTTTGTTTGGTTGTTGTTGGTTTTTTTGTGTGTGCATTTTTTTGGGGGTTTGTGGATGATTGTTTTTGGTGTTTGATTGTGGTTTGCAGTTTGTTTGGTTGTTGTTGTGGTTGTGAGAGGTTTTTTAATGGTTGAGATTTTTGTCAAGATTTACTTTGTTAGTTTTGAATATTTGCGATTCTTGTTGGTGTTAACTTCAAAGAATTCACAGGCTTTTGGATGCTTTCTTGATGCCTAAGAGGTTTCTCGAATTATAAAATCGAAAAATTAGTTTTTTCTTTGTGATAGAAGAAGTTTTTTTGCTGCTGCAAAATATGGATGAGCTTAATTCAAGTTGCTTTTTTGATTTAGGCTTTGGGATTGCTTCAGGATGCGGTTGAATAAGGTTTGGAAAGGTTCGGAAAGGTCTGGGAAGGCACAGGACGTCTTAGAAAGTCGTTAAAATGCAGAATTTCATATGCTGCAATTCAAAGTGACTATAGTGTTATTCTATTATGATTGTATGCTTGTTTTTTTGGTTCCTTGATTAAGTCTGGGCTTTGGGGTCAATACACACCGATTCTTTGTTCTTTAAGGAAAAAAAATCGATGATATTGAATTTGCTCATTCGATTTTTCTTGTTTAATTTTGCTTCGAAATTGCCAATGGTAATCCAACGAAGATGAAAGTTAGTGCCCATAGGTTTGGATTGTGGAGTGGTCCTATTACTTCGTACCAGACGCTTGGGTGTGCTTCGTAGCTGCCTGTGAGGTAGTAGTAGAGGGTGTTGAAGAGGAAGTAGCTGCCAAAAGCTACCATTATTATCCCTATCTTTGTCAAGTTGATTTTTTGTGGTTGTTTTTTGATGGCGGGAAGAGTTGCTGACAAAGCCGTTAGTGCTATTGCGAGAAGACCGAAAACCGTGATGGAAAAACTTAGGAAGTTTGTTGGTTGCATGAGGAATTCTAAGCCGTAAACCTGGTAGGCGCGTGGGTATGGTACCATTGTTGCTGCCCAAAGCATAGTGTAGTTGAACCAGAACACGACAAATAAATAGGCGATGCCGGTTAGGGCGCTCCATTTTATGATTTCTTGTGGTAGGCTCTTCATGTTTGATTTTTGCTCTCAGCTTGAGCAACAGGGGCGGAACTACAAGAACTATTACTAAACAGGGAATCGCCGTGCCGAATAGCAAAATCCGTTCAGGAGTATGGTCAAAATAGAATAGGTATTCGCTTGTCAAGTTATATGCAAAAGCAGCGATTATCGAGGGAATAAGAGCCAGAAAGAAGCCTGCCTCTAAAAGCAAGGCTCTGCATACGTTTTTTCGAATCGTTGGGAATGCAGCGTCTTTTTTTCTCCACCACAAGAAAGCTGCATAAAACGCAAAGAAGCCGCCGATTGCCCGAAGAACAATTGCCACTGAACCAGCCACACCTTCACTGCCATAATAGAGCAGTATCCACCACCAAGGATCCTTAGTGACTAAACCATAGACGTAGTGGTCAGAAGTTAGTTGTAAACTGAATTGTAACCCGTAAACCGCAAAATACAACGCATATCCAAGATAGACTGAAACTAAGATTAAGACCCAAAATCGAATGGAACCCGCATATTTTTCAAGCCATTTTCCCATAATTACACCGTTTAACTTCTTTAGTTAACTGGAATTTAGTTCTATTCAAGGAACAAAACGTTCCGGAACTGGAACACCCAAAAAACCTTGAAAGATGCAACAACCTATTTGCAGAATTCAGTTGCAGCAGCATCAGCAGCATCAGCAGCAGCAACTTGTTGTTTTAGATGTGGACTCAATAGCGGAAAAAGTATTCACAAACCTCCGGCGTTTAATTTCCCCACCTTCAGCTTCATCGTACCTCGATTTTCTCATCGTCCAAGCTATCAGCATCAATCCATGTTAATTTACGTTTTCCAAAAAAATAATTATTTTGGCGCTTTTGATACGCCGTGGCTGGTTTTGTCCCAGTAGTGCGGGTTTGTTATTAGTTGGATTAGCCCTCTCCAACTTGCTATGCTATGGAGCACCCAGTACGCTGGCATTAGTAAAGCGTAAGGTGTTAAACGGGTTTTTTTCAGTTTTACGCATGCTACAACGTAGATTAATAGGTACGAAATGTTGCCCACAACGAGGTTAAAGATGCATATAGGTTGCAAGGTAACTTGGAATTAGCCACCCAAACGATAATGGCATTAAAAGAGTTGCTGCCATAAGAACCCAAAGTACAGGGTTTATGACTGGAATAAAAACTCCTGTGCCAAAGGTAAGTTGGAATTTTACGAATTTTTCTGCCCCTAAATCTTGGTAGAGTTTTCTGGGTTGCCTCATGTGAACAAGGTAAGTTTGTAGATGTCCCTTGTACCATCGAGATCTTTGGCGAATCCATGCTTTTACTGAAATAGTAGCCTCTTCGTAAGTGTAAGAGTCAATAACCTCAGTTTTCTGTTTTTGACGCGCCAACCTCAAACCTAAATCAGCATCTTCAGTAACATTATACGGATCCCATCTACCGAGTTCATCAAGACCTTTCTTGCGGAAATGATTGCTTGTACCGCCCAAGGGTATTGGTGCTTCAATCCAGTCTAAACCTTGAAGGTAAAACTCATACCAGTTAGCATACTCAATTGAAAACCATCTTGTCAAGATGTTTTCTTCAGCATTGTAAAAGTTAAGTTTAGACTGCAGACACACAACTTCGGGACCTAATCGCAAAAATACAACTGCGGCTTTTTTTAGCTGGTCAGGGTCAGGTTTGTCTTCAGCGTCATAAATAACGCATAGTTCACCTTTTGCCCTTAGCAAACCATAGTTGCAGGCTCTTGGCTTAGTTGTTACTTTTGCAGAAGGAATAATTATTGGATCAAATAACTTCATGAACTCCGCATATTCCTCGGGCGGAATTCCCTCAACCATTTTTTTGGGTAATCCAAATAACCCTAAAAGTTTGGCTTCATGGATTGTTTCTTTGTCGTTTTCTTCCATGAGGATTTTGATGTCAAGCTTATCTTTGGGGTAGTTTAAGTGATACATGTTTTTTAGGTTTTGAGAGAGTATTTTTGATTCATGGAACACTGGAATTAAAATAGTGTAAACTGGAAGGTCATCGTCTTGAACTTTCTGCATTTCTTCTTTGGTTATTTTCGCAGGTTTTCTTGCTCCTCGAAAACCTCGTAAAGAAACGTAGATTTTGATGGGGTTAACGATGAAGTATCCAACGCTTATTATGCCGAATAAAATCATAAATGTTAATGCTGAACTTGCAATTACACAAATTCCGACCGCTGCAACTAAAGCTATTATGAAATATTTTTGTTTTGGATAAAGAACCTTGTAGGCTGATTGGTCAGGAGTACGATTGTGGAGGTCAAGCATTGCTTTGTCTTTGTGAATTTCACGGTAGATGTTGTCGATTGCCCATTCGATAGCTCTTGTGGATACAACTTTAAGATTGATTTTCCAAGCAGCAAACAAGTATTGAACGGTAACCAAGACTTTATTATCTAAGGGATTATCAACAGCAATATCTATGGTTGATGGGTTAACTTCTACTGGGATAATTTTGTATTTCATTATGAGCGAATAGGGTAAAACGGTTATGAGTTTGCCTTTTTTTTCGTCTTTGTATATTTTTTTTACTTCGGGATAATCTAGAAATGTTAGCTCTAATTTTGTAGCGAGGTCTTTGAAGAAGGCTTCTGAGACGTTTATTTTGGCTTTTCTCAGAGAAGGGATTATGTCTTCAATGGGGGTTTTGTTTTTTTCAATTGAGTCTGTCTTGACGCCATGGGATTTTAGGAGTTTAATAATTTGTTTTTTATCGATTTGTTTTTTGTCGGTTGGGTTTTTGATGGAGGTATCTATTATTATTGCTGTATCGTTGGTAACTTTTTGATAATATTGTTCGGTCAAAGTGTTCCCTAATCATTTATTAAATATTAATAGTAAATATACACGACAACATAAACTGATAAAAACATTACTAACCTACAATCCACACTTCTCTTTGATGTTAAGAAATGAGTTAATGTTTTGAAAAAAGAAAAGCAAAATTTTTTGTTACAGGAAAATACATTAAAATCGTTAAAGTGTGAATATGAGTGATGGTTTCGAAGGTATTTGCATTAATTTTCGTTTTCTTTTTTTTACAAACTTCATTTTTAAGTGTAAACGCCTTTGGTTCCAATGAGACATTTGTGGAAAGCGGATTCGATTATTGTTGGTCGTTTGGCGACTCTTTCCCTATGGTGGATGGACTTTGTATTTTTCCGCCCTTTATTCCTTTGTCCGCTGTATCTCCGAATGAGCCACTTTGGTATGCCGGAAGCCAGTGTACTTGGAACACTAATCATTCTGCCCAAACGGTTGGAGTGACTTTGACAAGTGCCTAATTCAGCGCCTCGATCAGACGAATTCTACTATGTTTTACTTTCTGTTTTCGATAGCGCTGGAAGTTACGATCAAATAGGCTTTTCCAACAATCATGGAAGTTGGGGCCTAACCAATTCTTGGACCACGGGACCAGTGAACAATCTGACTTTTCATTATAACCAAAACAATTACTGGTTATTTCAAGGCGTTACATACGCGTTTAATATTTCTGCACACAATGGCATGGTCAGATTTGCGTGTTATCAAGGGGACAGTGAGATTTGGTCTTCTGATGTGCCTACTGGAGGGGATTACTTGATTTTGTCAAAATCCTACGATGGTTATCCAAATTATATGAATTATGAGGAGATCTGGCATACATCAGTAAATAGGGGTTCTCCAGATTTCGATTTCACGTTCATTTCTAATAATTGGATATCAGCTGATGGTACGTTTAATGCTTCAACCGACTGGAGTCCCTACTATTGGAGCGCACCAGATGATGTCAATGTTGAGATATCAAACAGCAGCGTTCTAATTGATAATCATAGTAAAGCAAGGTTAATAACAAATCCCAGCTTGCCTTGGCTTACTATAGGCAACGTGGCATTGGCAGTAATAATAATTGTAATAATTGTGGTTATCACTCTATTTGCAAAAAAAACTATTTTCCATAACCAACATACTGGTTTCTGAAGAAGACTACTTCGGTTCTTTGTATTCACAAAACAGTCATAACCTGTTTAAATTTCTTGGATTAACTGATCGGTTTGGATTTTGTTCTGTTATTTTCAAGCAAGCTTTTTCGGGGGTTATCAGTATGTTTTTTAGGTGTGTGGTAGGGCGAGCGGGATTGTTTAGACGGTTTGTTGATACAGTTTGTTTATACATTTTAGTTTACAATCAACTGGCAAATCAGATGGCAATTTTGATCTGACTAAAAAAACACAACCAAAAATAACGCGTAAATCTTTAATTGTCGATAATAAAAATTAGTAAACTCAAATTCTGCAAAATAGAAACATTAACAATTTTGGCTTCGTTGTTAAACTCTTCATTGAAGGGAAAAAATCGAAAAACAATCGAAAATTAATGAGTTTTCTTTTTCGAAAATGCAATAAATTTTTTGTGTGTTAAGACGATACCCGCCCTTTTCAACCCCAACTAGATTGATCAAGGAATCGCTCAAACTTGTTTACATTGTTATAATCTAACGACCTACGAGGTCTTTGTAGAGTCAACCTACTCATACTCATTGTGCTCAAAAGAGAACAATAATTTTATAATCGTAGGTAAAATTTCAAATTAGTTCCGTGATTTCTAATTAAATTTTCTGTAAAGAAAGCCTGAAAGTTTCCTTAATAAGCGGTCTGAGGAAAAATATGGCATAAGGGTGGCGTGGCTGGCCAATTATTTATCATTTATATTGTCTCATGTTCAAGCATCAAAATGCGATTCAATATAGTAAGCGTTAAATTGTTTCCAAGACGTTAATAATAAATTGATAATTCAAATAATGGAATGTGTTCGAAATGAGTCAGCAAAGACTGTTTTCTAGAGAATTCAAATTAATCATTGTAACGATAACGCTCTTGGTTGTTTTAGTGGCGGTGTCAGTAATTTACTTGATCCAAATAAACGATCTTAATTCCACCATTAATTTAGAGAAAAACGAGAAAATTGTTTCCTTAGCTTTGATAGAACAATCTGCAGGCAATTATTCTGTTGTTTTAGCGCCGCGTGCTTTCCAATATTCTGGTTATATAATGGTTTATGGAACCTCAACAACCAACAACGCATGGGTTAAACTTGAATACTGGTTCGACGGCAAACTCTACAGCTTCACTCAAACGTTGGGAACACAAGGCGAGCTATTTTTCGCAATACCTAAAACCAACAGTGCCGCTTTATATACAGGAAACCTAAATCCTAAAGATGAAGCTGCTACTACTTTAACTATTATTTACTACTACTAGAGTAAACAATAATCGTTGGGTAGAATGTTAATAAATTTAGAATATAGTTGGACTTCTGAAAAGGAAACGTTCAAACCGTTAAGTTATAACGTTTACAATCACCATTCAAACGTTAAGATGCTGATTATTTCTCGATTGCTGGGTTAGCGAAATATGAAATAAACTTTTCTAAAGTTTGGATTTATTATTTTGAAACTGATTCTTAATAAAAATATTATAAATCCAAAATATATATCAAAACAGCCCAAACTTTAAGAAGGATTTTGCAAAACGTCGATAAATTTTCTTATTCTTCATTATTGTAAGCCTTGGTCTTTGGACTTGGATCTTCATCTATAAATATTGGATCAGATGTCTAACCGATACTTGGATTTCTCAGTATTATGACGACCTTACAATGGTCTTGGTAAAATTTAGATAGGGTTATTGTGTTAAATATCAAAAATATCTGTATGTTGAATTTACAGTGAAAAGGATTAAAAGCTATGAATATGTTAATGGAAATATGTTTTTTGTGAATTGAAATAAGACGAAAAGGAGCAAGGGCAAGTAAACTGAGTGGGCATAATGAAAAAGAAGATAGCAAACTTTCTGATAATTCTAGGTTATTACTTCATAGTCATACCGATATTGTTCGAAAGCTCCATTGCAGCTCAAAGCATAATCCCGGTGAGTGCAGCTACAAACAACTTTGAGAATGGCTTACAGTTCACTAATGCTCATTGGACGTGGATATCGACTCCTGCTCCAGAAATTGTCACAAGTCAATACTTTGAAGGCTCACATGCTTTGAAAGCCTATGAAGACGCTGCGAATTTCAATTATGGCGGTGGAGCATCAATAGCCTGTGGATTTGTTGAGCCCGTAGGGGGAACATATTTCCAGTTGAGAATGCTATTTGACACTGACTTTGACTCGAATAATATTGACCAAGTATGTTTCATGTCTGTTGGGAATACTAACCGTGCATCGCTTTATTTGATGGGTGATGGTGTTGGACACCTGTCTCTTGTTTTGTTAACAGATCTACCATACAAGACTCAATATTCTTATGACCTCACGGGACAACTCCAAACCAACACTTGGTATACGTTTGCAATATATGTAAATCGAAACTCAAATGGTAATGTTCAAGCTTTCTTTGGTGACGTAAAAGTTATTGATTCAGCCTCTGGAGACAATACTGCAATGGAACCAACTATTGTTAATTGTGGTTGGTGTTGGGGGAATCACGCAGGCAATATATTCATTGATGATGCACAAATATGTCAACTTGGCAAAGAAATGAATCCTCATCCAAATCCGTCGGTTAACCCCGTATCCATTCCTACTTCAAGGCCTCAAAATACATCAAACTTAACATTTGGAGCAATCAATGGTGGGTTCGTTACTCTAGGTTGGACTGGAAAGGACGCAGTTTTAGTTTCATCAGATGTAGCTTACGCAATTAGTCCTATAGAAAATTTGACTATAGTAGCATACCCAGATAAAGGGATGCGTTTAGCCCGTTGGAGATTAAACGGTGAAACCGTCACCAATAACCCTTATACTTTTACCATCAACACAGAAACAACTGTAAACGTAACCTTCGAACCAGTAGTTGGAGCAGTATCGCCATTAACTTTTTATCTTATTTTGATTCTCGAGATAGCAGGAGCAGCAATGGCAGTTTTGGGAGCCATTAAGCGCAAGGGTGCAAAAACGGAAAAAACAAAATGTCTAGTTGTGCGCTTTTACAAAATTTTAGGGTTTGTTGGAGTATAGAGAAGGGATGCATCCTCACTAATTGTTTAGATATTTCAGCCAATACAACCACTTTGCTCTATGTTAAAGAATCATTCATTTTCCATAGCCATTCTTAAAATCTTCACAAAACTTAAGAGTTGATTCTGGTTATATAGTCAACGGAGAGGAGAGGCTTGAGAAGAATAATAATACTTGAAGTAGCTCTTGCTTTTTTGCTGGTGGTTTCTTATGTTTGGGTTTCTGGAGTGAAATCACCGATAGTGTAGACTTCAGTGTTTTAGCTGTAGGAGTTAGCTAATTGAAAAAGTTGTTCTTTAGATTTCCATGTTCTGTATATTTAAGAAAGCAATTGAAAGCATCAGCTCTTATTCTCCTGTCGCTTAGTGTAATTCTTACCTATTCGTTGGTCATAGGCACCCGCGCTACAACCCAAAACATAATCCCGTCATCGAACAACCCTGAGTCAATGAATATAGATAATTTTAGTGATGCTCTAATAGCTCCGGATATTGCTAGTTTGGATTCAATTATTAAACCTGCTCTGTCGCCAATGTCGGAATCTGCTCCAGCTCCACCATCTCCTGGTTACTATGAAACTAGTGAATACCTTATTGGAAAAGTAGTTGTGGGGGTAATATTTCTCGAAAGCAATGGCTTAATTGATCAATCTACTGAAGATTGGACTCAACAAAGAGAAACTCAAGCCATCAACAAGATCACTACCGGATTGACTTTGCTTAAGAATCAAAATCTTCAAGCTAACATTAGTTTTGTTTACGATGTTCATTATGACGTTCCTACGAGTTATGAGCCAATAAATCGATCCCACTCAGACGCTGGATTATGGGTAGGTCAGGCTTTGAACTATTTAGGGTATCCTGGAACAAGCTCCTTGACCCAAGTCAGAAATTACGTAAATGCTTTACGCTCAAATTATCAGGCGAACTGGGCTTTTTCAATTTTTGTGGTTGATAGTCTTAACGATTCTGATGGATGTTTTACAGACTGGTTAGACTCAAATAGAAAGTACTCTTCGTTTGCATATTTAGGAGGCCCATATTTGGTATTGACATATGACAACGAGGGCTATGGAATTGGAAATATGGATTATGTTACTGCTCATGAGACCTGCCACATTTTCTATGCAACTGACGAATACAATGGTATTACAGAAACAAGCGGATACCTTGGAGTAGAAGACTTAGAGGGATCGAAATGTATGATGGAAACAGGGAATACGTGGTGGATATGTGCAAATTCCAAACAGCAACTGGGCTGGAGAGATACCGATTCAGATGGAATTCAGGACATAATAGATACTTATCCTAACTTGATATTAACTCGGAGTCCAAGCTCACCAAACGCCACTATCTTTGCTTTCTCTGGATCTGTTACAGAAATTCCATATCCGAATCAGAATCCTTATGGAACTAACAAGAACGTAACTATCAACATTATTTCAAGGGTTGAATTCAGAGTAGACACTGGAAATTGGGTAATGGCTATTGCAGATGACAACGCTTTTGACGAGGTGGCGGAAAACTTTGCTTTCACTACGCCTTCAATCTCAGGAGGAATTCACCTCATTGAAGTTAGGGCAGTAAACTCTGTTGGAAATTCTGTCAGTGCAACCTCTACGATTGTTGTCACGCCAACGCCTACTCCCACTCCAACGTTGACGCCGACACCAACTCCTAGTCCGACATCTTTTTCTTGGGCTGGCAAAGATTGGACCATTACAGATGGCATATGGAATGTTTTGAGCAACAAACTGTATGGTTCAGGTTCTGCTCAGGAATTAGTTACGGCTGATAATTCTGCACAGACTAGTTATGGTGTAACTATGGATACAATCATAAGCACTGGAACTGAATCAAGCATTGTTATTAGATATGTTGATGCAAACAACTTTTATTGGATGGGGTTGGGTTGTTGGGGTCATCAGTTTAGTATTGGTCGTATGTTGAATGGTGTTCCAACAGAATTAGTGGGTTCTGGTTTAGCTTCAAGTGTTCAACAAGATGTTACTTACACTCTTAAAGCCGTAGCCAATGGCAACACACTCACATTGTATGTAAATGACATCCAGGTATTGCAAACTACAGATAATACTTTTAGCTCTGGAGCATTTGGCATCCGAACATACAACTCTTCAATCCAAACGCTTAACATATCCCCTATAGAAGTGCCAACACCAACAGCTACACCATCTCCCACTCCAACACCAACGCCTACTTCAACGCCTGCACCAACCCCAAGACCAACAACTAATCCAACAATAACTCCTAGCCCAATTCCTACTCCTACATCAACGCCTATTGCAACCCCAACACCTACTTACACGCCAACATCCACCCCTTCTCCTACAACCACCCCAACAGCAACTCCAACGTCCAACCCGACCTCAACGCCTACTCCAACCCCAACGCCAAGTTCATCTCCCTCACCAACTCCAACTGAAAGCCCAACACCAAGTCCACCTCCATCAACACCACCCACTCCAAATTCTACACCTACCCCATCGACAAACCCAAATCCCACACCAACCTCGACTCCAAATCCCAATGCAATTCCCGCAACATCAACCACGCCAACTCCATCTTCAAGCCCAAGCCAAAACCAATCACCATCTCCTACACCTTTATCACAACTTACGACAACGCCCCTATACCTCTACGCAGTAGCAGTCCTCGTAATTTTAGCAATAAGTGCATCTGCACTAATTATTACTAGGAAAAAACGGCGACAACCATCCTCATAATTTCATAAACCTTCTATTTTTAAACCGACATAAGTTAAGAAAACGAATATTTTACTTTCAATAGTGAATCATGTTAGACCTGTTTACGCAAGATTTAATGCAAGAAATAACCTACTGCCTGATAAAGTGCGAGACGAGAGGAATGAGCAGAAGAACCACCTTGGGAGTAGCGATATCTGCATTGTTGCTTTTCTCTCATATTTTGGTTTTTGTTAGGAAGGGACAGCATGGAAAAACACAGGTTCCTTCATAGGCATTCCAAGAAATCAATTTGGTTCTTAGCCTCGTTGGCTGTTGTAAGTGTTGTTTGGTTAATTGTAAGAACTGGCATAAAGCCTTCGCGTATCTCTTATCCTTGTCAAAAAGCTGCTCTGGCAAACATCAACATTTTCTTTGTAGCGTTAGGTTTGCCTTTTGTAGGTTTAACAGGCAAATTGCTGCCTAATCGGATTCTAAGGTCTCGCGTTACCACTGCAGTAATGGTGACTGGTTTGTTGGCTATTATATTTGTCTCCAATGTTGGCATGTTTACAGTTGATTCTGTCCCAGCGGTCAACCTTACTCCTGTTGCTCTTGATCTGCATTCACAGACAACAATTGCAGCCGATCCATCCAACTTATTCATCGTCCAGCATGCTTCCGGTTCGCAAGGGAATATGGATACAGCCTTGTCTGCACTTTTGTCGTCTATGCAGAGTAATGGTTTGAATTTCTTCAAGACTTCTAACACCCCTTCAGGCCTTATTGGAGCGGATGATGTAATAATCATAAAGGTGAATGGACAGAGCCCACAGCGCGGAAACACAAACACTGACTTAGCTAAAAGCCTCATCAGTGAAATCGTAGATCATCCTGATGGTTTCATAGGTGAAATAGTGATAGCGGACAACGGTCAGAGTGACGACCCGAGCGTGGCAGGTTTAGATATGACTGAGAGCAACTCTTATGATCATTCGCAGTCGATGACTGATGTTACCGGCATGTTCCCAGCCTACAAAGTTTCAACCTATTCTTGGTATGCGATCGCTAGTAACGAAGTTGCCGAGTACAGCGATGGCGATTATCAAGATGGGTTTGTGGTGAACTCCACTTCTAACTTAGTGACTTCAGTTAAGGTTTCTTATCCCAAGTTTCAAACAACCTACGGTACATACATTAGCTTCAAAAATGGGGTATGGAGTCATTAACTGGAACCTACGATTCTTCCAGGTTGAAAATAATTAACTTGCCTCTTTTCAAGTCCCACTACATGTTCGGTGCAACGGCTTGCGTGAAAAATTACATGGGCGTTGGCTCCCAAACATTGACGAATGAGCATGACTCTGTAGGTGACGGAGGAATGGGAACACAGATGGTTGAAACACGGTTTCCCACTCTGAACATTTTAGATGGTATTTGGATTAACGCTAACCCATTCCAAATCGGTGAGCGGTCGACTGGTACCTGGTGGGAGAGTACTGACTGTGGTCCATACACGGATTATGACGTTGCAAGTTACACTAACATAATTGGTGCTAGTATTGATCCTGTTGCTCTCGAATATTGGTTTGCCAAAAACGTAGCCATATCCGCTTCTGTTCAAAGAGGCTATACCTATACTTCATCGATTGATCCAGATTATGAACCTGTAACTCAGAACTTGGTTCAGTCCTACCACCATTACCTGTCAGCTTCCATGAATGAGATTAAGAATAGTGGTCGACAGGCTACCATGCTGGAAGATGAAATGAACGTTTATGTAACTGATTTGAACTCTGCAAACCAGCCTTTACCCTTTAGAGATTACTTTGCTGATTTGGATGCTTGGACTATTGAATCAGGTAGTTGGACATTAGTTAGTGATGGCGTGCAAGGGGCTGGTTCCTCAGAAGCTTTGATGTATACAGGGTCTGCAGTTTGGACTAATTATCAAGTTTCCGCAAATGTGTGCCTAATAAGTTCTGGTGACGCGAGTGTTGTTGTTAGATATACGGGGCCAGAGGATTTCTATTGGTTGGGTTTAGGTTGTTTGGGACACAAGTTCAGTATCTCCAAAGTTGTTGGAGGTGTTTATCAGGAGTTGGCTTCTTCTGGGCTTGCTAGCGAGGTGGTGGTGGGTAGGTGGTATTTGGTTTCGGCAGTTGCTGTTGAAGACACTTTGCAGTTGTTTGTGGATGGGGTTAAGGTTTTGGAGGTACAGGATAATTCACTTTCTCATGGGGCAGTTGGCTTTAGTAGTTGGGGTGGTATAATGCAAGCTCAATATCTAACTGTCCAATCGATGACACAAATTCCTACTACAATTTCTCTCAATAGTGTTACAGTTATTTCGGGAGGCACTGGCTACACGACGCCGCATATCTTGTTGGTTGGTGGAGGAGGAACTGGAGCCACAGCAGTAGCACGCGTATCTCAAGGTATCATTATTGGAATAGTTCTAACAAATCCGGGAAGCGATTACACAGAACCACCAGTAGTAGTTTTGAGAGATCCTAGTCCAAGGGCAAAAGGCGCAACAGCAACAGTGAATTACGTAAGTCCATAATTCTCACAAAAGTGTGTCTTTTGCTTATACGCGTCTTAATTGGTTGGGTTAAACAGATTTTAATTATGCAATCTTCGTTATGGACTCAAAAAAAAGGAAAAGGGGTTAGGTTGTGTTAGTGGTAGATTGCGTAGATGCTGGGGCTATAACTTCCCGTATAGAGAATAGAGTATGGGTTAGGGAAAGTTCCATAAGAGTTTACATATCCGGTTCCCTGGCAATAGTTTGCACCGCCATTGTTGTAGTAGAAAAGCAAATTAGAGCTATCAGCTTCGAAAGCTAACCAGTAAGATGTTCCAGCTGTTATAGCTACGTTGAATCCTGAGAAGTCGTGCCAACCGTTTGAGTTTATTGTGTCGCTTGAACTTTTAGCTAAGAGTGCGCCTGGTTTACCGCCGCTATCAGCGTATATTGCAGCTTGTGCGTGTCCGCCAGCTCCACTGCTTGTAAGATATAGCATGAGGTCAGTTACTGTTCCCGAGCTTGCAGGTGTATACTGAACAGCTCTTGGTGTTCCTGTGTAGAATGTTGTGCTTATTCCGCCAACTGATGTGGTTCCAAAAGTAGCTGAAGATCCAGATGGAGCAGGTGCAGGCGTCGGAGTTGGAATTGGAGCCGGAGAGGAGCCTGAACTTGAGTAGATTGCGTAGATGCTGGGGCTATAGCTTCCGGTATAGAGTGTGCCGTATGTATTGGGGAAAGTTCCGTACGAACCACTGTTGCCCTGGCAGTAGTTTGCGCCGCCATTGTTGTAGTAGAAGAGTAAATTGCCGCTGTCTGATTCGAAAGCCAACCAATATGATGTCCAAGCTGTTATAGCTACGTTGAATCCTGAGAAGTCGTGCCAACCGTTAGAATTTATTGTGTCGCTTGAACTTTTAGCCAAAAGTGCACCAGGGGCATTTCCATTATTAGAGTATATTGCTACTTGAGCGTGTCCACCAGCTCCACTGCTTGTGAGGTATAACATAAGATCGGTCACTGTTCCAGAACTCGTAGGCATATACTGAACAGCTCTAGGAATCCCAGTGTAGAATGATGTACTTATGCCACCAACTGATGTGGTTCCAAAAGTCGAACCAGACGGAGCAGGTGCAGGTGTTGGAGCTGGAGGTTGCGTTGGTGCTGGTGGTTGATATGAATAAGCATTTAAAGCTTGTTCAATGGTGAGGACTGCTACACCTTTAGCTTGAACGTAATTGAGAAAGGCTTGGAAATCAGCTGTGCCAATGTGGTTTGACCAAATACCTCCGGCTGGAGATACGTCATGGAAGACTATAATTCCCCAACCGTTAGCTGCGGAAATTTGATCTACTAAACTGAAGTCAGTGCTTAATGCTACAGATCCGTCTATTGCGGGAAGAAGGAATTGATTTGTTGGATATGACATTACGAATGGACCTACGTATCCCCATCTTGCAGATCGATAGTTTTGTGCTACTATTGAGTCAGTATAGGAGTTTCTTGCTGCATCGGGATATGCAAAGTTTTTCGCATTCAATCCCCAAGATCGCAAGATGTTTTGAGAATTTTGGCATTCCTGTATTGCCTGTGAGCCAGAGATAGCTGGGAACTCTACATGGTTATTACTATGACTGCCTATTTCGCTGCCGTAATTCTGAAGGACTTGAAGTTCATATGTATTCATGAAACTAGCTGTGTTGATTCTAGCTGTGTTCACGTAATATGTTGCTGGCATGCCTCTTGCTTGCAGCAATGGAAAAGCGTAGTCGTATTGGGTTTGCAGACCATCATCAAAAGAGATGGTGATAGCTCCTCGAGTGGTTGCGCCGGCTGCATTAAAAACGCCGTACGAAGATAATATTAGCAAAGCAATCAAGAGAGCAACTATATTTTTGTTTATTGATACATTCATAGCTACAAACCCTTGAATGATCGTTTATAAATATCATGTTTTTAATGCGTAAATGTGGGTTTTTAGATTTCGAGCAGATTTCGAATTTTTTTTGTGCCGTTAATCTTTCTGCAAGTAATTCAGAGTTTCCTTTAAAGAAGATAACTTTCCTGACTGGGGATATTTTTCATTATTGGACTTGATTTCTGCAAAATGAGACTACTAAGCATAATTTTGGCTTAAAAATTCGTTACTGTTTACCATTTTATGGGCAATGGAAATACAAATGTCATATTCCAAGCAAAAAGCGGAAAAATGCAGTGTAAATGAGTTTTTTTTTAACAAGTAATTGCAATAAATTTTGTTTGCGTGTATTGTGGATTCATAAGTTATTTTAAATAAAGTGGCAAAAGGGGATGCAATTGATTTGAATAGTTGGAGAGAGAGGTGAAGATATAATGAAGAAAATCACTTTATCACACACTATACTGATTATTTCCTTATTAGTTGTTAGCGGAACTTTAGCTGTTGTATCATCTGGAGTTTTGACCCAGACTGTTGTAGGTCCTCAAGGTGATGTTGGACCTAAAGGTGATACAGGATCAGCTGGTCCACAGGGCCTTACAGGAGACACAGGCCCGGCAGGTGCAACTGGACCCGCTGGACCTACGGGTGCAACTGGAAGTGCGGGAGGTGTTGGAGCTACTGGCGCAACAGGAGCACAGGGAGCTAAAGGCGAAACAGGGGAAACAGGAGCTATGGGACCAACTGGCGCAACAGGCACAACTGGATTGCAAGGAATTAAAGGCGACACCGGAGCAACAGGAACTACAGGACCAATTGGACCTACAGGACCAGCGGGGACAGGAGTAGTCATCAGATATAATGACACTTATGCACACGGTTCAATTAGTCTGTCGACGGATTACAAAACAGTGTCAAATGTCACCCTAACAGCACCATCAAACGGTTATGTATTACTCAACGTCAACGCCATGGCTGCAATAAATGGAGATCAAACAATTGCAGCTTTAGGACTGGGAACAACAAAGGACTCTTACCCCGAACTGCTTGATACATTTGCAGGAACAAACGGAGGTGCAGACGCTACAACTTACTGGCCCATGACCCTACAAACAATAGTTCCTGTAACAGAAGGTACGACTTATACATTCTATGCCAACTCATACCTATTGACCGCAATGCACCCATCAAGCATGTACTACATCTACATGACTGGAGTCTTCTATCCAGCATAATTTTTTTTATTTGAATTTCTATCAAACCATTAAATTATTTTTAAGAATCTTTCTTAATTTTTTTTAATTTGGAATTAAAAAAGAGGCAATCCCGAAACTCTAATGTCGAAGAATGAAATCACAAAAAAATAATCTATCAACTGTTAAACATTTTTTAATTAAAAAAAATTGCATTAAAATTCTATGCCAGTCTCTAAGCCGAAATTGCAAGGTAAATTTTATAGAAACAGAAAAAGTTCAATTAATTGCGGTAATTCTTATTCTAAGTCGCTTTTAATAGTTTTAAATAGACGCATAAGCTCTTTTTTTATTTCGTCCACTTGTTGTGCAGGAAACAAAAAAGTTTGGATTTGATATTTAGTTCTCTAAAAAGAGTTTTCAAAGACTCACATAAGATTTGAGATACTCTGTTCTAATTTTGTCTTCAATAAAAGAACTAATGTTGGTGGAGATTTTAAGCAAAATGACTTGATGCATATAAATAATAGAAAAATGAGTCAATTTACGTCTGAGGGCTTATTAAAACTCGATTTATCTAAGAATTATTTGAGCCTTGACAGTTGATATGTCCGATTTGCAAAGGAATAAAAACAAATTCAGCTTCTATTGCCGAGTGAATGTGCAGTTGAGCTATCAAGTAGGTCAAAAAATTCAATAAACACGAGAAATTTAGAAGGGAAAAAATGAAGAAACTACAAATCCTAACGATCATTTTGCTAAGTTCGTTAGTTTTCTTCGCATTTGCAATTATGCAAGTGACAGCTCAAACGGTCACACCAACGCCCACTGCATCTCCCTCTGTTACTCCTTCTCCAAGTCCAACACCAACAATAGCTCCCACTCCAACACCAACCCCAACTCCAACCCCTTCTCCAAGTCCAACCCCAAGACCACCGACACCAACGCCAACCCCAACACCTACCCCCACACCATCACCAACTCCAACGCCATCCCCCTCACCAACTCCAAAACCAGCAACACCAACCCCACTCCTTCGCCATCTCCAAGTCCAACCCCAAGACCACCGACACCAACGCCAACCCCAACACCTACCCCCACACCATCACCAACTCCAACGCCATCCCCCTCACCAACTCCAAAACCAGCAACACCAACCCCAACTCCAACCCCTACTCCTTCGCCATCTCCAAGTCCAACCCCAAGACCACCGACACCAACGCCAACCCCAACACCTACCCCCACACCATCACCAACTCCAACGCCATCCCCCTCACCAACTCCAAAACCAGCAACACCAACCCCAACTCCAACCCCTACTCCTTCGCCATCTCCAAGTCCAACCCCAAGACCACCGACACCAACGCCAACCCCAACACCTACCCCCACACCATCACCAACTCCAACGCCATCCCCCTCACCAACTCCAAAACCAGCAACACCAACCCCAACTCCAACCCCTACTCCTTCGCCATCTCCAAGTCCAACCCCAAGACCACCGACACCAACGCCAACCCCAAGTCCAAGTTCCACTGCAACTTCGACGCCGCAACCATCATCATCTCCATCTCCAACTCCAGCGAACACTCTAATTCCCTCTCCGACTCCAACTCCAAGCCCAAGTCCGTTTCCAACAGAAACAACATCCACAACAGGGACACCAAATCCTACTTCAACTTCAACATCTAAACCAACAACAACAGGTACTCCAACAGGTACACCTACTTCGACGGCAAAACCATCACCTACTTCAACTCCTTCTCTAATTACTGTCGAATCGACGACAAACAATGGTGAAACTATTGACCTTGTTATCAACGGAAACGTGACTAGTTCGCAAATATCCAACACCTCAATCACATCATATCCTTCCACTACAACAACTGCGATTGCTTTCACGATAACTGGACCAAGTGGTACAATGGGCTTTGGTAACATGACTATTCCAAAAGAGGCTATAGCATTCGGGACAAATCCAATTGTCTTTATCGATGGTCAAGAGGCTCTAACGCAGGGCTACACGCAAGACGGCGACAACTTTTATGTGTGGTACACTACTGAATTTAGCACGCATCAAATGAAAATTCAATTTACCTTATCACAAACGCCCCAAGCAGCATCATTTAATCCTTCGTTTGCCATCGCTATAATTATTCCTGAAATAATACTTATGTACACCATCTTGGCAGTCAAACGCCTAAAAAGAAAACCTGAAGATGCATAACCCTCCCTTGAAAAAACAATTAGTTTAGATATTTGTTGAATCACAATAGTAAATAGGTCTGTGGATTTTTGCGGGGCAGTATTTTTACAGTTCTCGAATTCAGTCTTTTAGAAAATATATATTATATCGTTTTTTGCTCATATGCTTTTCTTAATATGCAAAGAGATCTAATGTTGAGGTCATAATATTATGTTTCCGAAGAAGTTTTTTTTATGTACTGACGGTTTTTATGTTAAAGATGGGAAGGTTTTATTGTTGAAACGTGGTGTTGAGCCTTTTAAGGGTTTCTGGGGGCTTGTGGGTGGACACGTTGATGAGGGCGAAACCGTTAAAGAAGCCTTGAAACGCGAGTTTTTAGAAGAAGTAGACCTTAGTATCGAAGTGGGTGAAATTATTGATGTTCGTTTTGAGGAAACATTTGATAGGGTAAAAATAATTTTGACTTTTGAAGTGTTGTCTGCCACTGGGGATATCAAGATCAACCAAGAGAGCTTAGAATTCGGTTGGTTTAGCAAAATTCCGACAAATTCTATTTACAATTATGAAAAATTTTTTCCTCAAAACCTGAACAATCTTAATGAAGTAAAGAAAACTTAATCGCTATTCGATTTTGTTTTTTATAATTGATTGTATTTGTGTAGACTATTTCGCAGAATATCAAAAACCAGAAAGAAACTTGACACCAAAAATATTCTGGCGAAGCGTAGTAATTGTTAACGTTTAGCAATGCGAGTTATTTCCAAAAATCAGTATGGTTTTTGATTAGAACGTTTTTTATAATAGAGCTATTATTGTGTAATAGGTTTACTACAGTTGAATTTGAATTCGATCGCGATAATCTTCACGTCGTTATTTTTTTTCAGTGCAGGTTTTTTGATACTTTTCGATCAGTACCTGAAAATTGGAATTTGGTTTCAATTTTCAGACATTCATCATGAAACTTTGGCCATTGCATTTTTTGCTCTTGGAATAGGGATTTACATTGGTGCACTCATCAAGAAATAGGCTGCAACTGTATTATTCAAATGTATTATTTCTGATTTTTTAGGGTAGTTCTTAAGGATGTCTGTGCAGATTGTCGCGGTTTTGAGATCATTGTTATGGTTTGATTGTTTTTTTCTCGAGAACTTATGAATGACTTGATTGTTGCAACTATCGCTGAAAACAGGGTTACAACTCTATTCGATAATCTTGATTTGAATTGGTTTTTTCTTGTGCTCTTCTTGGAATTTTTTTAAAGTTGTCGTGAATAGATAGTGCAATTCCGAATGACATGCTAAAATTTTTTGGAATAATTTTAGTGTGAATTTTTGTTGTGTTTGAAATTGTTATGTTCTTAGAATCTTCAGATAGGTTTCTTCATAAACCTGAGCTACAATGCTTAAACGTTCTTTTTGAGCAAACTTTAGATTCTGCTCGGCCATTTTGAACGCTACATCTTTGTTGTTGAGAACCTTCATGATTGCACTCTTCAAAGCGTCGGAATCCCCAGGGGGTACTAAAAGCGCTGAAGCCCCATCTTCTAATAATTCTCTTATTTCAATCAAGTTAGAAGACACCACAGGCTTTCCAAACCCGCAAGCCAAATGAAACACTCCGCTTGTCCCAGTTGCAAGTAAATAGGGCGTAACTACAACGTCAGCCATACCAAAGACCTTGCATAGATCTTTTTCAGGCACATACCCTGTGAAAACAACTTTGGGAGATGCCCATTTGACGAATTCAGATAAATATTCTGGAAAGTTGGGATGATTAGCACCTGCGATGACTAGTTGAATATCATTTCTTTCTTTTGTTATCTTTTCGAAAGCTCTAAGCATGACTGGGAGCCCCTTGAAGGGTCCCATGTGGCCGAACATCAAAACTACTTTGTCCTCCGTAGCTCTCGATGTACAATTGTGGCTCATGTTGCCGTGAGGTATGAAAAGTATGCTTTTTTTATTATAGTGTTTTTTCAAATAGTCTTTGTATGATTTTACCATTACGACAACTATTGAGGCAGATAGGATTAGCTTTGTAGCTACCACTATGCCTGCTTTGTTTGTGAAGCTTGGTTTTTGTTTAACTTTCTCAAGATCTACCAGATCAGCTAAATTGTGCAGCAGAACCATTACTTTAAAACCGAAAAGTCTGCATAGAAAAACTAATGATAAACCAGTGAAGTTAGAAATCCTGCTCTTTCCAAAACTTTGAAACCCAATACTAAAGTGAACTAAATCTGGCTTGAGCTTCAAGACTTGAACCATAACTGCGAGAATTGATAGTGGATGATCTTGTTTCCAAACTCTTGCCACCTTAACCTTTGGATTCTCCTGCGTCACTTTTTTTGAATTGGAATTCTGATCCGTTAACACGTCCAATTGAACAATTGTGGGTCTTTTCGCTATTTCATTAACTAAGTTCTTTGCATACTCACTCAATCGAGCGTGATTAGGAGGATAAGACGAGACAAAGCATATTTTCAAACCTTTTCGGGTGTCTTTTTCTTTCTTGTCTTCTGTTAGGTTTTTCTTGTCAAAGATGCTTAAACTACCAGATCGCAATGCATTCCTTGACATCTATTCTAAACCTCTACGTTCCTTTCTATTGAGTGCCTTTTCTAAATGGAATTGAATTATAAAAGATTTCTATAATGGTGTTTTGTCTATGAGATATTGAACTTTGGGGGAAAGATCGCGTTGAGTGGCGTGAAACAGAACTCAAATGTTTGTTTAACCTCTGTTTGGATGAGTGGGAAAGGAAAAGGCATCATTAGATACCCATTAATTCGGAGTTTTGGCTCAAGATGCTGGCTCGTATGAATAAATTGCGATTTCTCCGCTGTGATAGACTTCTTCAAATGAAGTGGACACTGTTGGTTGTCCATACCAGCCGCGCTCATTTATCCACCAAATCAAGAATATTTTGCTATTGCCCTTGTTGGTGTATTGTGTAGGCTGTATTTGCTGGGTCGTCATATTCATAGAGCTTAATTTGATTGGCATTTACTAGTTAACATTGCCCACCCATAGAAAGCTCGGTGAGTGAGCAGAAATGAGCTATTATCCGCGTTATTCTTGAACCATTGAAGGGCATTAACAGTGTCTGGGCAATCGATCTTGGATACTGTATTTTGCAGCATCGAAGTCGGAATTTGATAAATGTAGCCATTGACTGGCTGGCCAAAGTAAGGAAAAGGGTTCTGCGGCGTCATCACCATAAAACCCAAACTCAAAACTGACACCATCAAAACTAAGGTAGATTATGCCAATTCGGCGCAAATTGAAACCAAAACGGTTCCAAGAGACAGATTTGAGCTTGCTTAGCGCCTCAACCGCAAAGAAAGCCAATGGATATGTGAGCATTAATATCCAGCGAAAATTGCCTGGGCTAACCAAGGGAATAAATAACAAAATTATACTCACCATGATCCAACTTCTTAATTGAAAATTCTTCAAGCGCCAAATGCCTAATAGCAAAAAAGGCAAAAGAGGCAAGAAACAATAGAAAAAGAAACCCGCTTCGCTAAGGAGCATCGCCGGGTAAGAGTTGAAGCCAAACATTGAAAGCCACCCGTCGTTGGCGTTAGAAAAGCCAAATATCAATCGAAATTCCGATACTGAAGAAACCAAAAAAAATACAGCCAAGAAAAGCACCGCGGCTGGCAAAGCAGCCAAGAGTAAACGAATTGCTTTTGATTGCTCCCTTCGAAGCAGCTTATAACCGATAGTTAAGGCAAATACACCGAACATGATGACGGATACAAGTTGATGAGATAAAACCACTGCGACCATCGACAAAGAAAGTAGGCCAAAAAGCTTTCCGGGAATACCCTTTACGCTCGCCTATGCTAAAGAGCGTTAAAGCAACAAAAAAGAAAATCAAACCAAGCATGTTTCTAAGCGAATCCATCGAAACCCGTAAGAGCAACAAAATACAAAGTTCCCAAAAGAGCCGTCGCAATACTCTTCTTAGGCGACCATCCTAAACCTTTCTGAGCATATCCGTAAATAGACAAGCCTAAAAATCCTTCAAATAATACAGAAACTACTTTGAGAACCATAATAAGCGATCCGCCCAATGAAATTAACGAAACAAGTATTGAATAAAACAAGGGGGCTGTCCCGATAAAACTCAAAAGAGTCACGTCGCCTCTCAACCACAATAGAGTCGTGGGAACATAATGACCCATCGTGTCAAACCCAACCACGTAAGGTCCCATCAAGAGCTCAGGAACAGCTCTGATAAGTAGAGGAATGGCGAAAGCGAGAAGAGGAAATACCAATTTTTTTGTTAGCAAACCATTTAATCTTCTATATTTCGCAGACTTAACCATTCAGCAAGTCCTCAGCAACTTCCTTGTCGAAAAAGTATTTGAATAAAGCAAAAAAATAACATCCGTGATTCTTAATTACATTCAAAACTTCCAACACCGATATGGTTTCTAATAAATAGCAAGTACTTTGAAAGCCCGGTTGGAAAAACTGGAAAAATTAGTTGATTTAGCTGATTTTTTTCTTAGCGCACCAATTATCATTAGAACAAATTGCGCAGAGCCAACAATAATGACTACTACGATAAATAATATGACATACCAGTTCGCCAATTGATCATTAAGTGTAGGACCAGCAGAACTACTTGGAGATGGAGTTGTGCTTGTCGATGGATTAGTGTTGGAGAAGGAGAAGTGCTCTGTCCTGGAGTAAGAGTTGCGGTAGGTGGGGAAGTAGGACTTCCTGGTCTAGGAGTTGGAGTTGGCGATGAAGCAGGGTTTGGCAAGTTGTTAATTGCATAAAGTGCAGCTCCAAGGATCATACTATTGGTTTTGTCACCGGTATTAAAGTCAATGCGTCCATTCTCATCTACGCCATCCCAGTATCCGATGGTTGGTTCTGATCGAGACGCAATGGTTGAAACCATGTTCTTAGTGAAGGCAGTATTGTGCATCGCCAAAAAACCAACTGCCGATTTAAAATAGGCAATTGGCACAATATTCACATTAGTCTGACCATTATCGATGGTCCAAGTTGAACCATCCTCCTTCACCACCCACTCATAAACATACGGATTATCATTAAAGCCAGTGTTTCCCTCACTAAAGGCTGTAAACTTGCCCGTAGCAGTGTACCTAGCTTCATGCGCTAAATACACTTGATCAGCTAAACCGTCCAGCTTAGAGTTTGGATTCTAGGTTAAAAACGGAAAGAAGCAAAGGTTCACAGTTTATTCTTGCAGAAGGCAGCGTTACACCGTATGTTATTACAGTGGGGGCGGTCAAAATATTGTTTAAAATGGAGGTAGCTAAGGTTGAGAATCGGCTTGGCCAAAAACCTGCAAACCCACTAGCAACATAATAATCATAAAGGTTCTTAGAATTTTTTAACGCATCAACAGCCTGCTCCAACGGAGCATAATTAGTTCGATTATATACAATATTGTTGATTGAATCTGCCAAATCAGGCTTGAGAACTTTCAGATTGTTAAGGGATACTAGCAATTCTCCAGCGTCAGCTGCGTTTTGCGTTTCATCCACATAAACACTGCCATCAACAGCTTTGTACCACGAGTAAGGCACATGATTAGAGGTAAGCTGACGAGTTCCAAGAAACGCTAATATTTTGTCAAATCTCGCATCGGCTCCCCAAGAGCCATCGTTGCTTAATATGCCGAGTTGGTTAGCATCAATGACAGCTTGAATGTAAACGCCCAGATCCCAATCCGTAAAATAGGGCCACCCCCAAGCAGAACCGTGAAGACCCGTTGTTGAGTCTATTCCAACACCAGGCTGATAATATTTCCAAGCATTATTAGCCAAATTCAACCAATAAGCACGATCAACCACCAAACTACTCTGCTGACCCTCAGTCACAGGTACGAAAAGTTGGGCGACTCCAAACAAAAACAAAAAAACAAGAAAAATCCCAACAATACGCTTAGACTTTATTTTCACCTGCAAACCCCCTCTTAAAGTTGAACGATCTTCAAAGTAAATCAAGATATGCCAATAACATTAAAGTTTATCGCCACAAAAACCATTGGAGAACGCAAATTCAAGCTGCAATCCTGGCGCAAATTTTTTTTGGGTTTACGAAGTTTTTAGGCTAATTAACTTGTTTCTCTTATTAATCTTTAATTTTCTTGATCAAATTCTTCATCAAAATAGAAAAAAGAAATTACCGCAATAAGTGTTCCGTTGAAGAGCACTTTTGTGAGCATTATGGGCTTGCGTAATTCACTGTTGCTGTTGCGCCTTTTGCCCTTGGACTAGGATCTCTAATAACCACTATAGGTGATGTTGTGTAACCGCTTCCCGGATTTGTCAGCACTATTCCAATAATGACACCTTGAGATACACGTGCTACCGCTGTGGCTCCTGTTCCTCCACCACCAACCAACAAAATATGAGGCGTCGTGTAACCAGTGCCTCCCGAAATTACTGTAACACTATTGAGGGAAATGCTTGGCAATGATGTTGCTGTATTCCAGTATGGATTGTATCCGAGTTCTGCGAAAACAAACCATGCAGTAGCTCCAACGTGTAACCTTGCGCTATATGTCCATGTAAATCCTGTGGAAACTAAATCGTGAGATGCAGCTACCACTCCTTTGCCGTTGGCGTTTTGAGCGGTTTGTTGAGCGTTGGTCAACTCTGAAAGAAACAAATTGGCGTTGGCTATATTTTTAGCCGTTTGGTATGCAGTGACCATTTGTGCTGTTCCTTCAAACCAGACACCATCTTTGTCGTTGTTGAAGTCAAATCCTTTGAACCCATCCGTCTCTACGTAACAGTTGCTGTTCAACCCAGGTTAAACCTTGACCGTACTTTGGTAAGTTTCCCAAAGCCAAAAGTCCCCATGCTTGAACATCAGCAGGAATGTTAGCCATGTTTATAGTAATTCCGTCTTCGGTTGTCCCTGTCCAAAAATGACCACTTGATGTATCCCACATGGCTTCTACAAAGTTCTTTGCGTAAAGAGCTCTTTCACCCCATGCTGCTTGCCCCGTCAATTCGCAGAGTCTAAGGAAGGCAACATAGCAATCGATGTTGTGCTCTGTTGATTTCCACAATAGTTTTGTTTGGCCTTGAGGATTGTTGACTGTTTGCTCCCATCCCTCGTATCCGCCAGTGAAGCCTCCTGCGCCTCTTTGGTCTCTGCAATTAGTCTCAATCCATTGTCCCAACTTTATGGAAGTATTAAGGTAGGCGTTGTTGTGGGTTTGTTCGTACAAAGAGAGAAGTGCTAATATTGTCCACGCCATGTTGCCTGTATCGGTTCCAACAAACAATTTGTCTTCAAACCAAACTCTTTGAGAATCCCACCATCCTGAAGCTCTTGCTGTGTCTGTTTTTCCGTGAGGGGTCCAGCCTGGAAACAGTTTTAGATCTCCTCCTGAGTAAGCGTTGCGAAGACGTCCATCAGTAAAGAAACGGTCGTTGTTTGCAGCGTAGACCAATGCATCGCCAATTAATCGGGCGTTATTTACGTTGTCTTGAGTGGGGTCGGATAGGAATGCGAGAAGAGCTAAAGCATTATCATATGTGAAGGCTGTGTTTTTGAGAACAGGTTCATCTGTAGACAAAAGCTCGTAGCTCACAAGCAATCTTGGATCATTTAAGAGTGCTTTATCATATTTTATATCATCTAAGAAGAAAGTTATTGGTTGGTTACTGTTTTCTATAGCGTTAGTGGCCCATCCAAAGCCTCCTAAAACATAGCTCAGGTCTAATCCAACCAGAGATAGCGTATATTCTGTCCAGGTCGCAGTCAAAGTTACGTATCCGATAGATGTTTTGGGTGAGGAATCAGGAAAAGCTTCAACAGGCAATCCTGTGCTTACGTTCCAACCTACTCCGAAAGCAAAGAACTCCACGCGTTCGCCTCCGTTTTGGCCTTTAGCATAGAAAGTTAGTGTTGTAGCTCCTACCAGATTGAATCCAGCGTCAGAATAATTCCCCCAGTTTGGCTTGGGTTGGGTTTCGTCTCCCTGCAAAACCCCATTCATAAGATACCAACCACCCCAACTTAGATCTGTACCTGTGAATTTGTTTTCTATACAGGTTGTTCCTTGATAAGGATTAGAAGCACAATTCAAGTCAATCTCTACGTCGTTTTCCATTTTTGCAGGAAGAACAAAGTGGTTTCCGGCAGCCGAAGAATCTGTATAAACATCAAAACTGGTGTTATACTTATCCAATACTTCTTTCAAGTACTCTATTGCCAGTGTTGAACCGGTATTAGCTTGTGCACTTTGCAATTGTGAGACAAATATTGGAGAAACAATTATGATTGACAAGAGAATCATCAAAACAAGAGAAGAATGTTTTTTCAATTTCGCCTATCCTTCAATTTAGATTAAGTTCTTACGTCACTTATAAAAATTCTCAAGAATCATTTATTCAGATTATGGCAGTTAATGTATTTTAATTTGAAAGCCTTTTATGAGGTCACGCTAAAATCACGAAATCTTTCAAAGTTGAAAAATCGCTATTTACAGCTATGCTCCTAATTAATTAATGCAGGGTTGAAAATCTGATAATTTCAAGAATTCGCGAGTTAATTTCAAAGCATAAATTGCCAAGTATAATAATTGTTGGCATAATAATTAGAATTATTCTGATGCCCATTTCGGCTCATCCGCTTGATATGTACGTGTGGTTTGATGCAACCTCAAGTATTATTAAAAATGGACCAATGAGCATTCAGTTTTTCCCTCCTATACAAGGTTATTTCTTGTTGGTTCCCTTGGCTTATTTTTATAATTGGCTTACACACGTTTTTTCGGTAGGTTCGTTTGGACCTTTACCAATGGGGTCAATTCCTTCAGCTTTGAATTATTATCCCGATTTAAATGCGTTATATGTTCCAGGGATGCTTTTCAATTTTGTAATTAAGCTTCCTCTATTATTTTCGGATGTTTTTGCAACTTTGTTGTTGTACAAAATAGTTGTGAGTTTAACTTGTAATAAAGGAGCTGGCGGAGAAAGCCGCAATTTTCTGGTTCCTCAATCCATTTTTAATATGGATTTCGTCTGTATGGGGAATGTGGGACACATTACCTGCATTTTTTTCATTAGCTTGTCTTTACTTTCTATTGAATAAGAAATTTGTACTTTCTTCTATTTGTCTTACTGTCGGTTTCTTTTTAAAATTGTATCCTATTTTGTTTTTAATACCTATAGGGATTTACATTTTCAGGTCAAGTTTAGTTGAAGACAAATGGAAGAGTTTTTTGAAGTTTTTTTCCGTTTTTTCGATTGTCTCAGTATTACTTTCTCTTCCCTTCATTGACAGGATGACAAGGTTTTTCACAGACTTCATTGCACCAAATCCCGCAACAATCGGTTCTATTACTAATCCTATTTCAAATCCTATAGCTTTCGGTCTTACTTATTGGTCGCTTTATTCTTTAAATCGATTAATAAATTTGCCTTTAACTACCATGTTTGCTACTTTTGCTTCAATTGCATCAATCATACTGGTTGCAGTTGCTTTGATTCTCGTTTATTGGAAAGTTGGCAAAATGAGTTTTCAGAAACCTGCCTACGATTTGGCACTATGTCTACTTTTGCCAATACTTGCATTGTTTCTTTCATTTAGAATTTTATGCGAGCAGTGGTTTGTTTGGGCACTTCCTTTCTTGGTAATCCTTTGCGTTGGAGGAAAAGTCAAAGGGTCTCTTTTCTGGGGCGCTTCGATTTTAGGATTGCTTTACGCATGCTTGAATTGTCCACTTCCATTCTTCTTTTTGCCTATGGCACCTTGGATTGGAAATAGTTTAGTTAGTTCGGCTAACTTTCTTCTGAGCTTTGAACCGATAAGAATCGGTCTTTTGGCGACTATTGGCTGTTTATTTTCTCTTTTTCTATTTTTGATATTGTTCGATTTTAGAAAACAGTCCAAAATTGATAGAACTTAAATTTTGATCTTTCTCTCGAACTCACTGACTTTCCCTATGGCTGAATTTCACAGGTGTTAAAGACAAACGGCTTGTTGATCGGTGCAATTCCAATTAATCACAAACACGATATGCCTTCTGACGCAGAAGCTCCTAATGTTTATTCTTTTGAGACTGCAGAAAACTACTTTCGCCTACTTTCAAAGAGGTAACGTGGTTTCTTCACAGCTTTAAAGATCACTCTTTTGTGGTTGTCGAGGAAGCGTTTTTCGCGACCATAGTAGCAAAAACAAAGAAGTGTCAAATATTGGTGCAATACGTGGTGATTTTGTTTTTATTTGCAAGAAATAATAAAGTGCGTAGTTAAGAAACATCAAAGCAAATGGAATTAGGAAACAAAGTTCTCTTTCATCCTCCAAGAGACTTCTCAAACAAAAGAACACTTCACTAATCTAAATTATGAATACTTGTTTTTGCCTTGTTTTAATCTTGCATGATATGAGAAAAATTGTTTTTAAAATAATTTCCGAAAGCGCGCGCTAAACTCAGGTAGCTTAAGCTTTGTTTCGCTTGTTTCGGTTACTGAAAACTAGTGGTTTCATATGTTCCGTGCAAAATATAAAATTCGGCTGGTTTTAAAAGTTTGCTAAAAACGCGACCAGTACCCAGCTTGTTGCTGTAAAACTGTTAAGCAAACTGGTCTTGACTTGAAAGTTTATCTCTTAACCGCAGAAAGTATGGCTGAATTCGTTTATCTATCCTACAAGCGAATTATGCCGAAGTCAGAATGGCAAAGCATATCTAAATAAGGCATGCTTATTTGTTTTAACCATTGGAACGCGAGGCGAAAAAATGAAGGGTAAGCGAGTACTAGTTACGGTGGTGCTTCTTTCATATCTAGTCATCTCGTAGATTCACTTATTAGGGAAGGTGCCGAGATTCGTATTGCAGATGATTTTTCAAGTGGAAAACTTGAGAACCTTCAATACCCGTTAGTCAAAGTAGCTAATGATAAATGGACTTGCGACAAATTAACTATCTACAGAGGTGACCTCAAAGACAAGAACTTCACTAAAGAGATGGTGACCGACATAGATGTTGTTTTCCACTTAGCAGCTCTTCATGGCGGACGAGGTTATATCGATAGCCATCCGGCGGAATGTTGTACCAATATGATTCTAGATCAATTGGTCTTTGAAGAATCCTGCAATGCAGGTGTTGATAGGTTGTGCTTTGCAAGTTCTGCTTGCGTTTATCCATCTTATTTACAGGATCAGGCGGGCTCTGATTATCTACTCAAAGAGGATGATGCTAATCCATTTGTTAGAGACAAAGCTTTTGCCGATTTGGAATATGGTTGGGCAAAGCTCATGGGTGAAATGGCTTTAAAAGCTTATTACAAAGAAAACGGAATGAAGACTTCTGCTGTAAGAATATTTACAGCTTATGGACCTAGAGAAAATGAAACCCATGCAATAATCGCTATAATAGCAAGAGCTTTCATTAAAATGGATCCGTTTGTTATTTGGGGATCTGGCGAGCAAGACCGCAATTTCACTTACGTGCAAGACATTGTTGACGCACTTATCTTAGCATCAGAGAAAATCGATGATGGTTCACCTGTAAATGCAGGTCGAAATGATAGGCTTACAATCAACGAAGCAATTGATTTGGTATTCGATATAGTCGATTGGAGACCCAAGCAAATTAAACGAGATCTGAGTAAACCCCAGGGGGTAGCATCAAGAGCTGCTGATCCAAATAAAGCTAAAGAACTACTTGATTTTTCTCCAAAGGTGTCTTATAAAGAGGGGTTCCAAAAAACAATTGATTGGTACTTTGCCACTAAAAAACCCGACGATGTCATTAGATGCTTGCAGAAATCGCTAAATGAGCGTTAATTTTTGAGGTAAAAAAAAGATGGAGGGTGTGAAAGACTCTGAATTCATGCATACTTCAGATTTTCGTTTGAGTGGGCGGACTGCGATAATCATGCCCGTTTATAACGAAGCGGATACTATAGAGAGCACTATTAGAGAGTTGAACGAAAAAGTTGGGAACCGTCTTGACTTTATTGATATTTGGGTTTTTGAGGACGGGAGCAGGGATGGAACCAAAAATATACTTTCTAAACCTTTGTAAAGAATATTCCAACCTTTATATTAGGATGTCACCGGACAAAAAAGGTTATCCACGGGCTATGCGAGAAGCTTTTCTTAGCATAAGTCCTCAACGCTATTCTTATGTTATTTCAATTGATTCTGACGGCCAATACGAACCGAACGACTTTTTCAACATATTCGAGACTATGCATAAGAATCGAGCGGATATAGTTATGGGCAGGCGAATGACTAGAAAGGAGCCTCCTTATCGACGTCTTCTTTCAAAGGGTCTTCAACTGATCGAAAGAATAATGTTTCCCATAAAATGCAAAGACGTAACAAGTGTCCTGAGAATAATGAAAGTGAAAACGGCTCACGAAATTGCTCAAAGGGTTACCTATTCACCGTATAATTTCTGGCTAGAATTCACAGCAAGAATGTCTCTGAAGGACTACAGTGATTATAGAGATACCTATAGACTACAGAGCGCGCTTTGGCGGAAGCAAGGTCTACAATATTAAGAAGATGCCTAAAGTGGTTATTTCCGAATTCAATGCTCTCAGAGCAGTCAGAAGAGAAAACAATAATTTCAAATGAAACTTTAAAGAAAATACAAAGTGTGTAAAGGAATAAGTCTAGAATCAACTTAAAGGATAAAGGTTATTATTTGAAAATCGTTGGAAAGAGTACCCAAAGCTCTCGATACAAAAATAGTATCAGCTACTTAGTTAAGTCCGATACGCTTGATTTAACCAAAAAATTGATTGGAACAACAAGTTAGATGAAGTATAACTCACTTAGAAAAATCTGTTTAACTAAGTACAATGACAACCTTACAAAATGCTTTTATCGTTTGACTTTTTTTTGCATATTGCGATGAAAAACTTCGGATCCAGATATTCTGTAATATTCAAGGGATAGACAGCCGCTGGTTTTAGAAGTTTGCTAAAAATTCGACCTGCACCTAGCTTGTTTAACTTCAGAAGATCGAAGTGAGTTTTTTTCAGCAACATTTTTCGAGTATCTCTTAAAATGTTGTACTTGGTATCCATTTTTCCTTCTCCAAATAATTTGATTTCTGAGAAATGTTCTCTCAACAACAAATGGAATTCGGTTAAAGTGAACTCTTTAAAGTGATATTTGTTAGAATACATTTCATCCCTTGCGCTGAAGGCAAGCTTGTTTGGTGTTGAAACTATAAAGAGTCCTTTATCTGTTAAAATTCTTTTTGTTTCCTCAACGAAATTTTTCGTACTTCATTAGATGCTCTATGGTTTCAAATGAAATAACTACGTCAAATGCACCTTCCTTGAAACTTATGTTGGCAGCATCGCTAGCAAGCAAGTTTGAACCTCTTCCGAAGTTTTTCTTTCCTTTGTTCAATGCTTCTTTTGAAAGATCTACTCCAACCAACATGTTTGGGGCAAAATTTGACAGAAAAGCCGTGCCATATGTTGTACCACAAGCTATGTCCAAAACATTTTTTCCTGTAACAAATTGAGAAGCAAAAAAGTAGCGAGCGATGTGTTCTTGGTAAGAAAAAGTCCCGACTGTAGGGTTTATTTTTATCAAAGTCCAAGCGCTCGGTTATATTGAATGCATCTTCACTATTTTTTGAAAGATTTTTAGCCATTTGTAACAATCACCGGGTTTTCCCAAATGCAAAACTCATACGCGTTTGTATTACTTAAGACCAGGAGATGTTGCAAAGGTGATGTTTACGTCTTTATTTGCAAAATCTGACAAATCAATGTTTGATTTTTCCATTAGATTCGGCGAACTCATTCTTTGGATCCAAGATCTTGTCAAAAATTGCTATGTTGCCAGTTCCGTTGTCAACGAATACTTGAAACCGAATATCGTTCGCTTTATCCCAAAAAATGGGATCAATCCCAACTCCAAATTGAAGCGACGAATTTGGCAGCACATGAACAGAATATGATATGTATGATTTTGTGTCTACGTTCGGGATTGGCGCTAAAGGCACTTGACCAATAACATACTCGTACGGAGAGCTATCACAAAAGCTTTTGGCATGTAACACTTGATTCTGTTAGATTAGCAGTTTCTCCAAACGTTCCATTCCCCAGATCGTAGTATTTGTATGAGTCGTTAAAGGAATCCAGAAAACTATACGTAATCATCAAACCAGTGTTCACTATGCTTACTAAATACGAAAGCGTTTCCAATTTGGGTATCAAAGAAATAGTAGTTTAGAATGTCCTTGACAATTGGATCATCGAAATTCGCTCTGACAAAAAGATCATCCAATGCTATTTGAAAATAGAACCACTTTTTCAAAGGATGTACGTTTTAATCAGATTTTCTATTTTGATTTGTTCAGATTGAGGCAAAAGACCTATAGTCCAAACGTAAGGGCTAGGCGAGGACTTTACCTGCGAGCCAATAGGTTTCTGCCGACCATCCGTGAACAAAAAGAGAATCATTAGCGCTCATGTGTGAAGACAAATATTGTGAAACTTGAATTTGTGTTTCGTAATCGGAGTCTGCATAATCCCACACCATGCCTCCAGAATACAGATTCATTTGAGGATATTGCATGGATTGATAATAAAACGAAGGGACAAAAAGAATCACAACAAGAACAGCTGAGGCAAAATAAATTGCTCTCTTAGTTTTGGGGTCCAGTAACTCGAAATGACGCGAAATTAGATTTTAGACTTGAGCGTGACAAAGTAAATCACCCCAATTGAAGCAAGAATACTCGCAGGCGGTAGAAGAGGAATCAAATCTATGGCCAAAGGTTGGAGGGAATAAGTGCGACCGCAAAGAAAAGTGAGAGCCCAAACTATTAGAAATAGGTGATTCTTGCTTCGCGATTTTGATTGCAAAAAAGACACCGACTACAGAAAACACCCAGACTGGAAGATTTTGTACGCTAATCATGAATTTTATATAAATAGGAACATCCGAAGCGGTAACTCCAAAAGAAAATGTTCGAAAATACAAGATTTACTAATCCACCGACATCATTTTGCAGAGCGAAATACACTACAAAGAAGTAAGGATAGGAATTATTGTCCCAAGCACCAAGGCAGAATTGAATTCTCAATAAACCGAGAAGGTTGTTTTGATTCGTACCAAAAAATTAGGCCAACACAAATAACAACAAAACCTACAACATTGGTTATCTTTGTAAGGCGATGCTACAGACATCGCCAAGCCGCAAAGGAAAATATATTCCCAATTCTTAGTCTCCTGCCTCGTGTACATAAATACAAAGCTAAAAGCACAAAAGGAATCGATAGTTGTTCTCCCAAAACATTCATACCTTCAAAAATAGCGAACGTTCATCGAAAATCCAAAAAAGAAAACTGATAACACACCGATCCGTTTCCCAAACCACTTCTGCAGAGAGCAAGTAGACCAAGAACAATGAAAGAACAAATAATCCATCATTTAGCAATCTAATTGGAATTATAGTGTTCCCAAACAAGAGCTATTGAAGAAGCATAGAAAGATACAGCATCGGTCCATGAACATTTAACCAAAAAGTTGGGAGCGACTCCTCTCAGCCACATCATCCCAACAATTCCAAACCCCCCTTCATCACGTGAAATTGTTGTCTGAAACCAAAGAAGCCTCACAATCAGCATAGTCAAAACTAAAACAATTAAAAGCCAATTTTGACTTAACTTTTGTTTTGAAATCGCTTTTCCATTGCAAGACTTCCCTTAATTTACCAAGTCTGTTATGCAAGAATGATGAGACGTAACTTTTCGCAAGAATACAACAAACACTCGTTGGGTATTCTGAGGTCAACTAATTTCAAATCCATCATTTTCCATTAATTGTTTCCAAAACTGCTAGCTTGAACATTCGAAGCATAAGTCATCCCAGTTGAATGAATTTCAATATTCTATTTCTGTGCATTTACACCAAGCATTATTCTCAAATCATCATTTCTTAGAAGCTCGACAACACTGAGAGGAAAAGTCAGATGGATCGGCTGAATCAACTAGTATTCCTGATTTTTGGTCTTCTATATATTCGGCTATTTGTCCAACTTTGTTAGCAACTATAGCTCGTCCCGACTTCATTAATTCAATGAGTTTCCCAGGACATTTGGCTCTATTTAAAGGAGTATCTATCAAATGGATAAAGAGCAACATCACCAAGTGCCAAATATGTAGGTATATTTTCATAAGCTGACCCACCCACCAAAAATTACTGAATTCCCGAGTCCTTCCTTCAAGCTAATTGCATCAATTTTTTTTCCTCTCCAAATTCGCCTTTTCCAATTACCAAGAGTTTGGCGTTCGGTATTTCCTCTTTGAACATTTTTAAAGATTCAACTACTTGTTCAATTGATATTCAAAAAACCGAGTATAGAGCAAAACAATCTGAACTTTTTCTAACCCTAATTTTTCTCTTAGAATCTGAAACATCTTCATCTTTTGGAATAAAACTCCGTTGAGGTTCACCATTTGGAACATAGAAGATCTTGCAGCTAGGAATGCCTTCGTCTAAAAGCTTCTTTTCTAAAGCTCGACTTGCAACCGTTATACCATCAACATGTTTGGGAATCCAACGCTCCTGAAAATCAAAAAAGGAAAGCATCAATTCTGGATAAGTTGATGTCTTCCTGTAGTAGTCTGCAAAACCACCAAGCCCTTCCAAATCATCAGTATCTATCAATATCTTCTTATGAAACAAGCCAAACCTTTTTAGAAAAGACATAAACATTGCAGCTAAACCGCTGTAGCCTTTAGGCTTAAAAATATAGACACATTCAGCATTTAAAGAAATCACTTTTAAGCCAAATTTGCAGAACTGTGAGAGGATATTTTAAAATGGGAAGATCAAAAAATCTAACATTAATGATTCTGATACCTTCGTACTGGTATTCGCGACCAGATTCAGAAGGATTATCATAAGGAGGGAATAATTATGCTTAACTCATTTCCAGATTTCGCCAAACTCTTTGCTATGGGTAACATTCTAATAGTGACTGTCCCCTTTCGGATAAATGCTGAAAGGTGCCACCATCGCTATTTTCATGTCAACCTCTCCCTAGTTTTTCAAAGAGAAATTGGAATCGTTATGTAATCTCGAGACCAAACCATAAAAAAATCCAAAGGTGAAACTTGGAACATATATCCACGATCTCATAAAACCGGTTACAATAAACAACAATCTTCTCTTTAATTCTTTGAAGAACAGACATTCTGCTTGCCAAATAAATAACCAAAATCAAGGCGTCCTGAAAGCATTATTGCTAACGTTAACAATGGCGATAGAAAGTAAAATGATAAAGAAAGAATAGTTACAGCAACATAGCTGGGTTTGAATTATTCTGCCAATCTTCTTTGCTTTAAGTTGCTTGCTCTCTCCAAAATCCAGACTAGATTGCTTTCTCGCTAAAGCCCAACCTAAGCCACGACCATATAGAGCTTCTTTTCTCAAGTTTTGTCTCAAATTTTCTTGACCGTCTGAATATGATCTGAACCTTAATTGCGAGTCTTTAACAATTTTGTAATTTAGGGATTTTAGTTTGTAGGAAATCAAGTGTTCTTCACAAGCAAATTTCCAATCGGCTGATGATTCAAATCCCCTTACTTTTTGTAGAGCTTCAATTCGGAAAACATCCGCTTTAAGCAAAGAAAAACCGGCTTCGACTACTCCAATTCGAGTTCATCTTCGCAGAAATGTCTCACAAATACTCTTTTGATTGTTGTAAGTTCTTCAGTTGGAGGCAACAGTATTTTCTCCACAAACAACTCCGACGCGAGGATCATCGAAATGTTTGATGGCAGTTGTCAAATAATTCTTGG
The DNA here is from genome assembly GCA_963831895.1 of Candidatus Bathyarchaeota archaeon. Classification (GTDB taxonomy): domain Archaea; phylum Thermoproteota; class Bathyarchaeia; order Bathyarchaeales; family Bathycorpusculaceae; genus Bathycorpusculum. Next base: position 61,374 of record CAWHSD010000001.1, read on the forward strand.
CTAATAGTTCGCAATCTTGTTCGAGAATAAAGAAAAATGTTTCATCAACTACGAAACTAAGAGCCTTGTTTAGAGTATTGGCAAAACCTATATTTGACTCATTTTCAATCCAGGTTATTTTCGAAGAACTATTAAAAGTGTTTTGTAGTGTTTCTAATAAATCTCCTTTAGATCCGTCGTCCAAGACGATTATACGCAGATATGGGTAATCTTGGGAGAGAAGTGACCTTATTGAACGAATAACAACTGTCGGTTCACCTTTGTAAACGGGTACGACAGCGAGAACTTTTGAATTCAATAGCATTTCCCTTACGCTACAACTTTAATGAATCATTTTGACATTTTGGTGTCGAGGTAAAGTTGCGATAAACCATAAAGTTGTTTTAGCACTATTAAGGGTATCTTGGAAGGCTTGTAAATCTGTGTGTTACCGTGGTTCCGCTCAGCATGGTGAATTGGAACCTCACGAATCTTGAATCCCTTTAGGCATGCTCTAATAGTAAATTCTGCCCAAAAACTGTATTTGAGAAATTTTACTTCGTTAACTATAGAGTCAATAAGTCTTTTACGGATAAGTCGGAAACCGCAGTCTGAATCATTTAACTCAGTCCAAACATGTTATTTGCTATGCTTCAATCGAGTTCTTTTTTCCGAATGCAGAAACTCTTTAAAATTTTGGAAACTTCCTACCTGTATTTTATTATTCCCAGTGCACTTTGCTTTAATTATTATAACCATTAACGTCTCCTAGTAGCCTTCTTTATTTATAAAAACAATTTGTTATAATAAGAAAATTCTTAAAAATAGTAGAAAGGGGTAATTATCCCCAGATCGTTAATTGAGCGTTTGCCCGAGTATTGTCCCAGAATTGACCACTTTCAACTATACGATTGCCAGTCCCCAAGTTACCTACAGTGACGCTATAAGCAGTAGTGTCTGATACGGTAAACCATGTAGCAGTGCTTCCAGCTGTTAAGGTTGCACTATTCCATTGTATTACTTGAGCGTAGTTTCTCACGCCATCATTGTAACCGCCACCTGTAACGATATCCAAGGTATTTCCACCCGTAATGTTGCCAACAGCAACAGAATTACTTGTTGTGTTCAATCCTGTGAGCCAATTTGTCGCCCTTAAGGAGCTAATGTTGAGCCATTCCAAACAATTAACATACCCTGAGGGTTCGTGCCAGTAGAGTAGGTTCCAGTTGTAACAATATCTTGAGTATTCCCACCAGTAACATTACCAACAGCAACAGAATATGAATCAGTGTTTACGCCCCAACTCCAGCTTTTTGAGTTCAAAGGAGCTAATGTTGAGCCATTCCAAACAATTAACATACCAAGATCGTTCGTGCCAGTAGAGTAGGTTCCAGTTGTAACAATATCTTGAGTATTCCCACCAGTAACATTACCAACAGCAACAGAATATGAATCAGTGTTTACGCCCCAACTCCAGCTTTTTGAGTTCAAAGGAGCTAATGTTAAGCCATTCCAAACAATTAACATACCAAAATCGTTCGTGGCAGTGGAGTACTTCCCAGTTGTAACAATATCTAAACTAGTTCCACCAGTAACATTACCAACAGCAACAGAAGAAACCCAAGTATTTACACCCCAATTCCAACTCATTGCACGTTCAGGGGCCAACGAGGAACCGTTCCATACAATCAACATGGCAATATCATTCGCTCCGTTATAGTATGATCCAGCGGTTATTATGTCCAAACCTCTTCCGCCACTAATATTAGCAACGGCAACAGAAGAAACCTGAGTATTAACACCCCAATTCCAACTCATGGAACTAATTGGTGCCAATGTTACACCGTTCCAAACGACTAACATTGCACCCCAAGACAAGAAGTTGTTGTAATATCCAGCAGTGACTATCTCATTAACGCCGTCACCATTGACATCGCCTACTGCAACTGCATCTGAGTTAGTGTCACTTGTCCAAAACCAAGAAGTTGAATTTTGAGAAAGAAGTGCTGATGCGGGTGCAGCCATTATAGCTGCTGAAAGAAATGCTATTGATAAAACTATGGTAATTAATTTCATGGATTTCTTCTTTGACATATTAATGTTCATAATGAAAGCTCCAAATTAACTTTATTTCCTGATTAGTAAATCACTAATTAAGGAGTATTTAATCGATTGTGACTGTAACTAGACAACAACAAAATTTCTGAAATTTTTTATTTGTGCTTAGCGAATGTTAAGGTGGTAATGGTAATATTGTCAATTATAAAACCTGAAGCTCCTCTCTGCAGAGATGTAGGGCAAATCAATCTCAACCATGTTGAATGGTTGCCCGTTTGCGTTGAAGGTTAATGTTCCTTCGGGGTAGTTATCGAATGGAGTTTCGACTCCGTTTATTGTTGTTGGAGTTCCGACTGGAGTGGACAGGGAGTTCATGTATGCTGTTAATCTTATGGGGCTGCCGGTTCCGCCTGGACCTGGGTCATGCAATTCTGCAGTCTTGAACACACGCGCGCTGGTAAGATAGTCATTAAGAGGATTATTTAATTGAATGTGATTACTGCAAGTACAAAAACAAAGACTTGCCAAGATATCAAATCTATAAGAAGTTCAAAAAAGGGATAGCTATTTTCTAGAGAGATATACGAAAATACAAGAACTTAAACCCATATTTAGACTGTTTCAAAAAAGGAGAAGATGATTATTTTGTCTACATCTTCTTATTCTACATCATGCCCCAAACTATTAATTGAGCAACATTACGTGTGCCATCATTGAAGTAACCGCCAGTAACAACCTCCACCTGACCATCACCATCAACATCACCAACCGCAACAGAGTTAATCACTGTATTACCATTCCAATACCAAGTCTTAACATTCTCCAACACCAAACCGGAACCAGACCACACACACAATTGAGCAATATTACGAACACCATCAAAGTAAGTAACCGCCAGTAACAATCTCCACCTGACCGTCACCATCAACATCACCAACCGCAACAGAATTAATCACTGTATTACCATATCCAATACCAAGTCTTAACATTCTCCAACAGCTAAACTGGAACCAGTCCACACACACAATTGAGCAATATTACGAGCACCATCATAGTAAGTAACCGCCAGTAACAATTTCCACCTGACCATCACCATCAACATCACCAACCGCAACAGAGTTAATCACTGTATTACCATTCCAATACCAAGTCTTAACATTCTCCAACACTAAACCGTGAACCAGACCACACACACAACTGAGCAATATTACGAGTACCATCAAAGATAGAACCGCCAGTAACAACCTCCACCTGACCATCACCATCAACATCACCAACCGCAACCGAGTTAATCACCGTATCGTCATTCCAATACCAGCTCTGAGCCCGCTCAAACGCAAGACTAGAACCAGTCCACTCCAAAAGCTGAGCACAATTACGCGTACCATCAAAGAAAGAACCGCCAGTAACAATTTCTACATTGCCG
>CAWHSD010000002.1:0-180539 GCA_963831895.1 Candidatus Bathyarchaeota archaeon
TAGAAGCCGCCCCAGTGGAAGAGGCTCCAGCAGTTGTAGCTGAGCCAGAAGCAGCAGTTGAAATAGTAACCGAAGCAGTAATCGAGCCAGCAGTCGAAGAACAAGTAATCGAAGCTGCTCCAATCATCGAAGAACCAGTTGAAGTGCCAGCCGCAATCGTTGAGGAAGCTCATGTAGCAGTTGTTGAAGAAGCAGCTCCAATCGAGCCGCCAACTATCGCAGTTGAAGAAGCTCCCGCACTCACAGTTGAAGCAGCCCCGATAATTGAAACACCAGTCGAAGCTCCAACAGAGATAATCATCGCAACCGAGCCAATTGCAGAGGTAGCCCACGAAGAACAACGCGTAATTGAAGCTCCACTCCAAGACTTCGAAGTAACAGAGCAAGTTCCAATCGAAACTACCCTTGAAAAAGTTCTTGAAGAACCAGCAATAGAAACTATTTCATTGGTGGAGGGAGGCACACATTCCGTCCCACCCTTCAGAAGTGCCCCAGCAGGCGCATTTGGTCCTGATAACGGAAGCGGACAACAGCGACCAAACCCCCCAAGCAGAAGAAAACGACGAAAACACAACTGAATAAAATAAATCCATATTCTTCTTTTTTTGTTTTTAATTGTCTTAAAAATAATAGAGATCTTTAGTAAATATTTGTCTTAGGAAATTTTCAGGCTACTCTTTTTGTAGGAAATTTATTTTTCAAGTTGGGACCTAAGAAGGTTTATGGCTGACCAAGCGGCAAGGGCGCTAGTGTGCGGGTTATCTGGGTGAGGGTCGTTTGCAAACTGCATTGTCATTTCACCGAATCGCCATTTAACTTGGATTTCGTGAGTATTGCGGGTAATAGAGGGGTCAGAGACTACTTTCACCTTAACTTTGGCGGGTTTAACCGTTAAAGCTAATGTTGCTGCTACATTCATTTCACGGGGAAACTGTCTAGCCGCTTCCTCCGCATACCCTTCATATACAGTGACTTCTTGGGTGTTGGTTTTTCCAAAGGCTTTGGGGTTTTTCCGTGAGGTTAGTGTTATCTCGTCTATTCCTGCTAAAGCGGCGGGTGAGAGTGCATCTAGCCCTCCGATTGCACCTGAGGGAAAATGAAGTTTGGGCGTGTTTGTGTTTAAATCCAAAAGTGCACCTGTGCTCATGATTATGAAGTCGATGTTTGCTGCTAAAATCTTGTTATAGTATTCTCGCACGGCCTGTTGGGATGCTGCCTCAACAACAATCGACGGCTTTGTCGAAAGCAACTCATCTATGTTTGGAACGATTTTTACCGGGAATTTTATCGCGTCTTTGAGTTTCTTCGCTTTTAAGATATCTACATCGAAAATTACCAATTCATCGCAGACCACTATCTTGCGCTCCAAGGCTTCTGCAAGAACAGTGCCAATGGTGCCGCAACCTATCAACCCTACTTTCTTTTTCATCTCTCGTCACCATTAAAATCTAGTTTAATATAGACTTCGGTTTGACCGACTTTTTTGCCCTCAGTTTGTTTTTCAGAAAGTACTTTAATGTTCTCAACTTTCAAAGTAGCAGCTATGTCGATGCATCCTTGCCTAATGATTACTGCGGTCTCTGCGTTTCCAGAATAAATGATTAGGGTCTTAATGGGGGCATTTAGAGGCAATTTCTTTTCTGCTTTATCACGTCGGGCTTCACTCATGATTGCAGTAATTAAGTCACCGTCTTTTTCTGCAGTTTCATCAATTAGCGTTTGGTTGACTTTTGGCCAAGTAGAAATTTGAAGACTTTTAAAACCTTTATTTTCAAGATACATGTGTTGATAGATTTCTTCAGTTAAATGCGGTGTGACAGGTGCAATCAGTTGCAAAATACGGTAGAGGACTTCATAGAGGGTGTTTTGAGCTGCCGCCCGGTTAGCGACACTATAAACTTCTGATTTGTAGAGTCGGTCTTTGACAGCTTCGATATAGTAGTCGCAGAAAACGTGCCATGTGAAGTTGCGGATTTCTTCGACAGCAATGTTGAATTGGCATTTTTCAAAGGCTTCAGTGACCTTTTTGGTTAGATTTTCTGTTTTACTAAGTATCCATTTGTCGAGTAGTTCAAGTTCCAGGTCATTGTTTTCTTGAGGTTTGTAGTCTGCTAAGAGGTTGCTTGCGAACCCTGCAACATTCCATAGTTTAACTAGGAATCGTCTACCATATTCGACGTCTTGGGCGCGGTATGGGATATCTGAGCCTGTTGCGCCTCCGCCAGCTGCCCATTGTCTAGTGGCATCCGCGCCACTTTTGTTTAATACTTCAGGTGCTGCTGCATAATTTTTTAATGATTTGCTCATTTTTCTTCCATCAGCGCCAAGCACCATGCCGTTTATAAGAACGCTGTTGAATGGGCGTTCATTGAATAGGGCTAGGTGGCGTACCATGAGGTAGTATGCCCAGGTTCGGATGATGTCTGTGCCTGATGGATGCATGCTTGCTGGGTACAGGTGTTTCCAGTCAGTTCTATCTGGCCAACCGGCATGGACGGCGCAGGTGATTGAGGAATCCATCCAAGTGTCCAAAACATCAGTTTCGCCCATAAATTCTGTTCCATTGCATATAGGACATTTTTCAATTCGGGGTTTTTCCATTCTTGGGTCGATTGGTACCCAACTTTCTTGGGCAACGATAACTTCGCCGCAATTCTTACAGTACCAAACTGGAATTGGGGTAGCAAACAGTCTTTGTCGGCTTACAACCCAATCCCAATCTAAAGCGCGGGTCCAGTCTATTAAGCGGTTTTTCATGTAATCTGGGTACCATGGTATTTCGTTAGCATTTTTCTCTACAGCTTCGCAAAGTGGAAGGGTTTTCATGAACCACTGTTTTACCTCTAAGATTTCAACTTGGGCTTTGCAGCGATCGCAGACACCGACTTCATGTTGTATTTTCTCAGTCTTTTCAAGTAATCCAGCTGCTGTTAAATCTGCGACTATTGCCGCGCGAGCTTGGTTGACGTATAAACCTGAATATTTGCATCCTGCATCGCTAATTTTTCCGTTTTCGGTTAAAAGACGGATTACTGGGAGTTTATGTTTGATAACGGTTTTTACGTCTTCTTTGTCTCCGTAAGTGCAAATTTGAACCACACCTGTGCCAAAACAGGGGTCTACGGATTCTTCCGCAATGATTGTTACCTCGCGGTTCATTAAGGGTACAGAGATTTTTCTCCCAATGTACTTGTTGAACCGTTCGTCTTTTGGGTTTACTTCCACAGCGACACATGCAGGTATGAATTCAGGGCGAGAAGTAGCGATAAGCAAGTATTCGTTGCTGCCTTCAAGTTGAAAGCGAATGTAATGCAAGGTGCCATCCTTTTTTACGTGATCAACTTCTGCATCGGCAATTGCAGTTTCGTCTCTAGGACACCAGTTAACTGGATGCGTGCCCCGATACATGAAACCTTTCTTATGAAGTAAAACGAAACTAAGTTGCGTTCGACGCCAATAGTCGGGATCCATTGTTTTGTACTCAGTGGTCCAATCAATGCTGGCACCCATCTTAAGGATACCTTCTTTCATCATGGCAATGTATTTTTCAACCAGTTCAATGCACCAAACTCGGAACTGGTCAGGCGGTACATCGCGTTTACGAATGTTTCTTGCTTTTTCAACTTGAATTTCTATGCCCAAACCATGGCAATCCCAACCCTGCGGAAAAAGCACGTTGAAGCCCTGCATACGTTTGAATCGTGCCACCATGTCGAAGTATGTCCAGTTGAGAACATTTCCCATATGTAACTCGCCTGATGGATAAGGCGGTGGAGTATCTATGCTGAAAGGAATACGCTTTGTATCGTTCCAGTCATAATGGTAAATACCCATCTCTTCCCATTTACTCTGCCATTTACGCTCAATTTCCGTAAAATTGTAATCTTTAGGCATAGGCTGCATGTGAAACAATCCTCTAAGTTGTGTGAAGGTAGGAAAACTAAAATACCACCTAAAAACATTATCCCCTTAGTTCTTGGGGAGCTGGGAAAGTGATCTGGCTGAGAGGACGGCTGTGCTGCTGTCGACCCTTAGGAACCTGAACCAGGTAATACTGGCGGAGGGAAACAAAAGTTTGAACACTACCTATACAAGTGAATATAAGAACCAAAATTCCTTTAGAAACCCTAAAGTTTTAGCTGAAATCGCAATTTTTGTTGCCTTGGGAACTGTATTAAGCTTCATAATCATCTATCCTTTTCCACAAGGCGGCTCTATAACCTTGGCTTCAATGGTGCCCCTTATTTGGCTCGCTCTACGTAGGGGTCCAAAAGTCGGAGTAATCGCAGGAGTCATTTATGGGTTAGTTCAATTTGCGATTCTCCCCTTCATCGCTCCAGCTCCATACGCCTTAATACAGGTGCTGCTGGATTATCCACTTGCGTTTGGAGTGCTGGGGTTAGCTGGTTTTTTCCATAAGTACCCAATGGCGGGGGCTGCAGTGGGCATCAGCGCACGGTTTGTTATGCAGTTTCGTTTCAGGCGTCGTTTTCTGGGCACCTGTATACGCTCCAAACCTGAACCCGTTTGCATACTCGGCAGTCTATAACGGAAGCTACCTGCTTCCTGAACTAATAATAAGTCTGGATTCGTGACTCTACCTGCTGCAGAAAAGCAAAGCGTTGAAGGTGTACATGTAATTGGGAAAACTATGGGAACCTCATCAAAGAACTTCAAAAAATCTTAGGTTGCATAAAGAAGGATTTCCGAGTTATCGTTCCGCCTATGATTGGGTACGATGCAGGAGTGCACCTTTTACACGGCAAGTACGTGGCGGTTGCAACGGATCCATGCACTGGTGTTCCGGAGGAGTGGTTTGGGTGGCTGCTAATTAACTATGCCGCTTCCGATGTGGCTCTCTTTGGGGCAAAACCTGAATTCTGCACCATAAACCTCCTCGGACCAATTGGAACAAAGCCTGAGGTTTTCCAGAAAATCATGAAACAATCATGTAATGCCACCGACGAATTAGACATCGCCATCGTTAGAGGCCACACAGGAATGTACGATAGTCTCAAAGACTTACTCGGGGTTTGTACTGTTTATGGAACCGTAGGAGCAAGGCAGCTGATTACACCGGGAAACGCCAAGCCGGGCGACTTGATTTTGTGCTCCAAACCCTTAGGTCTGGAAACAATCACAAACTTTTCACTTATCCACAAGGCAAAAGCGCAAGAACTCTTCGGCGCAGAGAAACAAGAAAAACTCTCCAAACAGGTTTACTTGCAAAGCTGCGTAAAAGAAGCGCTCCAACTTGCCGAAGTTGAGGGTGTACATGCGATGCATGATGCGACGGAAGGCGGGTTTGTGGCCGCGCTCAACGAATTGGCTCAAGCGTCAAAGGTTGGGTTTAGGATGGTTTGGGAAAAAATCCCTGTTCCAACTGAAGTTTATGCGTTAAAAGAACTTTTTAGACTTACCGATGACCAAATATTGGCGATGTCTTCGACGGGCACGATTTTGGCGGCTGTTGCTCCTGAGGCTCAAGAAAGAGTCATTGAAACGCTTAAAAAAATTGGGCTATCGGCAATCTTTCTAGGCGAATTCACGCAAAAACAAGAAAGGGCTATAATTAAGAAAGGAAAAGAAACGCAGTTTCCTCAGGTTGCCAATGACCCCTACACTCAGATTCTTTCTGGTGAATAGTTACTTCTTTAGTTCCTTCAAAACAAAATTAACTATTTCTTCGGCGATGTTAACTTTCGCAACCACTTGCAAACCTTTCCAACCAGGTTGACTGTTTACGTCCACGATTCTTGGTCCGTTTGGACCCTCAAGGATATCTACACCCGCAATTTTGCAGCCTACAGCTTTGGCAGATTTTATTGCTATTTCTTCGAATTCTTTGCTAATTTTGGCTGGGGCAGGTTTGGCTCCTTGGCTATAGTTAGTTTTCCACCCTGTGGCAACTCTTCGCATGCATGAGACTACCTGGTCTCCGATGACGAATGCGCGTATGTCTGAGTTTCCATGTTGCACGAATTCCTGCATGTAGATGACGCCGTGGTGGAAGGTGATGGCTTTGAAGACAGTGTCGGCGATGTCTATGTCGTTTATGCGGGTAGCGCCTTGTCCTCGTGAGCCAAAAATCGGTTTGACGACGATGTCAACATGGCAAATACGTGGCGGTTGCAACGGACCCGTGCACTGGCGTTCCGGAGGAGTGGTTTGGGTGGCTGCTAATCAACTATGCAGCATCCGATGTGGCTCTTTTCGGGGCAAAACCAGAATTCTGCACTATAAATCTCCTCGGACCAATTGGAACAAAGCCTGAGGTTTTCCAGAAAATCATGAAACAAACATGTAATGCCACCGACGAATTAGGCATGGCCATCGTTAGAGGCCACACAGGCATGTACGATAGCCTCAAAGACTTACTCGGGGTTTGTACTGTTTATGGAACCGTAGAACCAAGGAAGCTGATTACACCGGGAAACGCCAAGCCGGGCGACTTGATTTTGTGCACCAAACTCTTAGGTCTGGAAACTATAACAAACTTTTCACTTGCCCACAAGGAAAAGGCGCAAGAACTCTTCGGCGCAGAGAAACAAGAAAAGCTCTCCAAACAGGTTTACTTGCAAAGCTGCGTAAAAGAAGCGCTCCAACTTGCCGAAGTTGAGGGTGTACATGCGATGCATGATGCGACGGAAGGCGGGTTTGTGGCGGCGCTCAACGAATTGGCGCAAGCGTCAAAGGTTGGGTTTAGGGTGGTTTGGGAAAAAATCCCTGTTCCAACTGAAGTTTATGCGTTAAAAGAACTTTTTAGACTTTCAGATGACCAAATGTTGGCGATGTCTTCGACGGGCACGATTTTGGCGGCTGTTGCTCCTGAGGCGCAAGAAAAAGTCAATGAAGCGCTCAAAAAAATTGGGCTATCAGCAATCTTTCTAGGGGAATTCACGCAAAAACCAGAACGGGTTCTAATTAAGAAAGGAAAAGAAACGCAGTTTCCTCATGTTGCCAATGACCCCTACACTCAGATTTTTTCATGGGAATAGTTACTTCTTCAGTTCCTTCAAAACAAAATTAACTATTTCTTCAGCGATGTTAACTTTCGCAACCACTTGCAAACCTTTCCAACCAGGTTGACTGTTTACGTCCACGATTCTTGGTCCGTTTGGTCCCTCAAGGATATCTACGCCCGCAATTTTGCAGCCTACAGCTTTGGCAGATTTTACTGCTATTTCTTCGAATTCTTTGCTAATTTTGGCTGGGGCAGGTTTGGCTCCTTGGCTATAGTTGGTTTTCCACCCTGTGGCAACTCTTCGCATGCATGAGACTACCTGGTCTCCGATGACGAATGCACGTATGTCTGAGTTTCCATGTTGCACGAATTCCTGCATGTAGATGACGCCATGGTGGAAGGTGATGGCTTTGAAAACGGTGTCGGCGATGTCAATATCGTTTATGCGGGTAGCGCCTTGTCCTCGTGAACCAAAAATTGGTTTGACGACGATGTCGCCTCCTAATTCATTGAAAGCTTTTATGGCTTCGTTAACGCTCTCCGTAGCTAAGGTTCGGGGTACAGGAACTCCTTGATCTTCGAGGATTGCTAAGATGTCGTATTTGTCGACGCAGTGCTCTATGGCTGTGGGCGGATTAACCATGTAGAAGCCTTGGCGTTCCAGTTTGTATAACATGTCCATTCTAAAAACAAGTTCTTCAAGCGAACCTCGTCCAATTGGACGAATAATCAATGCATCTAAATCGTCAAGGATGCTGATGCCATTGACTTTAAAATAAGGCTTATACGCAAGTCGCGCAACCATTCTTGGAAAAGTGAAGCATTCGTAAGGAATACTCTGTCTATTTAGTGCTTCACGAACTTGTGTTGAGCTCCACGCTTCCATGTTCCGCGTCATTATTCCAAATTTCAATGCAGGTCGGTCCTTCTTGAGTCTTTTAGAACATGCTGAGGGATTGTGCTCTTAAAGTTTCTGGGGATAAACGAAAAACATGGCTTATTTGCCGTCTGCTCTAGAGTAAAACATTTGGTTCCTTAATTTATGAGCAAAGAATAGTATTGTTTCTCTATTTTTACCAATGAAGTCACCGATGAATGCTCCTAAAACTAAGCAGATCGTTAGGCTTGTTATAACAAAGAAGCTGTCGCCTACTGAACTTGAAATTTGTATTAAAACTTCCGTTGCATTAAGGGAAAGTACTATTAAAGCCCAAATGCCAAAGCCGATGATAGATGCTCCAACAAAAAAGAACGTTGCTCGTTTATCGTAATTTACAGATGGTTTATATCCGATGTAAAATGCCAAGCCTATCACTGATAAAACACTGCCTAACAGTAACAGTTCTTTTTCCATTGACAGTTGTATAATATTTCCTAAGGCAAAAGTAAAAACAAGAATAATTACAGCTAAAGTTACCCAGTAATATTTGCTCTTAAATATGCTTACAGGTTTTGGATTTGTTTTAGCCTGTTTCTCCTTTAGTTTATTCTTTCGTTGACTCTTTGAATTGGACTTTGGATATGTCTTTTGCTTTTTGGGCATCAAATTAACTCAAGGTTTTGTACTTATTAATATTTCATATGCTTCGCGGGAACTGCTCAATTAACAGTCATAGCCGATAATCCTCTATTTTATTCTTTCAAGACGTAACGTATTAAGTAACAGAAGCATGGTTACTCCATCGTCTCCTGAAGCCACCGTAAACCAAAGCGGAGTTAACCCCATCAATCCCAAAGCCCCAAGAATCAACTTAATAACTAATGAAGCAGCAATATTTTGTTTAGCAATCACCATTGTTTTGTCACTTAATTTTAGTAAGTAAGGAATTTGTGCCAATTCATCCTTTACCAACACAACGTCTGCAGATTCTAATGCCACATCAACTCCTCGTGCCCCCATTGCAATTCCAACATCAGAAGCAGCAAGCGCAGGAGCATCGTTAACGCCGTCGCCAACCATCGCTACCAAGCCACCTTTGCCCTTCATGTCTTCTATGCACTTCAATTTATCTTCAGGCAACAATCCTGCAAACACATCGCTAATCCCCAGAGACTTTGCAGTATCCTTAGCAATTTCTTCGCTGTCGCCTGTTAACATTGCAGTCTTGATATTTTGTCGCTTCAATGAATTAATAGCTTTTAGAGCATCTTCTCTTACTTCATCAACCATGCAGACCGCAGCTAAACCAACTTTACCAACTGAAACACAGATAGCAGTGTGGATATCCCCCGAGGTAATCTCAAATGCTTCTGTACAGTCGCAATCCATTTCACGCATTAATTCCAAGTTGCCGATCGCTACATGTTTACCGTTAACTAATCCCACAATTCCTTTACCAGGAACCTCCAACACATCAGTTACTTTGACTTTGCTAAGGTCAATCCCTCGTTCTATAGCTTTACGGACAATAGCCTGGGCAATCGGATGGTTTGAAAACTGGTCTAAAGCGGCTGCATATGTAATAGCCTCGTCCTCAGCTCTGGAAATGTCAACCCGCCTTACTTCGTGAACAGCTTGTCTTCCCAGAGTTAATGTACCCGTCTTGTCAAAGACAACAGATTTTACTTTTGCAAGTTTTTCGATGAATATTCCACCCTTGATTATTACTCCTCTTTTTGCGGCAATTGTAATCGCTATAAAGACTGTTGCGGGTACAGAGATGATAAACGCACTTGGACAAGAAACTACTAGTAAGATGAGTGAGCGGTAGAACCAAGTTTGAAATGATCCGCCGACCAAATAAGGCAAGGCGATTGCGGTGAAAATTGCAAGTGCTATTACAATAGGAACATAAATCTTAGCAAACCGGTCAACTAATCCCTCTATGGTGGCTTTTCTTTTTTGTGACTCGACTACAAGTTCAACAATGCGCGAAACTAATGTTTCTGTTGCTTTCTTGGTGACTGTAATCTTTAAGCACGCCGCTTGCGTTGAGAGTGCCAGCAAATACGCAGTCATTCACTTTTTTAGGTACAGGCACCGATTCACCCGTAACCAAGGCTTGGTCAACATGGGAAAAACCATCAATCACGTTTCCATCCAAGGGAATTCTTTCTCCTGGTTTAACGAGAATAATCTCGCCAATTTCAACTTCATTTACGCTAACATTTTTCTCGATACCTTGACTTAAAACGCGGGCGTTTTCAGGAATAACTTTGGATATTTTCTCTACCGTTCGCTTGGCTCTGCTCTGGATATATCCTTCAAAGTATTCTGCTAAACAGTAGAGGAATAGCACAGTGGCTGCTTCAAAGCGGTAGTCGAGAAATAAGTGCGCCTAATCCTGCAACTGCCATAAGGAACTCTACGCTGAAGCGTCTTTCTAAGACAAGTTCCTTTAAGCCGACAGCACCGATGTAGATTGCTGATGTAAGGATTGCGACGTAGTAAAGTACCATGGATAATGTTGCGGGAAGGTTCAGGATTGGCATGGTAAAGCCAAGCGGCAAACCCTTAGCAAACAGGTCAAGTAAGCCGCTGACAAGTATTGTTATTCCAAGCCAAACTGCAAAGGCAACTATCAATCGCTTGCTGTGTTCTTCTTCACCTGATTCTTTTTCCGGTTTTTCTTTACAATAGCCCATCTATCAATCCCAGAATTATCAAAAAATATTAAATCTATAACTAATAAACTAAAAATGAAAACACCAAATTAAACATACCTTAAATTAGCCGAGAAAATTATTTCTCAATGAGTTCAAAATACTTATAGCATGAAAAACATCTAACAATTATCATTTTTTATGCTGATGCTTTAGAGAAATTTCCTCTATTATAAAGCAACAAAACGCCATTGTTTTTGGATGATTCTACTTTTTACTAAATAATAATCTTAGTGCGAATACTTTTTGTTTGCCTCATCGCATATATTGGGTAGTGAATGTTTGGTGCCTTTGATTTCAAGCTTTGACCCATGGCGTTCAGGCCTCTGCACTTGTCCACCCAAGTTAACTTTTAACCCTTACACGGGATGCGACCATCAATGTACCTACTGCTATGCCACAAGCTACATTCCAAACTTCAAAGATTGCCATCCCAAAAAAGATGCATTGGCAATGTTGAAGAGGGAAGCGGCAAAACTCAAAGGCGAAACCATTTCAATATCCAACTCATCTGACCCATATCCGAGAGCTGAAGCGACCGAGGGCTTGACCCGACGTTGCCTTGAAATTCTTGTTGAGAACAATTGCAAAGTTCAAATCATTACCAAAAGCAACATAGTAACACGAGATGACGACTTGCTTGCCAAGGTTCCATCGACTGTGGCTCTAACAATAACCACTGATGACGATGACCTCGCAAAAATCCTTGAACCCTTCGCGCCTTCGCCCTCTCAGCGCATAAGAGCCGCACAAGACCTAATCAAAGCAGGTATCCCAGTTTCCGTACGAATCGACCCAATAATCCCATTCGTAAATGACACAACCACAAAAACTCATTAAAACTCTTTTCAGACATAGGCGTTAAACACATAACTTGCTCAACTTACAAAGCCAAAGCAGACAATTGGATGCGCCTAGCAAAGGCGATGCCACAAATTGCTGAAGAGTTGAAATCGCTATATTTTGTGCAAGGCGAAAAAATCGGAGGAAGCGCATTTTTACCAAAAGAACTCAGATATAAAATTCTCAAAGATATACGGGATTTAGCTGAAGCTAACGGGATGAAGTTTGGCGTTTGCAGAGAAGGATTACCAAAAGTTAAACACTGCAGCATGTGATGGCTCATGGCTAATGCCCAAATCAAAGGAGGATAAGCAATGCAAGATCGCGTGATTATGTTGGCTGACTTCGACTATTTCTATGCTCAATGCGAAGAACTTCGCAACCCAACAATTAAGGACAAACCTGTTGTAGTTGGAGTATATTCGGGGCGAACTGAGGAGAGCGGAGCGGTAAGCACTAGTAATTACATCGCTCGCAAGTACGGAGTTAAATCTGGTATGCCACTTTTTTTGGCAAAGCGCAAACTAGAAGGTATAGAATCAGTTTTTTTGCCGGTTGACCATGAGTACTATGACGAAATTAGCGACAGGATAATGCGAATTTTCCGCGATTACGCTAACAGTCTCGAGCAAGTCAGCGTGGATGAGGCTTATTTGGATGTTACGGAGCAGGTTGAAGGCAGCTTTGAAAAAGTTCGAGATTACGCCCAAAAAATCAAAGCTGATATAAAAAACCAGGTTGGAATTTCTTTTTCGATAGGTGTTGGACCAAACAAAATAGTTGCGAAAATCGCTTGTGACAGCCAAAAACCCGATGGCTTAACAATTGTTAAACCCAAAGAAGCTAAGATTTTTCTTGAGTCACTAGAAGTTGATCGACTTTTAGGCGTAGGCAAGAAAACCTTAGTAAAGATGACGGAGTTGGGCATTAAAACTATTGGTGACTTAGCCAAATTCGATTGCCAAAGACTCATCGAAGTTTTCGGCAAAGTCATGGGTATCTACTTCCACAACGCCGCCAATGCAGTCGACAATGAACCTGTCCAAGAACAAGGCGAAGCAGAATCAATTAGCCGCATCGGCACACTAAAACAGGACACACACGACTTGGACTTTATTCTTCAAGAAAACCGACGAGTTAACGGAGGATGTCTTCAGAGAGGTTAACGGAGAAAAACCTAAGCTTCAAGCAAGTGGCTATTTACGTGGTTCGAACTGACTTAAGCAGCAAAAGCCGTTCAATCACTCTTGACCAACCCTCAAAGGATAAGGAAACAATTAGGAGAAACGTTAGAGTTCTTTTCGAAAAGTTCTTGAGCGAATCAACGCTTGAGATACGAAGGGTCGGCGTCAAAGTCTCAGTTTTCAGCCGAGAAGAGCCAAGGCAAAAACAGCTATCACATTTTTTCCAAATAGGTTAATAGGTTAAGTAAACTTTTTCTTTCGCGGTAACTATTTTTTATTAGTGATTATTTTTGGCTTCTAAAAAACAAAGGCTTCCACCTGACCAACAATCCACAGATCACATTTTACGCTGGGGCACAGACCATCCAGGGATAACATCAACTAACCCCCAGTTGCAGCTAGAAACCTTCAGGTTAACCGTTGAGGGCGAAGTTGAAAATCCAAAGAAACTTAGTTGGAACGATTTCATGAAATTGCCAAAAACCGTTTCCGTGAGCGATTTTCATTGTGTTGAAGGCTGGAGCGTGCTGGATTGCAAGTGGGAGGGTGTCAAAATTAAAGACATAGAAAAACTCGTCAAGCCCAGAGATGTTGCGCGAGCCATAAATTTTGATTGCGCCGACAACTATAGGACTTCACTTTTTCGCGAAGAACTTGCAGGCGACGACGTGCTCTTAGCTTACAAGCTTAACGATGAAGTATTGGAGGAGGGACTTGGTTTTCCAGTGCGCCTTATTGTGCCAAGCAAATACGCTTACAAGAGTGCTTTGTGGGTGGTGCGTTTAGGATTTACTCGCGGCAAGGAGTTGGGGTTCTGGGAGAAGCGTGGTTACAGTGACAAGGCTGATGTATGGAAAAACGACCGCTTTAATCGTTAACTCGTAATTTAATCAATCGTTGGCTCTTTTTGTTAGTTATAATAAGTATTTAGCCTCCAAAAGACAGTTTTAAAAGCGGGATAACGTTTATAAGCGTAATCTAATACTTGTGTGGCTCTTTAAGAGGTTGAAAAATATGTCTCAGAAAAATGCAGTAAGGCGCAGTCCAAAATGCCAAATAACCGCTCAAACCCCGGTTATCGACGCATCAATCGTGCCTTCACAAAAAAGTAAAGATGACGCCAAACAAACACTATACATAAACAGAGTGTAAAATGCAAACCGTTTCTCTTAAAGAGATATATTTTTTGCTTCAATTGAACTCTTTTATACTTGAAACTCTCCGTTTTATCGCAAGAGGTCAAACCCTTGAATTACACTGAAGCATCTCTCGCAAGAATCTTTATACTCAGACTCCACCACGATGAAACGCTTCACAAAGTTATTGAGGAATTCGCAGACCAAAAACAAGTTAAAAGTGCCCTCTGTTTTTTCCTCGGTGGTGCCCAAGACACAAGCAAAGTTGTTGTGGGACCAAAAAATGGTGATGCAATGCCCCCCGAACCAATGATTACACTTTTAAGAGGCGTCCATGAAGCATGCGGCGTAGGCACAATCTTCACTGATGAAGAAGGTAAACCCAAACTGCATATGCATGCGAGTTTCGGCAGAAACGACAATGCAATCACTGGTTGTGTTCGTATGGGTGTGGATGTTTGGCAAATAGGGGAGGTAGTCATCTTGGAATTAGCTGGTGGCTCTGCTAAAAGAGTTAAAAACAAGGAAACTGGGTTTGAATTTTTGGAAACGCAATAATTTATCCTAAGAATCGAACTAAGAAAATTCTATAGCCCATGTTTCCGTAGAAATCGCCCCAGAAAGGCTGATCCAGAGGATCGCCGAATCTGCCTGTATTGTAAATCATATTTTCTACTTGGGTATAATCTAGAGTTGTGTTGAAGAATTGGGTGTGTATTCCGTAGTCGAAAAGTATGATGTATTTTACGTTTCGTTGTAGGCAAAGATTTAGGAATTCTGTAATATTAAAGTTAGGTGTAAAAGAATCGACTGCCAATGCTGGGTACTGCCAGATTCGGTCTCTTGAAATGTTTGAAGGCAAATAGAAACGGAACATGTCTTGGTTGAGAAGGTTAAAGGAGCAAACAAGTACTGCTGATTGGTTTTGATCAAGATTCGCCGCTAAGTAATCCGTAGTTTCCTTGATTGGAATGTGGATTTGGTCACGGGCAGTCATCTGATAAGCATCGTAGCCAGCATACGCAATCGCCGATGCTATTATAACAATGAAGGATAACGATGCAAGTTTCTTTAAGTGGTCTCCCTTGATTCCTGCTTGTTGATGTTTCCATGTATTTACCCTGCCGTAGAGAAACATCACGAAGCATGCCGCAGAAATGGCTAAAATCGGAAAAAGTGGCGTAACATACCGCCACTGTCTGTTCGGAATAATAGTGAAAAAAACGTAAACAACCAGAAACCACGTGAGAAAGAAAATGTCCTGTTTCTTTCTTCGGTAAGCAAACAATCCCAATCCGCATAGGCCTAAAGCAAAAATTGGAAGAGAGATAGGGTGGACGGCGATGTCGTTGAATGGCCAGGACATCTCAACAAGGTAATATGCGGGGATAGGTTGGAATCGATTGCTGTAGGCAGGTCGGTCTTGGCCGCCTTCACTCATAACATACTGAAGAGTCTCAAACTTGGTTACTCCGTTGTAGTGGTAAATCATCGCAAACCATGGTAGGGCAACCAAAACTATGATGCCAAAAATCAGCAGAAACTTTGCTAGATTAAGCTTCAAACGTTTTCTTGCAAGAAATAAAATACTCAGTAGCATCGCGATGGCTGCAACAATAATCTGGTATTTTGCAAGAACACCGATACCTAAGACTAAGCCGCTAAAAAGAAGTGTCTTGTAAGTATCTTTGGTAATCCACGAATAAAACGCGAACATTACCAATGTAAAGAAGAAAATGAGCATGGTTTCTAGCATAGTTACTCTTGAGAGCCAAAAAAACCCGGGCATTGTGCCCAAAAGAACACTGGCGATTAAAGCATTTTTTTGTCCGTAGGTTCGTTTTGTAAACTCGAATAAAAGCACAATCGCCAGCAAGGAAAAAGTGACAGCAACCAAACGCCCAGCGATTTGGTTTACTCCAAATATTTGAAAGTATGCTGTTGTAACTAGGTCAAATATTGGTGGGTAATAGCCGTAAGTAGTCATGTAATCCCAAGTTTGTCCTCGAGAAAGCAATGTTGCCCCGTATAGATGGGGCATCTCGTCCCATTGTACCGACATATAACCCAAATTGTAGAGTGTAGCCCCAGCGAAAATTGCTAAGAAAATCAGTAAAGCCGGTCGATAATGGTATTTTTCCATGAATGCGAGCGTTGCATGCGTCTGTTGTTTTAGATTGCTCTTAAGTTGTTTTCCTAGCTTCGCTTTTCTAATTGGAGGCTGACCGCTGGTGTCAATGGTTGAGGTAATGTTTTGGAGACCCCTTCAAGGAGTGAGAATTAGTTGGCTGTATCTAAAAAGAGTTTGCGATAGCTCGCAGAAAGCTGCAGTATGAATTTTTGGGGAAATACACAATTCATTTATGGTATAGAATCGTTTGTTTTTCAAGTTCGGATTAAGGTTGAATAATGTTGAAGAGTGGGGTGCCTAACAAAGAAATTTCGATTCTGTTGCCTGCGTTTAATGAAGCGACGCAGATTGAAAAATGCATCCTTGAAGTTGAAGCAGCAGTCCGGTCTTTTTCTAAATCATATGAGATAATTGTATCCGAAGACGGAAGCACAGACGGAACCGACATCCTCGTTGCACAGATAACCGAGCACAACCCCAATCTCTTTTTGCTTCATTCACCAAGTCGTTTAGGCAAGGGCAAAGCCATCAAAAACGCCGTCAACTTTTCAAGAGGAAGAATCATAACTTTCATGGACGTTGATTTAGCAACAAATCTCGAATGTTTGCCCCAGCTCTTAAAGGTGGTCAGGAAAAATGGTGGGATGGCCATCGGTTCCAGGCACATAAAAGGTTCACGTGTTCAACGCCGAGTTTCGCGAACTCTCTTCAGTTTAACCTACAATTTGGCCGTGAGGTTGCTGTTTCTTGATAGCATTCATGACCATCAGTGCGGCTTTAAGACAATGAGTCGAGAGGTCGCAGAATCAGTGCTGAACGTTTCGAAATCAGATGGCTACTTCTTTGACACAGAAGTGATTCTGCGTTGTAAACAGCTTGGGTTTCCAGTGGTTGAGGTGGCGGTTCAATGGGCTGAAAGAAATAAGGGTGCTTCAAAGGTAAATCCTGTTCGAGATGCAGGTAAGATGGGTTTGGATATGTTGGCTTTCAGATTTAAATCCAAAAAATAATCTGTTAATGATGCAATTCTTTTGTTGCAGCTTTATGATGGTTTTAGATGTGGCTGAATTTTTTAGCCATTCGCTTTATCCTCAAAAACTGTTGCTTCATGTTTATGATTGGCGGAACTGGTTGACCAAAAGGTTGGCATTGACCATTAACGATGGATTTAGCGATGGCTTCAACGGTGGGTTCCGAGGCTTCGATAACCGTATAACTGTAGCCGATTTGTGGACCATAATGAGCGTCCGTTCCAGCAACTCGTGATAACTTCAATCGCTCCGCTGCTTCCTCAGCTTTTTTCATGCTGTTTTTGAATGGGAACGCCCGTGCATTTATGGTTTCGATGGCGTCAAAGGATGAGCAGACTTTTTCCCGAAGGCATCCTTTGAAAAGGACATAAGGGTGGCATGCGATGGCTACTCCTCCTGCCTTGTGAATT
The DNA here is from genome assembly GCA_963831895.1 of Candidatus Bathyarchaeota archaeon. Taxonomy (GTDB): domain Archaea; phylum Thermoproteota; class Bathyarchaeia; order Bathyarchaeales; family Bathycorpusculaceae; genus Bathycorpusculum. The sequence continues at coordinate 17,303 of CAWHSD010000002.1, forward strand.
CGATCTACCGTTTCAACTGCACTAAAACCCCTTGGAATTAACTCATGTACATTAAGCGCTACTATATGCCCGTCAGCACTGGTAACTTCCATTCCTGGAATAATTAAAAAATCAGTTTCTTTAGCGATTTTGTAAGCACCTTTCAGCTCGTTATGGTCGGTGACTGCTATAGCGTTCAAACCACGTTTCTTCGCGTAAAATATAAGGTCTTTTGGAGTTATCAAGGAATCTTTTGAGTAAGTTGTATGTACGTGGAGGTCTGCTTTTATCTGCATTAATTAGCCTCTATTTCGGGGGTGTCTTCGCTCTTATCTGCGCAAGTATTTCTTCAAGTTTTGTTTCGTCTGAGTCGATTTTGTGGAATAGTGGGGTGGGTTTATTGATTTTGTGTCCTGCTTCGATGTGTTTTAATGCTTCATTCCAGCTGCTTTTGCCGACTGTTTCAGGAAGGTTGAGTGTTTGCCAAAGTTGCTGTGCCGTCTGCGGTATGAAAGGTTCTGAAACAACGGCGATTGCTTTAACGACCTGAACGGCCACATAAAAAATAGTTCCTGCGCGCTCCTTATCGGTCTTCATGAGATTCCAGGGTTCCTTAGAATTTAGATACTGATTCCCAATACGGCTTATTCCGATGAGTGTATTGACGGCGGATTGTAGCCATGAATCCTCAATTTCTTTTGCTTCTTGCTCCACTTTCTCTTTTAATACCTGCAGTATGGCTTCGTCGTCTTTATCGAGTTTGGTTGGCTCTGGGATTAACCCGTCGAATTTGCTGTTGATGAATGAAAGGGTTCGGTGAATGAAGTTACCAAATGTGTCGTTGAGGTCAGAGTTAATTTTCTCCATAAATGCGGTCCAAGTGAAGTTGGTATCTTTACTTTCAGGTCTTGTGGCAATTAGGAAGAAACGCCAGTAATCCACAGGGAACATCTCTAAGGCTTCATCTATCCATATGCCTACTCGTTGGCTTTTGGAAGCTTTTTGGCCTTTAAACTGGAGAAATTCGGTTGCGGAAACATTCCAGGGTAGATTGTAGCCCTGACCTGAAGCCAACAAAAGCGCTGGTAAAATTATGGTGTGGAAGGGAATGTTGTCCTTACCAACGAAGTAGAGGGTTTTAGAGTCTTTATCAAACCAGAATTCTCGCCACTTCTCAGGTTGCCCCAAACGTTGGCACTGCTCAATTGTTGCAGAAACATAACCTAACACAGCATCTACCCAAACGTAGATAGTTTTGCATTCTGCACCTTCAAATGGCGCTGGAATGCCCCATTCAATGTCGCGAGTGACTGCTCTGGGTTTTAAGCCTTCGTTTATCCAGTTTAAACTAAAGTTCTTGACGTTGGTAGGTAACTGCTGGTTTTCTTTAAGGTACTCCGCTAACGGCTCAGCGAGTTTTGAGAGGTCAATGTACCAGTGTCTAGTATTTTTTACAGAAGGCTTGCTTTTGCATATGACACAGTACGGTTCTACCAGTAAAGTTGGCTCCAAAAGTTTGCCACATATATCGCATTGGTCGCCTCGGGCTTTCTCACAGCCACAGTGAGGGCATTTGCCTTCTACGAAGCGGTCGGGCAAGAATCGCTGGTCATGTTCGCAGTAGAGCATTTGAGTGTCTTGTTCGAATATGTAACCGTTTTTCTGGATTTCAAGGAGGGTTTTTTGGACGAATTCTTTGTGGATGGGGCTTTCTGTACTTGTATAATTGTCAAAGGAAGCATCCCAACGGCGGAAAAGCTCTGCGACTTTGGAGTGGTTGCGGTCTGTTAATTCTTTTGGTTTAATGCCTTGTTTGATGGCTTCCACTTCGATTGGGGTGCCATGTGTATCTGAGCCGCTTACCATCAAAACATCGCTGCCTTTTAGTCTATAGTAGCGAGCTGTAACGTCGGCAGAGAGGACTGAGCCCACAAGGTTGCCTAGATGTGGGGTAACATTGATGTATGGCCAAGCGGATGTAACAAGAACTTTTTCAGACACAGGTATCACAACAAAATCGTTAAGCGCCAACCTTATTAAAATACCTATAACATAATTAAGAAAGGAAAAATAATTGTTCAAAGTTTTTCTTTTTGTGAGAAGACGAAGAGTTGAATTTGCATTTTTGGGGGTCTTGTTTTAGGTTGCTTTTCTGTTTTAGGGCTTGTTTCTTTTGTAGGCAGCGTCTGGAAAAGTCATAGAACGTCAAGAACGTCAAAAAAAGTTAAGGCCGACATGTAAGCAAGAAAAACCATTCCCTTAGTGAGGAAACTGCAACTTTTGAAGATTTTAGTCCTTTTGAAGTTATGGAAGTTGACGATTCAATGTATGGTAAACCAAGGCTGATTTGAAAGATAATGCTGTTGCGAAAAAGCGTTGTTTCATGATCTTCATCATCATTATCTTCTTTGGATTTGTTTATGGATTGTTTTCCGTAACTGTTAGGGTCGGCGATGTTTGCTTCTTGGACGACCTTTTTGTGGTTGTTGCCCTTGATTTGTATTTGCCACAGTGTTTAATGCTATCGCGATAACCTGACTGTGTGAGTTTGAAAGAAACTTCTAACTCTGAACTTGATTTGAAAAAGGTATGATTTGAGTTACCGCTGAAAGGCTGCTTGGGTTAGGAAAATCAATAGATGCAAAAATTTTTTGGGACCTAATATTTGATCAACGCTAAGACATTGAAGGGATTGATCAAGACCTCGTGGAGATACTTGCGTTTCAAACGTATTTTGATAAACCTTAAATTTGCATGAGCAATAGCGTGTAACTTGAGGTTTCAGTGTTGCCCTATTGCCGTAGATGCGGAACTAAAATTGATGACTCTGCACGTTTCTGCCAGAAATGTGGAACTCAAGTTGTAACTCTTGCTCCAGCAAGACCAGCAAGTCCTGATAAGCCGCTGGGAAAAGAGCCGTTAATGATAGCTGCCATCGTATTAATCGCCATTTTAGTGATAGCTGTAGTTGTGAGCGCCATTATTTTTGCTCCATTCTCCCCCATCAGCTTTAACCAAACAAACCAAGACAACCAATCCGGCATCAACACTCTAAACCTAAACTTTCAAGCGAACACTGCACAAGTAACCCTAATAACTCAAAATATAAACAACCAAAATATACTAATCAATACTTCTGCAAACGGTTCCAGAAGTATATTCGGTTCAACCAACCCAATTGAGGTTAACTTCACCAACCAAACCGCAGGCAGCACGTTAACAGTCAACTCAAAAGTAACTGAGACTGAGGAGTTTCCAACAACAGGAAACATTCACGTACTTTGCACTATCTACGTTAACCCTGCATTAAAACTAAACATTAACATAACCACCCAAGCAGGATCAATCTCCCTGTCAGCAGAGAAATCTGCAACTTTTCAATCCATAAATCTTAATGCAAACGCGGGCGAGGTTCAAGCAAACCTACAAAATGTGACTATCGTGGGCGAAGTGTCTCTTATTACGAAAGCTGGAGCAATCAATTTTGGGTTGCGTCAATCGACCCTTCAAGGCAACCAAACGGTTACTTTGCATTCAAACACTGGCTCAGTTGGAATGGATATAACTCAAACCAAAACGTTGCAAGGAAATCTCAAAGTAAACGCTGTCACGGAATTAGGTTCAGTTAACGTTGCTTTACAAATAGACGGTAACGTTGGAGCCAAAATTATTTCACAAGCAAACCTTGGAGGTATACATCTGGATTTACAGCATTTTTCAGGTAACCAATCACCTGTCCAATCCGACAATTACCCAGCCACAAGCAACATCGAAATCAACAGTACAACAAACTTGGGAAGCATCAACATAAATGCAGCTTACCAATCTTCAAATGGACCAAGCATGAAAAACTGATTTTTAGCAAACTTGAAAACATTTAAAAATATCTTCAAACTTTTAGAAAGTAACTAATAGGTGAATTTTTTGTCAGAACAAAAAAAGATAACACACCAAGAATTAACGCAGAATAATGGAAAAAATGGTCAACCAGCATACTTTGCTTATCAGGGTAAAGTCTACGAAGTCACGGATAGCAGTTTCTGGATGGAGGGAGAGCATATGGGTATGCATAATGCAGGTAAAGATTTAACTGAAGAACTTGAAATGGCTCCTCACCGCGATGAGACTTTCAAGAGAGTAAAATTTGTGGGCGATCTAGTTTAACGTCGTTAAAAGATGCATTGAAGCACACTATCGACTTTTTCCAAGGCAATTATCAAGTTTTTTATGTTTTTTGAGCTTAAAGACATGCGTATCTTGTGTAGCTCCATTATTGTTTTAGCTATGTTGTCAAAAGCCGATTTCACATCTAAATTATTGTTCATGTAACTTTCAAAATCTGAGGTAATTTTGTTGATATGCCCTTCTTGCATTTCTATTTTGTTGGACGATTTTGTCTGTTGCAAGTCAGCAACCATATTTTTGAAGGAATCCAGTTTCTGAGTTGTCTGAACAAACTTATCGAATGTGAAATTAAGTTTTTTTCTGTAAGGAAAATAGATTAAAAAGAACCTCAACTGCGCGCTGCTGAAGCCTTTGGCTAACAGATCTCTTGGGTAATACACGTTTCCTTTGCTCTTGGACATTTTTTTGCCATCAACCAACAGATGCCCACCATGTAGCCAGTACCTTGAGAACTGTTTCCCAGAAACCGCTTCAGCAACTGCAAGAGTATAATCGTGGTGTCTGACTAAATTGTCAATGCCGCCGCATCCAACATCAACTGTGAATCCTAACTGTTTGGTAACGATTGCAGCGTCTTGAATGTTCCAGGCCGGTCGTCCGCTTCCAATAGGCGTTTGGTAGCATAAGTCTTCCTTTTTGCAACCGTGCCAAAGTATAAAATCCCCTTTGTTCCATGGCGTGCCGGGGTAGGTATCTTTGTGGAAGCGACGGTTTTTTTTGGGCCATTGGTTCATATCAAGATGTGCGATTTTTCCGAAGCCTTTAAATTTTAAAGGGTCAAAATATACGTTTTTTGCGCCTTCAAAATTGTAAAAGTAAGCATAACCTGAATCTATGAGTTTAGAAATTAGGTTCACCGATTGATCCACTGTGGCAGATGCTCTCACTGGGTAATCAGGTTTTTTTATTTTCATGAGCTCAAAGTCTTTAAAAAAAACTGTTTCGTTTTTCTGTGTCAACTCCTCAACAGTGAGGTTTTCTTTTTTTGCTTGAGAAATAGCTTTGTCTTCCACATCAGTCAGCGTCATTACCCGCTTAACTTTGTAACCTAAATATTCCAGATAGCGTTGGAGGATGTCTTCGAATAGGAAAGTGCGGTAGTTTCCAATGTGGGCTGGCTGGTATGTGGAGGGTCCGCAAGTGTACATTTTGACATTTATTTTTTCTGCAGGTGTGAAAGGCTCGATTTTCTGTGTTAAAGTGTCATATAGGTTAAGCACAATTGTTTCTCCGGTTAAGCAGTCACTTTTTCTTCTTTCTCTATTGCTAACAGGGTATTCCTTGCTTCTTCCACATGCTTCTGTGCTTGGGTCTGAGAATTGAAAATGTGGCGAACCATGCCTTTTTTGTCGATGATATAAGTGACTCGACCAGGAATAATTCCCATACTTGAAGGAACACCGTAAAGTTCCCTAATATTGTTGTTCTTATCGCTGAGAAGAATAAATGGCAACCCGTGATGGCTTGCAAAGGATTTATGGGATTCTACGCTTTGACCACTTACACCAATCACTTCAGCGTCCAATTTGGTTAGTTCTTCATAGTTATCTCTAAACGTGCAGGCTTCTTTTGTGCAACCAGTTGTTTCATCTTTTGGGTAAAAATACAAAACCACGTTTTTTTTGCCAAAAAACTCAGAGAGTGTCACGTCGTCGCCCATTTGGGATGGAAGTGTGAAATCAGGTGCTTTATCGCCTACTTTAACTGCCAAAAAATCACCAGCTAAGAGTGGCGTTTTAGGGGCTATTATTCTTTTCGCCAATAAGAATTAACCGTTATAAGACTCTTTGTGATAACAAATCTTGGAGAGTTTCGTTTTGGAGAAAACATTAAACGTTGCAGGCCACAAGTGCACAGCCTTATATTACACTTCGTCAGGTGTTCCAATCGTTTTCCTGCATGGCTTATCTTATACCGCCGATATTTGGCAAAGGATAGGTGTTTTAGATTATTTAATGAAAAAACGTGTTCCTTTTTTGGCTCTGGACATGCCTTATGGTTTAAAAAGTCAATGTCAACCAAAAACCCGTAGCCCAGAAAGAAACATTGATTATGTGAATGAAGCAGTAAAAACTGTGTTTGGTGATGCTGTTCCTGTTCTTGTTGGTGCTAGTATAGGTGGAAATATTGCGCTTAGGTATGCTGCAAAGTTTCCCGTGAAGGGGTTAATGCTTGTTGGACCTGCGAGGGTCCTTGAACCAGATTTAATGCAGGTTTATGGCAAGTTCAAGTTTTCAACAACGATAATTTGGGGTTCTAAAGACAATATAATTTCAAGCGAAGATATGAGGATTTTAGCTGATAGACTGCCCAAAGCAAAACTTGTTGTCTACGATGGCTCTAACCACTCTGCTTACAAGGACGAACCAGACAAATTTAAACACGATTTACTTGAACTCTACGCAAAAACAGAGTAAACCCATTTAAGATTTTGCAACAATAAGATAATGATAAGGACCTACATCTCTAATGTCGGCAATGGTAAACCCAGCTGAACGCAGCAAACTTGAAGCTTTTTCCTCGTTAAATCTAATTGCCATTGGCGGACCGAATGACATGTTCATTTTTTTCCAGTCTAAATCAATTAATTGTCCATTTGCTTTCATCATTTGTCTCGCGTTTTTGAGGGCTTTCGTTGGTTCAGAGAAATCATGCAGATCCATACTGTAAAAAATAAAATCGGCACAGCCAGTGCAGAAAACTGTGTCCTCAGCTTTCCCCACTTTAGCAAAGACGTTCTTCAAGCCTTCAGCTTCAGTCTTTTGTTCAAGTTTTTTAATCGCTGACGCATCGATATCCACAGCAAAGACTTTTCCAGTTGAGCCTACTTTTTTTGCGGCTAGTACACTAAAGAAGCCGTCGCCACAGCCTATATCTATGAAAATCATTCCTGGACGTAGGTTTTGCAAGACAGCTTCAGGACTGTACCATGACCGTCTAGTTGCATCATCGAGGCTGAACCCTCCATGGCATCCCATGTTAAAAACCTGCAGGCTCTGGTCGGAGAAGTTCTCGGATTTGCCTTTCGTGGGTTTGGCGTGTAGTTAAGGGGTAGATTTCACGTACTGAATCAAAGAACATGGGGTCTTGGCCGATAATTTTGGAAAGTTTCTCATCTGAGTCCACGTTAACTATGAGCATGCTCCCTTGTTGCCCTATTAGGTGGTAAGTAACTTCGAGGGTTTTTTCCTTTTCGAGGTTTTCAAAATACTTGAATTGTAGAGGTAGTAATTTTGCCCATTTTTCGATCGGAACCTCACGTTTGATTTTTTGTAATATTAAAAACTTCATTTTGATCCTCGAAAGAAAGTGCTCGCTTAGGGGTAAAAATCTTTCTATCTAACCAAAAGGAGTTTTTTTATAATCGGCGCTTGAAAAAACACACAGTATTTTTCTCTATTGTTCTTACAAAATGATGATTTAGATGCAAGATATTTTTTAATTTGGAAATAAATTTTTATACAAACAGACCAAGTGTTACCTTGAAAACAAAAAGTGAAGGTCAAATGTAGTGGCAAGTCGTAAATCTAAGAAAAAAATTGGCGGAGGCAAAGGTTTACCCACGATTCAGTGTTCTTTTTGTGGGCAAGAGATACTATTGGTTCCAAATGTTAAACTAATGAGTGAAGCAATTGAAGCTCATGCTATTGAGCACGCAAGGAAGATATGCGACCCAAATAAAGCTGAATCAGAAGCTGGGCGAGTTCTTGACTCTTTGATTGCCACGGTGCTGGAGAGAGCAAGTAAAACATAGAGTTTATCTGAAAAATAAGAAAAATTTTGGAAATATTTTGGCGAATACTTATTGTTTGTTTTCTCCTCCGCGCCTCATCATTTCAGGAATTTTTGTTGAAGCTTTGGACATTGCGTCTTTAACAACAGCCATTAATTCCTCGTTGACTTCAAGTTCAACGGTTACTTTCATTTTGCCTTTCTTTTCTGCCATATCACTCATGGAACCACCTCCTGAACCGACTTAATTGCTGAGGAAACAAGTTACCTAAAAGATGGATCGTTTGCATCCCTGTGAGGTCTAAATCAATTATAATTCTGTAGTGGAATTTTCCGAGGCGTTTAGTGTGGGTTTTGTATTCGACGATTCTGCCTGCTTCTTTGAATCGATGCAACTGCTGATTCATCAAAACCGTTATTGCTGTTGGCGCTAAGGGTTCAAATACAAAAGCAACCCTCATAAGAACGCGAACTGCGCTGCCGATTAAAGATTCAGAAACGGTTTCTTGATTTGTCATTTTTTTTCCTCGTAAAATTTAGCTTAAAACTACCAAAGCTCTCCTTGTTTTGACCGACAAGAACTTGAATAAGTATTAGTTAGGCGGCATTTTTTAAGGTTGCGTGACTGTTAATAGCCAACAACAAGTCGGTGACATTGGCGATGGAAGAGTTACTCACGCAAATTTACTGCTGCAAAAAATGCAGGCTCTGGCAAGGCGCTAAACACGGCGTGCCCGGAGAGGGCCCCTTGGATGCTAAAGTTATGTTTGTGGGGCAAAACCCGGGATCGGATGAAGATGAGTTGGGGAGGCCGTTTGTTGGCAGATCAGGAAAATATCTTACAAAAACCCTTGCTGAATTTGGCATAAAACGCGAAGCCGTCTTCATAACCAACATTGTCAAACATGTTTCTCCAAAAAACCGCAAGCCCTTCCCAGACGAGGTTGCTTCATGCTTACCTTACTTAATCACTCAAATCCGATTTGTTAAACCAAAAATAATCGTGCTCCTAGGAGCGTCTGCAAAGGATACTCCCAGAATGGACGGAATAGAATATATCCAGATAATTCATCCATCGGCAGCGATGCGCTTTACACAAATGCGCAAAAAATTTAGAGGTCAAATAGCGGAACTATCAACGCGAATCAATAAGATGAAGTAGTTTGAACAATTAAATTAGAATTTTCTTTCAAAAAGGGTTTAGGTATTAGGGATCCATTCTCATTCAAAGATGGTTGTTTTTGGGCTGTGTTATTTCATTGGTTGTCTTATGATGGTTTTCAATTTTTCTGGCGCTGTTGTGGCTGGGTTGTTTAGGTAGATTTCGTGGTGTTTGCCGCTGAGTTCGTGGCCGCTGTTTTGAATGTACACATGTATTTTTGCTATAGTTGGTCCTTCATCTGAAAAGGATCCAATATACATTATTTGAGCGGCAAGTCCCTCCTTGAAACTTTCAAACCGAACCTTGGATAGTGCAGCAGGGTTCTTTTTCTTTTTTACCTGTTCAACCGCTAAGCTAACATCGTCTGAAGTGACATATTTGGGTTGCATAATCATGGCAGTCCACTTCCACTCATCTTTTCTGTCCGCACTAAACTTAGTCATATCATCAACCCACCATAAGCTTTCCAGCGGCATAACCTGGTAATCGATGCCCTTGTCTTTCTTAACCATAAATTTGAGTGTGTAAGAAACGCTGAATAGTGCTTCAATCGCTTCGCTGTATTGAGCTGATGTGGGTGCGCCTTCGCCGTTTACCAATAGAAAGTTCATGGCTGGAACATCAACAACTGTAACTTCTTTGGATGAAGGATTGTAGAGGTTTTTCAATTCTTTTTTTAAGTCAATTTTATCCATCAAACCTTAACCTTACCTCGTTACCTACTTTGTAGTTTCAAAATAAAAAACTAGTGTACTGCACACTAGCAATCGCTCCCGGCAAAACACCCAAAAATGTTAACCTTAAAACTATAAATGAAAGAAGACATACCTATTTTTACGGGGAATTTATTGGTTTTTAGTTAGAATGTCTTTTTGGGCCTTCAAAAATGGAAAACGAGAAGAAGGTATCAATCTTAACGCTTTGGCAACATGATGATGCATTGAATAAGTCTGAGCAAGGTGTTTTTGCCCGAGCTATCCAAAAAGTTCAAAAATTCCTTGAAAATCCGCCTCGAATTGAAAATTACAAGGTGTTTTCAACCGAGCTGTTTCAGCGTACACAATAAACCATCCCTTTTATTTTTAATAGGATGTTGACCATAAAAAAATAGGGCAACTCTCGCTATGTTGCTTTCAGGTTTATCGTACCTTTTGTGTAGGGCACAAACTCTCGGACTTGTTCAATTGAGGTTTTGCCAGCTTTCTCACGTTGCTCCTTTGACAATTTGAGCATGAGCGATTTCAGAATCTGCTTGAGCAAATCTTTGCCCATAGTGTCTCCAGGAAGTATAACGACGTACGTTTTTGTTTTCGCTTTCACCGCTTCCACTGGTCCGCCGACAAAACTGGTTTCTTCACCAACAATTATACCCACCGCAACTCGAAGCGGCACATTACGTATCCAATTGCGTTTGCCCACCACAAAGAATGCGCCGTGAGGAACAGACTCGCCTGAAGGACCACTTTTACTGAGCTGGTCAACTTTTACCCAGTAAACATCTGCTGTCCCAAGGTTTTCTCGCCAAGCCCGCGAATAAGAAGCAGCAAAATCGCCAGCTTCACGCAACGCTTGCTCACTTATCGGTTTGCCCTCTGCTTTAACGACTACGAAGGGTGACCCAGTGATTTCAGCATGGAAAACCGCGTCTTCTTTCGTGGAATACTTTTTGACAAGGACTTCGTTGCTAACTGTGTCTTTTCCTGCAACCACCAAAAAACCATCCGAAGTAATAAACCAACGGAATTTCTCATACCATTCCCGATTTTCCATTTCCACTTTGCGTTTAGATAAGGCTTCCATGATTTCGGCTGGCTTGAGGCTTTTGAGTTCTTCCGCTTCAGCCAATTCATGCTCGATTTTAGCGAGTTTCCTCTTTGAATCCTGAAGGGCAAAGAGGGCGCCTTGAGATTTCTCTTTAGCCCGTTTACCATGTTCATAGTACCTGTTTGCATTGTCGAAGAGGGAATCTCTTAAATTAAAACTGAAATGGAAACTGTCAATCCCAAGGTTTAGGGCAAGATTTTTGCCGTCGAAGGATTCAACGTAAGCTGCTGGTTGTTTGCCAGTTTTTTTTGCAGCCATTACGGTTGTGATGATCGTGTTCCATTCATGTCCCTGCTGATTGGCTTTTAAAAGCTGTTCCTGAAATGTTTGGAGTTCGTTGAAGTGGGCGTAGATTGTGTCGCCGATGAGTTTGTCGCGTTCTGATTTGGCTTCATCTTCACGGATGGATTTTTCCTGTTCAGCAACCATGCGCCTTAGCCGTTCAGCTTCTTTCTTTATCTTATCCACTTCAAGGTGGTTAACAGCTCTTTCAGCAACAGTTACCCTAAGGTAAAACTCGTCTAAAGCTTGGTTAAAAGATGGGTAAACCTGTGTTTTGAAGCCTTCATAACGTTTGAGTTTGATAGGTACAACATCCAAAAATTCTCCGTCTTCACCTAAAACGATGGCTGCCTCCAAGTTTCCACCTGAAACCGCAGCCAACAAGGTTTGTAGCGTTTCATAAATCCCTTTAACCTCTTCGCTTGTCAGAGAGCTGCAATGCTTGGTTTTATCCACGTTAGCTCGCAGAAGGATCTCTTCAGCGTAAACTCCCCCGACACCCAAGAAACGCGCTATGGACCTGACAACTTCGGTTTCTCCTGCGTTTTTGAGGGTTTCTTCCAGCTCAGTTTGAGTTACTTTGAACGGGTTTTTGCCGCTGGAAGGTGGAAGCTCCAAAACCACGTTGTGCAATATGTCGCGGTCACGCATTTTTTTGAAGGCTAAAGCGTGAATGATTATGTTTTGTTCGTTTGTTAGTATGAGGTTGCCTTCGCCGAAAAGCTCCACCACAAGCTTTAACACGCCAGTTTTGGTGCGAAAACTTACTGTCACGATTCTTTCAAATTCGTATTGGTCAATTCCAGCTACCCAAGCGTTACGCAGGTATTTTCTTAGTGCCATGCAGAAAGCGGGGGGTTCAGCTGGGTTTTCTTCTACATAACTGGTAACGTGTAATCTTCTGCCTGCCTCCATCACTAATCGAATGGGGGGCATGTCTGTTTTGTGTAGTTTGAAGATTACGGTTTTCTCGTCGAGTTGGTAGATGTTGTTCACTCTGGATTGGTCTAAAGTGTTTTTTAGTTCTTTGATTACTGCGGCAATGTCAAAGCTTGAGAAATCTTTTTTGCGCAAGGTATCCACCAATGGTAGGACTTTATAGTGGAGTTGGCTATAAAATAACCGTTTCATTAAAACTCTGAGTTGTAGAATACAGAGTTTAGAGAGCAGAAACGATTAATACTTAGGCATCTTTTTTAAGTAAGAACAAAATATACTCAGCCAAGGATTAGATTTACATGACACCTGTAGTCCAGCTTTACTGGTTAAGAGTTGTGTTAGGTATTGTTGCAGGAGCAATAACAGGAGGTTTAGCCACTTTCGGAAGCATGAGTGACATAACTACCCTTGTAAACAGCATAACTGTAGCTTTGCTAATCTACTTCGTAACCTACTACATTTTGCGAGGATTCTACAAAAACAAAATAGAAAAACAATCAAAAATCCTCAGCACTGCCATTGGAATGTACTTCTTTAGTTGGCTAACATTCTTTGTGCTATTCTACACAGTATTCGCTTTAGCACTCGGACTCGTTTAAAAAATATGTAATTTTTATTCTTCTTTATTTTCTTTGGGCTTAGCTAGAAAATTCGCTATAGTTGCCTGACTTTTATCGCTTCTAAGCGTTTCAATTTTTTCTTCTTCGCCATCATCTTTTACATTGCTGCTCTGTGGATTTGGAACGTCCATCCGTGTCAAAATTCGCATGCAATCTGCCCAAGCAGAAAAGAATCCGCGGTCGAAATCTCCATGTAAGCCGTTGCGCATATGATCCAGGAACTCTTTTCGGTAAGCATGCAAGTTTACTTTATCAGTTAGATCAATTTTTGAAAAAAATGCGTAGTCATCTGTAGCACTGTTTTTGCGTGAAAGATACATGCCATAAAGCGCTCGAAAGTATCCTCTGTTCCACTCGGTTTTCTGCATTTTTTGTTTAACTCGTTCCAGCTCGCGTTCAGCTTCGGTGAATTGCCGGCTGACTAGAAGCTGGAAATACCTGGTAACTAAGGCTTGTGAAATCGGCATACTTTAGCGTCCACGAGGTTTGGTTGCTTTCTCTTCTTCAGAGACATCCTCTATTCCGTTCTCGGTTACTTTAAGGATTTCCTCGCCTTCTGGTAAATATGGACTTGAAACTAGCCTTGCAATTCGAATTGGTCCGTGAGATGCACGTCTTAAGTAGATTCGCGTGTTGCTTGTGTGGCCAACGATGTTTCCGCCTATAGGATGAATGGCGTCACCGAAAAATTGATCGGGTTTTGCCATAACTTGGTTGGTTACAACTGCAACTGCATTGAATGCTCTTGCTAAAGCGATGAGTTTGTGCATATGTTTATTGAGTCTTTGCTGTCTTGAGGCAAGCATTTCTCTTCCTATGTATTCGCTTCGGAAATGAGCTGTAAGCGAGTCTACTATGATTAATTTAATGTTATTTGCTTTGATTATTTCATCAGCATTTTCAAGCAAGAACATTTGGTGATCTGAAGTATAAGCTTCAGCATAAATAATTTTTTTAACCGCTTCTGCTGGATCTAAACCTGCAAACTTTGCCATCTGAACAATGCGTTCCAATCTGAAGGTGTTCTCGGTGTCTACGTACAATGCACCTCCGTTGAGTCCTCCTTTTTCTGGAGGCAATTGAACATTAATGCATAATTGGTGGCACATTTGGCTTTTGCCGCTTCCATATTCACCGTAAAACTCTGTTATAGTTTGGGTTTCTAAACCGCCGTCAACGACTTTGTCTAAAGCTTTACTGCCGGTTGTTACCCGCAAGACGCTTTGGCGCATTTTGAAGAGTTCATCTGCACGGATAAATGAGATGCCAATCGATGAACGTGCGGCTTCAATTACTTGGAAGGCTTTCTTCTCACTTACTCCAACCGGCTCGAGTTCACGGCTAGTTGCCATAGCCAATGATTCTACTGTGTGATAGCCGAGTTCTTTGAGTTTTTGAGCGGTTGCTGGACCAACTCCAGGCAGGTCTTCTATGAACTGGTATTTTTTCTTGTTTGTTTCCAAGATAGTCTCTTCGCTATTTTCCTGCTCTTCAACATCGGAATCGTTAGTCATTAACTTCACACTTTTAGGATGATGTATTGTTAGGGATATTTAAAACACGCGAATAAGAAGAGTCTGAAGGCAGTGGGGGGATAATTGAAAGTGAAAGACTTTTTTTCAGAAGCATTAGTTATGAAAGCGTGTTTCTAACATCCTATCGGTTAGTTACTTTCTGAGAAGTCTAGAAAGAATTAAATCACAATCGCTCTTCTATAAACGCATGAATCCTTTTCTTGGCTTCTCTACACCTGAAAATATGAGCTTGTTCACAGATTTTTATGAGTTAACGATGTGTGCAAGTTACTTTGACAATAAAAACTTCGAGACTGCCACATTCGATCTATTCATAAGGCGTTTTCCAGAGAACCGTTCCTACTTTCTATTCGCAGGATTGGAAGAGGTTTTACAATACCTACAAAAAATAAATTTTACAGAGGAGCATTTGCATTATTTAAAAAAACAGGGGTTCAACGATGACTTTCTTGATTATCTCCATTCTTTCCATTTTACCGGCGAAGTATGGTCTATGCCAGAAGGTACGTTGGCTTTTCCCAATGAACCCTTAATACGCGTGTCAGCTCCAATTATTGAATCCCAGCTTATTGAGACATTTCTGTTAAATACAATTAACCTTCAAACTATGATAGCGACTAAAGCCTCACGAGTAGTCCATGCGGCGAAAGGCAAATCAATAATTGAATTCGGTTTAAGACGTGAACATGGTATAGATGCAGGGATGAAAGTAGCTCGCTCAAGTTACATTGCTGGGTGTCAAGGGACGAGTAATGTTTTAGCAGCAATGGTATATGGCATTCCAGTTTTTGGCACAATGGCACATTCATTTGTTATGTCTTACCCAAAAGAAATCGATGCATTCAGAGCCTTTGTCAAAACATTCCCAAACAAATCAACTCTGCTCATAGACACTTACGATGTCATTGCAGGTGCAGAAAAAGCCGTTATTGTCGCCAAAGAACTTGAGGCAAAGGGTTTTAATCTTGGGGGAATTCGACTGGACAGCGGTGACTTAGTAAAAAGCAGTCAAGAAATTAGGAAAATCTTGGATGACAATAATTTAGGGTACATTAAGATTTTTGCGAGTGGCGACTTGGATGAATTTACAATTGTTCAACTGCTAAATGACAATGCCAGGATTGATGCGTTTGGTGTTGGAACTAAGATGGGAACATCAGCTGACAGACCTTATCTTGACGTTATCTATAAACTCTGCGAAGTAATGAGACCTGACGGCAGCTTTTCGCCTATAATGAAGTTAAGTAAAGACAAAATCACTTTGCCTGGAAGGAAGCAGGTTTATCGGTTCAGGGATAAAGAGAGTAGTTTTGAAAAAGACATCATTGCAATTTCAGATGAAAAAGTTGAGGGTGAACCATTACTTGTTAAGGTTATGGACCAGGGCAAGCTCATTTACGGCCTTCCAACTATTAATGAAATCCGCACTAAAGCTGCTGAAAACGTCTCTAAGCTTCCAGCAGAATTTAAGGCACTTACAAACGCTCCAGTTTTCCCCGTTGAGTTTAGCCAAAAACTTAAGAATCTTATTGAAGCTACAAAATCTCAGTTAATAAAAAATGAGGTAAATAATGAACCTTCTGAACACTTCTGAGCTAATTTTTGTTACTTTGCCTTTCATATATTGCCTAATAATTGTTTTGGGCGTTTCTTCATGGCACTAAGTCACTTTGCATTTTTTGTGCGTTTTTTCCTTTATTTAAAATCGCGTTAATTCTCTATTGAGACTATTTGGATACTTCTTTTTTTCTCTCATCTAAAGGGTTTGAACCCATTTTGTCCGGTTGATATTCATGTTAATAGCTAATTTTGCGAGGAATTTGGCAAACCCTTAATAGTCTTTTTGGAAAAGTTGTATGGCTATCCAAAAAAGGGGATACATTATGCAAAACAGCCCAGCCATAGTTGCTGTTGGCCGAACTAAGTTTGGAGAACACTACGGCAAAGAACCAGAAAAACTAATTGAAGAAGCTTGGCTTGCCGCTTCAAACGAATGCAGCATAGAACGAAAAGACCTAGAAGCATGTTTTATGTCCGATTGTTTTCTTCCCATTACTAACAAATTAGGTCTTGAAGAAGGCTTTCTCTCAGAATTAACCGAGCTTCACGTACCCATGGAAGTTACGCGTTCATTTAGTGCCGCATTATTAACCGCTTGCCATGCCATTCAAGCAGGAGCTTACAACACGGTTCTAGTGGGAGGAATTGAGAAGATGACGGATCGTTGGGACAAAATCCGAGACGATCTAATGCTCCTCGATGATCCTTGGAGTTATTATGCTGGTGGAACACCTGAATCAAACCATGAACTCATGCTTCGTGCGTACATAAAAAAACATAATATAACTGGTGAAAACCTAGATAAACTTAACATGGCTTTAGCAGAGGTTACTGTAAAGAACCATGCTAACGCAACTAAAAATAAATATGCCCAATACCAAAGAAAAATAACAATTGACCAAGTTTTAAGCGCAAGAAAAACAGCGCAAAAATCCTTAGGGCTCTACGATTTTGCTCCAATTTCTGATGGTGCATCAGCTCTGATTCTTACAAACGAATCAGTCGCTAAGAAAAAGACAGATCGTCCAATTAACGTTTTAGCCATTGGTGCAGCAACTGACTATCTCAATTATCCAGCTAGAGAAGATCTGTCCCATTTCCTTTCTGCTGAACTTGCTATGAAGAAAGCTTCCAAAACATCCAAAATAAAACCTTCCAATTTGGAGGTTATCGAAGTTTATGATCAATCTACTGTAATGGAGATGGTTTCTCTTGAAGACTTGGGTTTTTGTCAGCCTGGAACAGCGTGGAAAAGCATACATGGTTGCCAAAACTGCTATGATATAGGCGGCAAACCACTTTATGTAAACACCGATGGAGGCTTAAAGGCAAACGGTAATCCGTTAGGTGCAACTGGAGGAGCGCAGATCTTTGAGATTTATCGTCAACTTCGCGGGGAAGCTGGTGAAAGACAAGTTCACGTTGGTAACGATATACCCAAGCATGGTTGCGTATTAGAGTTTGAGGGCTTTGGAACAAAAGCCTACGTTACTATATTAGGAGAAAACAAGAATGAGTAGTGAGCCAATAGAAAGAAGGGTTTCTTACTTAGGCGACCGCTTAAAAGCTAGCCGATGTCAATGCTGCGGTAAAGAATATTTTGAAATACGTGATTACTGCAGTAATTGCGGCAGAAAAAGCTATGGAAAAATGGGTAGCGTTGACTTATTCTATGACAAGGGCAAACTAGAATTATGTACTTATGTCAATGAACCAACCAACAAGTTTATGAAACTTTCAAGTTTTGTTTATGGAATTGTTTCTTTTCATGATGGGAAAATTCGTGTTCCCGCAAGATTAACTGACCAATTAATTTGTGCTAGCGACGAGGTGGATTTAGCTAGCCTGGAAGGCAGGGACGTAATTCCCCGTTTCAGAAGACGTTACTCAGTGGGTAAAAGCGAGGTTGTTCCAACAATTTCTTTAGCTTTCACTTTAGCCGATGAGTACTATCCACACCAGGAATACAAAGTGGTTCAACCCGGCAAAGAATATGACTTGCCTGGTATCGTGGGGTATGGGGCTTATACTTCTCGTTTCCGCATAAAAGAAGAAGGTTTGGAACGTGCTGTCCCTTTCATAGATGAAGACGCCATTACCGCTTCAGTTGAAGCCGGAAAGCTGGCGCTTATTCATTCAGGTCTCGACAGTACTTGGATAGGTAAAGTGTATGTTGGATCTGAATCAAACCCATATGCGGTTAAACCAATTGCTTCAAAGGTGGCTCAAGTTCTCAAGCTCGGGGAAGAAGATGGCGATGTTCAAAGCGTTGATGCCGTTGATACAGAGTTTGCATGCAAAGCTGGCACAAGCATGTTCAAAGATGCCTCAGCATTAGTCAGCTATCCAATGTCAGGTATTAAATACGCAATGGTTATTGGAGCTGACAATTCCCAAGCTGCTCCTCGAGGTTGTGCAGGCGGAGAATTAGATAGTTATGTTGGATTCGGCGGTGCCTCTTTTATTTTTGGAAAAAACGATGTCATAGCAGAAGTTGAAGGCTGGTATTCTTGCACCTCTGATACTCCTGATTTTTGGCGTAGAGATGGCGAACAATATCCAATGCATGGTGGAAGATTCACTGGCGACCCGGCATATTTCAAGCACGTTCGCAAATCAGCCACTAAGCTTTTGGAGCAACTAAACTGTAAAGCAGCTGACCTAAACTACTTCGTTCCCCATCAACCTAATCCACAATTTCCAGTACGAATCGCAAAGGAACTCGGTTTTAAAGAAGAGCAATATTTGCCTGCAATTCAAATAACAAAGTTTGGAAATACATATTCAGGAGCCTCGCTTGTCGGTTTAGCTGCAGTGTTGGATGTTGCTAAACCAGATGAACGCATCTTAGTTGCGAGCTACGGGTCAGGTGCAGGTAGCGACGCATACATGCTTAGAACTACAAGTCAACTGCCTGACAAACGTAAACGACAAAAAATCACTGTTAAGTTCCAAGCGGAAAATCCATTCGTAGAATATGTGGACTACACGACTTACAGACGACTCAAGACGGGAATGTAATAGATTATCTCATTCAATTATGATCTTCTTTATATTTTATTTAATTATTTTGAGCATTGGGCGAAAATATGGATTGAGCAACTTATCGTTGGGTTAGTTGATTACTTGAAAAACACTTAATAAATGCCGCGTAATCTTCACATGGCGAAGGTATAGAAAAAATTGTTCATTGACGACATCCTGAAAGTCATTTATGCACCCCAAAAAGCATTCAAGAGCATATTGGCAAACCCAAAATATATTGGTGCATTGATTGTTCTAATTCTTTTCATTGGTCTACAAGTAGGCTATGAGTATTCACAGTTTTCCAAAACTTATACCGAACAAACAACTCCAACTATTGATCAGTTATCCACTTTTACCAACGCCTCTTTATGGAGAAGTAGTCAAAATGTTGCGTTAACTAACAATTTTGATGATTATTTTAATTATAGTGTTTACGTTGCAGGTTTTGGGCTTCCGCCAACAGATTCGAATGCTTACTATAGTCTCTTTGGAAACAGCAGCCTACAGATAAATGCCACCAACATTAATAGTGTAACAGCGGCTTTAGGTAATGTATTCAATGTTGATTGCGGCACAAATGGCTTCCAGAATCTTTCCATCACCTTAAAGCAGTTGCAGCCTCAAGTTGCTCCTCAAAACGCTACAATAACATTGTATTCACTTGGAGACACGGATTCATACCTATATGACTTAACTCCTCAATTATCTAACACTTCAATATTAAGTCAATGGAACAACCTTACTCTTACAATAGGTCCCAACGCAGCTGGATGGATACCTACTGGCAACCCAACTTGGAATAACATAACATCCTTGAAACTGGATTTGACATATCCAACTGATACAAATGTCAACCTACACGTTGGAGCATTATTCTTCCATGGACAGTACCTCACGCCTGTCCAATACAATAGCACCGGTATACTTCTGCAATTCCTACAGCTGTTTTCGTTACAGTTTATATTCACTTGGTTCATATTGACCGGAATTATTTACTTGATTTGTAGAGTTCTGAAAAGTCAAGTGCTTTGGAAACCCCTTTTTGTAGCTTTTGGCTTTGCATTAGCTATTATGGTTATTCGATCATTAGTTAACTTAGTCGCAACATTTGCTTTGCCCCCTGTCTATTACCCATTCGATCTATCGTTAGGTGTACGTTTTGATCCGTACGCAGCGCTTTACTATCCAGTGGAAGCATTAAAAACACTACCTGCAATGTCAACAACAATCTTCAACAACATTGATGCAGCAACATCGACGTTTAGAACAATAGTTTCAGGTATGTTCATAGTATCCTATGTGTGGCTCGGTGCAGTAGGTACAATAGTCGTTGGTGAGATCAAACCTGAGTTTTCAATGGTAAAAAGAATTGTTTTATCTGCTGTTTCACTTGCCATAGCTGTTTTGCTTTTGATTTTCTTGGTTGGAGCAGTTTAAGCAACGCCCCAAAGGCGCTTGCCACAATTTTTTCTAATCCTTTTTTAGTTAGCAAGATTTATATGATTGCAGCTCACATTTGCAATTGAAAACTGTCGAGTGAGCAGTTTAAAAGAAGGAAATTGAATGGTAGCGATTAAAGAATTACAAGACGGCATGAAGCGGGTTAGCGTTGAAGCCAAAGTCGTCGATAAAGGCGATCCTCGAGAAGTTAAATCACGTTTCAAAGATGAAACTTACCGAATAGTTGATGCTGTGGTTGCTGACGAATCTGGCAGTGTAAAGTTGACGCTTTGGAATGAGCAGATTGATCAAATCAACGTGGGCGATAACATTAAAATCGAAAACGGATATGTTACGAGTTTTAAGAGCGAAATTCAGCTTAACGTTGGCAAATTCGGAAAATTAACAGTTGAATAATTATTCCTTTAGGAAATTTTTTTCTTTATTGGTGAACGGTATTCATTTTTATTAGTAATTAGTAACTTAATTCTTTCATGACGCTTTGAAAATTTAGGCATGAAAAATAGTTAGTCACTTATTTTTTCTTCTAACACAAAGATAAACCTGAATTAATTACTTTTTAGAAAAACTTAATTAATTCATTTGTTCGGTCAATTCTGGTCGTAGTGGGAAAGTAAAGTGCTGTTTGAACTTGTAGCGCCATTCCAAATTTCGCCGGGTCAGCAATCTGCAGTGGAGCAGCTAGTGGAAAACTTTTCAATTAGACCCAAACAAACTCTTCTTGGCATCACAGGTAGCGGCAAAACATTTGTTATGGCTAATGTAATCAACAAACTGCAGAAACCTGCCCTTATAATCGCGCATAACAAGACTTTGGCGGCACAGTTATATGCGGAGTTAAAAGAGCTTTTTCCCCATAACCGAGTTGAATACTTTATTAGTTTTTACGATTTTTACCAGCCTGAATCATATCTGCCAGCCCAAGATATGTATATTGAAAAAGACTCATCTGTAAACGAGCAGATTGAAAAGATGCGTATGCACGCCGTATCAAGCGTTGTAAGCAGAAATGACACAATAATCGTTGCAAGCATAAGCTGTATTTACAGTCTAGGAAACCCGGACGATTTCAGAACTATGGCGGCAGAACTTGAGGTTGGCAAGCAAATGTCAAGGACGCGACTCATCCATGAACTCGTGGACATGCAGTATGAACGAAACGACATGGTTCTTGAGCCGGGAAGATTCCGCGTTAGAGGCGATGTTGTAGATATTGTGCCATCATATGAGAATGAAATTTTACGTGTTGAACTCGAAGCAAATACAATTAAGAAAATAAAAGAAGTTGATCTCGTAAGTGGGGACGTGAAGACAGCTCTCGATAAGTTTACGCTTTATCCTGCGCGTCAATATGTGGTGCCTGAAGAGAAACATGCGCTTGCACTTGAACTTATAAAACAAGAACTTGAAGCAACCTTGCCAAATCTGCCTCCATTGGAAGCGCATAGGCTCAAGCAGAGAACAAACTATGATTTAGAAATGATTAAAGAAGTAGGGTTCTGTGCGGGAATGGAAAACTACAGTCGCCACTTCGACGGACGTAAATCTGGGGAACCGCCTTTTACGCTAATGGATTATTTTCCCAAAGACTACTTGCTGATTATCGATGAGAGCCACCAGACCATTCCCCAATCACGTGCAATGTACAACGGCGATTATGCGCGAAAAAAGAATCTCGTTGACTTCGGTTTTAGACTGCCCAGTGCATTGGATAACAGACCGCTAAAGTTTGAAGAATTCGAGAAGAAAATGGGCAAAGTCCTTTTTGTCTCAGCAACCCCAGCTGATTATGAACTTGAAAAAAGCGGACCGCCAGTTGAATTGATCACAAGACCCACAGGGCTTTTGGACCCTGAAGTTGAGGTTCACCCTATTGAGGGTCAGATGCAGCATTTGATGGTGGAAGCCAAGAAAACCATTGAGAGGGGTGACCGCGTCTTAGTTACAACTTTAACAAAACGCATGGCAGAAGATCTAGCTGAATATTTGTGCAAAGAAGGTTTTCGTGTCAGGTATATGCATTCAGAAATCGATAGTTTAGATCGGATAGAATTAATTAGGCAGTTGCGAATTCGCGAATTCGACATTCTTGTCGGCATCAACCTGCTAAGGGAAGGCTTAGACATCCCTGAAGTCTCAACAATATTCATTTTGGATGCTGATAAAGAAGGGTTTCTGCGAGATGAACGCAGTTTGATTCAAACTATAGGGCGGGCATCAAGAAACGACCATGGCAAAGTGTTTCTTTATGCCGACGTAGAAACACGCTCAATTAAACGAGCCGTGACGATTACCCGTTACAGACGTAGCTTTCAGAAACGTTTCAATAAACTCCACCATATCACGCCAAGAACAATAGTGAAGGGTGTATCCCACAGAGAGAGTATTATCAAAGGTACCAAGCACCTGCCAAAATCGGACATGAAACGCCAAATTATAGATTTAGATGCGAAAATGCGTGAAGCTGCTGAAAAATTGGATTTTGAATTGGCTATTAAGCTTAGGGATGCTATTGCTGAGTTGAATAAAGCATTGGAGAAGAAGATCGAAAATAGTGCATTTGACCCAGAAAAGTAAAGAATCTTCGCAAAAAGGTTCTAATCTTCCTGAATAAACTGGTTATAAAATAGAATTAGATAGGAATTTGGTTTAGGTTATGAGAGATAATGTTTCGATAAAGGGTGCACGAGAACACAACTTAAAAAATATTGATTTAGAGTTGCCTCGAAACAAGTTTATAGTCATTACTGGACTTTCTGGCTCGGGAAAATCAACGTTGGCTTTTGACACGATTTACGCTGAAGGTCAGCGAAGGTATGTGGAGAGTTTGAGTGCTTATGCGAGGCAGTTTTTGGGTCTTATGGATAAGCCCGATGTAGATTCTATTGAAGGTCTTTCTCCCGCAATTTCGATTGAGCAGAAGAGTACGAGTAAAAATCCTCGCTCAACTGTTGGAACAGTCACAGAAATATACGATTATCTCCGATTGCTTTTTGCACGCATCGGAATCCATCACTGTCCGAAATGCGGCAGCAGCATTCATCCCCAAAGCCCTGAAAACATCACTAGTTTGATAATGGCTGAAAAAGCAAAAACTCTAACATTTCTAGCTCCAATCATTCGGGGTATCAAAGGCACGCACGAACAAGTTTTCGAAGACCTCAAAAAACAGGGTTACACCAAAATCCGCGCAGACCAAAAAATACACGATTCCGACAGTATAAAAGAAGAACTAAAACTTGTTAGGTATGAAAAACACTGGATTGAAGCAGTCATCGATACCGTTTCAATTATAGATGAGGAACGCTCACGCATTTCTGAAGCAGTGGAGCAGGCTCTTTCAGTTGGAAAAGGAACAATGATAATTATCGACGCTAAAAAAGCCGAGGGCGAAAAGAAAAAGGAACTTGAACGGTTCGGAGAAGAAACTATGTACAGCACCTTCGGAGCTTGTCCAAACCACCCCGAAATCGTATTCGAAAGTCTTGAGCCGCGCATGTTTTCGTTCAACTCGCCGTTTGGCGCTTGCACAACTTGCCACGGCTTGGGTGAAATTACAGAGGTTACGGAAGACAAGGTTATTCCGGATAAAAACCTCTCGATAATGGACGGCGGCTTAGCGGTTTATAAAGGCACTATGGAACTTAGTTGGCGTGCTCAGCAGTTGGCAACGGTTGGAAAAAAATACGGGTTCGATGTTTTTACTCCACTTAAAGATTTTACGCAAGAGCAGGTACGTGTACTCTTGTATGGTGATAAAGAACCTATAAATGGTAACTGGTCAAACGGCGCTAGTATGTGGATGCGCGATGGTTGGGAAGGCTTAATTCCCCAAACCATGAGGCTATATCGTCAAACTGAGAGCGCCTGGCGAAAAGAAGATATAGAAAAATTTATGACCTCAAGACCATGTGCCGCTTGCAATGGGAAAAGACTTCAGCCAGTGGTTCTCGCGGTGCAAATTCTAGGAAAAAGCATCATTGATGTTACTGACTTTTCGATTGAAGATGCAGTTGATTTCTTCCTTAACCTGCCCAGCCAGTTGGAAGGGAAGGAGTTAGTTATAGCTAAACAAGTGCTTAAGGAAATCAATCAGCGACTCGGGTTTTTGAAGAATGTTGGTTTGGGTTACCTTTCACTTTCTAGGGCGGCAAGAACGCTTTCAGGAGGGGAAGCTCAACGGATTCGTTTAGCTACTCAAATAGGTAGTAACCTGATGGGGGTACTCTATATTTTGGATGAACCCAGCATCGGTTTGCACCAGCGCGATAATGCGAAGCTTATAGCCACTCTTCATCGACTGAGAGATCTGGGGAATACGTTGATTGTTGTTGAACACGACGAGGAAACCATTCGTAATGCTGATTACATCGTTGATATGGGTCCAGGAGCAGGTATCCATGGTGGACACGTTGTAGCAGAAGGTTCACCTGAAGAAATTATGGTTAACAAACGTAGCCTTACTGGGAAATACCTTTCTGGCAAACTAAGAATTGAATTACCATCTGAACGGCGTCAACCAGTCGGTTATATCACCGTTAAAGGTGCAAGAGAAAATAACCTTAAGAATCTCAGCCTTCAGCTGCCACTGGGCGTGTTATGTGGAGTTACAGGTGTTTCAGGCTCAGGCAAGAGTACGTTGATGAATTTGACCGTTATTCCAGCGTTGCACCAAATGTTTGGAGAACAAGTAGACAAAATAGGTAAACACGAGTCTATTGATGTTCCAAGTGTGGTGCGTAATGTAATAGTCATTGACCAAGATCCCATTGGTCGAACGCCAAGAAGCAACCCCGCAACTTACACTAAGCTCTTTGATGAAATAAGACGAATTTTCGCCTACACAAAAGAAGCCAAAGCGCGTGGTTACAAGGAAGGTCGATTTAGCTTCAATGTGAAAGGCGGTAGGTGCGAAACCTGTCATGGCGATGGGGTACTGAGAATAGAAATGAATTTCCTGCCTGACGTTTACGTTCAATGTAGTGAATGCAAAGGAAAACGGTACAATAAGGAAACATTAGGGATTCTATACAAGGGCAAGAATATTGCTGAAGTTTTAGATATGACGGTAGAGGAAGCATCAAAATTCTTTGAGAACACGCCGAGGGTTTCACGAAAACTTGAGACGCTGTTGGATGTTGGGCTTGGATACATCAAGATGGGACAAAGCTCAACTACATTGTCAGGTGGCGAGAGTCAACGAATCAAGATCACTCGTGAACTTAGCAAGCATAAATCTGGACATGTCATTTACATGTTAGATGAACCAACTACTGGTCTTCATTTTGATGATACGAAGCGACTAATAAAAGTCTTGAATCGATTAGTGAACAACGGAAACTCTGTGTACATCATTGAACACAACTTGGATGTCATTAAAAGCTGCGATTACCTCATTGATTTGGGTCCTGAAGGAGGCGATGCAGGGGGCGAACTGCTTGCCAAAGGAACTCCTGAAGAAGTCTCAAAGAACAGCAGTTCCTACACAGGGTTGTTTTTGGAAAAAATACTTAATCGTCAGGGAGAGACTGTTTTGGCTGTGAAGTCGCCTGAATGATCCAAATAACTTGTCCATCTGACTTCAGAAGCTCTGATATTCCAATTGACCCTGGCGTCTACCTTTATAGAGATGAAACGGGTGAAATCCTCTATGTTGGAAAAGCAAAGAGTCTTCGTTCTCGGGTAAAAAGTTACTTTTCAAGTTCGGATCAACCTGCTAAGACAGTGCAGCTTGTTTCAAGGATTAAAACTATCGATTGGATTGTCGTGAACAACGAAGTTGAAGCATTGCTGCTTGAGAATAAGCTAGTTAAGCAGCACTGGCCTAAATACAATGTTAACTTAAAAGACGCTAAGACCTTTGCTTATATATCTCTTACACGAGAAGTTTTTCCAAGGGTTCTTACGAGCCGTAAAGTTGACGCGTAAACTGGAATCGTTTGGGCCCTACACAGACGGCTTCACTCGCCAAGACCTTCAACGTTTAGTGGTGAGAGTTTTCAAGTTGCGTACATGCAAAACTCTGCCTAAGCGTGCTTGTTTAAATTATCATATTCACTTGTGCTCTGCACCCTGCATCGGGAAGGCTACTGCTGAGCAATATGTTGCACAAGTGCAGAAAGCCCGGTCATTTTTAAACGGCAATTATCAACAGACAATCGACCAATTGAAAACTCAAATGCAGGCAGCCTCTCAAGCCCAACAATATGAAACTGCACTTGAACTTCGCAACCAAATCCTATCCATAAGGCTTGTTACGGAGCACCAAATCGTGGATCAAGAACGACGTTTCGACCAGGACGTTTTGGTTTTTAGGCAAGTGGGCGAGAAGATGTTGGCAGTGCAGATGAGTATGCGAAAAGGCGTATTGCTTGGCAAAAAAGAATTCAGTGTTGATGTTCAACCAATGATTGAACAGGAATTCTTGAAAGCATATTACACTACAAACCAGATTCCAAGAGAAATTCTTTTGAACAAGCCTTGTTGGCAGGGCGCTGAAGAGAAAAAGGCTTTGGAAGAATTTTTGTCGGCTAAGCGTTGTGCAGCTGTTTCTTTAACAATTCCACGCCGAGCAGATAAGTTGGGGCTTGTTCAGTTGGCAGAGAAAAACCTCGAATCAACCTTGGATGTTGATAGTGCACTTGTTGATTTGCAAAATATCCTCAACTTGCCAGTTCTGCCTCGATTAATCGAGTGCTTTGACATATCAAACTTGGGCACTGAACACGTAGTTTCAGGCATGGTTAGCTTCAAAGATGCGAAACCCGACAAGAAGAACTACCGTAAATTCAAGATCAAAACCTTCAAGGGACAAGATGATTTTGCAGCGGTGAACGAGGTAGTTACCCGAAGATACAAACGTTTGATAGAAGAGAAGACTCCATTACCCGATTTAGTGATGATTGACGGTGGACTAGGACAAGTTAGCGCGGCAAAAGCGGCTTTGCTAAAGCTTGGTTTACAACTTCCGCTAATTGGTTTAGCTAAGGAACATGAAGAAATCTACTTGCCAAATGAATCTGCCCCTAGAAACTTTAACAAGAACAGCAAAATGATGCTTATACTTAGGAAAATCCGTGATGCAGCACACGACTTCTCGTTGGGTTACAATCTTAAGAGGCGGCAGATGAAAATAAGGGAAGAATTCAAACAAACGAAGTCTAAAGGAACTGTTTGAGTGATTGTTCAAGATCAGTGAAATCCTTAATTATTGTGTCAGAGTGGAAGACTATCCATGGGCTCAGGCACTTCATATCTGATACTACAATGATTTTTTTGCCTTTGCGTTTTGCGTAGAACATTTCCATACATGCACCCGCCGAAAGTATAGGCAAATATACAATCATAATGTCGCATCGGTCTGCGTCATCTAAGTCTCGTTGCACAAAGTCGAAAGTTGGTACTTTGTCCCACCAGCATTCTTCGGTTCCATTGTAGAGGACACGTTCTCTTTTCCATGGGTCAATAATTTCATAACCCAGTTTGCAGACGATGTCAGTGATGTTTTTTCGGTAGTTCTGCTGTTTTTCCATACCAATGATCGGGCCAGAGATGAAAACTTTCTTTTTCATGTGGTTAACCGTGAAATCAAAAATCACTAAGACTAATATTCTTTTTTTGAAGAGCTGTGTCTTTATGGATATTCGAATGGATACTTGCAGATTAAGTTCAATTTAGAATGTCATTTTTCTATATGATTTCAACCAGACTATTGTAACTTTTATTAGGACAGAATAACGTTACTTGTATGTTGGCAAATGACCGCAGATTATTCAAATCCTAGCAATGCTCATAGGCAATCAGATACGTGAAGGCGCTAAAATTAATTTTTCTGGAGAAGGAAAAAGTGGAAGCGAACCCACCAAAGAACAGCTTGAACTGCGAGAATTCGTTAAATTGCTTGGTGAACTGCAGTCAAGAGGCAAAATAACGGGTCAGCAATTTAGGGAAAACCGCGAATTATGGATACATCAACAACCTAATGATAGAGATGTGTTAGTCTGGCATTTAAAACAACTCCTGAACACAGAAACTAAACCGGTTGCGCCAAGAAGTCAACCATTTCAGAAACCTCGTAGAATGTAGTGGGTTGATCAAAGATCTATTAGGAAATGGCGGGTTGTTCTATTTGTTCTTGTCGAAATCAGGTTTCTTCTCTTTCGATTATAATCTAATTTCTCATTGTGTTATTGTTGGTGTTACCATACACTCACATTCGTTTATTAGCGGTGGATGGTTGTATAGTGAATGAGAAAGGAAGGCTTTATTTATTTGTCAGTTTTTTGGAATTGACATTTGGACTGAACTTTTTTCAAATGGTTTTGTTCCTTTGAATAACTTGTGAACCTAAATATCTCGAAAAAATAAATTTTCATTAAAAGTTTGGAGAACTAAAAATGTTCGGTCAAAAATATCAAACCATCCACCCCATAAACGTATTTATTGCGGCGCTCAACGAAGAAGAAGGAGTAGGCGCAACTATTTCTGAGCTTTCAGAGAACGTAAATGTTAATCGTATCCTGTTAATTGATGGGCATAGTCATGATCGAACAGTTGATGTCGCCAAAGAGTGTGGTGCAGAAATCTTTTTCCAAGATGGCAAAGGCAAAGGTGATGCTTTGGCTAAGGCTGTGCAGTGCATGGGTGCGGATGTTGAGTATGTCGTTATCACTGATGCAGATTTTACTTATCCCGCTGAGCATGTGCCTGAAATGATTCAGATCCTTGAAAATAATCCAGATGTGGGTATGGTTTGCGGAAACAGGTTTAGTAAGCAAACACAAGGAAGTGCTTTCCAAGGTCGCTTTACGTTTGGAAATAAACTATTAGCTATTGCTCATAGTTTTCTTAATGGAATAAATTTGCAGGATCCGTTGACAGGGTTGCGAGTTATTCGTGCAGATATACTCAGAAAATGGGTCATTAAATCTAAAGGGTTTGATATAGAAGTAGAATTAAATCATCAAGTGGGCAAACAAGGATTTGAAACAGTCGAAGTCCCAATTGAATATCGAGAGCGGTTAGGCGAGAAAAAATTGAAAATGAAACATGGCGCTACGATTCTTAAGAGAATCCTTTTTGAAAGCCTAAATTAACTGCTATAAATTATTTTTTTATCTATCATTATGTTGGTTATTTTGCTAGACTTTAATCTTTCTTTTTGCATTGATTAATCAAAAAGTGCAAATGTATGGAGAACAAGTTTTTGACGTCATTAATTTGGACAATCGTTGACTCAGATGGAAGTCTTTTTTCGAGGGGAAAACACGATTATTATGCAATACTTGTCCGGGGAATTCCAGAAGACCATCCTAAAGATTGTATTGTCGAATTGTATGTGACAGATAAGGAGTTGACAATTGTTGAGATTAAGAATTTTGCATTTAGGGAACAAATTGAGCTATTATCACGTTCAATTGTTTTGGGGAACTTGTTACCCATGACAAGTATAGGTCAAGTGGTTGAAGAAATGAAGGAAACGGCTGAGAAACGAGAGAAGGAGAATCCCTACAGCTCAATCTCTAGTGATTATAGGTTAAAATAGAATAATGGCTCTAATATTGGACGCTTAGAGTCTGAGACGTAGCGAAATTAATGGTGACCACCAAAGGTCTCCTGCAACTATCGAAAATATAAAAAGTGCAATAAAGACGATTACAACGATTTTTTTGGTTAGAGTTTTCATTTGATTTTGAAACTCCGAAGGTCCATTTCTTAGATACTTTACAATTGAATTTAGCTTTTAAGAATTGAACTCGTAGATTTGGGGTTTTGGCTTCTTAACAAGTCTTAAATCTGCAAAGCGTAGAAGTAAGCAAGTAGTTGTGACTGAATATGCTGGACTATGAAGTTTTTGAACCCAACGAAGAAAACATAGCTCAAATTATTGTTAGGATTCTTGAGGAAAGAGGTTACAGTGCAGGTTATCAACTTGGATACCCGACATAATAAAATCTTCATAAAAGTTGATGAAAAAGAAGAAGCACACAAAATTTCAGGCATAATTGGAAAGTTCATGAAGAAATTTAATTTAACTGAAGTGGGAATAACATCTTCCAAATTAGATACATTAACAATTAAACTTGGAAGTTTAATACCTGAATCGCCAAACAGAAAGCTTGAAGAACCCTTAGGAGACTTGAAAGAGAAGACAGAAAACAATTATGTTGATCACTTTGAAAAGTCTGAAAGTGAGGTCTTCAAAAAAGCCAATCTTGAAGAATTAAGAAACAAGATCGCTGAAAAGCTTAATCAATTGAATAC
Organism: Candidatus Bathyarchaeota archaeon; assembly: GCA_963831895.1. Taxonomy (GTDB): domain Archaea; phylum Thermoproteota; class Bathyarchaeia; order Bathyarchaeales; family Bathycorpusculaceae; genus Bathycorpusculum. The sequence continues at coordinate 47,872 of CAWHSD010000002.1, forward strand.
TCTAATTTCGGAGAATCCAAAAGACCGCTCAAATGAGAAAAGACGAATTGAAAGGGACACTCTTGTTTGGGTTCTTCAAAACATGCCTGATTAACTCGGAATATTTATCCTTCTTGTTTATTTTCAGAATAATACCCAACTAATGGAAAAACGTTATTGTTGAGTGGGATTTGCAAAGGTTCGGTAAAAGGTTTTTTCAGCCTGATAGAAGAACGCCATTTTTTTGGTTTATGAACAAAACTGATTAAATGAGTGGCAATGACTCCTCATTGATCATAGTTGGGTAAAAGATACTTTACAGGAAGGATGATACCATTGCCAGATTATTTCGGCAACCCTTTCAGAATACCCATTGGTTGTCAGTTTGCTGAATACTTGCTCTGATTTGTCGCTACTTTTGTGAATCATAAACTTTTGTTAAGTTTTTTTGAATATAAGTGTTCTGATTTTCTATATAATGTGTGGGATTGTAGAACATTTCTACACTTAAAAACAAGTTTCAAAATCGGCGGGGGTTAAGTATATGGGAAATTTCTTTTGGTCAGTTTTCGTTGAAAGACGCTAATACTGTTTAAGACCAATATAGATTTGTTTAGAGTCAGTTTTGTGCGTGATAAATTTAGCGTATTGATTCCTGCTTCATAAGTGATATAATTTCTTTTAGCTGAGATGGCTAAGCAAAGGCGTTAAAATGTTGGTTCATCCTATTTCAAAATTAAATACTAAACGTTTGTTTGCAACCATGCTTATTTTAGCAATAATTCTTTCGATGAGTGGTCTCATAGTGCCCATTGCCGCGGATATTCCAGAGGGAAATAACCTTTCTTGGCAAAGCCAGGATCAAACAACCCAAAACTCTTATGATTGGACAAATCAGGGTTGGCAGTTTGGTCCTTATCCCTCTTTCTCAATAATTCTCCCTAATGGCACTTCGATTACTAACGATAATTATGTTCCTCTTAATCAGCCTTTCACTGTGGTTATTGATGTCCAAAAAAGCGTTTTTGTAGGTAACACAACCCTTGGTCAAGCTGGAATAGGGTGGAATACTGATTTGCGTTCAGAAAATGGGTCAATCACGGGTCACGCTGACTGCAAATTAGTGTATGTCAACAGTATGCTTCAGGGAAATTGGAATCAAACAAATGTTTGGAACATAAATAGTAACATTAACAACCAGTCGGGTACTCCGATGCAAGGACCACCGCAATTCCAACCGCAGAATGGTTTCTACCAATTCAATCCTGAATTAAGCAATATTACTGAAACTGATATGGGTTGGAGAGTACAATTTTTCGGTGCATTCAACAGTTCTACACCAATTGGACCGTATTGGGTCAATTTGCTGATATCTGATCAGTTTAACAATGGGATAGATGTGAACTCAATAGCTGGGCAAGGAAATATCTCTAATAATCGTCAGATTGCTGTGGGTCAAGCCGGATTTGTTTTTGGAGGAATGCAGGATTATTGGACTTTTGAAAAGTTAGACATGCAAAATAATCAGTTGCTCTCGGTTTCTAAGGGTGCCAAGTTCAAGATGCAGCTAAACGTGACGAGTAGTCAGTTCTCAAACGCAACAATTGGTCTAAACATCCCTTGGAATGTTCAACAGTACGTGAATGTTACGGGTTGGTACCAAAAAGTTGTAACTGAGCAAGGTGGCTGGATGTATGATGATTCTTTAGGTTCTTATTACTGGAATAGTACTGTCCAAGTTACCCGTAATCAACAGGTTTGGGGACCTCATCTCGAGCAAAGATGGATTAGTACACCTAATAATAATCATCAAATTACTATCCAAAATAAAATGTGGAACCCAGTTACTAATCAGGATGAATTAACTACTCAACAAATTTGGGTTCAAGATCAATTGATGATGATTTACAATCAAGCTACTCAAAGCTTCGATTTAAAGCAAGGATATTGCTATTCAGCATATGATGCTATTACACAGCAGCAAGTTCAATATTCAGTTCTAAATCCTGTCAATGCGTCCGATATTGCAAGTCAATTTTTCACTCTATCATTAGCTGATTGTCGTAGTTATCAGACTGGACCTAACAATTTTGTTGTTGATTTTGTCGGTTTATTCTCCAATACAACCGATTACAACCAAGATCAGTATAATCTTCAATTGAACGTTTTTGCGGGCAATAGACAAATTTGGGCTAACTGGCAAAACACAGATCAAAGTGATATGCAAATATTCGTCGATAGACCAGTAGCGGTCTCAACCATACTGGATGCTCAAGGCCGACCAGTAACAACTCAGTCTATATTTATGATTGGGCAAAATAGACCTTTCATAGTTCAAAGCAAAATCTATGGCGGCTCCGAAATTTATCAAAGCTTAGATGCAGTAGGTGTTTCCTTCTCATCAAACTTTGGTTCGTGGAGTGAAAATCAGAGTTCGAATTCCCAAGTTGAAATTCGGCTTGTCAAAGATTTGACTACTGGTCAATTAACGTCTACTTCCTATAATCGAACAAATGTTAACAGATATGTTTACGGTTCTCATTTGGGCTGGGCATACGTTAACGTTACTGATTGGCATACTGAATACAATTCAGTTACCAGTATGTGGGATTGGGTAGAGTCTCCTCACCTAATTTGGAACCAAACTACCCTGACTGATTGGCACTGGGAATACTGCCGGTTTAACCAAACAGAATATGCAAGAGATCCAAATTCAGCCAATGTTTGGATTGATACAACCACATGTTACATTGCTGATACAGATCCTGCATTCCAAGTTCGTTCAAGTTATGCTGACCTAAACTCTGCAAACGTTTCGTTGATAAATGGGGTTGTTACAGTGAATTTGGGAGTAACCTTCGCTGCTGCTGCTCCTCAGGGTAACTATTGGTATAGCATGATTTTCCAAAACATGACTTATGGACAAGATCCAAGTCAAGGTTGGGGTCTGCATCAAATCACGGAATGGACCTCTCAGCCAACATATTATGTAAATGGTACATCTGGGCAAACATGGCTTGTAAGCCCACCATCTAACCCTCTCTATACAACCTACAACGCTAACAGATACCAAGTTAATCAAGTGCCATACGTAACGGTGGCAGGCAATAACTTACTCATTAAGCCTCAGGTTCAATACGATCAAGCAAGACAAACAGATTGGACACAATACTTACAAATTGGACCTTATGATCCATCCATAGGCAGACAAACCCAATATTATCAACTACAAAACGGAACAAAGCTTTACGTCAACCAAGCTTACCAAACTATCATACGTTCTCTGCAATTATCCACAGCAAACGCCTACATACTTGTAGATGGCTCAGTCGTGGCGTTGCCAAATGGAACGACGTTCGAGACTTTCATGAACCTTGCAGTTCCAGATTATTCAGTGCAACAACCTGGCTACGTCCCATATTACTATGAGTTGTTAAATGGGTCGAGAGTTTACCTAAATGGCTCGTTTGAAAACAGTGCGTTTAACAGTACTACAAACCATTGGGATAAGACTAACAAAGTTTACACCGAAAGTGATACTACTTTATTGCTTCAATCGGTGGGTTCAGGCGTAAGAATTGGTGATTCAGTTGTTCTTCTAAGAGATCCAGGTTATTGGCAGGCTTTGCCAGACGGTTCTGGATACTATCTTGTTGCTAAAAACGGAACCCGAATTACAATCAGAGACTATTCGGTTCCTGATAACCAACGCTCTGTAATAATCAATGGAGTAACATTTTTGATAGGGTGTCCAAACCAATATTACCAGGCTACTTATCAAGACCAAACTCTTTTGATTCCAATAAATGGTCAAAACAACGACAATTACGTGCAAAGTTACTTCTATACGGATCTTGAAGTGGATGGAGGAGATAAATACGAGCTTCCTTATCCTGGGGCGATGGCGACCTCTTGGTGGGACCTTCAAGGAATCGAATCTCAAGGTCAAAAACTTCGAACCTTCAAGTCTATATCGATTACTGGATCTGATTACCTGTTAAACTTCGATGCGAACTCTCAGTCATACTACATAGACATTGATGGATCACGGCAAACTGTAACATACCCAACTGTTGATTACAACACATTCTACTCCAATATTAATGGTCAAGCTAACTGGAATGTTAGACAAAATGGCTGGACTGTAAACTATGGAACCTACTCTCAACAATCTGGTCAACTTGCATCGGCAGGGAGCATAGTTACAACTACAGGATACGACTCACCCCAGAAGTCTTGGACAGCAAACCGCTATGGCTACGACTATGAAAATGCGACTCTCTATTTGATTATGTCAAATGGAACTCGACTAGACATTAGTTCAACCATGAACTTGATAGTTTGGAAAGTGCACGTTGGCAGCGAAACCTACTATACAACTGATATGTGCGCAAGTATGGACAGTAATTTAGATTCTTCTGGACAAACCGTTTTTCGCAATTACTTCAAGACGCTTGACAACAATAGGATATACTTTGATTGGTCTACTCCAGCTAGTTGGGAACAAGAAATCCATATTCCCATTACAGGTTCTAACTATACACGACTAGTTCCCTATACATTGCAACCCCAATCGATCTTTGACAAGATAGTTCTCTACAATATCACCATTCCAGCTGTGTCAGAGGAATCTACTCTTACTGGCGTTTACTTTGGAAATGGCACAGAAGTGTCAGTTGGAACACCTTTCAAAGTAATAGGTAGCACATATGGACCTGGTACCTGCTATAACTTTGCTCAAAACGGCAATGCGTACATTTTTGATGGAGCATACTTGCCACAAACAAAAGCTCCATGGGATAGCAACCTAATGGTTAGCTATTTCATTACTCTGGAAGGAGACAGAATCTACAGCCTTAACCAGTTTGGTTGGAACGGAAACATCAACAGCGAGGATGGTCCATGGAATGAGGGCAAGCAATGGCAGTTAAACGGAAACCAAGCTACTGCAAACCAGACAATTGCAATAATTCAGGGTGGCTATGCCATTTACCTTAACAGTACAAAGAAGGTTGACGTAACAACTGCAAATGTCTGCGGAGGAGGAACAAGTAGCTACTTGGTCTTAACTAATGGTACCCGCCTTGATGTTCAGTGGGCAACTTCATTTGACCAGCCTAACCAATGGAGTACTATGATTGGAAATCAAAGGTATGTGTTCTCTAATGTGTTAACTTATTCTAACATAACAGACGGCGGAATCATCTACAACATAGTAGATCCCTTAGTATACGACCAACGTCACATGTACACTGCAACAACTTATCAGGCACCAACAATTTCCACCGACAGTAGCACTTGGCTACGGTTGAACACCACGACTGTATCAATGCTCAAAGATTCCACAGGTTTCTATCTTGTCAACGCAGTAAACCAGAGCCGTTTGGACTTGCAACTTGTGGATAGTTGGTGGACTATTCCCTCATTGATAAGATCACAAGTATTTATCAACCAAAATAGCAACTACTACCCAAGATACAGCGTAGCTGTCAATGGAGTGGACTACTTTGTATTGGATCCAAGCCCCGTTGTTGACAATTGGAATGGGGAATGGTCTACACAACAAGCAATGTACAGGTATCCTAACACTGTTGAAGTCACACTTGGAGACGCAACATACAATGTTGCTCTATTGCAAAACGAGTATTCTTGGAACGGTAACTTAACTATCAGACAAATAAACACCATTAGCTTAAACGGTCAGTCATATGATATCGATGATCAATACAATTGGAAACAATCCTACGAAGTTACCATTGCCAACGAAGATTTACCCATTCAAATGTCTACAATGAATATCTACCAAACACATGAAAGTCAAGGATGCATCTATACTTGGAGATTAACAGACCTTGGAGTGTCAACTTCAAGTGCAATTAGCAGTTTAATTGTCGGAACTCCTCAATTTGGAATGTGGGGAATTAAAGCCTACAAAACTGTTGATTCAACTGGTGCAATTGACATAGATGGCGACTCGACCACTACTAGTGACCAATACTTTGTCAGAAAAGTCCATTCTGGTACAGACATTCGGGTCCAAACAGAAAAACGCATGCAGGTAGATACTGTCTGGAATCCTAACTCAGCAAAAGTGGGTGATGAAATCCACTTGAAGGCTTGGATGGGTCAATTACAAGTTAGATTTACTTCACAGTGGAGTGAAGAATACCTTTGGTACCACGCATCTGATATGACAGGGGTGAGCACTCAAGAGATGGTTCAGATAAAAAATGTTATCGTGAACAGCGAAACTCAGAAAGCAAACCCTGGATATTGGGATATTGCTTACATGGTACGTAACCAGTCCTGGGCTGACGTCTTAGACCAAGCAAAAGCTAACAATTGGGATTGGATAAGTAGCAACACCAACGAGTGGAATTGGATTTGGTTTGGAACTGACCAAAACTACAATGTTAACGTAATCTCAGGCGATAAAGTGGGTACCGGAGGTATTGACTTAAAGTATGAATTTGCAGGACTCAACTTGCTCAATGGTACAAGTCAGACGCATTATTTTATGCCTAAATCCATCGGAAACGTAGCCTTCGTGACTCCGGGTCAAGCCTTTGGAAACATGGCTGCTTCAGGAAGTATGGTTCTTCCATTGAATGCAAAAATTGACTTTGGCGTAGCCTATAGTGACGTTAACGGGACATTGTTCCCATATGATGCTCAACGCTCAATGTGGGGCTGGTGGGATCGCCCAATCTACGGCTCAGATTTCAACGCACCCAACCTGATGAACAAACCAACCATTGCATCCATAGACCAACTAGCATTTGACGTTCACTTTACAGGTACACAAACTGCTGGAGAATACAACAGTGCCTCAATGAAAATTGACCAAACGGTTGGCAACTGGCAACTTCCAGCGGACGTTGTGGATGGCAGAGAACAAAACAGCAGCGGAATAATGGTTCCATTGATGGGTAACGATGTTCTTGCGAACAGAAGTTTAGCCATAAATTACTATGTGACGGCTTCAACTTCAATGGGTTGGAATGTAAAAGATGCAGCAGGTTCAAATGTAAACAATAACGGCGTAACTGCATCATCGAGATTCGATGTAGCTTCACAGCTATCCAACGTTAAATTCGCGTCTATACAGCTTGGCAGCATCTATGATTGGGGAAAACCAACTACGGCAACCGATGAGTTAAGAACTTTCAATGTAACAAGCCAGACAACATCTATACAGAACTTCCAATCAAGCTATCAATCAGACGCTGGGAAATCTTCAACAGGCTTTGACATCTCCTCGTCAATGTATTTCCTAACTCAAGCTTTCCCAAGATGGGACGGGTACTCAATCTACAATGACCCTGAAGTTTCAGTATTGGTGAGCAAAGGAACAGATCCATTCTCTGATCCCCAGCCATCTCAGCCACCAACTCAGCCTACTCCTCCGCCCACCCAAAATCCAAATCCATCTCCTACACCAAGCCAAAGCACTCAACCGGTCTCTAATCCAACAAATCAACCGACAAACCAGCAAACACCAAAACCAACATCTGCACCTCCAGTCGCTACACCACCATCCGGAACTGTAGACCCAAGAACTACCCCTCCACCAATCCCTGAAATGCCCAGCATGGCATTACTGATAATCGCAATCGTTGGCACATTTGCAGCAATTGGATCTCAAATGGTGGTTCGAATGAAAAAGCGAAAAACAAACTAAAAGAAGAGAACTTCTTTATCTTTTCTTTTTTCGGTATAATTGAGTTACAACTAGTAGAATTGTTATTGCTATGATTAGAGTGGTTGTGTTAGTGGGTAATTCTGGAATAGTGGGATTAATAGATGGGCTGGGTTTGCTGAATGGAGTTTGAGTTGGCGTTTCTGAGGGTTGAGGAGCATTTGTTTCAATTGGAGAAGATGTAGGTGCTTGTTTTAAAACAAACCAAGTCCATGTTCCTATATTGAATCCATTGTTATTTTGGTTATTTGGTGCTGCGTAGCCGTTTTGAATCATTGCCATGTTGACGTTTTCATAGTGTGTTGAATTGTAATCAAGGTAAACAACGCTTAGTAATTTGCCTTGTTGGTCAGTTATTGCTGCTACGCCAATGTCCAAGTAGACGGTTTTGCCTTTTATTAGAGTGGTTAAGTAATTTTTTGATTCTAAAAATCCTGGTTGCCCTGAATTTGGAGTGTCGATTGAGGCAAGTTTTATTGTTTCCCCTGAGCCAAGTTGAAATGAGCTTCCATCAATTAAAGTAGAAACAATTCCTGTTCTATTTATGGAAATAGATTCTGCTGTAACTAAAGGAAATAAGACAGCCAAAATAATTATGATGAATGTTACTTTTATTAGGAATTGGCTACGCATATGGGTCATTGTTAATCAGGGGCATTTCCTTTTATGGTTTTTCAATCTTGCACAGATAAAAATTCTGAGGTTGTAGCACCGACAAGTTGGTGTCTTAAAAAATTTTAAGGTTAATGAAATGAGTGTTTTTTTATTTTTAGGGTTTTGTTGTTGTTTGGAATTTCTTGCCTTCTTGTTTGCAGAGATTACGGATTAGTTGGCGCCCTGATAGGCAAACTGTGTTTAAACCAATGGTTCCAATAGCCCATTGTCCAACCATAAAAAATTTGTCAAGTCCCGGCAGCGTTTTACTGACTCCGTTTTTTGTGACTTCTTTTTGGTATTCTTTGGGTGCGCCCCATGCTTGGCATCCACGATGCGCGCATGTCCAGTGCTCAGTTGAAATTGGTGTCACTACCTCTTTGACTTCGATTTTGCTTTTAAATCCTGGGAACCGCTTTTCCATAGTTTGAGCGATGAGGTTAGCGACTTTTTCTTTTTCTGCCTGGTAGTTTTGTTTATCAGAAGATATTTGTTTCCAATAGTCATAATTAGAATCAAAAACTGCTTTGACAACTGTTTTACCTGCAGGTGCCAATGAGGAATCAAAATTGAAGATTTCCAAATCCAATCTATTCCTCTGCACACCTTCCACAGATATGGGAAGGTCAAGAAAAAGCACCAGAGAATGAGGTTCACCTGGGAATTCTCGGTCAACGCCAAACCAAACCTCCAAGCCAAAAGCCTGATTCTTGGGGTAATTCTTGTAGTAGGTATCGATGGTTGGGTTTACATATTTACCTTCAAGTAAGCCAAAAATTGTGGAGTATCCATCTGCTGCCGAAACTACTAAGTCAGCAAATTGCTTTGAATCGTCTTCAAGCTGCACTCCAACGGCAATGTTATTTTCAACGATTATTTTTTTTACTTTTGAGCGATAAAATATTTTGCCTCCGAGTTCCAAGTACCGTTGTTCGATGTTTTTGGAAAGTGCCATGGAGCCTCCTATTGGCCAACCGCCATCACCGTTGTTTAATGTTGCTAAGAAAATCAAAGCTATTACTGTTGGGACATCTGGGATGTCATATTGTATGGTTGCAAATGCTTTTTGCAGGAATGGATCAGTGAATTGGTCTGCGTATTCTTTTAAGGTTACTTTGCTGTACTTCATCAGACTGCCCATAAGTGGAAACATCTTAAGTTTGGTTCCCACTCCGCCTGACATAGCAGCAAACAAGTCGTAGCCGCTGAATTTGCGGGCTGCTTTGATAAATTCGCTGATTTGTTTCTCATCTGAGGGTGAGAGGATTTTGAGGTGCTCTTCAAGTTTGTCAAGGTTAGTGTTAACTGTTAGAACTTTTCCTACATCTTCAACTTGTGTAAACTCTTTGAAGCTATAAGTGCTCAAGCCGTGTAGAGCTCCTAGTTCTTGCCACATATGGTTGTTTACTGAGTTTGGGGTGGTTCCGAAAACGTTATGGACAGCGTAATCAAAAATGTATCCCTTGCGTTTCCAGGATACACAGACTCCGCCGGGTTTTTCCTGCATCTCGAAGATTTTGGTTGTATATTCATTCATTTGTGCATAGCAGCCTGTGGCTAAACCAGCGAGACCTGCCCCAATTATGATTATTGACTTGGTTGTCATTCGATAACCACGTTTGTTTTCTATTGATTATTATTTATGTTTTTTTGTAATTGATTTAGGGGTTGGAATTGAATCCAAATTCAGTAGAGATCTCAGCAGAAAATCCATCCTTTGTCATTAAGAATTTATAATTGTTATTTTCTCAAGTATTTCAAACCGATAACAAGTTAGAATTGGTTTTGGTTTGAATTAAGTGGCCCTTTCGATTATGCTATGTTGTCCAAAATGAAAAAACTTCAACATTATCTTTTTCAAATTGTTTCTTCAAAATGTTCTTGACCTCATCTTCATCTAAATTCAAGATTCCTTTCTTGTCCTTGTGTAATGGTATGCCAGTTTGTTTTAATGCACCATCTTTGGAGAAATCAAAGAACATATAATAGCGCTTATCATGCAGCATTATGATTCTTAGCGTTGAAAGTTCCCTGTTTGGTGAAAGACCATTTTGTTCAAGTATAAAAGTTATCGAACGAGGTTTCTTTTCACTAACTAATCGTTTGTATTCTTCCCAATCTCTAATTCTTATATGACCCTCATTTGTTGTCAAGGTGGAACTGACCTTCGCCACGTGTAATCCCAGGTTCGAAAACCGCCTCTTCAACATCAATTTGAAAGTTGTTGTTTGTGGCAGTGAAAGACTTCTTCGTCAAGATTTTACTTTACTATTTTAGTCAGGCGGCAAATATTTAAGTTGATTGGTAGGAAATACATCGCTTTTTTCTGTAATGTGATTATTGTAATAGTATCTGAATTCTCTGATTTTTCAGAAAGATTTAAAAGTCAATTCGAATACATCAATAAACTGGTGTTGAAAATGGTGGGTTGTGAAGGAGATTCATGCCGAATCGACGCAATCGTAACAATCGATGTTAAAGGTCAAATTGTTCTTCCAAAAGACTTACGAGAAAAAGCAGACTTTAAGCCAAGCGACAAGATTGCTGTGGTTGCTTGTGAGAAAGATGGGGAAGTATGCTGTATTATGATGATTAAAGCAGAAAGACTTCGCGGTGCGGTAACCAAAACGCTTGGTCCATTGCTCAAGGGAGTAACTTCGCAGGAGAGTTAAATATGAAGGAAGAAAAAGTTAAGAAACTTGTTAGAAATCGTTATGCAAAGGTAGCTAAAACAAACGGTTCTTGCTGTGCTTCAAATGTTAGTTGCTGCTCAGCTCCCACTAACCAACAAGTAAGCAAGATGATAGGTTATAGTGAAGAAGAGATGAATGCGGTTCCAGAAGGTGCCAATCTTGGTTTAGGCTGTGGTAATCCTACCGCTTTAGCTTCTTTGAAAGTGGGAGAAAGAGTTCTGGATCTGGGTTCAGGTGCAGGATTTGACTGCTTTTTAGCCGCTAAAAAAGTCGGAAAACAAGGCAACGTCATAGGTGTTGACATGACTCCTGAAATGCTTGAAAAAGCAAGAGCAAACGCGAAGAAAGGGAAATACACAAATGTAGAGTTCAGGCTGGGAGAAATTGAAAACTTGCCAGTTGCAGACAAATCAGTCGACGTTATAATATCAAATTGTGTAATCAACCTCGCCCCAAACAAGAAGCGTGTTTTCGAAGAAGCTTACAGAGTTCTTGCGCCGAAAGGTAGATTGATGGTTTCGGATATTGTCCTTTTAAAAGAATTGCCCAAATCTATTAACGAAAATGTTGAAGCATATGCTGGATGCATCTCAGGAGCCGAGCTTAAAGAAAGATATCTTGAACTTATACGCAAAGCTGGATTTCAAGAAGTAACAGTAATAAACGAAAGAACCTACCCACTCGAATATATAATAAGTGAATCTACTCTAAAAGAAGCTATAAAAATGGCAAACATGACGAAAGAAGAGGTAACAGAAGCAGCAAATATTATTGTAAGCATAAAAGTATCAGCCATCAAAACAAAATGATTCGTGCTAGTTTAAGATGATTAGTAATAAATGTCAAAGTCCACAAATGGAACCCGCATAAGATATTCACACTTCTAATTGCTGCAAACATATTTTAGACGTCACAGCTATTGAAATATGGCGTACTTTACCTGCCAATAAGTGGAATGGTATGTATAGGTTTGATTCCTTATTGCTTGTCAAAAGCAGCCTTGGCTGTAGTCTATTTTGGAGCAACTCTCTTTGGGCTGACAAGAAACAAAAATGGACGCCAATTCCTGCAATCGCCATCGCGGTAACTCAACGCGTTTTCGCCTTTTACGTATTTTTTCCAAGAATTGCAATTTCGCTCCCTCTGATCTAGAGTTTATTAATAATTTACTTGCCTTCAAAGATATAAAAAATATCAAAAGCCCTTGATTTTTTAGTCTGATGAAATATTCTTTAGATTTTGTGGTCAGAATTCACTTTCCAATGCCTTTTATTAACGAATCTCAGCAATAGATGGAGGTTATGGAGTGAGGGCATTTCAATTTTTTAAATTTAGCACTCATTCCAACAAAAATAAAAGGAAAAGAAAAATCAATGCCCTTTTTGCTTAGGTTACTGTTAGACTTGTGGCTACCCAGATAGTTTCAGCTTTGTCGCATGCAACTAAAGGCAATGTTCCTACTGTTTGAGGTGCAGTTGCCAATGTTACAAGTCTACCGTTAGCGTCCGTAGTTCCTGCTGTAAAACATTCAGATACATTCTGATTTACTGTCCAACCGTAGATTTCTGTGTGTTAGCTGGAAAACCAGTAAGAGTAACAGTAAATTGCTCACTCGCCTTGACGGAATTTGAACTCAAGGAGAAGATGGTTTCTGAGCAGGCATTGCAAATGAAATAGAGTATCCTACAATTAATCCAATAACCAAACCTAAAATTGTGAAGGCGATTACTCCATTTCTACTCAAGAAGGTTCACCTCCCCTACAATCATCAGAAAAGCTGGAAATGCTTTCTTTTTCATAACCAGTCTCATTAATCATGTTGTTACTTGCTATGTTTAAAACTCTAAAGATTGGATTTTACTTGAAAGAGACTAAATCCTGAAATTCTATAAAACTCTAAACTGAAAAATAATATTATGAAAACAGCCATTATGATGATGTTTTCAAACTGTGTTCAGTTTATTTCTTAATTACATAAAACTTTGAGGCTCTCTTGAAGAAATAAAGTACCATTGGAATTGCTTCTAGACACCAAAGTATAGGGGAAAACACAAAAATTTTTACATGTTCGTAAATTCTTTGTCTCTTACCAATTTTTGTAAAGTTCATCTCCAATCCAATTTGATAAACCCCGAAAAGAATAATTGTGTTTAAAACAAAAAAGGGAGTAAGGAATAGAAAATAAGGATATTCTGAGTATGATTGTTTTATTATGAGTGAAGGTATTAATGTGAAAAAACTTACCGCACCAAGGAACCAACTTATCAATCTATAGGTTGCCTTTATTTTATCCCAAAGCCCCAGTCGGCTTAAATTTTCAATATTTCCTTTTATCCATCTTTGTCTTTGCTTAATAAAGTCAGAAAAAGTAAATGGCGATTGTTCTTCAAGAACTCCACCATGCCAACCAAAGATTCTTCCATATTTCTCATATGCTACGTAACCAAACAAACTATCTTCTGCGCAAGTATTAGGGAAATCCCAACCAATACTCTTTTCTATGTCTGCCCTCAAAAGCAAATTTGAGCCATGTAACCAATCAGGTTTCTTTTGCGATTCCAACATTGAACAACAAGAATAACAGAATGTTGGTCTTACAGCATCCAAATATTTAACCAATTTACTGCCTGCATTCATTTTGTTTGGATATGTAATTAATCCTTCTGCGATTGGCTCTCTATTATTATCGGCATGGTCTAGAATTGATAAGAGTCCTTGCTCAGTAATCATTGATTCATCGTCAAGATGATATATCCAAGTGCTAAACGTATTTTCTCCGTATTCCTCTCTTTGTTCTATCCCATATTGTAATGCTCTAGCTTTGTATTTGGCATTATTGACTGTTGAATAGTTTTGAGGAACAGTTATTGTTACGGCGCCCTCAAAGCTTTCCTTCACTTCCGAAACTACATTTATTTTGTAATTTTCATATCGAACTTTTTTACATATCTGCTTAATGTTTTCGACAGAATCCTTTACAATTTCCATGTTTCCGATTGTAGTTATTTGAAATATTATTTGTTTTGGATTGATTGGATCAAATGTTTTCTTGACTAATTTTTTTCTGCATTTTATTATGTCATATGCCAATTTGAAGTATATTGGCATGCCGAAAACCCACAATATCCAAATAAAACTAAGAAGTTCCAAAACTTGTTCTCCACCAACGATATGTTTTCATTTCTTATCAACTTTTTCTAAAAAAGTTTTCTGGGTATTCTTTGAGTCAAGATTCATTTCATTGTTGAAGATAGGTTCTTCCAAAATATATTGACAAAGATGATTTTCATTGAAAAGTAAAGAGTTATGCTACGAATTGCCCATTAAGAAAACTTATCCATAAATCTAAAGCAACAATGTAAAATAAAACAGCAATAATTGCCGCGATTGCTATTGATTTCTTGCTTCCCGAAAAACAGGCTGTCAGTGGAATCCATAATGGAAATAGAACAGCGATAAACCGTGGTGTAGAAACTAATGCACCGAAATATAGGCTTCCAAGGTATCCAGCGAAGGCGTAAATCCACAATGACTTATCTTTTTTCCAAGTTCTGGAAAACAACAAAATGGGGAAAAGTATTGAAAATATTTCTGCAATAGGAAGAAGCCAATGGGTAGTGATCGGGGATGGTTGATAGGGAGCATCAAAAAAAGCTTTTACGCCATAGCGTGGGATTCCTTCTGTGAATAAAGTACGGAAAGAGTAGAGCCAAGCCCACTCAGATGTATGTAAAGGCGCAAGAAAATCACCAGTAGAAATACCTAAACCTGCAAACCAAGCAGTAAGGGATGCTATAGGGAGGAGACTCAACAATATGTTTCGGATCCGGTGAGTTTTCTGTTTAAGTGAAACGAAAAGCATCGGTAAAACCACCAATATTCCCATGATTCTTGTTAAAGGTGCAACCGTTGCAAAAACGGACGCGCCAAATAGTTTACCCTTATTTAATAGAAGCCAAGCACCCAAAACAAAAAACAAAAGCAACCCTTCACTGTAAGCAACGGTTGTAAAAACAAAAATGTATGGCGAAAACGCCAGTAAAAGGGTAGATAATAAAGCTGCTTTTTTTCCGATGTAGCCTTCTGCCAATAATTGGTAAAGAGGAATCCAGAGAATGCCAAAAACAAATGCCGTTAATACAAGGGAAATCATCGGACTCAGCAAAATAAAGTTCAATATTTTGGCGAAAAACGGAAAAACTGGTGAAAAAGTGTAGCTTTGTAATGAAAACTCGTAGCCTTTGGTCATTATATTTAAGTACCAAGCGCTATCCCAACCCAGAAAGGTTAGTGGCCAGTTTCCCATAGTTCCTGGATTTGCAAAGAAAGCATTGTTCTGAGCCCAACTGTACACTCTATTAGGGTCAGACCAGAAAGTCCCTGAATCTTGAATGTTCAAAAGATTGCCAATGAGAACGCTTCCAGCAATTTTGGCCAATAAAACTACAATTAGAGGAACGAATAATCTTTTTGGTATTTTGATTTTCCAGAATGTAAAGTTTCCCTCAAAAAAACAATCCATTGAATAAATCCTCCCTATTTTGACAAGACAATTCTCAAAAAGATGCAGATGAATTTTGCCGCCTCAATAAAAAACGAGCAGAAAAGGATTTAAAACTTTGCAAACAAATAAAATATTAGATTTTCACATAATCATATAAGTTATGAGAAATTTATTAAGGAAGGTTAGATTCTAACGCTGAAACAACATATCCCTACTATTGAAACGAATGTACCGATATTTCTAAACCGGTCAGGGCAACTTGAAAAACCATTTACTTTTAATTCAGGAAGAATTATGGCGTTGAGGATATACCCAGATAATAGACCAAAAAACTTGGAAATTGCCGCTTTGCAGAAGGGTTTAATCTTGCTGGATAATGGCACCGAGTTAGTTGAGGAGGGGGCAGGGTTCGGCGTTCCTATCGCAAAATACTCCGACACAACTCTCTTCTCAAGAAACGCAAACCTTTACGTTGAGAAGCAGGATGAAAATGTTACGGTGATCACAAAGGTCTTTTTTTTGGATTCTGTTTCAAAAAAGCAAGTTCATGGAGCTTTCATTAATAATAGAATTTATTCAGTTTTTCATAAGACCTTTGAAAGGGCATATCTCAATCGTGGAAACATGAGATCAATCTTTGATTGGATAATGAGGCTGAGGAAATCGTTTGGAGTAGAAACACACTTCATCAACGTTCCGACGCGGGGAAAAGTCACCGTTACATATCATTGTTATCCTGATCGCATCAAAGTCTGTGCAGATTTCTCTGAGGTTGACATGTCAGGTTGCAAAGAAATCCTTATTTTGAATGAACAAGGTGCAACTTTTTTTAGAAAATTTAGGAACGGGAATTCAGTCTTATTGGACAAAAAGATCGGTGCTTGGACAAAAGTTGACTCAGAAGTGGTGGAATTTTCAGATCTTGAAGATCGCATTTCCTTTTCTATTGAAAAAAGAGACAGCGCGATTGTGTGTTGTGGATGGGAGCAAGTCAAAGATAGGTTCTCATGGGCTGGAGTAACTTTTTCCTTAAGTCCAAAGACTATGTTATTCAACTACACCATCCAACTGAAGAACAGTGTCATAGGAAACCGCGGAGTCTCCTCGCCAAACCACTAGCAAGTCTCAACTCGATTGGAAAACCAAAATATCTATGTCTCCAACGATACCTTGCAACTCGATTCATTACTCCATATACTAATTTGAACCCCAATCCGTGTTCATCAATTCGAGATTTCGGATAAAATGCATATCTGGTCACAGCTGATATTGCTTTCAGTTTCTCTATGTAACTTTTGTTGTGCCATGGAGGTTGGAAATGAAAAACCTCGATGTTTCCCCATTCTTCGAGAGATTGTGGAAGCTGAAATCCAGATCTGAGCGACTCTATCATTGGACTAGGAAAAGGAGTATACATGAAAATGCCATAATGTTGCGTTCGAGGATTCACCTCGTTCATTTTATCCATTAAATCTAAAGTTTTCAGCAGGTCCAAGTAGGTCTCGTTTGGGAGTCCACTGAGCCAAGAAACATAAGGATCTATTGAAGGCGCCCATTTTCTGAGATTGCCAACTGCAATCAACATCTGCTCTGCTGTTACGTCTTTGGAGACGAATTCTTGGAGTCGATCTGAACCACTTTCGCCACCGAAATCCAACTCCATGCATCCTGCCTTTTCTAAAAGTCTCAAAAAATCCTTGTCGTAGGTTGATAGATAATCAAATCTACAGTTTGCTCGCCATTTTATTTTGATGTTCCGTGAGATTATGCCTTGACAAATATCTTTAACTCGCTGCTCATCAACAAAAAAATTGTCATCTATAGGATCAATAATTTTTACATATGGAAATTTATTGATTATGTATTCAATTTCGTCAAGTACATGAAGAGCGCTTTTACCTCTCCATTGGCGTTTGTTGAAGTCAGTATTATAGCAGAATCCACAACGATGTGGGCATCCCCTACTGGTTTGAATATGAAATCTACCAGATTGGAGTGTGGGATACTTTTCTAGTTTTAACAGGTCATAGGGTAAATCGAATGGAATATCGTCTAAGTCTATTAGATCTGCCTCACTTGTGCTTTTTATTAATCCTTCTCTCTTGAATGTTAAACCTCTTACGTCGTCAAATGATTCACCTGCAGCCAGCTTCTTTGCCAGCTTTGGGACTACGAGTTCTCCTTCGCCGCGAACAACAATATCAACGAATTTGCTTGCTGCAGTCTGTTCAGGCAAGAGAGTTGGATGCACTCCACCCCAAATAATTGGACAAGAGGAATTCTCCGAGCGGACTCTTTTCGCAAACTCTAATCCATAATGAATTTGTTGTCCACTCATGGAAGTTATTCCGACAAATAATGGGTTTCCAATGGCCGTGGTTTTG
The DNA here is from genome assembly GCA_963831895.1 of Candidatus Bathyarchaeota archaeon. Taxonomy (GTDB): domain Archaea; phylum Thermoproteota; class Bathyarchaeia; order Bathyarchaeales; family Bathycorpusculaceae; genus Bathycorpusculum. The sequence continues at coordinate 65,785 of CAWHSD010000002.1, forward strand.
AAATCTTCCAAGCGCATGTCGAGGATTCGAACTTTGTGGCCTTCACGTTGAAGTGAACTCGCAATGTAGATTAGGGCGAGAGGAATCTGTGGGTCTGGTGCTCGATATTTACCAGGAAAAACGAGAAGTATATCCTTCGGAAACAAACTTGGATACACGCGGTTTTTAGACTGGGTTATAATTTAAACTCCCATTAGAACATTCAGATTTGAGTTCTTATTGCTTTTGTTTTTCATTAATTCATTGAAAAAGATAATAGTGTGAGCTGAAGAGGACAAACTCTATCCATGGAATTTGACTAACAATGCACACATTGACGCTTGGGTTGATTATGGATCGTCGAGTGAAGAGTTTTATGGTCTTTTTCTGTTTTTTACTCGGTAAGTTTAAAGGTGCGTATAACACTGTTATGATTTAGTTAAATGGTTATGAAGGTGTTAAAAACGCAAATTAGTGAACCTTTAGTTCAACACTTGGGTACTTCTATAAGCTTCCATAAGCTTATAGAAAAACGTGAATTAGGTCCACAAGTAAAACAAATAAGAATTCACGCGCCGGAAATCGCCGCAAAAGCCCAAGCAGGGCAATTTGTAATTCTGCGAACGGACAACGAAGGAGAGAGAATACCCCTCACTCTGGTTTCTTGGGATAAAACTGAAGGAACAATCACCCTTATCTTTCAGGAAGTAGGGGTATCAACCAAAAAACTCGGAGCCCTCCAAATTGGAGAGCAAATTCCAAACTTAATCGGTCCGTTGGGGAATCCCAGTAACATAAAATTCTACGGTTTAGCTGCAGTTGTATGTGGTGGTGTAGGAACAGCAGCTGCTTACCCCATCGCAAAAGCGTTGAAAGAAGCCGGAAACTGTGTCGTCACAATAATTGGTGCAAGAAATCGAGAACTGCTTATCTTAGAGGAAGAAATGAAAAAGGTTTCAAACGAGCTCTATATTTCAACAGATGATGGTTCAAAAGGACAAAAAGGCTTCGTTAGCGATCTTCTGAAATCGTTAATAGACAAGAAATACAAATTCAACATCGTATATGCTATAGGTCCTCCAATAATGATGAAGACCACATCAGAAGTAACCAGACCCTACGCGATCAAAACAGTTGTTAGTTTAAACCCAATAATGGTTGATGGCATGGGAATGTGCGGTGCATGCAGAGTCTCAGTTAATGGTCTTACAAAATTCGCTTGTGTCGATGGTCCAGAGTTTGATGCACATCAAACCAACTTTGATGAGTTGATTAAAAGACTCAAAGTTTATCCTTCAGAAGAGAAACAAGCAGTGGAGTTCCACGATCATCATGGAGGAGGAAGTTGTCAATGCGGCAACCACAAATAGTTAAAAAACCTGTCAATCAAGATAGGACTCGCGCTGTTCCCATGGATAAACTTAGTCCAAAGGACCGTGCCACGAGCTTTTCTGAGGTAGCTTTAGGTTATAATCTTGAGGAAGCGTTAGCTGAAGCTCAAAGATGTTTATCCTGTCCTAACGCGCAATGCATAAAAGGATGCCCTGTGGGAATTGAAATTCCAACGTTTATCAGACTGATTAAAGAAAAAAAATATGACGAAGCCATAAAGAAGATTAAAGAAAAGAACAGTCTCCCCGCTATTTGTGGAAGAGTTTGTCCTCAGGAAGAACAATGCCAAAAATTCTGTATCAAAGGTAAAAAGGGCGACGCTATTTCGATTGGAAGACTTGAGAGGTTCGTTGCGGATTTGGAGCGAGAAAAAAAAATTAAAGCTGCCTTTATAGAAACCAAGAAAGTTGTTTTAACCGGTAGAAGAGTAGCAGTTATCGGTGCGGGACCAGCGGGATTAACAGTTGCGGCTGAACTTGCAAAGCTTGGACATAAAGTAACAATATTTGAAGCCCTTCACGTCGCCGGCGGTGTCTTGGTTTACGGAATCCCAGAATTTAGGTTGCCAAAAGAAATCGTTCAAGCAGAAGTAGATTACATTAGAGAATTGGGTGTAGAATTATATACTGACGTATTAATTGGAAGAACATTTACACCACAAGAACTATTCGATCGTGGTTTTGACGCAGTGTTCATTGGTTCAGGGGCTGGATTGCCAACATTCCTTGGAATACCAGGCGAAAATTTGAGTGGAGTATATTCAGCTAATGAATTCTTGATAAGAGTTAACCTGATGAAGTCTTATCGTTTTCCCGCATTTGATACTCCTATAAAAGTTGGGAGAAATGTAGCGGTGATTGGAGGGGGTAACGTTGCAATGGACTCTGCGAGATGTGCCTTGCGCTTGGGCGCTGAGCATGTCTGTATAATCTACCGAAGATCAAGAGATGAAATCCCTGCGAGACAAGAAGAACTGCTTAATGCTGAAGAAGAAGGCATATCGTGCAAGTTTCTATCATCGCCGACCCGTTTTATCGGGGATGAACAGGGAAGGATTAAAGGAATTGAATTAGTTGAGATGGAATTAGGAGAGCCCGATGGGTCAGGCAGACGAAAGCCGGTGTCGGTTAAGGATTCTGAATTTGTGATGGATGTAGATACCGTTATTGTTGCCATTGGACGCACACCAAACCCGATCATACAAAAGGTAACAAAAGGGCTTGAAACGACAAAACAAGGCACTATTGTGGCTGACCATGAGACCGGTAAAACAAGTCTGGAAGGCGTATATGTAGGCGGAGATATAATGACTGGAGAAGCCACGGTTATCAGTGCTATGGGGTCAGGCAGAAGATCGGCTAAAGCAATACATGAATACCTTTTGAAAAAAGACGCTGGTCACTGCAATACTCCTGCTATTTGTTGTCAATAAGCGAAAATCTCAATTTATTTAAGAAAGAAAATCAAGGCAAATTATGATCTCGAATTTCGCTTCTGATTTCTTGAACTTCTCTTAGTTTTTCTTTGATTAATCTTTCCATAACAATCTGTAATGGTATGACTGAAAAAGTGTTTGAAGGCTTCAGAGTTGATATACGATTTCAATTTTTCCTTGTTGCCCGTAATTGAGACATCAGGTTGTAAGGTAGGTAGCATGAGTTCAATTATGTCCACAAAAACATGGACGCAACCTGCGTAATCTCGATGCCAAATTCCCCAAGAATGATCAAACCACGATTCGATTCCTGAATTCTTGGTGTAAAGAAGCATGTTAGCTAAGCTAGTATATTCTTCAGCGACTTTCTTTGGAATTTTTGACTGCTCGACTGATTTTAGAAATTGGCTGTCATCTAAAATTATAACCTGTTCTGCCTCAACTTCTGGGTTGCGTGTCCATTTATCCCGGATGTAGTGAAGTGCGTTGGCAAGTTCACCATAGGAGAATTCATCGTATTGCAGAAATAGGCTTCGAGCTTTGTCAATTTTAAATAATATTTTTTTATTGTGGCCTGTTGCGTGAGGAAAATCGCCGTGAGAATCTGGTCCAGTTGAGCCATCAATGAAAATTTTAGTGTTTTCTTCAGAGAATCCTAGTTAACAAGCGATTCTTTTAGCGATGGCTTATGAGTGGATCGAAGCATTTGAAACAGCCAATAGAAGATTGTGAATCAAGGCTGTTAAGTATTTGTAATAGGCATAAATCTGATAACATTTCTTCTGGCAAAGAAATCTAAAATAGTTATCTTCTCCGTACTCTTGAAATAGCAAAAATTACTAAAAGTAAAATAAAACCAATAATCAGAAGAAGATCCATGTTAATTGTTGGGGAATTATCCTGAGATGGTAGAGGTTCTGAAACAAATTCCAACGAACCAATCGAGTATGCAGTCCATCCACCGTCTTGGTAGTCAGGCGGGGTCCATCCCAGAGGGTTAGTGCTGCCTGTAGCTTCCACCCAAATCCAGCCAGCTTCTCTGTTGTCATTTGGAAGATCCCAGTAGCTATTCGCGTTCGAAAACTCGGGAAGCCAAATCAAAAGAGCAACATGATCAGGAGCATCTACTACAGCTGCATCGAAACTCGCTCCAACATAGATTGTGCCACATAAGAAAGCCAAGTCTTCACAGTCTCCTATGGTTGTGATGCCGGTATCTTGGTTAAAGGCGTGTGCCATTTCATCAGCATTCCATGCCCATTCTTCTTGAGCAACTCCTTCTCTGACGACGTTATCGCTGTCATAGCCGTATACTGTCCACTGCTGAACATACTTCAAAATGGCGACTGCCCTTTCATTTTCACTTGGATATTCTGCCAAAAAAGATTCTCCTATGCTGTAAGCAAGTTCCTTGTTTTCGTTGAGTGTTTCAGTTGCGAGGTTGGGTAGATATCCGTGGGGACCGGCGTAATAGTTTCTGTCTATTCCAAAGTTGTCAAACCAATCACCATCTTGCAAATTGAAGCTGGATGCAGGAGATCCCTTCACAGTTTGTCCTAGAGTTAAAATAGAGATTAAAAGAATCGAGAACAAAATAAGTCGTTGCTTACAAGACACTTGCGATCGCCAGTTATCCAATTGGAAGGGTTAAGCTTGCTAACATTATTAGCCCTAGGAACACTTCATAGCAAAACAAGTAGACTCCGACAGCCAAAGGATTCTTGTTAATATCGTCTAAGTCAATTCCGAAAGGTCGAAGTTTTGCGAAAACTAAGTAGAACAAACCGCCGAAGAATAAACTCACAAAGAAACTGATTGCGACAACTAGGAGTCTTTGCAGGTTGAAATAAGAGCCTAAATTGACTGATTGCGATAGGAAGAATGGATTGACCATTGAGCCATAGACAACCAGGCCAGCATAAATAAAAAAGCCTCCTACAAAAAGGCTAGTTGCCATAGAATTGCCCTTGAGGCTTTCGAACTCTTTGATTTTGGTTGTTAGAAGGGTGATGCATTTGATTCCTATATATCCAATTAGCAGACAAATCAGACTTGAAATAAAAGCTCGAAAGAACCATAAAGCCAGCGATACTATGAAATCTGAACTAGCCAAGCCTATTCTCCTCAATGAATTATATTCTCTTTAAAAATATAACTCTTTAAACATTGAACTCGTTTATCTTAGTTGGTTTTAAATATTGAAAGCTCATTAATTCCATTTGAGGAAGAGATTTGAACTTACTGGTTTTTCTTGCTATTTGGGCAATTATCTGGTATATTCCAATACCGCCTACAAAATTTAGGCCTCTATCGATTCGCCGCATCGCTTCACTAGCAATAGGGTTAATTCTTTTTGGAATCAACGTTCTTGTCCAAACCCCTCTTAGCTCATTTGTGTATTTTCTGTTTTTTTCCAGATTTGCAGTAGCATTCTTTGAGTACTTTGTATCGATGAAACTTTTTAAAGTCGAACAATTTGATGAAAATTTCCGATCGGGCCAATTACCCCTGTTTCAGTTTAAGCTCAAACAAAAAAGAACTCTCCTTGGAATTGTTTTGGTTGTTATCTTTTTGGTTTCGATATCGGGAATAACCGTGCTTGGCGAAGTTCAACGTGTAACGAACGCCAATTACTTTAATGGTTTTATCCAACAAACTTCAGGTTTACCTTTTAGCACAACAATTCCTGATAACATGGTACGTTTGGTGACTCAAGAACTAGCAATTTCGATTGCAAGGCGTCACATGTCCGAGTTTGGCAGCAACACACAGGTTCTGGATTGCCACGTTACCAAGTCTCCCGAAGGAAAATTGGTGTGGGTAGCAACGATTGGTTCAACTAACATAATATCAGAAAACTACATCAAGGGATTCGTTATTGTCGACGCAAATGAACCGGCTGCTTCACCAAAAATAGTGCATGACCAATTTAACGTAGGGCAAGGCTTATTTTGGGATCGAAATATTCCTTTTCGCAACTACGTAGATGATATGACGAAGACTTACGGTGTTTCGTATCCAACTTGGAACATGGATACTAACCAGTCGATCTATGTTGTTACCGATTACAATTTGGGATTTGACTTTGTAAGAAGATATGAAACACCATTAGCTTATGATTCCCAAGGTAACCTTGAATATGAGCCAAAAACTATGAGCGAAATTCCAGAGTGGATGACACAGGTGTATGATGAGGATTGGCTTGAGAACATGATTAACGAGTTTGGAAACTTTCGACGTGGCAACGGTTTTGATTATTTTGCGGGTGGGTTTTTGTGGATAGTTCCACCAAGTCAGGATCGTTTTCAGATGACTGAGGATACACGTTATGTTGTTGATCCTGAGACTAAGGATGTTGTTGCTTTAGTGTGTGTTAATCCCGCTGAAAATCAGAGAACACTATCTGGAGTGTTTAAGGCCACTCGCGAAGGAGTTCTTTATTACGATCTTAAGCAAGCAAACTATATTTCTGGCATGACGGCGGAAGACTTAGTTGAAGGAAGATTGCCCAAACCTGCAACTGGAGATTATTATGCTGTAATGCCCTTGCTTTACACCGTTGAAGTTACTCCTGGAAACAATAAGCTTGCATGGTATGTTCCTATTTATTGGAACGAGGGAAGCGGCGAAAGTGATGAAACAATTTATCTGGCGGGTTTCGCAATAGTTGACGCACAGGATACAAACAAGATTATTTCAACCATAAATCAAGAAGGAATAACTAGTGAACAATTGGTGGAGCAAACAAGACTTGAATATGCTAAACTTTTTGGCGCTATTGTAACTTCAGATATTAGAATTTCAGCCAACGTTTTGAATACTTATGAATACGTACAAGATGGAACAACTCACATAATTCTGCGTTTGAATAGCAATACTTACCCTTGGATTGAAGCTACTCCAAAAGACCTCACTGCACAACAATGGAATGAACTCATATCAACTCAACCGGGACAAACAATCTTTGCTCAAATAGAAAAACGCGATGATAGATGGATGACTACAGACTTCAGCAATCAAGCCCCCTCTTAGCAAATAATGTCGAAAATTTCAAGTCCACATATGGAAATTTCACTTGCACAACCTCTTTTTGTTATACTCAAATAATTATAAGCTCAGGGAGACTTTATTTTCTATACTTCTTATTGTAATAATGCACTTCAATCAAATTACCAAAGTGATTAATTATGTCTAATGAACGCAGAATATCGTTTGGGATGAAAATTATTCCTCATCACAACTCGGTTGATTTAATTTTACCCAATGACAAAAAAGAGCAAATTCGTGAAATAATTAATTATTTCAAGCTTTGCGATGATACTTCTAAAGTTGAACGCCTACAAAAACGCTCTAAACAAGGTGGTTTTAATATTCTGTTTTCAGGACGATCAGAGGCTGTCAAGAACGTTGCAGTTGAAGTTATTGCCAACGAACTAAGGCTTGATGTTTTAAGGATTGATCTTGCGATGGTTGTCACTAAATATATTGGTGAAACAGAAAAGAATCTAAATAAAATTTTCAGAGAAGCGGAAAACTGTGATGCAATATTGTTTTTTGATGAAGCAGATACTTTATTCGGCAAAAGAAGTGAAATAAGAGATGTCCACGATCGTTATGCAAACATCGAAATCAACTATTTGCTGGAGAAAATAGAGGAAATTAGAGGAATCAATATCCTTTCCACGAACTCGAGGCAGAACGTTGCTAAAGCATTTCTTAGGCGAATGAATTTCATTGTAGATTTTTAAGTTTTCAATCTTATAGAATATGTTGTTCAGCTGAAAAATATTCTTGGACGTATCGATAAGAAGAAAAAGTGTTTTCCATTTTCGTTCTGCAATTGTTCGATTGACATCTAACGGTTCAAGCTTATGCTTTGTTGATACGTTCTAATGTAGGGGAAAGTTCGTTAAGAGTCTTCGAAATCTCGTCAACAATTCCGTTTAAAATGTAAGCAAAATCTTCCCGACTTCTTTTAATCACTTTACAAATTAGGTATTTATTTGCCGTCAACTGGGTTCCTTTTTGCTGAATAGTCTCTTCAATTGCGTTTTCGATATTTATTTTGGTACTGCCGTAAAGAGTGAGACACCATTGAAGAGACTGCACATTTCTAATGTTATAGTGCCAAAAAGTGTCACAAAGGCAGTAACCAGTATCTTTTCGGTTGAGAGATTCAAACTCGTTCATTAATTCTCCATTCAGAAGCATTTCATAATATCGTATCCTGTACTTGTGAGCTTGACTTCCAAAATTCAATCCTATCCGAATATCAATTGGTGTAAAGGTTACTCCAACATTTGCCTTATCAAAGAGTGCTCCGTTATCATTTGTTTTTTCAAGTGTCACAAAAGGTAACAAAATTCCGCCCGTATTGGGAGTAAAGCCTGATATTTGTGCAGCACATAATGAGGTTGTTAATCTTTTTCCTATTTCCAGTTGCAAAGTTGGGCATTTCTCATAAAGTTTATCGAAATTATCAAAATCAGAATCAACGAGCTTCTCGTATTTCTCATTTGCAGAAGGCAACTTTGTTCCAAGAGTTGCTATGTCCTCAAATGTTCTATTCTTGAGTTCCTTTTCTTGGTCCAATCCCGCCTCAATGCAAAGAAACCGCAAGATTTCTTGAGCTTTAGCATTAACTTTTTTTGTGTCGATGTGAGAATTAGGGTTTATAAGGAGGTCATAAAAATCCACGAATTCTTTGAGTTTTTGGGCTGTCGAAGGGTCAATGTGGCTTTTCTGTTCCAAGAAGCGGATGACCTCATAGGCTCTTATATCACTTGGATTTTCTTTCTGAAACTTTGTAAATTTTAGGCTGGTCTGGATTAGTACTCTATTGAAAGACGTTGCACAAAGATTTTCGTAAAGTCCTTTAGGTCCAGCTAAATACTCTTTAAAACGATGGAGTGTCAGTATATAGCGAATCATACTTATTGATTCTTGATCAAAGGCAAAAACCGACATTCTTAATCTTCTCCTCTAAATTCTGTACATTCTTTTTCAAGAAGTTAACTCCTTCGTATATGGCTTAGAATAGCTTTTACTTTAAACTGATATTGCTTTCTATAATAGTGGGATTGGCCAAATTTTAGTTTTACTTGCGAAAAGCTATTTTTTTTCAGTAACGAACAAAATATTCGGAAAAGATGAGATATTATATTGATCAGCTTAATTTTCGCAATCCTGAATCCTTTGGGCCTGAATAAAGAGTACATATGTTACCCATTGCCAATTTAATATGAGGAGAAAAAACCTTGACAAATATGACTTTAATTTTAATTAAAAAAGAAGGAAATTTATTTAATAATGATTTCTGCGATTTGTGTCAAGTCTGTTAGACTATTGAGTTTTACTTTTCCATTGGATACTGTGTAAAGTGTGTTGTCAATGTATAATGCTCTGTTAACGCTTAAGCTATAGTCTCCGTAATAGTTTTGTTGGTTTGTGGTTTCTTGGTGTGTTATGCCGCCTTCTAATTCGAAACCTGCTGGAGTCAGTTTGAACACGTAAGCTCCTTGCCAATAGCCGCCTCTGCAGTGGAGCTATTCCAACATCTTTGCCGCTTGGAGGAACAACGTTTCCGCTATCAATAACTCCATATTGGGTAATTGAAACTGGAATAACCAGTAGCTCTTTTGCTTTATCGAATAGGAATGCTTTTGGATCGTAAAGCGCGTCTGATGATGTGTAGTCACCTTGAACAAGGTATTTTGCTATTTCTGTTGGGCTGTTCACGTTTGTTACATCAAATAGCGACAGTTTTACTGTGTTGTTTTCCATGCCTATGCCAATGACATGGTTCTCGTCGTACATGTGGAGGTAGCTTGAGTATCCAGGGATTTTGAGTTCTCCTGCAACTTTTGGTTCTGTTGGGTTGCTAAGGTCGATAACGAAGAACGGGTCTGTTTGTCTAAAAGTAACCAAGTATGCTTTGTTGCCCATGAATCTGGCTGAGTAGATTGTTTCGGTTACAGCTAGGTTTTCTATTTTTCCGACAATTGTCAAATTCATGTTTAATACGTAAATGTTGCTGCTGCTTTGTTGTTTTTGTGAGGTTGTGGCTATTCTAAAGTTACCGTTGTATTCATCCATTGAGTATTGGTTTAGGATGTAACCTGGTACGTTTCCTTTCGTTTCAAATGTTAAAACGTCTTTGTTTACGCTAACTCGGTAGATTGAAGTGTAATCTCCTGCTTCGCTCCATGTTGGATAAGTGACATATATGTTTTCTAATGAAACATACATGGTGCTTGCTCCTCCCATCAAAACTGTCATGTTTGTTAGTTTTTCTGCGTTATCGTTTACGTTTAAGCCGACAAATGTGGTGTAAGTGAAGTAGTTGTTGGTTATGTCGGAGTAGTTTGCAGCGTCTGAGTAGTATATTTTTGTGGGTGCTATTTCTGAGGTTGCTGTTTCTATATAGACTTTCGGCAATGGCAACGCGTTGTTTTCTAAGATGTAGGCTGGTTGGCTGACTATGGCATATACATAGTCACCAATCATTCGGCTGTTGAAGTAGCTGCCGCTCAATGTGAAGTTTCTTGCAAGTACTGGGTTAACTTTGTCAGATATGTCGTAAACATTGACAAATGTTCTGACTTCATTGAGGTAGGGGGAAATATATCCTTCACGTGGAGACATTATATCGAGTGCGTAAACTTGGTATTCGCTTCCTATAACGACGAGTTTGCCGCTGTCTTGACTTAGGTACATTCCTGCCAAGTACACGTTGTTGTCAAGGGTTATTCTTGCAATTGTTCTTGGGTCTTGAGGATCAGCTTTAAGAATGTAAATGTAGTTTTGATTAATTGAATAATCGTTGGATGCAACATATAGATAGCTGCCATCATTTTTTACAATGTCTGCTTCGTCAACTCCTGCAACTTGGATGTTTGTTGTTGAATGAGAGTTGCCTTGGGATGCGGATTCAGATGCCATAGTTGGGGCAGCTGTTGTAAATGAGCCATCACGTGAACCTTCTCCTAAAAATTTTGAATCCAAAGGTCCACCAGCGTAATTGGTGTTTCCTCGACTGTTGGTGAGTAGGAAGTTTCTAAGTTCAGATTCATCTGTAAAAGTTCTCAGATTTGAAGTCGTTGGTTGATTTGTAAGTGGTGATAAACCTGGTGTTGAGCCCAAAACGAAGACTACTGATACTAGTACCATTGCGGCTAGAATTGCTGCTGTGCCGTAAATTCGAATTTTCTTTTTGACTTCTTGTTGAATCATTTCTTTTTACCTTGTATGTGTTACTACCTGCGTCTAATATTATACTAACCAACAGAACAGGGTGTCTATCAATTAGAACAACAGTGTCAATTAGATTCGGCAAACTTTTTAGGGAGAGACTATTTTAGTTTTCTTTATGAGAAAGAAGTTTCTGATCTTAATCTTTCTGGTGGTTTGGATTTTTGTAACGTGTTTGGGGGTGCTAGTTGGATTTACGTATAACTGGTCTGACTATGTGCACGTAGATTATGGATTACCTTTAACTTGGGGGACAAATACGTTAAGCACTTTTGTTGGACCCGTTGACAATTGGAGCGTTGACATACTAAACTTGTTTGTAGACATATTATTCTGGTTAGGATTAATGACTACGGTAGTTGGGGTACTTCTGTACAAACTTCAAGATTGAAGGTAATCAAACTTCTTTCCGGTTGAAGGTAAAGCTTTTTTCCCCCTTATGGTATTTCTTGTTGATTGGGTTTGAAATGTTCAATGAAATAAATAGCCAATTTTTTTGACGATTTTAAGACTAAAAAAAGAAAGGGAATTTTTATTTGGAGTTTTTCATGCGCGTTTCCTGAGCAGAAGTAGACCGACCACGGCTATTGCAATTATTATTGCAATTACTCCAACAGCCATTGAGGTCATTAGGTTTGCATTGGTTGCAACGTCTGTTAAAGGTGTGGATGTTGGTGCTGGTGTAGGTGCTGCTGGATCTACGGCAAAAGAGGTGATTGAGTGTGATGGCCAATATGATTCAGAACCTGCGAAGGCAGCGTAGACAGTATATTGTCCTTGAATGTCTGGTTTCCAGTTGAATGTGAAGAATCCATCAGCATTGCTTGTTGTTGTACCAATTTCTCGGTAATTCCCATTAGAGTCTACTACGCTTATTGTGACTAGAACGCCTACTGTATTTGTGGGTCTGGGTTTTTGCATGTATACGTATGCCATCCAGTCGCTTTGGCTTGCATCAGAAACTGCTGGAACTCCATTGGGGAATCTGGCTACTTGCTCGTTTTGTTTTGTGCCGGCAGCAACGTCGGTGACTGTACCACGAATAACAAGTGATTTGCCTAATTCTACTGCCTGCCATGGGTGCATCAACTGTTACTTTGCTTGGTCCTTTTCCTATGCTGTAGACTTGTCCGTCGTAGGTGTTAAAGTAAGCTAAGAATCCGTCTGCGATTACGCCTGCTTGGGAATAGAAGGTTGGTCCACCGCTAGCCCATGATGGTAATGTCCATATTTCTTCTCCTGTTGTTGCGTTTACTGCTCGCATTAATGCTCCTTTATAGTATGGGGAGTTGCCTGAATGTTCGTTGTTAAAGAGGTATAGTTTTCCGTCTGCAATGTTACTTATGAAAGTTGGTCGGTTTCCCCAAGCTGTTTCTCCATTGTCATTTGTTGAGTTACCTGCTCCGCCGTTTCCGAATGACCAGAGTTGATTTCCGCTTTTTGTATCAAAGGCATAAACGACTCCACCAAAGCCGCAGACATATAGTTTGCCATAAGCAATTGCGTATGAGCCCGCATTGTAACTGGCTATGTTGGAACTATAGTATTGGTAACCTCGGAAGTCTCCAACTGGACCCCAGATTAGTGCTCCAGAGTCCAAGCTGTATCCAGACCATTTCATTGTTTCTTTATCGACCATTGTGAATACGTGGTTAACATTATCGACTGGCCCCATCATTCTTGTTATGTTGCCTGCTGGTGCCGGATAGAATTTAGTCCAGAGTATTGATCCTCGTGAGCTTGGGTTTAAACTGATTGCGGATATGTTTGCTCCAGTTTGTACGTTGAAAGCGCCAGGGTTGCCCTGCATAACCAGAACCAAATCATTAGTGACTCTTTGGATACTCCAGCCAGTTCCAACTAAGCCTGATACTGAGACATTCCATGAATATGAGTCGCGTGCGGTAGAATTAAGAGTTTGACCTACCGGCCGATATCCACTGTATGATAAGGCACCGACTGGGCCATTGGCAATGACGTTTGTAATGTTCCATAGGGCTAACCATTTGTTTGTTGAATCCAGTTGATATTGAAGCACTTCACCGTTTGGTCCATATGATCTTGTGCCTGAAGGGACACTAGTTATGTTAAAAACCCATTCGCCGTCAATCGGATCATAAGCTATCCAAGTGCTGCCTTGAACTGCCCATAAATAACCATTAGGGATAACTCCATGTTGGTTAGGTGAATCAAACCATTCTAGTTGCCCGAATGTTGGGTAGACTGCAAAATCTCTTTTCCAGAGTTGTTCGCCTGTGCGTAAATCAATGCAAACGAATCCTCCGCCTACAGTATCTAAAAGACCACCTTGGGCAGAGTTGCTGCGTGGGACTTGATAATAGAGTCTGCCTTGGATAATGAGTGGATAACCAAACCGTTCTTCGTATGATTCTCCTGCATAATACATTGAGCCATTTACACCTATATTATTAGCTCCAACAACTCCTCCAAACTGGAGCACTTTTGTCCACATTATGTGTGGTGTGTTAGGAGCAATGCCGTCTGGTTGAACGTTGTAAGTGTTGGTTGAACCCCATCCGCCTAGCCAATTTGAGCCTATTTGAGCCCAAGCGGAGTTTTGTCCTTCTATTGGTCGTGTCCAATATTCAGTGGGCAAAGGATAGTTTGGTGCTTTGGTGACTGGTTCTTGCTGAACGGTTAATGTCGTGATTGCAGAACTTGGTAAGTAAGTGTCATTGATGTATGCTGAAGAAGCGCTGTGACTATACGTGTTGTAGTCCTGTCCTGGGAAAGTAAAGTTGAAAGTGTATGTGCCTAATTGATCAGGTGTATAACTCATGTATTGTGATGATGTTGTATCAACAATGTAGTCAAAAGTCTTGGATTCTGTTGTTCCATCGGGTTTTGTAATGGAAATTTGATAGTTATGGAATCTATAGTCATTTGTAATTACTGTTCCGTCAAAGGTCTTGTCAAGCCAAAAGATTACAAGCACTTCTTGGCCTACGCCAACTGGGTTAGGTGCAACGTTGATGTAAGCAAATGTTGGAATTTGCCATTTTGGCAAGTGCGCGTCTGTTGCTGGTGTGAGCATTATTGATGTAAAGGTTGATATGATGAAAATTGTTGCAAAGATAATTGATGTTGTTTGTTTTTTTGACATTTTTCTTCCTTCAAAATTTTAGTATACTAAAAGTATACAATCTAGTGGTTTGTTGGTCGCTATATTAAAGATATCTGGAAAATCACGATTGAATTATAAATAATTAAGAACCGTCGATAAGATCTCTATCTTTAGAAATCTCTGAACAACTTCGTTTTGAAACGGTCAATTAGTTTTAATTAATTCCTGTGCTATCCTTCTTCCCAAATCATAACATACAGAAACATTCCCTTCAACAATATCTTTTGACTCAAGAACCACACCTGGAACCATACGCATTTTTAGGGCAATGCCAAATGCAAGCTCTAACATACGCAGGCATTCTTTTCCATCATTATATCCACCAGTTGAGGTGAAGCAACTGCAGACTTTGCTTTTAAGTGAATGTCCTTGGTTATAAAATTCAAGTATGGTTTCATCTAGAAACTTCTTGGCTTGCCACGAAATGTTGCAATAGTATGTGGGAGAACCAAAGGCTATGCCATCTGCAACAATTAAATCAGTCATACTGCATTCGGTAATATTTTTATAAACAACATTTGCACCCTCATCTATAGCGCCTCTGGCTATTTCTGTTGCCATTTTTTGAGTGGCGCCTTTTTGGGAATAAAAGATAACTAAAAGGGTTTTAGACATTTTTCATCATAATTAGTTGAGATTGGTTATTTTTATTAATTTATCGCTTAATGATTTGTTAAAAAAAATATTCAGATATTTCTAACTTGTTTTCTCTAAAATTGATTGCTTCTAATCTAAGTTATGGGTATTCAGGGTTTTGAAAGCGTATGAAGAAGGATAAGTCAACAAATCATCTCTTAAAAAAATATTAACAGTTGCATTAGTGCAATTTGCGGTGGAAATAATATCGGAAAAATTACAGCCACCAGGGTGAACACAACAATTATGGTTACAAAAAACAGCATCACAAAGAGCTCTTTTCTATTTTTTGGATGAAGTACATAATTTGCAAGTAAACAAGCACCTGTAACAGAAATTGCAGCTATGGTTGAAGTCATGAATACAACAATTGCTTCATAAGAACTTAATTGCAGTGGGGGATTCAACTCATAACCCTTAAGCGGTCTTGGAGTTGGAGCAAAATCATCAACGAGTGGATTATAAGTTGACGTAGATGTTGAATCATAAGTCAAAGAGTAAACTAGGTTGTTACCTTTGGCGGTTGTTATTTTGATTTGTTGTTGACTTCCGTAGATTAAGGTGCCGTTTGGGAATGTCAAAGTTATTTCTAATGATGTTGCTTTTGGAATTACGAAGGCTTCTCCTGAATTAATATTTGTAGACTTGGTTACATTCGCGTAACCTTGCTGAATAGCCAATGAGCTGCCGCCTACGTTTCGAACTGTTACTTTTGTTGTATCACCAGTTGGAGCGCCTTCAACAAATCGAATTTGTGTAATGCTAGCTTGCTCTGCATTGCCCATTAAACCAATAGTCGTACTGTCGTCCAAAGTCGCAATTAACATTGCACTTGCAAAGAGAACGCAAATTAAAATCACAGAAGATAGAATCAAACTCTTACGTTTCAACAGACATTCAACAACAATTCTGTGAACTTTACTTTTATTAGATTTATGAATTCATAATCTAACCATAGACTACTTGACAAGCAACAAAGTTTGTTTTAAATGGAATTTTGTTATACTAAAGATTAATTTTTTTGGTTTTTTGCTAAAGCTTTATTTCGAGGAAAGTATTCAGTTTTTGTAGAGTTAATTCGGATTATAATTGAATTTTGGTGTGTGGTTTATGAGTCTTGATAATTTTACGGTTAAATCTCAAGAAGCTATTCAGAAGGCTGTAGAAATTGCCTCAGCAGGGAGCAATCAAGCAGTTGAACCGCTTCATTTGTTGAAGGGAATCTTGCTTGTTGATGAGAATGTTGTTCCTTTTTTGTTTGGAAAACTCGGTGTCAAATCAAGTTCTTTTTCTGGTTTGCTAGATAGGGAAATTGATGCTTTGCCTAAAGTCAGTGGTGGTGAGCCGTATCTTTCTTCGAATTCTAATAAGGTTCTTCGCAAAGCTCAAGAATTGTCTTCTGCTGCCAAAGATGAGTTTGTTTCTGTAGAGCAGTTATTTCTGTCTTTATTGTCGCTAGATGATTCAGCTTCGCGGTTGCTAAAACGCAATGGAGTTAACGAAAAAGACCTCAAGTCCGCAATTGACCAATTACGTAAAGGATCATCTGTTAATTCGCCTACTGCAGAGGAAACCTACAATGCCCTCAACAAGTTTGCTGTTAACCTAAACAGTAGAGCTCAGGCTGGAAAATTAGATCCAGTTATTGGTCGTGATGCTGAGATTAGGCGGGTTCTTCAGATTTTGTCTAGAAGGACAAAGAACAATCCCCTTTTAATCGGTGAGCCAGGTGTGGGAAAAACCGCCATTGCTGAAGGCCTTGCGCAACGTATAGTCAATGGAGATGTTCCTGAGAATTTGAAGTCAAAACAGATTTTTTCTCTTGATATGGGAGCTTTGATTGCAGGTGCCAAGTATAAGGGGGAGTTTGAGGAGCGTCTTAAGAGTGTAATTAAGGAAGTTGTTGGGGCGGAAGGTAAAATCTTGATTTTCATCGATGAGATTCACACTCTCGTTGGGGCAGGGGGAGGTGAGGGTGCGATGGATGCTGCCAATATTCTTAAGCCAGCGTTGGCGCGAGGTGAGTTGCGAGCTATTGGAGCGACTACTTTGAAGGAGTATCAGAAGTATTTTGAGAAAGACAAGGCTTTAGAGAGGCGTTTTCAACCTGTTATGGTTAATGAGCCTGATGTTTTAGATGCCATCTCGATTCTGCGGGGACTAAAAGAACGTTACGAAGTATTTCATCATGTTCGAATTAAAGATGATGCAATAATTGCCGCTGTTGAATTATCTCAGCGCTATATTACCGAACGTTTCTTGCCCGATAAAGCAATTGATTTGATTGATGAAGCAGCTGCCAAGTTGGAGCTTGAAATCAATTCTGAACCTCAAGAACTTGAAGATGTAGATCGGAAAATTCGGCAATTAGAGATTGAACGTGAAGCCATCAAACATGAAAAGAATGATGCTAAGCTTAAGTCGTTAAATGAAGAAATTGCCAATTTGACTGAGAAGAGAAATAGTTTGCGGGCAAAGTGGCGTTCAGAAAAGGAAATTGTTGATCAGATTCAAGTTAAGAAGAATGAGATTGAAAAGCTAAAGTTTGAAGAAGAGAATGCTAACCGTAGGGGTATTCTTGAAAAGGTTGCTGAGATTCGTTATGGCAAAATTCCTGAGGCAACAAAAACTATTGAGGTTTTGAAGAAGAAATTAACCGAGTTGCAAAAGGAATCAGCATTGGTAAACGAAGAAGTGGGATCAGAAGAAATTGCTGAAGTTGTTTCAAGCTGGACTGGAATACCTGTTAATCGTATGTTGCAGACTGAGAAGCAGAAGTTGTTAAACATAGAAAGTGAACTTCATATGAGGGTTGTTGGGCAAGAGGAAGCGATCGAAGCTGTTTCTGATGCGTTGCGTCGGAGTCGTGCTGGTCTGCAGGATCCTAAGCGTCCTATTGGATCTTTTATTTTCTTGGGTACAACTGGGGTTGGAAAAACTGAATTAGCTAAGGCATTAGCAGAGTTTCTCTTCAACAACGAGAATAATATGATTCGAATCGATATGTCGGAATATCAAGAGCGGCATACCGTTTCCAGGCTCGTGGGCGCTCCGCCCGGCTATGTTGGCTATGAAGAAAGCGGACAATTAACTGAAGCTGTGAGACGCAAACCATACTCAGTGGTTTTACTAGATGAAATCGAGAAAGCACACCCTGACGTATTTAACATTCTATTGCAAGTTCTCGATGATGGTCGATTAACAGACAATAAAGGCCGAACAGTCGACTTCAAAAACACTATAATCATTATGACTTCAAACATAGGCTCCCATATCATACAAGAAAACCTCGAGAAGATCAACTCTGAAAACCGAGAGCGCATTCTAATCCAAACTAAAGAACAGGTCTTTGAGTTGCTCAAGAAAAGCATCAGACCAGAATTTCTCAACCGCGTCGACGAAATAATAATGTTTCAGCCTCTAACTCAGGAGGAAGTTAGAAAGATTGTAGAGCTTCAACTAAAGAAAGTTGAGCAGATGCTAGAGAAAAACAACATTAAACTATCGGCCACCAAGAAAGCCATTGACCACATTGCCAACGTGGGATTTGATCCCCAATTCGGTGCTCGACCTATAAAACGAGTCATCCAAAAAGACATCTTAAATGAACTCTCAAAAATGCTCTTGTCTGAAAAAATCAGCAAGGACACAACGATTATCGTGGATGAAAAGAACGGTCAACTCATATTCAAAAACAAATAATCCTCTGTATTTTCGTTTTCAAGGAAACGTTTGTTTTGAATAACCCTCATTTCCATTTTTATTTCTTACTCAAAAAGATGCGAGACTTACATCCATTGATTTAGGTACTCATATGAGTGCTAACCCCCTTTTTCATTATGCGATCTATATTGCAGAGTATCTTCTACGTTTGTTCTAGACCTTCTGAAAAATCATTTCTCTTCCTTTCTTTCCGATTAATCGAACAAAGCCGCTCTTTTTTAGACAGTAAGTTATTTGCCTTGAGGTCCTAAGCGAAATCTTGGCTAATTTCGCTAATTCTTTGTTCGTGAAAACTTCATTCAGGTTTTGAGGTAGTATTTTAAGGTAGTCAGCTTTGGTTTGGAAGAGAACTCGATCATTTATCCTCAATAGTTTTCTATCCTTAATGCTTATTCCTCTTCTTCTCCAACTTCCTTTCCCATTATCGCACCTAATCTCTTCCTCATCGATAAGTAAAACTTCCAGGGAAAAGTTTTCCACACCAATCATATGGGGAATCATGACCAATTCGCCAAACACATCAGTTAGCTTTCCTTTTTTTGGAGACTTTCGTGTATTTAGGAATAGTTGATATTTTGTTACGTGTGTTATCCATTTCTTTTGGGGCAAAGGATAGACTAACCTCACTGGGTGTTTTTCTAATAATACTTGGAGTTTTTCTTTTAGGGCCGAAAAATTCGCTGTCTGAACTTCGATTAGTAAATTTTCCCGCAAGAGGTCGATGATGTAGTTGTTTAATTTAACCTCAAATTGATCTCCAGGGAGCGAGTATGCTTTTTTAATTTCTGAATGAAGAGAGAATTCGTTCATTATTCTTCAAGATGTTAATTGGCAACTAATAAGCATACTTTTTCTGTAAGTTATAGAGACAAATGGATTCGAAATGTTATGAATATTTTCTAATCCTAGACTAATTGAAATTAGAATGTTATTTTTCTATGACTTTTCTAACAGCGATTTTGATGTCTTCCACTTTAATTGTCGTTCTTTTAGCATATGTGGCATACTCCAGGGCTTCTTTTGCAATCTTTACGCCAATCCCCTCAAGAATTTTTCCAAGCTCCTTCGCTGCTTCTTCACTTACCCTTTTTGCTCCCACTTTTTTGCATATTCTATGCATCGGAGCTACAGAAATTTCTAATTCGTTCATAGCGACTTCATCCACAGTCTCTTTTTCTTTTTAAGTAAGTATTAAGCTTTGTTATTTGTTTTCTCCTCAATTCAGCAAATTATAAATACCAATAGCTCTCATACATTGAATCCCGAGGTTATTTGAATGGCGAAGAAACCAGTTAAAAAAGAAGTAAAGAAAGCCCCAGCAAAGAAAAAGTAAAACCTCGGCATAAGCACATTCATTTCTCTTTTTTTCTTTTCTAAATTTGGAACGGAGTAGTTCATCTAAAGTGTTGGAACTTGTTTAGAAATTGCAAAAATAATTGATCTCAAAGAAATATTTCACCAGATACAGTTGACTTTTTCTCCATGTTTTGATATGCTCTTATTTCAAAATCTTTTTTGTTGTCGGTGGTCACTTTCCAATACCTTTTATTAACAATCAGCATCAATAATCGGCGTTATGGAGAGAGCGAATTTATAACTTTAGATATGGCTCTTTTTTCTCCAATAAAAATATGAGGAAATAAAAATGCAATCAACCAGAAATAAAATATTAGCAATAATGTCTCTCGTAATAATGCTGATTTCAGTGGCATCAGTATCTTTTTCAACGAATGCAGAAGTAGAACAAATAGGAGCACCACAACTAACACCGTGGCCAACCGCGCCTCCCCAAGGCACAACCCCAAATGTTACAATCCAAACAACCGCATTCATCAGTATCAGCCCCAACCCGATAGGTCAAGGTCAATCAGTTCTAATCAACATGTGGCTTGAACCACCAATAGCTTACCAACGCTTCTTCTCAGGATATACTATAACAGTAACAAAACCAGACAACACAACTGAAACCATCGGACCGATAAACTCCTACCAAGGAGACGCAACAGCATGGATTCAATATGGTGTAGACCAATTAGGAATATACAAATTCAAATTCAACTTTGCAGGCAATTACTTACAAGCAGGATGGTACTACAACGGCAGATACTATGCTACTCAAGCAGATCTCCCACCAGGAACCAGCACAGGTGGAATGGGATTTGGCGGAGCAGCAAGCTTTCAATCAGCCTGGTACCAAGCTTCAACTAGTCCAGAAGTTTCATTGACAGTGCAACAAGAACCAGTCAACTCATGGCCTGCAGCGCAACTTCCAACAGACTACTGGACACGTCCCATACCCATCGAAAACCGTGAATGGTGGGTCATAGGCGGACACTTTCCTTACACAGGAGTAGGTGGCGGTGAAGAGTGGCCAGCAAACACCAACGCATACGCAAGCAACTATAAATTCACCCCATACGTGGAGGGTCCCAAAACTTCACACATTGCTTGGATGAGGCAAGGTGCATTAGCAGGCATTGCAGGTGGACAATTTGGCTATCGTTCAGTGGGCGCAGGCGAAGGCGCCTACGCAGGCACTCCAACTATAATCTTCCAAGGCAGAGCATACCAAACAATCAGCAAACCAATGACAACAACAATAAACGGTCTTACATATTCACAGACAGTAAACGTTTGGCAATGCTACGACATACGCACAGGGGAGGTCTATTGGGAACAAACAGGCATAACTCAGCCACCGACCGTGATTACGTTTAATCAAGTCGCATCTTCAGTACCAGGCGCAGAACAGACCGGAATGGGTACAGGCACATACTCGCTAGTGTACATCGGATCATCAAGGATGATAAAATACAATCCATGGAGCGGCGCAGTCACCTTAAACATCTCGCTGCCAGTAAGCTCAGGCACCATGTACAAAGACCCCTATGCATTATCAGTACAAGACCTCGGAGCAACCGCAGGCGCAAACCGTTATAAACTCATAAACTGGACAACAACTGGAACAAGCACAGACTTCAACACCAGAATAATAAGCAACCTAACTTACCCATTCAGCAGTCTAGGTTCAGTAGACTACGAGTCAAACATCGCAGTCACTTCAGCCACAATAACACCAGCAGGCGCAGGCCACGCACTTGGACAGTATTTGACCGCTGCAAGTTTATCCACAGGGCAACTGCTTTGGAACGTAACAACAAACGACATCTTCTTCCCCACAGGACTCTGCGCAGACCACGGAAAAGTCGCCGTACGCGTACTCGGCGGATGGTGGGATTGTTGGAATCTACAGACAGGACAACTACTTTGGCAAACCGCTAAACCCGGTGAAGCAGGTGGCGAAGAATACCCCTGGGGAGACTTCGGAGCCTACACAATCGCCTCATACGGCGGCTTAGTCTACGACTTCTCATATGCAGGCTTCTATGCACTAGACTGGAACACCGGCAAGATCGCGTGGCACTACTCAACCCCAGCAATGCCATTTGAATCCGCAACATACCCCTCCCTGACGCTCTTTAGCAACTCACCCCAAATCGCAGATGGAGTACTCTACTATGCAAACGGCGAACACTCACCAACAGAGCCACTCACAAGAGGCTGGAGACTATGGGCACTTAACGCTACAACAGGCGAATACTTGTGGGATATTTCAGGCGGAGGATCAGCAGGTGCAGTTGCCGACGGATACCTAACATATGATAACAGATATGACGGCTACATGTACGTTTTCGGCGTAGGACCAAGCCAAACAACAATTTCTGCTCCACAAACCGATATCACTGCAGGCACAACAGCAATAATATCAGGAACTATCCTAGACCAATCACCAGCCCAAATAGGTGCAGCATGTGTATCCAAAGAATCGATGTCTACCTACATGGAGTTTCTGCATATGCAACGACCGATTGATGGCTTCTATCATAACGTTACAGTTACAGGTGTCCCAGTTTCGATTGATGTGATTGATCCCAACAACAACTTCTTCCACCTCAACACGGTAATCAGCGACGAGAAAGGCAACTTTGGCTATTCATGGAATCCTACAATATCGGGACAATACAAAATCACAGCCACCTTCGCAGGTGACCAATCCTACGGAAGCTCATGGGCAACCACCTATGCGACAGTTAGCGATGCCCCAGTTGTAATAGCAACACCAATACCTATTTCGCTTGATGCAACAACCAATACATTGATGATGTACGTGATTGCGGGCGTAATTGCAATCATTATAGCGATCGCAATAGTTGGCGCAGTACTATTATTTGCAATCAAAAAGAAACAATAAAAAACAAACAACTTCCTTTCCTTTTTTTAGTCTTTAACTAATACATTTAATAAAAAATGTTGGCGGAGTAGACTCTGGTTAATATTGATGACAATTGCTATAGAAGAAGGAAACCCTTTATTTCTTCAATTCTTTCAAAATCTCCAAAGTATGTGTTCATAAAACGGATTTGATTTCCGATAAGTTTTAAAGAAATGGGGATGAAAGTTGGAACATCCATGGTTTCTGGATTTAACCGTATTTCTATTTTTCTAAGATATGATTAGCTGGCTGAAACTCCTGGAAAATCTCATCTTTTCTTGTATAGGAATTGTAGATAAAATAGATAGAATCAGTTTGTTCTTTCTTTAAGTATTTTATGATATGTTGAAGATTTGAGAAATATTTTATACATTATTACAGTAATTTCTGTAAAAAAAATTGCTTAACTTAAACATAGGCAAATGATAAATATTAATTACCTCAAAATTGGATTTCGGAGACTCTAGAAATTGAACATAAACAAAAAAATGACGACATTATTTTGTGCAATTCTAGTATTGACAATGATCTTTCCTCTGACTACTCTACCGGCAAACGCCGCAACATCTGCAAAATCAACTTTTGCTTACATCGGTTCCATGCCAAACCCAGTCGGTATCGGTCAAGCAGTCATGCTTCATGTTGGTATCCCTGATGCGTTAAATACTTATACTGATGGCTTCACGGGATTAACTGTAATTATCACAAAACCAGACAACACAACCGAAACCATAGGACCATACAGAACTGACTCTACAGGAGGTACAGGTGCGATCTACACACCAGCCATGGTTGGAACATACTATTTAAAAACACACTTCCCAGGACAATGGTTCAACATCACTGCAACAAACTCTAACACCTTCTACAAAGAAAGCTACAGTCCAGAATTAGCTCTTATCGTGCAAGAAGACCAAGTTCCATATTACTCCCCTGCACCTCTTCCAACCGAATACTGGACCCGCCCCATAAACCAGCAACTCAGAGAATGGACATCAATATCAGGAAACTGGCTTGTGCCAACCCCTATATTGCCAACAGATAACCTGTATGCAGCATACAACGATGCCCCAGAAAGCGCTCATATACTATGGACAAAACCAGTGGGAGACACAATAGGCGGGTTAGCCGGCGGCATTGACTCAACAGGCTATGGAATAGGTGATGCATACGAAGGTAAATGGGGAGGTGTAGTAATCGGCGGTATACTTTTCTACAATAAGTATGACTCTGGACAACCACAACAAACAGTCGTCGCAGTGAGCCTGCGCACAGGTCAAGAATTATGGTCCAGAAATTTAGCAAACAATGGTACATTCTATGGTACAGGGAGAATTGCGTTCGGACAAGTTCTACGTTTCAGTTCAATGAACTATCAAGGAGATTTCTCATACCTATGGGTTACAAGCGGGACTAACTGGTATGCATTTGAACCTTTCACCGGTGATTGGAAATATAACATGACAAACGTACCTTCTGGCACAAACTACTATGGACCTAAAGGAGAAATTCTCAAGTATGCCATAAGCACTTCCGCAGGGTGGTTGGCACAATGGAATACAACTTCAGTGGTAATCAAAGGTAACGCAGGAATGGGGATAGCGTGGGGCAGCCAAGTTAGAGGTAAATCCTTCAATGCTTCGCTAGCAAACGCCTACGACTGGAACGTCAGCATACCAATAGGTCTACCTGGAAGTGTAAGGACAGTTAATCCGCAAGATCGACTCGTTGGCGCATCAATAAACGCCTCAACCGTGGTGATCTGGGCACTAAATCTAAACGCTTCAAAAGGACAAATTGGAACATTACTCTACAAGAACGCTTGGACGGCGCCGTCATCCTGGGCAGAAGGTAACCAAACCATAAGCTGGGCAGCAGCAAGCTTAACCGACAATGTAGCAGTTCTCAACTCAAAAGAGTGCATGAACTACTATGCGTTTGACCTCACCAACGGACAATTCCTCTGGGGGCCTTCACTAGCCGACAGTTATCTTAACATGTTCGACAGAATAAGCACAATCAACTACAACAGACTTGTCACATCAGGCGCAGCCGGAGACATAAGATGCTACAATGCAAAAACTGGAGAATTAATCTGGAACTACACAGCAGAAGATCCAAACACTGAGTTCACAATAGGAAACAACTGGTGGATGCAGCAAATCTTAGTATCCGATGGCAAAGTGTACCTTGGACACGTTGAACACTCTCCAAACCAGCCTCTACCACGTGGAGCACCCTTTCTATGCATTGACATAGAAACCGGAGAAGTCATCTGGAAGATGGAAGGCGGCTTCCGACAAACATGTTGGGGTGGAAAAGCAGTCATAGGAGACAGCATAATAGCCTTCATGGACACATACGACCAACGAATGTATGCTATTGGCAAGGGACCCAGCCAAACAACAGTGACAACGCCAACAGCAGGTATCACTCTTGGAAAAAGCCTTACGATCACTGGATTAGTAACAGATATTTCTCCAAGCACAAACGACTACGCTTTAACAGCCCGCTTCCCGAACGGGTTACCAGCCATCGCAGACTCCAACATGAGTGCATGGATGAAATATGTTTACATGCAATTCGAACGTCCTTCGGACGCCACAGGAGTACCACTCTCACTCAGCATTCTCGACGCCAACGGTAACTATAGAACCATAGGTACAACTACAAGTGACTCAGACGGTTTCTATAGTTTAGTCTGGACACCTGACATAGAAGGCAAATATACTCTCTACGCATCATTCGAGGGCTCAAAATCATACTGGCCGTCGCATGCAGTAACAGCATTCAACGTAGATCCAGCAGCACCAACGCCAGAGCCAACACAAGCAGTAACCCTATCCATAGTTGAACAATACTTTGTCCTAGCAGTTGCGGGTATCATCGCAGCAATCGCCATTTGCTTTGCTATAACAATTCTTCTAATAAGAAACCGAAAATAAACAAAATAAATTATCTTTCCCCTTTTTTTGTATGAAAAACCTTTTGCACGTTTTCATTACACTTCAATGAAAAGCTCGCTTTATGAGATTTAGTCTAAAAAATGCATTGGAGAGAAGAAATGGGGCTGAGTAGGCTTTGGATTAACTCACCATAATAGCCATAGAACGTTTGCATTCATTCTTTCCCCAAAAATGCCAGGGCCTCAGCAAACCCTAATATTCCCAATTCATTTTGTATTCGATTGTCATAACGTAATTTATTGGGGTAATGTTTGTTCCCGAATTCCCATTTTACATGGCTTTTTAGGGTGTATTTACTGGATTTTCGATAATGCATAATCAAAATTGCTGCTGATTGGTTGTCGATGATAAAGGGTTGAATGCGTTGCCATATTGACTCTTTGATATGGGTCGAGAGTTGTTTGCCCTTCTCGTCAACTAAGAAGTACATGATGAGATTGAGAGATGATGAGTGGATGGAAGAGTCAAATAGCTAGACTTCAAATAGGTGTTCTTTCGATTTCAAGTCAATGCTCTAGAAGAAACAAATAGTTAACTGAAAGAAGAAGAACAAATTTTTCAATCTTCTTCTTCTTTTAAAGACTTATCTTCTGGCAAAGTTAAGATATCAGTACTTTTATTCACAACTCAACTTAGCGTTTACTCTTTGAAGCACAAGTAAATACTAAAACGCTAGCTATTTCTGGTTGGAATGCTGTCGCCCAAGAAATAGAGGCTAACTTCGTACTTGTTAATGTTGGTTTGAGATGTTGTCATGTAAATGTTGACCGATGCAGTTTGTCCGCTTGAAAGAACAAGCCCAGTTCCAGTTGCTGTAGGCAATAAAAAGTCTGACGCGGACACATTTGTCGCGTTCAATTGGCCGTCTTTATCATAAAGCTGGGCAGTCAAGTACAGATAGGCGGTGCCGTCAGCTGGCGAAGTTTGATCTTGGTTGTTTAGAGGTGGCGCTGGATTATCAGAGGTATAATCGTTCCTTAAAGTCATAGTAATTACAAACAATGGAGTACCCTTCTCAACAATTCGTCCATCAGCAGTAGCGTAAGTTACATTGGCGTTACTGTAAGAAGTAAATGAATCAATAAGGTAGATTTTGCTTGTTTTGTCGTTGTAACTTAGGTAACGTGGAATAACTGAAGAGTCCCCCGGTTTAGTTAGGGTTCCTGATAAATAGATAATGAACCCAGCGACCACTACAATGAGCAAGACAAGTAATGTGATTGCTAACCGTTTTTTCATGGAGTCACTTTTGGCTTTCAGGTTTTGTTTTTAGATTTTACCCTTCTTTGACGTAAACTGCTGTGGTTCCTCTTAAAACTACCCTGGCAAAGGAGTGGTAAATTGTACCGTCGGGGGTAGTTTCTTCAGAGAAGAATGATAAATGCACTATTTTCCCGATTTGAGCTTGGCCATTTACATTGTAAATTATGTCGTAAGTTTGGATTTTGTTAGCCATAGCTTGAGGATTGAAGTAGTATGTGAAAGTGCCATTGTTCACTGGCAGAACACCTTGCTCGAGAACTGCTCCTGGAATAATAATGGCGTAAAAGATCTTTGAAGCTGTTGTTTGCCCAGTTACATTCAAGCCTGCTGTTGGAGAGAACGTTTGCTGCATAGGCATTTTCATTGTTATCCCTGGACCCGGTGGTGTACCATTTTCAATAACGTATATCCATCCTCCAGCGTCTGGCAAGCCTGGAACATGTCCCTGATAGCCATTCCAAGTTGCGTTAACCATGTAAGTCCATACACCTGTCTGATTCAAAACAAATCCTTTGGAGCCTGCAAAGTATCCATATTGGTCTCCTTGACCTGTTGAGATGTACGTTACATTATTTGGCGCAGTTAGCGTGAAAGTAACGTTGCATGGCAGTATTGGGTCAATTTGGAGAACAGGTGTGAAAGTTGCTCCTATGGGATAGGTTGAGCCAGGTCTTATTGGGACAAGGAAGAAACGTGCTGATTTGTTGTCTGGAGAGGGTAAGTCTTCTTCGCCTGGACCTATGATGCGGTTGTTGTTTGTTCCTTTGGGCAGTACGAAGGCAGTTGCTTGATAACCTGCATAACTGGGGGTTTGATCTTTATTCTTTAGGACAACGCCACCCAAGAGGCGATATATTGTTCCTGGCATGTCTCCATTGTTTGATGCGCCATATTGGCCGCCGAAGTTGGTGTTGCTTGTTGGCCAGTAAGGTGCTCTGGTATAGTCATATGCAACAATAAATCTTGCGTTAAATCCTGGTTGTGCTCCTGCACCGTAGAAATACTGCAAGTCTGTGATGTATTCGGGGAACATTTCTGGGGATAGGTTATTGCTTGTTTTAGTTACAATGTTGGTTCGACCAATTCCTTGTATGTTTGAATCGTATGGGGTGGGATTTGTTTCGTTATTGTAAGACAAGACGGGTTCAATTTTGTTAGAGCCTTGAAATTCGCTTGCAATTTCTAAAACATCGCTAAAGTTGTAGGGGAAATTAATATGCTGTAGACGTATGTGTTCCATTTGGAGAAGTGTATCCTTCTGTTTTTGTTTGTCCGCGATCTACTAAAGTGCCATTTGTAAGTTGGAGTTTCTTACCGTGAGCTACAATTGAAGAATTCGTTGGATAAACAACTCCTGCATGAGTCATAGCAGCAACCCAGAGGACTCCACCTGGATCAACATAAGTCGCTGTTACCGTTCCGAAATATTCTCCTGGCACTGGGAATTGCAATGGAATCATACCTTGGGCAGCTCCCCAAATACCGCCCATTGTAGCGACACCGCTGGAAACAACAGTAGTTACATTGTTAGGGTCTGAGTTTAAGAAAAGCTGTGCTTTCATTGTAACGTTTGCAGGGACAGGTGGGTTAAAAGCTAAATCTCTGCCATAGCGATTTCCTACATTGTAGGGCATTCCTTGGAATGTAGCCGTTGCGACTGTAAGTCTGTTGCCAATCCAGAAGGTGTAGTTGCCGCCACCTTGATACCGATTACCCCAGGCATCTAAAATCCATCCGTAGGCTTCAATTGAGTAGTTACCATATACTTGGGGTTTCCATGCTGTGAAAGTGCTGTTTTGCGTTGTCGCACCGTTTCCTCTCTGAGCTGTAAAGTTGGCAGTTCCAAGGTTCTTGATTGTGCCATTTGGAAATGTGACCTTTACGGTCCATTGACCAGAATGGTAATTCATCGGTATGTTTCGTTGAGTATTGTCGTTATTTAATAGAAAATTTGGTTCAATATTGTAAGAGATCTGAACACCGTTTATATTCACTTTTGGTAAGACAACTGCATCATGAATTAAGCTCCTAGGCGAGATTGCCACTAACTTTTGATCCTCAGAGGCAACAACTCCGCGGTACCCATTTGAACTATAATCCCAAAGCAGATCCCAGTATGGCTTTCGAATTATTTGTGAAGCATCGACCCAGGTGCCGTTGACATTCCATCCGCTGGCAAGAATAGGCGGTGAATACACGCAGGATATGCTGTTGAGGTAAGTAGGTCTTGTGCCAATTGTGGCATTGTTGAAGTCGATGTATTTTGATCCAGCTTTAATTCCGAAATCCAATCTTAATCTGTAGATTCCGGGGGGTAAGTTGTTGGGTAGAGTGAAACTGCCGTAAAGCGACCCAGAAGCCCATTCAGCATTACTCGAAACGTCAAAAGAAGAGTAAGGAACTTCAATCATAACATCAACAGGTGATCTCCGAGTATACCCGTTGTAACGGCTAATAGTTGCGCTTCCTCCGCCTTCAATGGGGAGACCAGCGGGAGTTAGAATCGTGGAAACAGTATTATCCCAAGGGGTTCGTTGATTTCCTTGAGAGTCATAGTCCCGTTCAGCGGTAACTAGAACACAAGAGTTGTCTATTCTTTTGTTAATAGCAAGAAACCTTGCAAGAACTTCTTTTGAAATATTAACCGAAATACCCAAGTTGACTTTGGTGTTTGCCATCCATGATAGAGGGGAATAAACAACACTTCCAGTCCAATTACCAAGAGTAGAATTAGCTTTAGTTGAAAATGTTGATTTTTGATCTGGACTTAATTCGGTTAGAAGGTTTTGAACTGTTGTCGGGTTTTCCTTGACTAGGGCTTCAGTGGTGCTTGGTCCGTTTCCAGGGGGTGGGTATGTAGGTGAGGGAGTTGTGGGCGGATAAGGAGTTGAAATGGGTTGATATGTTGGTTGTGGTGTTGGTGTTGATAACGCAGTTGTTTTTGGTGTGGATGTAGGTTGAGAAGGTGTTGGAGTAAGAGAAATTGTTGACGAAGGCGTCGGTGAGGGAGTTTCATTTTTATTTGCCAAATCCTGCGACAACGAAGAGTAATACAAATCAATCGGAACTAATACTGCAACAAATGCAACTATTATCAAGACGACTGCAACAGTTTTAGTAATAGCCCGTCTTGATGACAAAATCTCCAGCTTGATCACCAAAAATATTCTTGATTTTAACATTTAAGCTTTTGCCGAAGTTGAGGTCATGTACAACTTTAATGTTTAAATCCTTCGAAAAGGCAAGCCAAATTTTTATTGATGAGCATTTGAGATAATCGCGAATGTTGTGGCTTTTAAATAATTATGACTTCCCATTGTTATGTTATCGCCAACATTGGGTTTAATGTCATATGTGACTTTGACTTATAGCAAATCTAAGAGGAAATTTTCTGGTTTTACGTACGCATAGCTTGGTTTGAACTTCAATGACTAAATTTCCTCTTAAGATGTCGAAAGTATTTGCCTAATTTATCTTAAGATTGATCTCCAGGGAGAGAGAGTAAAAGTTTCTTAATTTCTGAATGAAGAGAGAACTCGTTCATTATTCTTCAAGATGATATTTTGCAAAATAAGTCTACTTTTTTCTTTCCTTTCTTACCAAAAAAGGTGCAAGACTTACTTTGATGATTAAGGAACATATATTACGTAACGCAGAAGGCGGTTGCCCTAGGTCAAGCTTGGAGAGTAGCGTAGCTTCTTATAGCCTACGTATAGGATACTCTGCAATTCAGGCTGACTCATGAAAAAGAGGTTTTAGCACATCCCATTTTCCAGTATTATCTCTTAGCTGTTTTTTTCCAAAGATCATGAAAATAATCTTGAAAAATCGCTAAGAATTCAGGATGGTTTGTCCACAAAGCTGGAGATGCTCCCAAATCGACTTCTGGGTGTAAAGTAATTATTGCCTCACTTTTGTTGACAATTAAGATGTTTGCTTTGGATTGGGATATAATTCTTAGCGAAAAATTTGGGGATTTTTTAAGAAGTTGGAGTTTGTCAGTTTCCAGAGCATTTGTTTCTCCAGCTGTATTAACAATTATTTGTGTTTCTACGTTCCTCTTTAAAAGACTCTCGTATGCTTCGAAGAAATGGGAAATTCCCTGAAGAAACCTCTTTTTTGTTGTGATTAACTGTACGCTTGTTTTGGCTTTTTCAAGCATTTTTTCCCTTGTCTCGTTGACCAAAGTCTTAGGAGGAATCAGCAAGAATTTGTATTCATTTTGAGGAGTTATTTCAGCGATCGGTGAATACTCATCTATTAGGCTTTGAATTCGTTCCTTGGTTTGATCAAGTTTTTTTGTCCTTTCCAATATCAATATAGAAATGGCTTCTTGAACTTTAACTGCCCTGAATTCTGTTGGTGTTGCAATACTTTTTTCGATTAACCCACGGTTATGCAATTCCTCAAGTATACGGTATACTTCTTGTCTGGCAAAACCAGTTTCCCTTGAAAGAGTTTTCCCAATTGCTTTGCCTAAGCTTAGCAAACTCAAATAAAGTTTACTTTGGTTTGGTGTTAATCCTAATTGGCTTAAAGTTTCCAGGTGGTACTCTTCTGAACTCAATTCATTACCATTAGTTATGATGTTCTTCTCAAAATATAATACTTGTCATATTCTATAACTTTTGACACCACTTAATGAGCAAAAATCGAGTTTATCCTCATCGGAAGCCATAAATCGCTTCTATAAAAAATAATGAGGAAAATAAAAATGCAATTAAACAAAAAGATATTTGCTATTATATTCGTTGGAATTCTAACTTTAAGCATGGCTATACCTTTACTCAATCTTCCATCAGCTGAAGCGCAGGCAGGCGTCTTTAAGAATACTTTTCCATTAGTTGGAGCATTGCCTAACCCCGTTGGTGTAGGACAACAAACACTAGTTACTGTCGGCCTTACCCATGCAACCTCTTGGCCACAGCCAGGCTGGTATGGAATGACTGTAACAGTCACCCAACCAGATGGCCAAAATGTGACTCTTGGACCAGTTACAACAGACACAACAGGAATGACAGGAATAAACTTTGTACCAGACCAAGTTGGCACATACTACCTCCAAGCTAACTTCCCCGAACAAAAAATCCAATACACAGCCGCAGGAACACTCGCTAACACCACAATGAAAGCTAGCACAAGCGAAAAATACACTCTCGTTGTAACTCAGGAGCCTAGATCTTACTACCCAGGTGTCCCACTTCCAACAGAATACTGGTCAAGACCAGTCAATGCGCAATTTAGAGAATGGCAATCAATAGCTGGCAATTGGCTTGGTGTTCTTGGATATGAAAACAGACTCCCACCAGACAATAATGATGCACCAGATACAGCACACTTACTTTGGGCAAAGCAACTAGCTGAAGGTGGCCTTGTAGGCGGAGTAGACCTTAACGCCATAAACATGGATCAAATCAGCTACGAACACGGTGACGCGTATGAGGGCAAATTCAGTGGACCAATAGTACTAAACGGTATACTCTACTATAACGAACAACCTGTTCAAACAGCAATGATGTACCCAGGAACAACATGGAACTATACTGGCCTTGAAGCTCAAAACAAAGTTGTTGCAGTAGATCTACACACAGGCAAAGAACTCTGGAAACAGCCATTAGGCAACAACGAAAGACTCGGTTTTGCAAATATATTCTACTGGAAGACTATGAACATGTACGGTGCATTTGCAGAACTCTGGACGACAGTAACAGTTTACAACCAAGCAACACAAACTGTCCTGAGGACTGATTGGAAAGCATATGATCCATTCACAGGACGTCTGGACTATGTTATCCAAGGCGTGCCATCTGGCTATCGAACTGTTGGACCTAACGGCGAAATTCTGATCTACACAATGCAAAACAAAGCCGGCTGGATGACAATGTGGAACTCTACTAGTGTTGTCTACAAGACGTACCGTGACTTCTATTTATCTCGACCAGGCGGTGCGGGACAACCAGGTGGCGGATTAGCAGACGATAAAAGTCTAGCAGAATACTATGCAGGACGCTGGAGACCATACGGCAACATTTTTGATGCATCAAAAGGCTATGACTGGAACGTTTCTATACCTCTAGGGTTACCAGTTGATACTGTGGGAACAGGCGCGCTTACAAGCAACATACAAACGGTTGTAGGTAACGATGTAATAATTGGAAGCAACACAAACTGGGCAGGCGGCGCAGCACAACCGACACCAGTCTTCTGGGCAGTTAATATTAAACCAGGACAAGAAGGAAGACTACTATGGAACAGAACATGGACTCTTCCAGTTGCTGATGTCCATGTAGACATTCCAGGGTCAGAACCTTTCAGTGCAGCAGACGACGTTTTCGTTGTTAGCGTAAAAGAACTCAGAACACACTACGGCTTTAAGATTTCAACAGGTGAACAAATCTGGGGTCCAACTACTCCGGCAGATCCATGGCTAAACGTTTTCACTAACCTATATATGAACCCATGGGGCGCAGCTGTCATCAAATACGGTAATCTCTATACAGCAGGTATGGGTGGAGTTGTAAATGCATTCAACGCCAAAACTGGAGCACACCTATGGAGCTACAATTTCTCCGATGCCTACACTGAACAACTTTTCAGCTCAGAGTGGCCAACACCAATTACCTTTATCGTTGATGGCAAAATCTACCTATTCACACAGGAACACTCAGCTAATACACCCATTGCAAGAGGCGCACCAGCAGCATGCATTAACGCAACCACCGGAGAGGAAATCTGGAGAATTGACGGTTTACGACTCGGCTCACGCTGGGGAGGACAACCAGTTATCGGTGACAGCATAATTGCGGGCTTTAGTTCATATGACAACAGAGTCGTCGCAATAGGAAGAGGACCAACATCCACTACAGTGAGTGCACCAGACATCAGCACATCATTAGGAACCGCCGTAACTATCAAAGGATCAATAACAGACATTTCACCAGGAACCCAAGATGACGCCATTAAACTCCGCTTCCCAAGTGGTGTAGCGGCAGTTAGTGACGACAGTCAGAGTGAATGGATGAAATATGTCTACATGCAGTTCCCAAGACCAATGGCAGCCGGAGTAGAAGTATCCTTAATGGTTATCGACGCTAACAACAACAGCTACGAAATTGGCAAAACAACTTCTGACGCAAGCGGCACATACAGTTTCGTTTGGACACCTGAAATATCTGGCAAATACACTGTAATCGCTAACTTTGCAGGCAGCAAAGCATACTGGCCATCATATGCTGAAACCTCAATGAACGTCCTTGAAGCTCATGCTACTCAAGCTCCAACTGAAGTTCCAGTGCAATCAGTGACCGATGCATACTTTGTTCCCGCCGTAGCAGGCATAATTGCTTCAATCTTTATCGTTGGTGCAATTATGATTCTGTTGATGCTCAGAAAACGACCATAAAATAAACCATTTAGAGAAAAAAAATCTCTTTCCCTTTTTTTAATTTTAATTTTTAAATTACAGAAGAGCATTCCAAGTAGACCAAGCCTCGCAGCCTACACCAACCTCGGAACCATTAACTGAAAAACCAATGACGGATACTTACGTATTAGGAACAGGTATCGCAATCATCGCAGCCATCGCAAGTTGGGGTAGTACTAGCGCTGATAGTAACAAGGAAAAAATAAATGTTAAATGAAAAAACAATAAATTTTTTCTTTTTTTACTCATTTCTGAGAAAAATTCGAGTTTCTTATATTGGTCCAGAGCTCAGCAATCCCTCTTAAACCAATTATTAGGGAAAGTTACCTTCACTGCTCAGTTATTATCGTGGGTCCCCTTTTTTCAATCAGTTTTAAATACAAAAATAGTTGATAAATATTCCAGCGAAATTATCTTCTTCATAGTAATTTCGTTAAAATATTAAGGAAGAAAATGAAAATGGAAAAAACGAAAATATTGGCTACAATCACGGTATTGCTATTGATAGCTAGTGCCGTACCTCTATTTGCATTTCAAACCGCAAAAGGCGCTGAAATTACGATGAAAAGCTACCCATTCATTGGAGCTATGCCTAACCCAATAGGTGTTGGGCAAGAAACGTTACTCCATGTGGGTATTTCAGCTCAGACAGCATGGCCACAAGTTGGATGGGAAGGCATAACAGTGACAATCACGAAGCCAGATGGCACCACTCAGACACTTGGACCTTTCACTACCGATACAACAGGCGGAACAGGAACAACATATACACCTACAATAGCAGGAACATATTACTTACAGACAAACTTTCCAGAACAGAAATGTAAGTATGCCGCAGCAGGCATCCCGGCAAATACTACCATGCTGGCAGGTCAAAGCGAAAAACTACCCCTAGTAGTAACTGAGGAACCGCGAACTTTCTATCCAGACACACCACTTCCAACTGAATACTGGACACGACCTGTAAACTCACAATTTAGAGAATGGGGAGCAATTAGCGGAAACTGGTTAACAACACCCAACAATAGATATGCACCTTACAATGACGCACCCGAATCACCACATGTACTTTGGGTTCAACCTCTCGCTGAAGGTGGCGTAGTAGGAGGAGACTTAGGCGCGAACGGCTATGAAATGGGGGATGCATATGAAGGCAAATTTGTGGGACAAGTGATCATCAATGGAGTACTCTACTTTAACCGACAGATTGCACAAAACGCAATGGCTGCATTTAACAGTTCAACAATCGAGCAAACAGTAGTTGCAATGGATCTGAAAACTGGCAAAATAATCTGGGAGAAAGTGCTAGGTTCTAATGAAAGAGTTTCTTTCGGTCAAACAATGTACTGGCAAACAATGAACATGTACGGTGGCTTTGCATATATCTGGACAACAGTCGGCTCAAGATGGAACGCATACGACCCGCTTACAGGACGCTATGAATACAGTATAAACGACGTGCCAGCAAGCAGCGGGACAGTTTCTGCAAGTGGCAACGTGTATGGTCCAAACGGCGAAATTCTCAAGTACCTCGTCGACCCAACAAACGGCTGGGTTGCACAATGGAACACTACAACTGTCTCATGGAAGACATACTACAACTACTACATGTCAAGACCCGCAGACCAAGCAGTTGCTGACTATTATTCAGAACGTTGGAGACCACAAGGAATAGTATTCAACGCCTCTATGGGATATGACTGGAATGTAACCCTCTCACAAAAAGGTCTACCTGGAACCCCTAACGCATACTTCCCTCAAGACATCATCACAGGCGGATACATCAATGCAACTGGAAAGATAACAGACCAAGCAGTGAACATGTGGGCAATTAGCCTAAAACCAGAACAAAGAGGAGCAGTATTATACAACAAATCCTGGCAGCCACCAACCGGCGGATTAACTTTGTCCTTTACAGCAAGAAACCCCGTTGACAACGTGTTAACAATTCGTGCAAAAGAAATAGCTGGATTCTTCGGTTTCAACATGCACACAGGTGAATTTCTCTGGGGACCAACTGATTCGCGAGGATACATGGACTGGTTCATGGGTGGACCTTCAGGCGAAAACGGTATGATGGCTAATGGCATACTCTACTTAGGAACAGTTGCTGGTCAACTACAAGCAATCGATGTCGAAACAGGAGATACTATGTGGACCTATAACAACACACAGCCATACACAGAACTCATGTGGGGAGGAGATAAATGGCCAATAGAATTTGGCTTCATTTCTGATGGAAAAGTATACCTATGGCATACAGAACACTCAGGCAACAGCCCCTTACCGCGAGGCGCACCATTCGTCTGCCTTAACGCCACAACCGGTGAAGTCATTTTCAGAGTCGATGGTCTACTTCGATTCACAGTTTGGGGAGGAGACCCATTGATTGCAGACAGTACTATACTTTCCTTCTGCACTTACGACAACCGAATCTACGCTTTAGGTAAAGGTCCAAGCGCAACCACATTGACAGCTCCAAGCATAAGCGTACCAGCAGGCTCTCAAGTTGTACTCAGTGGAACAGTCACAGATATAGCAGCAGGCACACAGGAATTTGCAAGAACAACAAGATTCCCCAATGGGGTCCCGGCAGTCTCAGACGAAAGCGTGGGTGAATGGATGAAATATGTCTACCAACAATTCCCACGACCAGCCAGCACAATCGGAGTGCCAGTAACCATTAGCGTAGTTGATGCCAACGGTAATTACAGAGAAATCGGAACCACAACAACAAGTTCAGATGGCTTCTATAGTTTTAACTGGACTCCAGACATTGAAGGAAAATACAGCGTCTACGCAAGCTTCACAGGCTCTAAATCGTACTATCCATCACACGCTGAAGCAGCTTTCGTTGCAGAACCAGCAAAAGTAACCCCAGCACCATTGGAACAAACAACTCTGCCACCAACAGAAATGTACTTTGCAGCATCAACGGCCGCAATAATCATTGCAATCGCCTTAGTTGCATTATTGCTGTTAAGAAAGAAAGCATAAAAAACCCTAAAACAAAATCCCCTTTCCTTTTTTTGTTCCAATAGAAAAAATTGGTCGAAAAATGTGAGCTCAGTAAAGGCTTTGTTTAAACATCATGGAAATAGCCAAAAGATCATTTGTTCTTTTTCCAAAGTTTGATCCAGAACCTCAGAAAACCCATGATAGAATTTGCAGTCATAGACTTATTTGTTTTGAAGGGTATAGAAATGTTTGTTGATTTTAGCTTAGTTGTTTTTCAGTAGATTTTTTTGGATAGGTATTCTTGGTTGAGATCTTGGCTGGATTTTGTAATTTCGCATTGGATGCAATTATCAACTTCGTAATTGAGCGAATATTTTTTTGTTTGTAATATTCTTAGGATTCTTGCGATATTCTCGGTTTTGTTAAATCGACTTTTTGGGTTTAATTTGATAAGTTTACGCTGACTTCGATAAAAAAGAAGCGTCGGGTATGGTTACCTTGCCCACTCCGATGCGGTAATGTGGATAACATGCTTAAAGTGTTTTAAGATTGATAATCACTGAATCATTTTCCTTTCGAAGAAACATTGCTATTGTAAAATTTAACTATCAAACTACTTTAGAAAAATTTACCGATCAAGACGGTTAATTATCAATTGTTAAGAATTTGGTTGTTTTAGATTTTTAATTTAGATTGCAAAGTTGCATGTTCTCCGAAATTAGTTTAAACCGTAACCAATCAAGATAAGTGCAAGTGTCATGTTTTTTGGGTACTTTCTAAAATGCGTTCTCCAGTTAATCGATTGTACTTTTCTTTCTGAGTTTTTTTATTTATGTATTCAATTATGATTTGGATAAATCTACAATTACAATTAAAGTTGTAGAGACAGATTGTTCCAATTAGCATCATTCGTTTACTTATTTAGAATAGAAAAAATAAGAAACCTTGGAAATAGGCTTCTTTTTTCGTTAAAAGTTTTTCTGTCTCCAATACAGCGTTAAGCTAAAAGTGAGCTGTAACAGATGGATACCGAAAAAATAAGATGCGCAACCAAAGTCTTAAACGAGTTGGCGGAGAGCAGCAAAGACCTTCATAGTGCCGTAAAAGGTACTACTCGGCAAGTTGCAGCTACCAAGAAACTTTGGCGTGAAGGTAACAAATCTAAGTTGATAAAGATAGGCGTTGCGTGCATCATGTTTCCTGACCCTTCTCCTGTGGGCGAAATTATCGGTGCAGGCTTCATAGCTGCTGGGTTGGTTCAGAAGGGCATACAAAAAAGAACTCTCTACATTGATGATTTGAAGAAGACCTTTGAAAGTACTCTGAGAGAATTGAACTCGGCTCAAAGTAGCCTACGAACCTAATGAATATTTTTTGTTTGTTTTTGGATTTTATAGGGTTCAAATCACGGTCATCTCAATAATTCAGTAAATTCTTTTATCGTTCGGTCTTCGATTTGAGAAGCTAAGGTGTGAACGTCTTCCACAGTACATCATTTCTAAGTAACACATGGTGTCACCGATTGCGTATGAGCTAAGCTTTCTCATTCGAATACTGTGAACTTTCTTAATTTTTGTAGTTTTTTTTTGTTGATGGGCGCGAACCAATCTAGACTATCAATGAGACGCCTGCGTCTGCAAAAGATTGGATGCCGTCCGCGATTACACTTTTTTAAGGTTAAATTTAGACTTAAACTATCTTATTAGTTTAGAAAAAACTAGACACCTAATTTTGTAATGTCTTCAATGCAATAACTAAATTAAGTAATTTGTTGAGCAATTCTACGATTTTGCTTCAGGTGACAGACATTGTTGGAACAAACCAGATTTTTTCCACGCAATATTCCTTTCTTTAACATAGCCAAAGCTTCAGCGTCAGTAATTCCAAAAGGAAGAAAATCCTTATGATAGAAATCAAAATGAAATCTTACCTTGACAATGGCATCTCTTACATTATCAAAGGTACCAAAAAAATAGCCGCAAGGGCATTGTCCACTTAATTTCTTTTTCAAACAGGTCAACCTTAGCGGGATTATTATATCTATACATAGTTACCTTAGAATATTAACTTCGGTGACTGGGTACTCACAGTCACAACTTACACTAAATAGAAATATAGACTGGTGTTTTCAAGAATTTTGTAAATCCTCTTTTAGTCCATCTTAAACTTAAAGATCATAAATTAAAACCATGAGGCTCTTTCCTTTTAAGAATAGCTTGCGAACAGACGCAACAGACATAAAGGTCGGAAAGGTAAGTATTGAAACAGATAAAGCAATAATTCAGAGCTTCAACTAAAAACTCCATCAATTACTTCATAGTTGAAACTGAATACATGTTTGATCTTTAGAAATCTTCAACTCTCCTGAATAAAAACGGGAGCTTTTGGTTGATTCAAAGTCAACAAAAGAGAGTTTGTTTAAAATGTTTCAAAAAACTATTTATAATAATAGAGCAAAGCACGTCGGCTATTTTAGCACTTACCCTCCAAGAGAATGCGGAATAGCAAACTTCACAAAAGACCTAAGTGACGCCATATTTGACTTGGAAGGGCTTAAGCATTCTGTAATTGCAATAAATGAAAAAGGCGCGCTTTACGATTACGACAGGCGAGTCAAATGCAAAATTGATCGAGATAATGCCGAAGACTATGTTAAGGCAGCCGAATACGTTAATTCTTCAAATATCCAATTATTAATTATTCAACATGAATTTGGCCTCTACGGAGGCGACTATGGCGAACACATCAAACTTTTTCTCGAAAATGTCAAAAAGCCAGTTATCACAATTCTTCATACAGTGCAACCTAATTTTGATAAAAAAGCGATTGAAGTCTTAAAATACATAGTTGAAAGAAGTGAATCAATTGTTGTAATAGCGCATGCCGCAATCGATATGCTAAAACGACAAGGAATACCCTACAAGAAATGCGTTCTTATTCCGCATGGATGCCCAACTATTGATTGCACAAATAACAAATCAATCAAGGAATCACTCGGTCTTGAGGGTCGTCTGGTTGCTTCCACTTTCGGTCTGATAAGCAGCGGCAAAGGAATTGAATATGCTATTCGAGCTCTTCCCGAGGTTATCAAGAAAGAGCCGCGAATAATTTATCTCATCATTGGAGAAACTCACCCTGAAGTTAGAAAACATGAGGGCGAAAAATACCGAAATGAACTAACGAGGCTTGTTAGTGAACTCGGATTAGAAGAGCACGTCAGATTCACTAACAGATTCATCACAAAACGTGAACTAATCAAGTTCCTTCAAGCAACCGACATTTATATAACTCCTTATATTTCCCCTAACCAAATCAGTAGTGGCACCCTCGTCTATGCTCTTGGTGCTGGAAAAGCTGTGGTTTCTACTTCATATTACCACGCAATGGAGGTCTTGTCAAACGATAGAGGGATACTATGCAGATTTGAGGATTCGGCATCGATTGCGGAAGGTATAACTAGACTCTTAGACGAGAACTTCCGTAGAGAGGTTCAAAGAAGAGCTTACAAATATAGTCGACGCTTCCTCTGGAAAAACGTCGCGAAGAAAATATCTTAATCTAATTAATGCTGCAATTGAGAAAAACGAGTGAGCTCAAGTTGCGAAGTTATCCGATAAACCTTGATTTTGTAAGAACATTAACAGACGATGTAGGAATGCTCCAGCATTCGAAATTTGCAACACCTAATAAAAAAGAAGGATACGCAACAGATGACAACGCAAGAGCTCTTATTGCAACTACAAATTACTTCATGTTGTTTAATGATCCAAGTATTAAGAAACAGATTGACACTTATCTGAGCCTATTGCTCTACATGCAGAGATCTGACGGTAAAATGCACAACTTCCTCAGTTATGATCGCCAGTTTTTAGATGTCATAGGTTCTGAGGATTGTATGGGTCGAACACTCTGGGCATGTGGATACTGCTTAAACTCACAATTGCCTGAAGAAACAAAACTTCTATCTAAAGAGGTTTTTGACAAACTTTTCTGCTGGACTTCAAGCTTCACCTCACCAAGAACAAAAGCATACTCAATTATGGGATTGTTTCATTACCTGAAAGCTTATCCAGAGGACCAAAATATCAAAGTAAACATAAACGTTCTCGCAAGCCAGCTCACGGAACAATTTGAAGTCGAATCTTCAGATAAATGGGATTGGTTTGAATCCTACCTTACGTACTGCAATGCCAGATTGCCACATTCTCTGTTCTTAGCCTACGAAGCCACAAGAGAAGATAAGTACCTACAAGTAGCCTCAAAATCAATGAAATTTCTAACAAATACCCAAACAATAAACGGGATATTCGTCCCAATAGGAAATCGTGGATGGTATAAAAAAGGATCTGACCGAGCAATCTATGATCAGCAATCTGTTGAAGCAGCTTGCACAACAGAAGCTGCAATTGCTGCTTTCAGAAACACAAACCAAGAAGGTTACCTCAAAACGGCCAACGAAGCTTTTGAATGGTTCTTCGGTGGGAACTTGCAAGGTCTAACGTTGTATAGTAAAGAAAACGGAAGCTGCTGCGATGGAATAACACCTGAGGGATTAAATCAAAACAAAGGCGCCGAAGCAACCCTATCTTATCTGCAAGCCCGCCTAAACTTGGAAGAGTTAAAACCGCAAGATAATCTGTTAAAAGCAACACAACAATAGCTCCAAGAGTTTGGTGCCAATTCTTCGAGACAACTAATAATAATCTTGTTTCCTTTATTAATTCGGTAACTAATTTTAAAGATGGAGATTAGCTGTTTATGATGACCCGAGATTTAATGTTGAAAGATGTTGTCACTGCAAATGGAAATGTTCCTGCTAAAGAGGCAATTGAGCTTCTTTTTAAACGACACGTTGGGTCAGTTGTTATTATCAACGATGCGGAGCAATGTGTAGGTATTTTCACTGAACGAGATGCTATTAGGGTCGTGGCTCAAAATGTGCCTTTGGATGCACCAGTAGAAAAAATTATGACAAAGAATCCTTTTACTGTTAATGTGGATTCGAATTTTCAAGAAGCAAAGAGTATAATCATCTCGGCTAAGATTCGGCATCTTCCGGTGATTGATGCAAATGGAAAATTAGTTGGGTTGATATCCGTTAGACATATATTAGATGAGCTGAGTGGACTTTAACTTCAAAAGTTTGGGCACGACTGGAGAGATAACAATTGAAAAGGTATTCGCATAATCCTATACTTGAGCCTATAGGTGCACATACTTGGGAATCAAGCTTGGTTTTCAATGCTGCAGTATTTGCCGCTAACAACCGTATCCACCTTCTTTACAGAGCAATGGGCACCGATAATATTTCACGTATAGGCTTAGCATCTTCTTTAGATGGCTATAACATCGATGAGCGTTTGCCCCTTCCTGTTTTCGTTCCTTCGAATGAAACAGAAAGTCAAGGTTGCGAGGATCCAAGGCTAAGTCTATTTGGCAATTCCTTAATCATGGCGTATACAGCTTTTGGGAATCATTTTCAGCATCAAGTCTACCAAATTGGCTTGACATCTATAAACATTGAAGATTTTATAGAACGACGGTGGAATTGGGGAGAAAGGATTTTGGCTTTCCCGGGAATCCACAATAAAGATGCGGTTCTATTTCCACAGAAGTTCAACGGTAACTACGTAATGTTTCACAGATTAGAACCTGACCTATGCATCGCACGATCTAGCGATTTGAGTAGTTGGCATGGTTTAAAATACATCTTGGGTCCACGTGAGAAAGGTTGGGATTCCTGGAAGGTGGGTGCTGGTGGACCACCTTTTTTAGTTAATGAGGGTTGGCTTCTAATCTACCATGGTGTGAGTATGGACAGAGTTTACTCTCTTGGCGTTGCTTTATTAGATAAGAATAATCCTGAGCAAGTTCTCTACCGCTCCGAAGAACCAATTTTGACCCCTACAGAAGATTATGAACGTTTTGGAAAAGTTCCCAATGTAGTTTTTAGTTGCGGACAAGCTATAATGGATGATAAAGTTCTGATCTATTATGGAGGTGCAGATACGTCGGTATGCGTAGCAACTTTTGAACTTGCTGAACTTTTGCCGAAGAAATAGCGGTTCTTTAACGGTTGTCTGGTTGTCTGCAAGGTCTTATATGGATAAACCGATAAGATTCTTGGTTCTCTAATAGATTTTCCAGAAACAATCACTTTTTGATGATTTGAAAAACGACTCTTAAGCTTGGTTATTGTAAGATTATGGTCACAAATTCTTCACATGCTTTTAATTGAATTCAATGTAAACTTCCACTGTTTTTAATTGTAAGTGACTACTACTTCACAGTCACATTTACTTAAAAACTGTCGAATCTTAATATATAGCGTGATTTTTTGGCAAATTATATCCTAAAAACTCCTAACAGAGGAAGCATTAAGGAAGTTGCTTATGTAAGCACTTTTCCCCCTAAAAAATGCGGGATAGCCACCTTCACATCTGATTTGGTCAATTCGATCGGTCATTTAAACAAATTAAAAAATCAAACGATCATTTCTATTCATGATCATTCGC
Organism: Candidatus Bathyarchaeota archaeon; assembly: GCA_963831895.1. Taxonomy (GTDB): domain Archaea; phylum Thermoproteota; class Bathyarchaeia; order Bathyarchaeales; family Bathycorpusculaceae; genus Bathycorpusculum. Next base: position 109,743 of record CAWHSD010000002.1, read on the forward strand.
TTTTAAAACCTACTTATGAAAGAAAAGAGTATGCGGTAAGCCGCGATTCCATCGAGGACTATGTTTTGATGGCAGATTTCCTCAACCACTCCAACGTTAAAGTCGTAAATATTCAGCATGAATTTGGCATTTTCGGAGGAGAATCAGGAGAATTCATTTGTGAGTTTATGGATAAGCTGAAAAAGCCAATAGTGACAACGCTTCATACCGTTCTTCCTAACTTTGAGAGCAAGACAAAGGAAGTCTTTGACAGAATAGTGCGGAAAAGCGCAGCTGTTGTGGTGTTAAATAAAACTACCAGTGAATTAGTTCAACAGAAGGGTGTTTCCCCAAAAAAAATCAAGTTGATTCCGCATGGATGCCCCGATTTACCGCTGGTGTCAAGCACAAAAGTTAAGCCTATGCTTGGTTTAAAAAATAAGATTGTTTTATCCACTTTTGGGCTACTTAGCAAGAGTAAAGGAATCGAATATGTAATTCAAGCTCTGCCGGAAATTATTAAAAGAGAACCCAGAATAATTTACAACGTTCTAGGAGTTACTCATCCTAATGTCAAAATATCCGAGGGAGAAAATTATAGAAACACTCTGCAAAAAATGGCAAAAACGCTGGGTGTCAGTGGTCATGTAAAATTCTTTGATCGATTTCTCTCCAAAACCGAGCTTTATCAATATCTTCAGGCAACCGACGTGTACGTTACACCTTATCCTTCTCCTAACCAGGTTAGTAGCGGTACATTATCTTACGCCTTGGCTGCAGGAAAAGCGGTTGTTTCTACGCCTTACTTACATGCAAAAGAGGCGTTAAGTGAGGGACGAGGTTTGTTTTGCAAATTCAATGATTCTGCTTCCATAGCTGAAAAAGTTACAGAAATAATTGATAATAAATCTCTACGCAGATCCTTAGAAAAAAATGCTTACAGTTATAGTAGAAAGTCTACTTGGCCGATAATTGCTAAAAAATACCTTGCTCTCTTTGACGAGTTAACAAATCATTTGAAAGACGAAAAACAGGAATTCGGCAGTATATGTGTTGATTAGCTCATACCTACCATTTTTTTGTGGTTCCCAAAAGCTTTAAAGAAAGAAAATCAATAATCGACCAGTTCAAGAGAGGTATTTTTTTTCGATGTGGTGGCATAAACTCGTTGTTCATTGGTCTAAAAGAGATTATATTGAATTTTACCTCTATTCCTGGGTACTGGTCTTTTGCGTTTTGGCTGTTCTGAGAATAATTCAGGGCAAGCCTTTGGGTCTTCCTTTTATGGTTGTTTTATCGTTTGTGATGATACCCGTGGAGCTTCTAATTATTCTATTATTTCAGAAGTACAGTTCTCATACAGATGAGATATTGGGTTATTCTTCCCTTAATCAGGTAGACTTCAGTGGTGATCGGCTTTTAGGAAGCGGCAGGATTCTGGTTTTTTTCTATGCCGAGTGGTGTCCTTTTTGCCATAGTGCTTATCATCATCTGGCTTCTCTTAGTTCCATTTCTTACAAAGTTTTCAGGGTAGACCTCTCAGATGACGATAATCTTTTATGGACTTCTTTGAAGATTAGGAGAATTCCAACCTTAATTGTATTCCATAATGGAGGGGAGTTGTGGAGAAGAGAAGCTGCTTATATGGTTGGTCTTCGAAAAGCTGATTTTGCAGAAGTAGACTCGGTAATGAAGGATTAAATGCCAAAATAAAGGTAGGTCGGACCTACTATCTATGATTTAGTCTGCAAAGATAGTTGATCTTCTGTCCACAAGATCGTTACTTTTGAAAACGTTAATGGGTTGCTGTTAGCTCTAATTTCTGTTTCCAATTGCTATTTAATTTTTTAATCTATTGATAAGCAAGACCCATGCGCTTCATAAAGTCAAGAACTTCTGCGTACTCGATTAGATATTGTTTGCCTTTGTCAGTAAGTTTAAGCGAGGTCTCTTCAATCAGATCAAGCTCTGAGAGTTCTGATATGTAATTTTTCAACCGGTCGAAAGGTACACCCATTCGCACCTGAACCTGCGTTAATATTATCTTTTCAGTTTTAGATTGCTCATTAAGTATCATCAAGAGATCGCCATAAATTTTCATTTTATCCCTGCGAGGAATTTTTTTCATTTAGACGACCTTCTTGTTTGATTTGTTAAAAGTTTTATATGAGACTAAAAGAAAAATAGTCAAAGCCGCCAAACGGAGTACTAAAGCTCCGTTAAAAGCAAATATGCTTCCATCAATAGCCCAAATTAACAACGAATATTGGCTAATGCCGAGCAGAATAAAACCGAATGGAATCCAAAGAGTCATTGAGTCTGGTTTTTCTACATGGCTTCTGAGGGTATGAATTGAAATGTAGATGAGACAAATTATATTGAAACTCCGAACGTATACTTGAGTAGCCTGATAACTATCCACAGCAAATTGTGGAATAATAATTCCTGTTACAATTGAAGCTGCAAGACCTGCAATTAACAAGCTTAGTGTTATGTCCCATTTGATTCGAGAATTTTCTGAACGTTTTCTTGAAAAGTAGTATGTTACTACTAAGAAGAAATAAGCAAAAGTTCGAGCAAAAAGTTGAAGGTAAGCTAATTGCCTAAAGGAAAAAATTATATCGGAAAATGCTATGGCCCCAAGAATGTATGATACTCCAAGAAAACCAAATCCAAGAGGTAGTCCAAGATATCGCCTTTCACCGGTTAGCTTATAAGGCTTTGTCATAAAGCGTAGAAGAATAAAGCACAGAATTGCTGAAACTACTTCTACTACTGTCCGAATTGTTGGATCATACATACTAATATTCTATTGAGCTTAGTTTTTCTTATTATGTCTTTTCCATGATTGCCGTAGGTATACTCCAAGTGTATTTTTCTCGAAGCTAACCATTCCTTTCATCAAAACACTTGACCATCTATAAGGGATAGTTACTTAGCCAATGTAACGCTGAGACAATAGCTTCTGAATGACTTCTATTATAATGCGAAACTCTATTTTTGAACGTAGTGTTTATTTTCATTTTTTTTTATCTCGTTTTCGCTTATTTTGTACTCACGATAAGTGAGACAGATTTATTAGTATTATAGAAATTTTAACTAACTTAGGGGGAAAAAAAATACATTCAACAATAAAAAAATCAGTAATAGCTGTCGTTCTAATTCTAACAATGACAATAGCAACCTTTTCTACAAATACACCTTTAGCAAAAGCAGCTGATATTCCTACATGGATGTTCTTAACTGCTCAACCCGACCCAATCGGAGTAGGACAAACCGCAAACGTCGTTTACTGGCTAGATAAAGCACCGCCAACAGCTTCAGGTCCCAGAGGAGACAGATGGCAAAACTGGAAACTTGAAATAACTTCACCAGACGGAAAAACAGAAACAAGAAACCTAGGTATTTCCGACGCAGCAGGCTCAGGCTACTTAGCATTTACACCAACACAAATAGGCAACTATACTTTCAAGGTTACTTTTCCAGGACAAAATATAACTCAAGGAACAGCAACAAACTGGTATAAGCCAAGTGAAAGTGATAGTGTTCAGCTATCCATCCAGCAAGAACAGATTGCAGCGTGGCCATATAATCCGTTACCGACTGATTATTGGTCGCGACCCATTAACGGTGAAAACCATGGATGGTACCAAGTAGGTAGCAACTGGCTTGGCGGAGGTTCAGCAGGACCACATGGACCACGAAGCTATGATCTTAATGGCAACTTTAACCCATACGGCGTGGCACCTGATTCACCTCACATTATGTGGACTAGAGAAATAGCTTTCGGAGGAATCGCTGGAGGTGCAACTGAAGATAACACTTACTTTGCTGGAGAAACATACGACAGAAAATTCCAACCGCCAATCATAATGCAGGGCAGACTCTACTATAATCAACGTTTAGGCACATCTGCTTGGCAGGGACTCTACTGTATTGACTTGCAGACAGGCGAACAAATATGGTTCAAGAACGCCACAACTGTTACCTTTGGACAACTGCTCAATTGGCAAACACCCAACGTTCACGGAGTTATTCCACATCTTTGGAGCGTATCAGGTACAACTTACAAGATGTATGATGCATTCACAGGCGATTGGCTTCTTGACGTTGCTAACGTAAGCGCAGGCACTATGATGTATGGACCAAACGGTGAAATACTAATTTACAGCCTCTCAGGCGCTGCCAACACTCTTACACTTTGGAACTCATCTAAAGCACTTGCATCATCAATGAGTGATCCATGGTATTATCGACCCATAGGACCATACGTTGATGGAAGGAACGGTTATGAATGGAACGTGACTGTACCGGATATTGCAGGAACCCAAAGTATACTAAAAATCAAAGATGGGGTACTATATGCAAGGGCATCTTACACTGACGGACCACCCGGAGGAACCAAAGTTGGAGACGTTGCATACGATGTTAGCTTAACTGCAATGACAAAAGACGCAAGCGGAAAATACCCAACTACAATCAGTAACATGTGGGGACCAACAAACCGAACATTCGATGGCACCATCCTGAACGGCTTCATAGGCAACGACATACTACCAATATTTGTTAAAGAACAAATGGTGTGGTATGGCATCAATACGAGAAGTGGCGCAGTGGCTTGGGGACCAACAGAACCCTACACTAGTGCATGGGGTGTCTACCAACCTTACGCTGACTGGCAAACTGCCTATGGAATACTTTACGCAGCAGGCTACGATGGAATGATTCATGCATACAACATAACAACTGGCGAAAACATCTGGAACTGGTACACCGAATCAAGTGGACTTGAAAACGTCTACGGCCACTACGTGTTCAAAGACAGCGCCTTTTCAATTAGTGACGGCAAGATCTATGCTGTTACGAACGAACATTCACCTTCAACGCCACTATATAGAGGTTCAAAAATGTACTGTGTTGACGCAATAACTGGACAGGGCTTGTGGAACGTAACTTTCTGGGGATTATATCCAATAATCGCTGACGGGTATGCAGTCTCACTCAATTACTATGATGGTCAAATATACTGCTTTGGCAAAGGACCCAGCGAAACAACACTTACAGCGTCACCCAAAGTTAGCGTTATAGGCAGCAGTGTTCTCATCGAGGGTCAAGTAACAGACCAATCAGTTGGCGCAAAAGACAAACCTGCAGTCTCAGACACAAGCATGGCAAATTGGATGGAGTACATCTATGAGCAACAACCAATGCCAACAAATGCGACAGGTGTCACAGTGAACCTAGACATAATCGACGCCAATGGAAACTACCGTAATATAGGATCAGTAACAACCGACCTTAGCGGCACGTTTAGTTACGCATGGAAACCAGACATAACAGGAAAATACACTATAATCGCAAGCTTTGCAGGCTCTAACTCATATGGTAGCTCTTTTGCAGAATCAGCATTCCAAGTAGACCAAGCCTCGCAGCCTACACCAACCTCGGAACCATTAACTGAAAAACCAATGACGGATACTTACGTATTAGGAACAGGTATCGCAATCATCGCAGCAATTGCAGTAGTTGGCGCAATACTTGCAATGTTAGTAAAGAAAAGACCATAAAAACATCAAATCAAAAAACAATCCTTCCCTTTTTTTAGTCTGTTAAACAGAATCTTGCGCTATAAGATTTGAAACAAATCATGACGAAAAAGGTGGTGAGTAGGCTCTGGTAAAAACTCTCAACAATAGCCAATAAGGCGTTTGCATTCGCTCAATTCTCCAAGAAGTACCAGAGTCTCAGCAAAGCCCATCTTCTCCTCGGAATCCACGAAATACAGTGGACAACGCACAAGTCTTTTTTCTCGAACTTCATGTATCTCCTTGTGTTGTTTTGCGATGTTTTTAGTGCTGGTTTTCTTATTGTCTTTCTGCGAGGTTGGAGAGCTGTAAATAGACGGTTTTTTGAATAACCCTGATGGGAAATCGGGCAGAAACCAAATCAAATCCTTGTTCATCGGAGTGCAGGAAAATTTCTCATTGCGTGTTTAGGGTTTGTGTTGCTCATCTGCTATAAGAATATTATTTCAAGAGCAAATAGTCTGCTGCTTTTAAAACACCCCTCCCCTTTCAGATAATTATTTTTTGTTTGATCTTTTTTCAAAGTTTGATTGTCAGAAAAATAATTATTGAAAAATCCTATTCAGGAGTCAAAAGTTTGACATTTACTCACTTATAACATTTACTCTCTTATGGTGAGGGTGTCTTATAATTCAATTTGTTATTATCTTTACTCATAAAATAAAAGGAAATGAAAAAATGGATTTAACTACAACGAAAACTAAGAGAAAATTATTGTCAATGATAGCGATATTTATAATGCTGACTATGGCTGTTCCATTAACATTTCTGACAACAACTAGTGCACACACCCCCGCATGGAACATACCTTCTTTTGCTTATCTCGCTGCACAACCAAGTCCTGTAGGTGTTGGACAGAGCGTACAGGTTTACATGTGGGTTGACGCGCCCTTTCCATCAGCGTCTGAAGCCAATGATTATCGAAGGCACGACTACAAACTTACGATCACAATGCCAGATGGAACCACCGACGTAAAAACGTGGCCAATCATCTGGGATACAACTGGAGTTCAATACTATACATTTACACCCGACCAAGTAGGCACGTACACTTTACTATTCGAATATCCTAGCCAGGTATTCACATGGAATGCAACAGCTGTACAAGCGTGGTATGGGGATACTTTCATGGCGGACAGCGCAACAACAACTGTCACAGTGCAACAAGAACCATTGTCTGCGCCTGTACTAAGCTATCCATTACCTACTGAATACTGGGCGAGACCCATAGAAGGACAGAACACTGACTGGTACAGTATTTCCTCCAACTGGCTGAATCCACCCTTCTGTGAAGTTGGCGACAGTGGCACTCAGGGTGCAGTGTCTGCTTGCGATACCCAAGGCGGTTACGGAAGACTGCAAACAGACGGCATCGCGCCAAATAGCCCCCACATATTGTGGACAAGACCATTACAGGATGGTGGTGTCGTCGGTGGAAGTGGATATAGTGTCGAAGGCAAAAACTACTACATGGGTGGTTCTTACAACGTTAGATTCACCGAAGCCATTGTCATGCATGGAAGACTCTACTATCAAGAATCATGGGGCAATTCAGGTACTGGCGGCGACTACATCTGTGTTGACATACGCACCGGAGAAGAGATGTGGAGACTTAATTATACAACAGTCAATTCAGTAGGAAAACCAGTTTTTGGCTACCTATACTCTTATGACATGATGAACCAACACGGCGTTATTCCGAACGGTCTGCTATTCACTTTAAACTTCGCCAGAGCATATGATCCAATGACAGGAAGAGTTTTAGACCTTAACATAACTGGTGTTCCCACAGGCACATCAGTAGCTGGACCACAGGGAGAAGTCCTTAGGTACGTATATAACTCTGCAGGCAGATGGTTGGCTCAATGGAACTCATCTAAAGTATTCACAACTGAAACCTCAGGAACCATAAATGCATCAACTGCTGCACGTTATGACTGGAACAAAACGTTATCAATATCTGGCACTTGGACTATCAATAGGCATTTAATCCCCGGCAATCTAATGCTTCTAACACAAGGTAGCTTCGGCGGTCCTAGAGATCCACAACCTGGAATGAACATAACTGCAGTTAGCATAAACCCAAGCACACCTGGACAAATATTGTGGACCAAATTCTTCCCAGTAGCGCCAAACAACGAAACAAGAAAGATCATAGCAATCGATGAAGATGCTGGAACATTTATCACTCAGGACAAAGAAAGCTTACGTCTAACCGCTTTCAAGATAGCTGACGGAAGTCAAGCTTGGGTAGTTGAACCTAACGACGCAAATTGGGACACAATGCGAAGTACTTCCTTAGCTGCCTACGGAAACCTCTACGTTTCAGGTTTTGACGGCATTCTACATTGCTACGATATGGAGAATGGTGATCTACTTTGGACATATGGCAATGGCGGCGCTGGAAACACTACTTACTCTGGTCTTGAAACAGCATGGGGTCATTACCCAATATTCGTAGACGTAATCGCTGATGGAAAAATTTACTTAGGCACCACAGAACACTCTCCTGACTCACCATTCTACAAAGGCACGCAATACAGAGCAATCAACGCTACCACTGGAGAAGAAATCTGGACAATGATGGGCTGGGGTACTGGCATGTATGTAGGCCAAAGCGACATAGTTGCAGAGGGATGCTTCGTCTACCTGAACTGTTATGACATGCAAGTATACACCGTTGGCAAAGGACCAAGCTCAATGACAGTTGAAGCACCTAAAGCCGCAATTGAATTAGGCAAATCACTGGTTATCAGCGGCACAGTTACTGACATCTCAGCAGGCACAAAGCAAAAAGAGCAAGCTGCAAGATTCCCACAAGGAGTTCCAGCCATTTCAGATGAAAGTCAAAGCGCATGGATGGAATACGTGTACATGCAAAAGCCACGGCCAACAGACGCAACAGGTGTACCAATCACATTGAGTGTTGTTGACGCTAATGGCAACTATAGAGACATCGGAACAACCACAAGCAACGCTGACGGATTCTTTGCATTCAATTGGAAACCAGACATTGAAGGACAATACACAGTCTATGCTTCATTCGGCAGGCTCTGAATCCTATTGGCCATCACACGCAGTAACAGCATTCGCAGTTGACCCAGCAGAACCAACACCAGCGTCAACAGAGACGACTTCAGTGGATTCAACGGCGGACATGTACTTTGTTCCTGCAATCGCGGGTCTATTCGTCTTAATCATCATAGTACTAATCTTATTAGTACTCATGATGCTTAGAAAACGCGCATAAACACACAAATCTAAACTATCTTTCCCCTTTTTTAGTTCAATAATATCAAAGAAAAGACAAGGAAGCAATGGAGTTGATTGGGTTATGGAAAAACTCGTGATAGAGCCATCTTTAGAAAAGACAAGCAAAACAGAGGTTATGAAAGTAGTATTGCACTGAAGTAATTTCGACTTTAGAGACCTCTTGTTTAAAAAAAATTAAGCCAAGAGCAATCATTCTTAAGGCAAACGACAAAGATTTTAGTAAACTCAAAGACTCAATTAAAACGCAGTTTCCCGACGTTGAAATAGTCTACGTTACTACAGGTCCTGCTGAGAGTTTTCTTCGGGTTACTAAATCTATACCTTTTGAAATGCAGGTCTCTTCTGAGCAACCAAATTACACTATTGAGTAGATGAAGGTTAAATTGTAGATTTGGCGGACCGGGAAGAGGCAAATAATCTAAAAAAAGATAATTTTTTTGTCTTGAAAAATTAAAATGCGGAGAAGAAATGGGGTTGTGTGGACTTAGGTTATATTATCCTAACAAAGTAGTCACAAGGTGTATGCATTTGCATTTTTCTCTTAAATTTGGTATAAGAACTTTATCAAATCCATATAGACTATCCTTTCACTCCTCGTTCATTGTGAAGCAAGAAAAAAAGCTATAGATTTTCAATCTGTCTCTATGTGTGATTTTTTTCATTCAATCCATTTTTTAGATTTATCAGAGCATTCTTTTTGTAAAAGGACCTATAGGCGATTATTAGAAATATTGCGAGGCCAGCCCAACGAATTGCCAAGGCTCCCCACCATGCCGACATGCTATTATCGCTAGCATAAATGATCAGCGAGTATTGACTTATCCCAAGAAGTAGGTAACCAAAGGGACTCCATAATGTATCTGAATCTGGCGTTTCTATATGACTTCTAAGTGTGTGCGCACAGAGATAAACAATGCAAATGAGATTGAAGACTCTGGTAATGCCGCTTATAAGTTGATAACTAGGTAATCCGACATTAGGAATGCTGATGAGAATAGCCGAAGTTGTCAAGACAATAATTAATAAAATTAGAGTAGTATTCCAGAGGTGTCTACTATTTTCTGCGCTTTTCCTTGAAAAATAATATGTCATGCACAGAAAGATAAATGCGAAGGATCTTACAACGGTTTGAAGATATATTGTTCCTGTGCCAAAGAAATATGGTTGGAAATATACGAAGGCTGATAGAGCGTAGGTTGCTCCAAGAAATCCAAATCCGAGAGGCAGTCCAAGGTATCGATTCTCTTTAGTGATCTGGTATGGTTTAATCATGAATCTTAGAAGAATTAGGCAAAGGATGGCTGAAGTAGTTTCGTAGATGACTCGGAATGTTTGGTAAGCGTAGGGGTCTACTATGAAGATTCACCATGTTTTTGTGCTGTTTTTACAATCTTTAATGGTTGTTCTTAATATTTTACGCTCACGATACGTGAGTGTGTCTTATTAGCATTTACTCATGAATAAGCTGTATAAAATTTAGGAGAAAAGAAAAAATGAAACTTAATACAAACAAAAAAACTATGGCTTTCGTAATCACTTCTATTCTACTACTGACTATCACTTCACAAATGCTTCTATTACCTTCTGCTGATGCTCATACACCTAAATGGACAATACCATCTTTTAGTTACGTAAGCGTGGCTCCATCACCAGTCGGTGTCGGCCAGACAGTCCAAATTTATATGTGGGTCGATATACCCCTGCCAAGCGCTGTAATAACGAACGACATTAGACGGCATGGCTACATATTAACAATAACCAAACCAGACGGAAACACTGTTACCCAAAACTGGGATTTGATCACTGACACAACTGGTGTTCAATTCTTCTCTTATACCCCAGATCAAATCGGAACCTACGCAATACTGTTCAATTACACTGGTCAAACCTACACATGGAGCGGCGATTATCAAAATGACACTTTCGGACCAGCAAGTGCAACAACAACCCTAATTGTGCAACAAGAACAACTGCCCAGCCAACTTGATTCATATCCATTGCCAACAGAATACTGGACACGACCTATTGAAGGACAAAATACATATTGGTACACTATTGCATCAAACTGGCTAAATTCCCCTTACATTCGCACTGGCGCAACTTCCACTGGTGGCGCAGGTTGGGGTAGATATCAACCTGATGGCATTGGACCAAACAGTCCGCACATCATGTGGACAAAACCAATCCAATACGGTGGAGTTGTAGGAGGCAATAACACTGCAATCTCAGGCGAAACTTACTATATGGGCGGTTCATACAATGTAAGATTCAGCAACGCCATAATCATGCATGGAACGCTATTTTATCAAGAAGCATACGGCAACTCTGGCGGCGGTGGAGACTATGTTGCAGTCGACCTGCGAACCGGTATGGAACAATGGCGCATAAACGCAACAAAAACAGGCACCTCCATAGTTCCGACACTAGGCTACCTTTACGCATTCGAGACAGGCAACCAACACGGAGTTTTACCCAACGGCTTACTAATTGCCCCAGTTACAGTATCAGGTCAAGGAACTGTTTGGCGAACATATGACCCCGAGTCAGGCTATTTAACTTCGATGAACATCACAAACGTTCCATCAGGCTCAGCCGCAGGCAATTTGTCTCCATCATCAGGATCCACAGCTTCAACCTATGGTCCAAAAGGTGAATACCTCATCTACTCTTTGACTAACCTTGGAACAACATCCAACATCAACTATTACCTATCTCAGTGGAACTCTTCTAACGTGATCGGAACCAACTCAGGTAACGGTGTAGGAACATGGTACTCAGGAAGTGCAAATGCAAGTGCAATAACAGCATACGATTGGAACATGTCAATTCCTTCACTTAAAGGACAATGGAGCGTCTTCAGAGATGTTTCGTACAACAATTTGTTGCTTTTGATTCAGGGAAGCTTTGGAACAGGTCCAAGGACTAATGGAGCAGGAGTTAACGTTACAGCAGTCAGCCTAAACCCAACAACAAGAGGACAGGTACTGTGGGCAAAATACTATGCACCGGCACCCAACAACGTCACCAGAGCATTGGTAGCAGTCGATGCAATTGCTGGAACATTTGTTACTGAAGACAAAGAGACCTTAGAAATTAACGGTTTTAGCTTAGCTGACGGTAGCCACTTATGGACAAACGGACCAGTTGTAACCGAATGGGATACTCTAAGACGAGATACTCTAAGTGCATACGGCAGGCTTTACGCTTCGGGCTATGACGGAATACTATATTGCTACGACGATAAAACTGGCGATTTGCTTTGGACTTACGGTAACGGGGGAGTAGGCAACAGCACCTATGAAGGTCTTGGCACAGCATATGGACACATGCCAATATTCGTAGACGTAATTGCTGATGGCAAAGTATATCTTGGCACCACAGAGCACTCACCTAACTCACCATTCTACAAAGACGCACAATATCGTTGCATCAACGCTACAGACGGAACTGAAATCTGGACACTTACGGGCTGGGGTACAGGAATGTACGTCGGCGCGAACGACATGGTAGCAGATGGATTCTTTGTTTACCTCAACTGCTATGACATGCAAATATACTCTGTTGGCAAGGGTCCAAGTCAGACGACAGTTACTGCTTCACCTAAAGTTTCAACCTCAGGCAACAGCGTCCAAATAGAAGGCACAGTAACCGACATTGCAGCTGGCACAAAACAATCAGAACAAGCTGCGCGTTTCCCAAGTGGTGTCCCAGCAGTCTCAGACGCAAGCATGAAAAGTTGGATGGAATACGTATATATGCAAAAACCACGCCCAACCGACGCTACAGGTGTGCAAGTTACCATAAGTGTAGTTGACGCTAATGGCAACTATCGTGACATCGGAACCACAACAACTAACGATGGTTTCTTTAGCTTAAACTGGAAACCAGACATCGAAGGTGCATATACTGTCTATGCTTCCTTTACAGGCAGTGAATCATATTGGCCATCACATGCAATAACATCATTCAACGTGGATCCCGCAGGACCAACCGCAGCACCAACCGAGGCACAAATTCAATCTGCATCTGACATGTACTTTGTTCCCGCAATCGCAGGCTTGTTTGTCTTAGTCATCGTAGTAGCCATTGTACTGGCTCTATTGATGCTAAGAAAACACGCATAAAAACAAAAATCAAACAAAACTATCTTTCCCCTTTTTTAGTCCTTTAACAAATGCATTGAGAAGAATGGGGGCTGAGTAGGCTCTGGTTAAAGTTTACGACAGTAGCCATAGTGTCGTTGAGCGTTTGCATTCGCTCCTTTCCTAATCTGATCCAGAGCCTCAGTAAACCCTGTTATTCACAATTTATTTTTGTACTCTTTAATGAAACACAATCTTTAGGGGGGAAGGTTGTTCCCGGTTCTCAAGTTACATTGCTTTTTAGGGTGTATTCATTGGATTTCGATAATGTGTAATCAAAATTGTTGCTGACTTGTTGTCGATGATGAAGGGTGATCTCAGCTGTTAGCAATAAAATAGACTGGTTTATTTTTTCTTAGATTTGTTGAGTTCATACCTTAAGAAAGCTAAGTAAGGTGTTTCTTTGCCAATTTGCAGAAGGACCGCTGATTAGAAATCTGTTATTTGGATTTAAACCTGATTTCTGGTGAACTCGGAGGTTGCACCAACCCCATTTTCAACTTTAAAAAAATGAGAGAATAGCTTACTTGAAGCTAAGTAGCTTTACCCGAATTTTGCTAGCACTTCCCGTCCCACATCGGTTATTTCGACGGCGTAGAATTCATAGAGGCCCATTCTTTTTGGGGTTTCAAGTATGTCGATGAGATTGGATTTTGACAGGTGCCTCACTGCGTCGTTGAGTCCTTCAGGCATTAAACCTGTCTTTCTATGTAAGAGGTCCACTTTCACCAACAGACCTTTCTCAAATTGAGATAGGGCTACAAGAACCTGTTTAGTTGATTGGTCAAGCATGTCGAAATCGTCTTGTTCAAAATCTTCAACCATACAAAACACCTACTCTAACTAAAGTAGTCTTCACATAAAAACTATTTGAATTTGAAATTTCAATTTGATAATTATTCTCAAATTGTCAAGTGACAGTTAGTGCTTTTTGCGCATTTGGGTTCCAACCAAAATTTTATAGCTCGCTCTAACTTTGGCGGGTTATTATTAATTTGTTAACATCAAAACCCTTTGACTTTGCAAATTCGGTTAATTGAGAGAACAACGTATCATTTATTTTTGGAGTTCTGTTCAATATCCAAAGATATTTGCGGTTGGGTGTGCCAACAACCGCATAATCGTAGGTTTCACCCCAAGCTTATAATCCAATAGTCTCCGTTAAATGGCCAGAAGAAGGTTACTTTGAGTTTAGCATTAGTGGTTTTGTCAACAACTTTTGCCTTACCCTTTGCCACTTTTACTTTTTCGTCTTTTTTGCGCTCATTGAATACGGAAATGTTGCCGTTATCTAATAATGCGTAAGTAGCCGTTGTTTCATCGCATTTTCCTGAAATTTGGCAGGAAGGTGAGCTATTTCATACCTTTCCCTAAATATCTGCCTAAATCAACAAAAGATACTACTTCAAGTTCATCAGGCAAAAATTTTTGAGTTGAAGGAGTCTAATCTACTCTTTCTTGTATGGGTTATTGACGAGTACTTGATGGTTCTATCTGTAAGGTTGTGTGTTCTATTCCATATTCTTCGTTTAATATCTTGATTATTTTATCGATTAATTGATTTGTGTTTTCATAATTAGTTAAGTCAGCTTCTATGTGTGCGGTTAAAGAGTACATTCCAGAAGTAATTTCCCAAATATGCATGTCAGTAATTTTGGTAATTTCAGGGATTTTTTCCTTGAGTTTAGAGCCGACAGTGTCAATATCCATACCCTTAGGCGCAGTTTCAAGTAATACATTGACAGAGTCTTTTAACAAACCCCATGCCCAAACAAAAATTAAGATTGAAATTCCAATGCCCAATAGCGGGTCGATGAAATACCAGTTAGTTAAAGAAACAATTACCGCGCCAATTATGATGGCGATTGAAGATACGGTGTCAGCAAACATGTGAAGAAAAGCGCTCTTAACGTTTAGGTTACTTTTGACGCTTCCTCTGAGAATTAGGATGCTTAAGCCGTTGGCAGTTAAGCCGAGTAGAGCTACAAGTAACATTTCAAAGCCTAAAACAGGTTGAGGATTAAGTAATCGTTCAATACCTTGGTAGAAAATGTATATTGTTACGCCGAAAAGAAAAATGCTGTTAAAGAGCGCTGCCAAAATTTCTACTCTGTAAAAGCCGTATGTTCTATGATGGCAGGGTTTTTTGCATGCAATTACTATGGCTATAAAACTGATAGCCAATGCAAATAGGTGAGTAAACATGTGGCCTGCATCGCTGCCTAAGGCTAAGCTACCGGTCAAGATGCTTCCGATTACCTCAATAACCATCACAGAACCGGTGATAATCATGGAGAGGGTAAGTTTGTTTTTGGCAACGCTTCTGTACTCGTGTATATTAGATATAGAATCTTGTTTTGGTCTATGACTGTGTTTGTTCAAATTGGGATCTCAATTAGCCAATAATACCTCATTACTAATAGCTATCGCTATTTTCTTCAAACGGCTCATCTGAATAGGCTTCGCTTGTAGTTCAGAGCACAAGAACTGAGGCTCCTCTCCTTTTTAGGAAGGACTGATTTGGTAGATTCAGGTTTGATAGGCGGCTTCTCAGGGATGTTGTTGCGAAAAGCATAAGTGGTGATTGCATTCATTTGTGATATCAAGTTAGCTGGGATGTCATCTTTGAAGCGCTATCTCTCCACCTATTCAAGATATACCAGAAATATCGTTGCACTGTTGTTCATTGCGTTAATCTTATCGGTTTTTGTTCCATCCTCGACGGCGGCATCTGACTCGCCTTCAATCGAATGGAGGAAAACCTACGGGGGTTTGCAGGCTAATTCTGTGATCCAGACATCGGACGGAGGCTACGCATTAGCTGGCGTCGCTCCTGCTGGTCAAGCCACATTGGTGAAGACCGATTTCTCAGGGGACGTGCAATGGCAGAAGTCTTTTGGTTATGTGGTATCAGTAGTGCAAACTGGTGATTCAGGCTATGTGCTGTTCTGCGAAAACGGGGACGTAGTTAAAACTGATGCTGAGGGAAATATCCTTTCAAGTTTCTCCTTGGGCGTAAATAGGGGTGCTCGGCAAGGAATCATAGCTAGTGATGGATCCTACATTGTTGTCGGTAACAGTATCAGAGAAGGTCAAGAGAATTATGTCTGGCTACGCAAAGTTGACGCTCAAGGCAACATTTTTTGGGATATGAATTTCACAGGCGGTTTTCGTGTTTCTGCCATTGTAAATACTGTTGATCGTGGCTGCGCGTTGGCAGGTAACTGGAAGAATAATTTTTGGTTAGCCAGGCTTGATTCAAACGGTAATCAGCAATGGAGCCAAAACTACGTTTATGGCAGTCCCTTAGATGAGCATTTTGTTTATTCCATGGCTAAGACTAAGGACGGAGGATTTATTCTTGCGGGGACTGGAATGTGGCAATCCAGCAATGGTATGATTCCTTGGCTGATTAAAATTAATTCCCAAGGGTATGAACAATGGAACCTTCCCTATGGTCAATATCCCAATGATAGTTTTAGCGCGATTGTGCAGACTTCTGACGAGGGATATTTAGTTGCTCGACCCAGAACTGCATCGATTATGCGGGCGGATTCTTCGGGCAGTGAACTCAATCAAGTGCAGCTTGGCACTTCGGCAATAATATCGCCGTCAGGTTACCCCGCATCATGCTTAATTCCCACTAAAGACGGTGGATACGTAATTGCAGGATCAACTTCGGAAAGCTCATTTATAGTCAAATTTTCTTCCGAAGCAAACTTTCAGGCACCAGTCGTTACGATCTTCAGTCCAAAAAACGAAAAATATGAAACGAGTGACATCCCGTTGACGTTTAGAGTGAATGATCAAGCTTCCTTTTTTAGTTACTCTCTCGATGGCCAGCAAGCGGTGGTGATCACTGGAAATACAACTCTAAGTGGATTAACTGTCGGAGATCACAATCTAACAGTGTACGTTAGGGATTCTGCAGGACTGGTTGAAACTTCGCAAACAATTACTTTCACGGTTGGAGCTCGCTTCCCAAGTGAAATAGTTTTTGTGGGGGTAGCCATCGCTATTGTTGCAAGCGTTAGTTTTCTGCTTTATGTAAAAAGGCGAAGTCTTTCTGATTTCAGAAAAAGTGGCATAAAGAGTCTATTGAAGAAACAAACTCTTGGTGCAATTACACAAAACAAGATTGTCTGGACGTTAATCATTATCAGTCTGTGCTTTGTTTTGGTTTTTGTTCAGTTTTTCTTTCCCTACGTCTTCTATTCGTCTTCGTCTATGCGCTCAAACGGGTCCTTTGAAGTGGGTGTGAGCTACGTCTATGAGCGAGACAATGTGGAGCAAATCTTTAGTGAAGTATCCCGCATCAAAGATTTAGGTTTCAAAGTGATTCGCGTTAATCTCGTTTGTGATCCAAATATCCTTAGTTCTTACTTGAATACTGTTTCGGATGTATTCTTTAGCGCAATTAGACAACTTGATGTGAAAGTTGCTTTGATAATCAAAGAACACAGCAGCACAAGTGAGATAAATTACTACCTTGACAGATGGGGTAAAGACTTAGCATACGTTCAGATTCTCAACGAACCCGACGTGGCTTCATCGTGGGAAATGGGAGCCTTATTCACAGACGACGAAGCAGGTTCAAAATTCGAGGAAATCTACTCCTTAGTTGAGCAGCATCAGCTTGCTGCACAACGCTATACTAATTTTTCACCAGCCTTCATCGCTCGGACTAATCTTCCTATCCAATTTAGCGAAAAACTAGACTTCATTGGTTTTGATGTTTTCATGGATTCGTTTCTGACTCTTTCACCCAACATGATACAGTTTCTTCAAAAGATAACCAATAAAGATGTAGTTATTGCCGAGTTTGGCATGTCAACTAGCAATGACGCGACGCAGAGCGATTTTATATTCTAAGGGGTCTGGATCTTTTCAGGAATATGGGGCTTAAGGGCTGCTGGCTAGTTTACTGGAATAGTGTCGATAACGATTATGGAATACGGGGAAGATTAACGGAACAGAAAGTAGGTGAATGGATTGCTCAGAATGCTTAAACTATCTAAACAAGTCTTCATCCACGGCTTAACCATAATAATTGCCCTAGTTGCCATTCAACTGTTGCTCGATGCTTTCCAAAATGCATTCCTGCTCTATATGCCGCCAATCGGATTCGCTTTGTTGCTGATAACAATGTTCGCCGTCCAACCCATAATTCTAGGCGTTTTGAATATAATTTTTCTCCATCGCTTATACAACTATGAAGGTTGGCAGATAGGCTTCTGGCTTAACGGCTTCTTCCTTCTGATATTCTTCTCCTCAATAAACCTCCTAATACAAACAATTGCGGGTGTGTCTTTTTCGTTAGGGGTCGGGATAGTTGAAGTTTTCTTGCTCTCCTACCCGTTTGGGTATCTGGGAAAATTCAGCAACCGCGGATGCAAGAGCAGCAGCCCGCAGCAAATACCCGCTTCATAGGCTTAATCGATTTCCAAAATGCTTTGTCTTTCAGTTAATGTTATGGTTCTTCTGCGGAATTTTTTTAAATATTTTACGCTAAGTTAAGTAGGTTTATTGTAAACATTATTTGGTTATAAGTATACATTAACTGAGGTCTTTTTGCCTTAGAAAAGAAATAGGACGGGCTCGCTGGGATTCGAACCCAAAACTAAGTTTAGCTTAGACCTAACAAGACTTTTAATGTTCAATCTCTTGGGGAACCTAACTCTACATTTATGTCAGTAATTATATTGGGATTGGGAGTTGAACCCTATCAGTGATTGTGGAGATTTCACCAGCAATCTCCTTCTTTCTGTAATTACGCAAGAACACAAATCTTGGGAGTGCGTTAATCTTATTGGAATAACATTTTTTTATTTTTCAGAGCCTGCTCCACTACTTTATCGATACGTTTCTTTCTTGTTTCAATGCTTTTTGCGCTGTTAACCCAGCCAATGTACATGTTCTGGTAAGTGTTAGCAAAGCGTTGAAAATTATCAATGGCTTTTTGATCCTTTTTGAGCATTTCCAACAAATCAGCAGGTAATTCATCCTTGATTTTGTTTGTGTAAGCCTTGTCCCAATAGCCTGATTTTTTAGCTTGTTCTATTTTAGCGAGACCTGAACTTGTCATTTTGCCATCAGCAATTAACTTCTCAGCTCTTAACCTGTTTATCTGAGACCACACACTTTTATCCTTCCGAATTGAAAAACGCAGAATGAACCGTTCATCATCGACTCTTTTAAGCTTGCCATCTATCCAGCCAAAGCATATTGCTTCTTCAACGGCTTCCTCAAGTGTTATTCCTTTCTTTCCTGTGGATTTTTTAAAAAAGTTAATCCAAACGGAATTTGTTAAATCGTGGTGTTTGCTTAACCATTCTCTCCAGTCCGCTCTTGTTTGGAAATTCAGCGCTTCATCCATAAAGGAAAATAAGAGTGTACCGTACTTATTTGCATTCGTTGTCATTTCAAAAGTACGTTAATAATTTTTTGGAGATGTAAGTTGAACCGTAAATAATTGTTCTGCAGCCTGTTAGGGAGAGTTATTTGATGCTCTCTATCGTGGAAGCGTTTGTTGTAGGAGTTATTTTTTTGATTAATCGGACGTCTTCCGTTATTAATTTAAGATCTTTTGCATAGCAAAAAAGCATACGAAGCGTCGTAAAAAGTAATCTTGAGTTTTATTGCTGTATCAAGTATTTCCTCTTCGCTCCGCGCTATTTCTATTAGTCTTATTAATTCTTATCAATTATCGTATATCTGCAAACTGTCGTTAGTGACCACTTGCCACTTACAGTTAAATAGGAATTGTGATAAACGGATTAGCACAATTTTAGGAGAGAAAAAAAATGAAAATTAAACGAAATATAATTACGTTGATTCTGCTGGTGATAATTGCTATACCACTTACTTCTTTGCCGATAAATATTTCTACAGAAGCTCAACTTGCTCAAGTTCAGCCAACAGTTCAAATACCAACTGGCGTAACCGCTGATATTACAGTTAACACGATTGCCCATATAAGCCATAGACCTAATCCTGTTGGCATCGGTCAACCTTTTCTTATCAACATGTGGATGCAGTTTGAAAGATTTGATAGGCAACGAAAATACGTTGACTCTTTCCAGTTAACTATAACCGATCCGGACGGAAAATCTGAAGTCTTCATTATGGACAGCTACCCTGCAGATGCAACAAATTGGAAAGAAATAGTTCCAAACAAATTAGGGAATTGGACACTGAAATTTGATTTCCTTGGAAACTACTTCCCACCTGGACGATACCTGGAAGGAAACATCATAACAGCAACTACTGGCGGAACTAACTTTGCGCAGTCTGAATATCACAAACCCTCATCTGACGGACCATACCAATTTGTTGTTCAGCAAGAACCAGTCGCTTCTTATCCAGCTTCCACCTTGCCAACTGATTACTGGACGCGTCCCGTACATCCTCAGAACAGGGAGTGGTGGTCTATCTTAGGCAACTATCCCCCGACTGGCGTTTATGGCGGTTACGACCCCACCTGGCCTGCTGATACAAATCCCTATCCTTCAGCTCAGTATGGCTACGTTCCCTATGTTGAGGCTCCAACATCCTCACACATTGTTTGGAAACGTCAGTTCGCAATAGGCGGTCTTGTTGGCGGAAGTATTGGTGACCAGTCCTTGCTGCATAACCCTGGCTTATCTGGAGCGAATGCTGGTGACTCAGTAGACGGACACCCAACGATGATCTATGGCGGTAGAGGCTACTATTCTGTTATTATGCCCTTCAATGGAACGACTCAGAACGTTTGGCAATGCTACGATATACGAACAGGTGAGATAATTTGGGAAAAAGTCGATGTGCCATTTAACCAAAGACCAACATTCATTATGTATGCTCCACCTGCTGGACCAGTCGAAGGATCACAACCATACGAAGTTCGACCATTACTAGGCTACATCGGCGGCGGACAACTGATAAAATACAATCCTATGAACGGCGATAGAATCGGCAACTACTCAATTGACCCATTAACAACTGGCTATTTCTACAAAGACCCCTACGTACTGTCCGTACAGACAATTGGCAGTGGTGCATCGGCGCAGTACCGTTTGATAAACTGGACAACAATGGGTACATCTAGCACTTTGGCATCAAGAATCATAAGCAACATCACTTGGGCATTCAATTCTTTACCAACAAGCACAGATTTTGAAGCAGAAATCGCTGTCCGCGCAGAAACCAGCCGCATAAGGACCTATAGCCTCACAACTGGAAACTTGCTTGCTGACGTTAACACAACAATAGGTTATGGCACATTTGCTGGTCCTTCATTGACTGATCATGGTAAGTTTGCTAGACGCTACAACGATGGTTACTGGCATTGCTTTGATCTAAGGACTGGACAGGAACTATGGAAGAGCGAGCTATCTAGTTGGCCTTGGGCAACCTTTGGCACCTATGGATCCACATCATACGGCGGTCTAATTCTGTCAAATCAATACGATGCTGTAGCTGCAATTAACTGGACAAACGGCAAAGTTGAATGGGTCTACACTCAACCAACATACCCCTATGAAAGCCCCTATACTGGACCCAGACGGTGAAACAGTACAACCCTGGCACGCTTGCAGTATAATCGCTGGTGGAATCTACTATACAATGAACTCAGAACATTCACCAAGCCAACCCCTTAGACGCGACTGGAAGATGCACGCAATCAACATTACTACTGGAGAAGGCATATGGAAGATCGCTTCATGTCAATCAGGACTTGGAACGGGTTCTCGTGTTTTTCAAGGTTCAATAGCTGATGGATATCTACTGTATTCTGATGCATACACTGGGTACATGTACGCTGTTGGCAAAGGCAAAAGTGAAACTACCCTTGCAGCACCCTCAACTACTATCCAAGTGGGACAAAGCTTCACCATAACTGGCACAGTTCTTGATATCTCACCCGCTCAATCTGGTACTGCTGCAATATCTGACGAGTCAATGGATTCATGGATGGAATACCAACATATGCAAATGCCAAAGCCCACTGACGCTACTGGCGTTAAAGTCACGTTGACCGCTCTTGATCCTAACGGAAACACAATAAACATTGGGACTGCAACTAGCGACACAAATGGAGTATATGGAATTGCATGGGCTCCCCAAGTACCTGGATTGTATCGAGTTATCGCTACTTTCTCAGGATCCGCATCGTACGGTAGTTCAACCGCTTCAACATATTTCACCGCCTACGAAACAACCGTTTCAACACCAGAACCAACACAAATAGCGCTGTCTGCTGCTGACATGTACTTTGTTCCTGCAACCGCTGGCTTGTTTGTCTTAATCATCGTAGTAGCCATTGTACTGGCTCTATTGATGCTCAGAAAACGACCTTAAACACTAAAAACAAAACAATCTTTCCCTTTTTTTAATTTAGCAGTAAAAAAAATTATGTTGATTGGAAAAGAACTGATTTTTTCTTTCAAACTTAATTGTATTGCCAAACTCTTAGTGAAAAACAACAAGTTGAAAAAACATTGTTATTTTTCAGCCATCAATTTTGAGCGCCAAGAACTAATTTGGTTGTTTTCTATCCAAGTTAGGGTTCATTCATGGTTGAGGCTGTTTGTTTAGAAATTAATTCATAGTGAGTTGGTCCTAAGTCTATTTGTTTAATGACGCAAAAACCGTTTTCTGCAAGAACCCCAGTGGCCTCTTCTTCTGAGAGTCGATCTTTAAGCGGCGGTCCATATTCAGATTGGGTCTTCTTCCAGTCTACATCAACAATGAAGGCTGATGGTTTAGATATGCGTCTAACTTCTTGGAAAAACGTTTTCTTATCCTCAACCTCATGGAGAAAGTTGGCGAATAGGACAAGGTCGACGGATCCTTTAGGAATCCCGTATGGCACACATCGCTATTTACTATTCTTATAATGTTTGGGTTCACTTCGGATTTAGGAATGTTTTCTTTTAAGGCATTTAGCATTGTTTGGTTGATGTCGACGGCGTAAACGAGACCTTCGTCTCCTGTCATCTGAGCCATTGGTATAGTGAAAAAGCCAGGTCCACAACTTAAATCTGCTATAGTCATTCCTTTGGTTACCTGGTTTAGGATGGTTTGGGGATTGTGCCATTGTTTTCTTTCTTCGGACATTAAGAATTTGACAAGGTCAATGTGATGGTCCATAGCTAACTTCTCAGCTGCTTAAGCGAGATCAATCCACTATTAATGTAAACTGGTTGAAGAATATCCTATTATTTTTGGATTTGCGCTTATTGCGTAAAATTTTCCTTTATGTGGTTGTGGGTTTTTTTGTTCGCCATGTTAAACCGCTATAGATCGTAAACGCTAAGAGAACCACAAAAACCGCTGCTTTAATGAATGTGAAATCAGTGAGTGCAAAGTAGAGCGCGAATGTTGCTGGAACCACCCCGATATACAATGTGAAGAGTATTGCTGTGGGTAGTTTGTAGTTGTATTTGTAGTCTTTAAAGATGCGTTTGCCAAAGTATAATGCTGCTAGACGTCCCATTCCGTGTGTGCATTTTATGCAGTTGTAGCATGGGCGTAGACAACCCAGAAGATGCAGTAAACCATAGATTAAGATTAGAGTCGCCACAAAAAACACAATACCGGTCGTTAAATCAAATAGTAGAAAAGCAACTGTGTCAAGAACAATCCACATGAAAAGGGCGAGGTTGCCGTATAAAACCAATTTTGGGGGAAAGAAGATTGGTCGACCGTTTTTTGGTTCTGCCATGCCAAGCCTATTGCAGAGTTGTCATATAAGGATTCTTTTGTCCTATTAAGCTCAAAAGAAGAACGACTGTAGAAATAAAAATGTTGTTCTTTTAGTACTGTCATAGAGCTTGAAAGTGGTAGTTGATGTTTCAAATTTCGACTAGATTACTGCTTCTATTATTTGAAGAACTTTTTTGTTGGATTAGTTTTAATAAGCAAATGGTTGAATTCAAATTTTGTCTATGTTTTAATTTGCTACAAGTGTTTGTTTAGATTTTATGTCTGCGTGTGCAAAGTAGATAATCAATATGCTCCACATTAGGGTAACTAGAAGTGCTTTGCTTGGAAAGAACACATAAGTGGCAAAAATTCGCTGAGTTACTGTAAGGGCAATTGCTAGAAAGGGTGCAGAGTTCTTCTTTTTAAATAGTCCAAACAGCACAAAAGCAAATAGCACTATTGCCACACCTGTTTCAGCGCCCACAATTGTGAAGCCTAACTTGTAAATGCTCCATTGGGTGCTTGGGAAAACTGCCCAAATCGCTATTGCTAAGCTGTCTAAAACTATGTTTGAAGAGATTAGCAGTGTGAGTATTTTGTGTGGATTAGTTTTTTTGTAACTTGAGCCAAGGATAATTGATCCGGTAACTGCCAACATGGTCCAGAAATACCAGTATTGTTCGTTGAGCAAGATTATGGCTGTGATTGCGAGAATTGCTGTGAATACTCCGATTGGGATGAGATTGTTATTCTGTTTGCTGGGCATCTCTATTCATGCGGTAAGATAGTCTTTATCGATTTCCATCTTTATCGCATCCTTGCCTTGACCTTAAATCAAAGAAAAGACGAAAGCTGATATTTAGGATAACCCCTTTTTAAGAAACTGATGGCGATGAATCGGGAAACTAACATTTTTCTGAAAACATCACTAATCTTAGTTGCCATCTCTTTTCTGCTCTACACCTTCTATCAGGCTATTACAACAACTTTCTTTGTGGGGCATTTACCAGCAGTAGTCGTTGTCTTGCCAAACTTCATAACAAGCAGCCACCCCGAGCTACAACTTGCTCTTTTTTTGTTCCAAGAAATTGCTGGTTCAATCGGAAGCTACCTTCGCCTAATCGCCGCTATCTTAGCAGTAAACTCCGCTATACTTTACCTTAAAAATAACCCTAAATATCTCCAAAGGTTTAGGATTGTTTTGCTTTTTGAATCACTCTACTTTCTTCTACTTTTACCGGCAGCGGCAAACCATCTGATTGGATCAGCTATTTCAACGAGTGCCTTCTTGAATTTTTACACCGGCATCTCCGTTCTGCTTCAAGCACTGCTCATTTTCCCAGCTCTGTTTATTCTGAGCCGAAAATTAAAGTATCCCCAAGATACCTCTTCGATTCTTAAGTGGGTAGTTATTGCCGCTCCTTTGTACTTGTTTGGTTTTTGGGTTAGGCATGGTTTGTTATGGGTTTATGCGCTTTCAGCTTCCGCGCCGCTTCAGGCTGGTTTCTTTGAGGTCGTTGGATTTGTGAATTCTTGTTTGACCTTGCTTATTGCAGCCCTATTTACAACTGTTGTTTGCTTAGAATTTTGGCGCCTAGAAAACCTACCTTACATTTTGTGGGGGCTGCAATTTGTTTATTTGGGGTTTACTTTGTTATTTATGATGTGGTTTCTGTTTGGGTTCCTGTTTACCGTGATTTTTTGCCTTTAACAGATTTTTGGATAGTGACGCTGCCAATTCTTGGAGTCGCATTATGGCTTAATGTGCGCAGCTTAAAACAATAGCGAACTCTGGTTTGAATAGTCATTGCAGTTCTGGAGAAAATATTTCTAAGAACATGTGTTTTCTCAACTTCTCCTCTCAAATTCAAGATTTGTTCCCAAGTTACACGACTTTTTACGGCCCCTCATTTATCGTTATATGGTCAGTTATGCTTCATCTGAGCGTCAACTCCATACTTTTGGAATTGTTTGGCGTATTAGTTATCCTTAAGTAATACCTTGAGCAAGGTGTACTTGGGTGTAAGTTTGACTTGTGAAATGTCTGTAACAAGAAAAGGACAAGTGACAATTCCTGTTGAACTTCGTCGAAAGTTTCACATAGAAGAAAACTCCAGAGTAGAAATCATTGAAAAAGACGGTGAAATAGTGATAAGGAAGTGCCCTAGCTTCTTTGATCTTGCTGGATCGGGGGCGGGGGAAGTTACAGTTGAAGAATTGAAGAAAGAACTAGACGAAATGCGGGAAGAAGATAATGATGTCTGACAAGCGTCTCTATGATACGCGTTTCTTCTTCGAATATTTTTATTCAAGTAATATTGAGATTGTGAAAAAGCTAAAGCAAGAGGCAAAATCAACAAAGGAAAAATTAGTTTCTATCTTGTCAATTCATGAATTGCATCGTATTAGTATGAAACGAAGCGGAAGAGAAGTTGCTTCTCTTCGGAGCCATACTATAGTTGCTGAATTCACTGTTGTCGGTGTTGACTATGCTATTGCAGTGAGGAGTGCTGAGCTTAGGAGTACTCGAAATATGCCTATGGCTGATAGTATAATTGCAGCTACAGCTCAACTATATGAGTGTACACTTATTTCAGACGATGACCATTTCAAAGGAATCCCCAACCTCAGGACTAAATGGTGTAATTAATAACGGTAATCTGCAATCTTGGACTTACTCTTTTTTGTTCAGTTTTCTATGAGTTTTAGTCGCATGAACAGCAGAGAAACTCCGAGTTTTTTTAATTAAACTTGAATATGGTTTTTGATGACCCTCATTTCACGTGATATTGGAAACGAAAAGAAACTTGATAAGATTTCAGCTGCAATAATCAAGTTACATGATAAAAAAAGTGGATAGAAATTCTAAATCTGTGTAACGCTAATTCATTTTATCAAAATGTTTCCAGAGGTTAGTTCTCCTTCCATGTGGTGCTGTGTTCCATCTGGTGCTGGAGCTGTGAATGCGATATGTATGAAGTCTTCTCCTTTTGAACGAGAGTCGAAAGCTTCAACAGTGAATTTCCAGCCTTTCTGCCAATCTTCGTCCATGTGCTTCACAGTGGCGACGCCTTCAAATACCACTTTTAAGCCGCCATCAACTTTGGTTACCATGAAACGTTCAATCTGGTAACTTTTAGCAATCATGTGAACTTCGTTTTCGTGTGTTGCTATCATGTAGAATTTGCCGACTGGATTGTAGTGCCAACCGTCTTTTTTGAGATTCCCGTCTGAAACACCAAACGCGAAATAATGGTTATGAGTTACACTATCGTGTTCATGAATAAAGGTGCCTGCTCCAATAGCTAGTGAAGCTTTCTTGACCAAGTTGGTTTGAGGTGTCTGGGCGTTTGCTGTAGAGAGAATTGATAAAAGAATGAACATGCTGATTAGGCATAGAACAAATAATTTTTTCTTTAACATAATGTTTCCTTCTTTTTAGTATAAAATTAAGTTATAACGCTGTTATAAACTTTGTTGATTTACTTTTAAAATCTTAATGGTTAACCCAAGAGAGGAAAATCAGACTTGTTGAGGGTTTGTTTTATAGATAAAAAAATATTTGTTGATTTAGTATAGTTTTGTTTCAAGTAGCTTTTTTATAGATAAGTATTCTTCTTTGAGGTTTGGCTGGATTTTGTGGTTTCGCATAGGAAGCAATTGTCAGCTAATTCTGCATAGGGCAGTCATGAGTTTTGTAAGAGAAGCAGTGAAAAATCGTCACCTAAACTATATGTCGTTATAGAGGTTGCAGGTGGGACACTTTAACGCAACATTCTTGAATTTTCCTTCGATGATGTTCTCGCCTAGCTTTGCTCCACAATTACCACATAGATAAGTAGTATTACCACCCTTGCTTTTAATTACTGGCAACGTTTTTGATGCAAAAACGGTTCGGGTTCCCTTTTTCGGTTCAGGTATAGTTTTTAATTTTCTGTCCATTTTATCCACTTACTCGGTTTTATTGGTTTGATAGGATTATAAGTTTATTGCTTTCTGCTTTTTTCGATTATATGTTTCAAATCAATTACACTTGATAAAAAATGGTGTGGTGAGGGTGATTTTTCCACGGGTGACGGTTTCAAGACCAACCTCCTCAACCTCAAGCAAACTTTACTATGTCAACGCTTAATGCTCATTTTAAGTCCAGTTACGCTACTGGAGAGGAGCTGTCGCCAACAGCCCAACAGCCTTTTTAGTTTAGAAAGCTATTTTTCAGCGCAAGTTTATGAGTTTTTTCCCGATTTTCAATACTTCTTTTACCATAGTTTCAAAGTCTTCACGGCGACTCCGATGATTAGTGTTAGCTACACGAAGAACATATTTTCCATTGATTATTGTCCCGGTTAAAACGGCAATGCCGCTTTCCTGTAACTCAATGGCAATTTGCTTGTTAACTTCATCAAGCACGATGTCATCTACCTCGGTTGAGACAAACCGGAAACAGACAATATTAAGTGTAATCGGTGCCGAAAGCACCAGATTAGTCGAAGCTTCGATCAGTTCGCCCAAATAAAAAGCTTGATCGATGTTTTGCTGAATTATCCTAGCGTATTTCTTTGAGCCATGCTCTTTAATCGACATCCACGCCTTAAGCGCCCGAAATCCTCGTGAAAGCTCATAACTGTAATCGCTAAACCAAGGTAAATCGCCTCCAGTAACACCGCGTTCTCCTTTCCCATGAGCAAGGTAATCAGGAGTTAAAGAGAAAGCCTTACGATGATACTTTTCTTCCTGCACTAGAACACATCCAATTTCGTAGGGCATATACATCCACTTATGCATATCCAAAGCCAACGAGTCAGCCAACTCAATTCCGACAACCAATTTTTTTGCTTTAGGCGACAGCCGAGCCCACGCACCGAACGCTCCGTCAACGTGGAACCAAAGTTTTTCTCTCCTGCATAAGTTAGCCAAGGAATAAAGGTCATCAACGCTTCCAGTGTTCGTTGTGCCTGCAGCTCCAACAACGCAGAATGGTGCGAAGCCTTCTTTGCGGTCTCGTATGATGGCTAAATTGAGTTTTGTGACGTCAATTTGGAAATGATCGTTAACTGGTAGCAATCGGAGTGCCTCATTTCCAAGTCCAAGAAGTTCAACCGCTTTCTGAATTGAACTGTGGGCTTCTTCGCTGGCATAAAGTACCATCTTTTCAGGTGAAAGTTGTAGTCCTTTCTTGCGTAGGTCAAAGCTTGCTTTCATGTTGCGTGCGACTGCTAAACCGATCAGGTTAGAGGCTGAGCAACCGCTGGTTAATATTCCGCTTGCTGAGGCTGGAAATCCGAGCATTTCCTTAATCCAGTCGAGGACCTGTTTTTCAACGTGGTTAGCGATATGGTTTCCCCCTCCATTGTTTGTGTTCATAGAGGCTGCCAATAATTCGGCAAAGGCACCAGTTACAGTTCCCGTTCCCAGTATCCAACCCCAGAAGCGTGGGTGGATATTTCCCATTGGATATGGCAACACTTTTTCCACAAATTCCTGGTAGACTTCTTCAGGTTGTTCAGGATTAACCGGCACGGGTGCTGTAAAATTGGATTTGACTTGGTCGGGAATATTTTGCCAGACAGGGCGCTCTCGAACAGTTTTCAGGTAATCTATCATGTCGTCAAGCATCTTGTGGCCGAGCTTTCGAGTAGATTCCCAATCATTAGGATCCAGCGTTTCTTCAGTCGTAGCTTTATTGGTTTCTCGCGTCACATTGAATACCTCTGTTTAATCCTGTCGAATACTGGCTTTATTTGTTACTATAAAATTGTTAATTAATTTCGACTCGGAAGTTAACGTTCCAAGTAATAGGTGCCTCATCTTTTAGGTTTTTTAATTATCCTGACCAAGGTTTTTGGTAGGATGTGTTCTCATCTTCAACACATTTTCAGGTTTTAATGCTCTGGTGCACCTTTCTCTTAAGGCTCTAACAAGTTCTGTAATGAAGTCAAACGGAAATTTATATTCCTAACTTTGTTTGTGGTCTTATCTGTGTATAGGAAAAATGTGCCCTAAAACACAATATTTTATGTTAATATACATGTTTTTACGTTATTTCAGATTTTTGTGCTGTAGGTTGTTTTATACCGCGTAAATGAGCTATAATGCAAGTCTTTGTTTGTTCTAAGCTCTAAATATGGCTTAATACACTAGAGATTTTTCAAATTGCCCGTTGCCATATGGAGTTCGCAAATTGGGTTAAGGGAACTTTTCAAAAATCGACCTGGGCTTCGCAAATCCGTCAATTTAGCTTTTCAAGAATATTGAAATAACATCGTTATGGTTCAAAACAGCATGGAGAAAAAAGACAAAATGTTAAAAATCCTAAAGCAAAAACGCACCGCTCTCTACGTCATTGCATTGCTCATGATTGCAAGCACAATTGTTGCCGTCAGCGCGGATGTCTTAGTAAGAGAAACAAAAACATACTCAGCCACAAACTACAACCTTCAATACGACAATACTAAACTTTCAGTCGTAGACCTTAGCGGACTAACGTACGATACAGTTGGAAACCTTGACAAATTAAACTTAACAGTTCAAAACAAAGACCCATCAAAATCATACTATGGATCGGTGGAAGCATCAGTTTCCAACCAATCATTTGACATCAAATTACCCTTCATAGCGCCCAACATGACATCCCAAGTCACATTAGACCTCAACCCAAACTTACCAGTGAACTCAACTGTATCAATATCTGCAACAGTTTACGTTTCAGATGAAGAGGCTACAACAACACCCACTCCGGTAACCATTCAACTACCTTCAACGACGCCGAACCAAAATGCAACTTCGGCTCCAACTCCTACATTACCAACAATTCCAACTCAAACATCATCGCTAACCCCAACCCCTTCCTCAACTTCAAAGCCAACCTCTGCACCATCCCAGACTCCAATACCCATTCCGGCTGGAGTTGACTTCGTAGCTATCAAAGCAACAGCAATACCCGACCCACAAATTGACGGGATAATAGGAACAGAATGGAACGACGCCAAACACTACACAAACATACCCATAGACCCACAAGGAACAGCCGAAATCTGGACCAAAAACGACGGAACCAACCTATACTTCGCAATGCAATTCAAAGCCGACTCAAATAACCCCTGGCTTGCATTAGAACTTGGATCTGAAGGCACTCATGACTCTGGAGCAGACTTCGCCATCTTTGGCGATGATAATCTGTCACCAAACAGTTACAGCGATGCATCTTTTGTAACGTTCTCTTCAGCTAAAGCAGACGCGATTCAAGACGGTAAAGGCGCCATGACAGTCGGAGCAACCAACGTAATCACTATTGAGCTTGTGAAACCTCTAAGCAGCAACGACACAGTTGGAAAAGACATTTCATGGAAGATCGGCGGCACATACACAATGGTCATCGATTGGGACAGCAATGGTGGAGGCAGTTCAGGCGGAACAATTGATCACAAAGGAGGAACAACACCTACAGCTCGAACATTTTTCATAGGCGGATAAAAAATTAGTGCAGCTGAAAAAATTGCGAATAACCGCCCCAAACCTTATTTTTCTTTCCTTTTTATTTGGATTCATAAACTTTCTTGATACAACTGTTCGATTATTCTTTTTCTATATGTCCGAAACTCCCTATCCGCTTTCTACCATATTGAAACCTTTCTTTCTCATGCTTCAAACCATTTTTCTAATATTATTTATAAAAAAAATCAGATTCTCAGAGTTAAGAGGCGCGTTTAGTAGAGAAGTGTGTGCTCTTTTAGTTTTTCAAACTCTACTAATAACCTCCCTTATAATCTTGTATTCAAGCTCAATCGCGTACCCGCTACCAGGTCAGTACGTTGAATTAGCCGAGTTTGTCCTTTTTTGGATAGGTCCAGCATTCTCTTCATTTTGGATAGCTGTCATGATGTTTCGGCATAAAAGAAGAAATCTATCGATTGTTTTCTTAATTGTTGGCTTTGCATTTTTAACAAAGCCCCTGGAGGGACTCTATTTTTGGAGTCAAACTTACCTTAGTATAGCGGTTCCGTATCCTGTGGTTGCAATTGGAATGTTTGGTCCACTTCTACTCATGACCCTTGCTTTGTTTTCCGCTTTGATTCTCATTGTTCAAAAATTCAAGATACGAATAAGTTCTTCAATAATGTTTAGTCCCTACTTTTTGGCGGCTTGCGCTGCGTTAGCATTTCCAGCTGTGCTCGAGTTTGCAAATCGCGGTTTGGGTAATCTAATCATAAGAGCTGTGGTTTATTGGGGGTTAAGTTACACGGGGTTCGATTGGTACTCTGTAAGCCTTTTATTAGCTTCATTGGTTGTTTACATCTACATTGTTAGAAAGTTGGTTTCAAAGTTGGATAATTCCTTAGCGTCAAATTTGATTAAGTTAGGTTGCTTGTCTTTTGTTTGGAACGGCGTAGCAATACTCGTGTTTGGTTACTCATCAATACCAGGGAATCTTTTGTCTTTGGATGCTATTGCTATTGGAATTATGTTACGTTGGGTCCTTTCAAAAGAAGCATAACTGTTGACGCCTTGAGGTGATTTGAACCTGTATCATACTCTCAGGTAACTCCAGATTAATTTTAGAATTAAAAAAATAAAGAAGATCAGTTATCCCTGAAGAAATTGTTTTCTTCTATCCAGTATAGTCTATAATCTTTGGTAGTAGTTGAGTTTGCTATTTCACTTCGACTATTACTGCCGCTAATCCTGAAATACCGGCAGCAATAATTGCAGTGTGCTTGACTATCTATTGCCCATCTGTTGATTCAATAATGGATCTTTCGGTAAATAAATTCGTTGATGACAACAATTGCCATGCTAAAAAAACAAATATTTCATTCATATTTTGGCGTTTTAAAGCTCTCATCTGACTGGTAAAATTATATGTTACTCAGTGAACCTCAATATGGGTGAGGTTAGAGTATTCTATAAGTACTCTGCAAGTATCTTTTTATCTTACATTTGCGTCTTCGTTTTATTGGTGAGAGTATGATTGTAACAACATTATCCAAACGAGCCCTCGGAGCAACAGCAAGTATAGCCGGAGTTATGGCTATTCTTCTTTTAACTGTCCCATATTATCTGTTTCCACAATTTTATTTTCCAAAAGCAACGGGTTACTTAGGATATATAGCTCCAGCAAGCGTGGAAGGCTGGGCATTTCTGGTTAGCGGCTTAATTTTGCTTTGCATCACCGTGTTTTTAGTGCTTAGGTTACGCAAGAACGCTATAATCAGGTGATACTATGGCTGTAAAGTTTGAAGGAAGCGTTATGAAAGTTGGTAATTCTCTAAGAATAACTATTCCTCAGGAAATAGCCAAACATCTCAACCTTGAAAGAGGAGATGCAGTTGAGCTTTGGGTAAGCAATCATAGTATGGTAATGGAAAAGAAAATGTTCGTTTATGATGCAATTTGGGGGTTTGAGGAAGATATAATGACGCTAAGAAGTAGTGTAGTAAAAAATATTAAAGCTCACACATCACAGCCATTGGGCAAACCTCTGCATAAATACAAAGGGCAACTAACGATTGAGCGAGATAAAATAATGTTAAAAGGAGAAGACGCCACTACCAACGAACCCGCGAGTTTTCTCTTCTCTTCTGAAGATATTAAGGATGTCTATCTTGGTTGGGATGATACGTTAAGACAGTTTAAAGACACAAGAGGATGGATTCGTCCGCTGAGGGTTACTTTTAACGTTGAAACAGAATCCAAAATATTGTACCTGTATACAAAGAAGCCAGAATCCACTATTTATGGTGAGGAAAACAAGAGCGTTCTTGAAAACTTGCAAAAATAAACCTTCAGTTGAAGTTAGCAAACGGCAGAATCTCTGAAAACAATAAAGGGCTTGAGGGTGATATCTCTATTCTCAGAGGGTTCGAATCCCACCCTAAGCGTCAGTTTTGTACCTTCGAGAGCATAGAAGGAAAGGGCACAACTTTTACGGTTCGCTTGCCCCCGCTTGGTTCGCAAAAAGTTAAACGGTAAATGGGCTTGAAAATATCAAACTGGCGTAGAATAGACGATAATTATTTGGCTTAAATGCGCGCAACACTTATGCCTCTTAAATTTATTAGTTAAATTCTTAAAAATATTAGTAGGCTCTAAAAATGAAAAACGCCGTTATTTATCTTCAATGTCCTTTGGTGTTTTTGGAAGACTATTTAGCCAATCTATTATTTGACCAAATAGCTCTGTAAAAGTTGCGTCCTCGCTTATTAACAGATAACTATACTGCGCTAGTGCATCATCATCAAGTCGTGAACTTAGTTTGGGGAGTCCAAAATCATAAGCATCCACTTTCTGGGGACCTAAATCAAACACTGGATCAGTCATGAAAGGTGCAATTTCCTTATTTTTCTGTTCCATCTGCAAGTAAATATCTTTACGCATATCTGAAATCATCGCTCTCATTTTATCATTAATTTCAGGTAGATTTTGCTTTACTTTTTCACGAGCTTTTTTTCCGTTTTCTTCTCCAGCGAAAGCTTCGGTCATTCCTGAAGCCAATTCACTGGTAACATTAACCATGAGTTCACTAAAACCGCCCATAAAAGTGCTCATAAGCAAAATACTCGTGTTGACAATGGTATTCATTATTTTGTCTTCTCGGTTCAACTCTACGCCACTTGAATTCTGGTCTTGCATTAATTCTCACGTCCAACATATAGGGACTCAAATATGCAATACCAGCTTAGCGACTTGTTCAAATAATAGCTTTGCTGTAGATGAGCTAAAGGCCAGTTTGAGTCGCTTATTTGGCAAGAACTGCCCAATATCTGTCCTGTTTGCCTCCTAACATTATCCAGAAGCCTCAGTAAACCCCTAAATTGAAACGGTGCAAGTCAATGTTTAAATTAAATTGCTTGATTATTAGATCAGAGGATTTTTTTCGAACTAATAAGATGACAAAGACAAAAACCCCTAAGAGCGTGCTTGATTAGTTTAGAAACCAATTACATTCTCATTTAACTCATATGTTATCATGATCTATTCGGTGTCAATTTTTATTTTATGACGAATAAGCTTTAGCGTGACCCAAAATGTCCAAAAAGTTAACACTAAGACTGGATACTTCAATTTTTTAATCGTTCTTATAAGTAATGTTGTATTATATAGATCGTAACGTTTTATTGAAATGGTGATTGAAATGACTGAAAGATCAGGAATTGTTTTCGTAGGAAATAAAATGCCCATGGACTATGTTCTAGCGATAATTACAGGAATGTCGGCGAGCAATGCCAAAGAAATAACTTTGAAGGCCAGAGGACAAGCAATAACTACAGCGGTTGATGCAGCTGAAATAACGAGAAATCGCTTCTTAAAAGACCTGAAAGTTAGCAAAATCGCGATAGGAACAGAAGAGATGCCCGCAAGAGAAGGCGAAACTAGATCATCGAATGGTTTCAACAATTGAAATAGTGCTTACAAAAGGATAGGAAACTAAATTTCCAAATCTCTAGTTTCTTAAAGATTTAGAAATAGAATAGATAAGCGATGTTTTAAAAAAACTGATTTTTTTCTTTCAATTTTAGTATCATTGCAATAGTATCAAGAGAAGATGAACAAATTGTCAATAATTTTGCAGATTAAAACGTTTTTTTACCGATTAAATATTTTGTTCAGCATGAAAGAACCGGTTAAGGAAAGAAGAAGGAAGTTTTGTTTTATGGTTTTGGAGATTTTTTAGCTCTGCTTTTGAAGACGACTGCCACGACTGCTATTACGACAACTATCGCGATGGGTATTACATACAGTAACCATTGAGGAAGTGAATCTGTGTTAGTATTGGATACCTCAAGAACATCACCCATTGCCATAGTAATTGTGTGTGTGCTGTGTAAGTAGGTGAAGGATATGAGCCATGAGTCTGTTTGGGATTCACTAGTAAAGTTTGTTTGGTTGCCATCAATGTATGCTTTGAGTGTTGAAATGTCGCTTAAAATCGTTTTTGGAATGTAGATGTTAACATATCCTTTTGTGCCCGAAGTTCCAGAGGCAATGAATCTCAATTCTTTACTGTCTGGGTTAAAGGCAAACTGCGTTATCGTCGAGTTTGAGGTTAAAGTGAATACGTTGTGTTCGGGATCAGGTGTTAATGCTAAGTTTATGGTTTTGCTTGCCCCATTCATAGTTGACGTTTTATCTGAGGTTGCCTTGATGAGGTAGTTTCCAGTTACATCAGGGTTCCAAATGGCTTTGAAACTGCCGTCGGGTAATGTTTTTACAAGTGTCAAGCTTTCCCAAGAGTTGCCGCCTGTAACACTGTAGGAGATCAGTATTGGTGAGTCAGCAACGGAGTTGCTGTTGAGCATTAAATTGCCGCTTATTTCAACTTTGGAGCCGCTGGCTGAAGTTGTACTTTTACAGGTAAGGGTAATTGTTGGTGTTGGCAATGATGGGTTAGTGGTGGGTGTTGGTGTTGGGTTGTTAGTTGGTGTAGTGGTTGGTGTTATGGGGATAGGAGTTGGTGTTGGAGTTGGAATTATAGGTGCTGTAACGTTTACTTTGGTTATTAGTTTTGTTTGGGAATCTTCGATTGATAAGAAATGTGGGCCACCGCTAGCGTTAGGAATAGTTACGGTTGTATTGAAAGAACCTTTTTGGTTGGCAATTGTTGAACCGATTACTTGGGCGTTTTGCCATTCTTGACCGGTAACCGTACCTACTACTGCAACGCCGTCAAATTTGATGTAAACTAATGCCAGGGTAGAACCATTTGCCAGAAATAAATAAGCTGTTGCCGGATTTTATGCTTACATATGAAGATACGTCTGTTCCGTTACCGAAAAGTGCATAGGCCGTGCGGGATCCAATCTGTTGGAGGCCTCTTGCGAATTCGATGTAGTCTGCATATGAGTAGGGGACATTGTTTATTTGTGTTCTAAAAGAAAGTGTGGTAGAATAGTTGCTGTCACCATTGGTTGATGACTGCTTTAGGTCAGGCATCTCTGCGTTGAATGATATTTTTCCTTCTGAATCAGAGATGGTAGAGGTCCAGTAGTTCCATGTTCCAAATGTAGGATCCAGGTATTGTACGCTCACAGAGGTTGAAGCGGGATAGCCTGAACCGCTAAATTGGACAATTGCGCCTCCTGGTCCTGAAGCGGGTGTAAGTTGTAATGAGGCAGTGGATACGAAGATTTTCACAGTTATCCTTGTTTGGGAGTCTTCTACGGCTAAGTAGTGTTCTCCTGCATTGGCGTTTGGAATTACAACGTAAGTGCTAAAACTGCCAGTTGCGTTCGTTGCGGTGGTTCCGATTATGTTTGCGTTTAACCATTGATTACTAGAGACGGTTCCGACGACGTTAACGCCATCCCATCGGATGTAAATGGGGCCTGGGTTGAACCATTTTCCTGAGAGGGCAATTGTGTCCCCGACCACGGTTCTGACGTTTGAAACCAAGTTTGTTCCGTTGCCATAAAGTCCATAGGCGGTTGTGTTTCCAATGGTCTTTAATCCACGTTGATATTGGTTGTAGTTGGCGTTGCTCAATACTTGAGTTCCAACGGTTGATCTATAATAAATTGAGGTGTAGGTCTCGGGATAATCTGAGGTGCCAAGAGATTTCAATAAATCTGGAGCTGTTGAAGTTGCCCAGATTTGTCCTGATGCATTAGATATTGTTGTTGTTAGGTAATTCCATGTGTTGAATGCTGGGTCAAGATAGGATATTACTACGTTGGCTCCGACAGGGTAGTTTGAGCCTGTGAATGTGATTGGGACTCCTCCGGGTCCTGAAGGAGGCGAAATGCTTAGTTGGGCATTATAGTTTATGGGGTTGACTGTGATGTATGTGTCCGTTACGGCGACAGATGCCCCGATTTGGTCGACGGCTTTTATGTAATAACTTCCAAGTGCAGTTGTTGAGGGTATGCTGCCGTTTATCCAGTTGTTGCCCAAAAGCCAAACTCCGTTGTCACCTGTATAGTTAGAGATCTTTGTTGTGTCTGCAACATCGTAAGCTGAAAAAGTCGGAGTGTAAACTGAACCTGATGTAAGTTGTGTGGTACCGTCAGGACTTAAAAATAGGTAAAATTGAGGTCCATCCCACATAATTTCCCCAAAATATAGATTTATGTTGCCTCCTGCTTGAACTTGTTGTCCAGGAATGCTGACGTCTAAAGTGTTAATCTTTATGTTTCCGGTTGAAGATGAAACAAAAGAAAGATAAGTTGGCAAAATTAATGCAAGTAACAATAAAGCTATTAGAAAAATTTTCAGTTTACCCTTTAGCATACTATAATACCCAAATTTAGTTTAGATTCTTTTAGCTTATTAATACTTCGGAAACGAGCAATAAATAAAAAATTGAACTACAGATAAACGACATCTATGCAAATTAGTTGTGTAGTTATTTCATGGCATTCATATCGGATATTATTTTTTTTGATTGTGAGAACTCAAAGTTGATGTTAAAACATCATTTAAAGAAAGTTTTATCAACTAACCCTGATTAACCATACATTGTGGGCATCGCGTGAAGAGGACATATGCAGCAACTTTAGCAGTCATAGTTATAATCACAGTTTTGTCGGCGGCATTTTTTGTCACTAAATTTGATGCTTCTAGCAGACCCGCGGATGCCTATGTTGGGGTAGCTTATTGTGGAAACTCTGTTGCAGATGGAAAAATGTTGATTGACAAAGTCAAGGGCTACACGAACCTCTTTGTTTTGCAGTCGGGTCTACTGCAGCGGGATTTCAAAAGTGTGGATGAATTGGGTGATTATGCCGTTTCTGCGGGTATGTTTTTTCTACCTTATTTTGGCGCCTATGTTCAAGCCTCTTTTTCAAGTTGGCTTGATAGTGCAAAAGTGAGGTGGGGTGATCATTTCTTGGGTGTCTATTATGCCGATGAGGCAGGTGGAAAAATGCTTGATAGCTATGTTACTTTTGAAGACTCGGTTACTGGAGATAAAATAACCAAAACTGAGTATGGCGATATTTTTGTTCAAAAGCCCAACGGTGTGCAGATTAACTTTGACTTCAATGGTGTTATACACTTGTTTGAGCCAAGTGGCACAGACATCAATAGCGAAGCAACTTTCTACCAAAATGGCACGGTTGACATTGTTACAGCGGCACCAGACGGTTTTAGCTATCAAAGCTACCAGCAACTCCTGAGCATACGTCCTTTTAAAGATGTAAACGATACGGCTCAAAGGTTCATTGAGCGGGACAAAGTGAACATTGATTATTTAAAGAGTAATACGAAAGTTTTCACTTCAGATTATGGTCTATACTGGTTTGATTATTTATCAGGTTATGATGTGGTTTTAAGTCAGGTGGGATGGAATCTTACTTTGCTTCAGCAGATTGCGCAAATTCGTGGAGCTGCACAAGTTCAGGGTAAAGAGTGGGGAGTGTTTATAACTTGGAAATATCAGCAGCCGCCTTATCTTGATAACGGTACGGAAATCCTAAGTCAAATGCGTACTGCCTATGAATGCGGAGGCAAATACATTGTGTTATTTGACTATTATGACTCGGATTCTAACCCGTTTGGAACTATGCAAGAGGAGCATTTTGAAGCCTTAGAATCCTTCTGGAAAGGTGTCATTAAGAACCCCGATGAAATCCGTGGTTCCATCAAAGCTAACTCTGTGTTGATTTTGCCTCAAAACTACGGGTGGGGAACAAGGTGGATGGAGGATAAGGTCTGGGGCATATTCAAGGCGGATAATCAGACGATACAAATGTGGGAGCTCATGCAGTCAACGTTGCAGAAGCAAGGGTTTAATGTAGACATTATTTACGCGGACAGCGAATTTGCTCTGCCTTCTCAGTACCAAAAAGTCTACTCTTTAATCAGCTCGGGGTAACGAAGGCGAGGATGTTCTTAAGGAAGGCTTTAATTTGTTGCCATAATTTGTTTGGCAGGTTAATCCGATGAATCCAGTTGTCATTTATTCATCAAAAGGTGGTAACACTGAAAAAGTAGCACTCGAAATCGCCCAAGAATTAAACTGTAAAGCAATAAGATTATCAAGAGAACCAGATTTTTCAACAATATTATATAAGGATTTTGACCTTGTGTTTATTGGGACTTGGGTTCGCGGTGGAGAGCCAAGCCCGGATATGCTCCGTTTCTTAAAGCAGTTGAATTTTGAAGATAGCAGTAGGCAGTTTGCTCTTTTCATGACTTGGGCAGGTGGTGGCAAAAGTGACTGCTTGACGTTTAACCGAGTAAAACAGCTTTTAGAAGTTAAGAACCAAAGGTTAATTGATGATTGCTACAAATGTTTGGGTAAGACCTTTGGTTTAGCAAGGCGTGGGCATCCAGATGCAAAAGATTTATCTGACGCTCGTAAGTGGGCTAGAATTACATCATTACGTATTGGAACTCAAGACGCAACTAACTTGCGTTAAATTGGCTATTTGTAAGTTCATTTACCGTTTAATTCTTTGGGGGGGGGGCAAACGCACAATAAAAGTTGTGCCCTTTCCTTCTGTGCTTTCAAAAGTGACTGTTCCGCCTAAGCCTTCAGTCATGCGTTTAACAACTGCTAAGCCGAACCCTTGACCCTTCGATTTTGTCGTCATCATAGGCGTGAAAAGTTTCGGTTTGACATCTTCGGGAATCCCAACTCCCGTATCTTTCACAGTTATCAAAACGTCATTAGTTTTTTTGTCAGCAAACGCATGAATAGTTAGTTTTCCACCGTTAGGCATAGCTTGGACTGCATTCAAGGTTAAGTTTGAGACAATTCGTTTAAGGTAGTCAGGGTCAGCCATTATTTTTTCTGCTTTGTCTTCTATTTCAATGGATATGTTAATGTTTTTTGGAATACCATTCTTTATTAATAATTCATTGAATACTAGTTTTTATGTTTGTTTCTTGTGTTCGTGGATTAAGGGGTCTAGCGTAGTCTTGGAGGTCAGCAACTATCTTGTTTATGTAATCAATGTTAGTTTGAATTTCATCCACGCTTTCTAGGGCATTTTTCTTTTGTTGGTGATCTGGAAGCTCTGCCAATTCAGTCTTAATTAAATACAAATCGCCCGTAATAGCTTGCAATGGGTTCCGGATGTCGTGCCCAACCATACCGGCAGTAGCTCCAATTGCAGCTAGTCGCTCGGCATTCTTTAGCTGTTTAGTCCTTTCCTCAACTAGCTTTTCCAAATCTTCTGAGTATTTCTGAAGACGATTTTGAAGCTGCTTTAGCTCAGTAATATCTCGTACAACCGACACCGAACCGATTATGTTGCCTTGATTGTCTCTTACTGGGGCGGAACTAACTTGGCGATACCGCAATTCTTTGTGGCTAGGAGTTTTAACGATTTCTTCATAGTTTCTCAGAACTTCCCCATTGAGCGCTCGTAGAGGAGGAGCTTCTTCTACAGGTCGTGGCGTCCCGTCGGAGCGATAAACTTCAAAACTTGCTGCAATGTTTTCCACATCATCAGTTCCCAAGGAGTCGAGCATGAATTCCTTAATCGCAGAGGGATTAGCCAGAGTTAATTTTTTGTTTGTATCAGCAAACCAAACTTCATCGGTAATGCTGTTCAATAGCGATGATAGGCGATCTCTTTCTTGCTGAACAGCCTTTTGTAATTCTTGAGCTTTCTCTTCAGCTTTCTTGCGGTCTTCAATTTCATTTTGCAAGTCGTTTTTGGAAGCAGTTACAGTTTTCAGGTTAGCCGTCATCTGGTTGAAGGCTTGGGATAATTCACCAATTTCATCATTACTTTTGGAGGCAACTGAGAAGTCAAGATTTCCTGAACCAATTTTTTTTGTCCCTTCTTGAAGCTTTTTTAAGGATCTGAATGTACGCCCAAAAACAACATAATAAAACACTACAAAGTACGCGCCAAATGAACCAAGCAATACAAGAATGAGTAAATTGCTTGATTGTTTCAATTGGTTTGCTTCCGCGTCAAAGGAGTTAGACAGAACTGAAGCGTCAAAAGCCAGTGCTTGGTTTTGTACAGCTAATCGACTCGAAGCAGTCTTTAATTCTGTTGGAACTTTTCCTGTCTCATTCTTAATGCTGTCAACAAGTGAAACAGTATTTTTGAATATGGTTCCCAAGCGCTGCAAATCACCGTTAACATTATTTATTAATGTCTGCTGTTCTGGATCGCTAGAATTTAGCTTGGAAAGATCACTTGAAATGGATGAAAGCCTCGATTGCCACAAAATCTCTTGATCGCTTTGCTGATATAGTAAATAATCATTAGATATGTAGGCAAGACCGCTTGCCCCGGTGCTTATGGCATTCGCTATTTGTCTCTGATTATTAATCTGAGTCAATCGTTGATCTGTAACAACTATGGCGGTCGAAACAATTAACAAAACAAGGGCTAAAATGATAATGCTGATTATTAATTGGCTTCTTAGTTTCAATTTCTTTCCTCAACTCAGAATGTTCACCGACTCAGGCTTCACTACCTGAAGCCCATCGACATAGATGTAATTCAGAAAACTCGGAATAACGGTTGCATTAGTTAAATTGTTACTTATTGCCCAGCGTGCTTCATCTTGCATAGCCAAAATTTGCGACTGGTCTAAGGAAACAGATAACTGGAGGTCAGACCAGACGGTTGATAGGTATGCATTAGTGTAGTTTAGCTTTGCCGCAACTATGCCAATAGCTTTATCCTGATTGTTAGCCGCGTATTTTTCGGCTTGAACAACAGTTTTCAAGAATCTTATAATCAATTCGGGATTTGTTTTTGCAAAGTTGTTTGTACAGATTGCGTCAACATAGTAGGGTTGATCGGCTTGAGCGGGCCATTTAATGGTCTTATCCTTAAACATATCCTCCACTAATCTAATATTGGGCTGCGCTATTATGCCTGCATCTATTGTGCCGTTTGCCATCGCATTGGCCGTTTCTGCAGGCAGGATATTGACGAGGGTTACTTGAGTTATGTCTAATCCGTTCAGCTCAAGGAATCTGCCAAGAGTGAATTGCGGTAAACTTCCAAAGGGAACTCCAATTGCCTTGCCTTTCAAATCTGCAATACTATTAATTCCTTTATCGGTGCGAGCAATCAGATACAAATTGGCGTTCTTAGAGACACTCCCAAATGTGACAATACTCTCGTTTGCCAAAGCTTTTTGAACAATATTATACTCGGCTGCAAGGGCAATGTCTGCTTCACCCCTCAAAACTGCATTAACCGCAGTTTGGCCTAATGCATAATTTTTCATTGTTACGTTGAGTCCATTTGCAGCAAAATACTGCTGGTTTTCTGCAACGAATATCAGCGAGTTAATTTCATGGAATGGTACAGCTAGAACAATTTGTTCAGTCGTTCCTGAGTAAGCCTTTTGGGAGTTAAGATAAACAAATGAGCTCAAAATGATTGCTGTAATCAAAATAACAACTGCTATGGCTAGGAGAGTTTGTTTTTTGGTTATGAACATACAAATGATCCTCAGAAATGCAGAGCTTACAAACAATGTCCAGTCATTTGTTAATATAACTATTGGATTTAGCGCTAAAACCTGAATCATTTGATATTGATGAGATGGAATAATAAGTAGACTTATTTAGTGTTCTCCA
Source organism: Candidatus Bathyarchaeota archaeon (assembly GCA_963831895.1). Taxonomy (GTDB): domain Archaea; phylum Thermoproteota; class Bathyarchaeia; order Bathyarchaeales; family Bathycorpusculaceae; genus Bathycorpusculum. The sequence continues at coordinate 152,906 of CAWHSD010000002.1, forward strand.
GTTCCATGCCAAGCCTCAAAAGCAAACCTATTATTTTGTTTAAGCACTGTTTTTCTTCTTTGAATTGTCGGCTTGGGTTTGTCTCGATCGGTTGGCGTTGGCTTGTTTTTGTCTTGAACTGTTGGCGGCATTTGATTTTCTTGTTAGGCTGCTCCTGTTTGGGGAGGTTGTATTTCCTTCTGGTCTGTGTTGTTTACGCAAAACATTCACCTAAATTATATAGTACTTTGTTCTTAATTTGTCTTACATTGAGTGCCTGAAATGTGCAATTTAAGTTTTGCTTCATTTAAATAACTGCAATGCTTTAGAGCATTTCTCGTTTGTGTCAGCTCACACCTAAATCCTTTTGAAGGTTAGTTGTTTATATAAGAAGGATAAATTATGATGGATAAAGCTAAAATTAGAGATGAAGTATGCACTTGCGAACATCTCAAAAGTGAACATTCACATTTTTTAGATAGAGTATGTATAAAACCTAAATGTGAATGTTACAAGTTCGTTTTGAAGGATGAAAAAAAATAAACTTGATCATTTAGTTTCTTAATCATTGATTTCTGAAAAAAAGAGGGGGTGCTTATTTTTAGAGTTTCAATTTGCGAAATGCAAATCTTAGAACTTATAAAAATTATCACAAACCCCATGTAAGAACTTAAACCTAGACCAATGAGTATAGAAGCATCATTACTTACAATCTTGCTGAAGCAAGGTTGTTTTGTTTGAGTTATGACAAATATTTTCTTGATAACTACCACGAATATGGCAATGTTGAATATGCTTCCTTAAAATTTCTTAAGGTACATTTTAACCTCACTGGAGAACAAGTGAAGCTAATTTGCGAAAGGGTTAGAAGGCGGATTTTTCACGATAACGAAATGACGGCTGTTACTTGTTATGCCGTTGATGATGTAAAGAGACTTTTTCAATTTAATTAATAAAAGGTTTAAGACATTTGTGAATTTTCGACTGCTAGCGAGAAAATTTTCATAGAGGTAAAATTTCGAACTCGAGTACATGGTATTAAAAGGAATCTTAAAATGTGGACGCTAGTTGATTTGATTGGAAGTCACGACTGATGTCTGACATAAAGCCCCCTGTAGTCTTGGCAATATCTGGTTCTCTTAGAAGTTCCTCTTTCACTGATAAAATGTTAGAATGCTTGCTTGAAGGAATGGGTGAAGTAGAGGTTCACAAGTTTTATCCGCATAAAATGAAGATTGGACCTTGCACAAGCTGTTGGAGTTGCTGGCAAGGAAGAAGCAAAGGTGAATGTGCCCAGAAAGATGATTTTCAATTAATATACAACGTTTACAAAAAATGCGACTACTTTATCATCGCTGCACCAGTGTACATTTTTGGTTTTCCTGCTACCGTAAAAAATGTGATGGATAGGTTCTTTGTAAACTTGGAATCTTCTCAGATTTTAATGGATAATGGGATAACAAATCACCCTTCGCGGTATGCTCCTAAGGCAAAAGGAGTCTTGGTTTCGACTTGCGGTTTTCCAGACATGGAGAATTTTACTTTAATGAGTCAACATTTTAAGAAGATATTAATGCACATGGGATTAACTTGGGCTGGCGAAGTTCTAATCCCAGCTGCTGGAGCAGCAAACGTTCCGCATTTGCTTGATGATAATATTGATGCGATTAGACAAGCTGGTGCAGAGCTAGTTAATGGAATTATATCTGCAGAAACAATGCAATCTATCAGCAACGTCCCAATAGATAAAAACGACTATAGGGAAATGGTTACCGCCAGTTTTAAGGGAGGGCTGACTGGAAAAGCCAAGACTATAGCTCTTGGCATTAAAGCAATTAGAAACAAAGGTAAGAAAAAACCAGTTTGAGGAGTCTTAAAACACCAATTTTCTTCAAGGCGATGCCAACTGACACCGCTAGTGAAAATGTTTGTATGTTGAATAACCCTTGAATTCGATAATTAAGAATAAAGTTAAGAATCCTGCGATAATTATTCTTTACTTATCTCAAGTCAGATAGCACTTTGATTTTTTGCTAAATGTTGACAGAAAAGAACACGCGTTGACACATGTTTTTTTTAAGGTTTAATGAAGGCGCTTTTTGAGCCGACAGCTATTTAACTCTATAACAAACAAGTATCGAGTTGGTGAGAAGAAGTGAGCAAGGTTGAGAGCGAGTTAAAAGGAAAGATTGAGGAAATAATCAGGCAGAAGGCAGAATCATCTATAACAGATGAGCTTTCAGACTCAGAACATGGGTATGTAGATGCTCTGATATGGCTTAAAGAAGGCTCAATCCAGCTAACTAATGAAGGCATAGGGAAAGAAATTGTGGAGCAAACCTATGCGGACAAAGACTCCAGCAAAGAATACTGTAATGGCTATGACTCGGCACTTAAATTGGTGTTAAAAATGTTAATTGAATTGAAAAAATAGTTAACTCAAGAAATGACATTTTCCGGTCATGTCAATACTTTGCATCTTTTGTTCGGGCAAGAAAGTTTGACTTAGTTCAGTCAAGAAAGTGGACAAACAAGATACACCTGTCTAGAACACATTTGGATTAATAAATAGCAGGAGAATCTTCGATGGCTCGCTTTGCAAAAAAAGAGATTGTTAGTAGAGTGAGGAAACAATTGAAGTTGTTGTTTCTTGAATTTGCGGAACTTCTGTTTGTATTTTAGAAATGAGCTGTTGCAGGTCACTGTTATCTTTGGCTTTTACCGCGCATACAACATCATAGGGACCAAACACAGTATCAGCTGATAAAACCTGCGGCATGGTTTGAAGTTTCTCTTGGACCATTTCAAGATTCCTTGGTTGGGTATTAAAGAATAGAAATGCAAAGGGTTCTTCAAGGTAGGATTTGCCTTCTGATATGACAATGAGAGTTTGGGTTTTATCGACTAGTGTTTCCTGATTTGTTATTTTTCGAATAGGATCAAACCACTTGGCAATAAAATCTTCAAGGTTTGAAAATCTGGGCAATTGAATTAGAATTTCCGCGGGACCAAGAAGCAAATATATGTCTTTTTTGGATAAACCTATTTTTATTAATTCATCTAGTATCTTTGTTCTTGTGCCGACCTTGCAGGCTACTGTATTGCAAGATAAAATCATAATCGCTTTCATAAACGGACCCCAAAAGTAACTAATAAAATCCGCTTGATAAGGTTAACGCAAATCAAGATTTTACAGTCCCAGAGGTTTGACCTCAGGGAGCATGAATATTAATTGTGTTTTTTTAGTTATAATTATCAGGGGATTTTCGACGCTAATTAAGAATTATGTTGGTAAATACTGTGATAATTATGTTACACGTCTTAATCTAAGAGCATCCAAGCGGCAAGTCCATACCGCCATTATATATTTTGCTATGTTTTTTCAGTCTCTTTTTTGGAATCTGTTGAGCGTTTTACTCCTTGGAGGATTCGTATAATGTCAGAATCTGGAGCTTTAACAAGTAAAAACTTTATTGCCTCTATTTTTCTCGCTCGAACGTCCATTTTTTCCGCTCTTTCAATTTCTTGTTTCATTTCATCGTCCGTATAATAGAACCTGCACCACTCCAAGATTTCGTCTGTTGTCTTCTCTGAATTAAGCAGTTCTGTCTGAACTCGAACTTTATTCATTGCATCCATAGTATCGAGATTAGATTTTATAGTAAATCTAAATTTGTCAAAAAATTCAGAAATATTTATTGTTTTTTCTAGTCCGCCAATTTTAACAACCAAATTTTCCAAAACAACGGCGAAAATTAGAGGAATAAAGAAGGCGACTAAGTATTTGCTCTCTGCAGTAAAAATGTTGAGGATATAACCCGCTTCCATTGCCGCTATGGAAAAAAAACCAACAACTCCAAAATATGCCCAAAACGGCAAACGACGAACAAAGTGGAAGTTTCTTAATTCAATGTACAAGTCAATTATATCCCATAGAAAAAGAGTGACCAGCGTTACCAAGTAAAAGTTCAAATTATTTGCGAGAAATGTCCAAAAAGACATTTAGAAAGCCCTCTGATTGCTTTGGTTGCTTCGAAGCATGCGGGCTCGTTTATATCCTTCAAAGGTTAATTGATAAATATTTCCAGCTTTACTTTGAATAAGATTTTGTTCCTGAAGTTTTTTTACTATTATCGTAGAGTCCGCTGGGCTTTTCCCCAAAGAATCAGAAATCTGAAGTATGTCCATTGTTCCTCTTTCTTCAATCAACGACAAGACTCTATCTTTTTCTTTTTGCTCTTTCCAAGAATTGAAATCATTATTCTCCATATTAGCCCCTAAAAATATTAACCAACAGAACCATTTATATTTTGTGAAATCCGACCAAATTCAATTTGCTGAAAATTATCCGTGACTTTTTGAAAAGCCTTTTGACAATAACCTATATTGCGATAACACAATCAAAACTGAAACTGCTGTTAATGTATAAATTGTCCAAATGTGGGCACTCAAAAGAACGGATGAGTTTGAAATGGTGGCATAAATGTAACGTATTGTCTTGTAAGCATTTGCGAGGTCAAAATAGACTTATTTTCAATAATGCGGGCACCTAAAACTCTTGTTGTAGTTTAGTGTCACACACACTGGTTTATGACTGATGTAAAATGTATTTTATGTAAACCTCGATCTTGTTCGTGGCATTTTAAAATAAATTGTTGGAAATAATCATGAAGCCAAGTCTTTATCTATTTAAGAGGGAAAGCGGTCGCTCAGAATACTCCATGAAAACAGAAGTTCAAGTAGTAGTGGTGGATTTGGATAAATCAAATAAGTACCCTCAAAATTTTGTCTGCATCCTGCCCCAAACAGCAATGTCGCGAGGAAAAACCTCAAATATTTTTAGCAAAGTTTTTGGGCAAAACAGCTTTGAAGTTGCTAAAAAACTCTTGCATAGAGCTTTGAAAAGAGAGCAGGATGACGACATCAGAAAAGAGCTTCGAACACGGTTGAAGAAACTTAAAACCTGCCCTGACCAGAAAAATATTTTTGTTGCTTGAAAAATTTTAAGTCCAAGTTAAGACCGGAAGAATTGATTGGCTGTTCAAATTTATTGGCGATTCCTACAACAATTCTTGAGAAGATGAAATCTGGATTTTTCCAACTGGATAGAATGTGGGAATGAAGAATATGGGATGGAGCGTGATATATTTTGTCAAGTTATTCTATATTTAGCGCTAACTAGCTCCAGATTTGTAGCAAGTGTCCACTTTCCACTCTGTTTTATTAGCATGTGATAACGATAGGGATTATGATTGAGACAAGGCTTTGCTTTGGCTCAATAAAATTGAATGGAGAAGAAAAATTTGCAGAAAAAAATTGATGTTATAATTGTATTGACTCTAATATTTGCAATGACTATACCCATTGTTACTCTACCAACAGCATTTGCGCATGATCCAGCGTGGAAAATTGGAACTTTTGCATATGTCTCAGCCGCTCCTAATCCTGTCGGTGTAGGTCAGAAAGTACTTATTGTCGGTTTTTCCAGCATGGTCCTTCCGAGTGCAACTGCAACTAATGACATTAGATTCCACGATTTGAAACTGACTATTACAAAACCCGATAATACCACACAGACTATAGATTTACCCAACAGTGACTCAACTTCAACTGCATATGTTTCCTACACACCTGATCAAATAGGCACATATACCATAGTTTTCAGCTACCCTGATTTGTATTTCAGGTGGAATGATACATCAGCGTTAAGAACTTGGACAGGTGATACTTTTCTAGGTGCAACCAGTAGACCGTTGTCTCTTGTCGTGCAGCAAGAACCACTTCCTGCCTCAATAGATTCTTATCCACTTCCAACCGAGTATTGGACACGACCAATTGAAGGACAGAACAATTACTGGTACACTGTTGCATCAAACTGGTTGGGCGCAGCGGACTTTTCTAGTTCCGGATCACCGCAAATTTACAAAGACTTTCAACCAGACGGAATAGCCCCAAACAGTGCACACATTATGTGGACGACACCAATTAATGACGGCGGGATTGTCGGAGGGAACAACCTTGCAATCGATGGTAACGCATTCTACACTGGCTCATCGTACAACAACAGAATGTCAAAGCCAATAATAATGAACGGTCGACTATTCTACGCAGTGCCCTATGGCAATTCAGCTACTGGAAACGGAATCATATGCAGAGACTTGCGCACTGGAGAACAAATATGGTACCTTAACACAACACTATCACTTGGATTCGGCTACTATTACGCTTTCGAGGATATGAATCAACATGGCGTTATTCCAAACGGTTGGCTATTTACAAACAATTTTGCAGCAGCAATTGAACCAAACACTGGAAGAATCTCATCTCTCAACATAACTGGAGTGCCCACTGGTCTCGAAGCGCTAGGACCTGCAGGCGAGACGCTACGTTATAACATAAACTATAATGATCATTGGCTAGCTCAATGGAACTCATCCAAAGTATTCACTTCAGCAACTTCAGGAACAGTAAACGCCAGTACCTCAAACCGCTACGACTGGAACGTGACAATACCAACGACTATACCTACTGGTTCAACAACTTACTATGCAATTATCGATGATATGTTGATTGGCAGCAATATAGTGGCAACTTATTTCCCTGGAGCCAACCAAGCGAGAGCAACTATCGATCCTTATACTGTTTGGGCGGTGAGTCTGAAACCAGGTTCACGCGGTCAGTTGCTTTGGATGAAAAGCTACTCTGCACCGGACGGTAACGTAACACGAACATTGACTGCAGTTGATAAGGTAAATCGTGTGTTCATAATGACTGATAAAGAAACCATGCAGTGGCTTGGTTACAGCATCGATAATGGAAACCTACTGTGGCAAACATCAAGAGAGAATGTCGCAAATGACTATGAATTCTTCAGTACAGGTGGTTCAGTCGCTTATGGTCGATTCTACTATTCAGGTTATGGTGGAATACTCTACTGTTACGATACAAAGGATGGAAAACTACTCTTTACTTACGGTGATGGAGGAGTTGGCAACAGCACTGACAGCGGCTTTAACGGGCCTTGGGGTAACTATCCACTCTTCATTTTCGCCATTGCAGACGGAAAAGTGTACATGATGACTGGCGAACACTCGCAAAACACGCCTTTCTATAAGAATGAACCAACAATCTGTGTTGATGCCTTTACTGGAGAAGAAAAATGGAGCATATTTGGAAACGCAGGTTATCGTTCTCGAGCAGGGTGCGCTATTGCAGATGGCTTTCTAGTGTACACCAATCTCTACGATATGCGGGTATATTGCTTTGGCAAAGGTCCAAGTGCCATGACTGTGGAAGCGCCTACCGCAGCTGTCACAGAAGGTTCTAGCGTTGTAATCCGGGGTTCAATAACTGACATAGCTGCAGGTACTAAACAGAATGAACAAGCTGCAAGATTCCCATATGGAGTTCCAGTGGTTTCAGACGAAAGCCAGAGCGCATGGATGGAGTACGTTTACATGCAAAAGCCCAAACCAACGAATACTACTGGTGTTCCAGTTACAATAAGTGTTACCGACGCTAATGCCAATACTAGGGAAATTGGCACTATAACAACCAAAGATGGATTCTTCACCTTAAACTGGAAACCTGACATCCCAGGACAATACACGGTCTATGCATCATTCGCGGGTTCTGACTCTTATTGGCCATCAAACGCAATAACATCATTCGCAGTTGACCCAGCCGCACCTACCCAAACACCAACAGCAACACCAATACAATCAATGGCTGATCTCTACCTCATTCCGGCAATCGCAGGTCTGTTCGTTTTCGTCGCTATTATCGGGGTTGCCATTATCCTGGTTCTCAGGAAACGACCATAAACAGCAACAAACAAAATCAACATCCCCTTTTTAGTTTAGATAAATCTCGTTTATCGTCGCTTTGCAATTCAACCACAAGAGCTGAATCTTCCTCAATTTTAGTAGGTTGATTAGGGAGGATTCAGGTTTGGGTCTTTGTGAAGGGGCAAATTACGATACAATACAATTGCCGCATCTCCTCCTTTCTAAAAATGCCAATTTTTTCTATTTTCAACAACCAACAATAATATTTTAGTATCAAGAGACCACTGTTTCTAAGATAGCATATTTAGTTGCTTACCAAAAAAACGGTTTTAGCCTAAGCTTAATGGTCTCCAAAAGAAATTTGGATAATTAAAATAAAGAGTTAATTTATCCAAGAATTTTTTTCGATCCAATGCAGTGTTTATCTTGGGTAGTAGTCAACTTGGCTGCAAATTTCAATTGGACTACTGCTTCTCTTGTTTGAAGAACTACAAGTTTGCGGTTGGTGGAGGCTTAAAGTCTGTCAGTTCTCCAATTTACCCTGTGTGTTCTTGTATAGTGGTCAATGTATTGCTTGATAGAGTTTGTACGCCCAAGGGTTCTGCAGCTTTAGCGAGTTTGTTGTCATCTGTTACTAGGATTTTACTGGTTTTCTTTGCTTCTACAAGGTATGCGGAGTCATAAAACGTTAGATTGCATTTGTGAGCTGTTTGCAGTATTTCAATTCCTTGTTCGCCATCGACCTCTTCTATCTGCATACGCACAAGCATCGCATACATTAGGCTCAACGATTTCTTGGCTTCCTCAATGCTTATTCTCTTAAGCAAATGAGCCTCTCTCCATAAAGCGTTGCCAAGCTCATAATACGCTAAACTAATCGTTGCCCCCTCAATCAGAATGTCCACTGCTTTTTCAGGGCATTCTCTGATAACTCTGTATATGACATTGGCATCAAACAATAACCGAGGCTCTGTCATCTGTTATCCCTTGAGGCACGGACGGATTGAGCAAACTCTTCAGGCGGGATTTTTTTGAGTATGGTGGATACTTCTATGGCAAGTTTTTTTAGTTTTTCTTTTTCCAGTCGGTCTACTTCTGACTGCAGGGATTCACGTATTACCTCGCTTATGTTAACGCCTAGGATGGATAATTTTTTTTTGAGTTCAGTGGGAACCTTGGCGCATACTGTTTCTTCCATACTCATTGGTATTACCGAAATAGTATAACAACTGCGTATGATAAGAAGATTCTGCAATTTCAAATTAAAGCAAATGAAGCTGGAGAAGGGATTTGTCTCTCCGTCAAGTGGAGATATCACTTAAATTATCTATTTTTTCATGAAATTTTTTATCAATTTTTTAAAATTTTCAGTTTATACTACTGCAGCTCAATTTTGTCGCACTTAATTGGATTTCTCGTTTCAGCTAAGACTTTTTAGTAGTTAAGAGAACAACAACAAACCATTTGCAACTATTGTTCTTCCAGCATGAACTATCTTAACATGCATTGAACACGTCCTAGAATGTTTAATTGTCTATTAGGTGGTGTATGAACGCTCGCGTTATAAGATTTAGTCGAAGCCAACAAAATTTCAGAAACAAAAATTGCTTAAGGAAGGCAATTTTGCTTTAATTCACAAAATTTATAAGTATAAATTAACGATGTAAATCCCCCAACAGAGTTGATACGATTGGAAAACTCAAACACATCGAAAAATGAAAACGTATCTACTGAAAAAATAAAGCCATGTAAATATGTCACATGTGAATGCGGTATTAAAATTAACCTTTCGTACGACGCAAAAGAAATGGGCAAAGCCATTGAGTTACATGCGAAAGAACATGGTAAAAATAAGCCAGTTGGCGTAAGTTTAGATGATGAAGCATCTCGAATCGAAGACCTTCTAACGGAACAAGTCTTCAAAGCAATTAAATCCACAAAAAAACCATAATTTTATTTTGTAAATCACGATTTTTTCCTAATAAAGTTTGATCCACTAATAAATTTTAAAAAAAAACTTAAATAGTACTTTTATCGTAAAAGACTAAACGGTTTAAAAATGAGACGCAGCAGATTCGAAACTTACCTAGATGTGCTGAAAGTGCTGATAAATAACGGCCCTTCAAAGATAACCCATATAGCATATAAATCAAACATCAACTCTGACTTTTTAGAAAACTACTTGGATTTCTTAATTTCACAACGTGCAGTCGAAGAACGCACAGTTGACAACGATACTTCTGTCTTTGCAATCACGCAACATGGAATTAATTTGCTAAAATATTTTTGGCAACCCGAATTACCTTATATCGAAAAAGAAAGGTAGAATCCCAAAAAAATAAATCAAATTTAAATTAAGTCTGTAAATTTCTTGATAAGCCTTGAGGCAACTACATTTTAAGGAATAGATCCTAACTTTTTTGAAGCAATTAACTAGGCTTAGGCGAAAGGATCTGAGATAGCAAACGGACAATTGCTAGAACAAATGGAACTGGACTGTTTGGATCTGCAATACTTAATGAAGTGAAAATGAATTGTTTCACGCCAGCTCCCTTAGCGGCATCTATTAGGTTATGGTTACCTTCAAGATCCACAGTTATTGCAGTATCGTGAATTTTGATTGTTTTCGGCAGACATTATAATTCCCAAAATTCTAGTTGGGTGCTTAAGCCTAAAGAGGTTGAGGTAGCCCAATTCTGGCAAACAACTAAATGGTATTTGAGATGTTTCATAAAAACAACCTTCAGAAGAAAACCTGAGGTTCTGCAAAGACAGTTATTCTTCTTTCAAGCTCAGCAACCAGTTAACATTAGAAGAAGAAGTTCAATTTTTTCAATCTTCTTATTTTGAAGCCTAATTTTTACGCTTAGCTGGCATTCGGGAGGTCAAGGTAGAAGTTGTTGTTCACCCTAAAATTTCACTTGAACAGCAACTTCTCTTTTGGATTTCTCGTTTCAGCTAAGACTCTTTCTTAGTTGAGAGAACAACAACAAACCATTTGCAACTGTTGTTCTTCCAACTTGAACAGTCTTAACATGTTTTTTAAAGCGTCATACGATGGTTTTCTTGTTAATTCGGTGGTGATCAATCAAAAAAAGTTCTCTTTCGCAGGCGTTAATCCAGTATTGTCTTTTAGTTCGTACCAAACGACCTTTTCTACGTTTGATTTTGACAAAAGGACTCTGAAGTTTTCAGCAAGATAATTCGCCTGATCCTCCAGAGAATAGTTTTCTGCACTTGAAGGCCTACTTATCTCAGTTATCCATACAGTTGCCGTAGGATTTGGATGAACTTTTGAAAGTTAATGATAAATTCAAAAAACCCATAAGGTATGCAGTCTATTTTTCAACTAACTATTTTTGCATAATTCAAAACCAGTTACGCAAGGACGAATTTGAGGGGTTTTTTCCATTACATCCAAGCGAGCGATTCTATCACTTGTAGAATGAGTTTTTTGACTGGGAGAAAGTGGGCATTCTCTAGCGCAAACACCTGAATAGCTGCATTTTTTGCATTCGGGGTATTCGTCGCCGCGGTTTCGTCTTAGATGATTAAAGAGGCGAGAATTATTCCATATTTCTTTAAAGCTGGTTTCTCTCAATGAGCCAGCTGTGGGATTTCTCCACATGATACACGGAAGTACATTTCCATTCCAATCAATGCAACAGCAAGTGCGCCCCGCTTGACAACCCATAAAATCTGGTCTAATTAACCCCTTTTTTGCTAAGCGAGTGTAAGGGCGGTCATAAGTGCCATCTACACTGTAGATTTGGATTTTTTGCCCGTATTGTTGTATGCCTTCTCCAATAATTCGTGTTACGTCGTGTGTATCTGAAGGAGATAAAGTCAACTCAGAGTGATCTGATGCTCGACCGGTGTCAGCTAAAGGACCAAACTGAACGGCGTCTACTCCCAGTTCAACAAGTAATTCACATGTACTCTTTATTTCACCTATACTCTTTGATGTAACTGTATAGGAGCAGCTGATTTTTGGAATGTTTAAGCTACGACAAATTTTTATCCCATTGATGACTCTTTCAAAAGATCCGTTGATCCCTCTCAAATCGTCATGAGTTGAGGCTGTCGATCCATCTAGGCTAAACCGCAAGTGTTTAACTGAACTGTTTGCAATCCTTCTTCCCCATTCTTCATTTATGAACCAACCATTCGTATTTAACATTAAAGGAATGCCACTTTCACGGAATCTTTCCAAAATGTGGGGGAAATCTGGTCTGATCAATGGCTCTCCACCCAGAATGTAGACGAAACCAACTTGGGCCTCTTTCAACTGATCGATAATCCCAAAAACTTCTGTTGTGCTCAGCTCATCTTTTACGGTCTTCTGAGCATTTGAGTAACAATGTTTACAGCTAAAATTGCACTGCTGTGTAATATCCCACCACACATGAATAGGTGCTGCCAGATGGGAAATCTGGTTAGCTTTCTCACTCATTAGGTACGCACTTTTCTAGTGGACTTCTTCATGCAACCATGGACGAACGCGAAAATCAAGACATCTGCGTTCTTTGGGGTACCTTCAAAAGTTCTTTTAATGTGGTTAGAGAGTGATTTCAAATCTTTTAGTTGCAGACCTTTTTGACTCTGAATGAATTGGAAAATTTCCCAAGCTGTATTGTTGCAGAAATATGATACGAAATTTTGTTTGTCAAATAGAAGACCGCCAAACTTCTCTTGTCTAAACATAAAAGCTGTGTTTAGCGCAATCTTTTCGCCTGTTCTCTCGATAGGATTGATTATTTGAACTAATGGGTCATTCTCCACTGTTAATGCAAGACATGACATATCTCCCTTGCTTTTGCATTCGCAAGTGCATTGACAATTGCAGGGAGCTGTGCATTCACAGGTACATTGACAAGTACAGGGAGCCATGCATTCGCAAGTGCATTGACATTGACAGAAAGGTACATTTACAGAACCTGGGACATTTGCAATGGAGGAATTGAGCACGTCGTCTTTTTTCAAAACCTGCTCAACTTCTTTTGATACATCAAAACATACTGGACCATCAGCTGTTGTGACTAGTCTAAGAATAGGTGCTTCAAATTTGTTTACCAAAAAAATTCACCAATATATGAAATTGTTATACGTTAATATAAGTTTTAAGTCTCAAGCAAGGTAAGACAAGACTAAAGAATTTCACTCTATCGTAGCAGATTGAGTTTCTGAAATTTGTCATTGTTTATTTTGAAAGTTTAGAGGAAAACTGACGTCTAAGCAGGCGTATCTCTTGCTCAATGCCATTATCAATCTATTTCCTTTATCGCTTTGGGTAGAGACCCATTGGAAGTTGTAGAAAGTAATAAACCAAGTGAAGTATGTTTAGAGGTTGAGGGACTAAGTGAGGGACTCACTGAACTTGTCGGTGACAATTCGTTGAGGTTCAAGCCTGATGGGTTTGAAGCTAAAAAAAGTTCAACGGCTCTGGTGTGAACTTTTAAAGTAGTATTTTAATTATTGAATTAGGATTAAACTTTTAGGGTAGTACTAATATTACGAGTATTGATTAAAATGACTAGTGTTGTAAAAGTTACTCGAAAAGGTCAAACAACAATACCTATAGAAGTTAGGCAAAAACTTGCGATAAAGGAAGGCGACAAACTTTTAGTTGAAGCAACAGAACAAGGACAAGTTATTTTTACGCCAATTCGAAAGCTTGAAGATTGCGCGGGCATCTACTCAAAATATGCTAAGCCAGAAGAAATGAAAAAGCACATCGACAAGCTTAGAGAGGAATACTAAGCTTGAAAATGGTTCTTGATAGCCGATTTATAATGGAATATTTCTATTCAGACAAGATTGAAACCAAACAGAAAGCCACAAAAAAGTTAAAGGAGCTCATCGAGTGCAAAGAAGGAATACTTCCAACAATCGTTATTAGCGAAACTATTCAAACTATTTGTGAACATATCGGAAGAGTTGAAGCAGAAATCTGCTATGCAAATCTAACTGAAAGTGGTCTGAAGATCCAAACTCTTACTTCGCCAATAGCCAAACAAGCAGGCTTACTCAGAAGCAAATACCGAAATATACCTATGGGAGATTGCATAATTGCTGCAACAGCATTAGCCAATCAAGCATCTATTTTGTCTGATGACCCTCATTTTGATGAGATGGAAGGAACGAAAAGAAACTGGATCTAAGTGCTTCTCTTCCTCTCCAATTTCATTTTGCATCTCAGAATAAAGAAAACACTCGTTCATTAGATCGATAATTAAAAATAGCTTCCACAAGAAATATGGGAAGTTGGGAATTTACTTGTTTTTGTTTTGTTTTTCTGAGAGTTTTAGTCCGCATGGACCACAAAGAAAACTCCATGAGTCATCGAAGGCAATAACCTGCCATTCAGAGTAGCTCTTAACCTGGCAGAGTTTACGTGTGTCTATTCCAAAATTGGTTGTTAACCTTGTGACTGACTTGGTTTGCAAAGCCAACTCTTTAAGACTGATGTTTGGGAACGAGTTCCCGAGTTTTATGACTTTGAGGGTGTCTGTTCTTCTTTTCTGTTTTCCTCTAGGTGTTATTCGTGATCTTTTTTGAAGATTATCTTGAAGTGATGACTTTATGGATTTTGGCTCTTTATCGACCCTTCATAAAAGCAATATCTTTTTACAACCTTTTTGTAATTGAGGACCAAAACTTGACCTCTCTGTATAATGCGTTAGTCAGTGTTGATCAAATTTTAAGGATAATTTCTTTTGAACTGTCAGAAATTCTTCTAGACCTGAGTGGTTGCATTAAGGCTGAATGTTTAGCTTTTAGAGAAATCTATAATCATTTTAAGTCAAAAAGAAAAAGATGACCAAGTATTAATGCAAAGGTAGAGAACAACAACAAACCATTTGCAACTGTTGTTCTTCCAGCTTAAACTATCTTAACATGTTTTTTAAAGCGTCATACGAGGGTTTTCTTTTCGGTGCGTTGTGTTGAAGCAGGTTTTTCAAAGTCTATTCTTAATTGTTTGTTTTGTCTGTGGTAGAAGAAGTTTTTTGCTGCACTAAATGATGGGTGAGTTTGTTTTAAGTTGTTTTTTTGGTTTAGGCTTTGGGATAGTTTTAGGATGCGGTTGTATAAGGCTGGGAAAGTCTGGGGAAGGCGGTGGGTTTAGTGCCGTTGATACTTCTCTAGTTGGCGATATCGCCTGTGATGCCTTTTTCTCGGTAGCTTCTTTCTGTTTTTTCTGAAATTCTTTTTCCGAATTTTGTAAGAAGTTTTATATATCGATAAGCAAAATTCCAGGTTGTTATTCCCGTCGAGGTCAGACATAAAATGAACCTGAAACCTGGTCAGAAAATCATTGTAATTGAGAAAGATGGCGTTGTTCACATGATTCCCGAGAAACCACTGAAAGAAATGAGGGGATTTGTTAAAGGAGTCACTACCGAGAATCTCAGGGAAGAAGAGGTTCGTGTTTGATTCTTTTTGATTCATGTGGTTGGATTGAGTATTTTGGGGGAGGTCCATTAGCTGATCAATTGGATTGGGAATGTGGTTTTTTCTTGTGGTCTATGTTGGATGGGTGGGTTAATAAGTGGGTAAATACTACTTTTACCACCAGTGAAATGATGTGGCAACTGAACTTAAAGCAATAAAAATCAGCAAAGAAACATATGCTGAATTAAGCGCCATCGCGGGTGAATTACAAATCAAAACAAGAAAACCAGTATCCATCGATGAAGCCGTTAAATACCTAATACGTCGAGGCAAAAAAGGAAAAAAGATTTCGGATTTAGCGGGTTCCTGGATTATGAATGACTCTGAAGCAGAAGAAATCAAAACTTCAATTGACAAGGCTTGGACAACATGGAAACCGTAAAAACAGTAATCGATACCGACCTATTAATTGACTTGCTTAGAAATCAGAAACAAACAACAGCCTTTGTTGCCAAGCTGGAAGAAAAAAACTGTGTTTTAGCAACTACCGCAATCAATGTTTTTGAACTTCATCATGGAGCACATAAATCTGTGGAAAGCGAAAAGAATCTTCAAGCAATCCACGTGCTTATTGGAAGGTTGCATATTTTTCCATTAACATCCAAAGCTGCCCAAAAAGCAGGTCACATATACGCTCAACTGGAACGTCAAGGGCAACCGATTGGGCTAAGAGACACGCTTATCGCTGCTATCGCCTTGACGAACGAATGCAGTGTCGCCACACACAATCTGGTACACTTTAGCCGGATTTCTAACTTAGAAATCGTTAAACCATAAAGCTGTGGACAAAGTCTTAGCTTAACTGTTTTTTCTCTTTCTGTATTAATGGTTGGGAACGAGTCCCGAATTTAATGACTTTAGAGGGTTATTGATCTTCTTTTTTTCTTAATCAAGTACTTGCTGCATATTTTTTGAAGAGACACCTTTCTTGAGCTTCATTAACTAACGCATTCCAAATATCAGAGAATGTTCGGCTTGCTTCAAAGTTTATCTCAAAGACTACTTTGACCATGAGGCTTCAATGGTTTAAGTAAACTCAACAGGCAAATCTTTTAAACATAAACTTCAATTTAGGATAACATGTCTGCTAATCAAGTAGTTAGTAAACCCCTTGGAAGACGGTTTATTTTCTCTTTGGCTTTTGCCTTTTTTGGAACAAGTATGCTTGATGTGTTGTCAAGTCTATTCTTGGTTGATTTAGCAAAAACATTCTTCGGATCCTCTGATCTAATCTATTTAGCTGTTATTAGCCAAATTGTTACGATTTCAAGCATAGCTGCTATATTATTTGGAGTATTGAATGGCTTTTTAAGTGTAAGAGTTAAACATAGTACACTTCTGCTTTTTGGAGTTTTATGCATTGTTATAGGTGCAGTTGGATGCTTATTAGCTCCGAATCTTTTGTTTTTGCAGATTTTTTATCCTTTTGACGGCGTCGGTACAATAATTGTTGGAGCGATGGCTTTTACATTAATTGGTGAATCAATTCCGTTAGAAAAAAGAGCAAAATCCATTGGGGCAGTTACTTCTGCAGGTATATTATCGACAGCTATCGGGTTTGCCATAGCCGGTTACGGCGCGAACATTGGGGGTTATCATTCTTATTTAGCTTGGTATGTATTACCAGTTTCATTAGCAGCACTTTTCTTAGCCTATTTGCTAATACCAAAAAACTTGCAACAAGATACAATCAAGAAGCAGTCTTTTTCTGCGAGTTTCAGACAAGTGTTTCTAAATAGATCCGCTGGAGCCTGCTTGATTGGCAACATGTTTTTGACTGCTGCGGGTGTTTGGTCTTTCTTTGCAGCTACGTTTTGGAGAAAATACTATTCTTTACCAATAGAAGTTGTAGCATGGATCACCGTTGCAGTTGTCTTGACTTATGCATTAGGAGGTTTTATGGGCGGTAGAATCGTTAATAGGGTTGGACGAAAACGATTCGTTGTTTACAATTGGTTTTTAAGAGGTTTACTCATTGCAGCTATTGTGTTTATGCCTGATGTTTATAGCGCTCTGTTTGTGTCATTTGTTGCAACCTTTTTTGGTGGTTTTGCAGTCACCGGAGGACACAGCTTAATTGTTGAACAGGCTCCTAAATCTCGAGGAACAATGATGTCTCTTAGCGGTGTATTTGCTTCCATCGGAGTCACTATAGGAACTGTTGTTGGCGGACTTGCTCTTACTCAGAGTTTCCAAATATTAGGTTTAACACTTGGATTCTTTGCAGTCATTTCAGCATTAATAGTTCTCTTCGTTGCCAAAGAACCATGTTTACCAACTGAGAGCTCGCTTTCTTAATTGGTTATCTTTTTCTATTTTTGGGGTGGTGTCATCGTTAGGATAAGGTCTCTGACGAAGAATCCGTCAGTACCTGGACCAGAATATTTTGATGCCGGATGCATGAGAGTTACGTAAGCATCGAAACCGTTTATCTCTGTTTTGTTCCTAAATCCTGATAAGGTGACCGAGGTGTATTGTTTTGTTTTTACTTTTCCATACCCTTCGATTAGCAAGGTTGCGGGTGGAAGAAAATAACGTGGAGGAAGAAGAGGGATCGGTACTGTCCAGCCAACGAATAAAGTATTACCGTGTGCATGAACCTGTAATACTTCTTTCTTAACCAAACGAAAATTTTCCTCAGCTGGAAAACCTGAATATTGAGCCTTTCGGAAAGCTACTCCTTTGGGATTGTCTCCAATACCGCCAGCTGGTACAAATGTGTAACCATTTGGCGTCTTGAGCCATAGGAATACTACCATTCCATCACCCTGACCAAAACTTGAAAGTTTGTTAATATGTTGAACTTCAAACAGTAAATCAGGCAAATTAAAAATTTCTGGAGGGTGAACAATTGCACTGGCGCCCGTTGCATACATTATATTTATATCTTTAAACATATCTTTAACAGGACGCCTTTTTGCATTGAAGATTTTATCAACAATTTCTTTTTCTGTTATTTTTTCGTTTCCTTCAATGAACTGGATTTTATCAACTTTTGTTCTTCTATTAATTAAATCGGTTGGTCTGTAACCGCACGGTTCTATTATCGATTCAAGTGTGCTATCTGATAAGGGTGTGGCACTTTTCCAGATTTCATATAACGAATTTCTTTTTTTAGAAACATAAGCTAAATTATTACTGAAGCCGGTTTTTTCTTCGTTGTTGAAGCCTTTGAATTGAAATAGATTTTTTCCATCGATAACTGAAACTTCTGCATAATTAAGCGGTATGTGTCTTATTTGACAGTATTTTGACAGTTTCTTCGCTGTTTCAAAGTTATCGTTAATTAATGAAGCCATAATTTTTATAGAAACTCCTCTTTGACTATTTTCTCTGAGAATGGTCAAACTATTTAGACAATCTTTAAGGCCTTCTGGAGAGGTCATAATTAATATCTCGTCATTAGCGGCTTGAAGCAACTCTAAGTATTTACTCAAATCTATTTCCTTATCATTAAAAAGCTGCATTTCAGCGGAAAAATTGGTTTCTTCTTGAGTAATTTTTGCTAAATCGGTCGAGTTGCCCCATAGGCCTTCAAACATTGTTACAAATGATTGAACGATGGTCCTGCAATCTGTCCAAAGGGCGATATCATCATTTTTTTCCAAGGGCTCTTGTACCGAAGGATTGATGAAAAGAAGGAGTTCTTCACCATCTTTAATAACCATCCGAGGGGATGCCTTAAAAACGAAATCGGGGTTTCTAGCCCTAATATTACTAAAATTTTTGGGGATTTTATCCAAAAGTTTCTGCATTGCAGCCATGTTTTGACTTGGTACTTCACTGATAAATTGAAACTTGATATTTTCTTTTAATGGATGGGAAAGTATTTCATCGAAAATACCTAATTGCTCTGCCCTTAAATAGCCATTTATGGTAGATACGCTTGAAAACTCTCTTTTTGTTTGTTTTATCATTTGGGAAATTCTTGGATAAATTTTTCTCCATCCTTCTATTACCACAAATTTCTCTACAAGTCGCTGTTTTGGTGCTTTGGTGATGTTGTTCCAATCTTTAATCAACTCGTGTTTTGTTTTTTCAACAAGAGTTGCTTCGTTCCTTTTGTATTTAATAAATGAATCAATGGCTCTTTCAAACGGAGTTGAAGTGAAACGGGTCGGTGCCTCAAGCGTTTTTTCGACTAAACCTTTTGTTTGAAGATTAGTTAAAACCCGGTAGACTTCGGCTTTATCTATTTTTGTAAGTTTGGCGATTTCTCCACTTCTTAGGGCGGTGTGTTTGGCGAGAAAAATGTATATTTCTGCTTCTTTTTCACTTAAGCCGATGTCTTTGAGAATACTTCTCACGGGTTCTTCGCTCAAACTATTCACCTGAGATAGTTGGTTGTTGAGTAATGTCCCTAGTCGAATTTTAAATGTTCTATTAACAAATACTCCATGTTTCTAAAAAACAAGAAAAGAAACTATTAAAGGAGAAATAAACGATGAAAAAAACGATAAAACTAACTTTGACAACGATTTTGATTTTTTCTATCTTAATTACATTGACACCTATGCTCTTTATTCAATCTAAAGTTTCAGCCGCCATTAACGATTCCACATTTAGCATTATGCAAATAGGCGACACTCAGTTTTTATCAGCAACAAATCCACAACTATTCAAAGACACCACAAGTTGGATAGTTAACAATTCTGCAAACTATAACCTAAAAATGGTCATCCACACTGGCGATATAGTAGACAACATTAACGGCACATCTGGAACTTCTTCAGACCCAGCACAATGGAATACCGCAAATATTGCCATGAGCTCACTTTTGGATGCAGGAATCCCATATTGTTGGGATGCAGGAAACCACGATCAAATTCCATGGAACGATGCGAACGGAACTTGGCTTGGTAGTAGTTACGCCGCTTTCAATGCAAGCAATATGCGCTCAAAACAATATTGGGTTAGCGATTTCGTCGACTCAAAAAATACGGCTGTAAGATTCACTTTCAATGGTTACGATTTCTTGATAATAAACATCGAATACATGGCAAGCAACACAACTATAACTTGGATGAAAACCTTATTGGATAGTAACAAAGGCGCAAACGTCATCATAGCTGCACATACTTACTTAAACAAAGGTGGGACCTATGGTTTTTCGTCAGCAGGCTTACCAGGTGAAGTGGCATGGTGCACCAACTTTAAAACAATCCTTGATGGATACCCTAACATTTTCCTCACGCTAAGCGGCCATGATCCGACGGGAACAGCAAACATGTCCAGAGTAGGCAATCGTGAAGAGATCTTCTTCAACCGCCAAAGTGCAACTACTGCAGCAGGTTCAACTGGTGCAGCAGCAGTTAGAATTTACACCTTCAACCTTACTAATATGCAAGTAAATACAAAAACATACTCTCTTGACACACAAACTTGGCTCACTACAGCTACCAACCAATTTTCATTCAATGTTGTCTTAAACCTTAACGATTGGGGGTTGGTTAATGACTCCCGACTCGTTAAAGGGGCCCCTAACTTGCGAGAATTCGTTTGGCAAAAAAACGCTACTACAATGCCAAATGGACCTTACGATAAAATAGGTTTACACAGGTTAGTCAACACTGGAGTCGCACCTAAAGCAGTAGTGTTTATGCTGCCTGGAACTTATCTTTCTGGTGAAGGATGGATTTCTAACCCGACAACTGACAACTTTACAAAAACAGAAAACGATAGCCAAGCTATCTATTTGGCAAACCGTGGCTATGACGTTTACGCCTTTGACTATAGAACTCATTTTGTGCCAACCAATCTTAATGCTAGTCAGCTTAGTTTTATGGCTAACTGGGGTTACGACCAATGGATTAGCGACATCAAAGAAGGCGTGAACAAAGCCAAGGAAGTTTCAGGTGTGGACAAAATCTTTCTTGCAGGTTTTAGCTTTGGAGGACGTGCAACGATGTATTATGCATCAAAGTATTGGCAACAAGACATTAAGGGCATAATACTTCTCGATGGTGGAACCAACATTAAGACTGCAAATCCCACGAACACATATAACTTGACTGCGCTGCTAAATCAAGAAAATGCCACTTCGAAGTGGTCACTTGAGGCTCCAAATCTGCCTGGAGGGGTTGTACCTTCAGGGTGGCTGTTCCAAAAACAATATGAAGCTCAAAACCCAGGAGCACCTGCAGAATACCCACCTGGAACACCGCTTACGCCATTAGTTAACCCAATAACCGGTAAACCTTGGGCAAATATAACTGAGTACGCTGCTTTTAAGATGAATGGAACTTCATCCAATATTTCAGGAGGA
This sequence comes from Candidatus Bathyarchaeota archaeon, assembly GCA_963831895.1. Lineage (GTDB taxonomy): Archaea > Thermoproteota > Bathyarchaeia > Bathyarchaeales > Bathycorpusculaceae > Bathycorpusculum. The sequence continues at coordinate 174,389 of CAWHSD010000002.1, forward strand.
TTCACTAATGTCACCCTTCTTTCTCAAGCTTATGCAGGCTTTGATCGATATTGGCCAGATAGACTGAACCTTGAATACAACGCTATTAACGACTGGACTAATTGTCCTTACGTAGCTTATGATTTCAATGAATACTATGCTAACGTGAACGTGCCGATAATTGCTTTTACCAGTGAACTATTCGGGCTTCCTCGTGGTAACGGCGCTGTGCAAAACACAACTACGAACGTTGAAACTAAGAATACTCTACTGAAAGGCTATGGGCACATGGACGTCTACTGTGGAGTATACTCTGCCAGAGATGTTAACCAACCTGTCTATCAATGGCTACTTGACCACACCTTAACGGCATCGATAATTCAAGGCAATGCTGCTACAATCAACACAAGAAGCTCAATTACTCTAAATGTTTCCGCTACTGGAGGACCGACGCCATACACATACCAATGGTACCAAGATGGAACAGCAATAGTGGGACAGATTTTACCTCTAATAAATATAGGGTGGACCTATGCAGGCACACATACGATTTTCTGCAAGGTAAATGACTCAGTTGGAACTACTGTTACAACCCCTGTCCTAACCTTAACAGTTAATGACGCATCAGCTCCCACAACTCAACCAACACAAACTCAACCTACAACAACAAGAACACCAACTGCCACAGCTGCTCCTACACCTCAGCCATCAACGACCCCAACGCCAACACCAACAGAAACTCCAACAACCACCTCAACAACGACACCCGACAACGCACAAACCAACCTAACAAGTGCCCTGCCATATGTTTTAGTTGTAGCTATTGCTATAGCAATAGTTGGCATAGCGGTTTTCTTGAAAAAGAAAAGATAGTTCCTCAACTATTTCCTTTCTTTTTTTTATCGTTAATAATAATTGAGAGGATAATAATGAGTCGTAAAAGGGTAATTGAGGCTCTATCAAGTCTTGGTTTGGAGTTAAAGGACATAGAAATTTATATTTTCCTTGCAAGAGAAGGGCCACAAGAAGCAGATAGCATAGCTAACGGGCTGAGAATGTTTGGATTAGAACTCACTAATAGCTTAGAGATTTTGAAAAAGAAAGGTCTCCTTAAAATAATTGATAAGATAATTCCCGAACAGTATTTTGCTGTTTCGTTTAAAGAAGTTGTTAATCAACTTGTAGAGGCAAATTTGAAAACAGCTGAGTTTACAGAAAAAAACAAGAAAATTATTTTAAGAAATTGGAAGTCTAATCTTTAAAAGAGACTAAAGACAATTCTATGTATTCTTCTGGTTGAGTCAATGAATGTTGTGAGAAAAGTTTCTCTATTTTAAAAATGGGAATAAAGGTGACTCTCCACGGGTGAAGGTCTCGAATCCCCCCATTATGCCACAAAAGGAAAAGCAAGCTTCCACTTTCACTTACTATCAAAAAATTGACGATCTTGTTGTTAACATTGGAATTATAGTCTGTTGGGCAATATGGTTGTATAAGGCATAGTTATTTGAATTGTGTAAGTTTCAGGTTTTTATTTTTTTGTTCTTTGTTGCAAGAATCTTCTAAGTCTCGAGTTTGGTTATTTAGTATAGAGCACATTATTGTTGTTTGAATTACACCTAATTAGATTTTAATAATTAGTAGTTCGTTTTCAAAGTAAAAGTGGTGAGAAGTTAAACAACTGACAAACATAGGAACCCTTGAAGTTACTGGTTTTTGTTTAGTTTTTCTGAGAGTTTAATTCCACATGGACCGCAAAGGAAGCCCCATGAGTCGTCGAAGGCTGTAACTTGCCATTCCGAGTGGCTCTTAGTTTTGCAGAGTTTACATGTGTCTATTCCAAAGTTGGTTGTTAACCTTGTGACTGATTTTGTTTGCAGCGCCAGCTCTTCTAGAGTGATGGTTGGGAACGAGTTCCCGAGTTAATGACTTTAATAGGTGTCTTATCTTCATTTTTGTGTCCTTGATTAACCAGCTGTTAAATATGTTGTGAACCTTTCTTTTGTTTTCGGAAATCAGTCAGAAGTATATAACTTGATGTAAACCAAGATTTTTATACCCAAACGTAGCTATTTTGATAGAAGGCAAAAATTCAATGTCAGTAGTAAAAAGAAAAACAACAGAAGCAAATAAAGCTCTCATATGTAAAGCCTTAACAGACGTGACATTCAGGAAACAACTTACGACTGATCCAGCCAAAGCATTAGGCGTCAAGACAGTGACTCCCGCAAAAGCAAAAGAAATAACGAAAGTATTAGCCACTCTAAAGGAGATAGACGCAAAAATTAATGGTCTTGCAGATGAGCTTCTCTGCGCGAATGGCGGTCCCTGCGGCATAGCCTAAAAATGGGGAACTGCTATCCTCCACTTTTTTACATTTGAAGGCAAAGACTTCATTTTTAACTCGGAATTAATGACGCTTACGCGAAACTCGAATAATAAGGAACTTATTAATCAGGCATTTGATAAAGAACTTCTAAACCTTTCGGAATCAACCAGTCAATTAGTCCGAGCGAATGTTGTTGAAGGAGTATTGGATGATTATTCTACCACTCGAGTAGAAATCATGGTAAATGCGACTCAAAAATGCAATTTGGCATGTCGATACTGCTTTGTGGGCGCCGGCAAATTTGATTATGGCACGAAGTACAGGAAAATGCTTCAGCCCAAAACTGCTCGATTACTCATAGAAACTCTCCCAGAGAGGTTGCCTTGGGCAAAACATTTTTGTATTCACTTCTATGGTGGTGAACCTACCCTTAATTTAGATGCAATAGAACAAGCAGTAGACGCAGCCTTGCCAAAAGGAAAATTGTTTTCTTTTGCAGTCACAACCAACGGCACAGTTAGCTCAAAGAGAGCGCTTTCCGTTTTAAAGAAAGGACGTTTTAACATTATCTTAAGCATCGACGGTCCAGCCCAGATTCATGACGAATTAAGAAGAACAAAAAAAGATCGACCTACACATAAAAAAGTATTAAAGTTCCTTAAGAAAGCAAAAGCTCAAAATCTATATGTGCGTGGCTCAAGCGTAATAAGAAACGGTTGGTCTCTTCAGGAGGCAACTAAATATCTTAATACGCTTCCAGTGGACGCTATCAAAGCTCAAGCAGTAAGATTACCGATCAACAATATGCTTGCTTTGGATGAGGAACAAAGAAAGAAGTACTTTGAAGAATTAGAGAATATTGCAGTCCAAACAGTGGAGCAAATTAAGGAAAATAAGTATCCAAAAGATGATCGTTTTAGCAATCGTGTTCTTCAAATTCTAAGCACTAAAAGACGAGGTTCTTTTTGTGGTGCTGGAAAATGGACCTTTGGAATGGCAAGCGACGGAACAATGTTGCCCTGTGTCCTTCTTGCCGGTAAAGAAGATACCGTTTTAGGTAAGATAAGTGATAACGGCGATTGGGTTAAAGTGGGTTTGAAATGGGCATTTGATCATCAACCGAGAACAAGCTGCCAGGAGTGTTGGGCGCTACCTTTGTGCGGGGGTGGATGTCCATCCATGCTTTCGGTTTGTGGAGATGACGAATGTGAACTCGTTCGCAAAAACTGTGAATTGGCACTTGGCATTTATGGATCATTTTTAGATAAGCGTGAAGACTTGCTGGTTCTGGCGGGGATAACCTGAATGCAAAAGAAAGAAATTACTTTCTTAGGAAGAGCAATCCTCTTTGATCCAGAAACGGTAAGTCCAGCTATATTAGATGAGCAAAAGTATCCTGCGGTCTCTTCTTTGGCGATAGATGTTACCGGAAGCTGCAATCTGAAATGCATCTATTGCGCAGAGTCTGGCACCATGCCAGAAAGACAACCAATAAGTTTAGAAAAATTAGATGTGATTTTGCAGGCATTGTTTGACTGGTCGGAACCTAAAAGTGCACTTTCTATTCATCTCGGAAGCGGTGAAGCGCTCCTTAGTTCAGAAATAGTTAAAGAAATTGGCAGGAAATCAAGGCAGATGGCAAAAGCTCGTCATAGGGATTTATCGCTTTATCTGACGACCAACGGAACTTGCATAAATAATCAGGTTATTGACTGGTTAATTGCAGATCAATGGAATGTGAAAGTAAGCATAGATGGCGACCAAGGGGTTCATGATGAGAATCGCAAGTACAAGTCTGGCAGAGGAACTTATAGTGAAGTAAGTAAAGTTGTTGCCGTTCTTGCTCAGAAAATTCCTGAAAAGTTTAGTACAACCTCGGTTCTCTGTAGAGGCGCTGACCCTTCAAGAGTTTTTTATCACATAGCTTCATTGGGAGTTAAAAGAATTGAATTGGTGCCGGTTGCAGCAGCCCAAGACTCTGTTTTGCAGTTAAGTAAAAGTGACCTTGATTCCTACCGAAGGTTCATAGCGGATTATGCCCAAAAGCTGGCAGACGGTAAAACGGTGCCAATAAACATACGCTTTCATAACCGTCTTTTACGCGTCTTAGGATACAAAAATAACCGTACACCCTGTGGGGCAGGTCGCAACTTCTTTGCCTCTGGTCCCGCAGGAGAAATCTATCCTTGTTTTCGATTTATTGGAATTGAAAAATACAAACTCGGAGATATAGCGGGAATAAGTAAGAAGCGGGTGCAAGACTTCATTAAGTGTTCTGGCAGGCCATATGAGAAGAGAGAAACTTGCCGTGAATGTTGGGCTGCTCCATTGTGCGGTGGTCCCTGTTTTGCCTGTGCAGACCTCTTTGGCTTGGGTTCGCCACTTCCACAGTTTTGTGAAATGACCCTGGCAGAGAGCGAGGCAGCTATTTGGCTGGTGGATTTTCTTAAAGAAAATAACCCTGAGGAGTTGGTTAGACTCATGGGTGCTGGATTTCTATGAGAAACCGCCTAAACGTAACTTTGGTTAAGCCTCCTGAGCTGTCCTCACTAAACTTTGGCTGCTTTAGCTTGGCGGTTTTAGCATCAGCAATTGAAGATATTGCAAATGTAAAAATCCTCGATGCTACAAACCTCAAACCTGAGAAAACTGTACACACAATTCTGTCATCCAGACCTGACATTTTAGGAATTACAGCGATGAGCGTTAGTTCAGTTGAGCCAATCTGCAAACTAATTACGTTATTACGAAAAAACGGTTTTCAAAGTAATCTGTTAGTGGGTGGTCATGGCGCGTCAGTATTACCGCAACCCATTCTTGAAAGTGGTGCCGACGCTGTCGTATATGGCGAGGGAGAACAAACCCTTAGGGAGGTTATCCTTCAAGGAATTTCTGATGATACCGTTGGTCTGGTTATTATGCGAGATGGCAAGATTGTAAAAAACTCTCCAAGACAGCTGATTGATCTAGTATACGCTTGTCATGCCTGCAAAGAAGTGGATTCCCACGCCTAAAGATGCCCTTTATCTCTTGGAGACAAGTAGAGGTTGCCCTCATAGGTGCAGATTTTGTGAAACGAGCATTTTTTTCAGAAATACCTGGCGTTCAAGGTCTGTAGAGAAAGTTGTCAAAGATATTGAAAGTTTAGTGGATAGAGGGGCTTTGATAATACAAATTACTGATGATAACTTTACAGCTAATCCCAAACGTGTAATTAAATTGTGTAGTGAGCTTGGAAATAGAATTCTGCCTCTGTTCTTTGTTTTTTCTGCACGTTCGGATGATCTCTTAAAGTATCCAGAACTAATTCCTTCATTAGCGAAGTCTAATTTTCTTCGGGCAGCGATAGGTGTTGAGACTCCTGATGAAAAAATTAACCAGCAAATAGGTAAGGGCATCAGCTTAGAACAGCATAGGTTGGCTTTTGATGGCTTGCGAGAAGCTGGCATTTACACAGTTGCTTCTTTTATAGTTGGCTTACCTGAGGAGACAGAACAAATAAGGCAAAACTACGTAAATATTGCTTGCGAACTGGCTGATTCAGCCACGTTTGTTCCATTCTTGCCGCTTCCTGGAACTGAAATGGCTGATGCAGCTGGTTTTGTTAAGCCTCAACAATGGAGTTTAGAGTGTGCGGCTAAGCTTACAAAAGAGTTTAGGCAAAATCCAAAGAATATAGAGCGTTTACTTCAGGCTGCAAAAGAACCATCAATCCGCGGAATATTGGCTAAAAGAAGCCTTAAAAAAAGAATTGATGAAAACATACTGGATGACCAAGTTATGGAAAGAATCAACCGAATAATTGATTGAATCAATTCAGATGGAAAGGATTTAAGTATCTTT
>CAWHSD010000003.1:0-303323 GCA_963831895.1 Candidatus Bathyarchaeota archaeon
GCAAATCAATGAAATGACTAACAAGTAACCTTTTTGATTTTTTGTTTCTTTTTCCTTTTAATAGTAAGGTGGCTTAATCGTATCATTAAGCATTGACTTTGTCAGCTTACTTCATTCTGCTAAATGCCCAGGTTCCAATTGCAATCATTATTACGTCAAATAAGGCTATAATGCCTATGTCTATCCATAAGGGCTGAATTCGAAGAGGTGTCCATGCTGATCCTAGAATTACACTTCTTAGTGCATCAACACCATAAGTTAAGGGGTTCCATGTGGCTACGGCTGTTAACCAACTGGGAAGGTTGATTCCTGGTCCTTTAAGGGGAAATAATGCACCGCTTAAAAAGAATAAGGGCAGGTTGATAAAGGTCTGGATAGCTCCAAAACTTTCAAGGCTGCCCATGAAACTAGTTATGGTTAGACCAATACTGACTAACCCGAACGTTATTAGAATCATAATTGGCAGCGCTAATAGGAAAGTTATGGGATCAATCGATATACCTAAAGCAATTCCCACGAAAAAAACTATTATGCCTTGAAGAAACGCGGATGAGCTATCTCCGAGCATTTTTCCCAAGAAAATGCTGAAACGGGAGATAGGGGAAACAAGGATTTCTTTCATAAAACCAAATTCTTTGTCCCAAATTACGCTTATACCCATAAACATTGAAGTAAAAAGCAACGTTTGAGCAACAATGCCCGGAAAAATCACTTGCTGGTAGCTTAAACCTGGAATTGCAAACCGCACGCCAAATCCCGCGCCGAATATGACAAGCCAAAGCAGTGGTTGAACAAACATGCTGACCAGCCTTGTCCTATCTCGTGTGAACCGCTTGATTTCCCGTAACCAGAGAGTGTAGACTCCGCGTATTTCGCTCATTTTATGGCTCTCCTTTGGATTGCTGCAAATCCATGCAGTTCTCTGCCTGAGTCTTCGCGAATTGATTTGCCTGTGTAATGCAGAAAAACGTCTTCGAGGTTAGGTTGACGTAGAAGCAGGGATTCGACGTAAACGTTTTTTTGAGTTGCTAACTCCATGATGCGGGGCATTATTGCTTTGCCGTTGCGCACCGTAATCTCTAAGGCGCCGTCAACTATGTGGGTTTGATTGAGTCCTAACGATTTATTGATTAGTTCTGATAAGGCTTGTATATTGTTTGCCCTAACCGTTATGACGTCGCCTTCAAGGGTTTCTTTGAGTTTGGATGGCGAGTCCAAAATGACGATTTTGCCGTGGTCCAAGATGGCTATGCGGTCCGAAAGCCGGTCAGCTTCATCCATGTAATGAGTAGTTAAAACTACTGTGATGTCGTGGGCTTCTTTGAGTTCTTTGATGTATTTCCAGATGTGGTCTCGGGTTTGTGGGTCAAGCCCAAGTGTTGGCTCATCCAAGAACAGCACTTTAGGATAATGAATCAAACCGCGCCCAAGCTCAAGCCTACGCCGCATACCACCCGAATACGTACGTAATAAATTGTCCGCTCTATCCTCAAGCTCCACGAGTCTTAAGATGCGGTTTATGCGTTCTTTCTGCTCAGATGCTGGAACGCCGTAGAGGTTAGCGTGCATGTAGAGGTTTTCTCTGCCAGTTAATCGGTCATCAACGCTTGGTTCTTGGAAAACAATGCCTATGGATTTGCGCACATTATTGGCTTCCCGAACGATGTCAAAACCGTTTACGGTCGCAGTTCCAGAGGTTGGTTTCAGAATTGTGCAGAGCATTGATATGGCGGTTGTTTTTCCCGCTCCGTTGGGTCCCAAAAGTCCAAAAATTTCCCCTGATTCAACCGTAATATCTAAACCGTCGACTGCTTTTAGTGAATTGTACGTTTTTGTTAACTGATGGGTTTCGATAGCGCTGGGCATAGTTTTCGCTTTCTCTTTTAGCAATGAAAGGTATGGAAGATTTAAGGCTTATTTGTCCAAAATAACGCTACCACCTAAGTAGTGCAAATTAGGGATAGGAAAGTATTCAATTGACTGGAATTTCTATCTTAAATGTTGCTCCTTTACGATTGAGCTTTCCACCAAATTCTTCCATTATTTGCCTCAATTATTCTTTGGCATATTGCCAAACCGAATCCCATGGCTTTGGCTTTGGTTGTGAAGAGGGGGTTGGAAAAGTTCTTTCTAGTGTCCCCACCTCTAAGAACATTGTTTACGATGTATTTGTAATTTTCCCAAAATCAAATTAAGAAAAAACTAAACAAATTGGTTAGTATATACTTATAGCAGTTTTTTGCCTGTCTGAGACCGATTCAAAATAAATTTTTTCCTTGAGAAACTCTTTATTTTTTTTTTAAAAAGTAATCAATAATCCATGGGCCTTTGGAAAAACACATTATCCTTAAATATTGATGCTTTCTATTTGCAGTCGAGCATCGAACAGCATGAGCAATCAATACGCAGTTGGACTTCAAAGCGTTACCAAACGCTACAACGAAATAGTAGCCGTAAACAACATGAACTTAACCATATACACTGGCGAAATCTTTGCACTCCTGGGACCTAACGGTTCAGGAAAATCCACCACCCTCAAAATGCTGCTAGGTTTAGTTCAACCTACCACTGGTGCAATCAACGTTTTAGGGATAGACGTACAAAAAGACCCCGTCGCAGTTAAGCAGCAGGTTGGATACGTCCCCGAATCACCAAACATTTACGAGTTCTTAACAGGAATCGAATACCTTGACTTCATTGCCGATATCTATGGTGTACCACCAGCCGAGAGACAGCAACGCATAACCGAGTATCTTAAAGCCCTTCAGCTTGAAGGAAGAGAAGGGGACATGATAAACAGCTACTCGGATGGTATGAAGAAAAAAATTAGCCTCATCTCAGCATTCCTGCACAAGCCCAAACTCTTGATTCTAGATGAACCAATCAATGCCTTAGACCCGAGAAGCGCAAAGATAGTCAAAGATTTGTTACACGAGTTAAAAAGGCAAGGTGTAACCACCATAATGTCAACGCATGTTCTTGAAATTGCTGAGGCATTATGCGACCGAATCGGCATCATGTATCAGGGCAACATTTTAGCGTTGGGCACAATGAATGAGCTGCGGAGTGAAGCAAGTCTACCAAACTCTGGTCTCGAAGACATCTTCCTCAAGCTTACTGGAACTGGGGATCTAAGAGCTGTCGTTGAGGAACTCCTGCGATGAATTGGAAGAATGTCCTCTTTCTATTGCGTGTTGAACGCAAATCTGGTCGATTAATTAGGGGAATAAAAACTACAAGGTATAGGGAAAATGCTTTCCTTGCTTACTGGCCTTATTGGGTAGCACTAATTATCGGCGTAATAGCAGGCATAATAGCCAATCTTATTGTATCTCCAATCTATTCAAATCCAGAAGCTATTTCCAACTTGCCCCCACTAGAAGATGGTACATTAAGCGTTTTTGTCACGTTGCCAACAATTGTCTTAGTCTTTAGCTTTGTATTTACCCTCCTGCAGCAAATCCAAGTTGCAGGCATCAAAGCAACAGGTCAAGTAATGTATTGGCTACCCATAACATGGCAAGAACAAACGATGGCTTCCATCTTATCCAATCTCCTAGGATTCCCTATTGCACTCGTTTTAGGCATCGGGGCGGGAATCATTGTTTTTGGGGCATTTACTGGTTTAATTCTGCAAGCACTTCTGACTTCTCTGGCACTGCTTGCAACTGCTTTCATGGCGAGCACCACCACAGAGATCTTAAGGTTACTACAGATGCGTTTCATCGGCGCAGTTTACAAGTCAAGCGGTAGAGCAGCAATATGGGTGAGATTAGTCGGTACCCTATTTTTCTTCATAGTTTTTTACACTATTTATTCTTATGTAATTTATGGAACCGGCGCTCTGACTTTTTTTATAACCATACAGCAATTTCAAAGCGTCGCCTGGTTTGTGCCCTTTATTTGGCTCGCGCTGACGATTGGTAATATTTTTAGCGGATTATATATGCAGGGATTACTTTTTACGGCTTCATCAGCATTATTCATTGCCGCACTTTATTATCTGGCAGTATTGTTGAACCAGCGATTTGGGCTTTACGAGCCTCCAGCAATCACGCTTCAAAAAAGCGGCGTTTACGCACCTAAGACAGGACTTTTGGGCAAACTTGGTTTTTCCACCACCGAAGCAGCCATAATCCGAAAGGATCTTAGGGCTTTTACTAGGCGCCGAGAAATGGTGGGCCTCTTTGTTGCGCCAATAATTATGATTATTCTTCCTCTCACTCAATCACTAGGTGTAGGTGGTAGTGTTGCCTCGAGTCAGAGTAGCTTCATTTTTTCGGGGATAATTTTCCTTTTGCCTGCCACTTTTATGGCTATGCTGTTGGGCGAAGTCTTGATCGGTGAAGAAGGACAGTCAGTATGGAGAATTTACGCATCTCCGATCCCTCCAAAGAGCCTAGTTAAAAGCAAGACATTCTTTTTGTTGCTCTTTTCAACTATTACTTTACTAATAAGTGGAAGCATAGGCATAGTGTTTTACCATCCAACCTTGCAAGAGGCAACCGCGGCGTTCTTGGAAAGTTTCTTTGTAATTTTGGCTGTAGGTATAGTTGCACTTACAATCGGTTTTAAAGGTCCAGATTTCTCACAAAGTCGAAGAGCGAGAATGGTGCGCCAAGAATGGTCATTGATAGGCTTAGTTGTCTGCGGCATCGTTGGAGTGGCAGTGTTGGCACCTTTAATATTATCAGTCGGATTAGCAATCTTTACTGGTGGGGCAATTATTTCCTCCAACTTCGCTATCGGTGTCGTCATTAGTGCAGTAATATCTGTTGGTATCAGCATAGTCTTCTATAAGATAAACATTGGTTTGGCAAAAGACCTTTTAAGAAAAGCAGAAGTCTAAGTTGGCTACCCAGCTTTGGCAACTTTTTGCTAACTCAACAGTCAACTTTATGAGCAGACAGAGTGACAACGTACTGGTAATACTTTACTTGCCCGTTCGCATCGTTGATAATAGCATGTTCCTACTTAATGCCATAGCTCAATGCTTGTAAAAGTCCATTTTATCCCTAAATCCGGCAAGCTCAGAAAATTGATTTGCACGAAGGATGGGAGTTGAAATAAAAATTGGTGCTTAAAGTTAAAGTCATCAACTTTATTTAACTGACAAGCAATAGTTTTAGTGGCATTTTAATGAAAGAATTAACAGTCAAAAGCCCATCGTTTCAACACAACAGTCCAATCCCAAAAAAACACTGTTGCGACGGTGAAGACTCTAATCCGCCATTAACAATTGAAGGACTCCCAATGGAGACAAAGAGTCTTGCGCTGGTTGTAGATGACCCTGATGCTTCAGATGAAACATTTGACCACTGGGTCGTCTGGAATATTCCGCCTTCAACTAACAAAATAGCTGAGCACTCGGTTCCAGGAATTGAAGGGTTAAATAGTGCGAGGCAACGGGGGTTTATAGGTCCTTGTCCACCTTCGGGTACGCATAGGTATTTTTTTAAGGTTTACGCTCTGGACAATAAACTAACTTTAGACGCTAAGTCCACAAAAAGAGACCTTGAAAAAGCCATGCAGGGGCACATCCTTGCAAAGGGCGAATTGATAGGTCTCTACCATAGGTAAATTATATAGTTTACTTTTTTTTTCCATTGTTAGAGGTAACCTTCAAACGTTAAATATCCTTACCGCTGATTATTCTTACAATTGGTTGAGCACACTTGAACCGTAAACTTGCCACATTGACCGCAACCGCGCTTATTGCGTTGATTGTCTTATCGCTTTTTTTCGCTCTCAACTGGTTTAGCAACCAACCCCAAACCAGACATTTCTACGTGGGTGTTGAATATGCTTACGGTAATAACCAAACCGGTCAAGCCCAAGTGTCCCAAGTCCAAGCTTTAGTAGACAAGGTCAAGGATTACACGAACCTGTTTGTGATAGGCTCAGTTGGCTTAACATTCGACAGGACAGCCTTAACCCAAGCGTGCGACTACATAATCGATGCTAAGCTAAATCTCATTGTGCTGTTTACAGGTTTAACAGAGTATACCTATAACACAACCGCCTGGATGACTGAGGCAAAAGCCAAGTATAGCGAGAAGTTTCTTGGAATATACCGATATGATGAACCAGGTGGACACCAACTAGATCAAGGACCTTCGGCGTTGGTTAACGAAACTGAAGTCAACACTAGCAACGCGAACATAACCTATACAGAAGTAGCTGACCATTTTGTTTCTAACCTCAAAATATTTCCAACTAATTATCTCATGTGGGCACCACAAGTCTTCACTGCCGATTATGGCCTCTACTGGTTTGGATATAAATCGGGCTATAGCGCAATCTTCGCTGAGTTTGTCGGTAACGAAAGCAGGCAAAGAATTATCGCACTGGATAGAGGTGCTGCTAAAGCATTCAATAAGGAGTGGGGCGTTATAATTAACTGGAAATATGACCAGCCGGGGTCACCTTACCTTGAAACTGGAGACGAACTTTTCGCTGATTTATCGTTGGCTTATAGTTCTGGAGCCAAATACGCAATAGTTTTTAGTTACCCACAAATTGGCACATACGGCACACTGACTGATGATCATTTTGTGGCTTTACAGAAATTCTGGGACACCATTCACAATAACCCTGCCAGCTTTGGGTTAAACAAGCCTGAAGCCGTCTACGTTGTCCCTGCAGACTACGGGTTTGGCTTCCGAAACCCCAACGACACCATCTGGGGCCTGTTCCCAGCAGACACATTATCACCAAAAATCTACGGCGACATAAACACTCTAATCGCAAAGTACGGCTCACGCTTTGACATACTTTACGACGAGCCGCAAGCCACATCTCTACTGAGCGGTTACGGCCAAGTTTTCTTCTGGAATCAAACCATAACCTGACAATGTTGAAAAATCAATAAAAACAAAACAGGAGAATTATAAAAAAGAAAAAGTTATTCAAGATTGAACTGTGCAATTTGGGACAGGTCGGTTAGGCTGTAAGCCCACGTACAGGTTGTTCTAACAGTTAGAATGGTCTCATTTCCCACACACGATACGCCTCATACCAAAAAATTGCACAAACGATTGCTCCAAAAGAAATAATGAACAAGTTATCGCGGGTAATACTCTGAACTATAATCAACAAGTAAGCAGCGTAGAATACTGTTGTGAACAAGGCATAGAAAAAGAATCGCGGAAACAGCAGCTTTCCCAATTTTACGTAATGGCGAAGCACACCGATTTTTACTTGACCAACAAGCACGTAGTGGCCGCCGACCTCCTGTTTTTCAACCAAGCCTAACTCTCGCAATTGTTCAAGATGATGAAAAGCTATGCTGGGACTACTAAAATGCAGGGATCTTTGTACCTCACGAACACCTACAGGGCTACCAGTTTTTAGAAGAAACCAGTAGACTTTCCAAGCTTTTCCCCGTAGAGCATACTCAAGCTCTGTTTCGTTGTTCGCAGTCAACCAATAAACCCCTTAAGCCATAAAAGATTGTATGGTGCATATAAGTCCAGCTATTAGATGATTTGTTCTAATAATTAGAACCGCCTACTTGCTAAACAACTTGCTGTAGATAAATAGAAAAAGGTGGTTGGTTTTGGCATCTTCTATTTTTTGCGCTTCATGAACACAATGACAAAGGAGCTTATAGCAATCGCTGCAACTAAAGCTATGCCTGCTACCAAATAACCTGTATAATCGGGACTCGATTGGGTTGAAATCAACAAGCCATTGTCTGATTCACTCGCATCGTTTGCGGTTGAGGGGTCAGTTGTATTAGTACTATTGTCTCTAGCTTGGTATAGTGTGGGATCACCATCGGCTATAGTTGTGGCATTGTCTTCGGTCGCTATTAACACTGGATTACCGCCTTCTAAAGGTGTATCTGGAGTTGGGTCTATGGTTGTATTGTCATCAGTCGCGCTTACGCTTGAAACTAAAAACGAACAAAGCAACATCATTAAAGTAGCACAAACAAACAATTTATTCTTATTTTTCAATTTTTCACCAATATAAAGATAGTTTTTCTGGATATTTAGCACCAAGCCTTAGAACAAATAATTCAAAATCAAGAACAAATCAGTCCTGTTGATAGAACAGTTTGTTCTAATAACTCTTTTAGGTCTACAAAATCCTATTAAAGAACTTATGGAAATTTGTTCTATCTTTTCTATCCGATAAAGAGGGAAGGGGTTAAGATGTTGCGCTACTCTTAATTATGAATTACTATTTGGATATATTTCAGAGCTAACCTGTATTTGAGGAAAGCATTATATCCCTGATTTTGCTTATGATAAAATGGTGATTAATTTTGGTGAGTTTTGATAAACTCTCTGGTATGTATGTTATTTGTGCAGGCGGTTTTGACCTCGGGAATGTTAATGGGGTAGAAATAAACACAATTACTTGGCAGGCTACCCATTTACAGGTAAAGTTGTCAAAATCAGCATCTGATGACCTTGGATTCAAAAAAAGATTCAGAAGCTCAACGGTATGCGTGCCTACCTCATTAATTTCTCAAGCTGGAGACAATATACTGCTAAACAAATCTCTTGATGAATTAAGTAGACACCCAGAAATTACAGAATGTTGAGAATGACTTCTGGTTTATTTCACTTTCTTAATATCTTTCTTTTTTTCCGTTTGGCACTTTTTAAAGTATAAGTTAGCTAACTTTTTATTTACCTTTCTATACTCCAAAAAGTCCAGCTGTTAGACGTTTTCGTCTAATAAGTAGAACAGCAAACTCAAAAACTCACTTTTACTTACCTCTCCGTTACTCAGATAAGTCGTTTCAACTCTACCTTTTTAGAAAGTCAAAGTATAACCAACAAATTTACAGGACCAGGTCGAAGCATTACTTTTTTGGTTCTTCACACAATCTTATTTGGAAATACATGAAGGTATGGTGGTGGATATCCATATCTGGTTATTCTTCCTATAACGCAATAGTTGCAAACAACATTACAATCAGCCAACATTACTTAGATGATCACTTGAAAGGAACTAACTACATTTAGCACAACAACTTCGTTAATTTCTCTTGGAATCAATCCCAAACAACCAACTCAGCTAATGTCTGGAGTTTGGCGAAAGAGGAAACTATTATAGTGATTACCCTGGAACAGATGCAAACCACGACGGCTTAGGCGATACACCCTACCTCATCGATATCAATAACGTTGATAATTATCCCTTGGAGGCTCCAGTCAACATTAACAGAGAACCAATTTCACCGATCACTATTATAGATAGTACCCTTGAAAGCCGAGTTTTATTATTGACTAATTCAAAAGATATTTGGTTCTAGGCAGGACAGAGTCCTTGCTTGTGAGATTTGCTATTGTGCCTTGTAAACGCTCGAAATTGTTATATTCTATTGACTTCAAATCAGAATGTGGTGCTAAAATGAGAAACAGAGCGCTTATCCTGTTGCTATTGATAGCATCTACAGTGGTATGCATTTGGTTTTATTCTGAAGTAAAAGCCCAAGAAAACATCAGTATTTTATCAACAACAATTTATCAGACCTACGGTTATGCGCCTTTCTCTAACAGCAAAGGTGACTACATCGTTGCTGGTGAAGTAAAAAATTTTGGATCTGAGGCGCAACAATTCAATATAACTGCTATGTTTTATGATGCAGCAGGGTCTCTTCTTGGTACTTCTTTTCTATCTGACTCCTCTTCTGATACTTCCCCTTGCTACCTACATGTTCTGTTGCCAAATGAGAGGTCGCCTTTTTCGCTATGGTTCTCAAGGTTTGATGAACAGGGCAACTTTAGGTTGGTCGACCATTATGACTTGGTAGTGACCAACGCTCCGGCTGGTATATATCATCCTGGCATTGAGATAACATCAAACAGTTCACGTGAAGCTGGCAGCACATTGTTTGTTGAAGGCAACATAAAGAATAGGGGTACTGCGTTTATGGATAGATTCAATGTTTATGTGACCTACTACAAAGAAAACGGAGAGGTATTGGCTGTCTCAATGGAAGGCGGATCTTCCGCTTCTGTCGACCCAGCTACTGGAGAGAGGGGTTTTGCACCTAACGAAACGGCAGCCTTTTTTGTTTCACTAAACGGATTCAATGAAGGCGGCAGGTTAGAAGAAGTTTATAGGTATGAGGTGACGGCTGAAGGTTACGATAATAGTTTATGGACAGCTGATGGACAATTGATTAATCCTGAAGTTGTCTATGTGCTTGGGGTTCCAGAAGAGATTATTCCAATTGTTGAACCTACCCCGTCTACACCATATACTGTCTACGTGGCGGTAATAGTTTCAATTATCATAATCTTGGCCCTAGCTGTTCTCTATTTAAAGAGAGCAAGGAAACGCGCACCTGTCTAAAGATATGTTTTGCAGGATAAACTTTCATGCTTGCGAGGGGAAGTGCCTTCTTAGGCAGGTCCACTCGCCAAGCGCGCACTATTGTGAAGGAAACAGTAATTAATTGTTTTTTCAATCATCACATTGGAGAGAAAGACCTTGCTACCCAGAGTGATTGTTCATAACTCAATAAGCCTAGATGGCTCGTTAACTAATTTTGAACCAAACATGGAGTTGCATTACCAGATTGCAGGTAGTTATAAGCCAAACGCTCACTTAATTGGCTCAAACACAATTAAAACTGGTGTCGAACTATACGAAGATGGAGTCCCCCCAGAAGAAGAAAAAGATTTTGAAAAGCCTCAGAGAGACAGAAGCTTGCCATACTGGGTTATTCCTGACACAAGTGGAAAGCTCAAGGGTCTACTCCATACTTGCAGAAGATTTGAGTTCTGCCGAGATGTCATCCTGTTGTTGTCAGAAACAACGCCAAAAGAATACATTGAACATCTTAGAGAAAGGAACTATACTTACCACATTGTTGGAAAAAAGCATGTGGACTTAGAAAGATCACTTGAACTTCTTTCTTCAGACTACAAGGTGAAAAGGGTACTATCTGATACTGGGAGAATACTTGGAAATCTGCTCATAGCACAGGGTTTTGTATCCAAACTCAGCTTGTTAATTCACCCGGTCGCTGTCGGAAAAGATTCGTACAATATGTTTGGCAACATAAATGAAAAAATTAGTCTCAGGTTGGTAAAGCAGAAGTTTTTCCCTGGAGGATACATTTGGCTGGTCTACAGCATGAAAGATAAGAAATCCTGACTACTTGCTTTGCAAGAATTTGTGGTCCAATGGAGATAGCGCGCCACCATGAAGCCTTGGCGTGGACTTGGAATAAAGGGTTCTTGTATACATTCCTAATTAAACTTGGTTCAGATTTCTTAACTAACATTCTTTGCCACGTAGCTTGTTGTGCAAAAACAGAGTCCTTAGGTGCGAGGGGGCTGCCCTTTAGGGAGGTGTACTCGCATGGATCCTAGAAGTGCGCTAATCTTATTGGTATATCAGTTTTTTGTTTCTCAGTGCCTGCTCTACTACTTTATCAATACGTTTCTTTCTTGTTTCAATGCTTTTTGCGCTGTTAACCCATCCGACGTACATGTTCTGGTAAGTGTTAGCAAAACGTTGAAAGTTATCAATGGCTTTTCTATCACTTTTGAGCGCTTCCAGTAAATCAGCAGGTAATTCATCTTTTATTTTGTTTGTGTAAGCCTTGTCCCAGTATCCTGATTCTTTAGCTTGCTCTATTTTAATGAGACCTGCACCTGTCATTTTACCATTAGCAATTAATTTCTCAGCTCTCAACCTGTTTATCCGAGACCACACACTGTTATCTTTCCGTATTGAAAAACGCAGCATAAACCGTTCTTCATCAACTCTCTTAAGCTTGCCATCTATCCAACCAAAGCATATTGCTTCCTCCACTGCTTCCTCAAGTGTTATTCCTTTCTTCCCTGTGGATTTTTTATAAAAGAAAAGCCAAACGCAAGTTGTTATGGCATGGTTTTTACTTAACCAGTCTCTCCAATCTGCTCTTGTTTGAAAATATAGCGCTTCATCCATGGGATTGCATAAGAGAGAACCGTACTTATTTGCATTCGCCGTCATTTTAAAAGTGGGTTAAAATACACTAGTGCTATTGACTCTGAGACTTGTTTAAAAGTTCCAAAAACAATTAATAATAAGGAGATTTATTATGAAAAATTCTTTAGGTGCAGAAACTATCGTTCCAACGACACCCGTCTGGGTTGTTGGAACTTACAATCAAGACGGAAAACCAAATGCAATGACTGCTGCATGGGGAGGAGTATGTTGTTCGAAGCCACCATGTGTCTATGTCTCTTTGAGAAAAGCCACGTACACCTATAGCAATATTGTTGAACGAAAAGCGTTTACAGTAAGTATTCCGTCCGAAAACTATGCCAAGGAGGCTGATTATTTTGGCATCGCTTCAGGGAAGAAGGTTGATAAATTCTTAGCAACAGGGCTTACGCCTGTGAAAAGCGACCTTGTTGACGCACCTTATGTGAAAGAATTTCCACTGATTTTAGAGTGCAAAGTCATCAAAATAGTTGAAATTGGGTTGCACACGGAGTTTATAGGTGAAATCATGGATGTCAAAGCTGATTCATTTGTGCTTAATGAAAAGAATCTTCCAGACATTGAAAAAGTTAAACCTATTATCTGGAACATTGCAGGGATGAGTTACCATAAAGTTGGGAACCCTATTGGACAAGCGTTCTCAATTGGAAAAGATATATGATTAAACTGTTTTAATTCATTTTACTGGATTGAACTTCCACCCTCTGGCAAAATAGGCAGGACTGGATTTGAACCCCCGACCTCTTGAGTATAAAAAGCGGATTACTTAGCAGAATGAACAGCAGCTTGTTGGTAGACATTTTCGATTTTCTTTCAATCTGGAATAATTGAGAGATCAGCTGGATATTCTGATCTCTGACATATTTCAATTTTAGAAACTTGCCTTAAGAGTATAAAATAATAAGATATCACAGAGGCGAAATCTTTCATGAATTTATTTAGAAAAATTGAACGGGGTCTTACTGTTCTTGCGATAGCTCCATTATCAGGACTTGAGAAGAAAGGAAGAGACAGAAAACTTGAAGAGCGATTGAAGCGTTTGGAACAAAAACAAAGTTACAAATAAAAGACAAATTCTCTTATTTTGCCTTGTCCACAAGAATTAGAGGTACCGGGCTAAAACCATATATTCGCTGTCGCCAAATTAGTTTTAGTTGAGGAGATGAATTTGGCTGGTTCTGAATTCATATTTTCGTTGGGCCTGTGGTTTGTTCGAGCTTTCGTTTCAAGCCTCATTTGCCTGTTGATTGGGTACATAGGGATCAGAAGCATCACGCTAATTACCACTAAGATCAAAGAATTTGAAAGCATCAAGGGCAACTCTTTAGCCACTGGCCTTTTCGTGGGCGGCTTCTTCATTTACGCAGGTTTAGTTGTCTACGGCTCGATGGTTAACCCATTCTTTCTCTCCCAGTCAGTCACCGTAGGCTCCTACTTTAACCTCCAAAGACTCCTAGTCGTAATCATCAGCTTCTTCGTAAGCCTATTCTTCGGCGCCCTATTCTACCTGGTTTTTGCCAAACTGCGACCCTTCGGAGTAGACCTTGACGACATCAACAAGAATCCTATGGCTATCGGCGTTTTCCTGTTCTGCTATGAAGTGTTCCTCGGCCTGATAGTACTGGCCAGCTTAACGCTTCCCATGAGTTGAGCCAGCAATGACTCCCATGCGTTTGTTACTTTTACTATTGCTTTTCTGTGTGTTACTTTTTGCGCAGAGCCTAACTGCCTATGGGTTTCCAGCCTCAAGCTTCAACTATAAGACAAGGCGATTGGTATGATAACTGGGGAATCAACCGGAACAATTACTCAGGACCCAACGGTTACCTTCCTGCCCTTGCGACTGAAACACTAAACGAAAACAAAGAGCTGGCTTACAGCATTGGCGAATCATTTGGAGCAAACTATCTAGTCGACACTGACAGGGCTGTTGCGATTCTTAAGTATGTTCAGTCTTGGACTGAATATGGATATGACAGCGATAACGTAGTTAAGGATGGAGTAGCGCAGGAAGAGTGGGCGTGGAACGCGGATGAGATGGCACATGTCTTCAATCAAAACACGGGTGTTAAGGCTGTTGGAGACTGTGAAGACCTTGCTTTTCTCTGTGGCACAATGTATATCGCCGCAGGATTCGATGCTGCCGTCGTGGATGCCCCTGACCACGCGGCTCTGTTGATTTGGCTACCTGAGTTTTCAAACGCAAACAGCTATTGGGATCTGCCCAACGACAACCGAGATGCTGGTTGGATATGGGTTGAAGCCACCGGCAACTCAAACCCCCTAGGATGGACTCCGCCAGACTACCAAGAAGGCGGATGGACCGCATACCCCATAGGCAACCTCCAATTTGAAGCTGAACCAGTACCAACCCAATCAGACTTTGGCTCGATTGACACGAACACTCTGCTGATTATTGTTGCAATAGTAATTTCAATCTTAATTGCCTTAGCAAAAACACGCAGACGCTGATTGTGCCAACTGCAACACCTTTACTATATTTAGCTGATAAAAAAAGCAACAACATCTCTAAAAAATAACCAAATCAGCTAGCTGAAACTGCTGAGAACGGAGTTTTTTTTTATAAAAGAAAGTTTTTTTCCAATTTAAATTTATCAAGAGGGCTAAAATGAATAATTTGAGTTTAATTCTGATAGATGACACTGTTGTGCAAAATTCAGTTGCATCATCTCCAACAACATATTTCAAAGTTCAAGTCGTCCCCAACAGCACACCCCAACTAACCTCAACTTCACCATCAATTGCTGACTAATACTTCATACCTGCGATCACAGGGCTATTCTTGCTCTAATAGTAGGCTTTGTACTGATAATTCTAGTTCTAAGAAAAAGACCATAAAAACATACAAACCAAAATCATTTTTCCATTTTTTTAGTCATAAACAAATAATTCGAAAAATAACAGGGGCTGAGTAGGCTTTGGCCTAACTCTCAATCGCAAATTGCAGAGAGACGGTCATTCTTTTTTTGCTTAGTGCACGACCCTTTATTTGTAGCAGTCGAAACCCAACAACAAACTGATATAGGTAGCCTCTGGAAAGTTAATGTACTAAGGCGATTAGGAATGAGTACAACTCTTACAAAACAAGATGCTTCACGAATCCTGTCAGATGTGCCCCAAGAGAACGCCTTCTATTTTTACACTGCAGAAGGAGTCTACACAAAAATTTTTGCAATAAGCCTCGAAGATTTTGCCAAAAAATTAGAAGGCATTGACGAAAGCTCTATTTGGTATCATTATCCACGCAACGATTTCCAAGCTTGGATAAGAGACATTGTAAAAGATAGCGAGTTAGCCAACGAAATGTGTTTCATACAACGTGGTATTTCGGGAGAAAAGCTTAGGTCTGAGCTGTTAAAGATTGTGCAAACGAGAATAACTGAACTTAAAGAAAAATTTCCCTCCAGCCAATGTAATCCCGATGGCTTATGTCTATCTTAATACCTTAAGTAGCAGTTTATGCCCCCGACAAGCATCATTATGGAGTGTAAAATGAAGTTTTTCTAGAACAATGGAAAAAGTAGGTCAACTTGCATGCCAATAAAGCATAAGACGAACCTGCAAAACCTCGTATAACTCCAATGTTTTGCAATTCCGCCTTTTCTGCAATAGATATAACAAAAAAGCGAAAGGAAAATAAGGAAATTTCATGAAAATAAAATTCTTAGGCGCGACCAATCAAGTGACTGGATCAAGCTACCTGCTGGAAGATACAGAAATTAAGATCCTAGTCGATTGCGGAATGTTTCAGGAACGCAACTTCTTGAACAGAAACTGGGATGCCTTCCCTGTTCCAGCAGACCAAATCCAATACGTCTTGCTCACCCACGTTCACCAAGACCACTCCGGACTCATACCTAAACTTGTCAAAGAAGGATTTAAAGGACAAATACTATTGACTCCAGCGTCTAAAGAGCTGTTTCCTATAGTGATTTTGGATTCTGCCCGAATTCAAACAGAAGATGCTGATTTTAAAAAGAGACGCCACGAAAGAGAAGGCCGAAAAGGACCTTACCCCGAAATTCCACTATACACAGTTCAGGATGCAGAAAAATGCTTTCCTCTGCTCAAAGCAGTTCCATATGAGCAGTTTTTGCCGCTAAATGACCAGGTCAAGGTTTGTTTCCACGATGCAGGTCACATCTTGGGTTCAGCCATGATTGAGGTCGTTTTCCAAGATGAGAACGGATCGAAAAATGTAATCTTTTCAGGGGATATTGGTCAATGGGATAAGCCACTTCTGAATAACCCTTCTGTTTTTGAGAGAGCAGATTATGTTATCATGGAGTCTACTTATGGAGACCACAACAACGATAGCCCACAAGATATTGACGAAAAACTCAGTAAAGTCGTTAATGATACAATGAAGGCTAATGGGAACATCGTTATACCAACCTTCGCCATTGAGCGCGCCCAAGAACTTTTGTACCGCTTTAGCCTCTTAGTCCGTGCAAAAAAGATTCCTTATATTATTATCTTTCTCGATAGTCCCATGGCCGTCGAAGTCACGAAGGTCTTTAAACAAAGCAAGAACTATTTTGATAAAGAAACAATAGAGCTCATAAAGAACAACCAATCCCCATTTGATTTTCCAGGACTAAAACTTGTCGAATCCATTGAAGGGTCTAAAGCAATTAACCTGATCAAAGGCTCAATAATCATAATGGCTGGCTCAGGAATGATTAGTGGAGGACGAATTAAGCATCATCTAGTTAGAGAAATAACTCGTAAGGAATCCACTCTTCTTTTTGTGGGTTATCAAGCGGTCGGGACTCTGGGACGACAGATCTTAGATGGCGTATCACCTGTTCGAATCCTTGGACAATACTATCCAGTGCAAATGAGAATCGAGACTTTCCAAAGCTTATCTGCCCATGCGGATATGAATGATCTGCACCGCTGGCTCAACAACTTCAAGTCCCCGCCCATACACGTTTTCCTAACCCATGGCGAAGAAAAATCCATCAAAAACTTGGAGAACTATGTGCGTTCAAACCTCGGATGGAAGGTAACCGCTCCAAAGTATTTACAAGAATATGACCTTTAATACCGGCAAATAGGCCAGTTATTGCATTGATAAGTTGTGGCATCAATACAACATGGTGTCCGGCGACTGGCGCGGTAACGCTCAATATCTCTGGAAGAAGTAAGATGCCCTCTTTCATGAAGCGTATGAAAATAAACTTTTCCCAGTTTCAAGTTCGAACTAAAAAGAATAATCTCGATAGTTTTAAGACTAAATTCGCTCACTTTGCTTGAGCGCAACCGTTTGCTCTGCAGAATAATGCCGACTTGAAGTTTGGCCCCTAAAAACAGGGAAATTCAACTGCAAGATACTTTTTCTCCTTTCGTTTAAATCAATGGACTTAAGATTTCTCATTAGTTGTCACTTTTCACTCATTTTATAAAGCTATTTTAGCAATTCTGCTGCTTAGAAAAGACCATAAACGCCACATAAATAAAACAATCATCATCTTCCCCTTTTTTAAATCTTAAGTAAATGCATTGAGAAGAAACGTGGGCTGATTAGGTTCTAGTTAAAATCTACGATAACTGCCCAATGTGATCGTGAATAGAGAGTTTGCATTTTCTCTTTTCTCCAAAGGTTGGGTCAGAGCCTCAGCAATCTTTTTGCATGTTTGAGGTTCTCCAACTTCCTTACCCGTCTTCGCACCTTAACGCCTCTTCATCTTCGAGTAAAACTTCCAAAGAAAAGCTCTCTTCCCCGATCATATGCGGAATCATGACAAGCTCACGAACCAGATTAATTAACTGATAGAATTAGAAGCGCTCGTACAGCAACCTTCTTCTTCTTTTTATGATAGGTTTAGTTGCCCTTTTACCATTGTCACCGCAAAGACAACACCTAAAACGAAGATTACAATGAAAAATGCTAATCCAACCAGCAAAACAGGAACAGTCTCTGTTATGGAAGGCGGAGGGTCTTGATTCAACATACCGTCAGATTTAGGAGAACTTTCGACTCTCGGTACGTAAGATGAATTTTTAACCACATCGTAGGCAAGAGTTGCCCCCATGCTTCCAACTCCTTCAGCAAGATAACCACTTCCAACGTTGAACCTAAACCTGTAGTCGCCAGCAAATTCACAGTACACGTCAAATGACGCATGTTCTGTTTGGTCAACTTCATAAAGTACAATATCCGTTGGACACTGCTCTGAGCCTTCAATCTTTGAGACTTTAAATGCGTATTGAACGGTTTGTGGATTTCCAGTATTGGAGTCAGTCCAAGTGGGTATGTTCGAGACCGTGAAGCTGCCAACAATCCTGTCACCTTCATTCGCGTAGACTGATCTTGAAACTGAAGCACACTCAACCAACGGGAACGATTCGGAATACGCTTTTACTGTAGCAGTTGTGGCAAATACGCTAACGCAAAGAATAAACAAGAACGCAACGCCCAATTGCCCTTTGCCCATTAATTCTCCCTCAGCCAATTTCATTGAACTGTTGAGGATTTAACTTTTTGCGGATAAGGGTTGAGTTTACTGTGTAGTTGGCAGGTTTGCTTATGGCAGAAAGAATAATTAGAGCGATTGCTTTTTTTTGGGTTCTATGTCAAAGCAGGCGCCAATATCTGTAACTCTTCGCTGGCAAACGTAAGAGGGGCAATACTTTTGATAAACTAACAGCTTTTCCAACCTTCGAACGTTATATTAAAATATACGATTGGCTTCTACATTTTGCCAGATTGTTCAAGTCGATTTTGGTCGTGTTTATATGTCCTCAGAACTCAAAATGTTGTTAAAAAAAGTAGCTGTAGAGGATAACGAACGTACGGAAATAGATTTAGAAGAAGGGATAAACCGTTACAAATCTCTTTTACTCAAGTTAGCAAAAGAAAAAACATTGGATATAATATATTCTGTTCAAGGAACCGAGCAGCCTGATCTGAACAAAAATAAGCGAGATTTGGACGTACTTGAAAGAGCCCACTTAGTGAAAGGACAGACGAAATACACGCACCGCAACGAGTACCGTCAATACGAGCTCTCTATTGAAGGAGCTGAATTGGCCGAGAAACTTGCAAAAGAAAACTGACACTAAACTCTAACTAAATCATTTGCCTAAAGTCTAAAGCACCTGAATAACTGGGTTTTTTTGAGTGTTTTTTTCTGTGTCCATGCGAAGTATGGTGTGTGAGTTTGTCTCGCATACCTGAAATTTCTTTCCAAGGGAGCTCAGCGTATTTTTCTTTAAGGGGGGGCGGGAATTTTTTTGGATGCTTCTCCGATGATTTCGATGTTGCGAACTACGGCGTTTAGTGTTTTTCTGTCTTTGACGAATTCTTCATAAGTCATGTTGGCAACGAAGTTTTCAATATCGGTTATGGCCTCACAATAGAGGTCATGTACAAATCCCAGCTTCAACACAGGGTCATGACATCTCTGCTCAGCCGATTAAGAAAAGCAAAGCTTCTAGAGGTTAAATATCGGGTAAGAGAATAGCAATCATGGAAGGTTAAGAAAGTGTTAGCAGCGAGTCTTTTCTCAGGAGGCAAAGAATCAGTTCATGCCATATCTACTGTTGAAAACCAAGGTGTTGAGGTTAAGCATTTGCTTCACGAAATACCAAGTTTCATGTCGCCTCATGCACACAACATTGAAGCCCTAAAAACCATTGCAAAATCCATGAACAAAAATTTCACAATCGTAGACCTTCACAAGGGAGAACAAGAACTAGTTGACTCACTTAAGAACCTCAACGTCAATGCACTTGTTGCTGGAGACATCAACGTTCCTCAACACATAACGTGGCTCCAAAACATATGCAGTCAAGCAGGGATAGAACTGCTTGAACCTCTTTTCGGGAAAGAAACATCAATTTTATTCCACGAAATGTTCAGTGAACCCAGGTTCAAAGCTACAATCATAGGCGTAAACACAAAATATCTAGCCGATGAGTGGTTAGGGTTCACAATAAGTAGTGATACAGCTGAAAATTTTTTGTCGGGAACGCGACACATAGATCCTCTTGGAGAGAACGGTGAATTCCACACCATAGTTGTTGAGAGCCCTCTTTACTCCAATAAATTTAAAATAAAGCCATTGGAGAGAATAACGGAAAAAGATATGATGTATCTTCGCATAACGCTAAGTGTTTCATAATTGAAGAACGCATAACATCCTAAGAGTTATTAGCGGTCTGTGATTGACAGAATTGGGTAAAAGTGTTAGACCAAACTAAACTACAAACTAAGTCAGTATAGCAGGTTATACTTCTGTAATCTTGAATTTGCTACTCATTCTTGCTTAGTTTTTCTGAATGGTCCGCATGGCCCAAGAGTAGAGCGTTGCTTGCCATTTGGCCAAGGCTTTGCAGAGTTTATTCTAAGTCGGGAAATAGAGGTCTGGCACCAAATTAGGAGAAAAGAGAGAAATACAAACTCTATTGTCCATTGCCGTGAATTTTAACCAGAGCCTACTCAGCCATTCATTCTGTCTCTTCTTGTCCGTTAACTTGCTTTTTATAGACTAAAAAAAGGGAAAGATGGTTTTTGATTTTAGCGTTTTATGGTCGTTTTCTAAGTAGAAGCAATCCGACTATTGCTATTGCAATAATTATTGCGACTACTCCGATGGCCATGGCGGTCATTAAGTTTCCATTAGTTGCAACATCTGTTTGAGGAGTTGCTGTTGGCGCTGGAGTTGCTGCGGCAGGGTCAACTGTGAATGCTGTTACTGCGTGTGATGGCCAGTAACCTTCAGATCCGCCAAAAGACGCGTAAACTGTGTATTTGCCTTCGATATCTGGCTTCCAGTTCATGCTGAAGAATCCATCAGCATCACTAGTGGTGGAACCGATTTCTCTGTAGTTACCGTTGGCATCGACGACACTAATTGTAACTGGAACACCTATAGCGTCAGTTGGGCGAGGTCCCTGCATGTATACGTATCGCATCCAGTTGCTCATGCTCTTGTCAGCAATCGCGGGTACTCCATTGGGGAAACGTGCTAATTGCTCGGATTGTTTGGTGCCTGCGGCGGTGTCAATGACTGTGCCTTCGATGAGCACGTTGCTACTTAGTGTGGTTACTTTTGGCGATGCGCTAACTGTCGTTG
Source organism: Candidatus Bathyarchaeota archaeon (assembly GCA_963831895.1). Classification (GTDB taxonomy): domain Archaea; phylum Thermoproteota; class Bathyarchaeia; order Bathyarchaeales; family Bathycorpusculaceae; genus Bathycorpusculum. The sequence continues at coordinate 21,069 of CAWHSD010000003.1, forward strand.
CGCTTGGTCCTCTGCCAACGCTGTATATCTGGTTGTCGTAGCTGTTGAACCATGTTGCAAAGCCGTCTGCGACAGCATAGTTCATTTCATTGAACTCGGCAACGTTGCTTGAAAGAGTCCATATCTCTTCGCCAGTGGTTGCGTTGATCGCGCGGCATAGTGCACCCTTGTAAATTGGCGTTTGGATAGTGTGTTCAGTTGTAACAGTGTAGAGTATTCCGTTGGCAATTGCATTTATTGAGGTTGGATAGTGACCGGGGACAGCGAAACCACTGTTGGTGTTGTTTCCATGTCCTCCATTGCCATAACTCCATAGCAGGTCTCCATTCAATGCATCGTAGCAGTAAATTATTCCACCGTAGCCGCTGGCGTAAACTTTACCGTAGGCAATGAAAGAGAATACTTGTTCGTGTCCTGGGTTGCCATAATAGTCAAGAGAAGGTTGGTCACCGATTGGACCCCACAATCTGTCACCTGTTCTCAAGCTGTACACTACCCATTGATTGGTTTCCTTCATTTTTTCAACAAAGATGCCAAGCACTGGGTCAGATCCACCTTGTAAAACAGTAATGTTTGCTATTGCTGGGGTGTAGGTTTTCATCCAGAGTATTGAGCCTATTGCGCCTTTAGAGACGTTGAGGTTAACTGCAAAGTACGTATAGGGATTTTGAATTACTGGGCTGCCACCGAAGCCTGTGAAGCCGCTGTTGGGCAGAGTGCCGTTGTAGCAGAGCATCATGTCTTTATCCCAAGCCGCGACTACTGTTGGATTGGATGTCATTGTGTTGCGCCATGGTATAGAAACGTTCCAATTGAAATAGCCTGAAGTACTTACATTAAACACGCCCGTAGTAGCCGGTCTGATTCCTCCGGCATATTGGAAGAAGGCCAGAGACGAGTTCCACTCACGCAGGATGTAGTCGGGGTTTGTTGATGTACCTTGGTTGTAAATTACGTATGTGATATATTCGCCGTTTGCACCCATTGCTTTTGCGCCTGAGGGAACACTAGTGAAGTTGTACATCCAAGCTCCTGTGTCACCATCATAAACTAGCCATGTGCTCCCGGAAGTTGAAACCAGCATTGGTTGGGCAACTCCGTGTTGCTGAGGGTTATGAATGGCTTCTATGTAGCCGAAGGAAGGTCTAGGTATGCCTTGTATTGACCAAATTTCTTGTCCTGTTCGCAAGTCAACGCATGTAGTTGGCCCGCCTGCCGCATTTTGGAATCCTACAGGTTCAGTATAGAACAGTTTACCCGCCATAATTATCGGGTTGACAAATCTGTTGATGTAGGCTGAACCATCGAAGTAGGTGTCTGAGTCGACGACGAAATGGTCTCCTCCAACAACTCCTCCACTGTCAATTGGTTTCGTCCACATGACATGCGCAGTGCGAGGTCCAACGCCGTCGGGAACGTAGACTCTGTTTTTGGTATTAACGAACATCGGGGAACCGCTGCCTAGCCAGTCTGATGCAATCTGCCAAGAGTCTGTGTTTTCACCATAGATTGGGCGTGTCCAATACTCAGTGGGAAGCGGATAGCTGCCTAAGGTGGTTATCGGATCTTGCTGTACGGTTAAGGTTGCTTCTGCGCTGCTTGGAAGGAAAGTATCATTTACATATGCTGAATTCGGGTTGTGGCTGTACGTGTTGTAGGCCTGTCCCGGAAATTCGAACTTGAGCTTGTACTCGCCAACCATTGTTGGAGTGTAGGCGTAACTTTGTGAAGATGTTGTGTCCATGACTACATCAAAAGTTTTTACTTCTACAGTGCCATCCGGGGCTGTGATGGTGAGCTTGTAGTTGTGGAATCTCCAGTCATTTGTTAGAGCTGTATCTGTACCAAAGGTCTTGTCAATCCACATGTAAATGTATGTTGACTGCCCAACACCTATGGGATTAATCACAGGTTGAACGAAGGCCCATGTTGGAATTTGCCAAGCAGGAGTGTGTGCGCTAGCAGTTGGTATTAGTAACATTGATGCTCCAATTGTAATTGTCAGGAACATTGCAATCAAAATAGTTACAGTTTTATTTTTATTCATTCGCATTTTTTATTTTCCTCAATTTAATTTCGGGGTGTTGAGCAATAAGCATTAAGCGTCATTACTCAACCCAATGCGTATATTGTTTGTCTACGTATTTATTAGCAAGTGGAAAGTGCGCACTGATGACATAAAGATTCGAGTATGCGAAACTCCATCAAGTTGAAAACAACAATATGAAATAACATTTTATATCAATTTCACAAAAAAACGGTACATAGGAACCAGAATAGTTTCTTGGTGGACTCAGTGGTTTAGATATATAGGTTCTAAAAACCCAATTTGCTTAAGAATTTATCTTCTAACTTGATTGCTTCTATTTTTATGTTTTCTTCGTGTTTTAGAATTAATTTGTTTATTTTGCTTTTCATGAATCTATTTTTGGAGTATGTTCTAACTATTATTGCGGTTATTTTATAGTTTTAAATACAGCTATTGTCGTGAATCTTAACCAGAGCCTACTCAGCCCCCCAACTTTCTCCAATATTTTTTGGATACTAAAAAAAGGGAAAGATTGTTTTTGTTTTGTTTGTGTTGTTTTTTATGGTCGTTTTCTAAGCAGCAGAATTGCTAAAATGGCGCCGACTATGAAGATTGAAACAATAATGCCATCGACTGCAGGTACAAAGTACATGTCAGCAGCAGATTGACCTTGATTTTCAGGAACTTGAGTTGCATGTGGTGCTTCAATAGCAAAAGCTGCAAGGGTCTTGAAGACCAATAAAATTCAGACCTGCAAATGAAGCATACACTATATATTCGCCTTGGATGTCAGGTGTCCAATTTAGTTTAAAAAATCAAGTTTGTTTCTTAATCGAGTTCTGGCAGTAGTCATCGTTGCTGAAAATTTCACTTCAACTACTACTTCTCTTGAGCAAAGAAACTGGATTTTCAAGAGATAAGTTTGTAATATTTCTTAAACGAGGTGGAATAATTGAAAATTTTTCAATCGTATTCTGATGCCTAATCCTTGTCTAATGGCTTCTATCTGGCAAAGTCAAGGTAGAAGTTGTTGTTCACCCTGATATTTCACCTAGAATAACTACTACCAATCTGAAATTCATTTGGCGAGACAATCTCGTTAGAAGTAGTAGTGCACACATTTTTTTGATGGGCGCACTACAACTTCTATAAGGAAAAAGAAAGAATTCGAAAGGTTAGACGAAGAAAAATTGATTTTCAAAATACTTAGTCTAAATCAATCGTTAATTTTAGTTGGTCCAGTTAGTGACTTCTGGATAGAAGTGAGAGTAAGTGAGAATCACCCTCAAATTTGGACAATAAAAAATTATTGGGTCTTCTTGTCATAATTATGCTCCGAATGCCTTGCTTGGTTATTGTTAACCTGATTGTAGGTATGCCATTCTACCAATTTCATGTTAATAAAAGATAACTTTCTCTTTCTAAATATCCGAAAAAAGTCTAAAACAATGTTAAGTCGTCCAGTTTAGCAATAACATAAACGATATGTTAGAAATTGATCAAAGATAGTAAAAAAGTATTGTTTTCAATTTCTTTTCTGCCGTTTTTTTGAATAGAAACAATTAAGATGTGAGACATATTACTCATTCTTAGGGGTATTTATGAGTGAGAAAGTTTTTGATAAGCCCAAAATGGAGCAAGCCCGAAAAGGAACAATAAAAATCGATCTTTCTATGATACCTCACATTCCAAAAGAGATGCCTGTATTAAAATTGGCTCCTGTTAAGGCGCCCGAGGAATATATTCAAGATGTACTGAAAAAAGCCGCTCCTAAAGCCGGGCGGTTGGAGAAAATGGAAAAAAACCAGGATGTAGTTGTGGCGCGCTATGATGATAAAGTTATTGCCTACGCGGATGTCAAGAACGGCCATTATGAAATCAGCCCGTTACTCGACAAACTTAAGCCGACAGCGCTCAACAATGATCAAGCTGCTAAAGTAGCGCGAACTTATTTCAGCCGCGAAGATATTCTTCCAAAGGATGACACTAAGTTTGTAGCCGGACCCGCATCCCCACTCTACGGTGCGACATTCGAGCGTAACGAGGCGAAAGGCTCTGGAACCGAAAAGCCCGGCAGCCGAGGTGTCTATCTGTATTCTGTATCCGCCCTCCGCTACGTGGGCAAGTACGCAGTGTTCGGTCCGGGTTCAAGGGCGTCAATCTCAATCGGCGATAAGAAGACGATAGTTGGATTATCGCGCCAATGGAAGGCGGGGCGAATCGATCGCAAGATAAAGCCTTCTCAAAGCCCAGAGCAAATCGCCGCCGGCATAAAGGAACAATTGGCGCCGCTCACTGCAAGAGGCGACGTTACTGTTGACACGATAACATTGGGATACTATGACGGCAATCAGGCCTTCATCCAGCCGGTGGTTCGTTTCACCGCTAGCATTCGAAGTGCTGCCGCAAAAACTGATACTCTGGAACGTTCTATAGTCAGTTATGTCATCGGCTATATCCCTATTGAAGAAGGGATAGAATCCGTGCCTAATCTTTCCGCAACTCCAAAAGTCATGCCCGCCATGCCGACCGGTAAAGGGGTTCCGCCACTTCCTCGAGCGCCGGTAAAGGCAGACGATCCTACTGTAGGTCGTTATATTGTGCGTAACGACGATGCGAATTGGGTGGCGAATGCCAATGATTTCTGGAACGGTCTTAACGCTTTTTTCTGGTTGGCACCCAATTTCACAAATGCTCAGTACTATTGGGCGTATCCATGGGAATATACCACAAGCAAAAACAGTTTCGTAAACAAAGTCAATGTTGCGCTTACGGAGGGGCATGGCGACTGGTGGATCTTTACAACACTGAGAAACTGCTGCGACATAGTTGATATTAACACAATCCCAGGCGGGTATGGGAACACTACTGGAGGAAATCTGCGTTTCTGGGCCATTCACTCCTGCGAAGTAGTCCCCGCCCCAGATGATACGGCCAATTGGCCCAATCCTTGGTGGAACATCTTCAAGGGACTGCATAGTGTTGTCGGATATCGTACAATCATGTACATAAACGACGATGCGGGATTCCCGTTCGGTTTTCGGCTCGCTCTCGGCATGCCGTTCGTGAGTTCTTGGCTTTCTGCCGTACATAACTTATCGGCATACTCCTCAAATCCGGCTGCGATCTGCCATGGTGGGAACAAGCCCGGTGATTCCTGTAATTACACTGGTCCAAACAATATTTTCTGCAAGCCCATGGGGCGCGCATCGGCAATAGTCGTCTGCGGTCATGAAAACGACAGTATATACAATACGCAGAACGTAGGGCAAGCAAATTGCCTAACTATATTCTGGTACCCTGATTGATGTAATTCCGATTCGCATTAAAACGGCACCTTTGATACGGTCCATGCTTGGGCTTCAGGCTGAAGGGTGGCTAATGGCCATCCAATTCAGCTAGCTCGCTTTTTGTCATTATAATAGTTAAATTGCTAAGGATCTAGAAAATTAAAAACCTTGACATTTGAAGTTTCCTCATATGCAAACATGAGGGAAATTATCCAAAAAGCTTCATATAAAATATTCAATTTTGCTTTCTTTCTTCGGACATTAAGAACTTGACGCGGTCAATATGATGTTCCATTACTTACTTCTCTGCTGCTTATCGAAATCAATCCACTATTAATGTAAACTAACGGAATTTCTCTATTTTTGGATTTGCAGCTGCAATGTACTTTTGCCTCTATGGGTTCGAACGTTTTTTGGTTCGCCACGTTAAGCTGCTGTAGATTGTAAACGCTAAAAGAACCACAAAAACCGCTACTTTGCCGATTGTGAAATTTGTGACAGCAGAGTAGAGCGCGAATGTTGTTGGAAACGCCCCGATATATAGAGTGAAGAATATTGCTGTGGGCAGTTTGTAGCTGTATTTGTAGTCTTTGAAGATTCGTTTGCCAAAGTATAATGCTGCCAAACGTCCCATGCCGTGAGTGCATTTTATGCAGTTGTAGCATGGCCGTAGGCAACCGAGAAGATGCAGTAAACCATAAACTAAGATAAGCGTTACCACAAGAAAGACAATCCCAACTGTTAAATCAAACAGTAGAAAAGCAACTGAATCAAGAACAATCCACACGAAAAGGGCGAGATTGCCAAGTAAAACCAATTTTTCGGGGAAGAATATTGGTCGACCGTTTTTTGGTTCTGCCATGCAAGCCAATTGCAGAGTTCAGGATATAAGGATTCTTTATCATAAAAATCGTCTGCTACACAGACCAGTTTTTCTACTTTCAACAACCACTAATACTATTTTAGTATCAAGAGAACAACAAACCAATTTGCAACTGTGTTGTTCTACCGATTGCAATGTGATGTGTGGCAACAAACAACCGGATAACGGGTATAAAGTGAAAATTTTTCAATCTTCTTCTTTTGACCCCTGATCTTTACGTACATAGCTTGCCTTTGGCAAAGTCAAGGTAGAAGTTGTTGTTCACCCTAAAAATTTCGCCTAGAACAACAACTTCTCTGAGAAAGAGCGGATCTTAAATTTTCTTGTTTTTAGCTAAAGATTATTTCGTGATTGGCCGAGGAACAGCAAATAAATTTTTCATCTGTTTTGGTTCTGCTGTCTTAAACCTATCTTAACAAACTTAATTAAAATATAGTTTAGCCTGAAGCTTGCTTAAACCCGCAATAACACTAATGCAATTGAAAGTCCAATCTGAGCAAACCAAAGAAAATCCGCTACCGCCTATCTATTCCAGTTATGTCCCGAGTTATTTGCGTTGCGACACCGGAAAACAGCAAGAGAGCTTTTAAGCGGAGATACGTGTAAGAATTCAACTGGAGTTATAAGTTATTGGGTAAAAAAGACAGCGTAGAAGTAAGTGAATCAGAAACTTTTGAGTCCTACAATGAGAAGCTGAGAAAGAAGTACGGTGATAACTGGCTAGGGAAAGGCAAGTGTACAGGATTAGAGTTTAAGCGTTGGTTAGCTCTACGTGACAATATGACCCAAATTCCATGACGGTGCATTTTCCGAGTTTTGAAGAGTTTCAAATAGACTAGCCGTTATTCAGAAAAGATATTGATATCCCGAAATATCTTAACGGCTTTCAACAGCTGATTAGGAAGGATTCAGATTTGCGGTCGGCGGCTTCTTAGGGGGTGTTTTTTACGAAAGACATAAGTGGTGATTCTATTCTTTTGTGATGAAAGTAAGCTGGGATGTCATCTTTGAAGCGCTTTCGCTCCGCCTATTCAAGATTTACCAGAAATATCGTTGCACTATTGTTCATTGCTTTAGTCTTATTTGTTTTTGTTCCATCCTCGATGGCTGCTCCTGACTTGCCTTCAATCGAATGGAGGAAAACCTACGGAGGTTTGCAGGCTAATTCTATTATCCAGACATCGGACGGAGGCTACGCCCTGGCTGGTGCCTCTTTGTCTTTTGGCGAAGCGACATTGGTAAAGACCGATTCGTCCGGGAACGTGCAATGGCAGAAGGCTCTCGGGGATGCGGTATCGTTGGCGCAAACTAGTGATTCCGGCTATGTACTGTTCTGCGAAAACGGTGACGTAGTCAAAACAGATGCGGAAGGAAATATCCTTTCAAGTTTCTCCTTGGGAGTAAATGGGGGTGCTCGGCAAGGAATCATAACTAATGATGGAACCTATATTGTCGTCGGTAACAGCATCAGAGAAGGTCAAGAGACCTATGTCTGGCTGCGCAAAGTTGACGCTCAAGGCAACATCTTTTGGAACATGAATTTCACAGGCGGTTTTCATGTTTCTGCTGTTGTAAACACTGTTGACCGCGGCTGCGCGTTGGCGGGTAACTGGAAGAATAATTTTTGGCTAGCCAGGCTTGATTCAAATGGCAATCAGCAATGGAGCCAAAACTACGTTTATGGCAATCCCTTAGATGAGCATTTGGTTTACTCCCTGGCTAAAACTAAGGATGGAGGATTCATTCTTGCAGGGACAGGAATGTGGCAATCTAGCAACAGCATGATTCCTTGGCTGATTAAAATAAATTCCCAAGGATATGAACAATGGAACCTGCCCTATGGTCAATATCCCAATGATAGCTTCAGCACGATTGTGCAGACTGCTGAAGAGGGCTACTTAGTTGTTCAACCCAGAACTGCATCGATTATGCGGGCAGATTCCTCCGGCAGCGAACTCTGGCAAGAGCAGCTAGGCACTTCGGCAATAATATCGCCGTCAGGTTACCCCACATCATGCTTAATTCTCACTAAGGATGGCGGATACGTAGTTGCAGGATCAACTTCGGGAAGCGCGTTTATAATCAAATTTTCTCCCGAAGCAGACCTTCAGGCACCCGTCGTTACGATCTCTAGCCCACAAAGCAAAACATATGACACGAGTGACATCCCGTTGACGTTTACAGTGAATGATCAAGATTCCTTGTTCAGTTACACCCTCGATGGCCAGCAAGCGGTGGCGATCACTGGAAATACAACTCTAACTGGATTAACTGTCGGAGCTCACAATCTAACAGTTTACGTCAGGGATTCTGCAGGACTGGTCGAAACTTCGAAAACAATTCCTTTCACGGTAGGAGCTCGCTTCCCAAGTGAAATAGTTTTTGTGGGGGTAGCCATCGCTGTTGTCGCTAGCGTCAGTTTTCTGCTTTATGTGAAAAGGCGAAGTCTCTCTGATTATAGGAAAAGCGGCATAAAGAGTCTGATGAAGAAACAAACTCTTTCTGCAATCACCCAAAACAAGATGGTCTGGACGTTAATCATAATCAGTTTATGCTTTTTCTTGGTTTTTGTTCAGTTTCTCTTTCCCTACGTCTTCTATTCATCTTCGTCTATACGCTCAAACGCGTCCTTTGAAGTGGGTGTGAGCTATGTCTACGAGCGAGACAATGTCGAGCAAATCTATAGTGAAGTATCCCACATCAAAGATTTAGGTTTCAAAGTGATTCGCATTAATCTCGTTTGTGATCCAAATTTCCCTAGTTCTTACTTGAACACTCTTTCGGATGTATTCTTCAGCGCTATTAGGCAATTTGGTATGAAAGTTGCCTTGATAATCAACGAACACAGCAGCCCAATTGACATAAATTACTACCTTGACAGGTGGGGTAAAGACTTAGCGTACATTCAAATTCTCAACGAACCCGACGTGGCTTCGTCGTGGGAAATGGGAGCCTTATTCACAGACGATGAAGCAGGTTCAAAGTTCGAGGAAATCTACTCCATAGTTGAGCAGCATCAGCTTTCTGCGCAACGCTACACTAATTTTTCACCAGCCTTCATCGCTCGGACTAATCTTCCTATCCAATTTAGCGAAAAGCTAAACTTCGTAGGTTTTGACGTTTTCATGGATTCGTTTCTGACTCTTTCACCCAACATGATACAGTTTCTTCAAAAGATAACGAATAAAGATGTGGTCATTGCCGAGTTTGGCATGTCAACTGGCAACGACGCGACGCAGAGCGATTATATAATTAAGGGTCTGGATCTTTTCAGGAACATGGGGCTTAAGGGCTGCTGGTTAGTTTACTGGAATAGCATCGATAATGATTATGGAATACGCGGAAGATTAACGGAACAGAAAGTAGGTGAATGGATTGCTCAGAACGCTTAAACTGTCTAAACAAGTCTTCATCCACGGCTTAGTAATAATAATTGCATTAGTAACCATTCAACTGTTGCTGGATGCTTGCCAAAACGCGTTCCTGCTCTATATGCCGCCCATAGGGTTTGCTTTATTCCTAGTAACAATGTTCGCCGTCCAACCCATAATTCTAGGCGTATTGAATATAATCGTTCTCCAACGCTTATACAACTGCGAAGGATGGCAGATAGGCTTCTGGCTTAACGGCTTCTTCCTCCTGATATTCTTCTCCACAATAAACCTCCTGATACAAACAACTGCGGGAGTGCAGTTTTCATTAGGGGTTGGGATAGTTGAAGTCTTCTTGCTCTCCTACCCTTTTGGGTACCTGGGAAAATTCAGCAACAGCGGATGCAAGAGCAGAAGCCCTCAGCAAACACCCACCTCATAAGCTAAATCGATTCCCAAAGCGCTTTATCCTTTCAGCTAACCGTGATCTTTGGATTTGCTTCAATAGCAATATTGTTGCTAAGAAAACGACAATAAAACACTCCACAAAACAAAAACAATCTTTCCCCTTTTTTAGTCTTAAATAAAGTTGAATTGGAAAAGAATGGGGGCTGAGTGGGCTCTGGTTAAGATTCACAACAATTGCTATAGAGAGTTTGCATTCTCTCTTTTCTCCTTAAGCCGAGAACCTCGGCAAACCCTATTATTCCTAATTCATTTTTGTATTCTTTAAGGCAATGAAATTTTTTTGGGGTAAGGTTTGTTCCGAGTTCCCAAGTTATACCACTTTTTATGTTGTGCCCACCGTTCTAACAAACAAAAACTAGCAATTATTGCTTTTAGAGCTGTTTCTTGGTAGCAAAAATTAGTTTTAAATAGCACCTTTGCAGGCTACTCTTTGTGTTCTTAGATAGCGGTTAATGTATTGCTTAATAGAGTTTCTACGCCCAAGGTTTCTGCAGCTTTAGCAAGTTTATTATCATCTGTTACTAAGATTTTACTGGTTTTCTTTGCCTCTACAAGATATGCGGAGTCATAAAATGTTAGATTACACTTATGAGCTGTTTGCAGTATTTCGATTCCTTGTTCGCCATCGATCTCAACTACCTGCATACGCACAAGCATCGCAAACATTAGGCTCAACGATTTCTCGGCTTCCTCAATGCTTATTCTCTTAAGCAAATGAGCCTCTCTCCACAAAGCGTTGCCAAGCTCATAATACGTTAAACTAATTGTTGTCCCTTCCATTAGCTTGTCCATGGCTTTTTCAGGGCATTCTCTGATAAGTCTGTATATGGCGTTAGCCTCAAACAATAAGCGCTGCTCTGTCATCTGTTGTCCCTTGAGGCACGGACGGATTGGGCGAACTCTTCAGGTGGGATTTTTTTGAGTATGGCGGATACCTCTTTGGCAAGTTTGTTTAGCTTTTGTTTTTCCAGTCGGTCTACTTCTGACTGTAAGGATTCACGTATTACCACGCTTATGTTCACGCCCAGGCTGGATAATTTTTTTTTGAGTTCAGCGGGAACCTTGGCGCATACCGTTTCTTCCATACCCATGGTATTACCGAAATAGTATAACAACTGCGTATAATAAGAAGATTTCTGCAATTTCTAGTTAAAGCAATTGGAGCTATGACGATGGTCTGTTTTGTTTAGAAATGCGTATAAGCAACTTATGACACATGTCATAAATGGGTGAAATGAAAAGATGTTATCCCGTGATTGTGACGGATGCGAATGCATGCCTGAATGTCAACGTCGATTTGAGAAAGTAACCATTGGCGAAAAAGTCTTCTGCTCAGACGGCACAGCCCATTTAGTCGATAGCTAATAGCCAAATCAGCCAGATAAACCGGCTGTGAACGGCGCTCTCTTTATTAGTTTTTTTTAAGTTGGGAACAAATATAAGTTGAATTTTAGGTATTAAATCACATAAGGAGATTTCAAAAAAGATGGTGGAGGTGTTCGTAGTTGAGCTCGACGCCAAATACGTCTGAAGATAAAGAGCAAGAACCAAACCCAATTGACATAGCTTCTCTGGACATTTACAAGCTTGTAGAATTGTTTATCATGCTATTAAGCGAAAAAGCGTGGCGTTATATAGGATTAAGAGTTGATCCCCTAACAAATAAAATTAATAAAGATCTTACAAAAGCACACGTTGCCATAGACTGCATAATTTCACTCGTTGACAAAATAGAGTCCAACTTAGATAAAGCAGAAGCAGAAAGTCTTCGCAGACTAATAACAGATCTGCAATTAAACTATGCTGAACAGATAAAATAAATGCTCAAGTCACCCAAGTAACCCATTACTGTAACCTATACTTCTTCTTTCAAGCTAACTCCTATTTCAAAAAAATCTGCCAGATCTATCACACTTTGTTTGTAGTACATTCATGGTTGCAGGTCTTCTGTTTGGCAGAGGACATAACCGGAGCGAGCTGGCAGATAGATGCTGAGCATATTTCGATTTTTTCCTACAGTGTTGTCTACGATAGTGAAGTGAGCCTGCTGGGAGTCCACTCGCCCGTGTCCTCCGTACTTTTGTGCATCACTGTCTAGTATCATCCGGTATTTTCCAGGAGGAGCTTCGAATCGATAATTAGTAAAAGATTGATGAGGATCAAAATTGAAGGCAAAAATCAGATCAGCCCTTTTGAATATAATTACCTTTTGTGTGGAATCCTCGTGCAGAAGTTGCAGGACAGGTGTTTCAAGTAAGTGGTATGTCTTAGCCAATGCAATCATGTCGCGGTCGAACCTGGCCAGCAAATGATATTTTAGGTGAGGGTCGTCTGCGAGATACCATTGACGACGTGCATGTTTTAATGACCAGTTGTTTCCTTCGCGTGGGAAATCTATCCAGTCTGGGTGGCCGAATTCGTTACCCATGAAGTTTAGATAACCATTGCTGGCCGTGCTCAATGTTATCAGTCGAATCATCTTATGCAATGCTATTCCCCGGGCGACCTTAGCGTTGTACATCATCGATACCCATGTGATGGTACATGTCTTCGCCGATTAGTCGGAAAATAAGTGTTTGGTCTCCCACTAATGCTTGGTCGTGAGATTCGGCGTAACTAATGGTTTTCTCATCTTTTCTGCGGTTGGTAAGTTCGAACCAAAGATGCCCGGTGGGCCAGTCTTCATCTTTGTAATCTTTTATCAAGCGGATCCAGTAATCAGGCACTCCCATTGCAAAGCGATAGTCAAAACCGAAACCGCCCTCTAATTGGGAAACAGCCAAGCCCGGCATGCCGCTGACATCTTCGGCGATGGTGATGGCGTCGGGTCGGATATCATGAATCATTCGATTAGCCAGAGCAAGATAGGTAAGGGCATCTTCATCCACACTGTCATCGAAGTAATCGTTGTAGGAAGTGAATGCTCTCTTAAGACCGTGCTCTAGGTAAATCATGCTGGTGACGCCGTCGAATCGAAAGCCATCAAAGTGGAATTCGTCTAGCCAATATCGGCAATTGGAAAGCAAAAAATGCAGAACCTGAGGTTTGCCGTAATCAAAGATGCGTGAATCCCATGCCTTGTGTTTTCCGCGTGGGCCGCCATGAAAATATTGAAATAGTGTCCCGTCGAAGCGACTTAGGCCTTCTACCTCGTTGGATACGGAGTGGGAATGGATTAGATCCATAGAGACGCTAAGCCCTTTGGCGTGAGCAGTATCGATCAGATGTTTTAAATCCTCGGGCGTTCCGTGCCGTGATGAAGAGGCGAAAAAGCTTGATACTTGATATCCAAATGAGCCATAGTATGGATGTTCTTGAATGGCCATCAACTGTAACGTGTTGTAGCCTGCGTCTACAATTCGAGGAAGCACCCTGAGAGTGAATTCGCGGAAGGAGCCGATTTTTTCTTCTTCCTGTGCCATACCGATATGTGCTTCATAAATAATAGGGGGCTCTTTAGGTCGCTTGAAATTGGGTTCTTTCCAACCATATGACTGGGGTGGGGACCATACTTGGGCGTTGAAAATCAATGTTGTTGGATCTTGTACGACCCGTCGAGCGTATGCCGGGATACGATCGCCTTCGCCTTCTGCCCAATGAATACGGAGTCGATACAGATCGCCATGTTTTAGTGTGTTGACGGATAGGTGAATTTCCCAGACACCGTAGTCGTCGATCCTTTTGAGCTCAAATGCTTCGTTCTCTTGCCATTTACTCATGTCGCCTATCAGGTAGATCGCTGTTGCGTTTGGCGCCCATTCCCGAAAAACCCATTCACCTTTTTGAAGATGCAAACCAAAGTATTCGTGGCCAGAGGCAAATTCTGCTAGGCTCTCTTTATCTTGTGTAAGGCGATGCTCTGTTTCTTCGATATTTTCTAATCGGTGTCGAATCTGATCAGAAAATGGCGTGAGATAAGAATCGCTTCTCAGCAGGCGTATTAATCGGTTTTCAGGACCGCTCATTAAAATACCTTATTCTGCTTGAAAGACATAATGACGTCATGGGATATACTCTGTAACAAACGTCTCTGCTTTTTCTGCAGATAGACAATCTGCAAGATACATCTTAATGAGTTCTCTCAAAGCGTTCCTTCGCAGTTCCTTATTATGTTGGTTATTTGATGCGTCGTTGATTTGACTATTTTGGTTGTTGATCCAGCTACATGGATTGTTGATGTCGTAATTTGGATTGTAGAGTTCGCTTTTTGGATTATTCAGGCAGCTATTTGGATTGTTGTCTTGTGTTTTCAAGTCTTTAACAATTCGTCTAAAAAGCGAACCGATTGTTACAGGCATACGAATGCTCCTTTGTTTGAACTATTATATAGCTAAGCTAAAACCTTCTTATTAGTCTACTAGAGTAACGATTCGTAGATTTTTAGTGTCTCATCAGCAACTTTGCGCCATGTAAAGTATTCTATTACTCTTTTGCGTCCATTCTCGCCCCAGTTTCTGGCTTTTTCAGGGTTTCGCAGGGTCTGTTTTATTCCCCAAGCTATATCAACGGGATCTTCACCGTTAACATGCACCCCATTTTGGTCTGGACCAGAACTTAATACTTGTTCTCTGAAACCTACCACGCCCCGCGCGCCAACGACCACTGGTTTCTCCATTGCCATAGCTTCCAGGCTAACTATTCCGAAGGGTTCATAGACTGAGGGGAATATACATACGTCGGAAGCAGCGTAATGCATAATTCTCTCAGATTCCGGAACAAAATCAAAGCGGCAAGCTACGTTATTCTTAATGTTTAGCCTATCTGCTGTTTCAATTATGTCTTTTTCGTCCCCTTTGCCTAGAATAACAAGTTTAGTGTTTGGGAATTCCTTCAAGACAGAGGGCATTGCTAACAGAAGGTTTCTAGCGCCCTTTACCCAAGAGAGCCTTCCAACGAACAGAAGCATGCTCCAGTCCTTTGGAACGCCATATTTTTTTCGAATCGCTTCAATATCCTTTGGATCACATTTTGCCATATCGTAACGTTCGGGGTCTACGCCGTTCCAAACCGCGCTTATTTTTGATGGCTCCCAACCGTGCCTTATTAGATCTTGTTGCATGGCGAAACTAACAGTGATTATTTTGTCTGATTTTTGGGCCATGGCGTACTCAAAATGTGATACTACTTCTGATCCTTGACCTTCGCTTCTTCCCCATTCAGTGCTGTGTGTATGGAAGACTACTGGAATTTTTGTTTCATTCTTTATTATGAGGCCCGAAATGCTGCTTAGCCAATCATGTACGCAGACAACATCAAAATGGTACTTCTCTTTTTTTATCAAACCATTGATGAATTTAGTCGCGCTGAGAATATTGTACATGAAAATGTCATTGAAGAATTTTATGTTGGTGCCCCATCTCTTTAAATCGTCAACTACAAAAAATGGAAAAACATTGCTCGCATCAGCAATCAGGGGTCTATGAACCTCCACACCTTTTATGATTTCTCTGGTTTTCAAATTGCCGCCAAAATTCAATGTGAAGACTGAAACGTCATGTCCTAAGGCGATATATTCTTGCGTTAAGTTTTCAGCATATGTACCCAAACCACCAACAATCGCCGGAGGATACTCATAGACAAAAAATCCGATTCTCAAAATGTTCACCGAATGAAAGTTTCAAACTAATTTCTAATTGTATTTATAAAGTCCCAAGTACTTAAATGAGCTATAATTTTCATATCTTTTCATTATGATTTGGTTCAAAACTTCTTTAAGTTTGGGACTTCTCTTGAGTAAAAGTGCCTGGTTTTTTAAACGATTAAGCTTATTATATTTTTTAAAACGAGATAAGCCAGCATCAGACCAGCCGCATTCCACAAAATTTGTCCCTTTCTTACTGGTCTTAGGGTCACTAGCATAGTTAGTTTTTGTTGAATTCTTTTTTGGTCTATCTAGTGTTGGACTGACTAGACGTAATAAGCAGATATTGACGAATTAGGTTTTGAGGTAAAGTTTATGGCGAAAATAGCAATTGCAAAAGGAACAATAGTTGTTTTGATTTTGGTTGCGGTTTTAGTTGCAGGTGGCGTTTCGGCTGGGGTTTCGTTGATGTCGGTGGGTCCTCAGGGATTGAAGGGGGATAAGGGTGATACAGGTGCGATAGGTGCTTCTGGTGCTACTGGTCTTCAGGGTCCTAAGGGAGATATTGGTGCAAAGGGTGCAGCTGGCGCAGCTGGGTCTAGTGGGGCAACAGGTGCAACTGGTGCTACTGGTGCAACGGGAGCTAGTGGACCTGCAGGTTTAGGAGTAACGCCTGGTTCGTTAGTTGCGCCAGCATACGACAGTGGCTGGGTTAATATCACAAGCATGGCGGGACAGAACATAGTTCTTAATCACAACTTAGGAACCACAGATGTTTCTTTTGAAATTCAAGGCAGAACAACCGCTACAGGAGGCATGCACCAGAAATATCTTGGACTAACAGGCTCTACGAGCGGTTGGAGCAAGGTCTTTGGAGGAGCAGGCAACGATTGGGCGATTGGCAATAATCTCCAGACTAGCGACGGAGGATACCTAATTTCAGGCTACACAGGCTCGTTTGGCGCTGGCGGTCGTGATGCTTGGCTGGTTAAGACTGATGCGGTTGGAAGCATGGAGTGGAACATTACCTACGGAGGACCGTTGGACGATGGTTTTGCTGACATGATTAAGACCAAGGACGGAGGATATGCATTGGTCGGCAACACCCTGTCGTTTGGCGCTGGCAACCAGGATTTCTGGCTGGTCAAAGTTAACTCAACTGGTGCAATGCAGTGGAACCAGACTTACGGAGGAACAGCTTACGACTATTCATACGCAGTATTTCAGACAAGCGACGGAGGATACGCACTAACAGGAGAAACAAACTCTACTGGAGCAGGCGGCTTAGATTTTTGGCTCATCAAGACAGATGCAACCGGAAATATGCAGTGGAATAAAACCTATGGAGGAACAGGAGCCGAAACCGGATCGGTTGTTGTTCAAAATAGCGACGGTGGATACGCAATTACGGGTCGAACAGCCTCATTTGGCGCCGGCGGCAACGACATTTGGCTGATTAAAACTGATGCGACAGGAAACATGCTCTGGAACAAAACCTACGGAGGACCAGGCACCCAGCAAGGAAATGCCATGGTTCAGACCAGTGACGGTGGATACGCAATTTTCAGTCCGACACCTCATCTTTCCGGTTCAGGCCAAGATGTCTGGCTTGTTAAAACTGATGCAACGGGAAATATGGTATGGAACAAAACCTACGGAGGAACGGGCAACGAATTCGCAGTATATCTAATTCAAACTAGTGATGAAGGATACGCATTAACTGGAGCGCAAAACTCTTTTGGTGCTGGCGGGACGGATGTTTTCTTAATCAAGACTGACGCTTCAGGGAACACTATGTGGAACATGACTTGGGGAGGACCATACAACGATGAAGGATATAGCATGATTCAAACAAGAGATGGAGGATACATGATAGTTGGTCACACGCGGTCGTTTGGCTTGGGCACTGGCACCCCTGCAAGCTCTGACTGGTATTTAATCAAGACCGATTCCGAGTTCGGCCTAGCTCAGATTAACTCCACAGCAAACAGCATAACCTTGTATCGCGGAGCAACCGATCCCTACTGGAACTTTGTACGAATACGCATATGGAAAACAAGTTGAAACCACCAAATTTCTTCTTTTTTTGGTGGCAAAATTTAGGAATAACTCGTAACGCAGATGTGAGAGCTTGAGTCTTGAACGGGTGATCAAAATCCTGAGGAAATTCGGCTTTTCTAAAGTTGATGCTGATGTTTACATTTATCTCGCAAAGAAAGGACCAAGAAGAGTAATAGACTTGTCCATAGCTCTCAAGTTAACCGATACGAAGCTTGATTTTGTTCTTGAGAACTTGCAAAGTAAAGGCTTAGTAACTGCCAGCTTCGAGAAATCCGAGTTATTTTCAGCTTTGCCATTTGAATTAATTCTTGATCAACTAGTAAAATCCCATATCCAACGAGGATTAGCCATAACAGAAAATAGAGAGGAATTTCTTGCAAGATGGCGATCCTCAATCCAAAAAGAAATCAAATAGTTCAAAGAAACAATATATTTTCCTTCAGGTTTTTCAAGCAAAAGGTATTATGTATTGGTATCTTTTATCTAGCTATCTTCGGATGCTCTGCTACCAACTTAAGGATGGGCTTGGTTGAGTCAGGATAAAGCGCTAAAGACTCTTGAAAGTTTAGGTTTTACGCAGTTAGACGCTAGAGTATTTGTTTTTCTGGCAAAGAAAGGTCCTCAAAAAGCAGGCGATGTGGCTAAATGCTTGAAAATACCCAAACAATCCATCTACTTCATCATTAAGAATCTTCAACGTGATGGAATAGTTACCTCTACTGTTGAGCGACCTGCAAGGTTTAGTGCTGTTCCATTTGAAAGGGTACTTGATCTTTTCGTGAATGCCAAGATGGAGGAAGCCAAACAAATACAACGAAACAGAGATGATATCCTTTCGGACTGGCAATCAATCGCGCTAGCTGAAACCGATGAGATTACCCCTAAATTTGCCGTTCTAGAAGGCAGAAACGCTATTTTCTCGAAAATTGTTGAGATGGCTCAGCAAACCAATAAACACTTATTGTCTATGATTACAGTTCCAAACTTGGTTAGGGCTGACCAATTCGGATTCTTCGATGCCGGACTTGCTCAGTCTAAACAAACTGGCGTTCAATTTAGATTGTTAACTGAATTATCTGAACAAAACATTGACACAGTTACGAGTATTTCCAAGTCGATGCAAAAGCAGGATTTAAGAATTGAAATAAGAACACCTGATTTGGGCTTAAGAATTTCCAATCACCTGATAATAAGAGATGATGAAGAGGCAATATTCTTTATTGAACGAGGCGTTGATTTTTCTGCTACTGAAAAAACTGATGTATGTCTATGGACAAACTGTGGATCCCTTGTCCGTTCATTCGCTACTGTTTTTGAGGATTTATGGTTCAACTCAATTGACATAAAAAAGAAAATTTTGGAAATTAAATCAGGTAAACCGTCACCTAAAATATTCTTATTCAAGGATGCAGAAACGGCGCGCAAGAAATATGAAGAAATCACATCCACTGCTCAAAGAAGCATCTTCATGATAGCTTCTAATTTAGGACTTGTCGAATGCTGGAAAGATAGGAATGAAGTTCTTGCGTGGGTTCAAAGGGGCGTTTCCGTTAAGATCATGGCGCCAGTAACAAGCGAGAACTTAGAGATTGCTAACCAGCTCTCGAAGATTTGCGAAGTCAAAAATGTTCCAGCAGATTATGTTGGAACAACTATTGTTGATGGGCAACATCTTTTCCAATTCAAGACCTTATCATCAAGAAAGGAGTCTCTACCTTTACTATCGTATTTTGAAAACACCTTCTATACGAACGATTCTGAATACGTGGAAAAAGCAGAAAATATGTTTAACGGCATTTGGAATAATGCTCAGATCCCTTCATCTACTTCACTTAAAGATTTAATTAAAAAGCCAATGTCTTTGGAAAAACCTGCTAATGCAGATGTATTTGCTGAATATCGGAAAGAGTTTAAGAAAATAGTTGGATTCAGATACATGATGGAACCTCAGCCTGGCAGAATAACGGAAAAAGAAATTCTCGATAAAATCGCAAATGCAGTGAGAGTTCCAGCTAAAGATCCTGAAAAAGACACTATCAAATTTTATGGTTCCATGGGTATTGCTATTATTTACCCTCCGAAAGAACTCAACTTGCCAACTTTCATGATCCAAATTAACCACTACAACAAGCAATCTTCATTCGGAGCTGGCAGTTCTTTGTTCATCTCTATTCAAACAGAGATTGCAGACCAACAATCCTACATTCCGGCGGCATTCGTCACCAACAATCCTCGAGGCTTCAAATTCCGAAAAGTAATGCAAGCGCGTCTCCATAGTACAGAAATTGTTCAACTATTGCAAAAGGATGAACTGAAAGTACGCCTTCAAGATAATAGGCTATTCACTGGGTGGACTATGCCAATTCCATTGCTCCCACCAAAATATGTTCTTCCGCCTGGTTGCCTAACGATAGAAGGATATGGAAAAGTAAAAACCCATGTAAGTGATCTGAAGGGCTATATGAACCGATGCGTCTCATATGAGTTTTCGTCCTTAGATGCATTTGTTACTTTTATGTATCCATCTTCAAAGTACAATGGACCGGGATCAGATGCAGTGCTTCATAGAGATATCATTACGACTTCACGTCCGCCATCTGCTTGGAAAGAAACAGACATTTCCGCTCAATAACTGTCTCTCCATCTGACCAAAAAAATTTGAAAAAAGATCCATAAAATATTGTTTTGTCTAAATTATAAATAGCTAAAAAGTTAATAATTCATATTGATCTGACTGTGAATACCAAAGCAATCGCATTAATTATCGCGTTTACGGCTCTCACGATCGCCTTGGATCCTATCAGGGTTCCTTCAGTAATCCTGCCCGGAGTCTACTTCAGATTCTGTGAAATAATAATAGTGGTAGCTTTTCTGCTTCTTGGGTCAGCAATTGCCATTTCGATAGCGGGTTTAAACACTCTGGTTGAGATCATTCTTTTTCCAGGACCAACGGTTCTTGTTGGTCGTCCGCTTGTTTTTATACTAACTCTTTGTATGCTATTTGGCATTTATTTAGCTGGCAAGCTCTTGAAGCGCAAAGCGCTGCAGAACCAAAATTATAAACTAAAACCAGTGATATATTTTACTGCACTTGGAGCCTTGTTTAGAGCGGCAGTTGCGCCATTGTTAAACTACCCTATGTGGCGTTTTGTCGTACCTGCACTTGCAGGTGTACCTCTTTCATTTGAGCAAGTGATGGCATTGATGCCTGCCTTCATGCTTTATGCTTTTATATTTTGCCTATACACGATTCCTATCGGTTATTTTATTGCAAAAGTTGTTGGTAGAAGTCTTAAAATTGGAAACCTGCCCTAAAGCAATCAAAGCAGCAGTGGCCTTAACATGTGTACTCCAGTTTCTCATTGACTTAAAGAAGAGAAAATTAGTTTTTTTCCAAGCAGCGCAATTTTATTCTTTCAAACTCTTGCAGCATTACATCAAGCTCAAGAGAACAACAACAGTTGAAACAACAGTGTTGTTGTTCTTTCAGGCTCTGTCCTTGAACTTGGAAGTAGTAGCCTTACTGTAATTTTCAACTAAGGCTACTACTTCTCTTGTTTGAAGAACTTTTTTACCGTTTACTTTGCGTTGTGCTTCAAAAATGTGTAGTTAACTTAGTAGAAGAAGCGCGATTTTTTCAACCTTCTTACTTGGTCCAGATCAGTCGTTAATTTCAGTTGGTCCAGTCATTGACTTCTTGATTGAAGTGATGGTTGGGGATTCACCCTCGAATTTGGATAATTAAGAATTATCCTTGAAATCCACAAGATAATTATGCTGTTAATACATTGGATGCTTATCTTTGTCCTGTTGGAGATTTTTAAAAAGTTTTAAATTCTCATTAGTTTATACTAAATTTGGGCTCCTATGAAATCAAAGTCAATTGCGTTAGCTATCACTTTTGCCGCCGTTGCTATTGCTTTGACCGCAATAAAGATTCCAACGTTTTTTTACCCTGGTGGTTTTTTCCGGTTTAGTCAAATACCCGTAATTATTGCATTCTTGGTCTTCGGTTTTAGAATTGGTGTTTCAGTTGGGCTTCTTACTCTCATAGGGCAAATCGCAGTTTTTCCAACAAGTGTTAATGCTATCTTCATAGCATACCCGATGGAATTCGTCTCTGTATTTCTGATAATTCTAGGTATGCTTTTGGCGAAAAAATTAATGAAGACAAATGCGTCTGGAAGATATTCAGTTTTGAAGAATCCTGTAGTTGGATTGACTTTATTTGCTGTGTTATTTAGGGGTGGTATCATGCCGTTTGTTGACTACGGTGCGGTTTTTCATGTATTAGTGCCTATGTTCTCGAGCGTAACAGTGCAAGAAGCCTATGTTGTTGGTTTAATACCCAGTTTTGTTGCCTATAATGTGATTGTGCCTCTTTATACAGTTCCAGTTGCTTATGGTGTAGCGAAGAGTGTAAGTCAATCCCTCAAAATACACTCTGCAAATCTCGATGTGTAAATCGTGAGCTACCCATTTTAGATTTAACGTTTTCATCTATAGAAAAAAAGGCCGTATGATTCTTTCTATGATGAACTGGGGTACGATGTGACGATGCATTCTCTGTAAAATAATCCATCAGTTGCAGGACTATAGTATCTTGCAAATGGAAGCATAAAAGTAACAAAGGCTTCTAAACAGTTAAATTCGTAAGTCAATCTGCGGTTCATCAAGCCTTTGAGTTCAGTTGAGTAAGTTTGTATTTTGCCTGAACCTTTGAATATAAGATTTGCAGGAGGAAGAAGGTATTTTTGGGAAAGTAAGGGTATTGGTACCGTCCATCCTGCGAAGAGACTATTTGCCGTTGCGTGGATTGTTAGTTCATCTTTGTTTAGCAAGTAAACTGCTTCTGTATGGTACTGATCTTTTAGCATCGCTTTTCGAAATTCGTATCCTTCTACATTATCTGTTATAAATGCTGTTTGAAGATAGGATTGTTCGTCAGCTATGTTTGTTTGAATGCTAATTGTAAAGGTGTTGGCTTCTCCAAAAGAAGAGTTCTTATTAGCATGAGCTATCTGAAACAGCATATTTGGCAACTTGAATTTCTTATTAGGGTAAACAAGGACTGTGCCCATTGTGTTGTAAATATGCAGCGTGTCCTTCTTTGGGTCTTTAGCAGGAACTCTTACAGCGGAGGCAATTTTTTCTATGACCTCTTTTTCAGAAATTTTGCCCTGCTGTGGCTCATTCTGATAGTTCAACCCTAATACTTTCTTAAATTCCACTCTGTATTCATCGAACACAATATTTGACTCATTGTCTACAGGGTTCCCAATCTTTTGTAAAGTGGGATACGACGGGGCTTGCGCGTTTTCCCAGATATTGTTTAACATATTTTCCGTCTTTTCTATAAACTGCGCATCGTCTGTATAAATTGTATTTTCAAAATATGGCATTGACTGCAAAGTTTCTTTTCTGTGCATGTGTGCGTTAAATTGGAACAGGTGTTGTTCGTCAATAATTGTTGTCTCGACGTAACCTTCTGGAACATGTTTTACTTCGCAGATCTTCATCAATTGTTTTGTTGCTTCTAAATTTTCGTTCGTTATTGGAGCCATTATTCTAGCGTAAACCCCTTTTTGAATCCAAGTATTAGTCTGATTTTTGTCGTTCCAGCATTCGATCAGCCCGTTTGATGAGGTTATCATGTAGATGCTTTTTTGAGCTGAGCTCATTATCTCTTGGTATTTCTTTTGTGCTTCATCAGCATTCTTTATGACAGCTGTTCTTGGTGGAGGTTTGCCTGTTTCGATTTCTATTATTCTCTTTTGTATATCAGTCGCGTCGCGCCACAAATCTTCGAACAAAGCAGCGAAGGAGTTTTCTAAGTCTTTGCTGTCAGTCCAGAGGCAGATATCGTCAGTCTGTGTTGTCCTGTTGCTGTTGATTTCATTGTCAATGAAGAATGCAACCTCAGCGTCATCTCTTATGAACATTCTTGAAAAAGATTTTTGATTTAAGGTGGGTGATCTTACCTGGAAATTTGATTTTGTTTGAGGCATTCTTGCAAGAAATAGCTTCATGGCTTTCAGGTTTTCCTCTGTCAATTCAGTCAGAAACCTGAATTGTGACTTGGTTTCAGAGAAGTGATCTAACGCGGCGTCTATCAGTCCAAATTGTTCTGCTCGCACCAAGCTTGAAACTGTTGTGATAATTGAAAGTTGATTTTTTGTATCTTCGATCATCTGTTTGAGGCGGGGGTAGATGTGTTTTCTGCCCGTAATGATTGTGAATCTAGGTGACTGATCCGATATCTCAGCTACAGAGATTTTTTTCCAATTCGAAAGGATCTCAGCTTTACCGCGCTGCAACCGCTGAGCCTCTTCCATCTTCGCCTCAACAAACAGGTCTAACGCCTTTTCAAAGGGCATTGCCGAGAATCGCGCCGGATGTTCAAGTGTAGCGCTGACAAGCCCTCTATTTTGCAGAGTTTTAAGAATCGGGTAAAGGTGCTGTCTTGAAATTTTTAAGGCTTTGATAATCTCTTTTCCTTTTTGCGGACCTCTTTTGCCCAGGAAAATATATACTTGTGCGTCAAGCTTTTCAAGACCTAAACCTTCAAGTGCCTCAAGTACTTTTTCTTGACTCACTTCTGATCCTCTCCAAACCTCTATACTAATAGAGTAACACATTTGGAGCGAACAATCGGTGATGAATTAGATGTATTGTCTGCATAAATAATACTTGCCATAAAAAAATTGTAACTTCATTGCGTTTGTTCGGTTTAGGCTAGGTGTTATTTTGTGTTTCCATTTTTTGCCAACAGGCTATTAATTCTTCTTTGGCTTCTTTGATAGATTTTGCTTGATTCACGCTTTTTTTCACTTGAATATCTATCACTTTCTCGATTGAGACAGCTGAAAACTGAGTCTACAGGCTTAAAACAGCTGAACACTACACCTTTTTCTTGTAGACTACTTAAAATTGGGCTTAGCTTTTTTTTGGACATTCTTAACCCCTGAGTAATCTCTTTTGCTGTCTGAGGACTTCTCTTGGCTAAGTATAACATATACTTTCGCTTCTGCTGCTGCAAAACCGGAGCTTTCTAAGATTTTGAGCACATGCTCTAAACTCAATGATTTGGTCCTCCTATTTTCGTTTGTAAGGAAATTACCTTTTGCTGTAATTTACGGATCTTGTTTTTTATAAAAAAAGAAAAGGTTGATGGTTGGTTTTAGGTTGTTTTCCAGATGCGTACTCGCACAAAGTTCCAGTAGGCATCGGTTGCTCCACGATAGAGAGTAATGCTGTTTGCCGTAGAATCAATCTGGGCTAATCCAAACTCACTGGCAACTTTAATCAGTAGCAGATCCTGAACTCCGGTTTTCCCAAATCCAAATGAGTCTGTACCGGCAGCTATTATGTAGCTTCCATCGCTAGTCTGAAGCATACTCCATGCAATATCGTCTTTTATGCCTCCGTATGTCTTGTTCCACAACATATTTCCAGACGCATCAGTCTTAATCAGCCAAGCATCAATGCCACCAGCACCAAACGAAGTTGTCCTGCCGCTAATGATGTATCCCCCTTCCATAGTCTGAGATAAATGAAGTCCGTATTCAGTACCGTTTCCTCCGTATGTTTTGCTCCACTGAGTAGTCCCAGTTGAATCCGTCTTTATAAGCCATGCATCGAAACCGCCCGCACCAAATGAACTTGTTAAACCGGTTATTGCGTATCCTCCATCATTAGTTTGAACAACAGTAAACAGTTGTTCGCCTGCCGTTCCTCCAAAGGTTTTGTTCCACTGCATGGTTCCAGCAGAATCAGTTTTAACAAACCAGCCGTCGTTTCCACCAACACTAAACGAGTTGGTGTAACCAACCATTGCAAATCCTCCATCGTTAGCTTGAATTACGGTATATCCAAAATCGGTACCGTTTCCTCCAAAGGTTTTGTTCCACTGCATGTCACCAGTTGAATTTGTTTTAAATAGCCAAAAGTCTAGACCACCTGCGCCAGAAGAGTTTGTGCTCCCCACCATCACGTATCCGCCATCTTTTGTCTGAATCACCTCAAATGCTTGATCTTGTCCAGCCCCTCCATAGGTTTTATTCCACTGAATATCACCAGTCGCGTTAACTTTAATCAGCCATAGATCCATATTACCAGGGTCGAAGGAGTTAGTGTAGCCTGCTAAAACGTATCCTGCATCCGAAGTCTTACACATATCATTGGCTCGTTCATCAAGAGCCCCACCGTAGGTTTTATTCCAATCTATGTTGCCAACCGAATCAGTCTTAACTAACCATGCATCCGACTGTCCAGCGCCAAATGAAGTTGTGCGACCCGCTATCGCATATCCTCCGTCGCTAGTCTGAACGATGTCGCCATCAGGAACATCAATGCCCGTTCCTCCAAAAACTTTGCTCCAACCGCTTGCGTAGCTTGTTAGTCCTAGATATTTTTGGTGTACTCCTCCTGTAGCTGTTGTTCTTCCCTGGATCTCTACCGTTACGTCTGAGCTGTTCAAGTTATGATTGAGCACTATGTTTTGTCCTGCCATTGTTGTGATGTTTACCCATCCGCTGTCATATGCTGGCGTAACTAACGATCCAGGTGTAACGCCTAAACCTGCGGGTCCTTGTGGTCCGGTTGCTCCTGTGGCTCCTGTAGATCCAGTTGCTCCAGTAGCCCCCGTTGCACCCGTTGGGCCTCTTGCGCCAGTATCGCCATTTGGTCCCTGAGGACCTGTAGTTCCTGTTGTACCTGTATCGCCTTTGTCTCCTTTTGGTCCAATTGGACCTGCTGTCATCATTGTTACTCCAGCTGAAACTCCGCCTGCCACTAAAACCGCCACTATAATCAAAACAACTATTGTTCCTTTTGCAATTGCTATTTTTGCCATAAATTTTGCCTCAGAAATCTTACTCATAATAATTTGTTTATAACTTCTAGTCAGTCCGAAAAAAGACTACTTTTTATACATTATGAAATAGGATATCTTTTAAACATCAGCTAGAACCTCTGTAACTTTGATTTGTTCCCCGTTCTTGTTTAGTATCTCGGAGAGTTTTTGACCGCATAGTCCACATCGGCAACCCCGCGAATCATTAAAGAGGATCACTTGTTAGTTCGGTGTGCCCTTGGCGCTGCAAGCAACCAGTTAACTGAAAGAAGAAGAAGCGCAAATTTTTCAATCTTCTTTAACTCCTGGATCTTTTGTTTCATTGCTTGCTTTTGGAAAAATCAAGGTAGAAGTTGTTGTTTACCCTTAAAATTTCACCTAAAACAACTACTACCGCTCTGAAATTTATTCGGTAATACATCTCATTAGATGTGGTAGTGCACCTTTCAAAGCGGGCTACAACTTTTATAAGAAAAAGGAAGAATCCAAAGGTTAGAAAAAAAGTCTATTCCTAAAATACTTGGTCTAAATCAGTCGTTAATTTCAGTTGTTCCATTCGGTACCTTGAGATAGAAATGAAGGTAAGTGAGAATCACCCTCGAATTAGGATAATTAAGAATTATGTTGGTAAATACTGCGATAATTATGTGGAAAACATCAAAGTATAGTCACCAATGTGAGTTTCAATCAGAGTAGAAATTTAAAATTATAGTGATAAAATAGGGGATAATTATTAGGCATTTTTCTATTCTTATTAAGAATAATGATAGGAATTGCCGATGATTATTCATCCACGCATTCTAGGTTAGGGAGCTACAATCCTACAGATAGGACAATTCCATTTTCCACGACAATTGATCGGGGTACGGGAGAAAGAATCTTTCAATCTTGCTTTATGGCAGCACTCTTAAGAGAAGACCATAACGCAGCCAGTGTATTGTTGTGGTTCTACTAATTAAGAAAAAAACAACCCGTCAACTGGAAGAAGCGTGGTTTTTTCAGCCTTCTTCTTTCTTTTAGAGCGGTTTGGTGTTTGAAATCAAGAATTGAAACCATAAGGAGTTGTCGGAAAAATTCTATATACTATTAGCTTTCATAAACATACGACAAA
This sequence comes from Candidatus Bathyarchaeota archaeon, assembly GCA_963831895.1. Lineage (GTDB taxonomy): Archaea > Thermoproteota > Bathyarchaeia > Bathyarchaeales > Bathycorpusculaceae > Bathycorpusculum. The sequence continues at coordinate 48,717 of CAWHSD010000003.1, forward strand.
TAGAGCAACTGAGTGATCGTAGATTGAATCTCAACAAATTGCTTATACCGTCTTTGGCTTTAGCCGTTTTTGTCACCTTCACTTTGGATTTTGTTGCACAATTATTTCTCGTGGATATTTCATCAACCTTCAATGTGACCCGAGGAGTAGCTAGTCAGATTCAGTTAATCTCATCATTAGCCGCAATCATTTTCGCGTTAATGATTAGTATTTTGAGTATTCGCTTCAAGTACAAATCTTTGCTTTTTTTTGGAGTGCTTTGTATTATAGTTGGAGCAGCAGGATGTTTCTTGGCTCCAACTTTTGGTTTTCTGCAAGTATTCTTTCCTCTAAACGGTGTCGGATCAGCTATAGTCATTCCAATGGCTATAGCGTTAATAGGTGAAAACTATACACTTGGCAAAAGACCAAAAGCTATTGCTTGGATAACTGCAGCGGGCGGTTCAGCTGCATTTATTGCAGTTCCGGTGATGGGGGTAATTGCACAATTGGGATCCTGGCGATCTTCACTGTTGTGGTTTGTGCTTCCAGTCTCAATTGCAGCTTTATTTCTGGCTTTATTTGTTCTTCCGACTTTGAATAAACAGCATACAAGCGTTAAGGAACCATACCTTAATCATTACAAGGAAATACTGCTAAACCGTTCAGCATTAACCTGTTTATTTGGAGCTATGTTTCACAGTTTTGTTCCAGTTATGGGAGCAGTTTATGGGATAGCATTTTTTAGAGATACTTTTTCGCTTTCTTTGAATTTAGGGATAGGTCTTTTGATTGGGTTTGCAGTGTTTTATACCATTGGGGGATTGGCTGCTGGTCGATTAGTCAACAAGTACGGTAGAAAAAAGATGACCGTTATAGCAGTCCTCTTAGAGGGGATATGTGTTGTTTTATTCGCTACATTACCATTCTTTCTACTTGCCTTAACCTTCTCGCTTTTTGCTCCACTGTTCGGCGGTATGGCTGCAACTTCAGTCAGCAGTTTGGTGCTTGAGCAGGCACCTAAATCTCGTGGAACAATGATGTCTCTTAGATCAGCTTTTGGAAATCTTGGCATACTTCTTGCAGTTGCAATCGGCGGAGTTGTACTTGACGGGTTTGGTTATCCTATCTTGGGGATTGTGCTTGGCGCAATGGGTATCTTTGCTGCAAGTGTCTTTTACTTTTTAACCAAAGACACCAGTCAAATCAGCTATTGAAGTTTGGGGAGTTGTGGTCATTATTCCATCTCTTGTAACATATCCATCCGTTCCTGGTCCATTGTAATTTGCTGTAGAACTTAAAAAATTTACAAAAGCGTGGAACCCATTGCCTTCTATCTTTGACTTAAAGCCTGAAGGGGAAATTAGGGTGTAGGATTGAGTCAGCACTTGACCGTAAGTTTCAAGAATAATGCATCCAGTGGGGAGAATATACTTTGATGGCAACAAAGGAATAGGGTTGCTCCAGCCTGCAAAAAAAGTATTCCCATGTAGACGTATCTCTAAGTCTTCGTTTTTTACAAATTGAACATTCTTTCCAGCAGGAGTTTTATCATAAAGTCTTTTCCATACTTCGCTTGCATTGGGATTGTTTTGGACAACAGCTACAGGAACGTAGGAAAAGCCGTTAGGTGTGTTAAGCCACAATGAAATTATTAACACATCTTCTTCTCCAAACGAAGATTGCTTTTCGAAGTGTTGCGCGAACATTAGAAGATCAGGCATGTTAAAACGCCGAGGGGGATGAACTACAGCTTGCCCCATACTACCATAAGCCTTTGCTTCTTTTGAAAAAATAGTAGGGGTCTGTTTCTTTGCAGTCAAGATTCGATTTACTATATCTTTTTCAGAGGGTTTTTTTTCTTCAACTATTCTGTGGCCATCAAGTCTGCAGAGTGGAGTTGTTGCTCCGCTAGAGCGCTTAGGAAAGTCCGCTGAAACTTCTTTGCGAATATATTCCATATTAACAAATGAGGGAATAATCGCATTTTTCCATAATTCTTTTAACATAATTTCTGTCTTTTTTACAAAATCAACATTATTGGTGAATCCGATGAGCGGTATTGCACTTGTTTTTTTCTGGGTTTGAATTGGTCTATATGACTGGAACAGGTATTTTCCGTCGACTAATGTGAGACTATTGGCAGTTGAGTTTTGGGTGTGTCTTATTTCACAAAATTTCATTAATTCTTGTGTATTCTTGAAATTATCGGCAGTTATTGGAGCCAGGATTTTTACAGCGACTCCCTTTGAAAGACAAGTCTTTGAGTAGTATTATGTTGTCTGAGAAATCTCTAAGACCATCAGGAGATGTAAGTACAAGTATTGATTTTTTAGCTGAGCTTATTGTTTCTTCAAATTTTTTCCACGTTGTTTCTGGATCTTCATTTTGAAGGATACGTGAAGCAATTGCTCCCGAGTCACTATTAGCAGTTTTGTTTTGAAAGTTTGCTGTATTCTTCCATAAACCTTCGAAGGTGTCTTTGAAGGATTGAATGAGCGCCTTGCTGTTCGTGCAAAGGCAAGTTTGATAGTTTTCTGCTGAGGATTTGTCTTGATTCGCTGAGAGGAAAACCATTGCTTCATCTTCGTCTTTGATGAGCATTCTGGGGGTAAATCCTAACCCAAGGTCAGGTATTCTTATTTCAAAGGATGTTTTCGTGTTGTTGATTTCTTTTAGGAGTTCTTTAGTTGTTCTTGAGTTTTGAATGGCCAAATCTGTGAGTAATCTGTATTGAACCTTTGAGTTTAGTTGTTTTCTGTCTGTTTCAAAGAGCCCAATTTGAACAATGCGAATGAATTCTACGCTGTTCAATATTATGCAGAGTTGATTTTTTGTTTCTTTTATTAGTTGAGAAATTTTGGTGTAGATTCTATTTTTTCCTTCAATCACACTGAACTTTTCAGAAGATGCATCAGGCACTGTTTTGCTAATTTTGTTCCAATAGTTTAGCAGTTCTGCTTTTTTACTTTCTATTTGTGCGGCTTCTTCTTTTTTGGCTTTAATACTTTGATCAAGTATGGTCTCGAATGGGACGGCTTGGAAGCGGGTTGGTGATTCAAGAGTTGATTCCACTAAGCCTTTATTTTGAAGGCTTCCCAAAATGCGATAGATCAATGCTCTATGAGTTTTAGTGTGTTTGACGATTTCTCCGCCTTTTATGGGATTGTGTTTAGCTAGGAAAATGTAGATTTCAGTCTCTTTTTGGGTTAATCCGAAGTCTCTTAGGACTTCTTTTACACTATCCTCGCTCACATTTATTTCCCTACAGTAAATTGTCACCTACTTTGGTGACTAGCACCCTTTAATTTGTAAGTTTTAGCTTAACAGTCTTTCGATGATAAAATGTCACTGGAGGTGAAAAAGATGAAGAAGAACTTTGTTTTGGGGACATTAGTTGCGGTTTTCTTGTAGTCTTAGTTTTGGCTTCGAGTCTGGCGCCAGCCTTCGCAGAAACGATAATCATCAGCCACCAAAATGCACAAGGACAAGCTGTTATTGACATTGCCGGGCATCCAAAAATGCGACTTAGTGTATTCCACGTTAATTGGGACCAAAGCTGGGACCCAGAGACGTGATCAAATATGGGTTTGGTGCTACAATAGCGAATAGGTGGTTGCCAGTTGCATATTTCACAGATAACTCTCAAGCTATTGGACATTACGAAAAATTGTACGGTGCCATATCCGACGATAATTGCAAAGGTTGACAAATGCGACATTCAAGTGAGCAGAATAGGAAGAACCGTGTTTGCATACTGGACTACACCCTTAGTGGTACCAGAAGAAAAGTGGGGATCTCACGGGCGCGTTAGTAACGCCAGCATTTACAATTCCTGCCTGGAGGCATGGTTTTCAAGGGATACGGTGAAGTTATAACTGGAAGCGTGAACACTAACTGATCAAATCTATCCATATTGGACGCAGACCATTGACTCAACAGGCTACAATGCTCACGCGACTCTTGTATGTCCAAAGTGGCATTATTGGGGGCAAGTTGGAGAATCTGACAGGACCAGATGCAACGAGTGATACGTACTGATGCACTTATAACGACCACCTTCAGTAGAGTAAAGTCGGCTAGTCGCAGAACACTCTTTTCCCTTTTTTGTATTTGTTCTCGCAAACGGGATGTGTTTGGTTGACTCAAGAATGGATGCTTAGAACCCTTTCAACTCATGGTTTTTCAAAAGTGGATTCGAAGCTTTACGTTTTGCTAGAAAAAAATGGTCCTCTAACAGCTAAGAAAATAGCTGATATGGTTAAACTGCATAGGCAGCAGGTTTATTGCATTCTCCGAAGACTTCAAAAAGCAGGTCTTGTAAACTCGTCTGGTAATCGGCCAACGGTTTTTTCGGCATTGACTTTTGAAGAGGTCTTAGACTTGTTCCTAAAAGAAAAAAGTGATCAAGCAAAAATGCTTTCAGATAGAAGGGATGAGTTGCTGTTGGGTTGGCGCTTAATGATTAAGAAAGAGAAAGATAAGGTTTAAACAAAGCGTTAATCCATATAATGCTGCCCATGCGATAGCTACGCTGAATGCAGCGACTCAGGACAGTTCCACCACTGGTATCTACAAATTGGGTAGAAATTCGGTAAGAGGGCACTCTCAATTCGCTCTATCTTTTTTTTAATAATAACAAGCGCAATTCTACAATTCATGAACTAAATTTTCGATGCTAATTAAGAATTATATTGGTAAATACTGCGATAATTATGCTGAATAGCTTGAAGCTAAGATAATTGGTGGAATTGGCAATTCAAGTGGTTATTTAAAATAATGATGTTAAAGTAGTGAATAATTATTGGTTTCTAATGCGAATCTTTTGGCAGTAGGAGTCTTAGAAACTTTTAGATTTGTCAAAGTTGGTTTTTGGGAGAGGACCCTGCCAAACTTCTTAAGGAAACTACTTGCATAACAGGCTCTTGGACTACTTGTTTTCCATTTCAAGGTAATCTTCGACGGCGCTTTTGACAAAATTGACACATACCTTTTCAAAAACGCCTTCTTGCCTTGCCTTGGCGATTTGCTCAGGTTTAGTTAGGTCATATTTAATTAGCTCTCGACATAGAACCGTACCGTGCTTCTTCTCAAACTGACGATAAAGTGCATTCGCCTTAGCATAAGCTATTAGGTTTTTTTCTTCGCCCGGATCGTTTGAACCATGTTTGATTCCAATTGCCATAATGCTGCCAGTTAACGATCCGCAGACGCACCCGCATAATCCTATGCCACCGCCAAAACCGCTCCCTATTTTTGGAATCAGGTCACTCTTTACTTCCGGTGACATGCTCCCGCATATCGTTAATAGAACGCTTTGGGTGCAATTGTAGCCGTTTTGAAAGTATGTGACTGCTTTTTGAACTATCTCCTGATTTGACAGCATACACCTTCTCAGTGGATATTCTGTGTATATTAATTTAATTCAATTCTAAACGAAGTTACAAAAATTATGGGATAGTATCTCAATTTTGGGGTATCTAAGATGAATAGCACATTGAGTTTTCATAATAGTCTCTGGCTACTCGTATGAGGTTTTGGTCTTGTGAAAGCATTGCAGTTTCTGAGAAAGTCCAATCAGACACCGTTACAAGGGTTTTCAAATCAGATATTAACAAAGTTACTGGACAACAAAGTTGCCGGGTATCGCCAAGACCTTTGAAATCTTCTGTTTTGAGCATTTCTTCAGTCATAGCAATGTTTAGTTTGATTCTACGCTTCTCTTTGGATTCGCGAAGTGATGCATTTAGTTCTTTGAAGAGCTCTGGATACGCAACGAAAAGTGTTATCTCTTTTCGCGCATTTCCTATCAACGCTTTCATCTTGTTTGTGATGTTATTCCGTCCACTTATGATGTAACCCACTTCCAATTCTTCGGGTTTTTCTGCGCTTTCGTAGATTGGCGAGAGCATATCAACTAAAACATCTGCTTCTTTGAGTTCTTCATTTAGCTTTTCAGTTAATCGTTGCTTTAGGTTGGCAATTGCGTCTTTGGGCGGAACTGGCTTGTACAACTTTGGGTTAGAATTTTTGACAATCAACATTCCTTTCTCTGAGAGTCCTTCTAGCGTATAGTAAATCTTAGTGTCGGAAATTCCTGTTTCTTTGCATAGAGCGTTTGCGGTCATCGTTGGATGAGCCAAAAGTGTTGCATAAACTTCTGCTTCATAGGTCGATAAGGCTAGATTCTTTAGACTTGAGACAATTCGTTCTCGGGCAACAGCTTCATTTTTCATAATGGCGTTCTCCTGCTTTCTGAGAAGTAGATGTCAGAAAAATCTTATATATTTTTTCTCCTCCCAATAGAGAAGTAGAAGAATAAGGTGGAAGAACTGACATGGAAACTAAAACAAAGATGCTGATAGCAGTTGGCGCAGCTTTCAACTCAAACTGCCAACCCTGCCTTAGATCAATAATCAAAAAAGCTCTCGATAGTGGAGCCGACAAAAAAGAACTCGCAGAAACAATCGGAGTAGCCAGACTAGTCCGAAAGAACGCAATGACTCAAATAGACAGATTTGCCGCGGGCTTAGCGGAAATCGAAGTTGAACAAGGTTCCAATAATTCGTGCGGGTGCACTTGATCTAAGCCAACAGACAAGTATGAAGGAGGTGAAAAAAAATGACTGAAAAATCAAACTCAAACAAAGCCTTGGATGCGATTGCATGGGGAGTATTCGTCGTTTTGCTTGGTGTCGGATGGTTAACTTCAGCTTACTACAAAGTAGACACTGGAATATATGTCGCTCTTGGAGTTGGATTCATATTATTGGCGCTAAACTCTGCCAGATGGACCATGAAAATCAACGTAAGCAAATTCAGTCTCTTCATAGGTCTGCTCGCTCTAGCTCTAAGTGGTGCTGGACTCGTTGGGTTTGCAATGCCATTCATTCCAACAGTGATTGTACTTGTTGGTTTGTTCATCGTTGCTGAGGCTATGCAAAAGACGATCGGCAAGAAATCAATACAAGCTTAATCAAGAGGATTTAAGCGCCCATAATTTTTCTTTTTACTTTGCTTATTTTGGGGTTTTGTCATTCTTTCTCTCTGTCAGACACAAGATCAATTTTTTCGCTCACAGACATTTGGATTACCAAATAATATCTTGCTTTTCTTACCGAAAAAGGATATCTTCGGATCAGCGCTTAAGGGTTATTCTTTATTCCCTTTTTTAGCCCTGTTACACCTGCTGAAGCTGAGAATCTTGCATACAAGTTGGCTTCTAAAACAGGTTGGTACAACCCTTCTGAGAAATTAATTGAGAATTCAAAAGTTAAGTTGGGTGAAGTTTTAGTTTGTGCTGCAAGAATTAGAGATAAACAATTAGACGTGAATGGCAAATCTTAGTCCTTCGATTATGAAGAAGATGCCCATATTGTTGAGGAGGCAAATCGGTTTCTAAAAGATTACCCAAAACTAATCCCAACCGTGTCAAGGATGGAGAAAAAGTTATCGAGTGGCCTTCGGAATCATTGCGAAATCTCGGATAACAATTACATTCCAAAAGATAGACCGATTCAATTTGTTATAGCAATTAACAGAGATACCGGCGAGAGGATATTTTGAGAAGAGTGAGTTCTGGTAGTAGTTGTTGAAAATCACTTCGACTACTACTTCTCTTTAACAAAGAATCTTGAGTTTTAAACGAGTATTTGTTTTTTTTAGAACGCATGTGTAACTAATTTAAGAAGGGTAAATCGTTAACTCTCTTGATCTTTTGAATTAAGCTAATTGAAGAACAACAACAAACACCCTCACTTGTTGTTGTTCTTTTAAAAACTTATTGAGATTTGAAAATAGTAGTCGATACTGTAAATTTCAATTGGACTACTACTTCTCTTGTTTGAAGAACTTTTTTTGCCGATTACTTTGCAATGTGGTCTCAAAATGCATAATTAACTAAGTAGAAGAAACACGATTTTTTCAATCTTCTTTTTTTAATATGATGGGCATCTTGCGCGCTCTTGAAAAAGCTATTAAATGTTAAAAATAAGTGAAGAAAAAAAATGTGAATTAAAGAAATAGAATAGCGTTATTCAGAAAAGATATTGATATCCCGAAACATCTTAACTGCCTTTAAAGCTTTTTGAACAACTGCTGAATCAGCGGCTTCATTGCCTTCGAATATTTGAATACCTTTCTCGCATTCCACTAAGTGCAAAAACTCTTGTGTAAGTATCCTGTAAAAGATAACGAGTTTCCGTCTCTTCCCCCAAGCTTGAACGCCATCAACCTGAATATCCATCTGGCTACCCCATTCAAGCAGTTTCTCCTCACGAATAATAATAGCGTATTTGTATTTTCCAAAATGAGAAATATTGAAGGCTTCTCTTAATATCGGTGTGACTATCGGTTGAACTTCAGATGAATAGTTCTGGGCAAGCTCAAATATACTGGCGACATTTGGGAAGAATTCTTCTTGACATTCAGGCACATTCTCTTCTTTTGCCATATCTGCTTGCGTATCAGCATTTTGAATATTGCCTTTAACTATGTTATCATAATTATCCTTCAGTATCTTGTGTTCTTGCTCAGTTATCAGCATTACAAGAACTGGACTGTTATTGGTTAGAGAATACTCTTTTCTAGCATATGCTTTGAGGTCGGAGAGAGCATTGTTTAGGAGTCTCATACTGGCTTTGTAATTCAATTATTCGCTTAATTATCTTGCGCATTATATGAGTGTCTTTTTTTATTTTCTGCGTGATTAGTCCGAAAAAGTTCATCTTCGGAGGTTTGTATGTGGTTTTCTGCTTTGGAAGGTTTGGCAGGTTGATGCGGTTGTCTCATAGTTTTCAGGTGTACAATAAATATGGTAGGTTCCTTTTCCGTTGCATTTGTTACAAATGGTGGCGTTGCAGTCCTCATTGAAACTCTCAAAGAATTAGAAAGGAAGGGAGTTCATGGAAAAATCATCGTATCTGAATATCAATACTTTACGGAACCCCTTGCTTTAGAACGTCTAATTGGCTTAAAGAATCTCGACGTTCGAATTATTAGCGAAGCACAACACCTTCATTCAAAAGGCTACATTTTACGAAATAACAAAACCATTTCCTTGATTATTGGTAGCAGCAATTTGACACAAGATGCTCTCTGCAAAAATCAGGAATGGAACCTGCAAATTACTACATCTTCTCATGGATCATTAATAATGGATACATTTGAGGAATTTAATCGACTGTACAAATGCGCTACTCCTGTAACTCTAGAATGGCTTGAAACGTACAAACAAATCTATAAGAAACAACACGAAATTAAAAGAAGACTTGTTGATGAATTTGAAGAAGATCCTATTGCATTAGTTCGGCCAATTATTCCTAATAAGATGCAGAGTTCTGCTTTAGCATCGTTGGAGTTACTCCGGTCTGAAGGTCGCAATAAGGCACTTTTAATCTCTGCAACCGGAACAGGAAAAACTTACCTTTCGACTTTTGATGTCAAGATTGTAAATCCAAAGAGATTTCTGTTTGTTGTTCATCGTGAAAATATTGCAAGAACAGTGATGAAATCTTTTAAGAGAATCTTTGGTGAGAGTAAGAAAATGGGTATTCTTACTGGATCCGAGAAAGAATTTGAAGCAAATTATATTTTCTCGACAATTCAAACTCTCTCAAAACCAGAGACTCTTAAAAAATTCTCTCCCGATTACTTCAATTATATTGTAATTGATGAAGTTCATCGATCCGGAGCAAAATCTTACCGGACTATTCTCGATCATTTTAATCCAAACTTTTTACTCGGAATGACAGCAACTCCAGAGAGAACAGATGGTTATGACATTTTTAAGGCGTTTAATTACAATATTGCCTATGAAATTAGACTCCATACCGCATTAGAGGAAGACATGCTCTCTCCTTTCCATTATTACGGAGTTACTGATATTTCGGTAAATGGAAAGTTAATGGATGACAATACAGATTTCAATAATCTTGTTTCAGACGAACGAATTGAGAGAATTATCGAAAATTCAAAGTTCTATGGGTGTGACCAGGGAAGAATCAAAGGATTAATTTTTTGCAAGCGTGTTGAAGAAGCAAAGAAACTTTCAGAAAAACTCAATCTAAAAGGGTATCACACAATTGCATTATCTGGAGAAAATGATGAACAAGAGAGGGAAGCCTGTATTGAGCGCCTTGAATCTGATAATCGACAAGATTACCTCGACTATATTTTGACTGTTGATATTTTCAATGAAGGTGTTGACATTCCATCTGTCAATCAAATTATCATGCTCCGTCCGACTCAGTCAGCCATTATATTTGTTCAACAACTCGGACGAGGATTACGAAAAGCCGAAGATAAGGACTATCTAACTGTCATCGATTTCATTGGAAATTATTCGAACAACTATCTCGTTCCAATTGCCTTGTATGGTGATAGTTCTTATAACAAAGATACACTTCGAAAATTGATTTCAACGGGAAGTAACTTAATTCCTGGTTCATCTACAGTCAATTTTGACCAAATATCAAAACAGAGAATTTACGAAGCAATTGATACTGCAAGAGTTAACAATTACAAAGAATTAAAAGAAGATTATTTGCTTTTAAAATACATATTGGGCCGTCTTCCCTCCATGATGGATTTCGTGGAACATGGAAGCCGTGACCCGATGATGTACGTCGAAAAAGACGGTTCGCTTTACGCATTTATCGATAAACAAGAAAACATTGGAGCACTATCTCCCTTACAGATTAGAAGGCTTAGCTTCTTTGCAAAAGAAGTGTGTGATGGAAAACGATTAGAGGAACCTCTTCTCTTGAAATTGCTTATCGAAAAAGTTCAGGTTTCCTTAGATGAATTTACACGAATACTAAGAGAAGAACACCAGATAGAATCACATTCAATTCATTCCGCTATTAGTTACCTAAATGGTGAATTCCACCAACTAAGCGATCGTGAAAAATATAGTTCAACAAAGTATGTTGAATTATCTGATAAAGGAATTCTCTCAAAAACAAAGGAGTTAGATGAATTATTATCATCACCAACTTTCAGTTCACATTTGTTGGATTCAATCAAATTCGCAATTTATCGATTCGCATATTCATTCGATTCAAATCAATATTTCAACGGATTCTCTCTTTATCATAAATACTCCCGAAAAGACGTTTGTCGAATCCTAAACTGGTCAAAAGATGAACATTCAACAATTTATGGATACAAAATAAAATCCAACACCTGCCCAATTTTCGTGACTTATTCAAAACGGGAAGATATTCTTGCAAGTATAAAGTATCAGGATTATTTCCTAAGTAACAGAAATTTCCACTGGATGACTCGACATAACAGAACAATTGACTCTCAAGATGTTCTGAATATTCAAAGGTATAAGGAAACAGGACTTAGAATTTGCTTATTTGTGAAAAAATCTGATGCAGAAAGCGATGATGACTTCTATTATATTAGTGATTTAACCCCTTACGAATATAATTTACAAACAATCAAAGATGATTCCGGTGCTGACCTCCCGATAGTCAACATCAATTATGAAATAAACACCCCTGTCGCAGAGAATATCTACAACTATTTGATAGGGGAATAAAAAAAATTAATCTGTTTTTACAAGTCTTCTTTCAAATACCCTGCAAGTTATTTGTCCCTAAAATAAAACAAAAACATCCTTTTCCATTAGGAATTCAGTTTATTCTACGCAATTGTTACTCGATGCCTAGCAGACAATTGCGTTTGTGCATTAAATTTAATCAATTCCAGCCAAATTTCTATAAATCCTTTTCCTTCTTATGATTATCTTGGAGTCTTGAGCCTTGTGCCCAAGAATTTTCTATATTACTTTCTAATTAGTAGAATTTATATTCAATAGAAAACACTCTTGACCTATGGAATCCTATCGCTGTGTCGTTTGCCAAGAAGAAATAACATCACAAGAACATAGTTACTCAATAAAATTCTACAATATGGCACTTTGTAGAAAACACCAAGAAATCCAAAAAATAGCTTTAGCACGTCAAACTGAAGAACAAAAAACAGGCACTAAAGCAGATAACTATTCCTGTATAGTTTGTAATGAATCAATAACTGCTGAAGAAAATAGTTACTCAAAAAATCTGTTTAACATGGCACTTTGCAGGAAACATCAAGAGATACAAAAACAAGCTAAAGCAAAAGCAGATTCAGAGCAAAAAACGGACAAAGTTTCAACAGAAGATAAAATCCCATCAAAGGTTGATAAAAAAGAACTCGAACCCAAAGTTCAAAAAAATAATATTTCAGAAAAAGCCCAAGATAGCTTAATCCAATGGCTAACTGAATGGGTAAATGGTGAACCAATTAACGTTGAATTGGAATCAAAGCATTTCTTTTTAGAAGGAATGAGACTTGAAGAATTTTCAAGAAAGGCTATTGGTAAAGCTAAAGACGAAATTATAGTGACAAATCCCTACCTCGATAGTTGCTATTTATCAACAGCTCTGCAAGAAGCAAGAGAAAGACGAGTAAACGTCAAAATCGTTACCAGAAGACCAACTAAAGATAAAGAAAACATATCAAAAATAGAATGCCACGCAGCACTTAGGAAAAAAGGCGTAACCATTCACTATATCAATACAATACATGCAAAAATAATTGTTATAGACCGAAAAATTGCGATATTATCTTCAATGAATCTATACAGCGGTTCAGCAGGAGGAGGCGTATTAGAAGCGGGCATTGTCTCTTTTGAAGAAAAGGTTGTTACCCCTCAAGCTAAGTACATTACTGAGTTATTAGAAAAAACTGAATCGCCTGATATAACATCCTACAATAAGTATTATGGACACCGTTGATTGAGTACTATCAATCAACCTCAACGTTCAACTAATTTTTTTGCCAATTTACTTTTTAATCCTAAAAACAAAATCAGACCTTACCAGATAATATTAGCAATTGAATGAAGTTCTATTTCATTTTTATTATTGTTCTAACAACTTGACTTTAAATTAAACTCTTAATCTTTTCAAAGATATCTTGAGCCAATATTGTACTTCCGCAATGTTGACACACCATTTGTCTCCCTGTTTCTGGGAGAGGTATAGGAGCGTTACATTCTGGACACTTAGTTTTTTGAAGCACTAATCCACCATTAGCCATATACTGTTTTAAGTCTGAAAAATCAAACGTTATCTGTATTTTGTCTTTCTTTCTTTCGTTTTCTAGTTCATTTTTGCGGTTTGTGCACCAGTCAGCTATATATGCCCTAAAAGGGTCAAACTCATTTTTCCCAATCCCGTCAAGATGAAAAATGTTAACGCCATTTTCGTCAGCGATCGATACAAAAGGCATCAGAGTTCCCCCCATTGAAATTCCGCCTAATTTGCATAGAGGAATAGACATTACAGGATGATAGGATTTTCCGAATACTCCATGCTCCTCAAGAAAAGCCAGTTTCTGACTTGTTAAAACGAGGTAACCCCTTTTTCTTGTCTTGACATCTTGTGTTCTTCTCCCATAATTACCTTTTACTACAATTCTTTCTGCTGTCTCATGGTCACCGTACCATGAAGTAAGTATTCGCTCATTTTTTTCAAGGAAGATTGCGCTTTGCCAAGACACGCCTTAATCGCCTGTTCTTCTTTCTTCTTTCTTTTATCTATTTAACATTTGAGGATTTGAGATTAAGTTATTTGATTAAGGTTTTTTAAAAATTTAATCCAACTATTTTTAAAAAATGAAGTGTAGCATCTTTTTTAAGCGTGGACCAACAATCAAGAGAACATCAAGTTGGTCATACAATAGATGTGTTTGAAGAAGCTGCGATTACTTACAAACGCTCAAAGGAACCCGAATCTGACAGAACTTGAGAATGATATACAAGAACTCAAAGCCAATTATGAAATAAGTCGAATTCGCAGATTTGCTAAAATATTTCTTGTTGGTTTCTTTTTCGGAAAAAACACAGAAAATAGAGTTGCCGAGCTAACTGTGAAAATTCAAACAAGAATCAACGAGAACATTTCAGAAATTAACAAACTAACTCGTGGAATCGAAGATAGCGGCACTTATCTAATCTATCCAGAAAAAGCGAGTTTTCTGGCAAAAATAGACCAAATAAAATCAGAAATAAAATCATGCGAAGAAAATAACGTTCTTAGTAAAGAATTCATTAGTGATGCAACACGAAGTCTTGATGAAAATATACAGTTGATTAAATCGTATAACCGTAAGTTTGTTAACAAACGGAAAATCGACTACAAACATCTCTGGTTTAAAGGCTCAATTTCTCTTGATGATGAACAGCAAACAGCCATTGTTACAGATGACAAGTATAATCTTGTAGTTGCAGCGGCTGGTTCAGGAAAAACGGAAGTTCTCATAACTCGAATAGCTTATTTAATTAAGCGAAAACCTGACGGCGTATTACCTAATCGTATTCTTGCAATAGCATACCAAAGGAAAGCTAAAGAACAAATCGAGCAAAGACTATGGCAACGTTATGGCATAGGAGAGGTCAATGTAAAAACCTTTCATAAATTAGGCAAAGATATTCTTGAACAGTCAGGAAGAATAATTGAAAGAACAGATATTGTTAATGACAACAAAAAATTCGGTTTCATCCAAAGTTATTTTGACGAAAATGTTCATACTAATCCTGAATTTTACAAACTTTTTATTCGCTACATGAAAACTGTACGGGATAAAGATGAACCACCTACTGATTCAGATAAGAAGGCGGTTGTTAACTATGCAAAAGAACGCAAGTATATTGCGATGGATGGTACTAAAGTTAACAGTAATTCTGAAAAAGAAATTATGGATTATCTACTAACTCACAAGGTAAATGATAAGCCAATAGAAGTTAAATATGAACCAGACCTTGACGGTTTTAGACCAGACTTCTATTTGCCACAATTTGATGTTTTCATAGAACATTGGGGAATTGACAAAAACGGCAATGTCCCTAAATGGTTTAGCCAATCAAGCCGAAGAATATCGGGCTTCTATGGAAAAGAAGAAGCAATGGTTTGCAGAAAACAACAAACTTCTTGTAGAAACTTTTGCTTACGAGTATAATCCTAAAGAACCTGATGTTTTCTGTGAACTACTGAGACAGCGTCTTCAAAAAGTAGTTAAAGAGCCCTTTCTATTTACACCGCTAACTTATGAGGAGATTTTGCAACTTGTTTGGGAATCTCAGAAAACACCTATCGATGATATTCAGAATTTCATTACAATTGCAAAAACTTATGATTTCAATCCTGAAAATATCGCAAAGAAACTGTGAAGATTCCCGATGGAGTGCTAAACAGCGAGCTTTTGGTAGATTGGCTCTTAATGTTTTTCAGGCTTACCAAACCCAACTGCATCAATTAGGAAAGATTGATTTTGAGGACATGATTAATGAGGCAAGCGTTGCTTTAGATAATAATCCCAACCTCTGCAAAAATGTCTATGACCATATACTGGTTGATGAATACCAAGACATTAGTGCTCAGCGACTTAATCTTCTCAAGAAATTACTTGACCGTAACTCAAAATGTAAGCTTTTCTGTGTTGGAGACGACTGGCAGAGCATCATGGGTTTCTCTGGGTCTAATCTTAATTTCTTTGTGAACTTCAAAAAGTACTTTGATAATCCAGCTATCAGTCAAATTTGTACTAATTATCGAAGCGTAAAATCAATTGTTGATGCTGGAGCTGAGTTGATAAAGACCAATGGAAATAAACAAATTCAGAAAAAAGCACTTTCAAAAAGAAAAGAATTTAGACCAATACTTATTCTTGGTTCTCCTCATAAAGAAAGTTTTGAAAGCCAGTATTATACGCAGACAGTTCAAGATTGTTTGAGTCGCATAAATGGATACTTTGAGAAAGGTTATTCACCCGATGAAATTCTCGTACTTACTCGTTTTATGAGGTCAAAAGTTGGTGGGAGGTCACAGCTTTTTAGACTTATTCAAACATTCAAATTTATGGCAAATAATAACAGAATCAATGTATCAGTAGATAACGCTCGTGAACCAAATGCCATAAGACTGTTAACAGTTCATAAATGTAAAGGGTTAGAGGCAAAGGTCGTTTTTGTTCTAAATGTTGTTAGTGGCGAGTTTGGTTTTCCAAGTGAAATTGAAGACCCTTCTATTCTTGAGGTGGCACGGGGCGATAATGGGATTGAAGACCAAGTAGAGGAAGAGCGAAGATTGTTTTATGTTGCCATAACAAGAGCAAAAGAAGACTTGTACATTTACACTCGACTAAACACTAAATCAAGATTTCTTGATGAAATAGTTAGTCACAGTCAACCTGTGACTATGAATTATTACGGCTTGAGCATTGTTAAAGATAGTGAACGTATTTTTCATAAGTTATTAGTCTTCATTACCTGTTTCTTTCTAAGGAGAACTTTTTCCAAACTCAATTTTTGAAGTCTTATTTAACCTAAAGTTTTGAGGTGGAGCGCTGAGTTTTTCTTCTATTTCAGGTTGGCAATCTCTGCATAGGGGTTTATCGAAGTTCTTTAGTGAAAATTTGAATTCTCCATAGGTTATTGTTTGTTTGCATTCACTGCAGATGTAGGTTTTTTTGGGTGTGGCTGTTTTTTGGTGTTCAATGCATAGTGCTTTGCCAAAGTGGCTTGTTGAGTATTGTTGGATTTCTTTGTTTATTGGTTCTTTGCAGATGCTACAATAATTGCTTGTCATTCGATCCAAACTGTTTTTATTTCCTTGATTTGGCTAAAATGAGGATCATCTGAAAAGCAAACGGCATTTAAAGTCAATGCTGTGGCTGCAATCATGCTGTCGCCCATTGAGAGTTTGTATTTTTGGCGCAGTTCCGCGGAGATCTCTGCAATTTGGTTATCGACAGATATTATTTTGAATTCTTGTTTTAGGAAAGCGACTTTGAGTTTTGCGGTTTCTCTACCTTCATTAGCTAAGGAAAGCTTGTAGAGCTCATGTATTACTATGGCAGAAACGTATTTTTCACGTCTATATTTTTCTTTCCGAATTTTCTCCAATAGTGCTGAATCTTTGGAATTATAATATTCCATGAAGAAGCGGGTATCGTAGACTGCTTTATTCATCTTCTTCCCTGAGTTTGTCGAGTTGCTTTTTCATTTCCTCAGGTGTTGCAATATGTGAAAATGCTCCGGCCATGTCCCAAAATGATTTCTTAGGTTTCAACAGTATGCCCTCGTCTGTTTCAACTACTTCAAGCCTTGTTCCTTCTTCAATTTTGAACTTTTTACGCAACCTTACAGGGATGGTTGTCTGACCTTTTCTTGTTACTACGACTTCAGATTCCAACTTAAAACCTCGCATTACATTAATGACCTCTTACAAATTAAGCATTTCCATTGAGAATCCAGCAATCATATTTTTTTGGGAGTTGAACTTAGCTTCATACTAAAAGAGTTTTGAATATAACAATTATCGAATGCATTTCATCGCTAAATTAGACTTAAGAAGTGAAGGAAAAAAATCTATAAGTGAGTGAATGAAGAGTTCCTCCTCAATAACTTGATATCTTGAGTTCTTTTTTTTATATACTCCTGAAAATGTCAGCATAAAGATTTCCTACAAGCACAGAAATGGAATTGGTTACATTCTCCCACACTCACACCCACACAACTCAACATAGCATCCATGATGGATGTGTGGGCTACACACTCTCCTCACACTCAAACCACAAATGAAAAACAACCCAAACCAAAAAAGCAACCGTTTCCAAAGCCACAAGTGTGGTGTGCAATTTTATCCCACCACACCCACAAAAAGAAAAGAAGTCAGTTTCAGCTGAAACCAAAATTTAGATACTTACTAGATGAATATAAGCAAAGGTAGAAATCCAGCTCTGGCTATATTATGCATGGGTAGTTCTTGTGTTTAAACGAAGATTTTTTGATTCACCAAATTGTGGTGGCTGTATCTATAAGAGCAGTAGTTATTGTTGGGGTCAATGTTCTCTTAACATCTGGAAAAAAGACAGAGAATATTAGTGCTATTTGGAACGTATATGAAGTTAAAGTAAAAAGGAAACTCTGTATTTTAATTTTGGCTTAACCTTCTTAGTGCAAAAAAGTTGTAGAAAAAAACATTCTATTTCATGATGAAAAATCTTAAAATTTCATGGCATATAATGTGTTGAGTTACGGAATTAAATCGAATAATAAAGTACATAATCACTATAGGTTAACATTGTTCTTGCTGTTTTATTCGCTGCAAAATTGCATTTAGAGCTTCATGAGTGACCTTCTTGTTGGATTGACAATTGGTGTTGTTGTTTTCATAGTTGTCATACTTGCTGGTTATTTCATTTTTGAAAAATTATTGAAATTTGATTAGTTTCTAGGTCGGGCTTTGCTTAAGGTTTATAGAATTTGCTCAATAGACGAGCTTCCAAAGATTTAAGACTTGAATATAGCGGTTTATTGTTTTATGTTGTCTGATTTAGGGTGTATTCTATCGGAATTTTATACTTGATTAACAAGCCAACTTAAACGACTACTTATACTGAAATAATCAGTCGGTTTCATAATTTTGGTTGATTTTGTAAATTGATGTGTCCAGTTTGAAGAATCTGAGAATGTTTGTTCCGTAAGGAGTAATTTCATATGTGCTTATTTTCTTACTTGTTTGGACCTTTATAGCGCCTAATTCGGTTAAAACTGCTAAGCGTTTTTTCAGTCTAATTATGTGAATGCGCGTTGTAGCTTCTATTTGGGCGGGTTTGAGTGGTATTTGCTGTGCCAGGTTGACTAAGATAGATACATATTCTTCAAAGGCAGTCTTTGACATTGTTTCATGTACTATAAAAATTTCAATGTTATAAGTTTTTTCATATCTCTCCATAATCTGTAATAGAAAAATTTTTATTAGACAAGAAATTGGTTACATAATAATTAAATTTAATTCATTGATACACATTTTTTGCATTCTCTGGCGGAACAAACCGTGTCATTAACCAAATTATGCTTATCGGAGAATTAATTTAACAAGTGCTACCAAAGGAAACCAGGCACCATCAACCATTAATTCCGCAGAAAGCCTATTAACGGGCTCCCTAACGAAATGCCAAATGATGAAATAACCATAAACAACACCGAAAAATAAGGCTGGAAGCAATTTTAAGAAGTATCCCTGTATTTCACACCAAGCAATTATTATTGCTAGGACGGAGTTAACGAGGAAAAGCATTTTTTTTGTTTTATTGGTTCCGAAAACTGTGGGAAGAGTCCTAATTCCCGATTCTCTGTCTCCTTTAATATCAAAGAAGTCAAATAAAATAGTGTTGATTAACACCTGCATAAAAATAAAAGTAAATACTAAAGCAATGTTTGGGAAATCTAAACCGTGCAAAGTCAGCGGCAAAAAAGCTCCATAGAGACTCCAGCTAAAAGCAACCAATACACTTTTTGCACCAACTACTTCTTTAAGTCTAGGAAGGCGAGGTGAAACTCGAACGCTATACAAAATCCCCACTAAGGTCGGCGTCAGAAGAATGAGAAAAGTAAAAAGACTCACCGTAATTCCTAGAACTAAGCTTAAAATCATTGTAACCAAAGAAACTGTTATATAATGAGTGGTTGACCGTGAGGGTTGATTAGGTTTGTTAATGCGGTCTTCTCTTTTATCTGTAGCCTTATTTAAGGTGTAAATGCTAAAAACTCCTAGAAATGAAGCAGCTATTATGGTGATGTTCACATCTAAACCGTAGATCATATAGCCGAAATAAACAACTAAGGGTCCATCAAGAGCAAGAAGAAGGGCGTTTGAAGTGAAAAATTTTGCAATTTCCGCTATTTTGGTTAGCGTCACTACAAAACACCTTTCTGCTTTTTATCCTAATGCTTCAGGAACAATTCTCCTACTTTCTTTAAGTTTAATCTGAAAAAGGTCTTCGCCCCAATTGATAGCTTGTGGACTTGTGCTTATGAGATCCGTGTTATCATCGTAATCACCGTCTAAAGTGAATAGTCCTAAACTGAAGTTCTTATCAGTCACGGTTAAGGCTAATCTCAAGTCCTCGTTTAAGAAGATTTTAAGTGTCCCATTTACAAAGTTTTTCTTGAGTTCGTCCAAGTGTGCAGTTGATAGAGTTTTGTTTAATACCTCGGTTGTAAGTATCAGGTCAACGTTATTTCCTTGATTAAGAAGATGCTCTATGATCGGTACATAATCTGGGTGAAAAATAGGCGAGATGCCGGCAACTTTTTTAGAAGTCAAAAGAATTTCCATGAAATTAACGTAAACTTGACCTAGTTGTGTTTTTTCGGAATGAACCACAACCGAATCTTTGAGCGCACCTAATCTCGATATTAATTGTCGAGGTATTGGTTGTACGTTATGGTTTAACCAAAAATCCTTAAATTTTTCTATAATTTTAGCTGTTGAGACTACGTCTTGGAAGATTTGGGCTTCTATTATTCCCAGAGACGTTAAGCTATAGGTTCCGCTGGTTTTTGTGGTAAGGTTGAGATTTTCAAACTCTTTCAAGACATGCAGAATACTAGTCTCTTTTCCCTCTATGCCACTTTTCAGCTCGGATAATTTTTTTTCTCCTTCCAAAAGATTTACAATGATTTTTTGTTTAAGTTCTGATCTAATCGGAGACAAATAATCCATTCTACTCCTCCACTCCACATTTGCGTTATATGCAACAATTTGTATTTAAAACTTGGTTGATTCACCATTTGTAATCGCAAATTTTTTTAAAAGTCGTTTCTTTAGAAAGTTGCTTTGTTTGAGCAATATTGCTCTTTATTCATAAAATTTATAAACTGAAATTGTTTATAAAAGAGAGAAGATCGAGGAGAATTGAAAATGAAAGAAGGTTGCGCACTTTTCAAGAAATTGCCCATTATCAAATGTGAATGCGGGGCAGAGATTCTTTTGATCCAACAAGTTGACCTTATGGGTAAAGCTATCAATAGTCATGTTCAAGAGCATAGGGCAAAAGTTTCAGACCCTTTTAAAGCCGAAGTCTTGGCAAAGCGCATCGAAGACCATTTGGTTAAGCAAGTTTTTGAAAAAGTTCAGGCACAGCCATAAACCACATGATGACTTTTAAAAACTTGATTTTTTGTTTTTTTAAGTATCTCAATTGATGACTCCATCGTAACTTCATTTCGCAACACCATTGATCAACTCCTAAAGAAATTCTAACACAGCACTCATTAAACGAACCCTCAGATGATTGTGAATACAAGTGTAAATTAAATCTAGAATTCTTAACGTTTCTATTCGAGAAGACTAAACGACAGGAAGATTCTCTAATTTAGGCTATCGAAAAACTCTCTTAACGTAAGTATTCTGGTTTTCTTAAACTTGCCAAGATTAAGAAGGTGTTTATCTCCAGAAACGATGATGTCTGCTCTTGCTGCTAGGGCACATTCCAATATTTTGTTATCTTCAGAGTCATCTTTTATGACGTGCAGTTTCAGTTTAGTTTCAACCTTTTTGGAGTTATTTGCTAGAATTAGCAAAACATCTTTCTCTCGCATGCCTATCTTCTTTAGAATTTGAGCGACTTGTGGATACTGTAAAACTTTCGATATTTCAAGCCCGATATCTTCACTTATATATACTATTACAGCGTGCTTTGAATGGGAAAACTCGTCTCTGAGCCTTTTATCCATGAATATTGAAATCCAAACGTTGGTGTCAAAGACTACTTTGACTTTCTTGCCCACTCGACAGCCTCAGCCACAAGCTTATCAACGTCAATATGCTCTTCTTTTACTACTCTGTCAATGCGCTCTCCTAGATCATCAAGGGATACTTGTTTAGCTTTTCTTAGCACTATATCGCCATCGCAAGTGAGCACCAAAAGCTTCTCGCCATCCTTCAACCCCAGTTTCTTGCGAATCTCTCGGGGAATTACTATTTGACCCTTAGAGGAGAGCTTTATCACGTCTTCAATCTGCTCTGTCATAATTTACCATAATTTCTTACAAGTAAATAAATTTTTACAAAAAAACGAAGATGATCAGCATCAACAATTACTTTTAGTTTTTACCTGGGATAAAGTTTTATAGGTAGCTGTATACAATAATTCGTCGGTGTATACAGTGACTGAGGTTTTATCTGTAAGGGTTAAAAAAAACCTAAAAGACGAAGCTAAGAAGCTCGGAATTGACTTAAGAAAGGCCGTGGAACAGCTTCTTGAGGACCTTGTGTCACAGAAAAAAGCCAAAGCACAAAATGTCGCCAAAGAACTCAGCAGCCTTATGGATGTTAAAGCTGAGGAGTGGGTAAATGACGTTAAAGCCACAAGGCACGAAATGTAAGTACCTCATTGACACATCCGCGCTCTACCCACTGCTAATTTCCGGGGTAGTCTTCAACGTTGAGGAATGCGCAGTGAGTTCCTTAACTGAGTATGAGGTTGGTAACGTTCTGTGGAAGGAGAACAAACAAAAAAAACTTAGGGATCCCGCAAGAATAGCTGAGATTTTTTCTCAAGCACTTGGTCCTCTAAGAAAAATAGCGATAGATTCGCTAGCTAATGTTTTAGCCGTAGCAATAGAGAGAAATCTCACTTTCTATGACGCATCAAATGCGTATCTTGCCGAGAAAGAAAACCTAAGATTAGTTACCCAAGATACAGATTTGCTAAAAAAATGCAAGACTGCAATTACAATAAAAGAAATGAAGTAACATAGGCTTTGATTAAAAAAGTAGGCATCTTGAAGTGACTCAAGAAAGAAATGTGAGAAAATGCAAGGTTTGTGGAAAAGCAATCAGCAGCGAAGAGAGCGAGGACTTTGAGGATATGTGTTGGGAATGCTGGGATGACCAGTTAACTGAAGAATCTGACAGCATGTTTGACGAACTAATGTAGGTGTTCACAGAAAGTTAAAGAATAAATTTGACGAGGGTATCATCTTTCGGGGAAAACAAATCAGTCACTTTCCTATCCAAACTTTATCCAACATTAGAACAAAGAATTAACGATATCAGACCAGCAACCGAGGTCAAAAAGAAACAGAGTTTGTCGATTCAAAAGATTGCCTAATTTACCGGGTGTTAGCTACATGATTCTATGTATATAGACTTAGGATTAAGATTCATTCGATAAGTATTAATACTTCAGTTTAATTAAAAAATATAGGCGAATTTTATGGGTTTTTTCTTAAACGATTATCTTGTTGCCAATGGAATAAGCCTTAGAAAAAGAATATCAGATATGTTTGATGAACTGCAGAAAAATCCAGAGCTGGCTCAAGTTTTCATAAAAAATCCTACAATGGTTCTTCAATCAAAACTGCTACCGGAATTTGAAGAGGTAGATGAAGAATTAATCAACGCTGCCAATCAACTCCTATACTCAGTTTTGACTAACGAAAAATTCATGACCTGGCTCGAGAAATACCAAAACAAACTGGTCAATCAATATAATGAAACCGGCAAAATACCAAGCAAAAAAACCATTTTACATGCATTCACAAAGGGCATATTGGAAAACGGTGACCCACAAATATTAAGCAACCTTCTGGCTGTTCCTCCAAAAACCATTGAATCATCATCGCTTGGCTGGCGACACGTTTGGTATTACGTAGAATATTACGCATGGGCTTACGTCTACTTCTTTTACGTGTGGATCTTCGCTTTTGGTCCAGTAAACAGGGCAAGTTTGCTTGATGAAAACCAAAAAATCATAACAATTTCAACCAAAGAAATAGTAGCGATTGCTAAACAATTAGTTAGTTACGCCAAAAAAATCAGAACCCAAACAGAGAAGACAAACCTTGAAGTCTAATTCCCAAAACAACTCTGTGCTAATTCTTTTCAAATATCTATACGGAGAATTCTTATGAGCTTTTTCTTAAACGATTACCTTATTTCTAATGGCATAAACCTAAGAAAACGCGTGTCTGATCTTTTCGACGAGTTAGAGAAAAACCCTGAATTGGCAACAGTCTTTATTCGCAACCCGATAGTTGTTTTGCAAACGAAAATTTTCCCAGAATTTCCAGAGTTTGACGTAGATCAAACAAATGAAGCAAATCAATTTCTCTTTTCGGTGTTATCTAACGATAAATTCATACAGTGGCTAGAAAAATACCAAAAGCAAACAATTAATCATTATAACAAATCTGGAAAACTTCCAAGTAAACACAAAGTGTTGCAAGAATTCGCGAAAGGATTAATCGAAAATGGCGACCCGAAAATACTAAGCGACCTACTGGACACTTCTTCAAAAACCATTGAACAATTAAAATCTTCTAAAATGATAGAAATGGATTTTATAATCAGCAACAAGAATTTCGCAATATGGGAATATCTCTTTTTGATTCGAATCTCGCTTTTTGTCTATAATTATGATTATTTTACCTACCAAGCAGCTGGGATAGGCAAAATAGACATAATTGATGAGCAACAGAAAATTGTCACCATTTCTTCAAAAGAACTACGGTCCTTATCAGATCAAATAGTAAAATATGCCAAGCAGAAGCGAGAATCAACAGAAGAGAAAAATCTTGAATAAAACACAAAACACTAAAAATATCGCAAGAACCCATGTCAAAGGTGTGTTTCGCGGACCAAGAACATTATCTCTTATGCCAACGTTTAGATGCGTAGCAAACTGCACTTCATGCGGCACCCTTAGCAATCCAAATGATAAAACTGAACTCCCGCTTCCAACCATTAAAAAATGCATCATGCAAGCAAAACGCAGCAACTTTGCAAACATTGTTTTTACAGGCGGAGAAGCCACTCTATGCTGGAAAAATCTGCTAAAAGCTATTAAAGAAACAAAAAAACAGGGAATGATGACTCGACTAGTAACCAACGCTCACTGGGCAAAAACCCCCAAAAAAACATTAAGAACTATTAAAACTCTAAAAGAAGCAGGGTTAGATGAAATAAATTTTAGCACAGGCGACGAACATGCAAAATTTGTTCCAATACAAAATGTAATTAACGCTATTTCAGCCTCAATTTTCCATCACCTAAAACCAGCAATCATGGTTGAAGACAGAAACGGAAGAACAATCACAAAAAACAAAATTCTCCGCAACCCAGAAATAAAAAAAATACTCTCAAAGGACAAAAACAATTTGACCTTCATGGAAAGCCCTTGGATGCCGCTTGATCCATTCAAAATAGAACAATACCAAAAAACCGTCACAGCAAACAAAGAAAATATAGATTCATTTATGAGTTGCGATACTGTTTTGCAGTCTCTCACAATTTTGTCGGATGGAAATATTTCAACATGCTGCGGATTTGGAGTCAGGTTAATACCTGAACTCATAGTTTCAAATGTGCACAAACCAAATTTCATTGCGGACGCAATAGAAAATACTGAGAATGACTTTATGAAAATCTGGCTTCACTATGAGGGACCTATCAAAATATTGGCTTGGGCGGCAGAAAAAAACCCCGCTATTAAATGGGAAAACATGTACGCTCACTGCTGCCAAGCTTGCATAAGAATCTACAAAGATCCAACTGTAATGCAAACAATAAAAGAAAATTATAAAGAAAAAATAGGTGGAGTCTTAAGTAGCGCCTGGATGGAGGAAGTCTTCATTCCAATGCGCTTCAAAAAACAAAGCGGGGCAGCAAGCTAAGAACAAGGCTTCTTTTGGTACGCCCAGGTCTTCAAAAGCTTTATTCCTTCAACTGGTTTCTTTTTTTAGTGTTATTTCTTCCCAAAAAGAATCTTCAGCAATAAGCATACATTCTATATCAAAACTAGGACGATCGAACAATAGCTTACTCGAAGATCTGGCAATGGATGTTCCATTCACAAAAATCTATAGGCATAATCACAGAAAAATCCTTAAGTATAACATATGTATAATTAAATATAACAGTGATTAACATGCATCAATGCTTAACCAAGACCAGAAAAGTCGGTGGCTCCATCGTTGTTACTCTTCCCAAAGAAATGGTCGATCTCCAACAAATAAAAGAAAACGAGTATGTCGAAATCACAGTTAAAAAATGCCGAAAAGACGGCTTCGGCATCTTAAAAGGCATGGCTCCCTTCACAGTTGAAGACGAGTTGAAATCTTCGCTTGAGTAACTACGTAATTGATGCTTGGGCATGGGTCGAATATCTAATTGGCAGTGAACACGGTGCCAAGCTTAACAAAATCTTTGATGAAAACAACAACGAAGTCTACACATGTGCCATAACGCTTGGCGAAATCATTAGCAAAGTCGCCCGAGAAAAAAGAGATATCGAAGCAGCAAGCAGCATTGTGTGCAGCAACTCACAAATTGTAAATGTAGACAAGGAACTTTCATTGCAGGCGGGGCTTTTGCATTGTGAAATGAGAAAGACCCTGAAAGATTTTGGTCTAGCAGATGCTTATGTCTTAGCTACTGCTAGGAGATTAAACGCTAAAGTCTTAACAGGAGATTTACACTTCAAGAACATCAAGGACGCAGTGATGATAGAATAATCTTTAGAGTAGCTGAGTCAAATATAAAACAAAAGCTGGAACTATACCATGCCCTGTGATAGAAGCGCACTTTTTGACTTTCTTAACGTAGTGAATTAGGACCTAACCCGAAAAATAATGTTTCTATGGTTCTAAAGTTCATAGTTTTTATGTGACTTCGTATTCAACTTCGTTGCTAAACGGCTTGAGTGCTTTTAGCAATCCCTTATCCAAAGATGCAACAAAGACCTTTTCCTTGCTTTCCTCAAAGAGTTGGATAACGAGTGCTACAAGTTCGGGGTCGCCTTTCTTTATACCATCTTCTGGTGTCGCCTCCAGTTTACTCAAGCGCTTTCTAACGTTATCCATCACTTCTGAGTATTTTCTGTAATTCACAATTTCCACTTCAATAAGACCCTGCTCAATAGCAGTGTTAAATCTTGCAACAGAATCAAGTATTCTGTCCGCAAACTCGGGAGCTGTTTCTCTAATTTTTTCTGCATAACCTTTCGGTTCATCAATGACTTCCTGCGCAATCGCTTTGGGAATAATGACTTTATAGTTTTGCTTCTTTTTCGCCTGCAAAAAGTTCTCTAGTTTCCTTTTTCTATCATAGAATATGAGTGTTGATGAGTCTACTACAAGATAATTAGGCATCGAGGGCGCCAGCTTCATCTAGAAGTGAGACAAACTCATAGTAGGTTATTCCAAGTGTGGCGGCGGCTTGCCTAAAAGTCATCTTTCCCGCACTAGTCTTAGCTGCAACTTTGTTAAATTTCTCTATTCCAACAGCCCCAAATCGACCTTTGTAGAGGTTCGTCACCGTTTCTTCCTCGAAAGCCTCCATTAATTTCTCAGGTGAAACTTCAAGCTTGAAATTTCCAGCAAAATACACTCTTTTGTTACCCATAGCTTCACTCTCTACTGCACTTGCAGCTTCAAGCTCTCGCAGGTACTTGTAAACGGTTGGTAGAGGATAGCCTAAATGTTTTCCAATACCTTCCGCGGTCTCGCCTCTATGCTTTGCTAGGTGCGCGATTATCTTTGCTTTGTTCGGATTCCCTATCGCTCGAAGGATTGAAACTGTTTTTTCAGACATAAAAGTCAGTTAATAAAATATATAATGGCAACTATAAGCATTTTGGACTAAGCGCTAACGTTTAACCCAAAGATTCTAGGGAAAACAAAAACTGGTCGAAGTTTAGCCATGCAGAATACCTTTTGGAACGTTTACTGGAATGTTGCTTAATGAGAGCGACATAAGGTCTTCAAATAATGGTTTTGAGTATGAGGGTCGCTGAGGTAATCGTTTATGAGATCAGTCATATTCTCTTTGACTTCCGCCTTAGTTTTTCCTTGCGTAGCAATGTCCAAGAGTGGACATAAGCAACAAACCACCTGTTCTCTTTAGATATGATAACAGGGAAAGGCACTTGAATAGACATATTAAAGCAAAAACATCATTCACTTAATTAGGATTTAATAATTCCCGATAATTTAATATTGAAAAGCAAAGATAGAAATCCAGCTCTGGCTGTATTATACATGAGTAGTTCTTGTGTTTAAACGAAGATTTTTTGATTCACCCAATTGTGGTGGCTGTATCTATAAAAGCAGTAGTTATTGTTGGGGTCAATGTTCTCTTAATATCTGGAAAAAAGACAGAGAGTACTAATTTAGGGTGAAAGTCTTTTTTTCTTCAAGAAAAGGTTTCCGTCAGCAAGGATGGAACAGGAATTGTTACTGGAAACAAAAGTTTACTTATTTTCTCCTAATCGATGCTGCTTCATTGGTTAGACTTCTATTTTGTCTAGTAATTCCATAATCTTTGCGTAGCTTTCAACGCTGCATCGCCAGCCAGCAGAAACCATATCGTTTACTGCTATCCTTGCTTGCTCTTTTGAGATAAGCTTTTCAAAAACCGCCATAGCCAAAATATACGGTGTGCCAACATAATTAATATGGTATATCTTCGCTGTTTTTCTAGCTACTTCATCATCAATAACTGCCAGCGCATCATATTCTTTGGCGAGAGCTAAAACCTGAGCATCAGCGATATGAAGTCCACGTGTAATTGATAACTGAGAAAGAAACTCCTTATCTTTGAGTTCACACAGCTTGAAAACGCCCTTATCGAACAATTTCTCCAGGGCAATTGCATCAGGAACACCTTTGAGTTTGCCTTTATCTACAACTTCATGCTTAACTAACTGAGACGTCAACTTTTCTGCTCTTAAATTTTCAATAATTTTGCACAATCCAGCTTTAGAAAGGTAGATCAAAGGTGTAGAATTGAAAACTAGGGTTTTCATTTATGGTTAACCGCCGAAGCATTGCTGAAGTCTTTCGTTACATCTTCGGGGGTGTATCTTACCCATTCAATGTTGTGTTGCTTGGCCAAATCGGCAAACTCCCATAGAGAGAGTTTTGCAATATCAGCTGCTTTAGCGAAAGTTATTTTTCCCTTCTGCAGAAGCTCTAGCGCAGTTTGTTTTCTCCACTCAATGATCCCTGTTTCGAGAAGATTTCTGACGACCGTTGCTTTATCGATTTTTTCTGTTTTTGTGATTTCGAGGATTTCTTTTTCTAATTCAGCTGGAACTCTGACGGCTAAGGGTTTGAGGGTCAACACAACCACAGTATACAATAGATATCATTTGCATACATAAACTTTTTCTGCTAAAAATCATTCAAATAAGTGAAGATAATTCCAGAATTGCCTTACTCTAATAAAAAAGCTATCCTTAGAGACAAAATCACTTAGTCTAAAGTAATCTATAGTGTTTGGATAGGACTTGTCAAGTGTTCTCGCATTCTGTTCTGCAAATCGTATTGTCTCGATCGCCTTATTTTTGCTCGCCATTAATTGTTGTCTATGTTCCTCTGATAGTTCTGCGTACGCTAAAAAACTCTCTACAGAACGAGTAAAACAGAGTGCCTGTAGGATTTCTGTTGTTATAATCGCGAGGCAGTGTTTGGCTGGTTTTGTCGCCTTAATTTCAGCAAACAATCGGCTTAATTGGGCTTTTAAGCTTGGACCATAATAGTTCGATTTAAATTGAATCCATTTTTCTACATCAAAAAACAACAAAAGTTTGTTAACGTAAAAATGATCATAATGGATATCGAGTTGCTCAGAAATTTTAGACGAGAAATGGGAATCAACATGTTTACTATAATCATTACAGAAACTAAGAAATTGGCTGCTTTGAGTAAAATCGGCTGCAGCATAATCTAGCAGATGACAAAACTCTTCTAAGATAATAAACTCGCAATTCTCCAATGTTTTATCTTTCAGGTCATCTGTGTTTATCGCTATGGCGCCTCTTTTTTGTTTAGAGGCGTATGCATGGGCTTGAAGGGGTAGCTTGCCTTGGAAGTTTCCACCGATTGCATGTGTGATTTGGTTTTGAAAAACCTCAAGCAGGGAAGTATTTGCGATAAATAGAATTCTTAGAGTTTGGTAATCTTTAGCTACTTCTGTTTTTGCAATCAATGCGTCGCAAATTATTTTGTAACGACGAACATCATTTTTTGTTATCGCTATATACAGAGTATCCATAATATCACATGCTTGAGTTAAGATCGGCAATTGTGTGTGATAGTTATCACTCTCGATTTATATTGTCTTTGAATATCAACATCCATAGATAATGTCTAAGGCAAAGCAAAATGCCACTACTCAAAAGAGAAGCTGCTGCAACAAGCATTCTGCACCACGATTGTTGCATCATTCAGAAAGAAACCAACTTACTCCACCAACCTCCCAATTGCTTCTTGGCTCTTCATAGATTACGATGTGGACTGCTTCTTTTGGTACACCATGTTTTCAAAGACTTCAGTTATTCCTTCAACTGTTTCTTCTTATTCTTAGGAGTCATGGGTAGCTTGATACCAATGTAATACATGAGAGTTGTGATTAACTCATATGCAGAAAAACCCAACTCATCACGCATCCTAACAAAATACTTGCTGAAAAGGGCGGCTCCTTTGATGAAGAGACATAAGGTCATCAAATTATGGTTTTGGAATTGATCCTTAATGCATAAAAATTATAATTATGGACACTGTTTATTCTCAATGATGAAAAGCAATGTCTGAGTCTTCAAATATTAGAAGGGTTGGTCCAGCAGAGGTAGTAAGCAAGAAAGGTAATGATTTATGGGTCCGCATTTGCTTAAGTTCAGCTCCTAATGTTAATTGGTTACAGTATTTTAGAAACCCTCTCGATTGTCAACATAACAAAACGCACCCATCAAATGCTCGATTTGCCCCAGATAACACGCTTGATTTTGAATCAACAGTGGGTGAACTCAAAAACGACATTAAATTAATGGATAAGTACTTGGAACAAGCCAACGTTGCCTGTGTCGCCCAAAAAAACAAGGAATATGCAGAAACAAAGCGAAAGGAAGAGTTGGAAGCAGAGGAAAAACAAGAACTTAGGAAAATAAACGAATCCATCAAAGACTTATAAAATCTTGTGTATTATGGGTGATTCTCCTAGATCATCAAGGGATAAAAAGCTTAGCCTTTCTAAGCACTATATCGCCCTCGCAGGTAAGCCTAAAAGCTTCTCTCCGCCCTTCATTCCCAGTTTCTTGCGAATCTTTTGCAAAAACGAAGGCTATGAGATGAATTCTCAATCGAAATCAAGAATCAACACTAATCTTAAAAGCAAACACCTCTAACATGATTAGCGCTTAACTGGAAGAGAGACACTGTATGAAAAACTTTCTTGACAACCTAAATATTCAACAACGCGAAGCTGTGGAAGAAATTGAGCGACCTCTTCTAATCATAGCAGGTGCAGGCTCTGGTAAAACGTTGACTGTGGCAAGCAAAATCGCTTATATTTTAGAACAAGGAGCCAAACCAGAGAACATACTTGCCTTAGCCTTTAACGAGAAAGCTGCAGAGGAGCTAAAAAATAGAGTCATTGAGATGGTTGGGAACGCTGAGGATTTGAACATTTCAACTTTTCACTCTTTCTGCAACCAGCTCATTCAAGATAACATTCTCAACACTAAACTAAACGCCAACTTTAAAGTAATTACAGAAACAGCTCAACTAGTTTACTTAACCAAGAACATTAACAGTTTTGGTATTGAGCATCTTGAATTCAACCATGAACCCTACACTTTAGCTGAAGAAATGAAAAAGTTCATGTCAAGATGCAAAGACGAATCAATCTCGCCAGACGAAATCCAACTATATATTGAAACCCGAGAAAAAACCGAGCTCGACGAAGAAGCTCTTGAAGACCTAAACAACCTAAAAGATATACTAAAAATTTATCGTGCCTACGAAAATTACAAAACAAAAAATAACATGCTTGATTTTGGAGACATGCTCTGCACAGTCTATAACCTCCTCAAAAATAAACCACTAATCCTTAAGAAATATCGAGAAAAATTCCAATACATTATCGTAGATGAATTCCAAGACACCAACTACATTCAACTGCAGATAGTCCATTTGATAGCCAGCCAGCACGGCCACATCACCGTAGTTGGAGATGACGATCAAAGCATCTACAGATTCCGCGGAGCCTACATAACCAACATAGCCGAATTCAAAAAAATGTTCCCAACCTACGTCGAAAAAGCACTGGAGCACAATTATCGTAGCACCAAAAAAATCGTTGCAATCGCCAACACATTAATCGAAAAGAGCCCCGAAAGAACAATCAAGAAACTTTTCACAAAAAACCCCGACGGAGAATATGTGGCAATCATCGAAACTCCAAGCGACACATCCCAAGCAAACTATATCCTTGAAACCGTCAAAGACCTCCTAAAAAAATACCCCCAACAAGACATAGCGATACTTTGCAGACGCCGAGCAACTGCAGAACCAATAATCAAAGCCCTCAGAAAACAAGCCTTACGCTTCAACTTTGTTGGCGAGACAGGCTTTTTCCAAGAGCCCCTAATAAAAGACGTTACAGCTTACCTTAAAGTCATAAGTAACCCACTTGAAAGCAACGCTGAAATCGTAAGGATCCTAAACCGTAGCAACTATGGTATTAGACAGGTTGAGATATGCAAATTCAACTGTTATGCAACTCAAAAGAACCTTTCACTATACGAGGCCTTTGACCACTTAAGCGCAATAGATGTGGATAAGTTCAAGTTTTTGCAAGTTAAACAAACCCTATCCGAGGTAATTGGCTCAAAGACGAGGCTTCGAACACTCGACGTCATCCACAACCTGCTCTTCGAGCGGGAATTCTACAAATACGAAATAGCCATCCAAAACAGCCGAAACATACAACTCTTAAACCAATTTTTCGAGTTCGCCCAAGAATTCAACAAAATCTACCCCGACAATGGCATAGAAGACTTCACAGAATACTTGTCTTTTGCATCCAACTTTGAAATTGAAGAAAAAAACCTCGAAGAACAAGCCATAACCATTTCAACCGTGCACGGCGTTAAAGGCATGCAGTACCCCGTGGTTATAATTCCAGACGTCATCGAACATAGGCTGCCAACAAAATTTCAAAAAGACAAATTCCAAATCCCCCAAGACCTACTCAAAGGAGTCAAATCCAACTTCGACGACAAAGAACTGCACATCCAGGAAGAGAGAAGACTCTTCTACGTAGCCATAACCCGCGCCAAAGAGAAGTTGATTATCACTTATGCTAAGCGGTATGGCGAAAACAAAACAGACTCCAAACCCTCAAGATTCCTAAGTGAGATAGACTATCAACAAAACCAAAACATAACCTTCCAACAAGCAAACACGCAGGAGCTTTCTTCAGAATCAACAACACAGATAGACCAGACCCAAACACGCCTCATGAAACAAGTAATATCAAACCTCGCAACAGGAAAATTTGGCGAAGCCATAGAAAACGTTCTCTTATACGCTAAATCAACAGACAAAAACCTGGACATCAAAACCGAACTAATAGAAAAAATAAAGGAACCTGACTACTCAGCATTGGAAAAAGTTAACGAAGAGCCAGTTACTGTTCCCGAAAACCACATCTTTAGCGTCTCACAATTCGTCGGCTACAAAAAATGCCCCAGACTCTACCAGTACCGCCATGTCATGAAAATTCCAGAGAAACCAAGATACTACTTTGATTTCGGATCCTCACTTCACAGCATTGCAGAACAATTAACCCGCATGCAAAAAGACGGCAAACCCATCAACGAAAAAGTTGCAAACGAGCTTCTAGCTAAGTATTGGGATCCAAAAGGCTACAAAACAAAAATAGATGAACAACGCGATTACGCCGAAGCTAAAACGATTTTGAAGGTTTTCCTCGATGAACAAGCCAAAAGCAAATTCGAAATTGTGGATATTGAGCGGTGGTTTGAAACCTCAATTGGCGACATCAAACTGCGCGGCCGAATCGACCGCATCGACAAAGACCCATCAGGCTACACAGTAGTAGACTACAAAACCAGTAAAAAGGCATCATCTCTAAATGAACTCAAAAAGGACATGCAACTGCTAGTTTATGCCCTGGCAGTTAAACAGATGTATGGCACTGGACCCTTGAAGGTAGGCGACTGGTTCTTACGCTCCAACGAAAAAGTGTTCTTTGAACCCCAAAACCAAGCATTAGAAGCAATACAAACCGAAATCACAGAGATGGCAGCAAAAATCAAAGCCGCAGCATTTGAACCCAAAAAAGGAAGCTGGGAGTGCAACTACTGCGACTACACCTGCCTCTGCGACAGTTAATTATCAAGATGCATCACCCAAAAAATTAATTATTTTGAAAAGAGGGAATTAGAAGTATTTGGGATTTGCTTGAAGTTAGTCTCTTATGAGAAAATTTTTACACTTGACAATCTTAGAATGAAAAACGACAAGTGGTTCATAGACAAGACAATGTTTGATTCAGAGATTAAGACAATTGAAGTATGCATTGGAAGAAGTTTGAGTTGGGAAAAGTTGTCTGAATTATTTCCTGAGGCGATATTTACACAACCTATAACAAATGAGTTTGTGATGAAATTTAGCGGATTAACTTTTGCAAGCTTGAAGGATGATGATTTATCGGGTGAAAATGAGTTCTTGATTGAATCCTGTGATGAAAATGGCTATTGGCTGTTAGATATAAAAACAGGAAAACATCTTTCTAATTCACTTTTTAAGACAAAAAGCAATAACAGGATCAATAAGTACCTTCCATAAAGCGCGAGCGATTTACTAAGACATGGTGTTTCTAGTTTTTCCAGTAGTTCAAGTATCCTATCCTTTAACAAGGTGTAATCTTGTTTGAAATAATGTTAAAGAAAAATGCCTTAAAAAATAATGTTTATGGGAAACCTGTTATCAGGTCATATAAGTAAGCGTCCCATTCTTTTGATTCCTTGTTTAGAATCTCAAGTACTTCCTTTAGTTGCTAAATTATTTAAAGCATTTTTGAAAAATCATTGTACACTTTGCTTCTGTGACCAATAAAAAGAATGACTACTTGCTTTTTGTTTTGATTTATTTCGTAGATTACTCGATAGTCGCCTACTCTTAGCCTCCAGTAATCTGATTGTTTTAGAGGTTTTCCAAGTGTGTCCGGGTTTTCGCATAGTTGTTTTGCGCAATCGATTATTCTTATGCGGACTTGTTTTTCTATTTTTTGGATTTCTTTTGCCGCTTTAGGATGCAGGAGTACTTTGAAAGTCACTCTATTTCCTCTATTGGGATAAGAGATTCTGGGTGTTGTTTTGCTTCTTCGCTTCGTTTGAGAAGTAGGTTAAAAAAATCACATGTTTTTTCGCGTTCTTGGTAGTAGTTGATGATTGATTTTATTGCGTCACTGCGGTTTTTGAAGCGTCCTTGAGCTACCCATTTGTCTATTTCCTCGAGGGTTTTTTGTGGGAGACGTAGTTGTACTTGAGCCAAATTAGATACCGTAAACAGTACTGTTTACAACAAACTTAAATGTTTCCAAAATCAAAGCCGCATCCATTTGACCCTGAGAAAGGAAGCTGGGAATGCTGGGACGACCAACTAACAGAAGATCCAACAACATTTTCGACGGACTAATGTAGGCGCGACAAGATATGTGGCCGCTCAAGAACTGTGGACATGTTAATCCTGATGATGCGATAATCTGTGAAAACGGTGGTGAATTAATAGATGAAATAGGTGATTCTGTCAATAACAAAGATAAGAGGACTATTTTTTAATTGCAAAAGTATCTAAGATCTGATCTTGGCTTATCATTCTTGATATACTCTGAGAGTTGAAACACACTTTATATTTTCTTTAATAACTAAGTGTTTAGGTGCATGGAGTTGGAAGAAATGCAAGTAGTCAATTCTGTTTCCAAGTCATGTGCTAATTGTGGCATTTGTAATCTTTCTTACTTGGTTTGTGACTTCAATAGGCATGTGGTTTCTTGGGGAACATGCACCCATTGGGTACAGCGTCGAAATAACGTGTAAGTTCGCAACCGTTCAAAACAGACTCACCTCTAACTTAAAATGCAGTACTTACAAGACAACCACTAATTTAAGAAATATTATGCATGTTATAATAAGGGAGTTTGGAAGCATCTTTCTGAATTCTATTTTCGCCCGAGAAATTTAGCAATAGGTCGCACTTAAGCAGTATTGCCATTTTTTTCAAAAAACGATTTCTCACTTCTGCTGCTTATAAGAGTTCGATAGGAAAATCTTTTGGCTTGAGTTTTTTATACTGTGTTTCTTCATCTGCTGTTATGCAAATAGTTTTTCTGTATTCAGCAATGGCAACAGGCAAGGCATCGTAAAATGTTACTTTCCCTTCGTATGCTATCTCGCCCGTCCTAGAAGCGAGATCTTCAGTTAAGGGAATTAGGTTCATGTGAAGGTTGTATAGTTGGGCAAGAGCAATTTTCCATTTCTGGATGTCGTAATCCGGTTTATATCTTAAGGCATTTCCTATCTCGCAAATTTGAATTTCCGAAATTGTTAATCCTACTGTTCCTTGTAAATATGAATCTAAGAGCTTTAGCGCTTCTACTGATTTTGTTTCTTTACTAAACCATTTGACAACTACTGATGAATCCAAAACTATTTCGCGGCATCTCGCCATCTTCGTATCTCCTTAGCACCATCCCATTGAACATTGCTTTCCAATCGAAGGTTCTTGATTACCTCAGCAGCGCACTGTATCTCTTCTTTTCTTGCCGCATCTTCAAAAGCCATTCTTGCAACTTCACTCCAGTTAACACTTTTGCAGCGTTTCATGCGCCCTTTTAACTCCTCAGGAACACGCACAGTTACGTTACTCATAACACATCACATTCTGCACATATTTGCTGTAATTAATACATGTAAATACGCATAAAAACCTTACCACAAAAAAAACAAGAAATAAAAGAATACAAGTTCGCCGCCTCTGACCGAATTGTTAGCCAGCATAATGCCGCCAAAATCACGTTCCTAAGCTGTATCTTCGTAAGTTAGGGTCTTTGTTCGGTCAAAGTTTCTTCAATAGAAACAGGGAATGTATTCTCTGATATTAAATAAAACCCCAAGACCTTCAGCCACCGCCTTTACCTTAGT
This sequence comes from Candidatus Bathyarchaeota archaeon, assembly GCA_963831895.1. GTDB lineage: Archaea > Thermoproteota > Bathyarchaeia > Bathyarchaeales > Bathycorpusculaceae > Bathycorpusculum. The sequence goes on from CAWHSD010000003.1 coordinate 85,550, forward strand.
TAAATCCACTTCAGGAAGCCTAACTGCTGTGACCTCAACGTCAAGTAACAGTTTGGCTTTCGAAATAAATTCCAGCACAACTTCGTATCCTTCTTGGAAAATGGGTCTGCAAATTTCGTTGTAGGTTTCTTTTTCACCAGCATTCAAGCTTACGCTAACTCTGTCAACACCAGCAGCCTTCAACTCAGCAGCCACATTTCTGCCCGGGTTCAACATGTAACCATGCCCATTCGTGTCCAAACGGATTTGCAGAGGTCTGCCATAATTCTGCTTAACCCACTTTGCAACCTCAAGAATAACATCCAGTCGCTCTGCAGGTTCCCCAAAACCGCAAAAAACCAACCCATCCCAAATCCGAATGTGCAAAACCTCGGTAAGGTCAGCAATAATCTGGGCAACACTTGGTTCTGCCTCAAGTCTGAGATCAAATCCCCCCACACCACGCTTGTAACGTTTAATGCAAAAATAGCAACTGTTAGAACAATGGTTTGTTATGTTTAGATAAAGTGTTTTGTCTAGCCAGTAAACGGTTGTAGGTTTTCTATTCTGAGCCATTCTTCCCAACCAAACCAAAACGTGGCTAACCTATAAAAAACTACACCCTCGACACTTCTCTCTGATGTCGGCTGGCAATTGGGTTCAGTTGATTGCACAATAAACCACACTATAACATGAAACTCCTTTGTCATATTGCAAACGACTTATTTCACAAGACCTCAATCGTTCTGCAGAAGTTGCTTAGGTTTTGTTTATGGCAGATTCTTAGGAGGGCTTTTATAACTTTGGCGCTGACATAAGACAGACCTAAAATTGCCAATATATTACGTATGTAGGAAGTGCAGCAAAGCATATTCAAAAGAAGAATATTCAGAAAACAAGTTCTGCCATTTATGCGGCTCTTTTCTACTTGCGAATTTTAGAACTCATGATCAAGAAGTAACCTCAGAGCAGACCGCAGCTAAAACTCCTGATTCTTATAAAGAAAAGTCTGCTCTAAGTCGGGCTGGTGAGAGTCTTAGGCAAAGGGTTGGCGACGCCAAAGAGTACGAGGTCGTTTCTGAAACTGCAAAGGAAGAAGCAAAAAAACCCGTTTTCGAAAGTTGGTTGTGGAGCAACGAATACAACGATGCATTATATCTCGAAAGCGAACTGATAAAACAATATCAAGACAAAAGTCTTGAAGACGCCATATCTGGAAAAATAGTTTCAAATGAGCAAGGCGAATGCTACTCCATCTCAACCTCTTGCACATATAAATTCAAATTAGCAACTCACCAAGAAAGCAGACAACACATCATCTCTGACCTAAAAGTCCTGCAGGGAATAGGACCGGTAAGTGAACAATCACTAAATCGCAAGGGTTACAAAACAGTAGAAGACTTAAAGCGTCATTCACGCTGGAGAAAGCAAGCCCGCGACTTTATGCAAATGATAGATAAAAAAGAAGTTGATTCTATGCAGAAATGGCTCTGGAAGCGCCTCCCAAAATCCCACCCATTACTTCATTACTTAGCTGGATTTTGCCAAGAGCAAGACTTCGCTATAATCGATATCGAAACACTGGGACTATCGGAAAGACCAATTATTCTACTGGGAATAGCAAAACCAAACAAAGACCAAGTTTGTACATGCCAGTTTTTGCTAAGAGACATCCAAGATGAACCCAGCGCCATTTGGGCTTTGATTTCACAACTGGAACCTAACTTATCGCTCATAACTTTTAATGGTAGAAGCTTTGACATTCCCTACATTAAGCAAAGATTAGCTTACTACGGATTAGACGCCTCCTTGAATAACCCCCACTTTGACGTTCTCCACTTTACCAGAAGGGCATTACGAAGCAAACTAACAGACTGCAAACTAGAAACCGTTGAAAAATACATCGGAATAAAAAGAGACATCAACATCCCCGGTGCATTGGTACCCCACTTCTACGATACCTACCTGAAAACCAAAAACCCTGGACCGTTAGTCGCCATAGTCGAACACAACAAACAGGATCTATTAACCCTTGGAACTCTCTTCTCCAAACTCTATGAGGAATGGAACCTTTGACAGCAGAATTCATCAATAGCATCAAACGAATGCAATCCTACAAAAAACAAATTGTAAACATACAAGAAATACCTGCCCAAGGAGCAAGCTTTGGTGAATTGGAAAAACCCCTGCCTGGAAATTTGCAAACTTGCATGCTAAACCGAAAAATCAAACTATACACTCATCAAACTCAAGCTATTAACTTGGCTAGAACAAAACAAAAACGTGGTTATAGCCACACCTACAGCTTCAGGAAAAACTTTAGCTTTCAACATACCAGTCCTTGAAGCCCTTACAAAAGACCCCAAAGCAACCGCCCTATACCTTTATCCCACAAAAGCTCTAACCAACGACCAACTAAAAGTTCTAAGAGAACTTGAAAAAGACACCGGTATCAAAGCAGATGCTAATATCTACGATGGAGACACCCCTCAACATCAGCGAGCAAGCATAAGAGAAAACTCAAGAATCATTCTAACCAACCCCTACGGGCTTCATCAATACTTACCATGGCACTACAAATGGCGCACCTTTCTACAAAACCTCAAATTCATCGTAATCGACGAAGCGCACGTTTACCGAGGAGTATTTGGCTCAAACGTTGCAATGATGCTAAGGCGACTTCTTAGAGTATGCAGTTTCTACCATGCAAACCCAAAGATCATACTCTCCTCAGCAACAATTGCAAATCCCAAAGAACATGCCAACAAATTAACTGGAAAAGAATTCGAAATAGTCTCAACCGATGGCGCTCCCAAAGGAAAAAAATCCTTCATATTCTGGAACCCACCATTCATCGACACAACCAACACAATTCGCCGATCAACACACCAAGAAACCAAAGACCTCTTAACCCTTAACATAATAAAAAACCTACAAACCCTCTGTTTTACAACATCAAGACAAATGGCTGAGCTAATTACACGATGGACCAAAGAAGAACTCGCAAGAAAATCACCAAAACTTCAAAACACAATAACCGCTTACCGAGCAGGCTATCTACCTCAAGAACGACGCGACATAGAAAACCGACTAAAAACCAAAAAATTAATCGGTGTAGTCTCAACCAACGCACTGGAGCTGGGAATCGATATAGGTTCGCTTGACTCAGTGATAATTTCGGGCTACCCCGGAACAGTTATCTCAACATGGCAGCAAGCAGGACGAGCAGGCAGAGGCACTTCCGATTCAATAGTAACTCTAGTTGCCTTCCAAAACCCACTTGACCAATACTTCATGAAACATCCAGATGACTTCTTTGGAAGACCACATGAACAAGCAATTATTGATCTTCATAACCGATACATTTCTCTAGGACACATAATGTGTGCATCAAGCGAACTGCCAATCACTGAAGCGGACAAACAGTTCTTCCCTGAATTACTTTCGGAAAGTATTGGAGCTCTTGAGCAAGAAAACCTAATCCGAAAAACACCACGGGGATGGGTCTACTCAGGCACAGCAAGAACAACCGAAGTTGTAAACCTTAAAAGCATATCCCATCAAACCGTCACCGTCACCTGCAACGGAAACATACTAGAGACCCTCACTTTAAACAAAGCCTACGAGGAAGTACATGCCGGCGCAGTATTGCTCCATCAAGGAGAAACCTACATCTCAGAAGGACTGGATCTTGACGAGTTGACAGCTAAAGTTAGACAAGAAAACGTCAACTACTACACAGAAGCACTAAAAGACGTCGACGTCACCATCAAAAAACCGCTTGAAGAAAAACAAAACAGCATCAAAGTTGGCCTCGGAGAATTATCCATAACAGAAATTTACCACACCTTCGTGACCAAAACATATGATGAAGTCATTAAAAGACAACCTCTCACTCTACCGCCTCTATCATTTTCAACCGTCGGCATATGGTTTATCATTCCCGATCAAATTAGACAAGAAATTGAAGCCAAAGAACTTGATTTTGCCGGCGGTTTACACGCGGTTGAGCATGCGATGATTGCTATGTCTCCGATATTTGCAATGTGTGACAGATGGGATATCGGAGGACTGTCAACTGTCTTGCATCCTGATACAGGAGAGCCAACCATTTTCATCTACGATGGCTTTGAAGGAGGCATCGGGATTTCAGAGACCCTCTATTCAACAATAAAACCGCTATGGGAAAAAACTCTACAACTCATCGACACCTGTGAATGCAAAGACGGCTGCCCATCATGCATCTATTCACCAAAATGCGGAAACGAAAACCAACCCTTAGACAAAAAAGCTGCAAGAATTATCTTAAGGCAACTTCTAAAACTTAATGAGAATTGATTGTTCATGTTTTCAAAATAGACTATTAGGAATTAGTCGGATGTCAATCAAATTTATTGATCTTGGCTTTTCAGATTTGGACATGAAAACTCGTGTTGTTATTCTAGGCTGATATCATACTTAGACTTCTTTCCACAATAAGGACAATTTATTCTGTATCCGAAAAACCAAGTAGGATGAATTGCTAATCTGTGCTCATCATAAACTACGAAGATGCCAGAGATATTCATGGTTCGTGTTCCATATCGTGATACTAATGGGTGTCCTTCAACTTCAACATCAAATTCACGACCACATTTTGGGCACTTCAGATGTGTTACTTTCAAAATAACCAACACTCCACGGATTTATGAGAAGAATACATCCTTCCAAAAAGCAATTTTTGTGTTCCGGTAATTTTTGCCAAGCAACATAATTAGCATTATTTTAGTGGCATCATTCAAAATCTTCTTCAAAGATTCGTTAAAATTCATTTTTATTTTCACCCAGAGGCTGTTGCGTAGGTTAACTCTACAATCGGTTAGTTGGGGTAAATGTTTTCGTGAGACAATTACTTAAAGTGTTCACAAAACTTTGTCGCGTCATTAATTGTTATTTTAGTCAGCTATAATATAATTCCTTGTTATTGTGACATAACAATCACATTTGCTTAATTAATAAACGTCATTTATAGACAATCTAAAGCTGTAATCATACAATCGTCCATTAAGAGATTGCATACTACATTATATCAACAAATTATGCATAAAAAAAGATCATATTAAAGTGAAGTCTCACCGAGTGACTACTGGGTGTACAATTGGTTGTCTTGGAGGCTTGTTTTCTCACAGCATTCACTCTCAACTCTTGGTGAATAGGATTTGAACATAACAATTATCGCCAAACCAGAAATTACCATTTGCACTGTTATAGTATTGCTTGTAACAATTATGTTCGCAATTATCTTAGTCAAACTTTTCTAATATTTGCAAAACGATTATATTTTGGGTAAATTATTTTTTAGCGGTTGGATTGTTAACATTGAAAATTAAAGCCAAATACTCTTTTTTCATTACAGCTTTGCTAATGGTGCTTGTTTTGGATACTGTGATGAGTTTCACTATGACTTCAGTATTCGTTGGATGGACTCCGGTATTTATTCAAAGATTCGCTGGCGCATGGTTGATAGGTTTTGCCGTGGCACTGCCAACAAGTCTCGCTATAACTCCTCTGATAAGAAGACTTGTAAAATCGGTTTGCGAACAATAAGCAATTTCTTTTTTTATCTAAAATACAACTTTCCAACCGTTGCGACTTACGATCTTAAGCATTCAGAAGATTCTTTCAACATATTACTTTTTGTGACTGTTACAAAACCAAAAAATCGGTCTTTAGTAAGAGTTGGCTACACAATTATCTTTTTTTCCAGAAAATCACCATAACGGCTGACAGCTTTCTTAACAGAATTTTGTTCAATTTTCGTGAGTTTTTTGAACGGGTTTAGTTTGATTTCAACGGTATCTTTATTCAAAATTCTTTTCCAGGTGCCTGCAACTTTGCCATCCAAAATTATTACAGCGGTTAGGGCATTACCCATTGCGAGCATTCTTTCAATGTCCCGCTTTTCACTGGTGTCACTTCGGTCTTTGTACGCGATAGAGTATTCATCATAAACTGACAGCAAAAAAGCCTGCTTATCTAGAACATCGCGAGCATTAGACATATAATGACTTTGAACTTCAATATCTGAGGGATACCAATAGGTCTTCCCATTAATGGTTGTACGTGTGAGTTTCGATTTTACCAAATCTAAACCTTCATTCGCTTCTTTTGCAGGTAGACCTGACCACCACGCAAAGTCTCCAATTTGTGCTGGACCGTGGCTCACAAAATATTTTAGTGCTAGTTTCGCGAGAGCCTCTTCTTTATTCAGATTCTTAGCCTTTGGAACTATCTCTTCAAGCAAACCATACGTAAACTGTTTGCCGTTTCTTGGACCGCTGCAAATTAAAGCGTTTAGTTCAGAATAATACAGAAGGTGGGCAAGTTTTTGTCCTAAGGCTGAGATCCCATTATTCTTAAGATACTCTGCAAGTTCCACTCTAGTTAAGAAGTTTTTTCCTTTCAAAGCTTCAGCAATTAGTTTCTGGCTCTTTGTTATCATTTCGTCAGTAATGCCGAGTTTTCTGTCATAAGGTCTAAGGATTTTCTTCACGCGTGGCGATGTTAATTCTTGCATCCAGCGAATATCTTCAGGAATAATAAAGTGCCAGGTTGGTCGCATTACATGTGTTCGCAGAAATTTGCCTTCGTTAAAAGCTTTCTCTACAATTGAGTCTGTTGCTTTTTGCATTCTCAATCCAACTGACCATTTAGCAGCTGCAAAATCTTGAGCTTGCACTGCTCCTAAATGTTTTACTACCTCCTCGGGACTCTGAAATGGAGAACTATTAAGACCTGTGTTTAGCAAACGAAGGTGCGATACATCAATTTCTGTTGTCATATCGTTTACTTCTCTTCTCCCAAAGAATCAATCAATTGTTATTTCTGCATTGTCAACGAAATAAATCAATTCAGTTTCCCATCTAACTGATATTCCTAAAGCAACATAGACTTCACCTGTATTGGCTGTAACAATTTCGCTCGAAAAGCTGTAGGCTTTCCATCCAGGCACTTGATTGGTTGCACCTAGAACCTGGAAATCGGCTTCGCCTTGAGGCTTATTTTCACCTATGTAGCCAACAACAACGGCTAAAATGTTAAAGCTTTCTTCGCCGCTCCACAACTGAAACGAAATGTTAACTGATTTTTCGGAATTAGGCTCAATCGGTAGTTTTCGCGTTATCCAGATTGTCCCGTCATCTTGTCTTCCGTCAATCCAAAAAAGAACTGAGTATTCACCTGAATAACTTTGGTTTGTGGAGCGCCCAATGAGCCACTCTACGTTGTGTCCTGGATTGTTTGGGTCTTCAGGAACCTGTGAACCAATTGTCCAATTGCCAAAGTCATTCTCGAAATCGTCGAAAAAAATGGTTTGATCTGGCTGCAATTCCGCTATTAGAAACTTAAATGCCAAAAGAGAAAGCACTACAATAAGTATTACAGCAAACAAAACGACAACCTTGTTCATATCGTTTCACCGATACTTTATTTGATTTATAATCATCAACTTCTGAATCAAGTTTCAAAAAAAACGTTGATGATATTTAATTCATACCATGCAAATATGTAAAGAAAGGAAGATTAGCGACTATTCTTAGAGGAAATTCAAAATATTCACGATTGATATAGTTATCCTTCTACTTTGACTTCAAATCCACCAACTGCCATGCGTTTCATATCAAAGGGCATCGGAAAATCCTTGTATTTTTCTGTTTGCTTATTCATTTCCTCCATTACTTTTGCGTTTATTTCATCGCGGTCCTTCTTTGACTTAAAAACAATGAACGAGAACCACACAGTTTCATTTGGTTCTGCTTTTGCCACCTCTGTAAAGGCAAGCGATTTAATGCCGCCCATTTCTTGTGCTTTAAGATCGTCTCCCATACACTCCATGTATTCAAGCGCACCATGTTCCATCCACATTTTACTTGCTTCTTTTGCCATTTTTTCATAATCTTCAATTTTGTCTTTTGCAACTATAAATACAAATCCGTCCACATACTTCGCCAATATCCTTCACCTCCTTTGCCATTCTCTCCAAATCATCCCTTTTTGTTTCTAATTAAAAAGCAGGTTAAAATTGCTCACTTTTACGCCGTATGTTGTATTTGTATTAGGTTGCCACAAGTATCGTCAAAGACCGCTATGGTCACTTGGGGCATTACTTCTGTTGGCTCCATCGTAAACTTCACACCGAGCCCATTTAATCGTTTATAATCTGTGCGAACATCAGAAACACCGAAATTCGCCGCGGGAATACCCTGCTCAAAAATCGTTTTCTGATATATTTTAGCTGCCGGATTATCGTTTAACTCAAGTATAAGCTCGGTGCCGTTTTGATCGTCTGGGGAAACGACAGTAAGCCACCTATACTCTCCAGCAGTAACATCTTTCTTTTTTACAAAGCCCAACTTTTCAGTGTAGAATTTCAAAGCCTTGTCTTGATCATTTACAAATACCTTGGTTAGAATGATTTTCATAGTTATTTCCAAAACTAGGCTTCGGTCTTTTTTATTTAAAAGTATGTGGTTGTGTGTTTTCAGTCACAGGTTAAGTTTCTATTTAACAAGGTCTTTTCAGGGTTATTTTTTCGCGGGGATTACATAGCAACTATTTCACTATCAAAATGATCCTGTTTATCTCCCCGTCCCGCACGTACGTGGCTGCTATTACGCTTGTAGTTGAAATCTTGCTTTCTAGGAGTTTAAAAGAGGCTGGCGTAGTGCCGTCTCCGAAAAGCTGCTTGCCAGTGCCAATGGTAACTGGAAATATCTTCAAACGGAACTCGTCAACAAGGTCATTCTTCAGCAGCGTTTGGATAAGGTTGGAACTGCCATGAACCTATATTTCAGGCCCATCCTGACTCTTGAGTTTTTTAATTTCTTCCACGCTGTCACCCGTGATGAGAACGGAATTATTCCAATCAAGTTTGCAGTGCGTGGAAACAGCATTCTTCTTAGCTTAATCGTCATTGTTACCTAAACTTTATTGACTATTTGTTACTTTATGGTAGATCGAAGCTAATAACAAGCTTACTAATGCCACTCTGTCTTTGCAGGCACTGAATCTACGCTATAAATTGACAATATGAAGAGACCCGAAATAGCTTAATATTTTGTTTTATTTGAATACTAACAGGATTCTTTTATGAATATTTTTCATCGGCTCACACTTAGCTGCGCTAATTGTCGCTATAAGCACCAATTTCGTTTGGTTTGCTCTAACCTACTTTGTGTATATTCAAACGCAATCCGTTGTTTCAACTGGACTAGCTGCTGGAATCTATTTGGTTATTGTCGCTTTGTCAGGGTTTTGGTTTGGTTCATTTATAGATCGAAATAAGAAGAAAACTGCAATGTTTGCATCCAGCATAGCAAGCTTGATCTTTTTCACGTTGGGTTTCCTAATGTACATATTTGCACCTATAGGCGCGTTTAATTCTGTAACAAGTCCTTATCTGTGGATTTTTGCCTCTATTCTACTTTCAGGCGTAATAGCAGGTTTGATCTATTTTATTGCAATTCCCACGTTGATTACAACGTTGGTTCCTGAGAATAGACGAGACAAAGCAAACGGATTGTTTAGTACAGCCACAGGTTTCTCTTTTGGAGTTAACTCTGTAGCAAGCGGATTAGTGCTGGGCTTTGGCGGTATGTTTTGGGTGCTTGTTACTGGTATCGTATTAACCTTGCTTGGAATCCTTTACTTGGCATTTATTCCATTCTCCGAACAAAAACCGGTAAAAAGTGAGAGTCGAAAAACAAGAGAAAAACGAGGTTAGAGGAACAATTAATTTAGTTAAGTCCATTCCAGGGCTTTTTGCTTTGATTTTCTTTAGCACTTTTAATAATCTTCTTGGTGGAGTGTTCTTTGCCCTAATGGATGCATATGGACTTGAACTTATGTCTGTTCAATTTTGGGGGATCTTGTGGGGGATTTTAAGTCCTGCTTTTGTGGTAGGCGGACTTGTCATAGCGAGAAAGGGATTGGGAAAAAATCCTCTGCGCACACTTTTTCTTGCAAACATTGTAATTTGGAGTAATGCTATTTTTTTTGCCATTCAGCCCTCGATTATCCTGCTATCTATTGGAATCACTATTTGGCTTGGTTTATTTCCGGTTATTCAAGCAACCGAACAAACAATTATTCAGAAAGTTGTAACCCAAAATTTTCAAGGTCGTGTTTTCGGTTTCTCTCGAAGTATTGAACAATCTATTGCTCCCTTAACAGCATTCATTATTGGTCCGATTGCACAGTTAATTTTTATTCCATTTATGACCAAAGGTGCAGGAGTTCAGTTGATAGGCGGCTGGTTTGGGACGGGAACAGGTCGAGGAATCGCTTTAGTGTTCATTATTGCGGGGATTATTGGTCTTGTTGTAACACTATTGGCTATGCGGTCAAAAATCTACAAGTTATTAGCCAAACGTTACCTAGAGGGTAGGAATGCTTAATTTTTAAAGACTAACGCAGATTCAAAGGTTAGATACTCGGCGATTGGAAAGAATTTTTCAATTGCATTTTGGCTTTTCAAGGATTACTATATGGAATGCTTCTTTTGACACGCCTGACTTGAAAAAACTTGGTCATTCATTTTATGTTTTCAGGGTAATCATGCACAGTAGCTTTCTTAAACGGCAATGAATCGTTGATTTATTAATTTCAATCCTCGAAATTTGTTGGTTATGATGTGTGACAACATTAATTTAATAACGATCTTTTGACTTAAGTAATCAGACAGAACTCTTTTGAAAAGAGGTTATGAATTATGCTTGTTTTTTCAGACAGGAACTCGATTGATTTTCCCCGAAACTTCGATGCAAAAAATTGGCTCAGAAGGAGTTGTGCTTTTGGCATTAACTAGCAATTCAGATTTCTATGCTGCTATCCAAGATGCCGGCATAGATCGGGTTGTAAAGCACGTAATGCGACAACGTCCCTCATTATTTAATTATGGCACTTCCTTTTTGCTTCAGAATCCTGATTTGCTATGTCAAAGAATTGATGCTGCACCTGAAGTCGTGCAAGCTGGCAATCCACTTATCACTGTTCTTGACCCGCTCCCGGTCATTGGAACAAATTTAGGGTTAAATTATTGCGTTCAACTTACAAAAGGTGAAATTGATTTTCACCCAGGAAACATCATAGCCCTTCCACCCGAGCTAAATCCGCTAGCATCTCAACGTCTCGCTGTTCACTTTCAAGTTTGCGCAGGCATTGGATGCCCAACAAGCAGACTGCCCCTTCCAGGAAAACTTTCAACTTCAGTTTTGACCGCCGCAAGAATGTCTGCCGCCAAAGTTGATGTAACCGACAGAATCTCTAATTTTGGATTAGAAGGCGTGGCTTTGCCAACTAAAGAAGTTGTTGTTGTTCCCACATCTAAGCTAGAATGCTTCTGCCTTGATCTATTTGCCACGGCAGGCGCCAAAATAACGGGTCCAGTAGGAAATCAAACTATCTTGCCTTCAGTTGATGGCATAGAAATTGTTGACTTAAAACCCGAAGGCTTAGAAAACAGTATTGAATGCTATGCATTATTAGCGCTTAATCAGGGAATAATTCCGCCTTTAGCATCTTCAATTTCAAATTTGGCTTTTAACTTCATTGATTTACCGGATAATATGGGCAAACTTAAGGTATCTGGATCAACTGCCGTTCCAAACAATCCAGCAATTGAACAAGATCAACTCAAAGCTTTCATAAATCTTGACGAAGTTGATTTAAACATAGGTATTGAGCCGATCGATTGCAGTTTACCCACTGGAGGCGGCGGACCAACAATAACTCGGACTACTCGATCTAGGGTAAGAACTGGTACATTTGATCTTCAGGCTGCTATTTCACAAAAAGCATTTGAAAAAATTTTCGCAGGAGTGGTGAAAGGGTTTAGCCTTCATTGCGCAGATAGCGGCAGTTTTGGTCCTTTTTCGGCAAGTTACGATGTCAAAGCTCATTTGGAAGGCGGTTCAGTTGACTTAAGAAGTAACGGCACCCTAAAAATCTCTGAATTAGACATTAAATGGGATACTCTTAACCTTAACTTATGCATCGATATCCCCAAAGTCTGCACACCCGGCGGATGCATTATTCCTATTCCCTTCGATGGCTGCGCCTTAGATATTCCCTCTTACTGCTTCTTTAAAGACAACCCAGACTTCTGCTTACCCATAGACCTTAGCAGTTTGATAACTTCAGAGATATCTTTCACCGCAGGTATACAAGTTTTCTATGGAACCAGCCCAGGCTTACCTAACCGATGGCAAATAGTCATAGTGCCCACACTGCCTTTTGACATTGATATTATTGACATAGCCGATACAGTAGGAGACTTAGTCGAGAACCTTGTCGACGCTGCAATTGATGGTCTTCTTAGCGGATTTCCTGATTGGGCAAAAGATGTTTTCAAGTTCCTCTTTGGACCTCTTGACGACTTCATTCGTTTTGCTCTCGATATACCCGACGACGTAGGCGAATGGCTTCTTGATGCACTTACAGATTTAGGTGTCTTTAATGTGCTTCTAACTGCTTTGAACGGATTCTTGACGACATTAGTACCTCCACTTGAAATTGAAGATCCATTTCCGATACTTCCAGCTCAAGGAGGATTAATTCCAGTTAAACTTCCAATAGAGTTTATCGGTGTTCGAATTACCGATGATGAGATGATTATAGAGGGAGATATAGGGAATTAAGAGGTGAATAGTATGATTGATCGTTTTATTTTCTCACAGACAAACGTTGACAGTGGTTCGCTTACGATGTTAGCTTCTGTTGTCCACAGATTCTCAGAACCTGGTGCATATTTTGGCAAAATCAAAAGAGGCGAAAATGAAGTAGGTCAGTTTAAGATAATAGTTGAACATTCGCCTACAATGCAGTCAAATGTCAAAATTGACCTAAAGACTTTAGATACTCCCCCTTCAGAACAATCAAAGAATACAGAATGCAGCTGCTTTAACCTTGCTCCAGGAGGATACGCATTATTCTTTGTCTCAACCGGAGCCGGCGGATACAACATAGACATTACAAAACCCGAAAATGAGGGCAAAAAGACTTTTGATAACCGCGAGTTAACGAATCAAGATATGTTTGTTGCCTCACTATTGCGTCCAGGAACTTATCGAATAACGAATACTTTAACAAAAGCCGAAGCTGAATTAAAGATAGTTTACCCTCAAATAGGAAAAACTCCAAGACAATCACAATCGATTCAGGTAGAATGCACTGAAAAAGCAATTAATCCATCTAAGATCACAGTTAACCCAGGTCAAGGTGTAGTTTTTAGTTTCAAGGTGCCTTCAAGAATTAAAATAGAATTAGTCACGCCTGAGGATAAACCTAAGCAAACATATCCTGAGAATCAAACGACCCAAGTGAAAACTATGCAAGAAGCGCAAATGCCAGAAAAGAAGATAATACGTAGATTGAGGCTAAACCCACTCTAAAGATCACCTACTTTCTTCCTTATTTTTAGGATGAATTTTTTTGCCTGAAAAAAACTTTAAAAAAATAATAAAATCATTTTGTTATTTTCTAACTCTATAGGAGATTATTTTAGTTGAAACAAAAGCTATTTTTAATTAGTTTGGAGGTTCTCTATGAGTTTCTTTGTTGATCCTTTTGGTCTTCTCTTTTTTGGAGCTATTCTCTATATTGTTTCAGCTAACTTCAAGTTTTCAAAACAAATGATGTATGCTCTCTCGTCGGCTATTTTAACGAGCTTCATCTTTGGAGGAATAGCCCTCTACATGGATTGGTATCGATGGATCATACCAGGACTCGTCGACTTGAAGGGCTCATTTATTATGTTCGACCAAGGCTTAACCGGAATTACCAAAGCAACATTCCCAGTGTGGATAGCGATGATGTTTTTAACACTCTACCCAGTATGGTTCGTTTTAGGCTACGAAACCGCAAAAAAATACAACCTCTCAACAAAATTCATCCTAATCTTCATCATAGGAATCCTGCTGTTGACAGTCCCATCAATCATACAATCCCAATTCCTCCCTCACATCTAAACCACTAATCCAAAAAGAGAATTGCCAAAAACCTTGCTCGGTAAATACCAACACGTCAAGGGCAAAACTGCCTGAGAAAAAAACTTTTAGACAGGCAGCCGCTACTTTAGGAATAACCTGCAACAAGTTTGTATCACATCTTGATGAAGCTTACATTATTGATGCTTAGCAATTTAGTAGATTCTAAATTCCCGCATTCTTTCTATCTTAGCCTTTTTGTATATTCTGAATTCACAATGATTAAAAAGCAAAGGTCGCCCTTGAAGTGTAACTATCCTGGGGACACTGTGCTTGGCTGGTTTGACGGCTCCAATCAGAAATTCATCGATTCATATTTTACATGTTGACGATGATCCATCAGTTCAAGAGATAACAAAATTGATGCTTCTGGATCTTAATTGCGGTTTTGAGATCGATCAAGCTTGTTGCGTGGATGAAGCATTCAAAAAGTTGGCAACTGACACTTATGATGTGGTAGTTTCTGATTATGAAATGCCACAAAAAGACGGTCTTCAATTCTTGAAGCAGTTACGCGAACAAAAAAACGAAACTCCATTCATATTGTTTACAGGAAAAGGAAGAGAAGAAATAGCAATAAAAGCTCTAAATCTTGGAGCAGATGGTTACTTCAACAAGCAAGGTTCACCTGAAACAGTCTATGGCGAATTAACCCATGGCATAAACCTTGCAGTAATGCACAAAAAAGCAGAGCAAGAAATCTTGACTCAAAAAACTACAGCCGAGAGATACCTGAATGTTGTAGGTAGCATAGTTCTAGCTTTGGATCTTGAAGGAAAGATTACTCTCTTAAACGAGAAAGCTTATGAAATTCTTGGGTATGAAGAGGGCGAACTTTTAGGCAAAGATTGGGTCGACACTTGTCTGCCCAGCGAGAGTCGAAAAAAGTTACGAACGATTCTCAATGTTTGCATCAACGAAAAAGGAGGGATTCCTACCCATTACGAAAACCCTATCGTTACAAAGAAAGGCGAATTAAGAATTATTAGTTGGCATAACACCGAGTTGAGAGACAGTGCGGGTCAGCTTATTGGCACCTTAAGTTCAGGCGAAGACGTAACTGAGCAAAAGATGGCAGAACAGATTTTGAGAGAAAGCGAAGAAAAATATCGTGAACTAGCAAATTCTCTGCCAGATATAGTTTTCGAGACTGACATTGACGGAACTTTATTGTATGTTAATGACAGGGCTTTTGAGATTGCGGGATATTCTGTTGAAGATTTTAAAAAGGGATTAAATATCATGCAGTTCCTTGTGCCTGAAGAGCAAGATAGGGCAAAAGAAAACATTAAGAGATTACTTTCTGGAGGCAAATACACTCCTGATGAGTATAAGTTTGTGCGAAAAAATGGCACATATTTTCCAGCGCTCATCACGGCGATGCCACGAATCTGCAACAGCGATATAGCAGGCCTTAGAGGCTTCATTTTAGATATTTCTGAACGCAAGAAAAATGAAGAAAAACTTTCCTCTCTTAAAATGTTTAATGAAAAAATCATCAATTCAGTTGACGATGCCATTTTAGTTATTGATCCAAATAGCTTTCAAATAATAAGCGCTAATGACGCAGCTTTAAAACAAATAAAGATAAGCAAAAATGATTTGATTGGAAAAACATGCCATGAGGTAACTCATCATAGTTTAACAACTTGCGAACCCCCAAACGATGTTTGTCCAATTCATGAAATGCTGACTTCAGGTATTTCCGTTACTGTTGAGCATCAACATTTTGATAAAGAAAATCACAAAATCGACGTCGAAGTCTCGGTTCATCCAATTAAAGACACTGAAGGCAAAATTATCCAAGCAGTGCACATCGACAGAGAAATAACAAGTCGAAAAAATCAAGAGAGAACAGAAAAAATAAGAACAGATGAAATTCACGGTATTATTAATGGCATTAGCGATCTCTTGTTCGTAATGGACAAAAATCGTTTAATCACGGAAGTTAACAAAACCACTTGCGAAGTGTTCAAGAAAAAGCCTGAGGAATTAATCGGTAGGCATTGTTACGAGATTGTTCATGGCACTAGTTGCCCTTGGCCTGATTGCCCTGCTACCGAAACTTTTCAAACAAAAAAATCAATCACAAAAGAAATCGTAGATCCAAACTTAGGAATGCCGTTATTGGTAACTACGTCAGCTATTCTAGATGATCAAGGCGAAGTTGCTCAGATTATTCACATCGCAAAAGACATTACAAAACTTAAACTAGGCTGAAATGGAAGTTCATGTTTCAGCGAATCTGTTTGAAGCAGCCTCAGACTCAATTATGGTTCACGATTTAAATGGAAAACTAATCTACTTCAATGAATCAGCCTACAAAACAAGAGGCTACACAAAAGAACAATTCCAATCACTAACAATAAAAGATATAGAGGTGCCTGGCAACCCCAAATTTTTTAAAACCAAAATGAAAGAATTACTAAAGCTTGGGGAAGCCACTTTTGAAGCTATAAATTTGCGAAAAGATAAAAGCACTTTTACAGTTGAGATACATGCCCAATTAATCGATTTCGACGACCAAAAATTAATCTTAAGTACTGTTAGAGATATCTCAGAGCGCAAAGCTGCAGAAGAGGAACTAAAGAAAAGTGAACAAGAATACAGTTCTCTTTTTGTAAACATGATTGATGGGTTTGCTTACTGTAAAATGATATTTGACGAGTCAGAGAAGCCGGTTGATTTTGTCTATCTTCAAATTAATGATGCTTTTGAAAAAATAACGGGTTTGAAAAAAGAACTAGTCATTGGAAAAAATGTAACCCAAGCAATACCAGGAATTAAGGACAGCTAATCCTGAACTTTTTGAAATTTATGGACGAGTTACACTTACCGGTAAAACAGAACGTTTCGAAATATTCTTTAAACCATTAAATATGTGGCTACACGTTTCGGTTTATTGTCCAAGAAAGGGCTATTTTGCAGCCATATTTGAAGATACAACCGATCGCAAAAAAGCTGAGCAGAACCTAAGGGAAGCTGAAGAAAAGCATAGAACTCTACTTAATGTTGCAAACGTTCTTGTTCAATCGGTTGACGCTCGAGGCAAATACATTTTTGTTAACGAAGAATGGAAAAAAGTCTTAGGGTACACTGATTTAGATTTAGAAAAAATTACTATGATGGATGTGGTTCGAAAGGATCACCTCCAATATTGCATGAGTGTCTTCAAAGAAGTTATGAATGGGCTATCCATTCACGATGTTGAGTCTGTTTTCGTAGCCAAAGATGGTAAGGAAATTGTTGTAAGCGGGAACGCCTGCCCTATCTTCAAAGACAATAAATTCGTTTCAACAGTTGCATTCTTCGTGGACATTACTGAACGCAAAAAGAACGAAGAGAAACTAAAAGAAAACAGTCAAAGAATCGAGTTGATGGTTGAAAAATTGCGAGTAGTCGGCAGCTTGACAAGACATGATGTTCGCAACAAACTATCAACAGTAACTGGATACGCATATTTACTAAAGAAAAAACATGCAGATATACCAGATGTTGTCGAGGGGCTCAACAAAATGGAACAATCTGTTAAAGAAACAGTCAAAATCTTCGAGTTTGCCAAATTGTACGAGCAACTTGGCGCAGAAGAACTAAATACATAAACGTAGAAGACAAAATAAACGAAGCAACCACACTATTCTCAGGCTTCCTCCCCAAAATAATAAATGAATGCCAAGGCTTAGAAGTATTAGCAGATTCATTTCTAAGACAACTCTTCTACAACTTCATCCACAACACCCTAAAACATGGTCAAAAAACCACAACCATAAAAATTCACTACGAAAAAACAAAACAAGACACTTTAAAATTAATCTATGATGACGACGGCGTAGGAGTACCATTAGCAAACAAAACTCAGCTTTTCCACGAAGGATTTAGCACAGGCGGCAGCACCGGGTTTGGATTATTCCTCACTAAAAAAATGATGGACGTTTACGGCTGGACAATCACTGAAGATGGAGAACCCGGCCAAGGAGCAAAATTCACAATAACCATTCCAAAACTAAACAAAAAAGGAAAAGAAAACTATCTATTCATCCAACAACTTCAAACCTGCAATAACAAGCCTTTAGTTTTATTGTAAATTGTATACTAAAGAATGTCTGCGATATACATTTAGCTAAGCTTCTTGACAGAAAAGAAAAACTCAGATTGAGCAATTAAAGAAAAAAAGGCAAATAATTCTTGGATTTTTAACCATTTGCTTAGTTATCGCGGTGTATTATCTGATGGTTTACTTTTTGATTTCTCGATTATCTCACAAATGCGGCATGCTGCGTCGTCAAGCATCTTCTTTAGCAGCTTCATGTCTTCTTCCACTATTTCGCGGTTTTGCAAGAGAGGATAAACGCTGAGATGGATAAGGTCGAATGTGGCTTTTATGTCGATTTTTCCAGTTCTTTTCTGATCCATGACGGATTTCATTATTTTTTCTCTTTTGGCAATTTCCTCAATCTTTAGCCTTGGTTTGTCACTGCTTAGACTTCTGCTCATTACATTACCACCTCTATCTCTGGGATTTTCATACCACACAGGTTTAATCCCTTGATTTTAATTCCTTTTAAAACTAAGCTTAGGTCAAGCTTTTCAGCGATTGCAGAGCTTGTTGTAACTGAGCCAGATAGGTTTGAAAATTCCAAACCGCCCTTTACCCTCATTATCATCTTGGTGACATTAAGAGTTAATACTCCAGTGATGTGGGCTCTGTCCGCGTCGCCAATAAGGGTAACGCCAGCTCCATACATCTTCTTTGAAGTCGATATTGTTAAAGCTGTCTTAGATTCAGCCTCGAACGCTTGGGTTGTGACAGACGGAATGATTATGTTTAAAGCTTTTATGTCCTTCATGGAGGCTTGAGGGCTAGATATGCCAGTTGAATCCATTTCATCAATGCTTGTCTGATCGGTTGCAATGTCATTGGGTCCTGTTGGATTGGGTATAGGCAGGCAGAGTCCAATGTTTATTCCCAGAGGAGTGTCAATGGGAATACTTGTACATTGCATCTGTATGTTTTCCGCTGTAACTTGGTCAACTTCGGTTTTTGCAATCGGTTCAGCAGTCATCGAGAATGGACTGATATTAGTTTTAGATGAGAACATCGAAAAGGAACCAGATCCGAAAACTACATCTCCCAGTGTTTGTTTTTCTACATAAGAGTCAAAGTTTACGCCGCCAGATACGCCATAACAAAAGTCCTCCCAGCAAAGCGGCCAGGGTAAATCAATGTTTCCCGAAAACGTAGTACTTATGGATAAAGTGATTTCTAACTCTACATTTTTAGCTTTACACGAATCGTATTTGAATGTTCCACTAAAATCTTTTAACTTAAGGCTGGGTATGGATATTTCACCGATCTCTATCTCCCTTATAGAGAGTGGCCCACCGATGCTTGACGCGATTGCCGATTTGGGTATGACAGCGCGGGCAATGACCTTTTCTTGTCTTGGACGACATCGCATCTGGGGCGGAGGGCAATCGCAACCTTTTGTCGGAATTTTGGGTAAATCAAAACATACTTTTTGTGTGTCTACTTCTATTTTAGGTAGATTTAAGCAGACTTTTTGAGTTTCAATCTTCGGCACAGGAATGCATATTTTCTCTTCCTTGGATGAGGTAGCTGTATTAGTTTTTTCAATAGAATTTATTTCTTTAACATCTAGAATTTTTTTTATTTTCGAGCTTTTGCTCAATTGCTTAGCCCCATTTCTATTTAGGTTTAAAGTTATTTATCGTTTGTGTTGAGTCTGATTAGACGTATCAGTCTCGCCAACTTCATACCCTATCGCAATCTATATGTCAAGAAGTAGAAACGAGGCGACAATCTTGAAAGTAACAAGATCTGTTCAAAAATCCTAAAGCACTTCAACAAAGTTGCAGGTTCCCCAAACGCCACAATATCATTTGATTGGAGCGCTTTGTCAAGGGTTATTCTCCCTTCAAGGAGATCAAACAAACACTTACGCGAAAGGTTCACTCGAACATCAATGGTTTTGGGCAAGATTTCACCACCGACAACAACGTCATCGGCTGTAACGCGAATCAACGTCTTTTCCCCATCGAGAGTTTGAAGCCAAACTAAACCCTCTGTATACTCGATCATCCTTTGAAGATGCCGCGGGAAATCTTGTTTCATTAAAGCTACCAGCTCTTTCAAGAATTCTTCAAGCTTCAATTGCAAAGTTCTCAACCCTCTTTCGCGGTCGAACCGATTCAAACCAGCACGGAAGAACACAATCGTAGGTGCTGCCGCCAACTGTCCCCTTCAAGTTAACTTCACAGAACATTTCGTTGAAAACCACCTCCGACGAATTAACGACACTGGTGTTCACTATGCTACACACGGCTTTAGTCGTGAAGACAACTTCAAGTTTATCCGAACCTTTGGAGGCAGCAAATGTTCTGTTTTTTGGAATAGCCGGGTGATAACTGGGATATAGTAATTTTGTAATTGCAGGCATAATGCTTAGATCACCATCATAATCTCCTGCAGCAGAGATCTTCATCTTGGCACTATCAAAGAATTGTCTTTTTCCATCCTTAGTTTCGAGAAAAACACCGCCGTATGAAAAATCTTCTGTTGGACCATAACGGTAAATAAGAAAATCCACTCTTCCCGGCTCACCTACAACGGTGGGATCACAAAAGATAACACCCGTATCCCACCCCCAAGTCATCCCTATGTCGAAGCATCCGCCCTCATGATCCTGATAACCCTGATTAGTCTTAATTGCATAGTTCTTCTTGTTAACTTTCAATTTGCCTTCAACAAATAATCTGGGCAATTCAACCCAACATTCCCATTGACGATTCATTTCTTGGGCAGCCAAAAACATCTTTGCATTGGGATTCTGCTCTTTGAGGACTTCCATAAAGATATCTTTATCCGTCACAGGTGGCGAAACAACCTTAAAGTTTAGGTCAAACGAAGTCTGCTCCATCTTACCCACAACATCAAAAGAATTATCCTTCAATATTTTCACCGAACAATTATCACCGATAAAGTTGGGGTCGTAGGAAGAAACCTCAAGTTGACTCATCGGAATCAACTTTAATTCAGCAAAAATCTTTCGAGACGGATCTACAATGTAAGTGAGAACAGAGCCCCAACCGCGTTTGGAATCGTAAGGATTCCCATGAATACCAAAGTTCAATAACCCAAATACGCCTGTTTTTCGATCGAAGAAAACGAAGTCATGCCATTCCTGATAGAACCTAGCTCTTACGTCGAAAAGCGAAGGTAGAGTGAAAGCGTCGACGCTAGCCGTGTCTTCTACACGGTACAGAGTCATTTGGCTGACTGCTCAGCGGTAGTTTCTTCAGTGGTTGGCGTCGCTTTTTCTAAAATATCGACGGCTCGATTTGAAACTTTTTGTACAAGGGTTAAGAGTTCTGTGTTAAACTGGATATAGAGGCGCATCATGTCACTAACAGAGTTGCTGACTAGTTCAGTCATTTCTTCATTGTTTAATTTACTCATACGTGTAGACGCTTTACTTAGTCTTTGAGCCGTCTGAACAGTATTATTGACTGAAGCTTGAGTTAACTTGGTCAATTGATCTTTGTACTCAGGATTGTTTAATGTATTTACAATTTGGTCTATTGCTTTCTGCACAGTTTTCGGGTTAGGCATCACTGTTTTAGGATTTGCCTCGGTAACGCGCTTGGCCCTTGTAGATGTTTTTTTTGTTGTTTGACTGCTCACAGTTATCTCCACTTCCATGTTACTTGTTAACGTATTTAATTTTTCCGCTCGATTAAGTAATTGGTCTGTTCAAGGAAAAAGTCTTTCCATCTCTTCTCAATCATCCAGTCGCATTCATTTAGCAAAACGTCTCTACCTTTGCTGGCGAATTGCTTCGCAATTTTAACAGCGTACTCAATGGCTTCATATTTTTTCATAAGACCTCTAACATACTCAACATCGATCTCTGTCTTAACTTCTCGAGGTTTACCCAAAATCTTTCGAACACGATCCCTCTCTTTCACATCGCAAGAGTTTAGGGTATGGATAAGCATGAGAGTTCTCTTACCCTCCAAGATGTCACCATCAATCTCTTTACCATAAAGATTCTGTGAAGCAGTAAGGTTGAGTGTGTCATCAGTTATCTGAAACGCTATTCCAGTATAGAGCGCATATCTAGTGATTGAATCTAACTGCTCGGGAGTCGCCTCATCCAAACCTATGATGATCCCAGTTCTGCAGGGCGTAATAATTGTATACCAACAAGTTTTGTTCTCACAAATACTAAAGTAATCATCAGGCGTTAAATCAACCCGGTTATCCTTAACAAACGTCAACTCTTTTATTTGTCCCTCAACACTTCGCCGAGCAGTTTCTTGTATTTCCATAATAATCTGCAACGATTTGCGTACGCCTATCGAAGATAAATTGTCAACAAGCGGAGACATCGCAAGGATTTTCACCGCATCCCCGGCGTTTGCCGCCAAAGCAAGTCCATATTTTCTGTTTAAAGTAAGGTCCCCACGGCGATAAACCGATTGATCAACAATGTCATCTTTTATTAGAAAAGAATTGTGCAAAAGCTCAATGGCAGTAGCTGTATCAATAGCATTGTTGTAATCGCTGCCCACTGAAGCCGCTGCTGCAAGACAAAACAAAGGGCGTATCCCCTTTCCGGGTCTAGTTGGGTAGTCAGATAGAAGATCATAAGCTAACGTTCTGGAACCAAAGTTAAGTTTAAGGTAGTGTTGCATTCGAACGGCAACTTTTTTCTTCATAGATGCAAGGGTTGTTTCGCTCAAGCGTTGACCATCACCAAAGATTATCCAGAAATGATAGATAACCTTTCTCTATTCAGTCTTAAGTATTCTTTTAAGATCAAATTAACTGATTATCTCTTTCTGGGTGCTTCTGTATAGCTGGAAGACACGATTGCAACGTTGATAGCACTATTCACTGATTTAATAGCCCAATCGAAAAGAGCAGAAGGATTCTGCGCTACTTGAGAAGCAACCGTAAAGCCCGTTTGTATGGCATCCAAAGCAGATTTTGCCAATACATTAGGATCCTGCGACATCTCAAGCCAATTATTTAGCCCCATCGATAACATTGCCTGCTCGATCGTTCCTCGAACAACTTCTAAGTTAGTCGCTTCACTTTGAGGTACAGTACCCATTAAGATGCCTCCAACGATATCTGCATAACTTGAGTCAACGCGTGAACGCGCCGACATGAGTTCAAGCGATCGAAGCCATATTGGGTTGAAGCTTCGATTTCGAATTAGCTGAACAATCAGACCAGCAATTGACATTCCATATCGAAGTTCCCCTTCAACAATATCCTGGTATGCCGCCAAAGCCTCTTTAGATAAGTCATCGGCAATTAAAGAGGAAATGGCGACTTCAGAGGCCCATCTGCCACTGAGCAATGCGTATTGAATTCCCTCGCCATTTAACGGATTTACTAACCCCGCGGCGTCGCCAACCAGCATAACTCGGTTGTCGACTAATGGCTGGTTTGGGTTATAGGTTGTTAATGGCCATCCCCCTATTTGCCCAACTAACTTTGCATTATTAAGTCTCTTGCTCAAGGCAGCATCGTTACTAATTAAGTGATTCAATAGCTCTTTTAGACGATTTCCAGACGGTATTGTGTCTAAGACTATTCCGACTCCTACATTAGCTTGGTTTTTGCTTGTGGGGAAAAGCCAGGAGTAGCCTGGAAAACTATCTTTGTTAAAGTGCAAATCAGCTTGATTCGACGCTCCCTCAACATCCTTGAAGTATCCCCTAATTGCAATGATTCTGTCAGCACTAGAAGGCGGCTGCCCCCTAACGATTCTGGCGATGGTTGAGTTGCTGCCATCTGCCCCAATCAACAAACGAGCCTTCAAAGTCCTTTTACCGTCTGGTCCCTCCATGTCTAACTCAACACTGCTACGTTTTACCCGCATACCTACAGCTCTTTGGCTCTCCAAAAAAACGGCCCCTTCACGACATGCTGAATCCAAAAGTAGCTTATCCAAGACAAGACGGGGTACTACGCGACCGTATCGGGGTAGACCTTGAACCTTAGGGACAACTCTAGAGACTAGCTTTTTACTGTCCAGATAGACCGAGGCTTTTGTTATCTTGTTTGCACTCTTAAACTCAAGTGTACGAGTAACTCCCAGCTTAGTAAGCTCATTTTGTGCCACAGGACTTACAAAATCGCCGCAGATTTTGTCACGCGGAAATTTATACCTGTCCAAGAGAATTACATTAAAACCTGCCAATGCAAGATAATGCGCAGAAGCGGAACCCGCAGGTCCAGCACCTACAACTAACACATCGCAATCGTATTCATGTTTATTATTTAACAGAATGATTAGTCACTCCTGAAAATAAAATAGGAAATCGACTTCACTAACCTGGTTATGGCTTCTGAGTAGATCAAGTAAAGCCACCTGAGTCTCCCATTTAACATCTAGTTGGCTATGACTTACTAGAAACGATCTTGTTAATAACTTTACTTTTAACAACAAACCTGAAAGAACCAATTATTAGAATTTGACTAAATCAGAAAAAATGCCGCTTCTACTTTTATTTTGATAGAAGAAATCGGACCGCTCCACGATAAGGGAAGAGCCTATTACTTTCGGTTTGACAGCTAAACCACCCGGATTGCGGTTATCGCAAGTCTTATAAGTTGAGTAATACTGAAATAATTAGAGGTATTTTTTATGAGTGTTGAAATCCCAAAAGAAGAACTTTTTGAGCATGTAAAAATATCTGCCAGTCTGGTAACGTTAGGTTGTCTACCAGGAACTCAAGCCTGGCAAAACGCCAAGATTTTGAAGCTACCAATAAAGATTTTTGATATCAATGGCGAATTGTTGTTCCAAGACTATCCTATTAAAACTGAACAAGAAGGTCGCCTTGTAGGCCACATTAGAGCCAGTGTCCGAAAAGACCTCGGTTCCCCAATAGTTGCATACGAATTAGGAGACAGGTACTGGAGTTTTAATGTTGCAGTTGAAAAGTTGAAACCGATCTTTAGCAGAAAGTTTCCAAAACTGCAAGTAAAAGCCATTAAACTCGTTTGTTACAGCTACCCCAAATTGGGTGTAATGTTCGAAGCGGTCGATCCTTCAGGAGCAGCTATTCGTCAAATATATGATGTGGCTAGCTTAAATCCAGTGCCAGAGCAAAAAGAGAGACGTTCAATCGAAGGTTTTTATGCTTGGTCTTATCTTGATTCACTCAAAGAAGCTAAGGCGTCAAGGTTAAGGCGCTATGAGCAAGTAAAAAAGAACTTTTTGGAGATTCCTGAAGCTGAACGCATTGCGATGCTTAAGGCAGATGTTTTCAGAAAGTACATTGTTGAATCAAAATATCTCGATAAATTCTCCAGGTTTCTCAAGACAAAACTGCTTCAGTACTGCACTCATTACAACTACGATGAGGTTAGATCGCATCACTGCTTTGTTTTACAAGGGCAAGAAGTTGATGACTACTGTGCAGTTGCTACTTGTCAGATGATTCTTTGTTACTACCGATATTATTACACGCAAAATCAAATTGCACCTGCTCTTGGTTACACTGCTGGTTCAGGTTGCCCATCAGACCAATCATCAGGATACAAATCGCTCACTTGCAACCATTTGACTGCCGCTTTCGATAGTACCCCCACGTTTAGTGAGGCAAAAGCGCAAATCGATGCTCTACATCCATTTAAGAGTGGAATTTCTGGTCATGCTAGAGCATGTGCAGGCTACAGTAGCAACCTATTGACAGGTGTTAATCGCCTCTACATTTATGATCCTTGGCCATGGAATGCAAACTTTAAGCTTGCTGGTACAGTGACATGGGAAGATTGGGATTCACCAACCAAAACCAACTTTGTCACCTCAAAATTGACATGTCCCTGAGGAGAACAAATACCTGACGGCAAACGCCAACTCAGTGCTTAAAGCCGCTAAGACAGCGTTGAAAGAGCATTCTATAGGCGATGACATCAACTTCGCAAACCTTAGAAAAGCAAATGCCCGAACTCCAATCATTGTAAAAGACGAAAAAGGCAAAGATGCATTCTGGCTGGTGCCTCTGTTAAATGGAGAAAAAGCTGTTGGGTTTGTGCGATTGGAGAAGAATCTGAAAGTTAGCCAAGTAAGCATTTTTGGTGCCTCAGCATATGACCGAGAAAGCTGGGTCGCTGCCTCCTTTTTTGAAAGAGCTCCAAGCGAGGCAATTGACTCTATTAAGCTCCGATATCCTGATATGGAAATGTCAGAGCCAGTTTTTTCTTTTGACAAAAGTCCTACAAAATGGGGATGGAAAATAACATTGAGTAACAAACGCAAGATTACAGTTTTTGTTGATCCCTCAGGTTGGCACGAAAAGACCAGCCATGATACCGAATTTGAAGGTTAAAGCTGGAAAAACACCTAATAGTTTAGAACGTCTGAAAAAATTACTGGGGATAAAAATGATTTCAAACCCAATTTGGTTCACTGTCAAAGAAAAGAAATGGGCAGTAGGGTACTTTGGAAAGTTTTCTTGGACAGGTAAAGAGGAGTTTTGGGACTCAGATAATTGTACGATTAGTTTTGCGCGAACTCTCAACAATAAATGCTTGATTGTTGTCCGAAGCAACCAAACAAAACTTAGCCGCTTTATGGGAAAAGAAGTTATGCTTCGATACATGCTGGGCTTTGAGATATTGGAAAAACCTTCCGAACCTAAAATAGAGACGTATGTTGCAAGGAAAAATATTCCAAATAGGAGCGAGGGTCCAAAAAATCGTTGGGTTTTGCAGCTTGATGAAAAACATTGGATCTGGGAGTGGGCACGTGAAGGAGAAGACATAGTCAAATCAACAATCTTCAGCTTGTATCAAGAGATAGTGAATGAGTTAGACAATCCTTCAAAGAGTCCCAACAATATTTTCGATATACCTGTTGCAATGCAAGACAATATGGTTATTCCGGTTATTTATCAGCCGAGCGTAGATGCCTTAAAAAACTTCCTTCGCGAAGTCCACTGTGCAAAAGGACCTGCCAACCAAGAAGGATCTTATGAATTGGAAGTTTCACTTCTTTTTAATAACGAAAGACTTCGTCAACATGGAATTCTAAATTTTATGTATGCATTATTACGCCGGCTAATTTACGGTAGGTTTATGGATATTGAATCATTCAAAATCCTTGTAAGAAATGACCCTGAAAATAACAAATTTACATTCGCGGGAATATACAGCAATGACGAAGGAATGAATGCAGATTCAATTCACGGCGACAAAACCCCTCCGCCTGCACCCGAACATCCCATCAAGTACTATTTTGTAGACCATAAACATCCGGTTGTTTTTGTAAACACAGCCAACCACGCCATGGCTGAACATGACACAAATAACAAGATTTGGAAATGGGAGTATATACCTTGGTTAGAGGATGCACCAATCAAGTTAGGCACAAAAACTAGAAAAGAAATTGAACAAAGCTACAAGCTACCGTATAAATACTGGTCAAAGTAAACTGAATTTCGTCTTCTGATATGTTCGACAAAGCGAAAGTATGCTTATTATATCCAATACTTTCAAATGCTTAGAGATGAGGAGTTTGAGCGAGCAAGAATTCACCCAAATATTAGTTGAAGCTGGTTACTCGGAGCGAGTTGCCAAGGTAATCGAGCAATACTACAATTCACACTAAAGCCCAAAAAAAACTTAAGGTGACAACAAAAGCATAAAAGTAGTCACCTCGCTATCGATAGAATGGTTATGCATTTGCTTAACGTGCGCAAGGTCGCCGATCCGAATTCTATCCAATCTGCCTCAAACAGGGGGAGCCGAGAGGTGCACTATTCTGGTTGCATATGAGTGACTTTAATCAAAAGGCTAAGAGAAATCATGATCAAAATCTCAAGTATTTAAAAAGATAATTAATGCATATCTATTAAGCGAACAATTGGATTACTTTTTCTGTGTCGTTATTATACAAGAATATAGCAAATGCTTAAAATCCATTAAAAAAATAAGAAAAAGAGAGGTAAAAACATGAATAAAGGCAGACTTTATGAAGAATTAATTCCAATTGAACAATTATCTTATAAAGGGTATAATACGCCTGAACTTGCAAATGCAAAAATAAAACAAATTTTGGACGAAGTAAAAAAAGAAATGCCGCTTTTCACCGAAAAATGGGTTAATACAGAATACGATAACCCTGATTGGAAAGCAACCTGTGAAGCTATGAACGAGAGAACATTGGCAAGAGAAAAGTGGTTTATTAAATGGTTTGGGGAAGAAAAATAGCACTACGCACCTAACGAAAGGTGAATACCAAAGTTTTTACTATTCCACTCTCCAGTATTCAATAATAGTTATTTTCCTCAGAAAGAGTTGAAGAATATGAAAAGCTTTCACTTTTTATTTACATTTATTTTTATTTTATTCATAATATTTGGTCACCCTCTAAATGTTTATGCTCAACAACCCACAGGAACGCTCCAACCTATTTGGAACATTAATCATGGAAGCTCCAGATCAGACGAAGGATGGAGCGTAACAACTGATAATGAGGGTAACGTGTACTTCACGGGGTTCGATCGAGTAAAGAGTCCCATCGCAGACGCATTTATAATAAAACTGGATCCAAATGGCGTTGAACTATGGAATACAACTTGGGATGGAGGATTCGATGACAAGCCATATGTTATAACAGAAAACAATGGGTTTGTATATGTGGGAGGCGCCAAATTCCTGAGTTTCTCCCCGACAGCAACCGACATATTCATCTTGAAACTAGACGCTTCAAATGGAAATCTTATCTGGAGTCGCACATGGGACGGAAGTGGACAAGGTTACGATGAAGTGGACGGTCTGAAAGTTGACGGAGACAGCATTTACATATCCGGCTGGTCAACAGAAATCTCTACACAAACCGACATTGTAGTTCTAAAGTACAATTTAAATGGAGATCAGATTTGGAGCAATACATGGGGTACAAACGGCGTAGATGAAGCTAATGGGCAACTTGGTTTTGACAACAGCTACATTTACGTTGTGGGTCACTACAATGCCCTTCCATTAGGTTTAGGCGGAGATGCTGTTCTTGTCGCTTTCAACAAGGCAGACGGCGCCTACGCTTGGAACACTACCTGGGGAGGGTTAGGGTTAGACGACGCTTTCGGAATGACAATGAGCAACAATTACATCTACTCTGTAGGATTAACCACAAGTTTTAACGGCGACGAGATTTTTCTATTAAAATACGATACAACTGGTACACTTGTCTGGAACGCAACATGGGGAGGCAATAGAGCTGAAGTTGCTAGAGCGGTTGACATTAACTCGGATGGCTCATCAATTTACATTGCAGGAAACACCCAAAGCTTCGGCAGCGGTAACTTCGATGTAATCTTACTAAGATATAACCAACTAGGCGACTTGACGCTTGCTAAAACTTGGGGAGGACCAGCTCTGGAGCAAGCACACGGTATCGCCGTTCGCGACTCATTTGTTTACATTGGAGGAGAAACTGGAAGCTTCGGCGCCGGAATAGAAGACGCATTTCTCCTGAAAGTTGATGAGGAAGAAGATAACACGATACCCGAGTTCGGTTCAATTATAATCCTAATATTGCTAGTGACGTTAGCAACAATCTCCTTAGTAGGAATAAGCTTGCGAGAAAGACGGTGCATCATAAAAACAACTTGATAGGATTCATACCATTTTTGATTATCAAACATTCCATAAAAAGCGGCTGATTCACCGCACTCAATAGGTACTACAGGTTTTTCAACTCCTTTTTTTATTCTATTTTCAAGAATTTTTTAGAAGAAATAGTTTACTTCTTCCCAAACAGAAACTTGAACAATCGGCAAACATTTTATCTCAATTAAATTTGAGATTTTCTTGGATTAAGATGTTCTTAGATAAAATTCGGGATGTGATAACTTGGCGATGCGCAATCCTTAAAACGGCAAACCGTACCATAGAACGTAAAGCTTGAAAGGAACAGCTAAACAAGAGTACAAGCGGTAAATAATATGGTAAATTTATTATTACAATTAGCGAAGTTTGGTTACATCGCATTTATTATCGTTATTTCTATTGTTTTAGCTTACAAAAGCATTAATGATGTTGGTATGGCGGCAATTTACAGCATTGGTTCATTTGTTGGTTTGGCAATCTTGGGATATTTCCTTTTCAAAAAAATGGAAGACAATCAATAGCCAACCCAAGTCATTAATTTTTTCATTAAAATTCTAATGCCACAATGAGCAAAGGACTCTTCCTAACGCTATCACTAAAGTT
This sequence comes from Candidatus Bathyarchaeota archaeon, assembly GCA_963831895.1. Lineage (GTDB taxonomy): Archaea > Thermoproteota > Bathyarchaeia > Bathyarchaeales > Bathycorpusculaceae > Bathycorpusculum. The sequence goes on from CAWHSD010000003.1 coordinate 115,808, forward strand.
TCTAAAAATATTTTTGCAAAACCTTTATTGTCAAGATTTCTCACCTTTACGTGAGGGATATTCTATAAAAGCTGATAAATCGTTAGATTGCATAGGTTTATTCTGTCCTGAACCAGTTTTCAATGCTAGATTAAAGTTGGATGAATTGAAGATAGGCGAAACTCTGGAAATAACAGCAGATGATCCAGCAGCCAAATCTGATATCGAAAACCTGGCCAAAAACTTGGGTCAAGAAGTGCTAGAAAGCCAACAAGAAGACGGAGTAACTCGAATAATAATCAAGAAAGTGAAATAACATACAAAGAGGACTTAGATTGGAATCTACTGCTGAAAAAAGAATTTATATGGATTATTCAGCTGGAAAGCCAGTTGACCCACGTGTTACTGATGCGATGTTACCTTTCTTTAATTCACACTTTGGAAATCCCTCTTCAGTGCACATTTTAGGGCAGGAAGCCAAGCAGGCATTGCAAAATAGCAGAGAAATTGTGGCGAAATTAATCAACTCAGAGACCCCAGAAGCTATAATTTTCACTTCAGGCGCTACAGAAAGCAACAACTTAGCTATTAGAGGCACCGCTGGCCGAAACAAAAGCCGCGGAAACAAAATCTTGACTTCAAGCGTCGAGCACATGTCCGTTGTTAACCCTTGTAAGTTGATGATTCGAAATGGTTTTCAAGTCATTTTCCTACCCGTAGACAAATTTGGGATTTTGGATTTAGCAAAACTAGAAGCCGAGTTAGATGATCAAACTACCCTTGTCTCCATCGTGTACGCAAACCCCGAAATAGGCACCATTGAACCGGTTAAAGAGATAAGCAAAATTGTACATGCGAAAAAAGCTTTTCTGCACGTTGACGCCACTGCAGCTTCTGGTCAAGTCACAATTGATGTCCAAGATGAAAATATTGACCTGCTAACTTTGTCAAGCAACGACATGTATGGACCAAAAGGCGTAGGAGCACTCTACATCAAACCCGGCACAACAATAGAACCCGTTAATCAAGGAGGCGGCCAGGAACGAGGATTACGATCTGGAACCGAAAACATACCGGGCATTGTCGGATTTGCCAAAGCTGCAGAAATCGCCAAAAACGAAATGGCCACCGAAAGCCAAAGATTGACTTTGCTCCGAAACAACCTAATTAAAGGTCTCATCGAACCCATACCGTATTCATACCTAAACGGACATCCAACCCAAAGGTTACCCAACAACGTATCAGTAAGATACAGCTTCATCGAAGGCGAATCAATACTTCTAAGCTTAGATATCATGGGCGTTTATGCCTCATCGGGATCAGCTTGTGCAGCAAAAACATTGCAGCCATCACATGTTCTGCTAGCTTTAGGCTTACAACCTGAAGATGCACATGGTTCCTTAATGGCCACTTTAGGAAAAGAAAACACTCAAGAAGACATCGATAAAGTAAAAAGTTTAATGCCAGATATAGTTAAGAGACTAAGAGATATGTCCCCTCTAACTCCTAAGGAGTTAAAATAATATGTATTCTGAAAAAGTGATGCAACATTTTAAAAAACCTCAAAACATGGGAGAAATCCCAGATGCCGACGGAGTGGGCTCAGTTGGAAACCCCACCTGCGGAGACCTGATGACGATGTACATAAAAGTCAAAGACAACCGCCTCGAAGACGTCAAATTCAAAACCTACGGATGCGGAGCAGCTATTGCAACAAGCAGCATGACAACAGAACTTGCGAAAGGAAAAACAATCGACGAAGCCATGAATATCAGTCGTGCAAGCGTAGCCGAATCACTTGGAGGTCTTCCCCCAGTGAAAATGCACTGCTCAAACCTAGCAGCCGACGCACTCCACGCCGCTATCGAAGACTACCAAAAAAAGCAGAAAAGCAAAAAAGGGGTGGAATAATGAAAAAAGAAATATCAAAATGTAATTGCTGCGGTACGGAAATCACTAAAGAACCTTGCCAACTTGCAGCTTACACTACTGAAGTAGATGGAAAAAAAGTTAGTTTTTGCTGCCAAAATTGTGCACCACAAGAAAAGAAGGTGATAAAAAAATGAGTCAAACCAAAAAAATAGCATTAGTTGTTCAAAGCGGAACAATCGACAAACTCTACTGCGCTTTCATTTTAGCCTCCACATCTGTAGCCATGGGTTGGGAAGCACACCTATACTTTACATTTTGGGGGCTACAAAGTCTAGCGAAAGGCGCTATGGAAAAAGCTGTTTTACCCGGAGACTACAAGCATCTTGAGGAACCAATGCGAAAGAACCTAGAACGAATGAAATATCCCTCACCCTACGATATGCTCAAACGCATGAAGCAATCCGGCAAATGTACAATCTATGCTTGTACACCAACGATGGAAATGTTTGGAATTAAAAGAGAAGACCTTATTCCTGAAGTGGATAGCATGGTTGGCGCTGCTACCTTCCTTGACATAGCCGCTGGCGCAGACGTTTCAATGTTCATCTAACACCTTTAAGCTACCCAAACAGCAAAACAACTGCTTACACATCGTAATTTAGCCATTCACACTCTTTTTGAGAGTACCCACTTCAATACTAATCTTGTTTTTTCCACTCTAAAAGCATGATATTTTATATAAAACAATCCGAAAAAGAAAGGATAATACAACTGAACAACGAAATACCAACACCGATGGAGATTAATGTTCGTGCTTGTCTCCAAATCCTCTTAAAGTTTTCTCTGTAAATATGAATTACGTTTTGGTCGTTTGTCCAAAGCATGCATTGAGAACCGTTTTCAGTCTTTTGTTGAGTGCCAATCCATATTTCTTTATTATCAATTATTTGATAATTAGTACAAGGGTCTTTTTTTATCGATTTGGCTATGAATCGACCTGTTGAAGGAGCTATTTTTTCAATAGATCCTTTAACAGTGTCAGAATCATCTTTGGCAAATACGATTAGGCGTGTTTTAACTTTGTTGCCTGCTGTTGCTTGAAGAAGATCACGAAAATGTCTTGATTTCGTTTCAATACGTTCGATGTTTGTGACTAATAGGAACTCCTTTCTAATTTTTCTGAATGTTAAATGTTCCTTGTTTTTTATTGCTTCATCGGCATTCAAAAGACTAAATCGTGTTTCTTCTTTATTCACTGGTTGCTCTTGGATTGAATTTATGATCTCTTTTAGGTTATTTTCAAGGTAGGAAAACCTTAAGTTGACTTTTTCTCTCTCTTTCGAAACTAAGTTATCTAAGGCTTTCTCTATTGGAACAGCTTCAATCATACAAGGCTTATCGATTGAAATCGTGATTAAACCCATTTTTTCAAGTTTAGGCAATAACTTGTAAATATCTTGTCGGCACAAATGTGTTTTTACAGCGATTCTTCCCACTTTGGTTTTTCCAGATTCCACGATATTTAAGTACGTTTTAGCTTGATTGGTCGTGAAACCAAACTTTTCTAATTTAGCAACTAAATCCTCTTGCATATTTACCGCTCAAAGGTTTCTTTAAGTTTGCTCTAAACTAATTTTTATCCATTTGAACTGTTCATAAAGTTTTGCATTATTGACACAAATTTGTCGGCAGTGACCACTTTCCAATCCATTTTATTAACGATTATCGCCAATAGAGGGGGTTTATGGGCAGAGGGCATTTCTAACTTTAGAACTATCTCTTATGCTCAATAAATAAATGAGGAAAAGAAAAATGCAAACATATAAAAATAAAACAATGGCTACTTTGATAACTGTAATTCTAATAGTAGGAATGTCAATTCCACTATTGGCAATAGAACCAGCTAGCGCAGCATTAGACTCTGCAACTGCAGCTGCCAAGGCTGCCGGCATGAAATGGGATTTCACTGGCGCAGACAACACCAACGCTTCAACCACTAGATTACTCATGTGGACCCGATGGCACGATTTGGTTCCTACAGCAGTTTTCATATCAGTTACACCCAAACCTGTAGGTGTAGGTCAAGAAATGACCTTCATATTCTTCAACCCACAGGTACCAAATCCATCATCAGACAGGTACCTATACACAATCACCATTACAAAACCCGACGGATCGAACGAGACGCTACCTCCATCAGGAGCACAAGGAATATACAATCAGGCAATTCAAGACGGCAAATTTGTCTCTGACTCAACTGGTTCAGGATGGACAACTTGGGTACCTACCCAAGTCGGAAACCACTCTGCCACAGTCAAGTTCTGGGGCACAGCTGTTCCACACACAGGCTTTAGCACATCAGGTGAAAGAGATTGGTATGGCGTTGTCTTGAAAGAAAGCACATATACTACTCCTTTTGAAGTCAAAGCAGAACCACAAACACCAGTCGGCTGGACAACTGTTCCATTGCCAACTGAATTCTGGTCTCGCCCAATCGAAGGTCAAAACACAGAATGGTACCAAATTTCATCAAACTGGCTAAACAATGCACATGACAAAGACAACGGCGGATACAACAACAAATATCAACCAGACGGAACAGCACCAAATAGCGGACACATACTCTGGACTAAAACTACCGAAGATGGAGGAGTAGTCGGTGGAACTTCATTCTCAGTCCCTGGCGAAACCTTCAATGCAGGACACCAATATCAAACAAGATTCCCACAACAACAAATAATCATGCATGGAAGACTATACTACCGAGAATCAAACTGGTACTCAGCTTCTCCTGGTGATTATGTATGCGTTGATCTTCAGACTGGCGAAGAAATCTGGCGCAATGCAACCATGGCTGCAATACCTACTTTCGGCTACTACTACGACTGGGATGACATGAACCAACACGGCGTTGTTGAACCATCTTGGCTATTCTCAGACAATTATGGCATGGCAATTCACCCACGCACAGGAATTAGCTTAAACCTAACTCTAAGCAATGTCCCTGGCGACACAGCAGAACACCAGATGAGCCAAGTATATGGTCCAAAAGGTGAAGACCTACGTTATGTTCTCAACAATGTTGGCACTTCCTCTAGCCCTAACTGGCGTTTGCTTCAATGGAACTCATCACGAGTATTCATAAGCCAAACATCAGGTCTCAGGAACGGAAGCATACACATTAATGCCAATCTTGATTGGAACGTATCGATTCCAGCAACATTCTCAAGTGCTAACATACGCGCTGTAATATACAATGACATAATACTGATCAGCAACGGCACAATTCCATCAGCACCAACATACACTGTTGCAGACGTAGCAACATTCTATGCTTTCAGTCTAAAACCGGAATCACGAGGAAGTCTTCTATGGGGACCAACTAATATTCCACTAGTGAACACAGACAACCAGCAACTAATGTACCAAGCACATGACCCAGAAAACGGAGTATTCATCTTCCAGCAAACTCCAGACATGTCATGGAAAGCCTATGACATTTACACTGGTCAGTTCGCATGGCAAACCATATCTGAAGGTGACTACAACCCATATGCATACTATATCAGCAGCACAGGCTATAACCCAGAAGGATGGTCAGTTGCTTACGGCAAACTCTTCTCAACCGGCTACGTTGGAATGGTCTTCGCATATGACACAAGCGACGGAAAATTGTTATGGAAATTCGATGCACCAACATACATGGAAAAATTCGAATACTACACACTCATGATCAACGCAATAGCTGACGGCAAAATCTACATCGGAACTCACGAACACTCGGCTGATACACCCTTATTCAAGAACTCACATACACACTGCCTCAATGTCACAACCGGAGAGCCAATCTGGGAAATGATCGGGTGGGCTAACCCATACGCAACACAAGTTGCAGACGGCGTCTTCACTTACTGGAACAACTATGATGGACAGGTCTATGCAATAGGCAAGGGTCCAAGCCAAATGACAATTTCAATCGCTGACGACGTTATAACCAACGGTAACAGTCTCATGATAAAAGGTACAGTGACAGATGTTTCTGCAGGTACAAACCAGAAAGAGCAAGCTGCAAGATTCCCACTAGGAGTCCCAGCCGTCTCAGACGCAAGCCAAAGCGAATGGATGGAATATGTCTACATGCAAAAACCACGCCCAATGAGCACAACAGGTGTTCCAATCACAATCAGTGTTGTTGACTCAAACGGCAACTACAGAGACATTGGCACAACAACAAGCGACGCTGATGGATTCTTTGCTTTCAACTGGAAACCCGACATTGACGGACAATACTCAGTTTACGCATCGTTTGGCGGTTCCAACTCATACTGGCCATCACACGCAGTCACCGCATTCGCAGTTGACCCAGCACCCCCAACTCCAACTCCAAGTCCAATCGCCGAAACAAGTTCAACACCATTTGAGATGTACTTTGCAGCATCAACAGCAGCCATCATAATAGCCATAGCAATAGTTGCATTACTACTGCTCAGAAAACGCGCATAAAAAGATCAAACAAAAACAATCCTTCCCCTTTTTTAGTCTTAAATTAAAGCGTTGAAGAAGAAACGAGGGCTGAGTAGGCTCTGGTTAAAATTCACAACAATAGCCATAAGGCGTTTGCATTCGCCCTTATCTCCTAATGGTCCAGAGCCTCAGCAAACCCACTTTCACTTCAACTATTTTAGTCTAACTCCTACTCATAGAAACTAATGCCAGATAAACACAACTTTCGTCATTTTAGAAGTCAATTAGAGCTATAAATTAGCAACTAAAAATCTAAAGGAAAAAAAGATAAACAAAAATATTTAGCTTGTAACATAAAGTTAAATGTCAAGTAAGTATTTACCATTTACTCTTGAAGGCAATTCTATGTTAAACAACCAACCCATCCAATTATCCCAAGACATCTTTTGGGTCGGAGTAAACGATACCCAAACCCCCCTCTTCGAGGGACTTTGGAACATACCAGAAGGAGTATCATACAACTCATACCTAATTAAAGGCACAGAAAAAATCGCTCTAATTGATAGCGTACACGAAAAAAAAACTCAAGAACACTTCGAAAAAATCAACCAAATAACAGACATCTCGAAAATTGACTACTTAATTATCAATCATATGGAACCCGACCACACTAGTGCAATTCCTGCTATCCTGCAAAAAGCACCTAACATCAACATAGTCTACACCCCAATCGCCCAAAGTATATTTAAAAAATTCTACGGAATCGACCCCAAAGCAATCGTCATTAAAGGTGACGATATGACGATCTCTTTGGGGAACAAGACTTTACATTTTCTTCAAACTCCATGGCTTCACTGGCCTGAAACAATGAGCACCTATCTACCAGAAGATAGAGTTCTGTTTTGTTGTGATGTTTTTGGAGCATTCAAAAAGCTACCACAAGGGGCAATCATGGACTCTGATATAGATATGGAGAAACAAAACGTTTGCGAATGCTCTCAGAAATATTTTGCGTCTGTCTTTAACGGACAAAGAGAATGGATTCAAAAAGCCATCGATAAATTCGAAAAAATAAATCTACAAATCGATGTATTAGCACCAAGTCACGGTCCAGTTTACACTAATACAGCAAAAGAAACAATAAACCGATGGGCTGCTTGGAGCAAAGGTACATACAAGAAAACCATCGTCGTCGTTTATGGCTCTATGTATGGGATGACAGCCAAATGCCTAACTGCCATAGCTGAGGGTATCACAGAAGCAGGAGGAACAATGAAAAGCTTCAATCTATCAGAAGTCCATCCTGTCGATGCCTTAACCGCTCTTGTCGAATCACCCGCATTGATTGTCGGAACCCCTACCTATGAACATGAAATCTTCCCCAAAGTTGCGGATTTTATGAATTTGCTTAGAACAAAAAAATTCTCCAACAGATGGGCAGCAGTCTTCGGAAGTTTTGGGTGGAGCGGAGAAGCAACAAGGAAAACAGCTGCCGAACTTGCTGCCTTGGGATTTAAAATGGTGGGAGAACCTCTTCCAATATACGGGAACCCTACAGATAATGATCTTCAGAAGGCACGACAAATGGGCAAAGCAGTCGCAGAAAAAGCTTTTTCTTTGAACGCTGCAAAATAAGTGTATTGGCGATTTGAGGGATAAATTTGAAGAAGTGTGGTTTGTGTGGGGAAGAAATCAAAGATGGCAAATACTTTACAATTTATCAGTGTAAGGGAACTGAGAGCCGACTTGTTTTGGTAGTTTGTGAGAGAGACTTTAATGATAAGGCATACCGAGAAATAATAATGAAAATCTCAAGTATGTGAATGCCTTTTCTTATGTAAGAGAGATAAGAAACGTGGGAATCATCAGTTCACTACTTTCTCGGCTGCTAAAAGCAAGTCCATTTCCATCGGATCCCCTCGACAATCTCGCGGAATCTATGAAGGTAGCCAAAATTTTGAAAACCCGCAAGTTGGAACGCTACTATAATGTTGGTTTCTTAACGGTTGGTGGCATGGCTTTTATGGACAGGGTATTCTTCGATAGCACCTACCTGAAGGTTCTTCTTCCAGACGAATTGCTTGCAGTAGCCGCACACGAGTTCACTCACTTAAAAAAGAGACACGGAACAAAAAAATTCTTTCGACTAACAGTTCCAGCAGCAATAGTTGGAATCTTGATGGGGTTGTTGGTGTCTTTCAACTTTTCATTTGTAACCCCAATTCCCATAATTGGCAGTCTAGGAAACGTTGTCTCTGGTTTACTCGCCGCCATATTCTTCGGGTTCTTCGCCATAGTTGCAGGTTTATACCTCAGTGCTAAATGGCTTCGCCAGCAAGAAACCGAATGCGACCTTAGCTCAATTAAGTACATTAATGGCGAACCAATGATCCAAGCTCTAATTAAACTAAACAACCTTCGACCCAAACGAATGCCCCTAGAACGATTAATGCCTAAAGTCTATCCCACAATTGAACAAAGAATAAATTATATTCACACCGCGGCGATAAACAAAAAGAACCAAACTTCATGAATTCAATGTCTTTCCATTCGTCATATTAGTTAGCAACAGTTTCTAATTGCCTTTGAATAGATTTTTATAGTCTCCCCCATGGATTCGCAAAATTCTGAGACAGAGAAACAATACTTAAGTTGCCATGGGATACCTTGACCTCTAACATACGTTGATTTCTGCAATGAAGCGAACAAAAGCTTTAGCCGACAATTGACTGAACATTTAGTGTTCAAAACTGAGTTCTACATAATTTCTTTGTTATAATCAATGTTGGCTTTTCCATTTTAGAAATAAATAAAAGATTTGATTGCATATCTTAGATGTAGGCGATTTTTATGACACAAAACAAAAAGTCAGAGAGTAAACCTTCTAAAGAATTAGCTGTTAAAAAAGTAACTCAAGCAAAACCAATCAAGAAACCAGCCACAATTCTCCGTAGGCGGGCTCAATCTCAAGGAGATCTTGAACAAGCCTTTGACCAAGTGTTTGACGATTTTAGACATGACTTCGAAGACTTGCTGTTCCCCGCTGAAGATCTAATGGTATTTGAGGAATTTCCAGAGGTTAGAACTCCTGCTGTTGACCTAGAAGATAATGAAAAAGACTTTGTATTAAAAGCAGAGATGCCTGGATTCAAGAAAGACGATATAGAAATTAACGTTCAAGAAGACGGCATAGAAATCTCAGCCATGTCAGGATGGAAATACGACAAAAAAGAAGAAGACTACATTTGCAAAGAAAGAGCCTGCAACAGCTTCTATCGGTATGTGGATTTACCGGATGAAATCAAAGTAGAAAGTGTCATCGCTAATCTGTCTGACGGAGTATTGGAAATTACACTTCCAAAGAAAACTCCAAAGCCTCAAAAACAAAAACGAAAAGTGCAAGTAAAATAAAGCACTCTTTCCCATTCTCATTTTTTTAAGAAGTAGAAAACCCTTGCCGCTAACCCTATTGCTGCTATTTGCGTCTTTCGCATTTGCAAAAAAAACCTGATTAATTTTTATTTTTAATTAGTGATAATATATCTGTGCCTAACTATACCAAGAAACCAGTCTTAAATGATAGCGATGAAGAATATTCAATGCTAATTGAGGTCTGCGAAGAATTTGAGAAACAAAAAATTGATAAAACCGCTCGCGAGAAATGTGGAAATCCCTCTGAAATAGTTTTACGCAATCACCTCCTGAGAAGAGACCTTAACCCTTCAATGATTCCAAATGTTATAATTCAAGGATCTAAAATCAAAATTGATTTACTTCTTTTGAAAATCGGTGTCGACCCAAACCAAAAAACATACTCTTCTGACCAAGTAAAGATGGTTATTGAGGTTAAAAACAACGCGGTGGGTGGCAAAATTCTTGAAGATGGAACGCGAGAAGATCAAAACAAGGTACTACGCATTAAATTCAATGAGCTTGAAGCAACTACTAATGTAAGGAATTTTGCGGTTGTCGTCCTATCCGAAACTCTACTTCCACCCCGAGGCCCTTACAAATGGCGATTTAAAGAAGAAGTGATACGAAAAGAAAACTGCAAAGTCTTTACATTAGTTGCCCGTCAACTGTATCCTCTTGGAGGACTCTACATAAAATCTAGTATAGTTGAAATGCTTCATAAAGGATATATGAAAAGAACCGGGGAATTTCAACAGCTAATCAACTACCTCAAATACTTGTAGCAAAATTTATGACCCACATCAAATCATCTAAGATAGAGCAAAGCTCACGTTATAATGGCGTATTGCCCTTGAAAATTACTGAAAAAACAAATCACCTATAATAAGCACCACGTTCCCTTAAAGTGTATTGCGCGGATCGCATTATCATTTTCTTTACCTTGAATCGGGATCTTATGATTTAGTGACGTTCTGGGCAAGTAAATGGAGTATATGAAAAATGAGTTTAACCCAAACTAATACAAGTAGAGAGGTCCCAAAAAAGCATCAGCATTCAGCTGAAGATTGTCCTGAATGTTCAGGCAAAAATCTCATTCACGACAACGACACTGGTGAAACCATTTGCGGCGACTGTGGTCTAGTTTTGTTTGAACAAATGTTAGATAAAGGACCTGAATGGCGCGCTTTCACTCAGCAAGAGAAAGCCTCAAGAAGCCGCGTAGGCATGCCAACATCATATTCAATTCATGACAAAGGATTATCAACTACCATCAGCCAAATCGACAGAGACGCATTCGGAAGAAAACTACCCCAATCTACCCGACTGCAAATGTGGCGTTTACGAAAATGGCAAATCAGAAGTAGAGTCCACTCATCAACCGACCGAAACCTTGCACAAGCAATGTCAGAACTGGAGCGTTTATCAAGCAAAGTAAACATTTCACCACCTATCAGAGAAAAAGCCGCTCTCGTCTACAGAAAAGCACTCGACAAAGGCTTAGTCCGAGGAAGATCAATCAACGCCATCGCTGCAGCAGCTCTTTATGCTGCCTGCCGAAAAAGCGGATCACCCAAAGCACTTCGCGAAATCGCAGAAGCAAGCTTAGTTGATAAGAAAGATGTCGCAAGATGCTACAGGTTGCTCCTGCAAGAGCTCGAATTCCACATGCCAGTTTCTGACCCATTAACATACGTTTCAAAAATTGCTGAAAAAAATGGAGTATCTGGAAAAACACAAGGCGCAGCTATAACTATACTTAGGAATGCTAGACAAAAAAGATTTTCTGCAGGAAAAGATCCAATGGGCATGGCTGCAGCGGCACTCTACATAGCATGTCTGCAGAATGGTGAAAAGATAACTCAAAAAGACATTGCAGAGGCTGCTGGAGTTACAGAGGTTACGGTTAGAAACAGGTACAAGTCATTAAAAAACCAGCTAAAAATTGAAATACCCGAAAGAGCCTAAAAATCCACAAGTGCTAACTTAAGATTTCTTTGCAACAATTGCATTCCAATCAGATTTTCTCTTTCTATAAACCCTTACGTTGCTGTAACCGACAGAAAGCAAAATCCTCTGCATTTCCTGCAACGGCACAAGATGTACATGCGTTTTCGCAATCATTTCAGAGTTCTCCAACTCATACAATCCATCCATAACCATTTCGTTTAAAATGAGAAGGTATCCTCCTTTCTTCAGGATACGTTTTATCTCTTGAAAAGCCACTGGAAGATTAGACCAGAAATAATAGGTCTCGATCGCAGTCACCAAATCAAAGAAGTCATCTTTGAAACCTGTTTTCTCAACTGTGCCGTTGACAATTTCCACACGGTTGGATGCGACGAACTTTTTGTTGACTTGTTTTGAAAAATCAACCATGTCTTCAGAATAATCTATACCGTACACTTTACCAAGAACTGCTCTTTTTGCTAAACGGCTAATAGTCTTGCCTCCCCCACAACCCACATCCAAAATTATTGAATCCGACTTGATGTTCACATGTTTAAGACCCCACGTTGTCAGATCCCAATGTCCCTTATTCATTTTTGCTGCAACATTTCTGCCCAAGAAACCGTTTGGGCATCTATACTGATTCCAATGATTTTCTGATGATAGGTTTCTTTCTTGGGGTTGCATGTTGCAGAATCACGAACTCATTAGTTGTAGTATTTCAAACGGAAAGGAAGGCTTGATTAGTTATGGCGTAAATTGCTAACTATATTACTTGACCACCATTCGGGCTTATCACTTGACCTACCATAAAGTTTGCGTCCTCAGAAGCTAAATAAGCTACCAAAGAAGCAATTTCTCGTGGCTTGCCTAACCTGCCGATGGGAATTTGAGTTAGCAACTGTTTTAGCATTTCATCGGTCAATCCAGCGCCTGACAACATGGGTGTTTCAATGTACCCGGGAGCGATTGCATTGACGTTTATGCCTTGTGAGATTACTTCTCTTGCAACGGCATGGGTATAACCCATTATTCCTCCTTTTGCAGCTGAATAATGGGCGGCACCCAAGCAGCCGGTTATGCCGCAAATCGATGCTATGTTTATGATCTTGCCCGACTTATTTTTAAGCATAATTTTTAGGGCTTCGCGGGTACAATTCATGGTGCCATAAAGATGAACTCCAAGCATCTTGTTCCAAACATCATCTTTCATGTCAACCGCCGAGGCGAAGTTCCCGATTCCAGCGTTATTCACAAGTATATCTAATGTAGAGAATTCAATGATGGTCTGCTCAAACATGGCTTTTACATCAATACTGTTTGAAACGTCAGCTTTCAAAGCTAATGAACGTCTACCCATAGCTTGAATCTTTTTGACTACCTCTTGTGCTTCAGAAGGATTCACAATGTAATTAACCACGACGTCTGCTCCTTCTTCAGCTAAATAGAGAGCTACCGCCTCCCCAATTCCAGAATTTGCACCCGTAACTAAAGCAACTTTTCCAGACAATTTCATATTCTCAAAACCTAACTAATACTTAATGCGTCTCTTATCGATAAACACTTCGCAACCTTGATTTAGCGAAAAGAAAAAGGCAGCCTTATTCCTATTTTGAAAAACTTGGCCAAACTTCAATTATTTGAACATATTTGCTGATTTGGACCTCTGAAAAAAATAGGGTGACATAAAAAGACCGCTAAATGTTAAGAAGAATTAATATGCACTTGGAAACTGAACATCAAAGTCCAGAGAAGAAAGTCTAAAACTGAAAACGAGCCTTCCTAATTACTCACTTCGCAATAGTAACGTTTGTCAACCTGTATTGCAATCAAAGGACCAAGTTTCTGAGTAGTTTCACGAGCACTACGTAAAGAACTGCTTAAAATCTTTATGACCTGTTCTTTACCGTTGACGTCTTGGCTTGAACTTTTGCATGTTTCCATCTTTACAATGTTTTCTGCAATAATTTGTGTTCCACAGATTTCAGCATTTTTTATTAAGGCAGATGCCACAATTCCAATCAATTCTTCTTTGCATTTTAATTGGGTCCACAGAGATTCATTTTTTAAGTTGTTTTCTGGAGCTGTGCGTGTTTTTGCGATCTGTTTTCCAATAGAAAGATTAACCCGTTCTTTCCATTTCCTAAGCCAGATACTACTCCAAACAGCTAGAGCTGAGTCAAATTCAATGGGTTCTTCTTTTTGTAGCTGTTCCATCTGTTTTACTTGATAAAGCATATTTGTTTCTTTGTTTTCTAGGTTACGGTAGAAGTTAAGATAATTCATGAAATCTTGAACTGCGACTTGAAGGACTTTGCGGTCAGCTCCCAGAATATCCAATGTTGGTTCTGCTTCTTTTATATTCCTTGAAAGAGTTGTTTCAATGAAATTCATGTTATCCTTTCCTTTCCATTTGATTAATGAATTCATTTACTGTATCGTAATATAACTGGCTTAGGCTGACATCAACAATATTCCGTTTTTCTACATATTCCAAACATAAAAACAATAGGAAAAAACAGTCCCTTAAATTGCTAAAAGAAATAGCAGTAAGATTTCACAAAAATAATTAATTGATTGAACTTTGTGAGGGGCTTATTATTTTTTCGATTCCTTAATTTTCTCTGACAAAGATTGAGTCTTACCATGACTGACAACCTTGATTTCAGTATTCAAACTAACACGCAAGCCAATACTCCTTAAAAGTGCAAACAATTGTTCACCATCAATTTCTTTCAACTTGCCCTCAGATACAAGATTAACAAGAGTAGGCTCTATCTCTGCCATTTCAACTGGATATTGAGAATTCGCCTCGTTAAAGACTTCCCAAGCTCTACCCCTAAAAACTTTAGCAAGAACCTTATGGGCATCAATTTTTGGCTCTTGCTTTTCTTGATGAGTAGCTATTCTTCTTTGCAAATCAAGGAGTCTTTTCCGCTTTAATGCTTCTAACTCATTATCACTCATTAACATCACAATTCTATCTTCAAATCTGCTATTATAAAGGTAGACACGCTTATTTGTTCGGCGGCTATATTCTGATAATCATGATTCTGCAAGAAGCGTTCTATCAACAGAACACAATAACTGTTGCGAGAAGACTATTGGGAAAAATTTTAATTCATGAATCAAAAGAAGGCGCGACTGCTGGCAGAATTGTTGAAACAGAAGCATACCGAGGGCCTGAAGACCAAGCAGCACATAGTTCAGGCGGTCGTCGAACAGCTAGAAACGAAATTATGTATGGGCAAAAAGGATATGCCTATGTTTATTTTATCTACGGGTTATATTACTGCTTCAACATTACTGCGGGCAACATTCCTGGAAAACCAGAAGCAGTTCTTATTCGTTCCCTTGAACCAGTAACAGGCGAGGAACTTATGGTAAAACGTCGTGGTCCAAAAATAAACTCTACCAATCTGACAAATGGTCCAAGTAAACTATGCATTGCAATGGCCATATCAAAGGCACAACACGAGAAAAGCCTGACTGCCCCACCAATGTACCTAGAAGATGCACCATTGATCCCTAAAGACAATATAATAGAAACAACCCGAATAGGTGTTGACTATTCTGGCGACTGGAAAAACAAGCCATGGCGATTCTACATTAGAGACAACAAGTTTATTTCAGTAAAATAAAATTTTCATATCTCAAAAACAATGTATACTTAATGTTAAGCCAAAACCTGCAATTAAAACTGCGCCAATTAAATAATGAAGGGCAATACAGTAACCAATAAAACAAGAATTACACAAGCAATTGTTGCCCCAATGGTTATTGAACGGATACCTTTTTCACTTATCCTCTTACCAACAAATCGTTTCAACGTAATGTCGAAGATTCTACCTCCGTCCAAAGGATAAATTGGCAAGGCATTAAAAATAGCTAGGTTAAAATTAACAAACCAGAGCCAAAAAAGACCATTTGCAAATATTTGCCATTGAGGCACAGAACTTGAATAGAAAGGCGCCAAAGAGTCAGAAAACGGAGTTAAACCAGAAGCTAATGTTGGGGGAACCAAATACATAGAGAGCCTCTCCAAAGAGAAGGTTCTGTAATTGTCCAGTCTCGCCTGAGTCAATAGATCACTTGACATAATGCCCATAATAGTTCGGTTTTCCGATACTGTCAGATTTACGATTGTAGAAAATTGGTTTTGCCAGTTCTCACCCCTTAAAACAGTTACTTTCAGTGTATCTCCAGAAGTTTTGTTTTCTAATATCGCCCTCAAAGATGTAGTGCTGTTAATCTGCATGTCATCGATTGAAATCAGAACATCTTTTGGTAATAACCCAGCAGTTTGGGCGGGAAATCCAGCTGTAACTTCATTGATGTACACACCATTATCGACTATTGGAGTTAAGGTTCCAACAAGCACTAAAACACCTAAAAGGCATATTACGGCTAAGATGATGTTTGCGCCAACTCCACCAGCCATAACTTTTAAGGCAGAACGGGGCTTAGCTTTCTTTATTTGCTCTTCATCCACATCGACAAAAGCGCCAATGGGTACAAACAATAAAAACAACAACCCGCTCGACTTAACCCTAAGATCAACGTTCCGAGCTATAACACCATGGGCTCCTTCATGAACTACGATAGCGACTACAATCGCAATCCAACCATAGACTATTGGAAGCAAAGGGTTGATTCCAGGTAACAACAAAATTGATCCTGGCCCCAAATCCCGAACTACTTGACCCACCCCAGGATTAGACAATATCCCAATTAAGCTGTTAATTAAAAGGTAGAGGGCTATTCCAGCAACAAAGGGAACAAGAACAAGTCCCAACCACGAAAAATACCGCGAAGTACGAAAAGAACCTAACTTGTCAAAAATGCCTGCAAACCGTTTAGTTCGAATAATAAGCATTGGAAAATTAAATTCTACTCTTGGCTGCTTCTCTTCCACTTTTTCGCCTTCGAAATTTTCGGGTGCCAAGTTTACAATCGCTCGCTATGAAAACCTTTGTTCTCTAAAAAATAAACCTTTAGCGTAAGAAATAGAAAAAACAGCCTTATAACACAAAAAGACAAAGAAAAGGAGTGAAAACTCAAAATTAAAAACGTATTTGCCGGGTCCGACGGTTATCAGACGACTGGTGACGCATTTATACAGATACCTGGGGTAGCATAGAACGAGGTTAAGGTAGCGACCAAAAATTAGCCACTTGATAAGCTCAGGTGAGTTTAGGGAGCTGGAGTTTGCAGAGTCTTCTGAGGGCTCTATCTCACAAGAATGAGGAGCTTTTTCCAGCATTTTTAGTTTTACAATGATACTTGCTTAATGCAAGATTCCTAATATATTTGCAAAGGGAATAATTGGCAAGACTTCTCAAAAAAAGCTCAACTTCAAGTGTTAGTGAAGTTTGAGCGACATCTTTAAATCTATTATATAACATTGTTATAATTGGAGGTTTGATTCTTGAGCAAAACAACAAAATTGGTTATGTTAGAATCTTCTGATGGAGAAATTCACTTCCAGGAATGCAAAACCAAATTCTGCATAAATGCCAAGAAATTTGACCCGTCAGAAGCGCTTAGAATAGCTAAGAAAGAAGCAAACAAGCCACTGCTCCTAAATAAGAAATATTGACCCGCCTTCACATTTCTTATCTTTGCTGCATCTTTTCGAAGCGTTTTTGCATGATTAAAAAAGCCATCATGTATGAATCAATTTAAATATTCAAACATTCGTGTGCCTTTCAAAAAGAAAGGTGCAGCCAATGGCTTTAGACCCGGTGCTGAGAGCAATAGTGACCATTTGCATTTTAGTTTTCTCAGCTAAGGTGCTGGGCGAAATTTTCTCATGGAGAAAAATTCCCTCGGTTCTGGGAGAGTTGCTTGCAGGAATACTGCTTGGACCGTACGCTTTAGGCTCTCTAATCGCCATAAATGGAGCACCTGTAATCCAAATAAACGAAATTGTCAGAGCATTCGGAGAAATAGGCGGCATACTCATTCTTTTCGTAGCCGGTTTAGAAATGACTTTTAGAGATTTCCGAAAAGTCGGCACAGCCGGCTTTGTAATCGGAACACTCGGTGTAATCATTCCTTTCATAATGGGTTACGGACTTGCGCTAGCTCTCGGGTTAGACACAATAACAGGTTTGGTAGTTGGTGCAGCGCTTGTAGCCACAAGCATCTCTATAACCGCTTTGGTTCTGCAAGAACTTAATCAATGCAGAAAGATTGAATCAAGAATAATGATCAGCGCTGCGGTTGTTGATGATGTGTTGGGGCTGGCAATTTTAGGTGTCATCGTTTCATTCATCTCCACCTCAACCCCTATTACTCCATTAAGCGTGATTACCGTAATTTCTACTTCTCTTGCATTATGGTTAACCTTGACAGTTTTTGCAGCGTTTATTCTTCCAAAAATAATTAATTTTACTTCGAAAGGAAAGGAAGGAGTTGTTGAGGCAGCAGCTACGGCGTCATGTTTTGGTGCTTCAGCGTTGGCGGCTGTCTTGGGTTTGTCGCCTATTGTGGGTGCTTTTGCTGCAGGTATGGCTGTTGCGAGTTCCCATGCAATTGAGAAGATACGCGATTACACCAAGAAGATAAGCGTTGTTTTTTCGCCTGTATTTTTTGCGTTGGCAGGAGCACAATTTGATATTAGGAGCTTTATTACTTCTGATTGGTTCTTCTATGTCTTCTTCATAGCACTCGTTGTAGTAGCTATTATTAGCAAAATGATTGGATGTGGAATCCCAGCTGCTTTCTTTTTGAAAGACCGCTCAAAAGGGGCTAAAGTAGGTTATGGAATGATTTCACGAGGAGAAGTGGGACTTATAGTGGCTGGTGTTGCCATATCTGCAGGAGCTATTACACAAAGCACGTATGCCGCAATTTTGGGAATGATTATGGTAACGACAGTTTTGGCGCCCATACTTTTGAGAAGAGCGTACGATAAAGACCCACCTGAAGAAATAACATGCCAAACAGACGAAGACACAAACGCGCCCGACTACATGCCCACTTATCCACTTTAAACTAAAGATCCTATGAAATAGTCGTTTCATTTAATTTGCTAAAGGGTCTCTATCCATTTCTTAAATTTAGCAACGAAAATGAGGGATCCAATACCTGCGCTAGACAAGCCTGCTATCGTAAAAGAAATACCCAATTCACTTTTTCCAAAACTACAAGCAGTAACCAAAAGCCCCACTAATGCCAGTATTGCTCCAAGAGCCCAAGTTTCCAAGGGTGTTCCCACTTCATATTTGAACTGTTACTGTCTTAAGGTTTTCGCATATCAGCGGGAAATAACCTAATGCTCAACACAAATGCATTTCGAGAATTATTCAATGTTGCAATTCATAATTCTTTTTAACTGGAAAGTCAACGAAAGAAATAATTATTACTTGACTACTAATTTGATTCGCCTTTAATTGAAGGATATGTAAATGGGTAAAAACGTGGTGGAGACAGCATGGTGGAATTACTGCTTACAGATTTCGTTATCAACATCATTATTATCGCTGTCTCTTTTGTTGTGTTGAATTGGGCAAGCAATCTTGCGATAAAAAATGCTTTAAAAGTATCTAATGTAACCCAACTTGGAAAAACCGCTGTTGGGTTTAGCTTGATAGCCTTTTCAACCTCATTGCCAGAATTAACAGTTGCCTTTATAGCTGCTTTATCTGGTGGTGCGGCACTCTCAGTTGGGAACGTTTTAGGTTCAAACATTGTGAATATTACTGTAATAGTAGGGTTAGCGGCAATTCTTCTTTACATAAAATCACGTCGAAAACGCAATGGACTAAATGGTTCAGAAGAAGTATGCGTTATTCCAGCTTTTGCCAAATCGGAACTGAGCAGTATCCATTTCGGTCTCTTCATTTCCTCTGTAATACCAATGATTCTAATCTACATTAGAACTGCAACATGGATTGTTGGTTTAGTTCTAATCTCTATTTTCGTTGTTTACATGTATCAACTATCAAAAGTGAGAATGCCCCAAGAGAACGGTTTAGTTACACCAGAAGAGAAAAGCAGACTGAAACGCTATCTTCTTTTCACTATTGTTGGTGCGCTTGGGGTTGTCGTTAGTGCTTATTTTCTTGTTGAATCAGCCGTTGGAATTGCTCAAACGGTGGGGATACCTCAAACGGTGATTGGTGCAACCATAATTGCTTTTGGCACAAGCCTTCCAGAACTAACGTTGGATTTGAAAGCATTCCTTAGAGGTCATTCAGCACTTGCCTTTGGCGACATTATCGGAAGCAGTTTCATAAACATAACCTTGATTTTAGGAGTGACTCTTTTTGTTCCAGCACTTGTTGGCTCGTCAGTTCAAATGGACATGAGTGTTTTCCAGAACCTTATTATCTTCTCAATAATCACGAACCTGTTTTTCTGGTATTTCCTTTCAAGGGAGAGAATCAGTTGGCAAGAAGGTGCTGTTTTCCTCTCCATATACGGTCTTTTCTTAGCAACGACCCTTGGATTAGTCTAGACTCTACAGTCTAAGATACATTGCCGTTTTCTCAATCTCGTCTTTCCGTGTCTCCCCAAACTTCGGTGACAAAACTGGTGAGTGCCCAATGCCAACATCTTTTTTCAGCAATGCTCTCTGAATTCTTTTTCCACGCAAAATTGGGAACTTAAAAGCATCGATGAAGGTTTGGAATTATACTTCAAAGTTCTCTGAGAACAAAAAAAGAAAAAGGGATTGAGAAAATTCAGTATAAATGCGCTTGTACAATGGCGGGTCCGACGGGAATTGAACCCGCGACCCTCGGATTAAGAGTCCGATGCTCTAGCCTGACTGAGCTACGGACCCGCATGGTTTAAAAAAGGGTTTCATTGAGTAATATAGAGCTTGTGGTTTTGTTGTTGCAGCTTTATGCAGTGAAGACTACCGTTAGTTGGCCGGTTAATAATTTCATCGTGAATAACCACGATTTCATTATCCTTGGTTCGATAGAATCCACACCGATTTCCAAGGCTTTTCTTAAAGCTCGCTAAAATATTCTCAGGCGCATAAGCCATTGCGCTCGAATTACCGACACTTAACATAATCCAAACTTGATTAATCGAAGAAAAATACCTTCTGTCTTTATCCACAAAGAAGGTACTCGTTTGAGACTCAAATCTAACCCTTAAATATATTCAAATACTCACTCAAATGATGAGGAGCACCGATGTCTTCGCCAGAAAAAATTCTCTTAAATGCAATTGGCTACGTTAAGACTTGTGCCGAAGGCGAAGAAGTCAAAGATAAATCTACTTTCTCACAGATCATTGTTCGCGATGATTTTGTTGAAGGCTTAAATGGTATCACAGGCTTTTCACATTTGTTTATTCTATTTTACCTTAACCAAGTTACAACTAAACAGCGAGAAACGTTGAAGGTTCATCCAAGAGGTAGAAAGGATATGCCCTTAACAGGCGTTTTTGCAACCCGTACCATGCTTCGACCAAACCCCATAGGGTTAACTCTTGTCGAACTCAAGAAAGTTGAAGGAAACGTCTTAACAATTAAAGGCTTAGACGCTTACAATGGAACCCCCATTTTAGACATTAAACCTTACGATTTCTGGGATATAGCAGAAAACGCTAAAGTTCCCGATTGGTGGAAAAAACTAAATGAAAAAAGCCTGACCTAAATTAATTCGCCCACACCATATTTTGCGTCAATAGCTTTCAAGAGAGCATTTCGCAGATCTTCACCCTTCAATTCGTCTATCTTCAGGACTCCAAAGGCTTCAGCTAACTCCAAATCCTTGCAAGCATCTTTTAACCAATTTTCAAAGTCACCCCGATACAGATGAAACTCCAAAGAATCAACAACAACCTGCTTGACTGACCTGTAAAATTCCTCTATCGAATGCGCCGTAAAACCAATTGGTCTATCAACATCAACGTAAAAAAGAAAACTCATCTCGCTTGGAACAGTTGCATACATCTTAAGTGCAGTTCTCCCTTTTTCAGTTAAACCGAATCCACCGCCTACTTTACGTAAAAAGCCTTCTTTGGCAAGCTCCTGCACTTCTGCCATAGTTTGATTTGGACTTAAGTTTACAGCTTGTGCAAACATGTTCATGTCCATGCGGTTTGTTGCTTCATTCATAGTTTTTAGAATTTTAATATGTTCTTCTTTCAAGAAGCTTCGCCTCACAATCCATATAGAGGATGAGGCGAAATTTAAAGATGTCAAATCTAACGGCAAGTTTTTTCTATACCATGAAATAAACATTAACTGGGAACTTTATGAACAAAAATTATATCATTGTTCTAGTTACAACTGCAAGCAAAGCGGAAGCAGAAAAAATAAGTCAGGCACTTCTAAAAGAGAAAATAATCGCCTGCGCAAATATAATAAATCCTGTCACTTCTTTTTTTAATTGGCAAAACAATGTGGACAAATGCGAAGAATGCTTAGTTGTTATGAAGTCTCGAAGTGATTTGTTTAAAGAGTTGGCGGAGCGGGTGAAACAGTTGCATAGTTATGAGGTGCCTGAGGTTTTAGCCTTGCCCATCGTTGATTATTCAGAAGTCTATCTGAAGTGGATGGATAGCGTTCTAAGATAACATCCTTAGATTTTTGGAACGTTTTGCGTAAATAGGATTTTTTATTTCACTAGTTTAAGATGTACAATTATGAGCAAATAAGCCTTAAATAGTACATAACAGTATGGTTGTGAACTATACTGGAGCATGATTACAATGGGGAATCGCCTTTGGCAAAACACAAACCATAGTAAACCCATTAAACTATGTTAAATTCAACTACACAAACAACCCCCTTGATATATTCATCAAACTCCACCAAAAATACAAAACCACCTACCTTCTAGAATCAATAGAAGGACCACAAAAACTTGCCCAATACTCATTCTTAGGGTTTGACCCTAAAACAAACATCACCGCCAAAAACGGCAAAGTAACCGTAACCAATACCAAAACAGGCCAAACCATAAAACAGCAAACCAATGATCCCTTCCAAGTTATTCAAGAACAACTTCTACCCTACATAAATGAAATGGTTGATTTTCGTTTCGTCGGCGGAGCATTAGGATACATATCCTATGACGCCATAAGATACATAGAAAAACTTCCCAACCTAAAACCTGACGAGCTAAGTTTTCCCGATGTCGAAATGGGCATTTTTGAGGATGGAATTGTTTTTGATCATACAACTAATCAAGCTTACTACTATTTTAGAGGCGAAAACCGTCTTGCAGAAGTAACTGAATTGCTCAAGCATGCAGCTACACCAGAAGAAAAATTCACATACACTCAACCTTCAATCAACACTTCAAAAAAGGACTTTGAAAAAGCAGTCACAAAAGCCAAAAATTACGTGACATCAGGAGACATATTCCAAGTTGTCCTATCAAAACGCTTCCAATTCCAATACACAGGTAGTCTTCTAACCTTCTACAGAAGCTTACGCAAAATTAACCCTTCACCTTACATGTTCTACTACAAATCAGATAAACGTCAAATCGTTGGTGCCAGCCCCGAAATGCTGGTTCGTATTGAGAACCAAAAAGTAATTACTTTTCCAATTGCAGGAACAGCACCCGTTACAGCAAACGCAGAAGAAAACACGCGTCTTGGCAACGAATTGTTAAACGACCAAAAAGAACGCGCTGAACACGTGATGCTGGTTGATTTGGCAAGAAATGATGTTGGAAAAATAAGCCGGTACGGAAGCGTAACTGTTCCAGAATTTATGCAAGTTCACCAATTCAGCCATGTCCAACACATTGTTTCCCAGGTTTCGGGTGACTTGAAATATGGCTTGGAGAGTTTTGATGCACTAAAAGCAGTGTTTCCTGCAGGCACAGTCTCAGGAGCACCAAAAGTTCGTGCTATGGAAATAATTGAGGAACTTGAGCCCTCGCACCGTGGACCCTATGCGGGTGCGGTAGGCTATTTTAGCTGCAATGGCAACTCTGACTTTGCCATAACTATACGCACATTATTCTCAGAGGGCAACAAAGCATACATTCAAGTCGGTGCAGGCATAGTGGCTGACTCGATACCTGAAAAAGAGTGGTTTGAAACAGACCACAAAGCCAAAGCACTCATGAAAGCCCTTGAACATGCAGCAGGAGGCAAACAACCATGAAAGTCTTAGTCATCGACAACTATGATTCATTCGTCTACAATCTTGTCCAATACATAGGAGAACTAGGCGCAGAAACCGTGGTTTACCGAAACGACCAAATCACCCTGCAAGAAGCAGCTAAAATGAAGCCAGACCGCATCGTTATATCACCTGGACCCGGCAATCCTGAGGATGACAAATTCTTCGGCGTCTGCAAAGCAATCCTACAAACATTAAGTCCAACCATACCCACCTTGGGGGTTTGCCTTGGGCATCAAGGAATCATCTATACATACGGCGGCAAAGTCGTTCATGCCAAAAAACTCATGCATGGAAAAACCTGCACAATAAAACATAACCAAAAAGCAATCTTCAAAGGAGTCCGCAACCCATTAACAGCGACACGGTACCATTCACTTGCTGGTGAACGAGAATCCATCCCTGACTGTCTCCAAATTACTGCTGAATCCGTTGAAGACGGCGAAATAATGGGCATACGCCACATAAAATATCCAATTTACGGAGTGCAATTCCATCCTGAATCCATACTCTGCGAAGATGGGAAACTAATCATCAAGAACTTCTTGGAGGATAAACTAATGATTCGGGAAGGGATTCAAAAGCTCATCGAAGGTTCTGATTTGACCTTCGAGGAATCAGGTGCAATCATGCGTGAAGTCATGTCTGGAAATGCTACAAACTCCCAAACCGCCGCTTTCTTAACCGCTCTGCGAATGAAAGGAGAAAGCGTTGAAGAATTAATTGCATTTACATCAGTCATGCGAGCCAATTGCTGCACAATCCATCCCAAAGTACAAGGACGCCTAGTTGACACCTGCGGTACAGGCGGGGACAAAATAAAAACCTTCAATATAAGCACAGCAGCGACGTTTGTGATTGCAGGTGCTGGAGTATCAGTTGCTAAACATGGAAACAGGGCAGTCACTAGTAAAAGCGGTAGCGCAGACGTACTGGAAAAACTAGGTTTAAACATAAATTTGAAGCCCAAAGAAGTTGAAGACATAATCGAAAAGATCGGAGTTGGATTCATGTTTGCTCCAGCTTTCCATCCCGCAATGAAATATGCAGCAGAAACCAGACGCGAAATTGGTATCCGCACTGTATTCAACGCCCTTGGACCTTTATCGAATCCGGCATGTGCTAATGCTCAATTACTCGGAGTCTATGACTCAAAACTAGTGGTTCCTATGGCTTCTGCCTTGGATAAGTTGGGCTGCATTGAAGCCATGGTTGTTCATGGACTTGATGGGCTAGATGAGATTTCAACGATTGGAAAAACAATGATTGCTCACTTAAAGAAAGGTAACGTATCAAAATTAGAATTTGTTCCTAGCAATTTTGGCGTAAAAACAGCAACAATAACAGATTTGCAATCATCCACCAGCAGAGCAAAGCGCTGAAATAATCTTCAAAATACTAAGCGGAAAAATATTTGATGATGCAAAAGCTGAGATTGTGCTGGTTAACAGCGCTGCAGGCATCATAGTCGGAGGCAAAGCAGACAACTTCGCAGAAGGCATGGAACTTGCACGAAAATCAATTACGAGCGGAAAAGCCTACGCCAAACTAAAAGAATTAGTTAAAGCGTCGGGTGGAAGTTTACAGAGACTTGAGGAGCTGGAAACAAAATATGAGCGATTACCTTGATTTACTAGCGCATGCAGCCCAATTAACCATTAAAAGCCGCTACTACGAAAAAGCCCACCAAATTGGAAACTGTCAAGTCAGCTTGAAGAAAGCGATTTTAAACAGCAATATGAATCCAATAATAACCGAAATAAAATCCGCATCACCCTCAGCAGGCGTAATCAGAACAAATGTTAATCCAGCCATGATTGCCAAATCCATGGAAAAAGGAGGCGCCATCGCTCTTTCAGTATTAACAGAGCCAACACAATTCAAAGGATCTCTAGAAGCTCTATCTCAAGCTAGAAAAACCGTAAACCTTCCAATCCTCATGAAAGACATTATTTTGAGTCCAAAACAAATCTTTACAGCATCAAAACTTGGAGCCAATGCCATTCTACTCATCCAAGCCATTTTTGATCGAGGATATAACGAGAAAAGTCTTAACGAAATGATTCTAAGCGCTCACGAGTTAGGGTTGGAAGTTTTACTTGAAACACACACCGAAGAAGAATTTCGCTCAGCAGTAGAAACAAACGCAGACCTCATCGGAATAAACAACAGAAACCTTGGCACCCTAAAAATCGATTTAAACACGACCAAAGAAATCCTAAAAAACAATAATAGTTATTGCAAATTAATCTTGAGTGAAAGCGGAATCAAAAACCCCAAAGATCTGCGATTCCTGCGTGAATGTGGCGCCAAAGGTTTCCTCATCGGTTCAAGTATAATGTTAACAGAAAACATCGAAGAAAAAGTAAGGGAGTTTGTAGAAGCATGAAACTAAGTAACTATCCAGTTGATGGCAAATATGGCAAGTTTGGAGGCCGCTTTGTTCCAGAAGTTCTAATGAACGCCATCGGAGAACTCGAGCAAGCCTACGAGAAAGGAAAAAAAGACCTACAATTCAAAAAAGAATTAGACTATTACCTATCTGAGTTTGTTGGCAGACCAACCCCTCTTTACTTTGCCCAAAATCTTACACGCAAATTGGGCGGAGCAAAGATCTACCTCAAACGCGAAGATCTAGCTCACGGTGGAGCCCACAAAATCAACAATACCATCGGCCAGGCATTACTCGCCAAGCGAATGGGCAAAACCCGAATAATCGCTGAAACAGGAGCAGGGCAGCATGGTGTAGCCACAGCAATCGCATGCGCAGCTTTGGGTTTGAAAGCTGAAATCTACATGGGCACTGAAGATTGCGAACGGCAACGCCTTAACGTTTTTAGAATGAAACTACTAAACGCTACGGTACATCCGGTTGAGTCGGGATCAAAAACACTTAAAGATTCAATCAATGAAGCTTTCAGGGATTGGGTTACCAACATTGAAGATACCTATTACTTGATCGGATCAGTTGTGGGACCGCATCCTTACCCAATGATTGTTCGGGATTTTCAAAGTGTAATTGGCAATGAAATAAAAGCACAATTCCAGGTAAAAGAACGTGGATTACCCGATGCTTTGGTAGCTTGTGTAGGCGGTGGCAGCAATGCTATTGGCACATTTTATCCATTTGAAGATGACACCTCCGTAGAGCTCTACGGTGTTGAAGCAGCAGGCAAAGGAATAGAGTCAGGTAAACATGCGGCCTCGTTGGGTGCTGGAGCAGAAGGAGTCTTTCATGGAATGTTAACCTATGTTCTTCAAGATGAAAATGGGCAAATCCAGAATACCAGTAGTATCTCAGCTGGTTTAGATTATCCAGGAGTTGGACCAGAACATTCTTTTCTGAAAATCTCTAATCGAGCCAACTACACATCCGCAACCGACAAAGAATCGGTAGATGCGTTCTTGATTTTAGCTAAAGAAGAAGGGATTCTGCCGGCGCTTGAATCTTCCCATGCAGTTGCTTACGCTATGAAATTAGCGCCAAAAATGAAGAAGACTCAGTCAATAGTCGTTACTTTATCTGGGCGTGGAGATAAAGATGTGGAAACAATCGCAGACTACATTGGAGTGAAAATATGAGTCTTATAAGAGACGTGTTTCATCAAGCAATGCAGCAAGGAAACGGAGTTCTCATCGGTTACATAATGGCTGGAGACCCAAGCCCAGAGCTCACACCGCAAATTGCAGATGCACTAATCAAGCGGCGGAGTTGAAATTCTTGAGCTTGGATTGCCGTTTTCTGATCCAATTGCAGATGGACCTACAATTCAAGCGGCAAGCGTGAGAGCTTTATCTGCAAAGACCACACCGATGAAGGTTCTAGAAATTGCCAAAGAAATCAAACAGCAACATAACGTTCCCATCGTGATTATGACATATTATAACCCCGTTTTCAGAATCGGAGTCGACAAGTTTCTTAGCATAGCTAAAGAGCACCTCGTTGACGGTTTCATTATTCCTGATTTACCCGTGGAAGAAGCAGCTGACTATAGAAAAGCTGCGGAAGCGCATGGTTTAGACACAATTTTCTTGGTCGCACCATCAACCACAAACGAACGCCTATGCAAAATAGTCTTTTGCAGCACTGGTTTTGTGTATTTGGTCTCGCATTATGGAGTTACAGGAGTCAAAACAACAATTGAAAATTCCACGGTTCAATTAATTAAACGTGTTTTGCCCTATACTGCTGGAAAAATTCCGCTCGCTGTTGGATTTGGAATATCTAAACCTGAACACGTTGAACGTGTTATTGCAGCGGGTGCGGATGCAGCCATCGTTGGATCTGCATTCATCGATCTTATCCAAAAAAACAGCCAAAACACATCTACACTGTTAAATCAGTTAAAAGCAGCTGCACAAGCACTTAAGACAGCGACAAAAACAATGAAGTAGCATGAAATCTAAGGCTTTAACCAAGAAAGTTTTATAGTTCGATTAAACTGTCTATGTTCGGCGGTGGATCTTAGGCGGTGGGTTAGGGGTCCATTGTACCGTAAATCCTCTACATGACGGGCTGACATCTGCGGATGAGGCGTCAAAGGCCGCTTGGAGTTTCATTTCCGAACCTGTGACTATCCGTCCTTTGGGGCTGGCGGTCAATGGGTGGCTTCCGTAGGGAAGTTACTTCGTTGTCTACCAGGCGAACCCGGCTAGGCTCGGGAGAGAGCAACCTAAGTTTGGACGCTATGCGCTCAAGGGGGTGCGGGTAAGAGTGTAGGGCTTGAGGTTTCCAGACGGAGTCTGGGCGTCAAACCGCAGTGGTCCACCGCTACTTAGATCATTGTTAAGAAAAATTCTAAACCAAGAGAATTTGAAATAGAAAAAATAATTTTAAAACTTTACCTTATTTATTTGCTTCATCAAAACCCTTCTTAAAAAGAGCTTTATCAATTACTCTAACATCTAACTTTTGTCTAGCAGCAGTTTTTCTAATAGCATCAAGCAGTTTTAGATAATTTAGAGTAGATAGCATGTTTGCCGGTGGATTACCAAGTAATGCTTTCCATGTATGGGCTTCAAGTATGCAATACTGTTTGGGATCAAAGAATGTAAGAATAATACTTGCTAAGACTGGGGTTACTCCTTCCAGGAGTGTTATGCAGTTCATCCTGTAGCTGTCTTCGCAACCGGGGATACTTAAAGCCTGGCTGGAGAGTCGACTAACTGTTGATTCCTCATTGCGAGATACCAAAGCAAGCGTACGCGTTTTCTTCTCAGAATCTTCTTTAAACTTCCAGTCAACAACCGCCGCCAAATCAGGAACTGTAAACGATTTATTTTTGCGAAATTTCGCGCCGAGTTCCCGCTCCCGCTGCGCTTGCCAACCAAACGCTTTATCGTATTTGCGGCTCCAAGTCAAGAAATCGGCTTTATCCATACAATCACCATGCAATCAGTAATTTAGTTATGCTTGCTTTTCAGCATTTGCCCCAAAAAACATAAACAAAATAGGAAAGGTGGGATTAATTTTGATCTACTAGGTGTGCCGTTCCGTCTGGACAGTAGACTTTTTCGTCTTTGCTTACTCTTCTATAGCGTTCACTGCACATATGCAAAAGAGTACAGCCATCGCAATCTCGACTCAACACTTTTTTTCGCCTCCTATTCGGGCATCTTGCATCGGCGGAATCGGCTTATAAGGCTATGTAATATGCTTGTATATACACTAACATTTTCTGAGATTGCTGTGCATGTTTTATGGCAAGATAGTATAAACTATTAACGATAGACTATTCTTGGAGAGATGGGCATTGAGAATTCAGCCTTTATCTCAAGAAAGAGAAAATAGAGACACTTGTTCTAAAAGCGGTTTTCTTCAAGTGTCTGAATCAATACACTTTTTGGTCTGTAAAAAATTTACATAAGTGGCCTGTGAGGGATCAAGCTTTCAATTGATCTGAGCAGTTGGTAACCGAAAAGTATAGCGGCAAAATAGGTAGGCCAAAGAATCACTGGCCAGTTGCCAGGAGTATAATTCCAAAGTCCTGTAGAAACCGCGAAAAATTCCATAAGAGCTAATGAGCACATGCCACCAAACGCTAGGAATACCTGTTGCTTAACCTCCTGCTTTGCAATCCATTTCCGGCGCACGATAAACAAGATAGCCCATGCTGCTAAGAATCCAAATAATAGTACATACCAGTTTGAGTTAAAATCAAATATTACATTCATGTTTTTTATCAACCATTTTCTTAATTTGTTATTGTTTTGCCGTTTCGTTGGGGTTTATGTGCTGACCAGCATTTTCGGCAATATACTGGTTTGTCAGCTTTGGGTTTAAAGGGAACTTCACATTTAACTCCACAATCGTTGCAGACAACATTAAAGGATGTTTGCTTTGATTGGAACTTTTTAAACATTTGGTAGTTTCTTAAACGTGGCCACCCAGTCTTTGCATACTTTAACATTTCAGGGTTATCTTTTAGCCAGCGCATCATGTGGAAAAAGCTTTTTCCTCTTTTCTCTTCCCGTTCTGCTAATGGTTCGTATCCTAAGTTGCGGATTTCGTCAAGATAAGCGATTTCAACTAGTCTTTGAGCGTCACCTATTACTCTTACGCGTTTAACGCGGTCTTCGCCATAGATTTTCTGGAGGTCCTCTGCTGCCACATCAAAAATGCAACCTTGACAAATGTGAATGGCTTCGTCGGATTTGAGGTTGAAACGGGAAACAAGTGCTGATACAACACGAGAGGATTCCTGAAGGTACTCTTTTTCTCGGAATATGTCTTGATAGAATCTAACGTCGATTAGATCGTATTTGAATTCGCCTGTTTCTTCATGGTAGGCGCCGACTACTACGCCGAAAAGCAAATCTCCGCTGCCAGCGTCGTCAACAATAAGGGTCAAATAACAATATTCCCTCTTTCTCTTATCCCACCAAATACTTCAGACAGCTATAAAAACCGTCTTCATAAAAACGAGAATAAAGCAGGGAAAAACTGGATTATTGGTGCATAAGAATAGTTTAACAGGGCTCCAGTTGGTAGACAATCTTGGATTATTGAATGGGTGATAATGATGTCAAATCAAGAATTTTGAATCTAAACAGTTAATCCTTAGATCCTTAATTTAATTTAAGGAAACATTTAAGTCAATCTTCCACCTTTAAATTCTCGAAAAATAGGAAAGTTTTTCCGAATTTTCGCATTGTATGGAGTAATTTAATGTCTCAAAGATCAAATGTAACAGAAATTAAATGTAGTGACTGCGGAAAAACAGCCACTGTTCCCTTCAAACCAACAGCAGGAAAACCAGTCTATTGCAGAGAATGCTTAGCTAAACACAGTACCCCAAAAGGTACCGAACATAGAGGGTCAGCAGATTCTAACGAAAAGCAAGCTTGGTCTAGAAGAAGAACTGACTGGAAATAGTTTTTAAACAAAATTTATCTATTTCTTAAAAAAATATTTATCTAACTGCTGTTGCTTGGATGGTTTCAGCGGCGTTTGGCAATACGTTTAGAATACCATTTTTGCCAAGTCGTAGTTGTCTTTCGCCTCTAAAAACACATACTTGTGCATTTTTTAATTCAATGTTATTTCCGACAGCAATTGTACCTATTTGTCCTTCCCATAGGCAGAGTTTGGTTTTTCCTGTGTCATCTCCAACTAGAGCGTTAACTACCATTACTGTGTTGCCAAATTGTGTATGAACTTGGGCTGGTTTAGGAATCTCAATAACTTCAGCCTTCAAGTTAACCCGTTTCATACCTGCCCTCAAATCATGAATTGAAGTGTAGATTGACTCAGTGTTTTGCTTAGCAATTTTTTTGCGGATTTTATCAGTGCTCATCCAACTTTCAAATGGGTTATCTTTTCTCAAAAGGAATTCTTCACCGACCCGGAATTGGGCGACGACAGCGCTGTCTTTTGTTATTAGAAAAATTGTTTCACCCTTCACTTTGCCACGGTATTCGACTGTTAAGTTACCACAGACTGCTTTTTCGTTGCTCCGTGCTGTAATCAAAGCTTGAAAAACTTCGTTAGGATAAATGTTATATTTTACCGAAAGAAGCGCAAGATGTTCGCCTAATGTTGATTTTTTCTGTCTCAAATTACCCCACTCAAATCTTAGTCAAAGTCAAGAGAAAAAGCAAATCATTGGAATGCCATTACATACTTTTTCTCAATTACCCGAATATTTACCTAATAATGCCATGTTAACTATATTAGGTTGACGATGAAAAACCGATATTCAATAATTATTCAGTTTGACGTCCTTCGGCTATGCGGATTGCTAGCAAAATAAACGAAAATTCAGCTGAAAATGGGTCTTTAATTATATTTTGATGATAAATCATTATGGTTAAAGCATTCAATTTATAAGCATCGAAAGGTTGTTAAATGGTACTGTGCGAAAGAGACTTTTGCACAGCCAAAGTAGTAGGAGTTGAAATAGCGAATGTATAATAACAAAGAGATGCACAAGGCAACTTGCGCTGACTGCGGAAAAGAATGTGATGTTCCTTTCAAGCCAGACGGTACAAGGCCAGTTTACTGCCGAGAGTGCTACTCAAAACGAAGACCACCACGAAGATACTAAGCATTTAAGCTAAGCATCTTTAAAATCTTTAACAATTTTCTTTTTTATTTTTATTAATTTTCTGAAATTTTGAGCTTTCCAAACTCGAGATGTCTCTAAATAAGTAATAGCCTGCGAACAAAAATTAAATTTTTTAATAATAAAATTTTATGGACGAGTAAAAAAACTCGTATTTATTTGGAACCGATTAGGATTTTTGTTCTGATCCGGTTCGTTTCTTATTATCGGTGTAATCTTTCTTTTTCACTTGCTTTTTAATCGGGCAATTGAGTCGAATACTCGATTTGCACCTGCGACAGTTCTTAACTAAACCTGCTCTTAATTGGCACATTTTCATTTACCTCTTTTTGTTTTGTGAAAAGAATCAATTATTCAATTAGTTATTCCAAGAGGATAAGAGAAACTCTTCAACCATGAGTGTTTCTGCATCCTTATAAATGAATGGATAAAAAAAATGTTTTTTAAAAACATGAAATTTAACCACGGTTTTTCGAAATACACCCATTTTAGAAAATTCTAATTCGAAAATATCTTAATTAGATGGAGAAAAACATTCGGTAAGCAAGCTACCCTAATATACCTGCTGCATCCCTAATTGTTGTAATGTTAGAATTCTTACGAGGAAGAGTTAGACCACTTATACGCTTTTTCTCAAAATTATTCTGATTAATGTAATTGGCGTAAGCCAAATGGGTGAAAAAAATGGGTAAAAGAAAAATTACAAATGAGGGCAGCCTCGACAGCATGGTCTTACCTTCCTCAAATGATGTATTGGGTGTGGCGGTTAAGATGCTTGGCGCCGAAAGAATTACGGTTAAATGCCAAGACGGCAAAGAACGTTTATGCAGAGTTCGCGGTAAACTAAAAAGGCGTGTTTGGATTCGCGAAGGAGACATTGTTTTGGTGTCACCATGGGATTTCCAATCTGACACTAGAGGAGACATTTTCTGGCGTTACCGTAAAAACCAATCTGACTGGCTTAGAAGCCACAACTATCTCAAAATGGAGTAGGAGACCAAAACTATTATTTTAAAATGTACTGATTGTGGAAACACATTCAAACGGGATGGTCTCAAAGACGGCGAAATAGTTGCCTGCCCAATTTGTGAAGCAGACTACCAAGTTGTAGTTAGAGATGGAAAAATCGAAATTTGCGAATATGTCTATGAAGGCCCAGATGTGGGCGAACTATAAACAGTTTTTTTAATAAAAATTAATTATTTTTGAAAAAAAAACAATTAGCTAATCAGTTCAACGACTGAGCCGATTGCTTGTCCTGGAACTCCCCGTACAAACCTTACTCTAACCATTCCGTTTTTACCGTGTGGACCTCGAACTTTTCCAGTAAGCTTGGTGGTTCCATTTGTCCAAGTAACTTTTTGTCCAACTAGCTTACATGCTAGAGAGGCAGAAGTAATGTTTTCAAATTCAATTAAGCACTCGTTAGATGTTTGTTCTCTAATTCCAGTGCGATAATTAGTTATTCTTCCATGAACTTTTTGAGCCAAAATACTCACCTTATAAACCTCCCATTCTAAGGCGTGCTTGCATTTAAAGCTGTTCTATTATGCTTGATGCAATCCATATTTTCATGAAAGTAGAATTAATTGAGGATTAAAACTTTTATTCCATATAGCTGATTTAATAATACAAGAGTTGACACCTAAATGAAACAATTCCTAATCACACCACAATCAGGCAAACGGCTAATTGCCAGAACCTTAGCAAATCACCCAGCCATAATTAAAGCATTGAAAAACGGAACTCTTGTTATTATCGCTGGCACGACAAATGGTTACGTAGCTGAAGAAATTCTAAAAACCCACAAAATAGCTAACGATTTCTCAAGGAAACACTTCTTCAGAGGCATAACCATACCTCCAACTAAGACTGTAACCGCCGAAGGAAGACTATCTGACGAGAGCAAGTTCCCTGGCGATATTGTAATTACTAAGGGTGTTTGGGAAAAGGGAAAAACAATCGCTGATGTGATTGATGACCTCAACGAAGGCGATGTTATTTTGAAAGGTGCAAACGCCTTGGATTTGACTCGTAAACAAGCGGCTATTTTGATCGGTCACCCAAAAGCAGGAACTATAGGATTAACTTTACCCGTGGTTGTAGGGCGTCGAGTCAAACTCATAATTCCAGTAGGTCTAGAGAAACGCGTCTATGGTGACTTAAACAACATCGCCGAGAAACTTAATGCACCAGGTGCAGGTGGATACCGATTACTACCTGCCCCCGGAGAAGTGTTTACTGAACTGGAAGCAATGAAAGCATTAACAGGTGCTGAAGTTGAGTTAATCGCTGCAGGCGGCGTTTGCGGCGCAGAAGGATCATGCTGGATTGCCGTAAACGGTAGTGCAGAACAAGAGGAGTTTGCCGAGCAAATAATTGTTTCTGTGGCAAATGAACCACAGTTTAGCTCGGACTTTCTTTAACGTTTACGATGCTTACTCTTGACCATGCATCATCATGCCCATTCCTTGACCCTTCCTTCTTTCGCCCATGTTCTTTCTCATAATGTCCGCACCCTGAGATGCCAAATCCATCATCATGTCAATGTCTTGTCTAATGAGTTCCATTACGGGCTGATTTAATTCCATTTCAAAAGTAAACTTTACTTTACCGCTCTTGTTTGTAGCTTCCATAAATCCACCTCCTTAAGAATCAAAAAATCGTTAACTAATCTATTTTATTGGTTGATGATTGAGTTTTTAAACCTAGGTGGGTGTGCCGATGCAACAACAATTCAAAAAGGCTACATCCTTGTTTTAATGCAGGTTCCCGGCGGATAATTTTTGATTTATTCATCAAAAAATTAGGTTGTTAAGGCCGGCGTAACGTTTTTTTTAAAGATGATTTGGTTAGTCGTATCTGGTCAAACTTTATATACTGTGTTGGATAATCCATCCAGGTAATAGGAGTTTAAAGGAAACTATGAACAAAAAATATGCTATCTATATCGCCGCAATAATAATCATCGTCTCAATCATTTCTAGCGCTTTCATCCTCAGCAACTACAACCCAGGATCAAACAATACAGAAACTCAAAATTTATCAGTAATTGACGACGAAGGGTATACAACCAATTTCACTTCGGTTCCTCAAAGAATTATTTCACTTGCTCCAAGTAACACCCAAATCCTCTTCGCCATAGGTGTAGGTGAAAGAGTAGTTGCCGTAACCGACTATGACCACTACCCATATGACTTCGCTGCTTGGATTGCTGCTGGCAACATGACAAGCATCGGGGGCTTCTCAACACCCAACAAAGAAACCATCGCTTCACTAAACCCAGACTTAATTCTCGCAACACCCATAAACGATCCAGACGTTGTCACGCTAAGAGACTTAGGTTATAAAGTATTGGTACTCAATCCCAACGATGTAAACGGCGTTTTCAAAGACATATCTATTGTAGGCAAAGCAACAGGGGCAGACCAAAATGCAACTACACTTGTGGGTTCTCTAACAAGCAAAATTAACGCCATTGAAGCCAAAATAGCAGCCGCCAACTTACCTGCGCCAAAAGTGTACTATGAAGTCTGGACACCTCCACTGATGTCTGCTGGCAATAACTCATTCATAAATGACGTTATTGCAAAGGCTGGAGGAGAAAATATCTTCGGAGCAGAAACACAACAATATCCTACAGTTAGCTCAGAAACAATAGTCCAGAAGAACCCGGACGTAATATTATTACCCACCAACATGGCACAAACAGATGAAGCACCCTTCTATGGGAGTGTAGACACAGTTAAAGAAAGACCCGGCTGGAGCTCAATTAACGCAATACAAAATGACCGCGTAGTCGTAGTAAACGGAGACCTCTTCGCTGAAGCAGGACCGCGGATAGCAGATCAAATAGAAGCAGCAGCCAAAGCATTCTACCCAGACCTTTTTTAACTTCCCCAACTCTTTTTTTGGTTAAAATATGATTACCGATAAAGTAAAAGAAAAGTATTCAAAGCGATCTTCCAGATGGAAGTTAATCTTTTTACTATTGATTGTTATACTTGTAGTTGTTGTTATTCTCTGTTTAAACATAGGCTTTGCACCCATCAACTTTTCAGATATTCTTGCAATTTTGGGTAAGCAAATTCCCTTCCTTAATAACTATGTTGACTCTTCTTCAATTTCCAATGTGAACGAAGCAATAATTCTCCAAATCCGATTACCTCGTATACTTGCAGGAGCGCTAGTTGGTGCTGGCTTGGCAGCCGCCGGCGTTATGTATCAAGGTGTTTTTAGAAACCCAATGGCTGATTCTTACCTTTTAGGTGCTTCAGCAGGAGCTTCTTTTGGCTATACTTTAGCTACTTTATATGCAGGATCCCTGGTCATTAATTTTTTTGGTCTTGGACTTTTCCAAATAGTCGCTTTCTTGGGCGCAGTTTTAACCGTTTTTCTTGTTTATTTTATGTCACGAGTCGGAAACAAAGTACCAATAACCACACTATTGTTGTCCGGTATCGTTGTGAACATATTTATTTTGGCTTTGCAAACGGTGTTCGAGTTACGTTCAGGTAAGGCGCTAATAGGGATTGTCGCCTGGATTGCTGGTGGATTCTCCAACATTACGTGGACTCACATTTACGTTGTTTTTCCATTTGTCCTAGTAGGAACGGTGATTGCATATTTTTTTACCAAAGACCTCAACATGTTATCAATGGGAGACGACACAGCTCAACATTTAGGAGTTAACACCGAAAGAGTACGGCAAATACTTCTGCTCATAGGCTCATTGATAACAGGCGCCGTGGTTTCCATAAGCGGAATTATTGGATTCGTTGGTCTCATAATTCCCCACATGACACGGCTCGTTATTGGACCTGACCACCGGATTCTTTTGCCCACATCAGCGATTGTCGGGGCCATATTTCTAATACTATGCGATTCTGTCGCGCGGGTAGCTACAGGGGCAACCGAATTACCCGTAGGAGTAATAACTGCGATAGCAGGAACCCCATTCTTTATCTACCTGCTAAGGAAAAGGAAGACAAGTTACTCACTGTAGGATGTGATAATTGGACATGGTGCTACTTAGTGTGGATGGAGTCGAATGCCGCTATGGTTCAGTAAAGATTCTCGAAAATGTCAACTTCACCGTAAAAGAAGGTGATTTCGTTGGAATAATAGGACCAAACGGCTCAGGAAAAACCACCCTTCTAAAAAGCATCAGCCGAACCCTCAAACCCTACAAAGGAACAATAATCCTCGACAAAACCGACATTTACAATATTAAAAGCATGGAACTTGCCAAACAAATGGCAATCGTACCACAGGAAAGCAACATAGGCTTCAGTTTTACCGCGTTAGACATTGTGTTGATGGGACGAAACCCACACATGAAAAGATTCCAAATGGAATCAGAGTCAGACTTAACAATCGTCAGGAAAGCTATGAACCGAACCAACACTTGGCAATTAGCTGACCGCCCCATAAACGAATTAAGCGGCGGAGAAAAACAACGCGTCGTAATCGCTCGTGCCTTAGCACAGGAGCCTAAGGTTCTATTGCTCGATGAACCGCTTACTCATCTAGACATGATTAACCAGTTAGAAATCATGGATCTAGTAAAGGAACTTTGCACTAAGGAACACTTAATTGTATTAGCTGTTATTCACGACTTAAACTTGGCGGCACGCTACTGCAGCTCAATTCTACTGCTCAAAGGCGCAACTATTTTTGCAGCTGGAGCTGTAGAAAATGTCCTGACGAGTGAGAACATTAAGACTGTTTTTCACGTTGACGCGATTGTCAAGAAAAGCCTCGTAACAAACTCGCTGTTTGTAATTC
The DNA here is from genome assembly GCA_963831895.1 of Candidatus Bathyarchaeota archaeon. Lineage (GTDB taxonomy): Archaea > Thermoproteota > Bathyarchaeia > Bathyarchaeales > Bathycorpusculaceae > Bathycorpusculum. Next base: position 153,941 of record CAWHSD010000003.1, read on the forward strand.
CTCTTAGCCCACAGAAATCTTCTGTACCCCGTAACTGCGCTATTCACATCATAGCAGGAGCTGGAACAGGAACAGTTGTGATGAAAGCCCTATTCGATGAAGGTTATGAAGTGACTGCTGGAGTTCTCAACATGCTGGACACAGATTACGAAACCGCAGAGCTTCTGAAAATTCCCACAGTAAGTGAGGCACCTTTCTCGCCCATAACCGAAGAGTCAAAGAGGTTGCTCTCAGAAATGATATTTAAATCAGCTATCGTGGTGGTAACTTCCGTTCCGTTTGGCTACGGGAATCTCTCTAATCTTGAAATGGCACTTGAGGCTGTTAAACGGGGAATACGAACATATGTAATTGATGAAGTGCCAATAGAAAGTCGAGATTTCACCGCTGGTAAAGCAACTGCTCTTTTGTTTGAATTAAAGAATTCTGGAGCCATCTTCATCAAACATCCTTCCGAGTTGCCCACACTTGTCAACGCAACTCATGACAGGTTGGAACTACGTAGGCGCGCTCAATCCGAAATTCCAGGCCATATGAAGAACAAACTCAAACCAATCACAAAAACCTCAGATAACAAAGAGGTTTTTTAATGCCCCTTAAAGAAGATAAGAAAAAACTTTTCGGTTCCGAAAAACATGGGAACAAACTTGACCACTTCATTTGGTCATGTACTAGGGCTTATCCTGTTAAACATGCTTTTTCTCTTGGAGATGGAAAACCAAAACTCAACGAATTAACGACCTGCGAAGCGAAAGTCATGCTAAAGAAAGTCGCGGATTTTGGGGTTGACAACCTCTTCATTTCTGGAGCTGGCTGGACAGGTGAGCCACTGATGCGCAAGGATTTCTTAGAAATCATTCGCTACGTCGCAGAATTGAAATTGTCTCCTTATGTGAAGGTTACAGGGTGGCATTTTGACTACAAGGTCGCAAAAGAATTAGCAGCAGCGAACTGCAAAGCTATTATCTGTTTCGCGGGGCTAAAAGAGATTGATGATAAACTTCGCGGCGAAGGTGCTTTCGAAGATAGCATACAGGCTGTTAAGCTATGCAAAGAATTTGACATTCCCTTCGCCATAAGTGTGATAAACACAAAATATGTTGTCAATCAGATTCTTGCTTTAGTTCAACTTGCAATTGATTTGGGCGCACAAAGTTTCCATATAGCATCGCTAATCCCCCAACCCATAGACGTTGAAAATCAATTGAGGATGCTGGGTCCACTGGAGCCAACGCCACAACAAAAAGAAGATCAGCTGAAAGTAATTTATGATCTTAACAAGAAAGTCAAAGACAAAATCCTCATAGTGCCCTATGAAATGTTTAACAACCGTTTGCTGAAAACCAAGGAGCCCTCGCGGGAACTAAGGAGTACCTGCAGTATGTGTGATAACCTCAAGAAATACGAATGGCTGGAAATTCTCGAAGATGGAAAAGCCTATGCCTGCGCACCACTTGGCTTAGAATTCGGCGACATTCGAACAGACAGCATTCAACAAATCATGGATCGAATGCCCAAATCGGAAAAACTGAAAAAACTTGCAGACCGCAACAACCTCAAAGGCAAATGTGGCGACTGCGAATTCAAAATCATCTGTGGCGGCTGCCGAGCTCGAGCCTACATATACAGCAAAGATAGTCTAAACCAAGACCCAGCTTGTGTCTACCAACCCAAGCATTTCCCAGATAATTTAAAAAGCGTGATCGTGAAATAGAATGAAAAAAGTTGACAAGATAGAATCGCTTAATTTTCTTATAGAACAGGCATTAAGCTTAGGTGCCGAGGATGCTAAGATAATTCAAGTCAAAAAAATCGTCATCGAAGACCGTGTTGTTTTCAAATGTAAACTCGGTTGTGAAAAATATGGAAAAACATTAGCCTGTCCACCTTACGCTCCAACGCCCGATGAATTTCGAAAAATCGTAAACGAATACCATTATGCCATATTTATGAAATTTAGAACGCAGGTTGAGGGCGATTCAGAATTGATCAAACATCTTTCAAAAACCGCTGACCCCTCTATTCCTTTAGACATGAAGGAAAAAGTCGATAAGTTTTGGCTGGGTTGGAAGGATGAGATGAAAAAATTGCTGGATATCATCCATAAACTCGAGAGAGTAGCTTCTAACCAAGGATATTTACTTGCGGTAGGTTTAGTTTCGGGGGCTTGTCATTTGTGTGAAAAATGCAATGTGGAAAAAGGAGTTTGCATCCATCCGACAATGAAGCGATATTCAGAAGAAGGTGTCGGAGTTAACGTTAAAGCGACTGCGGAGAAGGCTGGCATAAAATTCACTTTACCTTTTAATAAGAATCCTGAAACTTTTGCCTTGCTCTTAATAGATTAGGAATGTTTGGCAAAAATCTCTGATTTCCAGAAACTGATAGCTGATCTAAGCCAAGGCTTAAATAACCAAAAATTAACTTCATTCAAAATTTAACTGCAGGGCTAAACTATGATATTGAACGTTGAAATAGAGAACATTAACGCTGAAGTCAAGAATCAAACACTTGTTATTTGGTCTAAGACTCCTCTGAGAATACTCAGTTCTGCACTTTTGAATGGAGGTTTGGTTGAGGCAAATGGAATTATTAACGTTCAAGTCCCAGAAGGCAGCGGAAGCGACAAGAGCGACATGCACTGGAGTGGTCCTGAAGATTTCTTGGTTAAAGCTGCACAAGAACTTCAACTTCCAAAGGAGAAAGTGGTCGGGCTGATGACTGCTGCCAAAATGAAAAACTTAGTGTCATTTACTGAAAAATATGACGGCGTAACTTTGACAGTTTTTATAACTGCCGGAGCCACCGTAGCTGTTACGGCAGGTGAACCGGCGGCATCAAAGAGTAGTCAACATCCAAAAAATTGGCACAATAAACATTGTAGTATTAGTTGATGGAAATTTAACTGAGGGTTGTATGGTTGAAGTTATTAAAACAGCAACTGAAGCCAAAACTGTTGCTTTGAGAGAATTAGATATCAGAAGTCGTTTTTCAGGCGACTTAGCCACAGGGACCTTGACAGATAGTGTTGCAGTTGGTTGTACCAAAAGAGGCGAACCAATACAATACGCCGGGACCTTCACTATTCTTGGTGAGTTAATTGGGATGTGTGTTCGAAAAGGAGTGAAAATAGCCATTTTTAAGCAAGAGAACATTTCTCCAAAAAGAACTCTTATTGAAAGATTGGCGGATAGATGCCTACCGCTTGAAACCATAATATATAGAGTTTTCGAAGGAAAAATAACCAAGGAAAGCCCAAAGTACAAGCAACTCAAGAAACAGATTGAACTAATTCTATCGGATGACAAAATAGCAAAGCTAGTAATTGCAACACTCAGGCTTGACGAAGATTTAGCAAAAGGCTTAATCCCAGAAAAAAATGCTACCACAGTAGACTCAGTTTTGTTTGAAGAAATTGTTCAAACAGCATTGAAATGTCAAACAGATCATTCTTTGGAATTTGGCATCAATAAATCAAAGCTCGATAGCGAAGCGCAATTGGGTCCGTTTACAAGATGTGTATTGGAAGCTATCGCAAAAAACGCGGAATCAAATATGATATAGTGATTTAGGGTATTATTCATTGTAAAGTATAGAAAAGTATTACTATTCGGTTAAATGGTATGCAAAGCTATGGATCTGTCGATAATATTTATCCTCCTTACAGGATTAGGCTTAGGTTTAGGCCACTCACTAGATCCAGATCACGTTGTTGCAGTTTCCGCCTTAGTATGTAATAACAAAAGTCTCCGCAAATCCATTACTTCAGCCACAGTCTGGGGTGTTGGACATTCAGCGGTGTTATTAGTAATAGGAATGTTGGTGCTAACTCTGAGCATTGTAATCCCACCAACCGTTCTAAAATTATTCGATTGCGCAGCTGGGGTTTTGTTAATAATATTAGGAGTGCTAGTAGTTAGGTCATTAATCACCGAAAGAATCAAGACTAACCAAAGTCAAACCCATGAACATACCCACTCACACACGCATCCACATTCACACACGCACGAACATGACCAACAACACAAACAAGAGCATTCTCACTCTCATGCTCACTTGCATAAATCAGCATTCACAGGCGCACTACAGGGGCTTGGAGGAAGCGCTGCTCTAATGTTAGTAACATTATCAACCGTGAACTCAGTCATGATTGGAACAGCCTTCATTTTCCTCTTTGGTTTGGGCGTAATCTTAGGTATGGTGGGAATAGCTTGCTTAGTAGGATCAATTATAGCTTATACAGCATCAAATTTGGAGAAAGTACACAAATTAATTAAGACTCTGACAGGTTCAGCGAGCATCTTTTTTGGAATAGTCATTATTGTGTACACTTTGGTTTAGTCGCAAGCTTACAATCGCTTGCATGAACAAAGTGTTGGATGCCACATAAAGTAAAAACTATTAGCGTTCGATGGATATTTTGCTTGCTCCAGCTTCTTTCTCAAGAGTTATTACATGGTCAGCTTTGCCTGCAAAAGCTTCACTATGTGTTACCGCGATGATTTGCTCAATGGCTTTGAATCTACTTATGGCTTCAGCTAACCGCTCTATGCTCCCGTCTTCGCTACCCAAATTTTCTGTGGGTTCATCAAGCATCAACATGCCCAAGCCATGACCCGTTCGTGACTGCATAATAATTTGCCCAAGCCCTAATCGGTATGCAAAAGCCAGCAATGTACGTTCACCGCCTGATAGGTTGCTGACTTCCCGGTCTACACCTGAATCACTTTTTACGTATGGCGTGTAAGTTTCATCAATTACTAAATTTAACATCGGCCCTTCACCACCAACTAAATTATCAAGCACTTGCTGAACAAAATTTCGCAAAACCTTCACAAACTCACATCTGAGTTTAGGTTGAATAGAGCGGTAAGCATCCCTGATAGCACCAAGTACTTCAACGGTTTTTCTGATTTTCTCAATTCGCTCGATCTTTTCTTGTGCAATGTTTATTCGTTCTTTGTTATCATCTAACCGTTTAGCTAGGTCTTTTTTACGGTTCTCTTTGGTATGCAAATCTGATTCCACAACGTAATATTGCTTGAATGTATGTTCTCTTTGCATACGGGCTGCTTCTAAATCTGAGATGTTGAATTTTCCAATTTCAAACTGTACCATTTCAAGTTGCGAATGCAAATCAGCATCAAATTTCCGTTTTTCCTCAAGTTCATTTGAAAAGTTAATCAGGTTGTTTTCTTCTTCAATTATTCTTGCTTTCAAATCTGCGTTGCGAGTTACGCATGTTTGCAAGCTTGAGTATGCTTCAGAAGCAACGACTTTCGTTTTTTGCAAGCTTGAAACTTCGATTCGAAATTGGTTAATCATTTTTTCTCGTTCAATATTTTCCACTTGTATTCTCATTAACATTCCAGATTTATACTCGCCAGTTAAAGGTTGAATGCAAAGTGGGCACTTACTTTCTTCAGCCAACTGAGCTACTCTTTTCTGGTCTGTTTGCATGCTTCGTGTGGTAGATTCCTGCTCAGCTTTCAAATTGCTGATTTTATCATCAAACCCTGCTAAACAAGAACCCAATAGTTCCATGGGTTGATCAATTGGTAATCCTGCTTGCTCAAGTTTATCTAAGCACATTCTTGTTTGAGAATCCAATGAGTTTTGGCGTTGACGTAAATTGTCAACTATGCTTTTTTTGCCTTCGATTCGCTGGTTAAGAGATGCAAATGTATTATTCATATTCGTTATATTAGCGTTTAACCTTGCTTCTTTTCGTTTTAGCTCTTCTATAGCAACTTTTTTCTCTTCCAGCTGCTTAAGTTTAGAGTTTGCTTCATCCAACGCTCTTTTGGCAATAGCTAGTTTTTGCGTTGAATTCTCCAAATCCATCTCCAAAAGGGTGAATTCTTCACCTGCCCTGTTGTATTCGTTGCTGAGTTTTTCTAAGCCGTTAACGTCCGGATCTTTTTCATAAACCCTTTTTTCGATGTCATAGTCACGTTGGTATTGGGCAATGTTACTCCATGCAACTTCAAAATCTGATAATCCAAAGAGTTCATCTAGGCGTCTTTGCCTATCTCGAGGTGTCGCATCTAACAGTTCTTTGAGGTGTTCTTGCCTAAACCAGACGATTTCGCGGTAAAGGTCCTTATCCAAACCGGTTATTGCCTTTAATTGTTCAGCTATAGCATCGGTTTTCATGCTTGCAACAAGTTTCTCATCCTCAAAGAGCTTAAGATCCTCAAAGTCCTGGTTGATACTTTTGCCCTTTCTTCTTAATCCTCTAGTTAGCTTGTATGTTCTGCCGTTGTGCTTGAATTGGATCGTGACCTTTCCCGAGTCAGCGCCTTCACGTAACAAATACTCAAAACTTCTTCCAATCGAGTCTCCGAATAACGCAAAATCAACAGCGTACATGACGCTGGATTTGCCGCATCCTAAACCGCCAACGAGACAGTTAAATCCTCGAGTAAAAGGGACAGTGGATTTTATGTGACTGCGGATATTTTCGAGTTGTACTATTTCAATTTTCATTTCGCGAGTTCCTCGATTGCTTGTTTAATTTTGTCATCTTGTTTTCGAGTTAAGGGCTCAATTAAGCTAAGCGCTCCTCTCGCGATTTTTTCTGCTTCATCTTTGCCGTATCGTTCCGAAAAGATTTGCTGGAAATACTCAAAGGCTTTGGTTTTAAAGTCTTTGAATCCACTTTCAAATATTGAACGTACGATTTCGTCGGAGACTACTGTCTCCTTAAGCAAAACAACAGGGTGAACAAGCAATGCTTTTTCTCCTGCATTTCGGATTTTTGCAATATCGATTTCTGATCGACTTGCTTCGGAAAGTAGTGTTCCCTTAAGAACTGGAATAATCACTATGCCTTCTTCATCTGTATCTTTTACCATTTGGACTGCTAGTTCAGTTATCTTGGCTGAAGCCATACCCGTAAAATCCTGTTCTGCCATGATGATAAATTTGCGGGGCGTAGTCAATTCTATTATTTCTGGTTTAACTTGACCTTTTTCATCAACTTTGACGTGGTAGAAGCCTTTGATGTTCTTGGCTTCGTCATAACTTACGGTTTCGGTGCTGCCGCTGTACACTAATATACCGTCTTTAAAGTTGATCATACTCTGTTTATGGAGGTGACCTGCAGCATAATAACAAAAGCCACTTGGCAAATTATCTGGCAAGATTTCAGCTTCAAAAGGTCCCTTAACACCTGGCAAATCCAAAGCGCCATGTAACACAAAAATGTTGGCGACTCCAATCTTTGGCATAGGAGGATTGTCCTCGATGAATTTGGGAAGCGCTTCTTGGGTTTTATGCCTATTATGGTAGGTAGGTATACCGTAGACGTAGCAGGAATTTTCTTTACTCCAGCATGCACCTTGATGCCTTGGCAAATGGATGATTAATCCTGCACTGTCAAGTGGATAGAGAATTGTACTTGTAATTGTGTTTGGAGCAGAATCATGTGAACCATCCACAGTTAAGACAGGGATGCCTGCATCCTTTAACCGTTTGAAGCTTCGTATGGTGTTTTCTAAGGTGTGATTTGATGGTCTCGCCTGATGAAAAAGGTCACCCGCGATGATCATAAAGTCGGGTTTTATCGCGATTGTTTTGTCTACTAATTCTTTGAATGCGTCGTCGAAGTCTTGCCTTCTTGTTTCTAAACCATATTGCGCATATCCTAAATGCAAATCTGCAGTATGGACAAAACTAAATGACTTCAAACTGGCGAGACTCCTGACGTTTCCTTGTGCTGTTGATATTGTTTGCTTGTTTTAAAGCATTTATGCATGTTTAGGTATGGAGCGATTTTTATTTTTTGAGCGGAAAAAAATTGGGTGATTAAGTCTTGATCTTTCTGCCTACTCGAACTTGAAGCAAATTCTTCATTATTTTGGCGTAAAAATATAAGATACCCTTTGCATTTAGTGTGAAAGGCGCCAGACCAAGATGAAATGCCAAGCATGCGGTACAGAAACATTGATCCCGTTCCGTTGCCCGTTCTGCGGCGGACAATTCTGCGGTGACCACCGTTTACCCGAAAACCACATGTGCCCATCAATCAACAACGCCCGCCAACAAACCCAAGAGCGTGTAATGAATCAGCAAGGCTACAACTCTTACAATTACAGCTATGTGTTCGGTCAAGACCCTTACAGACGCAAAAGCCACATTACTACAAGCCCAAAAGAACTCAAACACATTGGCGTTGCAGCGGCACTTGTCTTAGGAGTTGGTTTATCGATGGCTTGGTATAGTTTCAGTTGGGGCTGGGCTATTATGGCTGCTTTCGCCGTTATTATGACCGTTTCCTTTTTGGTTCACGAATTCGCTCACAAAGTAATGGCTCAACAAGCAGGAATGTGGGCTGAATTCCGTTTAACAACATTTGGAGCCGTGTTAACGCTTGTTTCAGTGTTTTTACCTTTCAAAATGATTGCACCCGGTGCCATGATGATTGGAGGAAACGCACCTACATCCAAGGACATGGTTAAAATCTCCGTTGCAGGAGTCATCACTAACATGATATTCGCCGCGGCGTTTCTGGGTTTAGCATTTGGGTTGCCTTCAATTGATATTTACTGGAGGTCTATGTTGATTTTCTCAGCATATATCAATGCGTTCATGGCAATCTTTAATCTGATTCCATTTGGAGTCTTCGATGGCTACAAAATTTTCAATTTAAATAAGACAGTGTGGGTAGCCGCGGTTATTCCATCTGCCGTTTTAATAGCGATAACAGGGTGGATACTTTTCTTCTAATCTACGATTATTCTTCAACTCCCTGATTGGTCTGCCCAAGTCGGTTATGGTGACTGACTAAAATGTCCCCAACTTCTTTCATTGTTTCACATCTTAGTTGTCAGGCAGGTCGAAGATTTAAAAAATCTGCTAAAATACTGAATTAAGAAAAAAAATTAAAACTAAATAAGTTCAATTGTGACATGAACTTCTTCTGGAACACGTATACGCATAATTCTACGCATAACACGTTCTTCAGAGTCAATGTCAATTAAGCGTTTGTGAATGCGCATTTCCCATCGATCCCATGTTGCAGTGCCTTCGCCTGATGGGCCTTTAAGGACTGGAACGCGCAAGCGTTTTGTTGGTAGTGGTACTGGTCCATTCATTTTCACGCCTGTTTTTGAGGCGATGCTTTTTAGTTCTCCACATACCTCTTCTAATTTACTGTAATCAGTACTTGTGAGCCGTATTCGTGCTTTTCTAACCATTTTGGTCCAACAATCCATTGTTTTGCCGTCTATTATATCTTGGCGACACCTTACAGATTTAAGCGGAACATAAAAACCTTGCGACCCGCAAAAATAAAGGCTAAAGCCAAAATCCTACCTTAACCTCACTAAAGATAAATCTATATGTTGGCGTTTTCAAACAACCTTAAACTGATTTTAATGGCTCAAAATGTCAGAAAACAGCCCCTTTTAGAGAAGGCGCAGTTAGAACGTTGTCATCTAATTAGTGTTTTAGTGAACGTCCGCCAAAAAAATTAACCATTTGATATTATTGTAACGCAATGGAGAAGTTGTTGTTGTTATTGTTGTTGCAACAGTACCCTGCACATCAATTGCAACAATCACACACTTCTAAAGTTAAGACAAAGACAAACGAAAAATGCCTCAGGAATTGGTTAAGTTAATCTTCAATGAAAAAACCAACTGGAAAACCTCTTCGTTAAGTTTGGTCAAATGGGATACAGTGTCACTTGTTTACGTTATGCAATGATATTGCATTTGTCCAAAATCCGCTCGGTTTAATCCACATTCCTAATTTGGCTCCATATCTCTTTCTCAAGAGCAAAATTAAGTGCCCGAGCGTTTCCTGATTTCTTGTACTTGTTCTGACGTGAATACTTCCTCTTGGCACGCTGGGCATCTGAGCGCCTTTACATTATGCAGAACAACACCGTCAAATTCTAAGTCAAACTCCACTTCAACGAATTCTATGCAACAAGATGGGCAAAGCAAGGCGTTTGCTTTTGTGATAGTTGGTTTATTGTATGAATTTTTTTCCAAGTTCTTCTGCCCAAGCCTCAACTTTAGCTAAATCTGTGTTATCCAACATGGTTCTTCTAAAATATCTTATGCGCCCGCCGAAGGCTTCTGTGCTTACAGGATTAATCTTGGGGTATTTGGTTAAGGTGTTTTCTACAAATTTTGTTTTTGCATTTTCATAACTTCCAGGTGTACCAGCCCAGGAAGAGGAGACAAAAAAAGCTACTTTCTTACCGCTTAAATCGTTTTCAAGAAATTTTAACGTTTTTCCATATATTCTGCCTCCCCTGACACCGCCACCCGTCACTATGTTCTGATATTGCTGTAAGTCAGGGGACTTCTGCTCTTGAAGATCAACTAAATCAACTTCTAACTGAAACTTTGAACGCAGAGTTTCCGCTATTTTCCTAGCAGCTTCCTCAGTAGCTCCTCCTTTACTCACATAGGCTATCAGCGTCTTGTTTGCACTCATTTCTTTATTTGCTTCCAAAAGACTTCTCTTCGGATGCTACCTTTATTCCACAACTACGGCAGAAAACTGCTCCAGAAACATTATTTGCACCACAACTGGCACAAACAACGGATCCTTGATTGCCAGCATTTTTAGTTGAAGTTTTTTGCTGCATATTTTCACTTGCTTTTCTAAATGCAGCTTGCGTTTCACGCGCAGCAATATTGAATGCGCGTTCCAATTCAATTCCAACTTTATAGAAGGCATCCCTTAACTCATCAGCGGGGTAAGACGCATTTGAAGCTTTACCTGCTGGGGTTTTAGTGCCACATTTTGGGCAGAAGAAAGCATTATCATCTATTTTTTCTCCGCAATTAGAGCAATAAACCATTTTTTCACCAGATAATATCCACGTAAGCTATTAATTTAAGCATTTACAGAAGAAAAAATAAGAAATAAAATTGTTGAACTACTTAATCTACAAGTTTTTTTCTAGCGTCTTCAATCAGTTTTATTGTTTGCAAACGCCAAGGCTCGAAACCTTCAGGTGTTGAAGGATATGTGTTGTAGTGTGCACTAAGTCCCCTCATCATTGATACTGTCAAGCGCAATCTGTTGAGGAATCCAACACGTCGAAGACCTTTGAAGACTCGTTTCGCGGTTTCGGTGATGTTTAAGTGGAAGTCATCGCCCATGCCAGCTTTGAGTACATCGTCTTCTGTCATTAGTTTCTCGTTCATGCCGTAGTTGAGGTCAGCATCACTGCATGATAAAAGGAACATTTTGAAGATGTCTAATGTGCCTTGTTTTTTGCCGTAGGTATCGATGTATTTCTTGTTGTAACCCCAGAGTGCTTCTTTGGTAGGTTCTCCTTTGCTGAGTGCTTCAATGATTTGTTGTCCTGCAAAATAGCCGCTTAGCATTGAGGGTCCGATGCCACCGCCGTGAATCGGATTAACTAGTGAAGCTGCGTCTCCAACTAACATGACACCATTTGAAACCATGTTGTCTAAAGGTCTTCGGACTGGATCAAACCAAGATCCACCAGTTAAAACCAAAGAGCCATCAAAGATTGGTTTCTTGAAGGCTGTTTCGTAGAGTTTCTGTTTTGGGTTAGGGTAGTTGCCGCGCATACAAATACCTAGGCCGACATTCACACGTGCGCCGCCTTTAGGGAATATCCAAATGTAACCGCCTGGTGAAGCTGTTTGGTTAAGGTATATTTCACAGAAACGGGTGTTTTCTGTTTCTTGTTTTAATTGGCGGATTTCTCGATAACATGCTTCAACGTCTTGATTGGCAATATCTCGATCTATCCCCATCTCAGAAGGTAGCTGTTTACGAACCATGCCAAAGTATCCACTAGCGTCAACCACAACCTTGCTTCGAAGTTCAGCAACCTTGCCTGTCTTCATATTCTTAGCAGTGATTCCCACAACGGCGCCTTTTTCGAATATGGGTGAACGGAAATTCATGTTATCTTGCAATAAAGCTCCTTTATCGGTGGCTTTTTCGAGGAGCCATTGCCCAAATAGGCGTCGGTTAAGTAGGTAACCTATGAAATCTTTATCCGCTATAGTGAAAACAGTGTTTTCGTCTGGTGAGAAAATTTTTATTCCGTCAATTTTAGCTTCTAGCTCGCCTCCTGTCGGTTTCTCGAGCCCCAAGAATTTTAGGTGGTGCTCACCTAGGGCATCTCCGCAGATTTTCTCGCCGATTTCTTCGCGTGGCTTCTTTTCAAGAAGGCATACTTTTAGGCCTTTTTCAGCTATGGTTTTTGCTGCGAGGCAACCTGCTGTTCCTGCTCCAACAACTATGGCGTCATATTTTTCCATGTGATTTGTTCCTCAAGTCAACTTTACTTTGTATACCTTGTTGTATATGTAAAGCTTAATAAATTGTGAAGTGAGCACAACTACACCGAGTGTAAACTCCATGAGTGTTCCCCTAACTTTAAGTGCGGAATTCCGCAAAATCGTGGAAACCCGAATGAATCAGGTTCTTCGCGGTATAGAAGAGACTTTTAATGCAATCATAGAGAAACAGAAAATCACTCCAACCGAACTTAAAGACGAGTTGGAGAGCCTTCAGGAGAGCTTTAACTTGCTTTTCCAGAAATGGAGCCTAGAAATTCTCTATACTCTCATGCTTAAAGACGCCATTGGTTTTGGAGGTATAAAGAAAATCTTAGGAGTCAACTCAAGAACCCTCTCGGACAAACTTAAGACGCTCCAAATCCATGGCTACATAAACCGAAAGGTCACTGATGGACCGCCACTTCGGGTAGAGTATTCTCTTACTTCCAAAGGAAAAAACACTATTCTTCTCGCATTACCATTGCTTTACTATTCTAGTTCGGCTTAACTTATGGTTTCAATAGGCTTTTCCTAAATGTCTGAGGAAGACTCGTTGATTCTTTCACAGTTTCAAAAACCATACATGTCAATGTCTTATCCAAGCCCTTAATGAGTCTCAACTTATCAACCACAAATTTTCCGACCGCATCTACATTCTCAGCCCGCAATTTGACCAGCAAATCCCAATCCCCAGTGATTATATGGACTTCCTGCACTTCGGGAAAGAGGGCGATTTCTTCAGCCACTTGCCGTTGCGAAATTGGAGTTTCATCTTCATTTTTTGTTCTGTAGGAAACTGCGGCTAGTATGAATGCTGCGGTGGCAAGGTTGAGTTTTTCTGGCGAAAGGATAGCTCGGTACTCTTTTATTATCCCCATTTCTTCCATGCGTTTAGTTTTAGCGAAAACTGTTGTGATAGGGGCGTTGATTTTTTTAGCTATTTGATTTGCAGTGAGTTTGCTATTTTCTTGGATCAGTGTGAGAATGGCAAGGTCTTTTTCGTCAAGTTTAACGCTCATATGTAAATATTACATGTTTCAAGTATTAAAGCTTGTATTAATTGTAAATTATCTATGTTTTATTGTATAAAACTTATTATCTACACTGCATAGTGTACATCAAGACAGATTCATAGTGATCAAAATGGCAAAACAAGAATTAATAGAAATTCCCAAACCGTTAGACCAACTGACGGCAACAGAAATAGAAAGAAAAGCCTGCATAGGCAAAGTCATGACTTACACACTAAAAAGCCTCACTTCAACATTTGTAAATAAAGGATTTCAATGGTTGTTGCCTGTGGCACTGAGTCAAAGTACTGATCCTCTCTGGCCTGATCCAGGAGCATCCATAGAGAAAAGAATAGAAGTCGACATCTATGGCAAACCAGTGCGAACCACTGCTAGCATGATTATCCATAAACTTATTGCCGCTTCAACTGCATACCCAAAATTATTCATTCTCTCACCCAACATTCGAATTGAAAAAGCAGAACGCGCAAAAACTGGAAGGCACATTTACGAGTTTACCCAATTAGACTTTGAGGCTCAAGGTGAATCCTCGAAAGACATTTTCGCTTTGGTTGAGATAGCGATTGTTACTTTAATTAAAGACTTAAAACGCGAAATGAAGAGTGAATTAACTACATTGTGCCGTTGTGAAGGTCTCAAGGTACCAAAGACGCCGTTTAAGATATATGATCGCGTTGAACTTGAAGCTAAATACGGCAAAGACTGGGAAGCTGGTATAACAAGCGATATAACCGAGCCAGTCTGGGTAACTAACATTCCACGGGAGTTCTATGATTTTGAAGACTTTAAAACAGGCAAATGGGACAACTATGACCTGTTCTTGCCACAATTTGGTGAAGTTCTCTCAGGTGCAAAACGAGAGTATGAGTACACTAAGGTCCTGACTAAAATTGAGCGCGACCAAGTCAAAAAAGAAAACTATAAATTAATTCTAAAAATGGCTAAGGAAGGCAGACTTAAACCAACAGCTGGCGCAGGCATAGGCATGGAACGCTTAGTTGGCTGGATAGCAGGGGTTAAACACATAGCTGAATGCCAACCATTTCCACGTGTACCCGGAAACGTAAACGAACTATAGGAGAATGATGAATATTATGAATCCGTACCTTGAAGCATTACAACCCAAACTAAGCTCTAAAGACTTCCAAAAACTAAGTGCAATAGACAACCCAAACATCCATGAATTCATCGCCAAAGAAAGCGACCTCTGTCATCCAGAAAAAATCTTCATCTGCAGCGACTCTGCAGAAGATATAGCGTTTGTGCGTAAACAAGCAATAGCCACAGGTGAAGAACAAGCAATCCTTACAATACCCGGTCACACTGTTCACTTCGATGGCGAACAGGACCAAGGACGCGACCGCCAAGCTACAAAATACCTTGTGCCCAAGGGAATCACACTAAGCAAAGCCCTCAACCAGATGGATCGCCAAGAAGGACTCCTTGAAGTTATGGGGACACTCCGCGGCTCCATGGTTGATAAAACAATGATAGTGCGCTTCATCGCCCTCGGACCAGCTGACTCAAAATTCACAATTCTGGGTTTACAATGCACCGATTCATGGTATGTAGCGCATTCTGAATCTTTACTTTACAGACCTGGGTACGAGCAATTTGTGAAGGCAGGAACCAAAAGCGACTTCCTTCGCGTCTTGCACTCAGCTGGGAAACTTAACAGCGACAATGTTAGTGTGGACTACAATAAAAAACGCATCTACATCGACCATATGGACAACACCATTTACAGCGTCAACACCCAGTACGCAGGCAATAGTGTAGGCTTCAAAAAACTTGCTTTCCGTTTAGCCATCCGCAAAGCCAGCAGTGAGGGTTGGCTCGCAGAGCATATGCTCCTCATGGGAGTTTTTGGTCCAGGTGGACGCAAAACCTACTTTGCGGGTGCTTTCCCAAGTGCGTGTGGCAAAACCTCAACTGCGATGCTTCCCGGTGAAACCATCCTTGGTGATGACATCGCCTACATCCGAGATATTGACTCAGCCGCACGCGCAGTGAATGTTGAGTCAGGAATTTTCGGTATTATACAAGACGTGAATCCAAGAGATGATGCATTAATCTGGAAAGTTCTCACAAATCCAGGCGAAATTATTTTCTCCAACATTATGGTGAAAGATGGCAAACCATACTGGCTGGGCATGGGACAAGAATTTCCTAAAGAAGGCTGTAACTATACAGGCACTTGGTACGAAGGCAAGAAAGATGAAAACGGCAACGACGTTCCAGTAGCAAACAAAAACGCCCGATATGCAGTAGCCCTAAAAGCACTCGAAAACGTTGATCCAGAACTTGACAATCCAAACGGCGTCGAACTCGGCGGAATAATGTACGGCGGACGGGACGTCAAAGCCTATGTTCCCGTACAACAGAGTTTCAATTGGGACCACGGTATAGTCGCATATGGTGCATCCTTAGAAACAGAAACTACTTTCGCTACCATTGGCAAAGAAGGCGTACCCGAAATCAACATGATGAGCATCCAAGACTTTATCTCAATTCCCATGGGCAAAAACGTCCACAACAACTTAGATTTTGGACGCAAACTCAAAAAGCAACCAATCGTCTTTGGCGTCAACTATTTCCTCAAAGAAGTTGGCAACGGCAAATATCTCAACAGCCCTCAAGACAAACACGTATGGTTAAAATGGATGGAACTCCGTGTACACAATGAAGTCGGCGCATTAAAAACCCCCACAGGGTACATACCCAAATATGAAGACCTCAAAAAACTCTTCAAATCTGTCCTATGCAAAAACTACTCAAAAGAAGAATACAATAAACAATTCACAATACGCGTTCCAGAAAACTTGGCAAAGATTGAGAGAGTACAAAGGTTCTACCAAGAAAACGTTACAGACACACCGCTTGAAATGTTCGGCATTCTATATTTGCAGAGGGAACGTTTGGTTGCCGCAAAGGAGATGTATGGCGATTACATTTCTCCTGAAAACTTTGAAAAACAGGCAGAGTCGTAACTAAAAATGGCGTGTAAAACACTAATTTATCCTTTTTTTTGCGTCAAGCTTTTAAATGGAGCTCACATATTGAATAGAAATTCATAATCGTTATTTAATTAATACGGTCAATGAAAATTTAAAGAAAAGAGTGAATTAACATGATGATGAAAAAGCTGGACAAAAAAGCTTCGGTGTACAAGGTAAATTTAGCTATTCTTGAAAGCGATGGCTCGTTCGAATGTCCCAAATGCAAAGTACCAATATCTCCAGACGACGAATCAGAGGATAACTACGAAATTTTAGATACCAAAGTCGATAATGACGAACTAACAGAATTAGTTATCAGCTGTGCTAAATGTCGAAGCACAATAAAAGTTACAGGCTTCCAGACCTCTGACGCCTAATCAATATTCTTAGATTTTGACTAAACTTTTTCATTGCAAAAATCAAATAATTAGTTAGAGCTAGGGCAAAACACTTTATTTTAGTAGCGCTTATTTCCATTTTGATTTGTATGCTCGTTGAAACATTCACTGTTGGCATGTTATCAACCAACTGTTACGTTGCCAGTTCACAAGAAACCAAAGAAGCGATTATTATTGATCCTGGAATAGATCTTTCTTCTGACGCCGGACCAATTTTAAATTATATCGCTGAAAAAAAATTGAAAATAAATTTTATTGTCAACACCCATGGACATGACGACCACATCCAAGGTGATACATTTTTTCAACAAAGGTTCAAAGTTCCTATATGTATCCACTTACTTGATGAACATTTCATACAAGACTTGGAGAAAGACAGTTTTCCCCAAAACTTAGCTGTTCAAGGATGGCAATTTAATTAAGGTTGGTAATGAAATTCTCAAAGTTCTGCACACACCTGGGCACACACCTGGAAGCATATGCCTTGTCGGTGAAAAACTTGTTTTTACAGGTGACACACTTTTTGCTGGCGGAATCGGGAGAACCGACTTTCCTGGTGGCTCTATGAGTGAAATGAAGAATTCCTTAAGAAAACTGATGGAGTTGCCTTTGAATTTGTTGGTGTATCCTGGACACGGCGAGAGTTCAATTATTGTTGAAGAAAAGAAATCTAACCCTTTTTTGAACAATAGAGATGAAAGGATATTTTTTTAATAAGTTGATGGATTCTTACTGAGTTCTTGCAATGCCCTTAATCGTTTGATTATGTTTGGGTGAGTTGAGAAGACTTCAGCGAAATTGTCGATTGATGTGGGTTGTTTTGCAAGTGTTTCTCTTAGAAGGTCTTGTTTGTTTGTAATGTGATTTGCGTTTAATTCTGCTGCATCTACATTTACGCGATCAGGGTCAGCGATGAAGAGGGCTTTGTAGGAACTATTGCTTTTCTTTTCATCCTTTTGTTTTCCAGTGTGCTTACTTTCTTGAACGATGGTGACTAAGCCTGTGGAGAGTTTTTGTGCACCGTTTTCAACGATTTGGGCGCTGTGTCTATCAGCATAATATTCACGCAGGCGGCTCAGATACAATGTGAATAGTGTTAGTATCCATGAGAACGCCATGAAGGCAATGCCAATTAATGCGTTGTTTCCGCCCCCTTCATTTTTGCGTTGTCCCCCTCCAAACATCCCTGAGAGCATAAGCGAGTATCCAATATAGTAGAACAGTGCAGGTAGGAATGAAACTACCATCATAACTTGTACATCGTGGTGTTTTAAGTGACCAAGTTCATGACCCAAAACCGCTTCAACTTCCCCGTCATCAAGATTCTTTAAAAGTCCCTGAGTTACTGCAACTCTGCTTCCTGTTAATGGAGAACCATACGCAAATGCGTTGGGCAGTGGAATTTGTGACAGCATTAATTTTGGTTTGGGTATGCCACTTTTCTGGCTTAAATCCGTGATCATCTGGTGGATTTGGAGGCTTTCGTTTTGGGGCATTTCCTTAACTTTATAAATCCAACCAACAAGGTAGGGTGACAGTAGCCATTGGGCTATGTTGAGAACAACCACAAATATTCCTATAGTATACAAACTCAGGCCTATTCCAGCCCATGTTAAGACAAAAGTAAATACAAGTGTGGTTAAACCAAAAATTACGGCCAAGGTTGCAGCCATAGAAAGCCGAAGTTTCCAAGCATTCATACTTTGTCACTATCTGATTCTTCAATCTGTCTTTACAGGCGCTTATAACTTTTTTGCGCTAAATCAAAACAACCTTACCCAAAGACAGCTGACCAAAATCATACTGCTATCGCTAGAAAGATTAGACGCGGAGAATGAACGTCAAAATTATCTTCTCCGTAGTTACCTAGAACTTGATTAACTTTAAAACTGGTGGCTTCAAGCAAACTTCGCAACTTATCCAGTCCATATAAACGAACTTTATGCTCAAAAAAACTGACCTGTCGATTTTTCTTGTCCCTGATAGTCCATAAATCACAAAGCCAATCTCCTGAGTTACTTATGGTTCTTTTTTGTTTTAGAATAAAGTCTGGGTACTCTTTCTCTTTTGTTAAATCATTTTTCCCTTTGTATTTTAGGGCTAAAAATTCTCGGTTAAAGACATCTATGATAAGCAAACCTTCCTGACGCATCACCCTATGCACTTCCGATAGGCTAACTCGGTCATCTGATTCAGAGGGCAAGTATCCAAAACTCGTGTCAACACTCACTATTGCAGCAAAACTGCTCGTTTTGAAGGGCAAAAAGCGAATATCTCCCAAAACAACTACAATATCTTGCGAACCTTTGGCAATTTTAAGAAGCTTGAGTGACGCATCCAAACCTACCATCTTGTATCCATCTGCACTTAAGGCGTTAGAATGCCTCCCAGACCCGCACGCAAGGTCTAACACGTATCCAGCAGGTTTAAGGTGGTTTTTCAAAAATTGGACTTGACGCACTGTTTGGTTCTTTTCGGCTATTTCTGCCCAGTAAGCACCCATCTCATCGAAGACGTTTGATATGGTTAAACCCCAGTTTACTTTAGATCATGATGTTAAACATAAGGGAGCTCAGATTTAGTGGTTTGGTTTCAATGATGATCAGTGGTGTTATTGTATCCGGATTTTTTTTTACCTCATATTTTAAACAGACTTTACTCGGATTGCTATTCTTTTAAGTCACTGAGGTTAGAAATAGAAAATGGAACACGCATTTCTTCTTCATGTAAACCTCCATGCTGTCCAAGAAAACTAATTCTATTAGCATCTGAGTTCTCGTACCATACAGTCTCTTTTCCATATGGCAAAATCATCAAATTTCCTGTTCTTTCAACAACCTCTCTTTCTGGAATGCCTACGCCAAACAAACCTTTTTCCGCCGCTTGTTTAGTTTCAATGATTTGGGCTTTGTTACCAATTTTTTGTATTAGCCACTCCTTTGTTTCAACAAGTTTGTCTTCCTTGATATGAAGAAAAAGTTCTCGAGGACCACCTATAGGCATAATAGTTTTTCGATTTTTGCCAACCTGCAAATTTAATATTGCCTTAGGCAAACAATTAAGATAAGTTGTCTCTTTTGGATCAATGTTCAAACCTCCATGATCAGCAGTCATTAGAAGCAATGTTTCTTTCGCTGTTTTAGTTTCAAGCTTCTGCACTAATTCTCGATATAATAAATAAGTTATCGACGATAGTTCGGCCGAATATTCGTAACTATCCGGTCCATATTCATGCGCTATCGTGTCGAGAGTATCTATGTGCACAAAAAAATAGGCGCTTTTGCCGCTATTTTCTTCTATATTTTTTCTAAGTTTAACAATTGTGTCAGAGACTTTTGCTGATGGAATTATTTTACTACCATTGAAAATTAATTTTGATAAGACGCTGAAAGCATTTGATGCATTAACATGTGTGAAGGTCCTAATTCCTTCTTGTTTTAAGGTCTTATGGATGTTTCTATCTTGTAATAGAAGGATACTGGGGTCAAATCTTTTGTCTATTAGTCTATCTCGTAGTCTGGAACCTAATCTTTCAAATTGTAATGCATTGACGACGCCAACATCTTTAAGATAAATGAAGTACTCGAAGAGTCCATGTTCCTGAGGTGTTAAACCTGTGTTTAGGGTAGTCAGTGCGTTTGTTGTTTGAGACGGAAAGACGCTTGTTAGAGGATATACCTCGCCTTGATTGGTGAGATTAATCAAAAATCGGTCTTCTTTGAGGTGATTTATAAATTGTTTAAATCCGAATCCATCGATGACTAGAAGCACAACTTTGTTTATTCCATCTTGCTTAGTGATATTTTCAAAGGGCAATTTTGTCTTTCCGTTTGCTACTTTTAACAATTTTAGTATAGTGTTTGGTATTTCTGAGATGCAACTCTGATCGTATTGGGGGTAGACGAAATGGCCCTTTGTTTTTTTCTCGATGGATTCAAGTTGTTGAACTAACATTAGATCGCCTTGAACGGGTTTTTTTCTATGTCAACTTTTGTACTTTTACGATTAGTTAAAGGAATTTTGCACACTTGTAAAAGCGTTTTCGTTAAGGTTTCTTGACTAAAATGTTTTTTTTAGTAAAGGTTTGTTTACTAACTATATTTATTATAAATTGTATTGGTCTTCAACCTTTGAAGGGACCTAAAATCAAGTCTATCTCTATAACATGTATTCAGATTATTCAAGTCTCGAATTTTCGAGCCGCTTAAATATCCAGCCCTTATCTCTAAGTCACTGGAGACCCATGCGTTGACTGAGAAGCAAGAGTGGCAGCAATTATATATGTTGCTAAAACTCGCTGAAATGGGTGCATACAGACGAGTCGCAAAAATCTCAACTGATTACTTAGCCAAGAAACTTGGAATATCCCAGCAAACAGCATCACGTTACCTAATTGAGCTTGAACGTAAAAGCTGGATTCAACGCAACATAACTCCTGACGGTGGCCTAATCAAAATTGAAGAACAAGGTACACGAGAGCTGCAAAAATTGTATTCGGGACTAAAGGTTTTGATTGAGAAATCTTATCCACCTTCAGTTACTTTGGAAGGAACTGTTTTTACAGGGTTAGGCGAAGGCGCCTATTATATTGGAAAAGACTATTATCGCGTTCAAATTGTTGAAAAATTAGGTTTTGATCCATATCCAGGTACGCTCAATGTCAAGTTGTCTTCGGATTATGACATTAAGACCCGAATGGAACTTGATGCTTATCCAGCAATTGAAGTGAAGGGTTTCCAAAATGAAGACCGCACCTTTGGTTTAGTAAAATGTTTCCCCGCCAACATCGGTGGCGAAGTTAAAGGTGCGTTAGTGACAGCGCTACGCAGTCACTATGATGCCTCAGTGCTTGAGATAATTGCACCCGTTTGTCTGAGAAGGGCGTTGTGTCTAAAAGACGGCAACAAATTAAAAATTGAAGTATTCACTCAAAATAGCTAAAACGGAATTGCAGTGGAATATGCTGGTCTAATTTTTTCTTGGTGGTCAGGTTTGCGTCTTGCAGCTAGTAAATAGCCGATGGCCAATCCGAAGACCAAGCCTCCCAAATGTGCTAAGATATTTACACTTGGACCCACATTAATGAAGAACAGAAAGAACGCGAAAACTAAAGCTCCAATAATTGACTGCCGCACTGCACGTCGACCGTAAATTACGCAAGCGCCAAACAGCGAGAAGATAGCGCCTGATGCTCCAACAGAAACAAATAGACTATCAGAACCGATTCCAAAAACTAAAGATAGAAGGTTTCCTGCCAAGCCGCCCAGAAGGTAAATTCCAATATACTCCGGAAGTGAAAACAATTCTTCGCCACGCAACCCGAATATGAGCAGGAATAGCATGTTGCCGACTAGGTGAAATATTGATGCGTGGATGAACATTGAAGTAAACAATTGCCAGAAGGCACCTTGGAATACAAGAAGATTCACTTGCCCCCAATGTAAAATGACTTCGTCGCCTGTGGTTAAGGCATTTCCACTAATAATGGCACCTACAATGTAGATGGCTACGTTTATCGCGATTAGAATGTACGTTGGTTTATATTTCTCGCATCCCATGGGTGCAAACCTGTCAATTGGAGAGTTTATCTATTATTTTCTGTTTAATCTTGGATGAACTATCTAAAGCATTCTCCGCGAACTTGCCAATCCTGACAACTTTAACAGGAACTTTGTGATTAGCTACATACGATTTAACGCCCTTTTCCATGTCTTCTTGATCATATCCCAGAGCTATTAAATCTGGCTTGATTTTTTCAATGACTTCGCCGATGTCAAGGTCTTCATAGCCGAGGACTGCTTCATCAACTACTTTGAGTGACTCCACCAGAGCGAGGCGTTGGTCTTCTGACATTATTGGTTTTCTGCCTTTAGTCTTTTCAACAGTGCCATCTCTGGCGATGATAACTATCAGTTTAGCATTTTTGTTTCCTGCCCTTTTAGCTTCCTCCAGAAACCTCACGTGACCAAGATGTAGGAGGTCAAAAACGCCCGAAGCTAAGACAACTTTTCTTTTTGATTTGACGGCCATTCAAAGTTCACTGCGCCAATTAATCTTAAAGCATCAAGTAGCCCTTCACAGTAAGCCACTGAGGTTAAGCAGGTTTCAAGCTTGCCCTGAGCCTTATAATACTTTGCATCTTCAAGATAGTCAAAAGCATAACGCAGAACTGCTGCCACAGTTTCCTCAGTTAAGTTGATAGGTATTTGTGTTCGGGTAAGTTCGTTAAAGACTTTTTCAGCCATAGAAATGTACTTGGCAGTTAACGCTTCTAAACTCACCTTACAAGCCTCCTAAACTTAACTGGAGCACCCGCAAAAGCAATTAATGAATCAACCTCCATAAAATGCAACTCACCTGGAAAAATCAGGCTATAAGGTGGTTGACCAAAATCAAAATTCTCTAAATCATTGACAAAATCTGCTTTCAGGGTTGGTTTGTCCCCGCCTGCCCTTGCAATTCCAACAGCAACAGTGTCCGAAGTAACCACATCTAACTTCTTTTTTTCCTCAACTTCACGTAACATTTTGAGGGCTTGATTAATGGAAAGGAATAGGTTCTCGTTAGCCTTCAAATCCAAAAGACAAAGCGTATGCAAGCCTACCTTCTTGTTTTGCGAGATAACATTGTAGGGTGTTTCAGAAAAGTTATCAGGAAAAGGTACGGTTACAGTTTTTCCGAACTTATAATTGTGCAAGCCTGATAAGCTGATAATTGCAGACATTATGGATGTTCCATGGATTATCCTTGTATTTATTCCCTGTTTTTCTGCGTCAATGCGCATTGTAACGTGGGTTGTTGCAATGAAAGGGTCACCTGGAACAAGAAATACTGCTTTACCCACTTTTGCTGCTTCTAGGATTACTTTGCCATTTTCCTCTTCAAGCATCTTTCTTGAAACAATCTGGACCTTTTTGCCGCATAACGCTTCAAACCGTTGTAAGCTAAAGTCATGCATGAGGTTTGTGTAGAGTTCCATGAAGACTTGGTCTGCAGTTTTTGTTTCTTCTAGTCCTTTAAGGGTAATTCCTTTTTCGTCGTTTAATCCTAAGCCTACGAAGACAAGTTCGTTCAATTTTGAAACCTTGCAATTTTAAAGGGGGTTATAATTTAAAGCTGTTTTTTTTCTTGACCTTGCCCCTTTTCTCTAGTTGCTTATAGTAGATTCGGCAACTCTCCATCGAAATACCGGTTTTTGAACAAAAAGTGACTAGGGTTTTCTCGATTGGTTCTTTAGGGTCTTTTTTCTGGATAGACTGGTTGAGTTCCTCAATCATGTGTTCATCTGTTTTATCGCTCATAAAATCATCCTTGTTCTAACTTTTAATTAGTATCATTGTTTTACTTTCTCAAAAACCCTTTTACTGAAAAGTCTTTTTGGATGGAACATCCAACCAAACATTTATATGATTTACGTTAAAAAGAAACCTGAGTATTTTCGTTATGCTGAAGGATTAGAAAAACAATGAAGCCTATAGAGAGCCTGGTTAAGGAAAACGTTAAAAATCTCAAGCCGTGCGTTCACGGGGCAGAAGTGTTAGGTGCTGCAGAGGAAAGTGGGCTTAAACCCCATGAGATTTTGGATTTTAGTTCAAGCGTAAATCCGCTGGGTCCGTCAAAAAAGGCGCTTGAGGCGGCAAAAAAAGCCTTCAGTCAAATTGCAGCCTATCCCGATTCAAACTCCAATGAACTAAGACAAGTTATTGCTAATCATTTTGGAAGCTTAAACAAGAATAATGTAGTAGTTGGGAACGGTTCAACTGAACTCATGTACTTATTTGCTGAAAGCTTCCTCAAAACAGGAGAAACTGCTTTGATTCCTGCACCAACATTCGGTGAGTACGAAAGTGCTGTTCGTAAAACTGGTGAGACACCCAAGTTCCTTAAGTTAGGCAAGAGTCTTAACGTTAAAGCAATCTCTTTCAAGACGGAAATATCGTGTGCTAAAATAATTTTCTTATGCAACCCAAACAACCCAACTAGCATGCTTATTCCCAAAGAAACCCTTACAAGCATAATTGAACTGGCTCTTGAGCACGATACCTTTGTCTTCTTAGATGAAGATTTTTTGGAGTTTGTTGAAAACGAAAAAGTTCTCACGATGATCAACAAAATTAACACTTACCCTAATCTCTTTATCTTGCGCTCTTTCACTAAGATTTTTGGTTTAACTGGGCTTCGAATTGGCTACGGCATTGCCAATGAAGAAATAATCAATGTTCTTTCTTGCGCAAAGATTCCTTGGAATGTAAATTGTTTAGCGCAGGCTGCTGCTATTGCTGCTTTGAAGGATGAAGAACATCTTCAAGTGACGCGTGAGCTTATAAAAAAAGAAAAAGACTGGTTATGTGCTGAATTAAGTAAATTTGATTCTTTCAAATTTTCTTTGCCAGACGCTAACTTTTTCTTCATTAACATTCATAAGTCAGGTTTGAAGGCTTCGGAACTGAAAAGTAAAATGTTGAAAAAAGGTATTTTGATTCGTGACTGCACCTCGTTTAGGGGGCTTGATGATTTTTACGTTCGAATCGCCGTTAAAACACGCGTTGAAAATGAACAATTAATCGAAGCTCTTAAACTGATTGTAAAGGCAGTTTGAGTCGAGACCTATGTTTACACTTGACTTTTCGCTATTTATTGATTCTATCCTGATTTTTGCATTAGCATTCTTGATCGACTTAGTCTTGGGAGAGTATCCTGACCGGATTCATCCAACCATCGGTATAGGCAAAATGATTCTGTATTTCAAACGCAAAGCAAAGAATCCAAATCCCAGAGTTGAAAAGGCAAACGGTGTTTTAATGGCGCTAACAATCATGCTAGTTGCTGCGCTTCCAATATTCTTGTTGCTTTTTTGGCTAAGAACGTTGCCCTATGGTGAAATATTGTATATAATAGTAGGTGCAATCCTCTTCAAAGCAACTTTCGCAATAAGAGGCATGGGACAATATACTAAACCTATTGCGGAAGCACTGAAACAAAACGATTTGACTAATGCACGTAAATGGTTGCCTTATATTGTCAGGCGTGACCCCAACAGCCTTAATGAACGTCAGATTATTTCTGCAGCCGTCGAATCCATTGCTGAAAGCACAACCGACGGTATTACTGCCCCGTTCTTCTTTTATGCGCTCTTAGGAGTTCCAGGTGCATTTGCTTACAGAGTAATTAACACCTTGGATTCAATGGTCGGCTACAAGAACGCTGAATTCAAGAACATTGGTTGGTTCTCAGCTAAAATGGATACAATAACAAACTACATTCCAGCTCGAGTGACTGCTCATTTGATGGTTGTGGCTGCGTTTCTTTTACATGAAGATTGGCGGGAATCTTACCGCATTCTGCAACGTGACAAACACAAAACCGCCAGCCCAAATGCAGGCTATACTATATCATCCATGGCCGGAGCGTTGAATATCCAACTTGAGAAACAAGGGTGTTACACATTGGGTGATGATCACGGAATCGCAGCTGAGCATATTTTCAAGGCTTTGCGAGTGATGACAGTGACTTCGGGGCTGTTTGGGTTAATTGTGGTGATGCCCGTTTTCGTTTTAAGGATCTATGTTTTCGGTCTTTAATTCAACTCTGTAATGGTTTTTTTAAAGAAGAAACGATTTTATTTAAGAAATTTTGGTTTTTTCAAATGGGTTTGTTTGTAATAGTTTTTATTAATCCTCGTCATCGATATATTGACATTAAAGAGGTTCAATAGTTTTGAATGGGAAACCGCTCGTAAGTATAATCAGTGCTGGCATGTCCAAATTTGGCAAACGCGAAGGCTTACTTACAAGAGAAATCTTTAGTGAAGCCGCATTTGAAGCATTCAGCCGCTGCCCAAAACTTGATCCAAAAAAAGACATAAAAGCTATGTTCATCGGTCATATGGGCGAAGCTTACGAACATCAAGGACACACGGGTAGCACTATTGCGGATTGGGTTGGATTGACAGGTATCTCTGCAACGCGTACAGAGGCCGCCTGCGCTTCTTCAGGCGTCGCACTTAGGTCTGGAATTTATGCAGTTTTATCTGGTTTAGCAGATATGGTTGTAGTTGGAGGCGTAGAAAAAATGACGCATCGTACCACTGCTGAGGTTACTGAGTATTTGGCTATGGCCTCTGATTACCCGTTTGAGCAGTGGCATGGAATAACGTTTCCAGGATTATTCGCTTTGATGGCTACTGCACATATGCATGCTTACGGCACTACAGAAGAGCAGATGTCTTTGGTCGCTGTTAAAAACCACTATCATGGAAGCTTAAACCCTAAAGCTCACCTGCAAAAAGAAATCACACTGCAGATGGCTATGACTTCACGTTACGTGGCTTGGCCCTTAAAGCTTTACGACTGTTCGCTCATAACTGATGGCGCAAGCTGCATAATCTTAACCAAACCTGAACTCGCAGGCAAATACACTGATCAGGCTGTCCATATTGTCGGCAGTGCACAAGCCAGCGATACCATAGGTTTGTACGAGCGTAAAAGCTTAACCTCGTTAAACGCTACGAAGTTAGCAGCGAAAACAGCTTATGATATGGCACAGCTTAAACCTAAAGATATAGAGTTGGCTGAGGTTCACGACTGCTTCACTTTTGCTGAACTCATGGCGTATGAAGATCTAGGTTTCTGCAAAATAGGTGAGAGTGGAAAACTAATCGAAAGTGGGCAGACACGATTAGGAGGAAAAATCCCAGTCAATTCAAGTGGAGGATTAAAAGCTAAAGGTCACCCAGTCGGCGCGACAGGCACCGCTCAAGCTTACGAAATGTATCTTCAGCTTACTGGGCAAGCGGGTAAACGCCAAGTAAAAGACGCAAAAATTGGCTTAACTCACAACATTGGTGGCTCAGGAGCCACATCGGTTGTTCACATTTACAGGGGTACCCAATAATGAGTGTACAAGAACCCTTTACTATTGAGCAGTTTTACAAGTTTTTGGGGCAACAGAAGCTAATGGCTGGAAAATGCTTAAAATGCGGAAAAATCCATTTACCTCCAAGACCCTTATGTGATAACTGTCTCTCGCAAGACTTCGCATGGGTGAGCATCTCTGGCAAAGGTAATTTGCTTACTTACACAGTAATCCACATTGCTCCAGAACAATTCCAAACATTGGTTCCCTATGCAGTGGGAATTGTAGAGTTGGATAATGGTTTGAAAATTCCTGGCATGATACAGAAAATTAATCAGGAACAGTTGAAAATTGGCATGGCTTTAACATTGGATTTTGGCACCTGCAGCTCCCCTCAACAATGGCCCCAGTGGCCACGTTATTGCTTTAAGCCTTGATTTTCAATATATTTTAGAGGTTCAATAAAAGGAGCATATAGACGGTGAACATAAAATCGAAAGAAGTTTGCCTTGTTTCCTGTAGCGTCTTAAAAGAAGAAATTCAACAACTTATCAAACAAAAGAGCATAGACGCCGAAGTAGTCTACGTTAGCAAATTCTTTCATATCGACTACGCAGCCGTAGAGCACAATCTTCGCAAAGTTTTGCAGCAAACCATAACAAGATTCAAGGGTAAAGTTGTGCTTGTTTACGGGGACCTCTGTTTAGGGCAAGATAACGAGATGAAAAAGTTAGCCCACGAATATGGTATAGTAAAAGTGAATGCAGTGAATTGCATAGACTGTCAGTTGGGCGGCAAAGGAAAATTTTTTGAAGCTGACCCCGAACATAACCTGATGTTTATGGGTCCAGGGATGATTGGGTTCTTCAAGCATGCAAAGGAACAAATGATTAAAGAAGGCATTGATGAAGCAGCTTTTTTGAATATGTTCAGTGGCATCAGAGGTTTCGTGCTGTTAAATACCTGTGGTGATGCAGGCAAGATGCGTGAAGATTTAGAAAAATCTGGTCTCAATGTTGAGATATTGGAGACAAGAGAGATAGGTCTTGAAGGTGTAAAACGGGTAATTTTGGATGCAATAGAGCAGACATAAGTATCAATTGACTCTTTTAATGTATAAAATTGTTAATACTGATTTCTTAAGTCCTTTCCAAACTACCGTAAGTATTAAAGAACCATACATACAATAGTGCTATCTTGTATCTCGTGTATGGATGTGCCTTAGATGACTGAAACTGCTCCTTCCTCGCCCATGAAACGCGTTGAAGATTGGAAATCAAGGTTAATTGACCTCTCTAAAAGAAATAATTTGCTTTATTTTCATAAATCCAAACGTGGAAATCTGCATATTATTCAACCTGACTCACAAAAAATCTTTGATGCTCTTGTGATTAAGAAGAAACGATTAGAATTCTGGCAACCTCAAGAAGCCAAATCAGAGGCCCCCGAAAAATCAAAGATTAGTGGAAAAAGTAAGTTTAAAAAAAGGGAAGTTGAAGCCAAAACATCTAAATCATCAGTTGAAACAAACCTTGCTTTTGAGGAACCAAAACGCCCAACAGCAAGTCAAATGGTAGTTGGCAATCTAAGTCGTATGGACCTTGAACGCAGCCTCAGAAGTCTACAAAGCCGTTCCCTTCTCGATTACATGGAACGAGGCGTACGCATACTGCACGCAGCTTTCGGTACATTGAATTGGGTGGATATAGAAACAAAAGAAAAAGTCCAATCCCCACTAATTCTTGTACCTTTGGAATTAACAAGAGAGACAATTCGCCAACCTTACAACATCGCAGTTCCACCTGTTGAGGATGAAGCAGTTTTAAACCCTGCATTGCAGGCTAAACTTAAAAATGATTACAAAATCGAGTTGCCAACCTTGCCTGAAGAGTGGGAAGTGCAAAAATTGGCCGATTATTTCAAATTAGTTGAACAAACTGTTTCTGAAATGGGTTGGAAAATCGAGCCATCAGTTGATTTAGGACTTTTTTCCTTTCAGAAGTTGGTTATTTACAAGGATTTGGAATCTAACGCTGCCTTAGTCACTCAACACTCAATAATCAGAGCAATCGCGGGGATAAAAGACGAAAATCTAATCCTGAGTGGTTTACCTGATGAGAAAGACGTCGATAAAATTGAAGCTCCAGCAAAAACCTATCAGGTACTTGACGCCGACAGTAGTCAACGAGTCTCAATAGAGTTTGCGCTTCGCGGTCAAAGTTTTGTAATGAAAGGTCCTCCAGGCACAGGCAAAAGCCAAACAATTGCGAACATGATCGCCGAATGTATCGCTAATGGAAAAAGTGTGCTCTTTGTCAGTGATAAAATGGCTGCTCTAGAAGTTGTTTACAAACGTTTAAGCGAAGTTGGTTTGTCACATTTCTGCCTAGAACTTCACAGTAGCAAAGCTAACAAGCAACAAGTAGTGGCAGAACTCAAGCGTAGTCTTGACGAAACCCTCATTCCACGCAAACTCCCCTCAGCTCATGAGTTTGAGCGAATAGCGGAGTATCGTGAAGCATTAAACGGTTATGTTGCTGCGTTGCATGAGAAGCGTCCTTACTTACAGCGAAGTGTCTATGACGTTTTGAGCATAATATCGAGTTTGGAGCGCGTGCCTTTTGTTCCAGTGGGTTTAACTGAACTTGGAACTTTGACTCCGCAGAAAATACGTGAACTTGAAGAACAGGTTTCACAATTGAGCAAGGTTTGGCAAGTAATTGAGGAACAGGATTTTCCCTGGGTTGGATACCGTGCCGATAAGTACAATCTTGAAATCCGCTCTGAACTTCTCACAACTCTTGAGGGAATAAATGAGACTTTGCATGGTTTGGAATTGGAGACTGAAGATTTCTCAGCTCGCCTCGGTGTTTTTCCACTTGAAAGTTTTGCACGCATACAATGGTTGATTGATGTAAGCAAACTCTTGTTTGAGAGCCCAAAGCCTGAAGCATACTGGTTAACTAATATGGATCTGGACAAACTCCTAAGTGAAGCCCACGCCTATCTTGACGCCTGCATCTGGATAAAGAACGCTCGAACTAACCTAATGGAACGTTATCAGCAATCTCTGTTCGCTTTGGTCTTAAATAGGTCAATAGAACTTCAAATGGCAGTTTTATCTTTGAACAAATTTCTTCCTGGAGTAAACTTGGAAGAAAGCGAATTATTAGCGAAAAGAGAAAAATTCTTAGTATATCTTAGAAATACACAACTATTGTCCCATAAGTGGCATGAAACATCCCAAGCGCTTTCCCAACTCTTGGGTTTGGACGGGGTTGACCTAACAGTTGTCCAGTTAAAGCAACTCTCCCGCTTGGCAATGTTGAGCTTTGCCGAAGACAAACCCGAGCCAGAGTGGTTCGACGCTAAGTACTTTGAACAGGTTAAAGAAACAGTATCCAAATCAAAACTTCTCTACCAAGAACATAACCAGATAAAAAGTAGATTGGTCGAAACCTACACCGACGGCATATACGAATTGAACCTAGATGGGCTCATAGAAAGGTACAGTGTAGACTACCAGAGTGGTTTGAAAATCTTTAATTCAACCTACCGAACCGACCAAAAACAGATTGCTCGATTAACAAATGACGGCAAAGTCCCTAAAACAATTCTGCAAGACTTAATTGACGCTCGGAAAGTTAAAAAACTTCATTTGAAAATTGAGGATTCCGAAGAAATCGTTCGTTCTTTAATGGGTCATTATTACCATAAAACCAAAACAGACTTCCAAGGTGCAGAAAAAGCAATAGCGATAACAGATGAAATAAAGAAATTGTCGTGGGCAACTCAAATCCCAGAAGTTCTTCTTAAAATTATGACTAACTCTTCAAGTCCATCTCCCATGATTAAGAATTTGGGTTTGGAACTGCAGGCATCTATAGATAACTGGGAACAACAAGGCAAAGAAGTTGAATCTCTCATTCCGACAAAGATGCCCAAATCAGATGCCCCAATATCTCAGACTTCTCTAATGATGGTTAAGGAATGGGCTAACGAAACAGAAAAACAACTAATTCCATTGAATAATCTCACAAACCAGACATTGACAACATGCAAACATGAACCTCAAACCTACAAACTACTTCTTGAAGATCTTAAAAATGCTGAAGAAATACGAAAGAAAGAAACGCAAATAATTAGCGAAAGAATCCAACTTCAAGAAAAATTCGGAGGCCGTTTCCAAGAACTGGAAACCAACTGGCAAGATATCGTGGTAGTGCTTGAATGGAGTAAAAAAGTACAAGAAGTATTTGCTGATATTCCAGTGCCGCAAGCTTTCGCAGACATTGCGGCTCAAGGACCAGCCACAGCTCCGTCGAATACTGAACTAATTCAAAGAAAGGATACTTCACTAAAGGTTCTGGCGGATTTTGAAAAACGTTTTGAAACAGAAATGAAATACCAAAACCAACTGGTGAAAGATTTAGATCTCAAAGTTATAAGAGAACGAATCCAATCGTTGCGTGAACGTGTCGATGATGTGCAAGTTTGGATTGATTTCAAAGATGCTAAAAACCGTTTTGCTTTGCGAAGTCTAGACATGTTCTTTAACCTTTTAATTGATCAGCATATTTCTTCGGCAGATTTAGGTGATGTTTTCCGAAAGAGCGTTTACCAAGAATGGATAAACAACCTTTACAACGAAGATCAAAAATTAGGTCGTTTCCGAAGGGAGAACCATGAACAGTTAATTACTGACTTTCGCAAACTTGACAAAGAGCTCATTTACCTTACATCCAGTATGGTTATCGAAGCGGCGAATAGTAGAAAACCCAAAGACATCCTGATTCAAGCAGCCGACACAGAAGCAAACATCCTTCTTAAAGAAGCGGCGAAGAAGAGACGGTTAATGCCTATTCGCACCTTAATGCAAAAGATTCCAAATCTACTTGTAAAACTCAAGCCATGCCTATTGATGAGCCCTATTTCCGTTAGTCAGTTCCTTCCACCCGAAACAAAGTTTGATTTAGTTCTCTTCGACGAAGCCTCGCAACTTGTCCCCGAAGACGCAATAGGAGCAATCTACCGTGGAAAAACGCTCGTAGTTGCAGGTGATAACAAACAATTGCCGCCTACTTCGTTCTTCCAGAAAAACTTAATCGATAGTGTAGATTGGGACGAACTCAGTGACGATGATGTAGAAGTTTTCGATAGTATCCTTGACGAGTGTTTAGGCATCGGATTACCAGTTAAGACATTAAGGTGGCATTATCGCAGCAAGCATGAAGATCTAATAGCGTTTTCAAATCATCGTTTCTATGACGACACAATGATTACATTCCCTGCCGCCATAAATCAAACTGATAATTTAGGCGTAAAACTATTCTATGTACAAGACGGAATCTACGACCGCGGAGGCCAACGAAACAACCAAAAAGAAGCCGAAAGAGTTGCGGATCTAGTTTTTGAACACTTCACAAATTTCCCAAAGAAAACTCTAGGCGTCGTGACCTTTAGCATAGCTCAAATGGATGCCGTTGAAGAAGCAATAGATAACAGACTTAAAGAACAACCCGCTTTTGAGCCCTTTTTCAAAGAAGATCGATTAGAAGGTTTCTTTGTTAAGAATTTGGAGAACGTGCAGGGTGACGAACGCGACGTCATATTTTTCAGCGTTGGCTATGGCTTTGATCAGCAAGGTCAAATGGCGATGAACTTTGGACCGTTAAATAAACCAGGCGGAGAGAGGCGATTAAACGTCGCGGTTACCCGTGCTCGAGAAAAAGTTGTGTTGATTACTTCAGTTAGAGCTTCTGACATAGACAAAGATGCCCAGGCGTTAGGTTTACAAACATTACGCGCTTATCTCGACTATGCCGAGCATGGACCAGAACTCCTTTCAAATAAAGCCAAGGAAGGCACGTTTGATTCAGCCCTAGACGAAGATGTTGCAGCTGAAATTAAAAAGATGGGTTACCAAGTTGTTCCAGAAGTAGGTTGCAGTGGTTATCGAATTGATATGGGTGTGGTTGACCCAGTTAACGAAGGATGCTTCCTTCTTGGTGTAGAATGCGACGGTGTAACATACAAATCAAGCAGCAGTGCGCGAGACCGTGACAGATTACGCGAACAAGTGCTAAGGCAACTGGGTTGGCGCATACATCGTATTTGGTCACCCGCGTGGGTAGCTAGACGTGACTCAGAAATCCGACGCCTAAAAGAAGCACTCGAGCAAGCGCAAAAAACTCAACTTGACAAAGACGCTCAAAAACCAATAATCGACATAAAAGAAAACTCTGCTCCAAAAACAGACATTCAAAAAAACACTTTTTCTGGCATCGAAAAGATTGGCGTATCATACAAAGTCTACCCGCTAAAAGCTACCTACAATCCATACATCAAATTAGTCACAGCAAAAGCTATGGTCGACTCAAAACAAAGAAACGAGTTTCACTTCCCAGAAAACCGCGGAAACCAAACTAAACTTCTCTTAGAAATAATACAAAATGAAGGGCCAGTTCACTTTGATTACGCGGTTGAGCGGTTAGCGGCTGCATGGGGTATAAAGCAGGTGACACCAAAAATCACTCACGCTGTCAAAGAATCCTTAAACAATCTCATCCGAGAACAGAAGGTAGTTATCAAGGGTAGTTTCCTGTGGCCAACTGGGCTTAGAGAAACATCGATTCGAGTTCCAATGCCGGGTGTTCCAGAATCCAAACGTAAACCTGAGTACATTTCACCTGAAGAAGTCGAGTCAGCTATGATTATAGTTGCCCAATATGCTTTAGGCATAAGTGATGATTCATTGATTGCTGAAACCGCCAAGGTATTTGGAATTAATCATTCAGGTGAAGCAGCTAAATCATTGTTCTCTGAAGTGCTTAAAAGATTGGTGAGAGAAAGAAAACTCGTCCGCAAAGACGACGGCGTAATAACCGCCGCTTAATCCTTATTTATTTCCTTTATTAAAATTGGCAAGTCATTTAGCGATGTTACTATATAGTTTGCTCCGTTGTTCATCAATTGCTCCGTCGAGGATAAACCAGATGTTAACCCAACAGCAATGGCTTTCAACTCTTTAGCACTCTGCATATCAACGACACTGTCCCCTACTATCATGGTAGCTTTTGAATGAACTCCGAGTTTTTTAAGCGCTAACTCAATTTGTTCAGTATGAGGCTTGACATTCTTAACTTTGTCCCGTGAAACAATAACTTTGAAGAAACCGTCGATTTTAAATCGTTGAAGAATATAGTTTGCGGCTTTCTCGCTGCTGGTTGTGCATATACCCATTTTCAATTTCATTTTCTGTAGTTCTTTGAGCGTTTCAACTGCACCTGTTAACAGGCTTGTTGTTGTTGCCGCTTCCATCTCATATCTTTCAGCGATTGAAAAAGCGTGAGTGCGAACTTCATCAAATGCTTCAGAGGATTTGGTGCTATTTTTGACGAAAATCTCTGCTTTTTTTAACATTTCAAAGATGTTCTCGTTAACGTCGAGAACTGAAACAGGGACATGTATACTGATTAGGTATGTTCTGACTTCGGAGCGCAAAGCTTTGTAGTCAAGGTTGAAGTGGGCAAGGGTTCCGTCCAAGTCGAATATTACTGCTTCTATAGTCAAAACTGTTAACTCCTTTTTCTTCGAGGTTTGGGGTTAACACATCTTTAACAAAAATATACCTTGCGGTGAACTATTGGTTGTGCTTACTGTGTTATGACTACTTTTAAGGGCTTTTCTGTTGGGTTATCAACTGTTTGCAGTGCCTTCTCAAACTCATCTAAATTGAATTTGTGAGAGATGAGTCCTTTCACATCTACCAGTTTCCGGGCAATTAACTCAATCGCCAAAGGGTATTCAACTGGTGAAAGGTAAATAGTGAAAAAGTTAGCTTCATCAGTTTCTCCTAAATTTAAGTACCCCTCCGACTCTCCTACTAACGCGACTTTGCCTGCTTTTCGCACCAAAAAAGGCGTTTGCTCAACGGTCTTTGTTGTTCCTGCAGCTTCAATCACGAAGTCAGAGCCTATTTTGGTTAATTTACGGACTGTTTTTGTCACGTCTTCTTTTTTAGCATTTATGATTGCGTCGGCACCGTATTTTTCTGAGAATTCAAGTCTGTGGTCTTCTAAATCCACTGCTATGACCCTGCAACCCTTCAGCAAAGCCACCTGAGTCATGAGCAAACCTATTGGTCCTTGCCCAACTACGGTCACCCAATCACCTAAATTTGGTTTAAAATGATCCATTACTCGAACTGCTAAAGCGACTGGCTCAACAATAGCTGCCTCTTCATCGCTAACATTGGAGGGAATGGGAATGAGGCTTCGAGGAAGCATTGCTTTGGATTCGACAAAAAATCCGTCTCTTGTTAAACCATAGAGTTTGGCTCGAACACACAGACTTGGGAAACCTCGAAGACAGAAGTAGCAATGTCCACAGTTCACAACAGGAACCATAACGACTCGTTCGCCGTTGTCCGTTCTTACTCCGCAGGCGTCATGTCCAAGGATTCTGCCTCTCTTTAATGCCCATTCGCCCCTGTAGAAGTGCATGTCGGTTCCACAGATGCTTCCAGCCTTAAAATTTACCAACACCTTTCTGCCTTTAACTTCTGGTTCAGGTACCTCTTCGATTTTGATGTTGTGGGGTCCATGATAAATGGCAGCCTTCAAAAAGAGTCAACCTCTAATAATTGAAAGATTACTGATGGGTATTAAGTTTGTTGTAGATTTCTAATTTTGGTGCGATGGACAATAGTTAGTTCAATTGCCAGTTGTATTTAAAAAAAGCAACATTTAGACCTGAATAATTAAGGGCAAAGCCGCCTTGCGGTAGACTAATAACCCTTAAGATATATCCAATGGTTGATGCCGATTGAATTTAGAAGAATACTCTAAAGAAGGACTCTGTCAGTTGCTTATTGAAGCAGTTCACGCTTCTGTTATGTATCCAACTCATAAAGCTTACACTCGCGACTGCTTGCTGCCACTAAAAGCCGATATTTCAGCAGCTGAACTTGCTGAGGAATTGGGAATGCCGCTTGGCGAAGCAATCGTAATACTCAACGAGTTAGTGCAAGACAAAAATTCTAAAACATGACTTTTCAAGCGGCGATTAGCTTTATATTTGCTTTAGATAATAACCTAGCAGAATGCTTAGCAACAAAAAGCACACGCTCTCCTGCAAAGCCTGGATTGAATACAAAGGAAAACCCTTAATCGGTAAAGGTGGGGCAGAAATTTTAGAAAGCATCAATACAGAAAATTCAATTTCTAAAGCAGCAGAGACACTCGGGATGTCTTATAGATACGTTTGGAATTACATTCAAGAAATCCAAAAAGCCATGGAAGAAAAGATAGTTGAAACATAC
Organism: Candidatus Bathyarchaeota archaeon; assembly: GCA_963831895.1. GTDB lineage: Archaea > Thermoproteota > Bathyarchaeia > Bathyarchaeales > Bathycorpusculaceae > Bathycorpusculum. The sequence goes on from CAWHSD010000003.1 coordinate 190,832, forward strand.
AAAGGCGGAAAATCAGGCGGAGGCGGCGCTAGACTAACTGATTTAGGTAAAAGTTTGCTTAGTGAATATAAGCAGGTGGAAATTTATTTGGATAAAGTCTTATCTGATCCACGTTGTTTGGAGGTGAAAAATTTGAAGTTAAGTGCACGCAACCAATTTAAAGGAAAAGTTTTAGCTGTAGAAAAAGGCGTAATAACAGCTAAAGTTAAAGTTGAAATAAAAATGCCAGTAACAGTCACCGCAGTAATAACAAAAGAAGCAGTGGATGAATTAGATATTAAGGTTGGTGACGAAGTAACTGCAATCGTGAAATCTACAGAAATTATGATTGCAAAATAATTTTTTTATTTTATTCTACAACATATCTGTATGTTATGTGTTCGCCGGCAGTTACGCTTTTTCTTGTAATTTTTAGTATGTCTCCGGGTTTTGCACCTATTGCCTTAACCGCTGGATCGCCTGATTTGACTTGTGGCATCTGGTATGGTTTGACTTTGAATTGTGCGAGTAGCTGGTTTTTTTCTTTTTCTGTAAGGATTTCGTGGAAAGGAACCAATGCATGCTCAAAAATGTCAAATACCGGGAAGGATTTGGGTAATAACTCTACCTTTTTCTTTTTTGCTCCAAGTTTAACGGCGTGAGTGTATCTTCCTTCCGTCACCACGATGGCTCGATCAAGATCTTTTTCCTTCATTATTTTGTAGAGAGTATTCATGGCTGCGATTCCGACTGTGGCTTCGCCTAAAATACACCAGACTATTGCTCTTTCTTTGTCCTGCGGAATATCAATTATGTAAGCATATGCTCCTTCAAACTTTTCTTTTTCAACAAGCTTGTATTTTCTTAATTTGATAAGAACTTCTGCTTTCCTTTCTTCGATTGTTTCAACTTTAGTGCTCAAACCACAAACCTCAAAGGTAGAATACTCGCAACCTAAAACAAACATTTACCCTTAAACTTTATGGTTAATAAAACGAAAGAATGTATGAGGTTTAATTTTTTTACATGGAGTAGATTTGTAATTTGTTGTTTTTGTTTGAAAAAATGATTTTTGTTTTGGGTTTTAGATAGGTAGTGTTTGATTGTTGTTGCAACTATGTGCTGCGAGTGAGTTGCAACAACAACAACAATAACAACTTCTCTAAGTTCGACTTGAGTTGATTTTTCTAATTTAGTTCTTTTCCCCTTATAGTGAGAATTGACGGTTAGGCTTTTACCAATTTGTAACCTATTTTGTTGCCCATCCCATAGCTATATGCTAAGTTGATTATCATTATTGCCATAGCTTCAAGATACCTGGCTGAAATGAGTGGTCCACAATCAATTGGTTCAAAACCGATATCTTTTGTTAATTTTGCTACGGTTTGTTTAGCTTTTGGATCATCTCCGGCTATGAAAGCAGTTAATTGTTCACCTAAAACTTTGCCTGTACTCTGGTTTTGAGCAAACACTGTGTTAAAAGCTTTTACGACTTTTGCTTTGGGAATTTTTTTCTGTGTTTCTTCTGCGGAGGAAGTCGTGCATTCGATTCCTAAATTCATGTTTGGTCCAATAGCGTTCATAACATCAATAACGATTTTTCCGTCTGCAAATTGCTTTATTGCCTCTCTGGCATTGTTTGCGTTTTCATGGGGCACCGCGAGGATTATTACTTCTCCCCATTTGGCGGCTTCTGCGACTGGCTCTGCAGGGTCTCGATGTCCAAATTTTGTTTCGTGTCCTGCTTTTCTTAAGCCGTTGTGAAGTGCGGTACCAACATTGCCTTTTCCAATAATTGCAATTTTCATTGTTTTTTACCTTAAATATTGAGACTTTACTGGGGTTTTTTAGAAATTGTGATTGTAGACTGCCTACAACAAGTGTCTCTATAGGAAATATAGGGGTTAACAAATTGAAGAAATTAAAAATTAAACATGTTATTAAGTTAGAAATCGAAAAAAACTGCTATAAATGTTGAACTATATTCGGACAACGACTTTTTCGGTAAATGGTTGGATTATTTTTGAGAAGTCATTGATTGTTTCTGGCGTGTAGGGTTTGAGTGTTTGATAACGTTTATCAAGGGTGTCTTGGGCGATGAATTGTTGGATTGCATGAGTTTTTGAGCCTTTAACCATCTCACCTATACATGTGGCATCTTGTGCAGTAACGAGTTCTGGAACAGCAGTTGTGCGGAATTCGTAGGGTACTTTACCCATTTTAAGGATTTCCATTGTACGCATTAACCCCGTTGTTTCGTTGGCGCCTAGAAGCTTGTATTTTTCTCTACAAGTCTTTACGTCCATTGCCACGTAATCTACGCTTGCGAGGCATTCTTCGAGTTTATCTGGGAAGAATCCATTCGTGTCCAACTTTACCATGAAACCTCGATCCTTTAGTTTAGCAAGAAACTTTGGCAGCTCTTTATGCATACATGGTTCGCCACCAGTTACAACTACTGCGTCAACGTATTTTTTGCGGCTCTCTAAAATCTCCAAAGCTATGCCTTCCTGAAGAAATGGTGGTTGTGGATCAACAGCGATCCGCCAGTTATGGCAAAAAGGACAGCGCAAATTGCAGCCTGGTGTAAATAGCACTGACGCTATTTTCTCTGGGTAATCTACGAGGCTGACTTTTTGTAATCCACTAAACTTCATCGGTTATTTTCTCCTTATGTAGTTAAGGGTGCAGATGTTACTATGTTTGATCGATCGAAGGTTTTGCGTATGTTGAATTCTGCTTGTTTTCCATCATTCCATTGGTCAACTGGTCGTAAGTATCCGACGACTCTTGAGTAGACTTCGCAGGTTGCTTGGCAGATTGGGCATTGTTTGTGTTCTCCGTTTGTGTATCCATGGGTTGGACAAATGCTAAATGTGGGTGACAAAGTGAAGTAGGGAAGTTTTGAGTTCCAGGCGACTTTTTTAATTAATTCAGCGGCTGATTTCCAAGATGGTAAACGTTCGCCAAGGAAAATATGGAACACTGTGCCTCCTGTATAGAGTGATTGTAGAGTTTCTTGGTGCTCAAGAGCATCGAAGAGGTCACCTGAGAAATCCACTGGCAGTTGGGAAGAGTTAGTGTAGAATGGTTCTGCGTGGTTTGAGTTGATTTGTTTTTGGTTGGCGAATATGATGTCTCTGTATCGTTTTTTGTCTAAGCGTGCAAGTCGATAAGAGGTGCCTTCGGCGGGGGTTGCTTCAAGGTTGTATATGCAGCCGGTTTCCTCTTGGAAGTTTGCTAAGCGTTGGCGCATGAAAGTGAGCATTTTTTGGGCGAAGGCTTGTCCATCACGTGAGGCAATGTTTTGTCCTAGTAGGTTTATGATTGCTTCGTTGACTCCTACTATGCCTATGGTTGAGAAATGATTCTTCCAGAATTTGCCGTATGCTTCCTTAACATGTCTCAAATAACGTTTTGAATACGGGTACAAACCTTTGTCTGTGAAGGATTCAAGTACCTTGCGTTTAATTTCTAAGCTTTGTTTGGCAACTTCCATTAGACCTTCCAGTTTTTCAAAGAATTCGTCCTCATCTTTTGATAGGTAACCGATTCTTGGAATGTTGAGGGTGACGACGCCGATGCTGCCTGTTAATGGGTTAGCGCCGAAGAATCCGCCTCCACGTTTGCGTAGCTCACGGTTGTCTATGCGTAGACGACAGCACATGCTGCGTACGTCTTCAGGTTTCATGTCGCTGTTAACGAAGTTCGAGAAGTATGGTACACCGTATTTGGCGGTGACTTCAAAGATTGCTTGAGATACGGGGGAGTCCCAATCGAAGTCTTTGGTTATATTGTATGTTGGAATTGGGAATGTGAAGACTCTGCCTTTTGAATCGCCTTGGCGCATACCTTCAGCGAAGGCTAAATTGAACATATCCATCTCTTTGCTCATATCGCCATACGTGTCTTGCGTAACTTTGCCGTTGTATAGCACTGCTTCATTCTTCATAAAGTCTGGAACTGTTAAATCTAAAGTTAAATTCGTGAATGGTGCTTGGAAACCGACGCGGGTTGGTACGTTCATGTTGAAGAAGAACTCTTGTAGCGCTTGATCAACCTCTTTCTGGTTTAAGTGGTCATATCGAATGAAGGGTGCTAGGTATGTGTCAAAGTTGCTGAATGCTTGTGCACCAGCTGCTTCACCTTGAAGTGTGTAGAAAAAGTTTACTACTTGTCCTAGTGCAGTGCGGAAGTGTTTGGCAGGTTTGCTCTCAATTTTGCCGGCTACTCCGCCGAAGCCTGAAAGTAGCAAATCGCTTACGTCCCAGCCGACGCAGTAGGGTCCAAGCACGCCTAGATCATGGATATGCATGTCACCTGAGAAGTGTGATTCTGCAATTTTCTGGGGGTAAATTCTAGCAATCCAGTATTTGGCGATAACTGTAGATGAGAGGTAGTTGTTGAGACCTTGGAGTGAATAACTCATGTTACTGTTTTCTTTCACGCGCCAGTCTTCAACTTCGAGATACTGGTCCACCATATCTGAAGAACTCAGCAAGGCGGCTAATTCGCGCATGTCAGTGTGCTGTTTTCGGTAGAGAATGTAGGCTTTAGCTGTTGAAGCATGGCCATTTTCGATTAAGCGTTTTTCAACGACGTCTTGGACTTCTTCAACTGTGGGAACGCAGTCGTCGCCATACAATTTGTTTAGTTGAGCTACAACTTCGTCGCTGATTCGTTTAGCTTGTTCTTTGTCTTTTCCGCCAACTGCTTTAGCGGCTTTCCAAATGGCAATTGTAATACGTTCTTGATCGAAGGGTTCTAATTTGCTATCACGTTTTAGTACAAACTTCATTTTTTCACTTCCAATAGTAATCTCCTGAAATCTTCAGGTTCTTCAAATTGTTTGTAAACTGAAGCGAATCGAATGTATGCTATTCGATCCACATTTTTGAGGTATTTCATGATTGAGTCGCCAATTTCTTCTGAGGCGACTTCTTCTGTGCCTTTAAGCATGAGGTCTTGACGTACTTGTCCTGCTAACTCGTTAATTTGAGTCATGGTTATGGGTCTTTTTTCGCAGGCTTTCTGTAAACCACGGATTATTTTGTTGACGTCGAAGCGTTGAAGTTCGCCATCTTTCTTTCTGACCATTAGTTCGACTGTCTCAAGGTATTCGTAGGTGGTGTAGCGTTTGCTGCAGTTGATGCATTCTTTTCGTCTACGTGTGGTGTTTTCTGGTGAGTCGCGTGTTTCAAGGGTTTTTGAATTATCAGCGTTGCAGTAGGGACATCTCATTTTCTTTTCTCATGCTTTGTTAATTTATAGTGTAGGTGAGCTTATTGTACACACTACATTTAGCGCATATATAAGTTGATTTCACATTAAACATGCAAAACCACGATAAAACTCATAATCAATACCGTAAAGTTTAAACAAAAAACAACAAATAAAAAAATCTGAAATAAGCTCCTTTTCCGTCAAAAACCTGTTTTTAACCAAATAGTCCATTGGTTAAGGTTTGCGCAAACAATATAATTAAAAATGCAAATATTCAGTGTTTACTTTCTGTATAACAAACAATCCGAGGTTAAGTTGAATTTGGAGCCAAAAATTGTGAAAGCCAACGTGCCATTCGAATATTTGACACCTGAAAGATGTTATATTGCTGAAAATTTCAGCGACAAAGACGTTTCAATAGCGCGCGCAACAGTAAAGCCGGGTATCACTACTAAAGCTCATCATTTAAAAGAAATCCAGGAAGTCTATATAATAACGGCGGGAGAGGGCAAGGTAATGTTTGTCGGTTTAGAACCAACTAATGTGAGTGTTGGTGACGTTATCGTTATTCCTGCAGGGGTGTCCCAGAAAATAGCCAATACTGGCCAATCTGACTTGGTTTTCTACTGCGTTTGTACCCCTAGATTCAATGAAGACTGCTACTTTGACGATGAAATAGGTCCAAAGCATCAATGACATATGTCGATTTCGGAAATAGCGGTTATAAGCAGATCTAACGGTATATGTTTTGAGGAGAAAGGAGAAGCTCCTTACGTTTCTTAGCTAAGAAACGTTAACTTGTTTTTAGGTCATCCATAAATTCGCTTAGGTCAATGCTGGAATTGTTGTTTTCGTCTTTTAGTTGTTGTTTCGCTGGTGGATTCTTTATGTAGAATGGTATTCTTTGTGTAAATCGTTCTTGGAATGTGGGTTTTAATTCGTTTTTGTAGAAAACGCCAATTGGGATTTTGTCGTCCCATTCTTGGGCTTTTTCTAAACCTGCTACTTTTTTCTTGAATTCCTCGCTTGCGTCGTGGACAATTGGATCAAACCCTGTTTCTTCTAGTTTGTAGAGTCTTGATTGAGGTTTGCCCATGGAGTCTTTGCGGTCTTCGCCTGCATACCAGTCTTTTGTGTTTATGTCATTGTAGACTGGGCATGGCTGTAAACACTCAACAAACGCTAAGCCCTTATGTTCAATGGCCTGTTTAATGGTGTTTTTTAGATGAACTACATCAAATGCATAGGATCTAGAGACAAAGGTGTAGCCAGCTGTGATTGCTAGGGCGACTGGTATGATTGCATCGTTGATGTTTGGGTTTGGGAGTGATTTTGTTTTCATGCCAAGCCGAAGTGTAGGGGAAGCTTGTCCTTTTGTTAATCCGTAAACGCCGTTGTTGTAGAGCAGGTAGGTCATGTCGATGTTTCTTCGTCCAGTGTTAACAAAATGTCCTGCGCCAATGCCTAGTCCGTCGCCGTCTCCTCCTACTCCGATGACTTCCAGGTTTGGGTTTGCAACCTTAATTCCCATCGCAAATGGAAGTAGTCTGCCGTGAAGCGTGTGGACACCGTTGACTTTCACGAAGTGAGGTGTTTTAGCCGCATTACCTACTCCTGAAACAACAACAACGTTGTGGGGTTCAAGGTTCAAGTCCGCCAGCGCCATTTGTAGTGCGCTTAGGATTCCGTAGTCTCCGCAGCCTGGACACCAGTCAGTGTAGACATCTGTTTTGTATTCGGATGGTTTATGCGCCAAACATTAACACCTGTTTCTCAGCTGCTTTGTTGGTTAAAACTGCTTTTAATGCTTCATAAACTTCTGTTGTCATCATAGGTCTTCCTGTATACTTGAGAATGTAAAAGTTGGGTTTGATGCTTGTATTCTCAGTTATTACGCCGCCAAGTTGAGCGGTTGCATTATCTTCAATGTCGATTATTCGTTTTTTGCCTGTTAGCATCTGTTTTAGGTAGGCAGACGGAAGAGGTTGAATCATGCGTACTTGAATATAGCCCAAGTTGAAGCCTTCGTCTTTTAGTTGGTTGAGCGATTCGATTATTGCGCCTTTAGGTGACCCCCAACTGATTACAATGTTTTCAGCATCTTTATCGCCGAAAAACTTTACTTTCATTTCTAAGGGTACATCTTTATCGACCAAATCCAGCTTTTTCAAACGTTTATCCATCATTTTGCGTCTAACAATTGGCTCTTCATTTATGTTTCCTGATTCGTTGTGTTCGTCGCCGCTGTACCATTGAATACCATTTTTTGTTCCCAAAAACGCCCTTGGCGACACACCTGTTTCTGTGAATTGAAAGCGTTTGTATGTTTTGCCTTCAAGATCTTTCTCGCTCACAATTAAGCCGCGGTCAATGTTGACTTTGGAGTAGTCAAAAAATGGGTATGTCTGTGAAGAATTTGCCATTCCTTTATCGAGAAGATGAATAACTGGCATCTGGTACTTTTCAGCTAAGTTGAAGACTTCGGCTGCATCAAAGAAACACTCTTCGATGTCTCCGGAGGCAAGGATTATTCTTGCGAATTCTCCGTGAGCCGCATGCATAGCAAATCGTAGGTCCTGCTGGCTGTGGCGTGTAGGTTGCCCAGTGGCGGGTCCGCCTCGTTGGTAGTAAGTTATTACTAAGGGCACTTCGTTGATGCCTGCCCATCCAAGGCCTTCAGCCATAAGTGAGAATCCTGGACCAGACGTGCTTGTTGCAGCCCTAGCGCCTGTTAAGCATGCGCCTGAAGCGGAGTTTACGGCTGCAATTTCATCTTCTGTTTGCAGAACAATGATGGCTTCTTCAGTGCCTTTTTTGGTTTTTAAGATTTCGTGGGCTTCCAAATATTCGCTTTCGTCAGCTGCTGGGGTAATTGGGTAATATGTCTGGACTCTGCATCCACCCAACACTTTGCCCATGGCAACTGCTTGGTTGCCAGTTAAGAAAATTCTTGGTTCTTTAGTTTCCATTTTCTCAAGTTTGTGCTTGAAACTGTTCAAGTTAAAGTTTTTTTCAGCATAATCGTAGGCAGTATTTACGGCTACGACGTTCATGTCGGCGATTTTTTCGTGGAAGGTAGCTTTGATTGCGTTTTCTACGAGTTTTCGGTCATATTTTAGTAAGGCAAAAGATACGCCGATTGTTAGGACGTTTATCATTTTTGAAAGTGAACTGGTTTTTTCTGTGTCGAGTTTTTCGCCAATTTGTTTGAGTAAGTCCATGTATGGGACTGCGAAAACTTGGATATTTTTTTGTTTGGCGTAGTTTAGGAAGTCGTTGATGGTTTCGCCGATGTTGTTGTCTTTGATGAAAGTTTGAATTTGAATTTTGTAGTCTTCACTGAAAGTCGCGATGTCTTTTAGGACATTTACTTCAAGATCGCGTGAATCAACGATTATGCCGCCTTCGCTTACGACTTCGTGGATGTGGCGTACTATGGTTTCTGCGTCGAATGCGGCAAGTAAGTTTACATCGCTAATGTTTGCTAACGTGGGTTCTTTCGATATTCGTTGGAGAAAATAGCTGTGCATTGTTTTGATGTTTGAGTGGTATTCTCTTCGGCCAAAAACATACAAGCCGCCATAACCGCAAGCTCTACCAAAAATGTTGGAAGCTGAATCTACTCCGCTTCCTTGGGGGCCGCCTGCCATCCAATTTATGCTTTCAATTACCATGGTTTTCACGTTTTGATTTATTTTTAGAAAGTTTTGGAGTTTATTTGAAAATAAAAATGTCTCCCAAAAAATGGGAGTGGAATTTTTTTATCTTATGAAGTCGTCGAAGGTCCAGAAGTGGTTTTCTTCCTGGATAATGATGTCTTCGAACATGCGTCTTGTCAATGTGTCGCCGCGTTTGAATGCTTCAGCGATGATTTGGCGGTAGAGCGTTATTGCGCTGCTTTCAAGTGCGTGGTCTAGGACTAGAAATTCCTGGGCTGTGTTGCCGACAACTGGTAATGGTTCTGGTTTCCAGGTGGCTTCGCCTTCGAGCAGATAGATGCGTTCGCTGATTTTTTCGAGGTGCTCCATTTCTTGCATGAAAGTTTCTTTGAGGATTTTGCTTACGACTGAGGCTTTGTTGTTTTCTGTTATTGTTTCGAGTGCTGTGTTTTTCATTCTGAGTTCAAGTAATGCCATTTTTTCATGTTGGTTTGTGTATTGAATTATGCCTGCTATTTCTGCGGAAACTGCTTTGTTGAGGAGCGTGAAGTAGTCTTCGGTGTAGATTTTTCGCCATTCAGGTAGAGGTACTTTGCTTGGTTCTTCTTTCTCGTCTTGGAACTTTGTGTATTCTTGGAATTTGAATAGGTGTTGTTCTTCTTCTCCATATATTTTTTCGAAGAGTTCGCGGGTTTCCCAATCGCCCATTTTTCCGGATGTGTCGATGATTTCGCGGTAGAGTACTAATGCTTCTTCCTCTGCCTTTGTGTTGAGTTTTGAGAATTCGCTTATGCTGTCGCCGACGGTGATTTTGCTCGACTTAGTTGATGCTTTTCCGCCGAGATAGTAGATTCGTTCGATAATTGCGGCGGCATGTTTCATTTCTTGGATGGAGATTTCTCTTAGGAACTTTCCAACCGCGTCATAGGTTGTTTTGTCTAAGAGGATGTTTTCGGGGATTGTTCTTCTTACGAGTTTCTCCATTTTTGCATGTTGAAGAATATATTGAAGAGAAACTTGAATTTCGCGTTCGACTGCCTTGTTTAGAAGGTCTATATAATCTGGTGAAATTTTGACTGCCATTATAATCACAACTTACTGTTTAAGAGGAGAACGGACAGAGATATAAAATTTTTGTGATAAATAAGTTAGGAAAGGTGAAAGCTCTTACTTGTTTGCTGTTTGGGTTTTTATTGTAGGGGCTTTCCGCACGAGTTGCAGTAGATTGCGTCGGCGAGGTTTTGGGTTCCGCAGTTTGGGCATCGCTTGCTTTGAATGGTGCTTGGTGGTGGAGGTTGAGTGGGGTAAGAAATGGTTGGTACTGTAGTTGGGGAGGGTTTTAGTTTGTTGAAGCCCATGGCTGCAAAGATCCAAGCAATCCACATGATAAACGGAATAAACACACCGATCAAGTAGAGTAAACCAGCAGTTCCGAAGTTATCTACGCCAGATTTCTCTTTAAGCTTGTTGAATGCACGCATGTAGAGAACGCCATTAACTATCCCTAAGACAAGCGCCACTATGATTACTGCTACAAATACTATGATAAATTGAGTAAAAGCAGGGGCCAAGGCTGACGGCGTGTTAGTCGGGGAAAACCCTACAAATGTGAATATTAAGGCACCGAATACTAAGGCAAAAACCACTGCGCTCGAGACTAAGCTAATAATAAAGGCATAGAGAAGATTTTTAAAAATTGCTGGTTCATTGTAATAGTTAGATAAACTATACATTGCGTACATAAACATGACATAGGCAACTATGCCGACTGCACCGATGGCGATTAAGAAGATGTTTAATCCACCGGCAAAGAGCGCGGGAAATGTGGATGGAGAAGTGCCGCTGCCGATTCGCGAGGTAATGGATGCGATTAGGGCTATAAAAAAAGCTACATAAACTACTATGGCGATAATTGGCAAAATAAGATTCATTAAACTGGCGTAAAAGCCGAATTTTTTGCCCGATTCAATTGACAACCCTTAAGACCTCAGAATTTATTAGGGTAGCAGTTTAGTGATAAGCTTTTCGATAGATGCTTAAGAGGTGTTCTATTCTTTGTGCAAACTCCATGTTTCTATTTCATTTCATCTGAATTTATTTTTGGTTTTCAATTTTATCTGGCTCAACCTTTACGGTTACGTTTGGTCCTTTTATTCCAGCTAAGGGTGGAAGGAGATGGGAAATAAATTGTTCTGCAGTGCATGGTCTAACTGTTCCGTTTCGGCTGTATAGTTTCCAATCATCTTGTTCCTTTCTAAACTTCTGTAGCCATTTGTCTTTGAACATGATGTAAATTGTGCATTCAGAATTTTTCATGGTCATAAGTTTGTTGGAGGATTATAAGAAACTTGTTGGGAGATGAGCTTAAAGTAATGAAATTGGGGATTAATTTTATCTGAATGTTTAATGAGTCTGAGGATTTGTTTTTGGGATCGTTGTTGGATGATGGATGAGCTTATTTGATTTTTTCTGGAGATGTGGAGAATGTTTTGGGTTAGTTTGTTTTTGTTTGGTTGTTGTTGTGGTTGTGGAAGAGTCTTTTCTATATGGGTTGTGATGTGTTCCTTTTGTTTGATTGTTGAATGGTTAGTTGGTTCTGCTGAAGACAAAGTAGTTTTTTTCTGAGTTGGCTGTTTGTTTGTGATTAGATTTATTTGGAATGTTAAAAAGATGATAATTAGATGGTGGCTATTTTTTCCATTGTCCTGATGCCCATTTGTTGAAAGATACTGGCGTAACTTTGATTATTGGTACATCGCCCTCTTTCCAGCTTCCTTCAGGACTTGCGTATTCGGGATATTTTTCTTTGAGCAAGTCATGTGCGTAGCGGTATTCTTTGCCATTTAGCATAATTTCTGCTTCGCCTTGAACACGGATGCCTTTGATTGTTGACCAGTTTTTCTCGTCATAATCATCGAAGACAAGTGATACCTGTGGGTTAGTTTCTATATGTTCAAGTTTAGGGGTGTCTGGGTCGGATGCAAAGTAGATGTTTGCGCCATCGAAAATAGCCCAAACAGGCCTTACAACGGGTTCGCATTCTTCGGTTGCTGTTGCAAGACGGCAAACTGGTAACTGTTTAATGAACGCTATATCCGACTTTGAAAGTTTAATCCCCATTCGACCACCAATACTACATTGCATAAATGCAGGAAAATCTGCAAGAGAATAGTTAACAAGGTCACCCTTTTAAACTATATTGGCGAGTTAAGGCGAAAGTACATTTCTCAAACTGGCTGCCCCCAAGAGTAAATTGGCATGGCACGTGCAGATCTAATTTTTCAAAGCATTAATTGGAAGGCTTACAGAAAACAAAAAATAGCCGAGTACTTACAGTCTACAGAATGCAGGCAAAACAGGGCGTAAATTAAGTTGTTGTGAACGCGTGCGGGATTCCCCAAGCCTGGTATGGGGCAGGCCTGCTAAGTCTGTGGTCGAAAGGCCGCGTGGGTTCAATTCCCACATCCCGCGCCATTTCCTGATTCAGCCTAATTTTCACCGTTAATTTTAGAACAAGATCTTGCGAGAATAAACTAGCAGAAGAAGATGAACAATATCTTTGAAACGGATACTAGCGTGCCTGATTATATTCCAACTTATCCACTTGATTTTGACAAATAGAAAACCAAAAAATGAATATCAAGTTACTTCGTTGATTGTTGCTCATGTAACCGCCGGTTTTTCATCCGAAACTTTCACATTGCCAATGGGACTTTTTGTAGAAGTGGACCCAGGTTTATTTTTCTTAATACGCAAGAGGTATTTTGGTTTCTCGCTAGATAAAACCATCTTCAATATTGGAATCGCAATGAAGGTAGTCAAGATTACCGCCATAACTGCTATGGAATAGGTCCCAGTTAAAATTTAATTGGCAAAATAATTATTTCAAATTAAAATATGGTATTAACAAGTTCTCCATAGAATAAAATCCCTTTTTCCTATCAACAAGATTCTTTGCAGCAAACAATGCTCCATCGCCAAATGCCTCTCTTTGTATAGATTCATGAATTAAACGTACTGTTTGATAAGGGAAACCAAAGATAACCTCGTGACGACCAACAATACCGCCTGCTCTAACCGATTTAATACTTGATTCGGGTAACGATAATGCCTCTGAAATTTTAATAGCTGTACCTGAAACTTCTTTTTTGGTTTTAAAATGTTCTTCAATAATTTCAATATCAGTGTAAGGTGCAATAGTTTTTAGTATTTTTGCTGCCAGCATCAAGAAATTGATGCCTATAGTGATATTAGGAGACCAGAATACTCTTGTTTTCAACGATAATTCTTTCAGCATTGCAATTGTTTCAGCAGGGTAAGCTGATATTGCTGTTACAATAGTTATACCTCTTTTAGCCGCCTCCTCCCCATAAGATAAAACGGCCTCAGCAGAAGAGAAGTCGATAATAACATCTACAGGGTATTTGTCAAAAAGTTGCTCCGGTGTCCATTCATCTTTAGAAAAAATTAAACCAGGTTCATTATGTTCAATACCGAGAAACTCTGGAACTGATCGGTGTTGCAAAGCTTTTGATTTTCTTATAACCCAGCAAAGATATGCTTCTTGGCTTTGCAGCAATACTGTTGCCACGGCTCTACCTGCTTTACCAAACCCAAAAAGTCCTACTTTCATCTGGCATCTACATAAATTTCTGTTTTTCTTACGCTATATACCTTTTTATTAACTGTTTTTCAAGCGCTCAAGTGCAAAAGGCTTTTTTCAGAGCGCTTATCCATTAAAGAATTGTCGCTATTCGAATTAACCATGAATTATTGCTGATTTTCCTGGTAAGTTTTAAAAATAGATGACTATAAAATAGCATGGAAAGGGTAAGTTCAGGATGCGGCAGCTAGAGCTTGAGGATCTTAGTGCAGGATATGGTTTAGAAGAGGTAATTCATAAAATTAATCTAAAGATAACTGAACCATCCATCTATGTTGTATTGGGGCCAAATGGCGCTGGAAAAACTACTCTTTTTAGGGCTATTTGTGGCATTTTGAAACCTTTTTCTGGTCAAGTCAGGTTAGATGAGTTTGATCTGTTTAGTTCTAAAGAAGCTAGGCAAAAAGTAGCTTACCTTTCTCATTTAAATGCTCTTCCAGAGGAAATGACTGTTTACGACGCCTTAAAGTATTATGCGGATATCGAAGGTGGAGATGTTGAGCATGTCATTAACATTTTAAACCTTGAAAGTCTTCGCAATAAAAAGTTTATTTCTTTGTCCCAAGGACAGAAAAAAAGGGTTTCTGTTGGCAAGATTTTTCTAAGGGAAAGAGACTTGTACCTTTTAGATGAACCTACTTCAAACGTGGACCCAAAAATCTCCAAAGAAATAAGGCAATTACTAACTGAGTTAAGCAAGGACAAGTTTGTTCTCTACTCTTCTCATAATCTCTATGAAGCAAGAGAAATCGGCACCTATCTTATTGTGATAAAAAATGGTGTTTTGACCTATTTTGATAAAATAGAAAATGTCAAGACAAAGCAGTATCGTGTAGGTTTTAAGACTCTGAATGATGTATCAAAAATGCTTCCAAAATCCAAGCTTGAGAATGGATATTTTGTAGTTACTGTTCAAAGCCCAGAGGAGGTAGCGGAGATCGTTGATAAAATTGTGGCGGAGGGGGCTAAATTAATTGAGCTTCGCGAGCTGGATAATCCATTGCAGGAGTTCTTTGAGGAGGGATAAATGTGAGTTTTTGGCAAGTTACCATGAAGAGAAGCACCCGTCTAAGTAGAAGTTATTTCATCATTGGTTCAATTACAACTGTGTACGGAGTAATTCTTTCAAACCTTATGACAATAATTCCCTCCTTAATCCCCACTGACATTAATACCCCTACGCCAATTGACTTAACAAGCAATTTTCCGCTCTTATCAATAGCTTTGTTGTCTTTGTCTGCCGTTCTTTTTGCGTTACCGGTAATCATGCTTTTTGTGTATGACAAAAACAACGGTGTCTTAGAATATCTTCTTTCAACAGGTCTTGACCAATTGGACGTCTTCAAAGGCTACGTGAAAGCCTCGCTAGTTCTAGCAACATACTTGTTAGTCTTTGCAATCATACTAAACACAGTGGTGGGCGTTCTAATCGGCACAAGTCTGACTGTTCTGGCAAGTATCGCCATACTTACATTTGGAATCGGTATCTCAGAAGTATTTCTCGTGACTGTTTGCATGATTGCTTTTAGTTCCCTTCAAAGAACACCTATGGGTGCAAACCAGCCATTAGGCGTCATAGTAGGCATTGCACCGATGTTTCCCGCTCTGATACTGCCAATATTGTTTCCCAGCTACGCTATAGTTGTTGACTTAACGATTGCCGCCGTTACCTTGCTTGCTTCATTAGCACTGTTACTGTCTGCTGGTCGCTTGATCCGCAGAGAAAAACTACTTCCCTAACTTTCTTGATCTGATTTGGGAATTGTTCTTTATTTTCGAATCCAAAACAAGATTAGCTATCATCTTTTTCGAATTTTACCGCTTCTGATTGACGATTTCATAATCGGCTATTGTAAAGACCTTTTGCAAAAAAGATTTCTTCTATAAGACGGAGAAACATTCTGACAAGAACGGCAAAGACAATATCTTAAGGATAATTAATCTAAATGGTTAAATTTTAAATCATAAATAACCTGATTGCATTATTGGAAATCTGAATAATTCGTCCAAACTAAGTCAGGCTGTAATGAAAATAGGATGAATCAGAGCTATCTGTCGGACTTGTGTGTATTGCTCTTTGAATTTTGGCGATCTGTTGTAGCCAATTTCTGGATGATTTGATTTGTACTTAAGGATTAGTTCAATTTCTTTCTTGTTTACTTCTTTATCTGAGTCATTAGACTGCCAAATAATTTCTCTTCTTATAGAAAAATCTCTTTTCTCATCATCAGTAAAATCTGGCTCTAAGAGATTGCTATTAGGACTGCCAAAATATCTAAAGGTGTTTGTTAAATCCTTTCCAATGTAGATTTTTCCATTTGGGTAAGTTATTTTATAAATAATCTTCAAACTTTGACACTTTCAACAAATTCGTTTGGTGTCAGCAAGTTAAAAACTTATCACTTGACCTATCGAGAATCTCGTATGTAACTATGTGATAGAAGTAGTAATTATTTAACTAATAAGAGTGAAAAAAGTAAAATGGATGTGTATTGAAATTTATTCAAAAAAAACTACCGTAAGGAGCGGTGGTAAACTCGGATCGCTCGCTGGTAAGGATTGGCAGGAGTCAAGTAAGAGAAGGTGCAAGATTTTTTTGAAGGTTTGATTGAATCTGTTGTTTTATGATTCACAAGTTTTAAACATTAATACTCATGACAAAGAAACTAAAGCTTACAATGGGTAACTGGAAGCGATAAGTATGAACAGGAAAATTTTAGTGATAGCGGTTGTGGCAATCGCCATTATTTTCGCAGGCATTTACATTGCTGGGTTCTCGGGAGTTATGAAATATCAAGTTGGCGTTATTGCAATAAGTGACCCAAGTTCAAGCCCGATTACGTTACCAACCCAAACCCCTACTCCAACAGCTACTCCAACTCTTCAACCAACAGCAACAATATCTGCACCCACACCAACCCCCAAACCCTATGACTTTAAAGTCACATATCAACAGATTGAGCGAAATTCAACAACCATAACTCTTCAAGTAATCTTTAGTGACGGGGAAGGACAAGTTGTAACTGTCAACAATTCCGAAATAATCCTTACAATTTTCGAAAATGGAGTCGAATTAGGTAGAGCTTCAAGCCAAATCTATGCATCTGAATCAATAATAATTGTAAATCAGGATGCTTACACAACAAGGTTTGTCTTTCAACTGAGCGATTTTGCCATCGAGAAAGAGGCAAGTCTCCCGGTGAGTTATGGCATGGATGTAGGAATACTTCATGCAAGCTCAGTTTAATTCTATTTCTACATTCAATTTTGCATTCGCAGAACAGAATTAAATTTAATGCACACACACAATTCTTAATGCTTCCCAGGTTAGGGTTTTTTCAGCAGTTAACAACAATCTAATTTCCTGCAAGGCAGGAGCCGAAAGCCCGCTTAAAACTCGATCAGAAATTTCAACATCTAACAGAGCAATCAATGCATTCAATCTAACAATCGTGGCTGCCTTAAGTTTAAAGACAATATAAATTATCAGAACCAGAAATACCAAAAGCAGGCAAAAAAGAAAACCTGCTATTGCACCATACCAAAAATCCGGCAAGGTTTTGCTATGCTAATTGAAGAAATGCCAGAAGTCTAATACTGAAGGATAGAGCAGAAACAAGACTACTGCAACTTGAAGTACTACAAAGAGTGGAACAAGAATGAATTTGATTTTTCGTGTTTTGTGCCTAAACAAGAGCATGCCTACCTAAAGCTCCAAATGGTCCAAAGAAGGCAAGCAATAGTAGTCTTGATTCAGGTATCCTGTAGCCTCTTCTTTTACTGTTTAGTTTGTCTATTCCAAAAGCAACCAAACTGGCAACGTTCACGATTAGAAAGAGGATTTTGATTATTGTTTGGATCATGTTTTTTCACTTTGAAGTGTACGAAGTAAGTAAGAACAAGAAAAAGTTTTTTGCACTAACTTACTTTTTGCTCTTTATTTTTATAGATTCGGGTGGTTTTTGGTTGGTTTAAACTTTCAGCTTCTCAGCGAAGGCTTCCGCATGTTTGAGGTCTTCATTGTTAGGTCTTCCTTTGTTTATTCCACCAAAATATTTGAGAAAACTATTGGTGTTGAAACCTTTGCATTGAAATTCATCAACAATTAAGTAACCTTTAGATTGCAGTTTTTCCCTAAGTGCAGAGTGGTCTTTACCGAGTTTTTTTTCTCCTGTCACTCCACTGGTTGAGAAAATAAATGCTTTCTTATCCGTGACTTGTGGCATTGCATCGGCAAAGTCAAGTAATTCTCTGTAGTGTTTTCCACTATCTATCCCTGCACCAAAACCTATTAGGTCATATTTTTTCAGTTCATCAGAGCCAGGTTCTTGCGGAGACTTTACCTGTGCATCAAGCACATTAGCCATAGCTTGGGCTACTTTCTGAGTATTGTTATGATGGTAAGAATAAACTACTATCAAAGATTTCAGTGGCAACTTCATTGTCTCTCAATCTTTCGTTATCATACTGCATTAACAAATTCATTTGGGTTGTTCTTTAAAAAGTTGTTTTCCATTTTCCGTGACATCGATAGCCCCAACTTGTTTTAAGATATTAATGTTGTCAGTGACATTCCAGTACTCTGCAAGTTTGCCATTAACTATTCGATAGATGTCAACAGCTTTCGCTTCTATCTTCTTTCCAGTAGGACTTAGTCCCATGAATTCTCCTTTATGGGTTCCAGTATAGGTAAGGCGAACCCACACCTTGTCGCCTTCAGCAATAATATCTTCAATGGTTTCATGCCAATCGGGAAAAGCGTTAAGACCACCAGCAATTAGTTGTTTGAGCCCTTCTCGACCTACATTATTGGAATGGTCAACATAATCTGGCGATACAAAAGAATCTATTAAATTCAATTTCCTTTCATTGTATGCTTCAATAAATTCACAAACTATCGCTTTATTCTCTTTCAACGACATAAAACATCCTCACTCAAAATAGAAAAATCGTCAGACCAGAAAATATAGGTTTAGTCAATAAATGACCTTCCTTTATTTGAAGACTAATTTACGTTTAGCTCTTTTGGGGGCAAGCGTATTGTGAAAGTTGTTCCTTTGCCTTCTTGACTCTCAAAAGAGACAGAGCCACCTAACGATTCAGTCATCCGTTTAATAACAACTAAACCGAATCCTTGACCCTTAGCTTTTGTGGTGAACATTGGCGTGAATAATTTGGCTTTGACTTCTTCAGGAATTCCGATTCCAGTATCCTTGACGGTTATCACATTAGTATCATGCTCTCTGAAGGCATGAATTGATAGTTTACCGCCTTGAGGCATGGCTTGAAGTGCATTATTGACTAAATTGTACATTATGCGATTTATGAAAGTGGAATCAGCAACTACTTTTCTTGCATCGTTTTCTACATTAACGCTAACTTGGACATTTTCTGGCAATCCATTCTTCTTCAACAACACGTCAATTATGTTTTTTATATCGGTCTCTTCTGTTAGCGGATTCAGAGGTCTGGCATAATCTTGCAGATCTGCCACGATCTTGTTTATGTAATCAACGTTCTTTTCTATCTCTTGGAGAGACTCCAACGCTTGCTTTTTCCCCTCACTTTCAGGAGATTGACATAACTCCATTTTGGCCAAATATAAATCACCAATAATAGCTTGAAGCGGGTTACGGATATCATGTCCAACCATACCTGCAGTAGCGCCAATAGCGGCTAATCGTTCGGTATCTCTTAGTTTTTTTGCTGCTTCCCGGGCTTGTTCTTCAGCTTTCCTAAGTTGGGTAATGTCTCTTGCTGCAGCGAAAACTCCTTGCATATCGCCAGCTTCATTTGTGTAAATGGCAGCATTATACAATACGTCGGTTATTTTTCCAGATTTATGTCTAATCGCCAACGGGTAATCTCGTACAAACCCCTCAATGAAGACCTGTTTATACCCGATTTTAGCTTTTTCAGAGTCAGTAAAATAATTTGAAAAGTCGCTGCCAATCAATTCTTCTTTAGAACAGCCAGTGGCAATTTCAGTAGCTTGATTGACATCAGTAATTTTACCCTCGGAATTGATTGTTACTAGGGGGTCTAAACTTGCTTCTATTAGGCTCCGTGAATAATAGGAGACATCGCGCATCTGTTTCTCAGCGCGTTTGCGCTCCGTGATATCGATGCCCATTTCGAGAATGAGATTTGAGCCGTCTGCTTCAATGAATGGAAAGTCGTAAATATCATAATCACGTCTATCTGGACCAGTCCATTCCCAGTGATGCGGACCATTGGTTTTCAGGACCTTGTAGGTTTCACAATTCTCGCAAGGTGATTCACGCTTGAAAAGAAAGTCATAGCAGCGTTTGCCATGAGACTCACCAAATCGCTCGCGAAAAACCTTGTTGGCAAAGGGCACACAATAATCCTTGTTAAGCAGTATAACGTAAACGGGGAGTGTTTCAAGAACATTGTAAAGGCGCTGACGCTCGGTTGAAACCTCGGCCGTTCGCTGAAGCACTTTCTTTTCCAACTCTTCGTTTGCTTTCTTCAAAGCTTCTTCAGCTTTCTTGCGCTCAGTAATATCTTCAAATAAAGTTACAAAATAGCCCCTCTCTGGACAGTAAGCAGAGACCTTATACCATTTTCCCAGAGCCTCTGCATAATTCTCAAAATGAACAGGCTCACATGTTAACGCTACACCGCCATAAACATTAATCCAATCAGCAGGGTCATTCTCTATACCCGGTAGAACATCAGTTGCTTTCTTTCCGACGATTTTTTCGCGCTTCAATCCAGTCAATGCTTCAAAAGCTCTGTTTACTTCGAGAAAAATATAATCAATAGGCTTGCCTGCCTTGTCAACGGTAATCTTGTGATAGGAAAAGCCATCTAGCATTCTGTCGAAGAACATGTTGAATTGTTTTCGGTCGCCGCCGAGAGCTTTTGCCCATTCACTTTCCAAGTTTTTCGTTGACATGTATAATTCCACTGATTAAAATACAAAAAAGGGGATCGTTAAATATAAAATCGTTGCATTTTGGTGAGTCTAATTCTTAATCCTCTTTGTCGTTTTTTTTGAGCTTAGTGAAGCGATTAGGAATTTAAACGGGTTCAACGTAAAGGCGCCAATTCTTCTCGTCCAAACTACTATTTTTTTGAGCGCTCAACACAAAAAGCTCAAAGTGAATACACTTCAACACCTGCAGGAAGGAAAGAATAGTATGGTTCCTCTTAACTAGCTCACTTTGCAGCAATAATATAATTGAGAAATAGACATGTGTGCTTAGAAGGTAATTCGATTGAGCGATAGAATAACAAACAAAATCCCAATATCCGGAATGATTAGAGGTGGAGACGGCGGTCCAATATCCAATTCTTTTTGGGTTAGGAGCTGGTAGCTCTTCTGCACTCTTCTTGATTTTTCATGCAGAATATAGATGTAGATAATCTAAAGATCCACTCCATAAATTATCTGATTTCTACTCAATTGTATTCAAATGATTGTGATGTTATTCTTTTTTAAAGCTAGAAAAATATTGCCAAGAAGATTTCCTAACCTGATGTCTTTTCATGTCTAATTTCTAAATTTATTGATTAGCTGATTCTTCAGGGCAGATCTCTTTGTCTTGTGGTAATAGGCCTTTTTTGCTTATCCAGTACCACATAAAGATGCTTCCTGCTAGAGTGGCGCCAATCATCAAAAGCAAGTACACCCCGAGGCTTTCTGGTCCATACACCCAAACAGAGTTGCCCAGAATAGTTGCAATGGTGTTAGGAATCAAAAGAGCAGTGCCTACTATTGTGAGGTAAGCTGCAAGCTTAGCAAAGCGGTTGTTGAGAATAGTCAGTTGATTGTTCGATATAGTTAATCGATTATTTGCTGTTGTCAACTGGTTGTTGTATATTGCTTGGGTAGCTTCTATTCCTGAGGCTAAAACTTCAGACATGTGTTCTGATAATCCAATCTGGCTCTTAACTTGCTCCACCATCGCGCTAAAGAGGTTCACTATTTTTTGGTCATCTGTTAGGAGCTCTGCATCTCCATACCGAATGGCCTGCAACACATCAACGCTTTCCCAGAGAGCGTTCATGTAGATGATGAGGGCATGCTTCATTACGTATATTTTGGGACCCAATTGGGCTTTGTCAGTTTCTTGATCCATTAAATCTTTGTTTAGTTCGTCTCCGAATTCTTCTATCACACGAAGGTGTCTAAAATTGCTATCATTGTTGGCATCAATTATGCGTGACAAGAGAATTGTTAGTTTGTCTTCCAAGTTAGCATCGAGAGGTATTTTTCTAAGAATCGCTTCAGAGTATCTTCTTAGTCGGATGAATCTTTTGTCAACCAAACGCATGTGCAGGGTAAAAACCATGTTCTTTTTGATTAAAATAAGCAACGGATGAGCTTTAACCTCCGTTCCACGGATCTGGACCGAGGGAAAACTCATCCACATTTCGTTGTCGAAGTCCTCATAATTTAGTTGTTCACAGCAAGAAAGATTAGAAATAAAAGATTCACTGAACCCCATTTGAGCCGCCACCGCTGGAAGATCCTTCATTGGGTTATCGGTCATATAATCTACCCAAGTTACCATAGATTGATTTATTTTTTCCAGGAGTGTTGAGGAGGATTCGGATTCTTGTTTGAATGTTTTTCCTGAAGGTTCTATGCCCATGCAGAACCACCGTTTCTGCATAAGTTCTAAAGGCGCGCTAGGGGCTGATGGTGATGCAGAAAAGCTAGTCTGTGAGGATGTGTCGGTTTGTTCTGGATCTGTCATTTCTTCTAACTCCACTCTAGAGCTTAATTTACTGTATTAGACAATTTCAGGGATCCAATAGCTTAACTGTCTTTCGGTTTTTTGCCCTATCCCCTTGTTGATGTACAGCTGTTCAGCTTACGAGAAAGATAACAAGGGACTTTTTTGTCAACATAATTAACTTTTGGCTGTCTAAGTGGAAATAGAATCCACTTATCGCGATACTGAACTAAAAAATTAGTCAAGGTTGTATGCTTCTTCGCCGTGCTGGCTCATATCCAAGCCTTCATCCTCTTCTTTTGCGCTAACTCTGATTGGTGAAAACACATCCACTAACCTCAACAGTAAATAAGATCCAACGAACGCAAAAGCAGCAACAACCACTATTGCAAGAACCTGAATGCCCAAGCAGAGCTGCGTTACCATCGAATAATCCGCGTACAGCTGGATTAACTGCAGCGATTGCAAACAAACCAACTGATACTGCACCAATAATTCCGCCGATTCCATGGCAAGCAAAAACATCGAGCGTATCATCGATTCTTGATCTGCCAGCACGCCAGTTAGCCACCAAATTCGAGATTATTCCTGCAGCTAAACCTATGATGACTGCTGATGTGAAATTAATGTAACCTGCCGCAGCTGTGACTGCAGCCATTCCGCATACTGCGCCCACTGAGATGCCAATTGCTGAAGGCTTACCTTTTATTAGCCAATCCAAAAGCATCCAACTTACCGCTGCCGCTGCCGCCGCCAAGTTGGTAGCGACAACAGCGGAAATAGCAATGCTGTCTGCTGCTAAAGCGCTGCCCCCATTGAATCCGAACCAGCCAAACCAAAGTAAACCTGCACCTAAAATGACATAGGGAATGTTTGTTGGTTTAAATTCAGTACCCAGTGCTTTTGAGTCTGGTTCTTTGCGATCTAAAGCTTTCATTTGGTCTTTCCAATAAACACAACCCTTTCTTCTGCCGACAATTAGAGCTGCTGCCAACGCTGACAAGCCGGCTGTTACATGTACTACTATGCCGCCTGCAAAATCCCAAGCGCCTAAAACATGCAACCAGCCATTAATGTTCCACAGCCAATGAGCAATAGGTGAATAAATCAGCGTTGACCACAAAATAACAAAGATGAGCAGAGATTTGAAGCGGATTCGCTCTGCACATGCCCCAATGATAAGAGCTGGGGTAATGGCTGCAAATTTTAGTTGAAAGGCAAAGAACAGGATTTCAGGGATACCTGCTGCGTAGGCTGAGTTAACGGTGTTTATGGTTATTCCGTTTAAGCCTAATAGCGATAGGTTTCCAATTATGCCGCCAACGCTGGGTGCAAACACAAGGCTATAGCCCCAGAAGAACCATACGAGGCTGACTACGGCGAATATGGCGATGCATTGGACAAGGGTTGATACAAGATTTTTTCTGCGAACTAAGCCACCGTAGAAAAAGGCTAAGGCTGGAGTCATCAACATGACTAAAGCTGTTGACATTAGAACCCATGCGACATCAGCTGGATTGTAGGACATATATTCCTCTTTTTTGTCGAATCAAATATTTAAACTATACATTCGCATTGAATTGAAGACTAAAACTCGATAAATGTCCAATCTGTCGCGAGCAAGCGTTATATATAATCAAAAAATTTTTAATTTGAACACTCAAACCGTAAAACTGTCCAAAAAATAAGGTTTTAAACAATGTCTTGTCAAATTCAAAAATGGATAAGTGTTTTACTTTAAGCAAAAAAAGAAAAAATTAAGCGCAGAAATGCGCTATTCCAGTTGATAGGCTTCTTCACCATGTTCGGCAAGATCTAAGCCTGCGTCTTCTGCTTTCTCGCTAACTCTTAATGGTGAAAACACGTTCACCAGTTTAAGCAGTAAGTAGGAGCCAAAGAATGAAAACGGCGCTACTATGGCAACTGCCAGTAACTGTGCAAGTAGTTGACCTGGGTTTCCAAAGAATAGACCGTTTACACCTGGAACATCTACTGCTACACTGATGGCTGCTGATGCGAAGAGACCTGTTGCGATGGATCCCCATACTCCGCCGATTCCGTGGCATGCGAATACGTCTAGTGTGTCGTCGATTTTTGATCTGCCTGCTCTCCAGTTAGCTACTAAGTTTGATATTATTCCTGCTGCCAAACCAATTATCAACGCTGATGATACACTGACATAGCCTGCTGCGGGTGTAATAGCGACTAACCCAACTACTGCGCCTATTGCTATGCCTACAGCTGAAGGTTTTCCTTTTTTGAACCAGTCGGCAATCATCCAACTTACTGCGGCTGCGGCTGCGGAAATGTTTGTTGTGACAAGAGCTGAGACTGCAAGATCGTTTGATGCAAGTGCACTTCCAGCGTTGAATCCAAACCAACCAAACCATAGTAGAGCTGCACCAAGTAATACGTATGGAATGTTAGTTGGTTTGAAGGCTGGTGGCGGTGCATCTAGCTTTTGCAAGTGAGCTTTCCATGGAATAGAACTACCTTGCGGGGCTGGACATGAGTCTCCTTTTCTTCTGCCAATGACTAGCGCTGCTGCAAGGGCAGACAAACCTGCGGATATGTGTACCACAATGCCTCCTGCGAAGTCGATGGCGCCAAAGCCACGTAGCCAACCGCTCGGGTTCCATACCCAGTGAGCTATTGGAGCATAGATTAGCGTTGACCATAGGATCATGAAGATTAATAGGGATCTGAAACGGAACCGCTCTGCACAGGCACCTATGATTAGAGCAGGTGTGATTGCGGCGAACTTTAGCTGGAAGGCGAAGAATAGGAGTTCAGGTATTGCAGGTGCTAGCGCTGAGTTTACGTCATGTATTCCAAGAGTGCCCAAGCCCAGTAGTCCTGGGCTGAAGCCTATGATGCCGTTGATTGATTGTCCAAATACAAGGCTATAGCCCCAGAGTGCCCAAACTATGCTTATGACTGCGAAGATAACGAAGCATTGAACGATTGTTGATACCAAGTTTTTTTTGCGTACTAGGCCTCCGTAAAAGAAGCCTAATGCTGGTGTCATTAACATTACTAGGGCTGTTGCCGTTATTATCCAAGATATGTCTCCTGATGACATTTTTCATTTTCCTCTTGACAATTGTTTAGTTATTCAGTTATTGACTGTGCAAATATCTCGGTCAAGTATTTAAAACTATCCGCATGCCACATAAATCTAAAGTTTAATGAATTATTGTCAAATAATTTCTGAATTATTCGCTCTTTTGTTCACTACATTCAAGCAATATGGACAAAAAATCAAAAACTATCCAAAAAAAGTGCGATTAAATAACCAAACATTCAATTAACCAAAAATCCCTTTTTCCTTGTTAAATCTACTTATCCGGAATCTGCAATATATCGCGGTTTGCGCAGAGCCCACAAGTAAGCGACATTTTAAAAAAGGGCTCTTTCTCTGCGAGCATTTTAGAATGGAAAACTAATTAAATTGCAGTTTAATTCTTGAATTTGTAAGCAAATACAGGTTTTTCCAATGGTGGAGAAAACATTTTTAGTTTTTCATAACAATTATGAACAAATATTAACTATATTTATATTTAACTGGACAAATACAAGCCTAAATTAAACTTTGGTGAACATAATGGAAAAAGTAGTCATACCATCATTGAACGATCCTGCTAAATACGTTACCGAAATCATAGACAAAGGCAAAAAAGGATATAACATCACCTATAAAAAAAGAATCATAGAGGCGAAACCAAGTGAGTAGTGAACAAACCCAAACAGCGCCCCAAATGAAGAAAACTCTAAGCCTTGCAGGCTTAACCATAAACGCTATGGCTTTGATAGCTCCAGGAGCTTTTCTATGGCTAAACTATCAAGCACAAGCGGCACAAGTAGATCCATCTGGTGCTTCAACTGCCCCAGACATATGGTTCGGTCTCTTAATTGCATTAATATTGTCATTCCTTACAGCGGCATCATACTCATGGCTTGCTCGACGTTACCCTGATGCAGGCACAGGCAGTTCATACTACTTTGCTCAACGAGCCTTACTCGACAGAGGCGCAAGCAACCGCAAAGCCCGAAGCGCAAAGTTCCTAGTAGGTTGGCTTTCACACCTCTATTACTGGGTTTATCCGGGAGTAATGGTGGCATTCATGGGCTTTTTCATGACATACATTCTGCAAACTGTTGGATTTGCGATATCTCCTCTTGAGCAAATTGCCATAGTGGTTCTATTCTCGCTTATCGTAGGTTTAATTGCGTACAGAGGAATTCAAGGTTCCACCAACACGAACTTGATAATCAACATAGTCCAGCTCGTAATGCTCGTCGGCGTATCCATTTTAGCGCTCTCATATCGATTCATAAACCCTGACAACGTAACTTTCTACTTCTCAAACCCCGCCTCATCGCTGTTGCCAACAAACATGAGCCACGTACTCTTCCAAGCAAGCCTTGCCATACTAGTACTCGTAGGATTCGAATCCATCACCGCATTAACCTCAGAAGCAAAAAACCCCAAAGATGTCCCACGCGCAATCATACTTTCACTTGTCATCCAAGGAGCCTTCGCATACCTACTGGGCTTCTTCGCAATACAAGCCTGGATAAACGACAAGTACACTTTCGGTATGGCCGCAGTCTCTGCTGGACCACTTGGCGACATAGTTCGCATTTCAACCGACGCATTGTTCGGTGGTGGCGGCTTCGCAATAATGCTGATAGTTGCAGCAGCCGTAGTAGCCGCAGTATTAGGAACTACACTAGCATGCCTCAACACGGGTGTACGTGTAACCTATGCAATTAGTCGCGATACAGAAGTTCCTCAACCACTGGGCAAATTAAACCCCCGATACGGCACCCCCGCTGTCGGCACATGGGTACTCACTGCCGTCTCAGCAATAATAGGCTCCTTCGGAGTTCTCTCACTAAGAAACCTCACCACCATAATACTGCTCTCAAACTTCGGAACCTTCTTGCTCTACGGAGTCACCTGCATCGTAGCAGTACTCGCGCTATCAAGAGAACGCCGCTCAATCCTAACCAAATACATTGTACCAATCGCTGGTTTCGCCGCAAACATGGTGATGATGATCGCGGTCATATGGCTAGGAGTTATCGGCGGAGGAGACACACAATTGGCAGCTTTAAGTGCTATAGTAATCACTGCAATATGGATGGTCATCGGCTTTGCATACTACTACTTCAACTCCAAGAGCAAATCCTCAGGAATCTTTCCCTTCCCAGGTAAAGAAATGCCAAACGAAGAAAAACATAGCATAAACGCGATCTAAAATTTCGGTGAGCCTGACTGGCTCTTCTTCTTTTTTAAAAATCTTGAACTAACAAAGTTTAGGTTTTTTGAAAATATTTCTCAACCATTAAGTAGATTACAGAAATTATTTTACTAACAAATCTGCTAACAATAAAATTTTTTTGGTGGACCAAAAATTGATTAATTTAAGTTAAGTCTTTCACTTGCAAAAATAATGAAAAAGTTTTAACCTTTCAGACTTAAAATTATTCACTAAGCTAATAAAAATCTTAATTATTTTAAAATTAAATAAATAGAGATACAAAAAAGTAAAGTTTGGACTATACGTTCCCGTCAAATCAAAGCGTTATCGACTAATTGCCCCTTGAAGGTAAATCGCTTTTCTTAAGTTCTGAACGGAGTTTTATCCCCATTACTAGAGCTGATACTACTATTACGGTTGCCGAAACTATATCCAATATTCCAATCATTTGTTCATTCACCTATAGTTTTTCTGTTCAATTAACCAAAGAGTGCTGAATTGGATATAAATGTAGTTATGATATGTTCATAACTTTTATGAAAAATAGGAAGAGTTTTCAATGTAGTAATTTTAAACTGAACATATGTTGATTAGTAAGTTTTTTTATTGAACGTTTATTTTCACCCAAAGATCTGAAATACTCTCTCTTTACTTGATGACATGTATGCTGTCATGTTTCCATTTACTTTTTCATAATTTACATGAACAATCTAACTAGCTTTAATGTGTTCGAGTGTCTCTCTATGGTCAAAACCCGTGATTTTTACTTCCGGCTCCCAACTTTTCTGCATTGGATTTGATTCTTTGTTGCAGTGCATTTCTTTAAAGATTCTTTGACAGGTTTTGACAACTTTATATTTTAACAAATCATGTTTTCAATAATTATACATTTTTGTGTAAAAAAGTTCAGTTTTTTATGACAATTATGCACAAATCACAAATAGCTTTATATCCAGAAGATGACACGGGTATAAAAGTTAAGGGAGAACATAATTGCAAAATTTGGAGAGTTCTATATATAATAGAACCCTTGGAGAAAGGATGTAAAAATATGAGTCGATTCCTAGGCATCTGTTAACATATTCGTGGATCAAACCCAAAAAGAAAAAGTGTTGAGAGCTCTTTCGCAATTAAATGGCATTGAAGAAGTCTACGATGTCGCAGGCGAATATGACATAGTGTCTTTAGTTTCTGCCTCTTGTTTGGAGGAATTCCGCGAGTTTATGCATGAGAAAATAATGAAGATTAAAGGTATAAAAAGCACTATAATCACAATTATTTTGGAGCCTCATAAAGGACCCAAGTGTCTACTAAAAAAAGTGAAATCCACTTTAAAGTAGAAAGGAGCGAAAAGCGCCATAGTGAATCTATTTGCTGTCTTTTGGAGTTTCAAAATAGATGATAGATGCTATTCAGATCTTATCAGTCATTCTCATACTTGGAATTACAATACTTGTAGCGAAACTAATTTCTCCCTACATTGTCCGAGTTTATAATCGAACCCCAAGCCGCATAGACAAAATTGTAACCCCTGTCGAGAATTTTATTTACAAAATATGCAGCATAGACCCCACTCATTCGATGGGTTGGAAACAATATTTTCTTGTTGGCTTGCTCCTTAACATTGCACAGATGATTATCGCTTTCATAATCCTTATTTTCCAAGGAAATTTACCGCTTAATCCTTTAGGCTTTCCAGGATTGAAGTTGGACCTTGCATTCAACACCGTTATCTCATTTGCAACAAACACAAATCTTCAACATTATAACGGCGAGGCCACCTTGTCTATCTTCAGTCAGATGACTGCAATCCAATTTCTCCAATGGACCTCTGCAACAACCGGAATATGCATGGGCATAGCATTTGTACGCGGTTTCATCGTTGGCTCCAAAAACCTTGGAAACTTCCACGTTGACTTCGTGCGAACCATAACCAGAATACTTTTGCCAATGTGTCTTATTGCAGCGATAGTTTTCATCGTTATGGGGGTTCCTCAGACCCTTAACGCTTCCACAACAGTTACTACTGTACAGGGTACAACGCAATCAATTCTTGTAGGGCCAGTGGCTTCTTTAGATGCAATAATGCAATTGGGCACGAACGGGGGAGGATTCTACGGAGCAAACGCTGCGCACCCATTCATGAACCCATCACCTTACTCGAACATATTCATGATAGCCTTGATGCTTCTTCTACCAACAACACTTATCTTTGTATTCGGTGACTTGCTTGGCAAAAAACGGGAATCTCGGCCTCTCTTATGGGGTGCGTACATTCTTTTCGGAATTAACCTCGCAATAGCCTTAGCCCCAAATATTCCCCTTGTAGCTTCAGGAATTGAAACGCGAATAGGCGGCTTCATGTCAAACTTTTGGATGGTTACAACAACTGCTGCCACGACAGGATCAGTTAATGCAGCACTTTCGGGTTTGCATCCATTAACTATAACGTCAGGATTTCTCGGAATGTTTATTCAGTCAATGCCGGGTGGAAAGGGTATTGGTCTGATGTACATGGTAATGTACATAATAATCACGGTTTTCATCGTTGGTTTGATGTCTGGGCGAACCCCAGAATACCTAGGAGTCAAGATTGTAGGACGAGATGTCAAACTCGTTATGTTGACTTTCTTAATTCATCCAATTATAATCCTTATACCCACAATTCTCGCATACATTTCTGGAGCGGCATCAGCAATAGGCATAGGCACTAACTCCGTAGGTTATACACAGATTCTTTACGAATTCACCTCTGCAGCTTCAAACAATGGCTCAGATTTTCTTGGCGCATCAGCAAATACGCCATTCTTTAACATTGCAACTGCCATAGTGATTCTAATTGGCCGCTACGCTCCGCTGGCGATTTTACTAGCACTTTCAGGTTCCATGATAGGCCGAAAAAGAAGTGAAACTTCAGGCCTCAAAACAGACAATCCTGTGTTCACAATCGTTTTGGTAGCAAGCATTATAATATTAGCAGTGTTAACGTTTTTCCCGTTCTTAGCACTTGGGCCAATTTCATCATTCTTCGGGGGATTAATGAATGGCTACTGATGACGGGGAACCTTTGGAATCATCAAAGAGCAAAGAGTCAGCCCCAGCTGGATTGAGGACAGTTTTCTCCAAAAAAGTGCTTATTGATTCAATAGTTCGTTTAAGCCCCAAATCATTGACAAAAAACCCAGTCATGCTAATAGTAGAAATCACTTTTTTCATCGTAGCAGCAATGGCAATAATTCCACAAGCTTTCGTACCTATCGCCAGCTCGAGCCTGCAAATCTTCTATATTGAAGTTGCCGCAATCCTTTTGCTTACAGTTTGGTTTAGCACACTCTCAGACGCTCTTGCTGAGCAGCAGGCTAAAAGCACAGCCGGTAGCCTCAGAAAACTTGAAACCGAGGTCTCCAGCAAAAAAATTGTCACTGAAGAATGGACAAGGAAAATTATCCCTGTGAGGTCAACTGATCTTAGAAAAGATGATCTTATACTTCTCGAAAAAGGCGACACAGTGCCCTTAGATGCTGATGTGCTTGAGGGGATTGCTATGATTGATGAATCACTTGTGACTGGTGAATCAGCCCCAGTTAGAAAGGCGCCAGGAGACTCGCTGATTGGAGGCTCAAAGATAGTTAGTGACACTTTAACAGCGAAAGTTACCACGAATCCCGGCGAAACCTTCATTGACCAAATGATAAAGATGGTTGAATCCTCTAAGAGACCAAAAACTCCCAATGAAGTAGCTATAACGACGGTTTTGATGGGGTTAACAGCTATCTTTACTATAATCATACTTGCGCTACTTGGAATGTCTGTCACTCTGGGTCTTGGAGCAGACCTTTCTGTTTTGATCGCGCTTTACGTCTGCTTATTGCCCACAACCATCGGTGCCCTGTTGCCTGCAATTGGGCTTTCCGGAATGTCCAGACTATACAAACACAAAATAATCGCTAAATCAGGCAAAGCCATAGAAACAGCAGGCGATACAGATGTGGTTCTTCTTGACAAAACAGGCACAATCACCGTTGGTAATAGACGGGCAATAGAATTTGTTCCATTTTCAAGCTACACCGAAGAGGATGTGGGAGAAGCCGCGTTTCTTTCATCATGGCATGACGACACCCCTGAAGGACGGAGCATACTTACGCTTGCATATGAAAAAGGCTTTGTTCCAAACGAATTAAACTCTCTTGCGCTCTCAGAAACTACTCCTTTCTCAGCTAGTACACGCACAAGCAGCGTCAGAATAACAAATTTTGGATTGAAGCTCCCAAAAGGAGGCAAATCTGGGCATGACCGACTGAGAATCAGAAGAAAATCTTCGACTGATTCCGATAAAAATATTTCTTCAATGCTTGAACTCGAAACAAACATCACAAAAGGTGCTCCTGAATCGATTAAAAAGATGGTTGATTCAATTCCCCAAAATTATGACCTAATAGTTGAAGGAATTTCTGCAGCAGGCGAAACACCTATTACAATTGCCAGAAACGGAAAAGCCATCGGAATAATCAGACTCAAAGATGTTCTCAAACAAGGCATAAAAGAAAAAATTCAAGCGCTTAAAACGATGGGTATACGCCCAGTGATGATTACTGGAGACCAACCGTTAACAGCAAAAAACATTGCATCTGAAGTCGGAATAGAAGAATACGTTGCTCAAGCTAAACCTGAGGACAAGTTCAGCATTGCTAAAAAAGAGCAGGCTGAAAGCAGAATTGTCGCAATGATAGGGGACGGAACCAACGATGCACCTGCACTTTCTGCTGCTGATGTTGGGTTAGCCATGAACTCTGGCACTGAATCTGCTAAGGAAGCAGCGAACATGGTTGATTTAGAATCGAATCCTGCAAAGATTATTGACGTGGTAATGCTAGGCAAACAATTACTTATGACTCGCGGCGCAGTTACCGCTTTTAGCATTGCCAACGATATAGCCAAATACTTTGCAATCATGCCTGTTCTCTTCAGCGCAGCAGTTCCGCAGCTTCAAGCCTTAAATGTGCTACAACTTGGCTTGAAAAGTGCAGTTCTCTCTGGCCCTTATCTTCAACGCAATAATCATACCGCTCCTGATTCCCCTTGCCACCCGAGGAATAGCATTCAAACCCACAAGCACGATGACTCTTTTCCTAAAAAATACTCTTATCTATGGTGTAGGCGGAGTGATTGTCCCCTTCGTAGGAATCAAACTAATAGACCTATTGCTCGTGGGAGTATTCCACGTTTAGGAAGGATGAACCTTGACTGAAAACAAAGAAAAAATAAATTTCAAACCAATAATTGGCCTGGCATTGGTTTCACTTTTAATCTGCGGAATCATTTTTCCATTAGTAGTTACTGGTATCGGTCAAGTTTTCTTTCCATATCAAGCAAATGGTGAAATCATTCAGGTAAACGGAAATGAAGTGGGTTCAAACCTTATTGCCCAAACCTTCACGTTGCCAGTCTTTTTCCATCAAAGAAACGACTCAGCCTCAGGCGTAGACCCCCACATCACAATGCAAGATGCCTACTCGCAGATCCCTCCAATAAGTAACGCAACAGGAATTTCCGCAGTGGCTCTAACGAACATTGTCAATCAAAATCAAGAAGGCAAATTGTGGATTTTCGGAAGCCCCTACGTAAATATTCTTCGAATAAATCTTGAGCTAATAAAAGAATATCCATCGGTCTACAGCGAATTCTCAGGTTAGAAACTTGGACTTGTACCACAACCTAGTACATAACTTTTATAGACTAGTTTAAGATTTTTTTAATTGATGCCAACAGTAAAAGATTTTATGACAACGACTGTCATCACGATTGATGTTCGAGGGACCGTACTTGACGCTGCAAAACTGATGCATCAACAAGATGTAGGTGATCTTGTTGTAACGGAGGATAAAGTGCCAAAAGGCATAGTTACTGAAAGGGATTTGGTTAGGAGGGTTATGGCTCAGAAAAAACCTCTTGATACTAAAGTTTCTGAGATAATGTCAGATCCGCTAATAACCATCGATGAGGAATCCTCAATTAGAGATGCCGCAAGGAAAATGGTCAAATTCAGAATAAGACGGCTGCCCATTATGAAGAAGAATGTGTTGGTCGGTATCATTGTTGCTTCCGATTTTGCTCGGCATCTTAGCCAAGAAAACTCTAAGCGAAGAAGTGCTCGCTGCAATGAGTCGATACCCCTTCGCGGACGTTAATCGATGAGCTTAACAACTTAAAATATAAGTAAGCGGAATGAAGCCACAGTAAATCACCTTAATCTCGTAACAAATGGCTCACTAGGCTTATTTCGAGGCTTCTCAAATTGGCGAATTTTGGTTCTCAAAAGAATTCAAAAGCTACCTGTCTAAGACTTGTTTTAATGATGCAATTGGAATGGGAAGACTCTTCAAGGTAATACTTTAGGTTAATTCGCGTCAAAAATCCAATAGAATGCAAACATATTTTTAGCGAGAGCTAATTTAAGGTACAGATGTAACACAGAATTTGAAAATATTGTTGATTGGCTGGAAAAGTATAAATATTGCCACCACATGTGCAGTTAGGTAAGACGACCTATATGTCTAAACTACTAGCATTCGTGAATATCTTTGTGGAAGTACCCGAAATGGATAGTGTCCTTGAAGCACTGGTAAACTTGAAAACCTTGAAGAACTTTACGAGGTAACAGGAGAGTTTGACATAGTCACATTGGTCTCAGCAGCAGATATTGAGGAGTTCCGAGATATTCTCAAAAATAGGATTATGAAGATTAAAGGAATAAAAAGTACCGTCAGCTCAATTGTCCTGAAAGCTCACAAAGGACCCAAATGTGAAGAGACCTTAGTTCCTGCAACAACGTAAATTTTAAAAGAATAATTTCTTTTTTACAAAACACTTGTTCATCTCTCACATTAACTAAGTTAACAAAATTACAAACTTTTCTTATAAAAAAAAAAATTGGGTTTAATGTGTAGTTTTTCTGACTTCAAACTATTTCATCGGTGAGAGGACAATTGATGTTTCTGTGCGGATGACGTTTGGGTCTTTTTCGATGATTTTGTATACTACTTGGTTTATGTTTTCGAGTGCTGGTGCATCCAAGATTATGATTGCGTCGTATCTGCCAAAGATTGCGTCTGCGACTATTGCTTCTTTGACTTTTTCTTTTATTCGTTGGACTACTTCCAGTGAGGTGCCGGGTTTGGTGCTTAATAGGATGTATGCTTTCATATTTTTTCCTCTAAGTTTGTTCTTTTGTCTGATATTACTTGAATAAGCTGTACCTTTGTATATAAATTTTATGCAAAGCTGAAAGGATTTGCTATAATAACGATAAAAACTTTATCTTTGTTTAAAATGAAAAATATTGAAACAATTAAATCAAGTAAAGACAAGGGCTACCTAAAAAATTAAAGATTAATATTAAAATCTTCTTTTACAACATTAAGAGTAATATCCGTCATCGTTTTCTTAATGTGAGGCGTAACAAGCAAATTCTTAAGCAAACTATTCAAACCATCCCGATCCTTAAGCTTAACAATCGCCACAACATCGAAATCTCCGGTGATTTCATAAAGAGCAATAATGTTGGACATTTGCGAAAGCTCATTTTCTAAATCCTTGAGGTACCCACCCTCTGTTTGAACAAAAATAATCGCCGTTAAATCATACCCTAACTTAACTGGATCCAAAATCACAGTATAACCTTTGATCAGACCCCTATCCTCCAAGTTATTGATTCTTGAAGTCGCATTGACACTCGAGATGCCCATTTTTTCACCTATTTTTCGGAAACTTGAACGGCAATTCTCCTGCAATAGCCTTAGAATTTGAACATTAGTGTTGTCGAGTTCCATTTTTTGGATTATTTTTTTTCTCACATCCAAATCTCCGAAGAACCTATATATTTGAGCCGAAAGTGTATTGAGTGATTTTGTGTGCAGAATTATAGTTTTTCTTGCGATTATTTAACGTCTGTTTGATTTTTTTTGCTTTCACTTTACATTTATTGCATGCATCTATCTTAAAAACTTAGTTAATACATTTTCATAATAATTATGAAATACCGCATACTGACCAAAACTAATTGGACTCAAAGAAGCTATGCTCTCAGGGTGCTGGATTTTACTGTAACTCTCAACTTGGTTAAGTTCTCTTTTATCTCAGCTTTTACCCCCATTGCAGCAAAGTAGTCTTCAAGGAAGATTCTGATGAAATCTTTCGAAACTTCCGAAACCAAAACTAGCGTGAAGTCGTTGGATCCGTTCTTGATTAGGCGGAAAAGGTTGCATGCCTCAAGCCTTTCTAGCAAGTCTTCTGCTGAATGTACTTTGTTTTTTAGTTGTTCCCAATGCGCACGTGCGACTTCTCTATGTTCTTTCCAGAATTGTTCCTTATCGGGTGATGAAGGGATTAGGCGCAAGAACATTAGCCAGTGGTCAATGTCCAAAATGACATGTTCACCTGAAAGGAGCATATCCATGTAGGCGGAAATTTTTTTCTTGGCTGCAGGGTCTTCGAGTGCCTTGTTTTCGCTATAGAATTTTAAGGCTCGGCGCATTGTTTCGCTCTGTGAAACATGGGCTTCGGTGCTTATTTTTTCAAGTAAGTCTGCGGTGGCTTTATCGAAGGCTACTGTTATTCTTGTCGGATTTACCATGTTCCCACCTTGCGCATATTTAACACATTTCCAACTTATTCTTAATTATATAAACATTACTTAACAAAATATAAGTTCAAAGTTTACACTCTTGTATAATATTTAAAAACTATTAAACAAATGTCCATATAAATGCAATAATAATTGACATAAAAGTTTACGCGACTACCAGTCCTGCACAATATCTTTTCAAACAAAATTTTTGAAATCTGGTTCGAAAAATAAATTAACAGTTTTGAATTTGTCACAAAAAACTTATAACGTCTACAACGCTTCTTTGCGATAAAAGGCGTATTATTATGAAGTTTGGCTCATTTACGTTTCAACCCCAAAAACCTCAAGGTTTCGATTTTCACGTTTTGCGATTAAAAATCGAAACAGGCATCAGGCTCACGCCAGTTTCCGACATGATTAGCAACATTGCTGTTTTCGCTGACAACGTTGCCATTCGGAATCATCCAGATTGGATTTCTCAGTCTCCTCTAGGTCCAGCCAAGATGGGAAATGCAAATTTTAATATTTTTTGGGATATGGTATGCGCTACTCAACCTGAACATAGGGCTGAACAGCTAAATTATATTGCGGAAGTTGATAGGCAATCTCCTGGAATATGTTTAAACAGCCAATATTTTGCGGATCATGACCATTGCACATGTCCACGTTGCAAAGAGTTATGGCAGAAAAGTGGTCTTGGTTGGCTTGAATGGCGAAGAAAAGAAGTCACTGATTACATAGGTCAAATACGTGAAGTAGTCAAAAAAGAACTCATTTTATCAATTCAGCCAGACTCAGTAACCTCTTACGAGCGCTACGGAGTAGACTTTGACGATTTAGCAAAATACGCTGATGCTTTCAACGTTGTAATGTTCAGCAAAAACTATGCGACGCCATGGTACTTTGAAATGCTTACGCGCAACTTCAAAAAACTACTCAAAAAACCATTCTACATAAGCCTATACGTATATGGTCCAGGCGACAATCCAAAGGATGTGCCAACCCCTGCTGAAGTGCTTACCACTAGTGTTCGCTGTGCAAGAGCCGGAGCAGATGGATTCTTATATTTAACAGATGGTGCCAGTCAAATGCTTGATTTCCAGAAAGCTGTAGTTGCGGATACTCAGTTAAGAGAGCGGTTGAAGAGTTATGGTGGAAAACCGGGGCAGGAAGTCCTTGATCGGGTGGCAAGCTGGGAAAAAATCGTTAAGTAAATAGGTTCGTCAAATCAATAACTTACTGCCAATTGGGTCTGGAGATAGTAGGTTAGACTTAGCACTTTTCATTTTCAGAATTTGCCAAGGCAGCATTAGCATTATTCATAATTGTTGACCCATTTGGAAACATTCCTATTTTCATAGGCTTAACCGAAAAAGTACAAGACGATCAGAAAAAGAAAGTCTATAATACCGCAACAATTGTTGGAGTAATTTTGCTGCTTGTTTTCGCTTTTGCCGGGACAGGAATTTTATCGCTTTTCGAATTTATCAATCTACAGTTTTGAAGTTGCTGGCGGCATCCTATTGCTAATTATTGCTATCAGGATCTTAATTTCAGGTAATATGCATGAGAACGTTGAATCCCCAGAAAGTATAGGGGCAGTTCCCATTGCAATACCACTTCTTGTCGGTCCAGGTGCAATAACCACAACCATATTTAATATTCAACAATATGACACGATAATAGCGATTTTAGCTGTTTTGGTCGTTATGGCGATAACCTGGATTACTCTAAGATATATTGGTAAAGTTTACAAGTTCTTGGGCAAAACAGGTTCCATAATAATAGCGAGAGTAATGGCATTATTAATTGCGGCAATTGCTGTTCAGTACATTTTGACGGGCGTAACACATTTTGTAGTCTAAGCCCAAATTATTGTTGAAGCGAGATGTTAACTGAACAACAAACGTTTCCGATAAATACCTAATCAAACAATAAATAAAAGCCCAACAAATACTAGTTTTCAACGTGAATAAAATGCGCTCAGAATGTTATGGATGCCAAAAAACTTTCTCTGGCAAAGGATTAACAGTAAACATAAACAAGGAAGAACGCACTTACTGTGCAGATTGCCTATGGAAACTTCAGAAGGAATATACCGCAAAGAAGACTTGTGAAGACTGCGGTCACTTCGATGAGGAATCCTGCGAGAAAACAGGGCAAAAACTAGTACCAGTGAAAGCTGGGTTCAACACGTATTTTGTTCAAGCCGAAACATGCAGAGACTACTCCACGGAAAAAAAAACAGAATCAAAGAAGAAAAATGAATTATCCGAAGAACAAAAAGAAGCGGCTGCCCTCACAAAAAAACTTTCTGACAAACGACAAACTCTGACAATTTACTGTTGCCATTGCGGCCTTCCAATAAAAATTGGAGGAAAATCTTCTGAAATCCCAAGCACTTGCCCTAGATGCAAAGGCGACTTAGAAATCATTAGCTTTGCCAAATTCATTAAACAGCACCAAGCATAAGAACAGCCAATATAATCAGCAGGTCACATGAATCAACGCGACCATTTTTCTATTTTCGCTTTTAATTTTTTCCGTTATCTGATTTGTTGGCAAAACAACAGTTTCATATTTGTTAAGAATCGACATTGCTTCAGGAGTAATTGGCAGTGCTGATTCGTGACCTATTCCAACGTAAACAACTTTAGGGTTTTCTTTGGTTAGAAAATCGAGTTCTCGTTCAGAAAGGGGTGTGTGACCATATGTGGATTTTAAATCTTTGGATTTTTTCTTCTCTCTTTTGGTGACTGATCCATCGGTATGAAGGATTATATCCTTTTCATATTTGATGCCGTTTACTTTTATCCAACCAAACTTCGATTTCATCATTACAACCAATATTTCATGGGGTAAACTCTTATTTTTTCTTATTGCCATAATCTATTTGCGAATGTAGCTTAGAAAAACGCTTATTTGCTTAATCGGACTAAGGTTATTAGTGAAGTTTTTGTCCAACAACGATAAGGTACTCAGCGGAGTTACAGTTAACCGCTCTGTTTCTACGATCTTGTTTTCGGTTGTGTTCCTTGATAACTTAGGCTTCGCCATCGTCGTGCCCTACCTATACTTTTACGTTCTTGCCCTTGGCGGCTCTACATTCCTTTATGGATTGCTCTTAGCTTCCTATAGCCTAATGTCCTTTATTTTCACTCCACTTCTCGCAAGATTTAGCGACCGTTACGGACGACGAAAAATTCTACTTGCAGCGTTGGCAGTGTCAAGCTTCAGTTACTTCTTGTTTGGTGCGTCACAAGCAATTTGGCTGCTGTTTTTGGGCAGAATGCTCTCGGGAACCACTGCTGCCACTGTGCCAGTTGCACAAGCTTACGTTGCAGACGTTACCACCAGAAATGAAAGATTAAGGTACTTGGGACTTCTGGGTGCCGCTGCAGGTTTAGCTTTTATTTTGGGTCCAGCAATCGGTGGAACCCTTAGCAGCCTGTTTGGATACAGTGTACCTTCTTTTTTAGCGTCGGCTTTGGCGTTTTCAAACTTGATTTCAGCGTATTTCCTGTTGCCTGAACCAACTAGTTTCAACATTAAGAAAACCGTAGTTTCATTCAGCGCTTTATTAAATGTATTAAAGAAACGGAAAATCGTTTTATTGTTGGCAATTTATTTTTTGTTTTTTGTCTCCTTTGTATTTCTCCAGGCATCATTGTCGCCTTGGCTTCAGGCAGTTTTTGGGTTTGGCTCATTTCAGGCGGGACTGGTTTTCTTTTTTTTCGGCGGAGTAAGTGTGCTTACCCAAGCAGTCCTTTTGCCAATGCTCAGTAAGAGATTAAAAAGGCTAAATCTCACATTGCTCGGCATCATTCTTTTGATTGTTGGGCTTGTAGCTTTGTCGATTGTAACCAATTTCGCAATTATGTTAGCAGCTGTAGCTGTGATTTCCCTTGGTTTCGGAATCCAAATCGTTACTTTAAACACTTTGATTTCTACAAATACTCCTGAAAATGCCCAAGGCGGCGCATTAGGTGTCGCTTGGGCAATTGCAGGTTTGGCGCAAACCATTACACCTGTTTTAGCTGCGACTACATTTTCTATTGGTGTTTCATCGGGTTTTGATGGGTTAGCATTTTTGGTTTCAGCAGCAATTTTTGTTGCAATTGTACCCTTAGTTGTAACGTTTAAAAAAATTTCGGAAACCACGCAATTACAAATTAATCAGGATTGAGAAATCCAAAAACAAACTAATACTTTATTGTTTTTCCAGTGTTAGTCCAGAAACCTTTACGAAAAAGGTTTTATTCTAATGCCAATTGAATTCAATTGAGAACGAAAATGGCTAAAAATTGTTAGCGGTTGTTTGAAAAGATATATGAATAAAGATTCATTATGGGGCTATGTTGGTGGGTGAATATTAAACAGCGAACGATTCTCTGCTTTTCTATTGCAGCACTCATCGTTGTTTATTTTCTGAGTGTACAGGTTGCCCCTGCAGATTCCTGTTATGGACCGCACATAACCGCGGACATAGATAAAACCCAAATTAACCTCAACGAAACCGTCACAGTGTCAGGGCAAGTGTGTCCGGCAGCATTTAACAAAACGGTAAGAATTGCTTTTACCAGACCAGACTACACCTACATAGAACAATATATTCTTACAGATTCCGTAAGTGGCAATTTTAGCGCCACCCAAAAACTTGGTATGGCAGGATATTGGAACATATTCGCTATAGATGGCCACATATGTGACCGATTATTCGCTCAAGTCACTGACCCTGCAAACCCTGATGCTCCGCCGCCAAGTCCGAGTGTACCCATAAATTACAAGGCTAACTGGTCGATTATTGGCTTAACCGCTGTTTTATTAAGCATTGGAGGAATAATCGCTTTTTTTGGAACTAGAAACAAAACCCGAAAAATTAGCTCCTACCGATTCCTCATTCAAGTTGGTTTAATATTCATCATTTTCTTTGGCATATTCGTCGATCACTACATGTTGCCTGTGCCTGCCTCTCAAATCGCAGCGCACGAAATCGAAATAGGAACTAATGTGCTTGGCGTAGACATGCCTGATGGATTTCCTGCTCCATTTTTTGGCTGTTTCTATCCCTGTGGAAGAACCGTAACATGTGCACTGTGGCAAATTCAAGCTTACATTTATCCATTCTTCAATGCGGGCAGCGGTTGGGGAGTTCACTATGATTCCACAGGTTTGGCAAGGTTAGCCATAGTTTTCGGAGTAATAATTTTGGCAGCAGTTGTTTTAGGAAGAGTATTCTGCGGTTGGGTCTGTCCCTTCGGCTTATATGTTGATTTGATGACGCGTTTACGAAAGGCTTTGCGGATTAAACGACGGAACTTATCAGACAGGTTTAATCAGCGATTCCATCAATTAAGCTACCTCATATTGGCACTAATAATAATTGTAAGCGTGGTTTTTGCTTCAGAGGCAATCGCAGGTACACAATTGGTAGCTGGAACCCAAAAAGGAGGATTCGTTTACGAGTATTTCTCAGCGCCATTTTGCCAAGTCTGCCCTATGAAACCCCTCTGTATTTTGACAGAGACAAGCGTTGGATTGATGAAGCCTGAATGGATAACTCAAGACACCAGTGGGCAATTCTGGCAACTAGGTTATTTCATAACCTCAACCAACCTCATCATACTGGCGATAGTTACAGTGGCGGCATTCTTCTTCCGTCGTTCATGGTGCAAAATCTGTCCACTAGGAGGTTTAATTGCTTTGTTTAACCGTTTTCCACCCTTCAAATGGATAAGCGGCGTACGACTAAACAAGGTAGAAGAAAAATGTACCAAATGTGGTATATGCAAACGTGTTTGCCCCACCCAAGTAGAAGAAGTCTATGAGCAAAAGAAAGGTGATGTCGCGTCTTCACAATGCATATTCTGTTTGCGTTGTGTAGAAATGTGTCCCAGTGAAGATTGCTTGCAATTCAAATTTGCTGGCAAAACGGTTTGCAAATCAAGGAATTGGTTAAATAAATCCGATAGCTTAAAGGTGGAATAATGAGAGTGGTAAACTTAAGGTTAAAGCTGATTTTAGCCTTCGTTTTCTTAATGCTCATGTTAGTACCCACATTTTCTTGTTGTATCCGCAAATTCTCCAGAGCCTCTTTCAACTGTTTTCATACGAGCTGATGGCAGTATTAGTCCAATTTCAGCGCCAATTTTACAGAATGGGAACACTTATACTTTCACAGATAACCTGTATGCAGCTATAAAAATCCAGAAAAGTAACATCATACTTGATGGCGCAGGCTACACTCTCTCGGGTCCCTACAATGGTACAGCAATGGATGTATGGCTTATTGGTCAAGGACCTGATCAATTGCCCTATGGAACATTGGCTCAATACGTCATAGGCATCGATTTGGCAAGCCCAAACGTTGAAGGTGTAACAGTTAAGAACTTGAACGTCAAAAACTTCAGCATAGGTATGTACATTTGGACCAAAAATAACTCCATAACAGGAAATGGTGTAACTAACAATATCGTTGGGATATTGCTCTCAGGTTCAAACCAAACTGTAACGAATAACTACATAGCAGATAATAATCGCGGATTGTTTTTCGGTTTCAACAATGAAGGCGATATAATTCCTTCAGACATCGTGATTAATCATAATGACTTTGAAAACAACATTGTTCAGTTGAATGGTTGCGAATGCAAGGATTATAACACAACGGAGCCTCCACATAGCTGGGATGATGGGCAACAAGGCAACTTCTGGAGTGATTACAATGGCACTGACAACAATAATGACGGCATAGGTGACACCAGATATGTAATCGATGTATTGAACCAAGACCGTTATCCCCTAATGCAAACCACAGTTAAGCTACCAGTTCCAGTAGCGAACTTCCCCGTTGAAATCGCAGCTTTAGGTGTATTGGCAATTGCAATCGTAACTATTGTGGTAATTGCTTGGAGTAGACGAAAGAAAACATAGATCTTTGCGCTATTCTTTTATCCAATTGTCATAATTTATTAAATTGTGATTTTGAATGAAAGTAGTTGCCATTAATGGAAGTGCAAGAAAAGATGGGAACACCGCCATTTTGATTCGACGAGTTTTCAGTGTTCTTGAAAACGAAGGAATAGAAACTGAGCTCATCCAATTGGCTGGAGAACAGATCCATGGTTGTATGGCGTGCGGAACCTGTCGAAAAATCCAAAATAAACAATGTAAGATTGTTAATGATAACGTTAACCTCTATATTGAGAAGATGGTGGCGGCAGATGGAATAATTCTTGGGTCGCCAACTTATTTTTCGATGATGACTTCTGAAATGAAAGCTCTCATTGACCGCGCAGGTTTTGTTGGACGATCAAATGGAGATTTGTTTAAACGCAAAGTTGGTGCAGCAGTTGTGGCTGTGCGTAGGGCAGGCGGTATTCCAACTTTCGATGCGATAAACCACTTCTTCCTAATTAGTCAAATGATAGTTCCGGGTTCATCATACTGGAACGTCGGAATAGGATTAGCGAAGGGAGACGTTGAAAAAGATGAGGAAGGACTCAAAACCATGGATGACTTAGGCAACAACATGGCGTGGTTGATCAAGAAACTTAAAGCATGATAAGGCCAGTCTTTTTATGACTGCATAGCAAGTTCACGCCTGGTATCTTCTTTCTCTCATAAGATTGTATAAGTCCAATACAAGCTCAAGGATTAATGACAAGCAACAAGAATATAGAATAACAACCAATTTTTTCTATATTATTAAGATAAAAAATAAAAGAGAAAAAAATCTCTTTATTTCATTATGGCTTTGAGGTCTTCGTCGGGTGTTGAGATAGGCATTATGTTGAATTTGTCAACCAGCACTTTGAGGATGTTTGGTGTTATGAATGCTGGTAAGCTTGGTCCGAGGCGAATGTCTTTTATACCCAAGTACAGCAGCGACAGCAGTATTGCAACGGCTTTCTGTTCATACCATGACATCACAAGTGAAAGCGGCAAGTCGTTAATCTCGACATTGAAGGCGTCTGCTAAGGCTTGAGCGATTTTCACTGCGGAGTATGCATCGTTGCATTGTCCAACGTCGAGTAGCCGTGGGATGTCATCGATTGTGCCCAGTTCTTTGTCAAAGAAGCGGAATTTGCCACATGCCAATGTCAGAATGATGGTGTTGCTAGGGGCTTTTTCAACGAATTCAGTGTAGTAGCTGCGTCCGGGTTTTGCGCCGTCGCATCCACCGACAAGTAAGAAGCGTTTGATGTGTCCACTCTTGACGGATTCGATTACTTTGCCCGCTACACTAAGCACTGCATTTCTACCGAAGCCAACTAAGACGGTTTTGCCTTCGACATCTTCAGGAAAACCTGGCAGCTCAAGCGCTTTCTTAATTACTGGCGTGAAGTCTTTGCCCTCTATGTGTGGAACCCCTGGGTAGCCGACTGGTCCAGCAGTGAAGATGTTGCCTTTGTAGCTTTCCATGGGGCGTTGGATGCAGTTGGTTGTCATCAGGATGGCGCCTGGAAACTCTGCGAATTCTTTTTGTTGGTTTTGCCATGCTGTTCCGTAGTGGCCGTAGAAGTTGGGGTACGCTTTGAGTTTTGGGTAGCCGTGGGTTGGGAGCATTTCGCCGTGGGTGTAGACGGTGATGCCTGTGCCTTGAGTTTGCTTTAGTATATTTTCTAAGTCGATGAGGTCGTGTCCTGAAACTACAATTGCTTTTCCCTTTTTGTGTCCAAGTGGCACTTTGGTTGGGACTGGGTGACCGTATGTTTCAGTGTTTCCAGCGTCAAGCAGCTCCATGGCACGGATGTTGATTTCGCCGCATTTGAAAACTAAACCGACAAACTCGTTTACGCCAAGAGATTTGTTAAACGGAGCAACTAATCCTTCATGGATGAAATCGAAGACTTTTTGGTCTTTTTTGC
This sequence comes from Candidatus Bathyarchaeota archaeon, assembly GCA_963831895.1. GTDB lineage: Archaea > Thermoproteota > Bathyarchaeia > Bathyarchaeales > Bathycorpusculaceae > Bathycorpusculum. The sequence goes on from CAWHSD010000003.1 coordinate 235,824, forward strand.
CTAAAAGATACGCGTGGTATGCGTAAGCCGAAACTCCTTTTAAGCCATAAGTAAGTAGCCATTGAAGGGAGTGTAAGTCAGGATCAATTGTTGAATCCGCGTTTATGCCGTATCGTTTGCCCTGTGCAATTAAGCCTTCCGTCGTGTTTTCCAATGGTAGATAGCTGGCATTAACGCCTAATTGTTTGTGAAGTTTGTCATGCATCTCAGCGGTTTTTCTGATGTAAGCAACTATTGCTTCTGGATCAAAATTTACATTTGTCAATGTAACAAACAATGCTTCAGCTGTAAATACATCTATTTTCTCATCCTTCAATCCACCCTGAATTACAAGTTGGCTAAGTTCTCTTAGCTTGTAAACTAGTAGGTCTTGAAGGTTTGCAACATCAGCGGTTTTGCCGCAAACACCGGCAATCGTGCAGCCTTGTCCTTTAGCTGTTTGTTCACATTGGTAACAGAACATTTGGTTTTGACTCAAATTTTTACACCTTTAACAATATTATATCCAAGTTTTGCAGATAGCAATTGTCCCTAACATATTAGGGATTTAAAATGCTTGAAAACTTGTTAAAATACTTAAGTACACTCACCTTATTTTGCGTTGCGCTATGCTCAATTATTGATGCAGTTTGGGGAGATCTATAATTCCCTTTTGAAATAGTGCTCAAGCAACCTCCGCGTACCCCGCCGCATTATCTCGGAGAGAGTAGCTGCACTAATTCCTAATTTAGCTGCAAGTTCCGCCATTCCAATTTGACGTGGATAATCAAAAAAACCGCTCTTAAGGGCTAACCAAAAAATTCGTTCCTGATTCTCGGTTAAAACGCCGATCTGTTGTTCAAATTTGCCGATTTTGCGCACGTTAACTGGGTGCCCCGCTTTCTCTAAGTCGTCAATAATGCCTTTGTAGGCTTCAAACGTTGGCACCATGAAACTGTAAGTTATTATGTTGTCCTGCATGCTTTTACCCGACACCAAAAAAGCGTCATGTGCCAAAATTGTGTTGCAGACTTCACATCCTTCGCTCTCCAGCCAAACCGATGATTTGCCTTCAACATGACCCTTTGCAGCGAGTTCTTTGGGAACTTTATGCGTTTGGTCTTCGCCAACATCCATCAGGTGCCGAACTGACCCGCTGATTGAACTGCGGACATCAACGACTTTTAGATGTTTAAAACCTAAAGAAGCTAGTTTACCGACCATTTTACATTGTTTATTCTCCACTTCAATAACCACATGATATGGTTCACGCCAAGTATCAGTCAATCTAATCAGCCTCTTGTTCAAACTTGTTTTCTAATAGTTTCCCCAATTCTAAAGCGCGTTTAATTAAGCGTTCAAACGTTTCAAAATCAGTATGCTGCAAAGTAGTCTGCTCACTACAAACATATTTGTTATTTTTTGCTTGTCTAACTAACCTTTCGAATTCTTCCTCTAAAATATCTCTAGTCAAAATTGGTTTACCATCAAGTAATCTTAAGCCACAATTAAGGCAATACTCAAAATCAAACTCTAAAACCCTCTCCTTTGAGTTGCCTTCACCAAAGTATTTGATGTCTGCAAGTTTGGTGAAAAAGACATCGTCAAATTCAATGAATGAAACATGGGTTTTTTTCATTTCATGTTTATGACTCAAGTTAACACACTTCTAAGCTTGTATTGTATCTCTCATAATGACTTAATTAATTTAAACGATAATTACAAGTGTTCGAAAGTCTCATCAAACTTTCTAGTTAGTGATTGAAGTTGCCTTTGAAAACAAAATAAGATGCAGACTTCAAGAAAGGAACCAATAAATTACCCACCACCTACTTTTATTCGCCTCACCAAAAATGAGCACCCATAAAGACGGACTCAACAGAGGAACGTAAGAAACACAAATCTTGCACCCATGACGATAGAGTTCTACCCAATTATGGAACAGGTGGGGCAAAGGGCAAAATTCCCGTGCCGAGAGAACTTAGCAAAGGTGGGCAACGCCCAACAGTGAAGTTAAGCGTTTGGTCACATGGGAGACAAAAAGCCCGAAAAAGGTATCTGTGTGGATGAATCAATAACTTTTGAACCCCAGAAAGGTTCAGAGCTTAAAATAGTTTTTTATGGACAACAAAGAAAAATACTGTGAAATCTGGGTTGTAATAACCAAAAAGAAAGCAGTAAACCAACAACCCATTTCATTCAACCAAGCCTTGAATGAAGCAAAAAAACAAGGGCTCATAGTTAGTCGGACAAAAACTATCGATGAAGAAAAATACATGATACGTTTCACGAAAAGAGTAAACCAAAAACGGTCTAAATTAAGACAAAGCAAACTATATTTTTAATTACTAAAACCAATTGATTTTTGGTATATTATTTAAGCACTGTTTTTCTTTTTTGAATTGTCAGCTTGGGTCTGTCTCGAACGATTAGCGTTGGCTTGCTTTTGTCTTGAACTATTGGCTGCATTTGCTTTTTCTTGCTATACTGCTCCTGTTTGGGGAGATTGTATTTCCTTCTGGTCTGTGTTGTTTTCGCAAAACATTCACCTCAATTATATATTGCTTTGTTCTTAATTTGTCTTACATTGAGTGCCTGAAATGTGTAATTTTGAGTTTAGCTTCATTTATTAGTTGCTAATGCTTTACAGCAGTTCTTGTTTGTTGCAGTTAATTAAAATAATTGTGAAAAAAAAGGTAATAATTATGGGTTTTTAGTTTTGTAATTTCCAAGCAAATTAAGAATTATGTTAAGAATTCCCAAGATAATTATGGGTCAAATTTTCTTGCTGGTAGTTGATAATGATTTGGCTCAGTAATTAAGAATTATGTTGGCAAATAATGCGATAATTATGCTGAATAGCTTGGAGCTCCAATTCCACCTTTATCAAACATAAATACGAGAAGCATTCAACATAGTTTGGACAGCTCTCCAAACAGACAATGTGCTTAGAAGAATACAATACTATAAGGTTTTTTTTCAGAAGAGTTGTGTGATTTTGACCATAAAAAACATTCAATACAAAGTATCAATGAAATCTTTTGACTGTTTTTTGGATGTTAGGGGAGTGGTTCAGCGACCAAGTTGACTGGTTGGGTGAGGGGATAGTTGTCCTTATTTGTTCGGTCGATTATGTAAGGTGAATCAACGATACCGTCTCCATTAAAGTCTCCTCCGTGAAAGTTATCCCAATAATTGCCTCTGCCCTCGCTGCTCCAGACGTTAGCTGAATTAGTGGTTTTGGAGTGGTCCCATTTGAAATTCCAAAAATTGTTGTGATAAATGTAGTTGGTTCCTGATAGTCTTTCTTGGGTGTAGATTTGCCCAGCCCACAGATTGTTTGCGACAATTTTGTTATTGGTTGAACTGCCACCTATGCTCAGCCACCACCAAAACTTCTCAAACGAATTGCCGAACACCACGTTATTCGAAGAATCCATAAATCCCATGCTTGGACCCTGCGTCCAAATCGAGTTATTGAGGATATAGTTGTTGTTAGATTTTGACAAATGAATCAATGCAGAAGTGCTGCTTTGATTGTGTTATGGTTGGAATTTATCAAGTCTGCACTTAAACCGCTGTTTAGGATTACGTTATTGTCTGAGTCAAGAATCCTAAAACCAGAAACGTTTTGCAGGCTTAACCCGTGGTTGCCGCTAAGCGTGAAGTCGCCTCCATTTAGCACGATGTTGCTTTTTTCGACTATAATCCAATTCGTCACGTTTCCCACTAACGTGTATATGTTGCCGTCGCGGTGTATGTTATCGCTTGAATGGGTAACAGAGAATTCGGTTACGGCTCCGCTGGGTGTGATGTGGATTGCGTAGGTTGGGTTCATGTAACCTTCTCCTGGATGTGAAGATGGGACATAAACAAAAATTTGGGTAAACACAACCAGAATGCCAACCGCGAACAATCCAATGACTATAACGATTGTTAATTTTTTGTTTGATACACCCATTCACTTACCCTTTTGTTCTTACTTTTTTCCAACGTATTTATTTTTTGTTTTTTTAAGTAATTTTTGTTGTCAACTCTAAGTTGGCCTTAGGTTATCCCAGAACGCTTTAACGTTCCCAACACATTATTTATAGTGTTGTTTTCTTGTCTTCTCTTGTTTGTTTTTCTACCTATCTTGTGAGTCCTATGGATTAGAGAGAAAAAGATTAAAATTTAAGACCCTTAAGGTCCCTCTCTTGGTGGCTTATAAAAGGCATCGAAAACTCAGTCAAAGTCAAGATGAGTTATAGGTATATAATTATCCCAAAGTTTTCTAACCTACTTATGAATTATGATGGGACCTATTTTATAATTATATTTACCCACAGACCATAGCAACTCTTTTTTAAAAAAAATGTTTTTTGTTGTTTCATCTTAAAGAAGCGGAATTAAACTGTGGAATTTATATTAGAAAGCGAATTTTTAAGTTTATCAGTCGCATTAACGCTTTAAACACCAAAGCTGGGTGCCAATTTGGACATAGAAAAGAAAATAGAGTTAATTTGCAGACCGCCAACCGAAGAATTAGTAACTACAGAGGATTTACGTGCACTTCTAGAAACAGATGAGCACCCCATCGCCTACAACGGCTGGGAACCCTCTGGTCTAGCCCATCTGGGAACAGGCGTTATCTGTGCTTACAAAATGAAAGACTTCGCAGAAGCCGGCATACATTTCAAAGCCTTCTTAGCAACGTGGCACGCATGGTTAAACAACAAACTCGGAGGCGACTTAACACTTATCCGCAAAGCAGCAGACCTCTTTAGACATTCATGGCTTGCTCTTGGAGTGCCCGGTGACAAAGTCGAATTTATTTATTCAGACGAACTCTACAAAGACATCGACTACTGGGCAAAAACAGTAATAATCGCCAAGAACCTGACTTTGGCACGGACAACCAGAACTCTTGAAATCGCCGGTAGAAAAGAGGGTGAAGCCCACTATGTTTCTGACTACCTCTACACCCCCATGCAGGTAGCAGACATCTTCCACATGAAAGTCAAAATTTGCCAACTTGGCATGGACCAACGCAAAGCAAACATGGTTGGTAGAGAAATCGGAGAAAAAATTGGCTGCTGGAAACCAGTTTGCGTACATCACCATCTACTGCAAGGATTAGCTAAACCTGGAATATGGCCAATTCCCGAAGGACAAGAAAGAGAAGCGGTTGCATCAGCAAAGATGTCTAAGAGTAAACCAGACACCTGCATCTTCATCTATGACTCACCAGAGGAAATAAAGCAGAAGATGAGTAAAGCGTTCTGTCCGGAAAGAACAGTGAAGTACAATCCCATAATGGACATTTGCAAATACATTATTTTCAGGGAAAAACCAGTCTTCAGAATAGAACGTCCAGCTAAATTCGGCGGAAATGCAGAATTCCAAAGTTTCCAAGAACTTGAGTTAGCCTATTTAGAAGGCAAATTACATCCGATGGACCTTAAAAATGGTGTTGCAACAGAGCTTGCAGATATCCTTGAACCAGTTAGACGTTACTTTGAGAATAACAAAGAAGCAAAAGACTGCCTCGAGACTGTGCGCAATGCAAAGATTACCCGGTAACTGTTTTGTCTACTCATCGTAAAGAAAAAGTTGAGAAAATAGAGCAAATCATAACACATTTGATAGAAAAATCGTCAGAAGGTACACCCATTATTGTTGAAGGCAAAAAAGATGCTTATGCCCTTCAAGAGTTAGGGGTTATAGGCTCTGTTTTCACGGTGAAGACTGGGGGCAAATCTTTTCTTGAAACAACCGTGGAAATCGAAAAGCTGAGTTCAAACGAGGTTATTTTACTCCTAGATTTTGATCGACGGGGACAGGAAGGTACTAAGTATCTTCAAGAAAGTTTGGAGAGGGGAAAAATCCTGGTGAACCTGAAGTTTTGGATTGAATTGCGTGCTCTTGCAGGTAGAGAAATTCAATGTATCGAAGGGTTGCCCTCGTACTTGACTACTCTTCGAGAAAAAGCCTCCTGAAAATAGAATCTAAAAATGATTTTTGGCACTTTCCTATTTTAGATGTGTTAATCAATTTTGCGGTTCTTATCTGAGAGTTCGGGCAAAATTAGGAGAGAAAGTTCTGGCAACAGTTTACGTTTAAGCCCTTGTTTTAAATCACAGAAAAGACCTAATTTCTCCAATTCACAATTAAATCATATAGATGAGGGTAATTCCATAATTTTATTTCATTTTAACGCAAATTAAAAATTGTATATATTAAATTGTTAAAGATCATTAAAATCAAACGAGTGCTTTATTCAAATAAAGTATGAATTTAATTGAAAAGCATTGGCCATGAAACATTGGGTTTTTTAGTTATGATGTACATAATTCTTTGAGCAAGGATTCTTCGCTTTTTAGGTTGAATAAGAATGGAGAAAAAAAATTATTCTCAAAAAATAGTTGCAGTTTCTTTAACAATAATGTTGTTAGTCCTTGTTTTCCTTGCCATATACTATGGAGTGAATCAGCAGCCTAAGAGGTTGTATCCTGGCGAAATCCGCGATTACCAAGGTGAAAACCTTTCTTCAATCGCAGACTTTAGGGAAAACTCGATTAAGGGACCTCAACTAGTAAATATTTCCACTTATCAATTGTCAATAACTGGATTGGTAAACAAAACAGTAAATTACACTTACAACGAGATACTCAATAAGTTTCAGAAATACGAAAAAGTTGTAACTCTTTATTGTGTTGAAGGTTGGTCTGTTAAGATTCTTTGGGAAGGTTTTCTCATAAACGATTTGCTTAAAGAAGCAGGCGTCGACTCGAGTGCGGTCGCGGTGATCTTTTACGCTTACGATGGTTACTCAACTGAGCTTCCTTTAGATTATATCACAGACAAAAACATCATTATTGCTTACAAGATGAATGGTTTGACGCTTCCACCTGAACGTGGCTTCCCGTTTGAACTTGTTGCTGAAAGCCAATATGGCTACAAATGGGAGAAATGGATTACTAAAATTGAATTAACAGACAACCCCGACTATTTGGGTTATTGGGAAAGCAGAGGTTACCCTAACAATGCTACTTTAAGATAAGTTACTTTGATGTTCGCCATCCTATTGACTGAAACAAGACCTAAAATGTTGCCTTCAGTGTCTTGAAAATATGCTGATATTCCCATATTTGGCACTTCCATTTTACCCTGTACTATTTTGCCGCCTAAATCCTGTATTTTTTGTATAGCTGTGTCAATGTTGTCAACACCTATAGTTATTACCGGATTTTTTATGCCGAAACTGCGATCCATCATGCCCCCGTTTATTGCCCCTAGCTCTTTTGGCATATTATTTTGGTCTACTTCAACAGTTCCCAACAAAGTGTAGCTAAGTGCTGGTACAGGAGTTATTTGCCAGTCGAAGGCAGATTTATAAAATTTTGTTGCTCGCTCGAGATTATCTACTGGTATTTCAAAATGTACAACTTTATCCAAAAACAACATCTCCAAATTCATTCATAAAAAATAGCTTCTTTTTTTATAAATGATTGTGATTGTAGTAACGCAGTTACAGAAAAATTTCAAATAGAATATTTTCTTCTTACTTTAGTTTGAAGTAAATAACCAACAACCAAAATACTATAGGCTATCTCCGTAAAACCTGCAATTTTAGGAATCCCTGGAATGCTTGGTAAATCCAGAAGAGTCAAAGAATCTGCAGCAATCACAAATAAAGAAATAGCAATGGTGCCAATCCACCCAACTTTTCTGCCCTGCCAAATAAAAACTGCGAAAACCAAAACTTAACAAACCAAAAATAAAGGTATAAACATCATAAACTGCTGTTGTTGGAAGGAATGATAAGTTTTCGTATGCAAGAAGAAGCAATCCGAAGACAGAGTGGATAGCGCCGATAATTAATTGTGAAACAACTAAAATGACGATACCTATGCTTCTGCCTTTGAAGGTAATTATGGGCAGTTGTTTTTTGCTCATGTAATCGCCAAATATAATTTAATTTAGAGCTATTGGAAATCAAGTCTCTTTGAGGTAAGCCAATTCTTTTTCCACAGCCAAATGAGAGGCAAAACAATTGACAACACTATTGCTACGCTAATTATTGCGATGTTTGTGTTGCCAAACTGGGCAATTCCAAAGAAGGTGGCAACCGTGTTTGGAAAAGATGTAATTGTAGTTACAATCGTTAAGTAGAATATGACGATTGTTAAAGCTTTTATTGAGAGATTAATTTTGTTTGAAATAGCTGATAAATGAACATTTATTGCGTCTGAGAGTATTTCTCTATAAGTTTCTACTATGTCAACTTGTCTAGTCAAATCTTCGTGAGTAGTATCAAATTGATTTCTGGCTTTTGAAACCATACAACTGTCGCCGCATTTATGAAGATTAAAAATTAGTCCCCGCTCATACCACAAGATCTTGTTGAAGCTAATCATATTGGTTTTTAGCTTAAAAATGCGTTTTAGAGTCTCAGGGGATGTTTTTTCTACCACTTCTTCCTCTATTTTGGCGGTAAGATTTTCCAGTTTTTCAATATGAACATAATGGCTGGCAACGATTTCATCTAAAATATAATAAACAACTTGAGAAGGAGCATCAATTTTGGGCTTACTCATTCTCGCTTTAGCATTATTGACGATTGGCTGAATTTCCTTTTGCGCAACCGTCACAAGAAAGTTCTTTGAAAAAGCCAACACCATAGGATGCACTTTTTTGGTTGAAACAACATCCTGCATAATCAGGAAATTAATAATTGCATAGCCCTCTTCTAATCGCAAATCAATATAACCGTTTGATTTGGAAAGCCTTAAAAAATTAACAGCCAACTGGGTTACTTGGGAAACAGCTTGCAACTCGTTTTCCGTTGGATCAACAAGTTCCAGCCAAACATTTGATAAACTTTGCGTTTTAAGGTCTTCTGGTTTAATTTCGGTTTCGTCGTTGTTGCCTAAGCTAATTGCATGGATCATACGATATCAAGACTTTGCAAGTGATATTAAGATTTTATGTCTATTCAGTTTTTGGTTTTCTGCTGTTTATCTTTATTTTCCATAAGTTTTCCTAACATTTCAATGAACTGGCCAATGCGGTCTCTTGTTCTGCCGAAATCAATAATTGACGTTATTGTTGTTACAGGTGTTTCAGCGTAAATAGACATTCGTGTAATATTCTCATCTACTGAGGATGCTTCAACGTAAAGAATTGAATTGTAAGCTAAGAAACCACCTTTTGTTTTGATTTTAGCCTTGTGAGCTGCGTCGTCTTGCTCTTCTATTGTCCATTCCAAAATCTTGGTAGTTTCTGGAATCGCAGCCCAAATCTTTTTCAATGAATAGGATACTTCGAGGTTCTCTTTCTCATTACGTAAATAAGCCATCTTTCTTCACGAATGTTTGATTTGGGTTATACTTAACTCTTCATCTATGTGCAACGCTAGTCTCCGCTTTTGAAATTAACGGGAAAACTGCCCAGCAATGTAATATTAATCATAAGAATCAAAAAGAAAAGGCAATAATTCTAATTAAGCGTTGTTGCCCTACAGCGTTTATTTTAATGATTCCTTTAGGGCTGAAAAATACGATAATACCTGTTCAATCTGTTCTTTAGCCATTGATAAGATTACTTGGACGGCTTCTTTCTTTGGTGTTGTTGACAAAGTGGCTAACGCATAATCTAAGTTGGTGAAGAGTGGTTCCCATGGAATGTTGACTCTCTTGCCTTTAAAATTGTATAGGGCAAGAACAAATGCGCTGGCTCGGCTTAAACTGTCTTTGAAAGTTTGAAGGCTTGAGCCAATAACGGTGACCTCGTAATCTTTTCCCGCAATAAAACCCTGAATTATCTTGTAATTTTGTTCCAAGTTCTGAATTTCAACTAAGAGGTCTTGCTTAATTTTTGTTTCTGTGTCGTTTTGCATATTCCCACACTTTCTTGTATGTCCCTCAAATACATAAGACTTGTTTTTACCAGGAATAGCTATAAGGCTCAACTCAGGGTTTGATAAACCAAGGAGCAAAATGTCATGCAATATGCCAAACAAATAGGCATAACAATAAAATAATAAACATAGATTTGTGGGTTGTTGAACAAGAACTTCCAGATTCAGAAGTGAAATGGTTTTTGCATCCAAGAAGCAACTGGCTAACAGTAGAAGAAAAGCAAATTTTCACTTCTTCTTCTCCTTAAAATTATTATTCTCTTAACCAATGATTCTTTTTACAATAGCTATCTTCTTTAACGGAACAATAATTGCGAGGCAGATTAGAAGAGTGAGAACAGTGATAAGTGGAATTTCTATGAAGGGGTTAAATGTTGTTTTGTTTATGGAAAATCCTAAGAACCCTTTCTGCAGGGCTTCCAATACGATTACATGTAACAGAAATATCGGCAAAGTGTTTTGACTTATTAGCTTAAACACGCGATTACCGTGGGGAAACCGTTTTTCAATTTTTAGGGCGGGAATAGAAGCCAAGAGCAAGAATAATGCAGCTGAACCTAAAATGATGTTGAAGCTGTAACCTGATAAGAAAAATTGATTAAATTTTTCACCTATATTACCGATAATTAGGTAAGTGCCAATTATTGTCCAGAACAAACCAACTACAAAAACCACAAAGAGAATTGAAGACCTCAAATGCACCTTCATCAGGTAAGCGCCTAAAACAAAATAGCCTAACCAACCTGTCAGAAGAAAGACATTGGCGTTCAAATTATAAGATCCAAATAGTGTTAATAGTGGGATAATAGCTGTGCCCAAAAACCATATAGAAATTAAGTACTTGACGATTTTCTGGTCTGCTTGTTTAATTATCACTCGCAGGATAGGCGTTACAAGATATAATCCTATTATTAGGTAGAGGAACCAAAACTGGTAGTATGGTCCAGTCAATAGTCCCTGTACAATAGAGTTAGGTGTTATTGCTTCACCGTTGACGAAGAATCGCCAAACAAAATATATTGCCCCCCAAAATACAAAAGGCAATCCTATTCGAGACAGACGTTTCTTAAAGAAGACTCTTAGCGGTTCATCTGCTTTGCTTGTTTGAAGCAAAAGAGCTCCTGTCAACATTACAAACAAAGGAATGCATACTCGAGCTAAAGAATCGTAGACATTTGATGCCCACCAAATTTGTACTCCTTGTGGAGACATCAAGTCAACCTCCGTGTAAGACTGAGTTGAGGCATGAAGCAAGATGACTAAAATTATGGCAACAGTACGGATGAGATCAACAGGAAGAACTAATTCTTCACTCTTTAGGTTCACTTTGGATCCCAGTAACCTGAGTCCTCTTTATTCATGAATTGCTATAAACGGTTTGTGTAATGTCCACAACAAACTATTCCCAAAATATTCAACCAGGGTAGCCATCAACAAAGAAAGACTCATCTAAGGAACCATCAGGCATAGTTATTGCATCATAAACATTAGTGGCAATCACAACAGCACCATCAACGGTTGGGTGTATGCCGTCTGCAAAATATTCTGAGTGGTTTAGAAGAGCTTCGTACATATCAACGGTTGGCAGATTCATTTGGTCTGCTAAATTGCCAATTTGTGGAAGGATAGTCGTGGCGAGAATTGTGTTGTTGTAGCTTGAACTATTGGAGAAGATTGGCGGTGACTTTGCAATCCAGATTAGTTGTCTGCCATCAAGTTGTTGGAATGCCGAAACCAACTGTGAATAATCAGCATCTAAACCAGTTTCATTTGGAGTAACATCTGGGTTTGCATCATTAGTACCCAACATAATTACAACAATGTCAGGGTTAAAATCTAAAGCATCCTTGAATTTGCTTTCATTCATGTAAGGTTTTGTCGAATCAAGTGAAACAGTAGATCCGCTGACGCCAAAATTACCTACAACATAGTTTGAACCAAGCATCAAATGCAATTGAAAGGGGTAACCGCTTCCCTCGGTAATGCTATCACCCACGCAAGCAACGCGAATAGGTTTGGCTGACGCATACGCCACGGAAAAATAAGCTGCAACTCCCAGTAAAAGGATAAAGATCAATACCCCTGTTGAGAATAATCTTAATTCATTATTCATGCAGTCTTATCCTCTTTCATTCAGCTTTCTGATCCTCGTGTCAAGAGTTGCAAATTTTTGACGATTTGAAAGTTAATTTTTTAACCAACAGAATGATTTCATTCCATTTAAAATTATAGGTAGAAACAGTATGAAATCAGCAAGCATTCAAAATAGTCCATGAAATCATTATTAGAAATTATTGGAGCAGGCAACTTTAGATTTTCGAGATTTTCGAAAAATAATTTAAGTCATAATTTTCAAAATTTACGTTTTTGCAATTCTAAAGGCTGGATAAAGGCTTAAAAAAGACACAATGTAGATCAAGGGACATTTGCTTACTTAATTAGCTAATTGAAATCTCAGGAAAAGGCGATTGAAAGGACTTTGCAATGGAATTGTTTTGTATTTAACGGCTCTAAAATGATTCTAAGTAAACAAAAATAAGCTTGAATTATTATTTAACTGCAAATTTCTTTTTTCTCAGAAATCGATTGGTATAAATTTTGGTTGTAATACTTTCTTTTTAATTCGTGTTATCGGGGTACAGAAAATACACATACCTGATGGAATCCTTAGCCCATACGCCTGCATAGCCATGTATATAGTAGCCTTCATCTTTTTAGCATGGGCTTGGCACGGTATAAAGAAGAATCACCCCAGATACATTATCCCGTTAATTGGGGTTGTCAGTGCACTCTTATTCATAATTCAGCTATTCGAATTTCCAGTTGCAGGCGGAGGCAGCACATGGCATTTCTTAGGAGGAACAGCAGTCTCCATGATTTTAGGACCATTCGCCGGCTTAATTAGCATGACCATAACACTGGTAATCCAAGCTGCAATAGGCGATGGAGGGATGACAACTTTTGGCGCAAACATCTTCAACATGGCAGTAATAGGTGTCATTTCCTTTTTTATAGTAAAAATCTTTCTTTCACAAGGATTTACCACGAAACGATTGGCGTTGGGTATGTTTGTTGCTTCATTAATCTCAAATGTCTGCACTGCATTGGCGGTGGGAATAGAGATCGGCATTTTTCCGATGGTTGGCACCCTTGGCGGAATAGTTGTGACAGTTCCTTCAATGCTTATGTGGTACGTTCCAACCGGAATAATTGAGGGCTTTGTTGCTTCAACTTTAATTGTCTCGTTATCCAAGTTGAATGGTGTAAAACTTTTAGGGTTAGACTTCTGCAAAAAACAAAAATTTGTTACAAAAAGACGTTTGACTTAAGCCCAGCAATCGTTTGGGCGAACCTGTTGGATTTGAATTCGGTGGTTATTCCTCGTGTCCTTTAGTTTCATGGTGCATTGTATCTCTATGTCTATCCATTTCCGAGTGGGTTTTGAAGAGTCTGCCGCAATCTGGACAAGGAATTTGACTTGGCTCTACTCCTTTTACTGGTATATCTTGAGACGACGCTGCTCCCAACGTGTGAGGCTGCTGAATTTCTTTTTTATCCATAACTTACACCTAAACAATCTATTAGCGGTTGCAAGCTTTCTTAAGTATATGTGACTGTAACAAGACGACAACAAAGTGGGATTTGAACCCGTTTTAAGATCTATTTTCTCTTTCTCTAAGGAGAACTTGAGCAGCTACCAATTTTGTTCTTTGTGGGGATGGTTGCACCGAAAATTCACCATCCCATCTTTTGGCTGTGGGTAGATTTGGTTTTTTGTTTTGGGTTGTTTGCCAGTTGCTGTTGGGATGGTGAGAGTGAGATCTTTACCTGAAATGTATGCTGGATGGATGGGATGAGTATGGGATAGCATGTTGGGTTCCAATTTTGAGGGAATTGGTATACCTGATAAAGTCAAGCCAAAACTTTTCACGCCGTTCTTCACTACTAAATCGAAAGGTCAAGGGTTAGGGTTAGCAGTGGTCAAGCGGTTGGCTGAGGCATTAAAAGGAACAGTGACATTTGAAAGCATTGAAGGCAATGGAACAACTTTCATTGTTCGTTTTCCAGCCCAAAAAATAAGAGGTAAATTGGTTTCAAGTAGTTAGTTTTCTAATTCTTGATGAGCAAAGAATAACGTTTCAAAGTGAAACCTCTATAAATTCACTTCTTGACCTTCTTTGTTTTAATGCTTCTTTGTCTATTTTATCTAATACAAGGTTTGAAAGGGCCATGCTTACTGGGTTTTTGCGCACTGTAACCTGAGCTCTGAATATTTGCTGTTTGTTAAGTGCGGGTCATTTTCCGCCTATAAACTTAAACGAGCGTGGCAATCATCAAATAATCCTTAACCTGATCTATTCTTAAGTTGTGGCATTTAACATAATCTTCCAATTGATTGAAAAATAATTGACTATCTGAAGCTGCATCTGTTAGAACTACGTAGCCTTCTGTTTCCTTATCCCAAATCCCCCATTCGTTGAACCCTTTGAATATTTTTGGGTGAACTGTGGGAAATTTCTGCAAGAATGCTATTGCTTCAGCAAAATCCATACAAACTAGCCTAATCCACATGATATTCTTCAAAATTAAACTCTTAAAGAATTGTGATTACAATAAGCAACAACTGTTTTTTGAAATTGTCAGATCGCACTGATGGCAAAACTTGTGTAGATGTGGAAATCTATTCGACTCGAACCCCGAAAAAGGCGACTACCAAAGCGTTCCAAGAAGCAGTAAAAACATGGATCAACAAAGACACGCCTCCTCAAACCTAATAACTATATTATAAGACGCCTAGGTAAAAGGCCAGGGCAAGCCAGTTAGCCTGGAACACCTCACATGAGGATTAAGGGCAATCTAGCTGCAAAAACCCTTTTTAGAATATTTTCCAAGCAAGCAACCGCGCTTTTCTACGCATTGTAAACTGTTTGGGCAAAGATCTGTTGCAAACTGAAGGTGATAACTCTCCGAATGATTGACTAATTTCTTTTAGCTGTTACCTTTCGGTTCATTATTGGCAAGTTCGGTTTCGTTTCTTAATTCTCGTTTTAGATAAGCAACAACTTCAAAACTCTGATTAATCTGAAGTGCAACAATAGAAACCAATTCCCACCCATCCAAACCATATTTATTCAACAACTCTTCTTGCGTTTTAACGCCAGCATCCAGAATCCCTTTTACCAAAGCAATTGAAACATACTCCCATTTTGTCATGTTTAAAACCTCTAACAACTTTATGTTCTTTAGAACTGAATTACCACATAGTATTTTTCTCTTTAGGTTGAAAGAAACTGCTGAGAGAATAGAGAACGAGAATCACTACACCTCACTCTCTTGCGATTATACCTTAAAATAAATCAAGTGGATAAAACGCAAAAGACTTCTTTCTCAAACCCACAATAGAAAGAAATCAATTTTCGCTGAATCAACTGTGAAATTGCTTATTCTTTCGCCTCAATGATTAATCGCCAGTCTGTAATCGTAAGCTCTAAGTGTTGTCCATCATTCCAGCCTAATTCGTTAACTGCCTCTTCTGGAATAACTATTACATGTTTGTATTGACGGTTGTTCTTATCCGTACATTCAAGTTACTTTTGGAAATTAGCTTTCATTTTTGGGATTTCTCAAATTTGTGAATCTCGACAGTTAAACATGAAAATCTATTATGAAGGTTTGTGGGCACAAACAGAGGCAACAAACGGTCAGAATCACAAATAGAAGAATTTTAAATTAAAAATAAGATAAGTCCTAAATCTGAATATCGTAAAGAGTCAAGAGGGCAAAGGCACAACATTCATAGTACGTTTGCCCCCCCAAGAACTAAACGGTAAATACATCTACTATAATTCGAACTCACATAGTATTTTATAGCGCTCAACAAAGCTTCTTTAAAAAACAACTCGACATGCTCGCTTCTTGAGAGTTTTTGTTTTGAAGCTTCTTGGTCTATTCTTTCTAGTACGCTATTGGAAAGGGTTATTGCTTACGGGTTGTTTGCGCATTAAAGCCTGAGCCTCTGATGGTTTCGAACCCTGAATAATACAAGTCTCTATGATTCTGCGCCCAATAGGGGTTGGAACTTTTTAATAATTTTACGACTTTTTCGAATCTTGCTGTAAGATTTAAACGCTCTTTGGGAATGCCTGGACCCGAAAAATTATTTTTAGACAAAATAAATTAAATTTAGCCCGCTCTACGCTAATGCACTCCATATAAAGTAGATTGTTTTATGTTAATGTTGGTGCAGGGGGTGGGATTTGAAGCCCCAACAACGTAAAGATTGGTTGGATTCGCAATATTCGCCTGGTAATGGCGATAACACTGTTATAACTTCTCGGTAGCTTCCTTCCCTTTTTTTCTTTTTTAAGGGACTCAGTTTCCAAGACCTAAGTTTGGCAGGAGCTGAATTCAATGAACGAAAAACCATAAACCGCATCATGTGCAATTTAATGAATAATGCGGTTCAAGCTATGCCAAATGGTGGAAAACTTACTATACATATCTTCGAAGAGGCAAATGACATTATAATATCCATGAAAGACAAAGGAGTAAGCATTCCTGAAACAGTGAAAGGCAAATTGTTTACGCCGATGTTTACCACAAAATCTAAGGGTCAAGGCTTCGGCTTACCCGTGGTTAAGCGTATGGTTGAAGCGTTAGGCGGTACCGTCTCTTTTGAGAGTCAAGAAGGCAAAGGAACGACTTTCACTGTTCGTTTGCCCCCCCCAAAGAGCTGAACGGTAAATGGATCTACAAGTAAAAGAAACCGACTCATAATTCGAACGTCTATAATTTAGATGCCGTGAATTACTACAAACCCTTCTGATTCTTCTATGAAAAGTGTATGTTTTTTTAGAATTGGTGCAATACAAACCTTTGAAGCGCTATTAACGGTACAATTTATTTTTATCAGGTATCCCTTTGATTTGGACGAAATTGGTGGGTTATCTAAAGAAACGCTGTTCATTATGACGGATTCTTTGCACACGTTTAGGATTTCGTGAAGCACCTCGAGGGCTTCTGCTCGATCCAATAACTCTCCAGTCCCGTTGTGACTATTGAGTCAATTTACATTTATGCTTTGTGCGTACCATCAACTCTCAGTTTGAATGTTACCTTAAACTTCTCAGCATTTCTTGCTAAAGAAGAAACAATTGTCAGCACAAATCTGTTGAATTTAGCCACCCTCATTTGTAACTGCAGATAAGCAACAACAAAACGATATAGCCTTTCTAAGCTTAAAGTACCCAAGGCGATTAAGAATTGAGTAAAATTATTGGAAAACCAGATGCTTCAAAAATCCTATCAAATGTGCCCAAAGAGAACGCTTTTCGTTTTTGCACTGCGGATGGAGTATACACCAAGATTGAGGCAATGAGCCTGGAAGATTTTGCTGACAAATTAGATGGAATAGATGCCAGTTCTATTCTGTTCCATTATCCGCGGGGAGATTTCCAAGCTTGGATAAAAAACTCTATTGGAGACTCTGAATTAGCTGATAAAATGTGTTTTATTCCGCGAGGTATTTCGGGCGAGAGTCTTAGGCAGGAACTATTAAAGATGGTTCAAAAGAGAGTAAGTGAACTCAAAGTTCTAAAAAAAGAAGTGTTTCCGTCCAGCCAATGTAGCAAAGAGGGGTTATGTCTATCTTAAAACAAACGTTCCCAACTACTTACACAGTGGAAAGTTCTTCATCCAACAAACTTTAGGATGAGGTGTAAAAAATGGTTAAATATAAAGTTGAAGTTGACCTGAAAACATGTATTTCAACGGCTGCATGTTATGCGACTGATAGCCAACATTTCAAAGCGGGCAAGAGCCAGCAGGCTAACGTGATTGGCGGGGAAACAGACGAGTTAAAATCCACTCACGTATTCGAAGATGATCAAATAGCTAATGCTCAAGAAGGAGCTAAATCCTGTCCCGTATCAGCCATAACAGTAACACAGCTATAACCTGTTCCCTTTAACAAGACAACCTCTCATAGAAATCAGAGGTCATATTCTTCCAAGTATGCCGGAGCGCTCACTTCCCATCCGCCCTTTGAATTCAGGTAGTTCTCTAAGCTCAAAATCGATTTATCTTCGCCATGAGTCAAGAAAACATGCTTCGGCGGAGCTTTAAAATTGTTAAGCCAGCGTTGCAAATCATTCATGCCTGCATGCGCGGATAAACTATTAATGTTCTCGATTCTCATCCTCACGGGGTAAGATTGACCAAGAATACTTACAGGGGAAACGCCATCCAAGATTTGCCTTCCTAGTGTTCCAACCGCTTGGTAACCTACGAAAATAAGTGTGGATTCAGGACGAGTTATCTCTCTGACCAGATGATGTTTAATTCGTCCACCTGTAATCATCCCGGAACCAGCCATAATGATTGTAGAGCCTTTGATCAGGTTAATCGCTTTGGATCCCTCAACAGATTCGACTAGCTTCAATCCTGGAAAGTCAAAGGGTGTTTGACCATCCTTGAATAGTTCCAGAGTTTGTTTGTCAAAGTACTTCTTGCTTTGTTCAAAGACCTTCGTTATTTCTACAGCCATAGGGCTATCAAGAAACGTGACAATGTAAGGGATTCTCTTTGCATGCGCCAACAAGCTAATATGATATAAGATCTCTTGGGCTCGTTCAATAGCAAAAGTGGGGATAATGACGTTTCCGCCTGCTTTTATAGTGTCATTGATAATTATGCTGAGTTTATCATCAATATCTTGTAGGTTATCGTGATTTCGATCTCCATAGGTGGATTCCATAACCACGTAATCTGCTCGATCAAATACTGTGGGGTTGTTGAGAAGAGGCGTGTCAAATTGACCGATATCGCCAGAGAAGATGATATTCCGCGATCCATTCTCGTCTTGGAAAACGATCTCAATCATAGCAGAGCCAAGGATATGGCCGGCATCGTGGAAACAAACCTTGACTTGTTCGGTTAGCGTCAGAAACTCTCCATAGGGAACGGCTTTCAGGAGGGGAAAGCACTTTTCTGCATCATGGACTGTATATAGAGGGGTTTCCAGGTAGGGCTCCTTATGTTCTTCGTTATCGTTGCGGTTTTTTTTGAAGGCAGCGTCCTCTTCTTGAATTCGGGCAGAATCCAAAATAACAATAGGGAACAACTCCTTAGACGCAGGGGTCAAAAGGATATCTCCCTGAAACCCGTCTTTGACAAGCTTAGGAATAAGTCCGCAATGGTCTTGGTGAACATGGGTGAGGAGGAGATATTGGATCTGGTCTGGAGGAAAGGGGAAAACCTCCCAGTTTCTGGGGGCGTAATCTCGTTCCTGAAACATTCCGCAATCGATGAGGATTTTGATTCCAGCAGTTTCCAACAAGTAACTTGATCCTGTTACTTGATGTGTTGCGCCTAAGAATTTTATTTTCATGATCTTCTTCCACTTACATTGTTATTTCTCATTTCTGCCCTAAGAGTTCTTGGTATTGCTACTTGTAGTTGAGGGTAATCTCTTTCTGTGCAGCTCGTGGATAGCTTAGGGATCAAAAATCGTTCTACTCATCACAACTGGAAAAGAATACGGTTCAATGCAACACCTGCAAGATGCATTCGCATTTAATCTGGGGCAAGGAAGATGTTTTAGCAATCTCGTTTTTCTGGGCTCGTTTTGAAGAGCCTATAAGCGCACACGCGTGGTTTTCCCAAAATATTGCTGAAAATAGTGGCTAAAGATAAAAAGCGTTATTATGCCAACTATTTCACTGCTACTTTATGTTTTTTAGGAGCTGGTGCAATCGTCTTTTTTGGGATGCAGACTTCAAGTAATCCATCCTTAAATGTGGATTCTGCTTTCTCCGGTATTACTTCTTCTGGGAACGAGAGCTGTTTGTAAACATGCGAGTAAACGCGTTCTCTGACAACAAAGTTCTTCTCCTTGTCTTCCTTTTCAACGTCTGTTTCAGCCGAAATTTCGATACCATCGTTAGTCAAGGCTACGTCGATCTTGTCTTTTGCGACGCCAGGCAATTCAGCATGCACCACAAACCTTTTTCCCTCATCAACCAAATCTACAGTTGCTTCACGAACTGGAACTGCAGGTTCAAGACTTACCCAATCCCAGGGGAAAGCTATGCTTTCGATGAAATTTCTTCGAAAATCATTAACCAAATCGTCAAAGGTCGTTAGAACATGAACTGCGGGAACGTGTTTTACCGGAACGCGTTTGGTTGGAAGGTGTTTAGAAGCAATGTTTTTTGAAGGTTTTGCTGCGATTTCAGCTTTTTCGATCGCCTTAATCGATTCTTTCTTTTCTTCTTTGCTCATTTTTTTTCACCTCGATTAACTTATTATTGAATTTCTAAGAATACGGAAATCAACTTATTGCCTATCGCGCGCTTCTCTTGGGTTTGACCCTAGTGGTTATTCTTCGTGTCCTTTTGTTTCATGGTGCGTTGTGTCTCTGTGTCTCTCCATTTCTGAGTGAGTCTTGAAGGTTCTTCCGCAGACTTCACAAGGAATTTGACTTGGTTCTACTCCTTTTACTGGTATATCTTGAGATGACGCGGCACCCAATGTGTCCGTGTGACGATGTTCTTTTTTGCGCATGCCTTACACCTAAACAATCTATTAGCGGCTTCAAGCTTTCTTAAGTATATGTGACTGTGACAATACGACAACAAAGTCACTCTTGTTTCAAAAGCTAGAACAGGGTGGGTAAAATCAAGGACGGCATCGAAGTCGCTTGAAAGACCGTGCAAGGTGTGTTTGAAGCGTCAGGTTTCTCGTATCTGTTTTCTCCAGCGGGAGATAGTTGAGAGCAAACCCAATTTGGATGCCGCCAGAAAAATCGACTCTGAATGTGAATGTTTTTTAGACTTGTTTGAGACTTGATTTTAAAGAATGCCTAAGGCGGTTAGAACATGAAAAATTATCACCAAGAAAAATACCATAACTAGACTGGCGTGAATAAACTTGTTAGTTTTGTGGTCTATTTGCTTTATTAATGGGAATCTTTCAGCGAAACCCGATATCACTTCTAAAGTCATGGCGATGTAAATAGCTAAGCCTGTCCCCAAAATAGGATAGAATGCTACTGATCTGCCCAGTTGACCCGCAATATGAATTGAGATTAATGAAAAGAACAGAAGGTTTCCGAATATGTGGTATCTGAGAAGTCCCTTAAATTTTTCAGGATAAAAACGCTTTAAGACTACAAATGCTGGAGTGTCGATCGCGATGTATACTGTTCCTATTATGGCAAGCCAATGAGTGAAACGAAGAGGACCCACAAAGAAAGTTAAATTTACCAAATGGAAGAAGGCAACGAGCATAAACAAGGCTGTAAACAAGACAATTGATAGAGCTATCAAGAACTCTGAATTTTTGAAGTCCACAAAAATCATCTAACTATAACTGATGAACAACGGAGTATAAAAGTTACCTGAAGAGTAGCGCCTTGAGTCAACTCAGATCGCGCAATGGGTGCTCTAATTCTTTTGTTCAAAGAAAACGTTTTCGAAATGTAGTTCTATGTATTCACTTCTTGAGCGTTTCTGCTTTGAGGCTTCTATGTCTTTACACCTAAAACAAGGGAAGGAATAATGCTACATATAGAATTGTGATTGTACTTTCACCCCATACAGAAAATAGTCTCAACCTTTTTATGATAGCATAAAAATATCAGAAAAAAGAGGGAAAAGACAAAGCCTCTGAATTAACTTCACACTTACAAACGGAAGTTTTAATTGAACCACATTGTGAAGGGACAAATCTGAAGATAGAGGCTTTAGACTCTGAAATTGATAAATGATAGTGCCAATACATGTGTGAATGTGATTAAGTTGAAAGGATACGCAACATCAATCGAGGAAGAGACGAGGAAAAACTCTGACTTCAGAAGAGTGCTATACACTGGCAAATATAGCCAGCTTGTTTTGATGAACCTCAAACCTTCAGAAGGAATAGGTCTGGAAACCCACACAGACAGGGACCAATTCTTGAGATTTGAGGAAGGCGAAGGCAAAGTTTTCATAGACGGGATCGAGCACACAGTCAAAGACGGCGACGCAATCATAGTGCCAGCGGGAGCGCAGCATAACGTCGTCAATACCTCTAAAAACCTTGAGCTCAAACTCTATACAATCTATTCGCCACCGGAGCATCAAGACAAGGTCGTGCGCCAAACCAAAGCAGAGGCCGAAGCTTCGCCGGAAGAGTACGATGGCAAGTCTACGGAGTAACAAACGCCAAATTTCCTTCCCTTTTTTAGTTATCAAAAAAATCTGGTTCACCACCAACGATAGTTTTTGAAAATGCCTAGTTAAAAAAAGAAATTGCGCTAACCTGGAATTTTATGTCTTGCAATCAAGAATCTCGTTTATTGTTGACATTTTATTGTAAAATCCGAAGAATTGGTTTTCAATTAGTTTCTGATCTCTGAGCAAAAAATAAAGTTTCAAAGTGAAGCTCTATGTATTCACTTCTCGACCGTTTTTCTTTTGAGGCTTCTTTGTCGATTTTCTCGAGTACGCGATTTGATAGGGCTATGCTTACTGGGTGTTTGTGCACTGTTACCTGAGCCTCGGAGTATTTGCCGCTTGTAATATAGGGTAGCTTTTGATCCAAAATGTTTACGGGAACAGCATCTTTACAGTAGTCATAGGTCATATTCTTGTAAGTATTCTGGAGCGGTCACGTTCCATCCGCCCTTTGAACGCAGATAGTTCTCTATGCTCAAGATCGATCCTTCTTCGCCATGAGTCAAGAAAACATGCTTGGGCGGAGCTTTGAAGTTGTTAAGCCAACGCTGCAAATCGCTCATACCAGCATGCGCAGATAAACCATCGATGTTCTCGATCTTTATCCGCACAGGATATGATTGTCCGAGAATACGGACTGGAGATGCGCCGTCTAAGATCTGTCGTCCGAGCGTCCGACACCTTGGTAGCCCACAAAGATAAGCGTGGATTCAGGTCGAGTTATCTCTCTAACTAGATGATGCTTGATTCGTCCTCCTGTAATCATCCCCGAACCAGCCATAATGATTGTTGACCCCTTGATCAGGTTAATCGCCTTGGACCCTTCAACAGACTCTACAAGCTTCAGCCCCGGAAAGTCAAAGGGGGACTGACCATCCTGGAAGAGCTCTATTGTTTCTTTGTCAAAATACTTCTTGCTTTGTTCAAAGACCTTCGTGACTTCAACAGCCATAGGGCTATCGAGAAAGGTCACAAGATAAGGAATCCTTTTTGCACGCGCCAATGAACTAAAATAGTACAATATCTCTTGGGCACGTTCAATTGCAAAAGTGGGGATAACGACATTTCCACCAGCCTTCACGGCTTCATTGATGACGTTGCCGAGTTTATTCTCAATACCTTGTGGATTGTCGTGGTCGCGATCTCCGTAGGTGGACTCCATAACCACGTAATCTGCTCGATCAAAGACAGAGGGATTTTTGAGAAGAGGCTTATCCCACTGACCGATATCACCAGAGAATATGATGTTCAGCGACCCATTCTCGTCTTGGACAACGATCTCAATCATTGCTGAGCCAAGGATGTGACCTGCATCGTGAAAACAAACCTTGATTTGGTCGTTCAGAGGGAAAAACTCTCCGTAGGGAACAGCCTTTAGGAGATGAAAACACTTTTCTGCATCTTGAACACTATACAGGGGGATTTCTGGGTAAGGTCCCTTTCGCCCTTCATTATCGTGGCGTTTTTTCTTGAAGGCTGCGTCTTCTTCTTGGATTCTAGGCAGAATCCAACATCACTATCGGGAACAATTCCTTGGACGCAGGGGTCAGCAGAATATCTCCGTGAAACCCTTCTTTGACAAGTTTAGGAATAAGTCCGCAATGGTCTTGATGGACATGGGTGAGGAGGAGATATTGGATCTGGTCTGGAGGAATGGGGAAGGCCTCCCAGTTTCTGTTGGAGTAATCTCGTTCTTGAAACATTCCGCAATCGACCAGGATTTTCATTTTAGCAGTTTCTAGAAAGTAGCTTGATCCTGTTACTTGATGTGTTGCGCCTAAGAATTTTATTTTCATGATCTTCTTCCACTACATTGTTATTTCTCATTTCTAACCTATGATTTCTTCTGAAGCAACCTCACACTTAATCTGGGCATTCAATATATTAAAAGTACGCCATTCTACACCCCCTTACTTTTACTTATAAATGGTGCAGGGGGTTAGCTTGACACCGTCGTTTAAACCGTCGTTACAACATTATTTAGAAGACAGGGGCAGGCTGTACCGGACTTAACCCCTACACGGTATGAGTCCCTTACTCAAAATCATTGAATAGGACTAATCTTCGCGATTTTGACCAAATGAAGGTGCCCGTCCCCATACCCAAAGGGGTTCAAAACTTTTTCTTTCACTTGGCTTCTAATTTTTCTCTAGGCGCTGGGTGGGGGGATCCCAGCACCTTTTTACCAGTAAAAATGAAATCAACTTTATCGGGCATTCTGGTCTAGTTCTTTTGCAAGCTCCTCTAGAAGGGTCTTTTGACGTTGAGTTATCTTTTTAGGGACAACCACATTAACGCGGACGCGCAGATCACCTCTGCCAACTCTGCCCATTCTCGGCATGCCTCTGTCTCTAACCCTCAGAATCTGTCCAGGCTGTGTTCCAGGATGAATTTTCAGTCCAGCCTTTCCTTCGATTGCAGGTATGGTGACTTCCGCGCCTAATGTGGCTTGAGTGATGCTAATGTATAGATTGTATACGAGATCGTCGCCATCTCTTTTGAAGTATTGATGAGGCATCATGTGAATCATTATGTATAAATCTCCTGATTGGCCTCCGTCCTGGGCTGCGTCTCCTTGTCCTTCAAGCCTTAGCTGGTATCCTTCAGATATGCCAACTGGTATTTTTACCGTAATCTTTCGCTCCCTTTTTACGAGTCCTTTTTGGGATCTCTCAATTCTTGGGACCTCAATTTCCTTTTCAACGCCGTGTGTTGCTTCCTCCAGGGTTATGTAAACTTCGTAGCCCAAGTCTCTGCCGCGGATAGCTCTTTTTCTTTCTGGAAAGTCTTGACCATCAAAGAAAACACTAAAAAGATCTCCAAAGCCAGAGCTGACGCCCATGTCGCGAAATATCGAGTCAAAGTCAGCCCCTCGGAAAATGTCCTCTCGACTATATCTTTGATCAAATCCAGTGCTGCCCAAATTGTCAAACTGTTTTCGTTTCTCATCATCCGACAGCACTGCATAGGCTTCAGATATCTCTTTGAACTTTTCTTCAGCTCCCGGAGACTTGTTTCTGTCAGGATGATATTGCATGGCTAGTTTCCTGTAGGCGTCTTTTATCACGTCTTTGGACGAGCCCTTTGGAATTCCTAGTATCTCGTAGTAACTCTTTTTTTCAGCCATTAATTTTTCCTTCGTATCTTATGCTGGCAAGTGTGCTTGCTCTAAAGAGATTAGTTCAGCGCCCTACAAATAATCTACTGAGTAATGCGCGATTTTAAACTCTGTGTGCGCGCTTGGCTACAATGTGACATTGTGTTAACCAAAGATTGGTAGGGGATCATAGCCCCATTTTACCAGTAAAAAATAATTGCAAGCAAGTTCGCTGGTTCTCAGACCCAAATGGGTTCAAGACCTCATTTCTTGCAAATGTTTTTTGTCTCTAATCAATTTTTGAAGCTGACTGGACCGAGCGGGATTTGAACCCAATTGGGTTCAAACCACAATAGTTTGAATAACAAAACAGCCGGAAAAACAAAAAAGTGTTAATGGACTATATGCCTATTCTTTATTGAGTAATTGGTAGTTCCATGCAAAAAATGATGGGCTCACTTATTCAATAGTTGGGCTTTTGTCATCTGGGATAGCAATTGACCTAAATGACTCGTAACCATAGTGATATAGCTGCTATAGAAAATATCTTGGTTCTTTTCTTACCGTTTGAGGCTTTAACTGTATTTTTGCGAGCCTCTGCAACTTCACTATCTGTGTTCTCGCCTTAACTGGACAAACTTTTATGCATGCCATGCAAGAAATGCATTTGCTACTATCGTCTTTTGTGAAGGTTTGATGATTCAAGCAATCAACAGGACAAGCATTAACGCAAAGACCACAATTGGTACATTTATTGTGGTCGACTGTGATTGGACCAGCAACCCTTTTTGCGACTCCCTCTCCAAACTTTGCAGAAAACGGGAAATGCTCTTTAATCGAATCAATTTCTTTATAATCGATTTCTGTTCCATTCAAGCCTTTCTTTAGTATCTCCTGCCCAAATTTCCTTGCAATCTCAATGTCTGAAGAATCAGGTCTCCCCTCGCCATAATGATAGCCTACAATTAAAGGAGCAAATAACCCTTCAGCGATAAATTGTCCAGCACCAAGCAATCTTACATTTTTTTCTTTAAGTATGTTCACGAGCTGTTTTAGAGCTATTCCTGGGCTTTCATTTGCATATGATACAACTGCTACTGCTGCAGTTTGGTTGAAGTCTTCGTTGCCCAATATAGCTTTCAAGCGCTCTCTTGCAATTTTTGCCAATCGGTATTCGTAGACAGGTCCTCCTACAATCCATAGGTCTGCTTTCTGGTTTTTGCCTGCAAGAAATGTGGGTTTAGTTAAATCTCGAATAATGGGCTCTTTATTGCTGATGGTAGAGGCAATCGTTTCACAAAGCTTCTTTGTACCACCAGTTGGTGAAAAATACATTAATCCTATAGTTAATTGGTTGTTTGATTCATCTTTGGACAAGAATCATCACCAAATTAAATTGGTAATTGTTTACTTTTAACATTTTCGTATAAGTCTTTTGTTAAGAATTATGTCGATAATTAGTGCGTTAATTATTACCACGCCTATTCTTTCTATGTTGAATGCGCTAAGTTGAAAAGTATTCGTTTAGCTCCAATTAAGTAGCATTTATGCGAATTTTTTTATCTTATGGCATAATAAAATATTATCGACACTGCTTACGTCAAAAAAATTCATCTTTTCCTTTTGCATTGGTAAACCTTTGGCTATTATATATGAAAAATAGAAAATTGATAAATGTTAAATACTAATAAGGCTCTAAATATTCTTGAGAACATTTTATGTCGGTAATTGCGCCTGAAATGGTTCTTACTCTTCAAACAGTTTTTGTCGTACTGCTTTTTATAAGCATGGGCTTAAGAATGAAACACATGTATTCAGCACATGCAATTTTAACCTTCATTTCAGTTGCTATAGTTCTCACTGGATTTGTTGCAGTTTTAGTTTTTGCAACAGTCAACGGCGAAGCTATTTTGGCACTGACTAGCCCAGTTCTGTTTGTCGTACATGGGATTTTAGGGGTTGCTGCTTTTAGCTCGGGAATAGGGCTTTTTGCACTATGGCGACTTCGACCGACTGAGTTTGCGGTAAAAAGCAAAAGGATTTGGCAAGTAACAGTAATTTCTTGGATTTTAGCATTTTTACTAGGAGTTTTTCTTTTTGCAGTTCTGCACACGCCTCTTTTTGCTTAACGACTGACTAACCAGCATTCAATGGCAGCGGGGCTTTGTGTGGTTTCCTTGGCGGGATATGAACCAGATGGATGAGGTGTCCGATGCTGGCACCTTTAGCAATAGCAAAATTTTTTAATTCTCTATCGAGTACTCTGCTTACAAAAAAGTTTAGAATTTTCTTCCAAAAGCGGGACCGCCGAGTGCAGACCTGAACAAGTTCAAGTCCAAATCAATTTAGATGTTATTAAACTTGATAACACGTTCGCAACATTGCTCTAATGGCAACCCGAAAAAGAAGCGCAGTCAAAACGAAAAGACAGGACGATTGAAGTACAATCAGCATCTTCTCAAACAGACCTTAGCAGAGGTAGAAGAGGTTAAGGTTATGCTACGCACAATCTTTGCCGGCCTTAAGGACTCTTATAATTTTGAACGACCACTGATTGAGCGTTTAGCTTGTTGTGATGAGTTTGATAGGGAGATTTTGAGGTTACTCTTTGAGTCTGGTTCTTCTGGCCTGCTGCCAAAAGACTTTGCTACAAAACTGGATAAGCTCAAGGTTACTCGGCATCAGATTAGCGGGCACTTTCACTAGTGACTGGAACTCGTGGGGAACACAGTGGACAGATTATGTCAATAGGGTTGTAGGGATCCTAGCCCCAATTTACCAGCAAAAACGACGCCAGACAATCTGGATTCAATTCCTAGGCTCGCTTTTGCTCAATTCTTGCTATCTTCTTGCTTGCTTTTGACGAAAATTCTGCCTTAGTGCATTCTCTCAAGATTCGGCGACGAAAATTAGATTTATGATCTATCTTGACTCAGGTAAGAATCAAACGTTGTTGCAGCGAAGAGCACGGGAATTTTTGCGCGTTATCCCGTCCGCAGTTTTTATCTTGAATGCATAATACTATTTTCCAACAAGCTGTCTGCCAAGTCTGTATCCACAGGCTACTGTCGGTCCTTGCCCCTCACCTGGAAATGTCCATGCAGAACATAGGTGCAGGTTTTTAATGGGGATTTTTGTGCCTCTGTCAAGAGGAGAAAATTGCTTGACGGTGTTCGCCCATCCATAGAGTGCTCCTTCAAAGTTTCCCGTGTATCTTTTCAGTGTCAATGGGGTTGCGATTTCAATGACTTCGACGTGTTTAGATAGGTTAGGAATTACTCTTTCGGCTCGTTTAATAAGTATACTTGCTAATCTGTCTTTTTCTTTGTTGTATTCTTCTTTATCTTTCAAATTGTATGCAGCTTCGAATTTTGCCCAGTAACTGTAAGGGTGAAGTTGAATTAGCGAGGCCACAAATTTGTTATCCCTTGCCAATGACTGGTCAACGTTAGAATGCAGCGTGATTAGGTAGGTGGTTTTTTCAAAAATGCAGTTCAGAGTCCATTCGTAATCTTCGTCGAGGTTATAGGTTTCAGAGACTACAATCTCATGATCGTCTGGGTCCACGAGGGTGGACTTGAAGCTTTCATCTAAACCAAGATAAACAATGAACGCCGAGATCGACGGCTCCATGCCAATCGTTTTAGCAAGTAGTTTAGGCGACAGGCTATTCTTGCTTAGTAGGTCGTGGAGAGTCTGAGTTGTACTGGCGTTTGAGATAATGTTTTTTCCAAAATATTTCTTGCCTTTGGCAGTTACAACTCCCTTCGCTTCGTCGTTCTCAACAATGATTGTGGCGACTTCTGACTCTAAGAGGACCTCTCCATTGTTACGCTTAATCAGGTTAACGAAGGCTTCAGGTATTGTTTGGTCTCCACCTTTAGGGTAGTATGCGCCTTCCATTAGAAAGCCGATGTTTCCTATCAAAGGGTACATGTTCACTCTACTTGGTGGAAGCCCGTAGTACCCATAGTTGGCGAAAAGAAGAGCCTTTAGCTTTTCACTCTTAAGATGCTTATCTAGAAGTTGTTTGAGCGTTTTTTTCATTGCGGGAAATAGCGATCTGTAACGGAATGGAAAGGTAGGCAATTGTTGCCACATTGGAGCGGTCTGAGGAAGAAAATTTACGATGTCCTTGTGTATCTTGACCATTTCTCTGAAAAGGCTTCTTATCCCTTCTTTTTCCTGGGGGAAACTGGCTTCGAGTATGCTAATGGCTTCTTCGAGGTTTCCACTGGGGAGTCGCAGGTCGTGCTCTGGAAAAATCATTCTCATGAAGTACTTGATCTTTAGGAAGTCTATGCTTTCGGCTACGCCGCACCATTCAAAGAATTTAGCCATGCTTTGTCCTTTGCCCACTGCTTCAATCATATGGAAGGTCGAATCGAAGGTGTAGGCGCCTCTCCTGAAACTTGTTGCATATCCGCCAGGTATGCTGTGTTTCTCCAAGACAAGGACCTTCTGTCCGTGTTTCGCGAGGTAAGCGGCGCAGGACAGTCCACCGAGTCCTGATCCAATAATGATTGCGTCGTAGTTTGATGTTGACAATTTTTTTCACCAGTCTTCTGTATTGAATGTGCAGGGAGATAAGATGTTCTAAACAGAAAATATGAAATATAATAACCAATTATAACATAATCATCAGAACAGAACGGCAAAACTAACAAAGTATAGGGCTGGGGGCTAAAAAATGCAGGAACTTTGCAGACTGTTGTTTGAACTTTCGAATGAAGACCGACTTAACATACTCTATGAACTCAAGAACACCCCCATGAAGCTGTCCCGTGTGTCCGAAAAATTCGGCTTCACCGTTCCAGAAACCGCACGAAACATAGCTAGATTGACTGAAGAATCCCTCATCACTAAGGATACAGACGGGTATTTTCACCTAACACCCATTGGAGAAGCAGCACTACAGTTCATCCCAGGCTTCGAGTTTGTCTCCAAACACAAGAAGTACTTCAAAACGCACACAATCTCAACTTTGCCGCCAGAATATGCTGCGAGCGTAGGCGCATTACAAAAAAGCGAATTTGTGAACGAAGTTACCGTAACTTTTTTTAACGTAGAAAAAACGATACGGGAAGCCAAAGAATTCCTTTGGATCAGTATCGACCAAATTCTTGCAAGTGCACTACCACTTTTCGCGGATGCTACAGCACGCGGAGTAGACCTAAAAAAGTTAATGCCCCGAAACGCAGTCATTCCCTCGGGCATCATGACGCTGGCTAACGACCCTGCTTTTGAACGCGCTGCAAGAGCGAAACTGTTGGAAAGTCGATACTTGGACAAGCTTGATGTCTTCATCATTATGTCTGAGAAAGAAATTGCTGCAATCAGCTTTCAAAACTTAGAAGGCTTATTTGACTATGAATCATTTAGAACCAG
This sequence comes from Candidatus Bathyarchaeota archaeon, assembly GCA_963831895.1. Lineage (GTDB taxonomy): Archaea > Thermoproteota > Bathyarchaeia > Bathyarchaeales > Bathycorpusculaceae > Bathycorpusculum. The sequence continues at coordinate 266,404 of CAWHSD010000003.1, forward strand.
CAATGAAGTGGCGCTTAACTGGACAAGATCCTTGTTCCTTTATTACTGGAGAAAAGCAAAACAATAGCTTCAAAGATGCGTTCTTCCTCGCCTTTTTCCGAAATCGTCCAAAAACATTGACAAGTTTTTATAAGAAGAAACCAAAATTTCAGCGTTTCTCATTCAGCACCTGACTTATCAAGAGTGCTGCATTTTGTGCCCCATCTGTTGGGAAGGTAGCATAGCTTATTTTTTTGCCTAAATTGGACATCACTTGTTGCGCAAGCAGTTCAGGAGTTGTCTTCGAAAAATCCATTCTGACGCCAGCGTGGTGGCGCTCGCACCTAACGGCCACATCCGCTTCCTGTTCTACATGCTGCTTAAGCGGAAAATATACGAAAGGCCGCTTCAATGCCGTCAACTCCAATGTTACTGTTCCACCCCCAGTAACGATGCATAGGTCTGCAGCTGCCAAAAGTTTGTACAACTCGGGCACGTATCCTTTAATCTCAACTTCTTCGGGCATTCGAATCGACTCTGGCTTGAGCAGCGGTCCACAAACTAAGACCATTTTCAGCTCTGGAATTTCCTTTTTCATGAAAGGGTATGCCTTTGAGCATAAAATCAAGAGATCTTTTCCTGCGGAAGTGCCACCGATAGAGCAAACGATTAGTGGCTCATCACCATAACCAAGAAGACCCCTAACTTTCTCTTTATCACCATATTCTTCGGGACTAAAGGAAAGCACATAACCCACAAAATCCACACGCTTATTGGCGAGCGTTCGTCTGTTAGGAAGCATGAACCCAAATTTTTCATCTGGAACATCCGCAACTTCACCTATGAACAAACTTCGGTCAGCTACTGATTGGCCAGTTTGCAAACCCTTAGCCCAAAGCCGATTAATCATATAAGCCGCCAGAGCATCAATAGGACTACTTTTCACGCGATCTAATCCAATGACGTCATAAATCATAACGAATTTAAAGTTTCTAAAGTTAGGATTGCCAACCCTCTCAATTAACACTTCGTAAGCTTCGTCTCCAACAACCAGGTCGAAATGTTCCTTTTCAACAAGCTTAGCCACGACTTGAGCGTTAGCCTTCCACTCTTTCCTCATGCTCATTACCCACTTAACCAAATTAGCTTTGTATTCTTTTGCGGAGCTATCCAGTTTCTCATTGGCGTGGGCCCAGGACCTAACCTCTGGAAGAAGTGTCTCTCCAGCGTTCTCTAGAACCATGCTGGCAGGATAATCAGCTAACCAATTAACCTCTATGCTGGGCTCAATTTTGCGTAAAGCTTTGACGATCTCAATATCTCTTCCAACATGTCCCAAACCCAAAGAACCACTGATGAAAAGTACTCTTTTCCTATCCATCTTTACCCAAATTCCTGCCCATGCGCTACTCATATAGATATTGCACTCTTTCCATATATAACAGACCCAGCGCGTCATGTAGCTTTGGTAGGAACTGTTAATCAGAGCCGTCGTTTAAACCGTCGTTACAACATTATCCAAAAAACAGGGTGAGTCGAGCGGGATTTGAACCCAGGATTCTCGAGGACCAAGAAAAGATTGAGACTTACCATGCTCCTTCTGTTCCTATAATTTCAAAATACCCGATTCCTGAGAAGTGGGGTTCATACTCAAAGGTCATCTGCAATGAGTTGTGAGTGCCATTATTGCTCAGAGTGTAGCGGTCAGGGTCTTGCAGGTAGTATTTCTTGACCAGCGAGATATCTCCCCAAAGCAAATCGGTTGGAATTGTGATATTATAAGAGATAGTTTTTTTGCTGCCTCCAAGAAAGTAGAGCTCTACAGAATGCCGATTAATATCAGAAACATTAAGCAGGGTAACTGATGGCGCGCGTTCTGTATCCCAGTTAGTTTTAACAGTTACAATGAAGGTTTTATTCCCAACTGAAAGGGGATAAGTGAACAAGTTGGTTTCTTCTTCTCGATCTACTTCTAAACATGCATATATTATTCCGGCTGCTAATGAAATAGCAATTAGCAAGATTGCAGCAACAACTATGAATTTTCTCTTTATAGCCATCAGACAACAACAAGGTAAACCAGCATAAAAGATTAATTGTGAAAATTTCTCTATTTTTTAGATTTGGAATCTCCGCGATTTAGCTTTTTATTTGAAAAGTATGTAACCAAAATGGCTAAGAAGATTATTCTTGGATTTGAGCCTTAATCGATTTGAATCTCTACTGGACTTACCCCGAATGGGTCATGTCCCTAAACATAGATTCTTTGAATTGGGCGATGACAAATTTTGTTTTTGAAGCTTGACCTGGAATAGAAAAGGACTGATTATGCAATTTTGCATAGTATTCAATGCTTCTTAATCTCAGCAGAAATTGAAGTGTGGGCGTTTGGCGTTGTGTTATCTCTTAATTATTACTTCAATCCAACCCCAAGAGGATTTTTATATGTTTAACATTAATTAGCATATATGAAAATGAAAGCGATCGTACACACAAAATATGGGTCTCCGGATGTTCTTCGGCTCAAAGAGGTAGAAAGACCAGCTCCCATGGATAATGAAGTACTGATTAAAGTTCAGGCGGTATCCGTTAATAGATCTGACTGGGAGAATTTAACAGGCTCACCTTTGTATGCTCGCTTTGGCGGTCTTCTAAGACCACGGTACCAGATACTCGGATCGGATATAGCTGGGAGAGTTGAGATGGTTGGCAGAAATGTCTCCCGATTTCAAATTGGGGATGAGGTTTTCGGGGACGTTTCGTTTCGTATGGGTGGTTTTGCTGAGTATGCCTGCGCTCTTGAAAAAACATTGACGCTAAAACCAGCCAATCTGACATTCGAGCAAGTCGCAGCCATCCCGCAAGGGGCAGTGATAGCATTGCAAGGGATTCGCGATAAAGGACAAGTCCAGCCTGGGCAAAAGGTTTTGATTAATGGAGCCGGCGGCGGTGCCGGTATGTTTGCAGTGCAGCTTGCCAAGTTATACGGGGCTGAGGTTACTGGCGTGGATAACACTGGCAAGCTAGATTTTGTGCTCTCGCTGGGAGCAGATCATGTCATTGATTACACCAAAGAAGACTTCACCAAAAACGGGCAGCAGTATGATCTGATACTTGATGTTGTTGCGAATCGTTCTGTTTTCGCCTACAAGCGGGCACTAAGGCCCAATGGAAGCTATTTTGCTGTTGGAGGTTCTGTATATCGACTTTTCCAGATTTTGCTTCTGGGGCCATGGATTAGAAGAACCACGGGTAAGAAAATACGCATTCTGGCGGTTCAACCAAGTCTGGAAGATTTGGTTCATATAACGGAGCTTTGTGAAGCCCGCAAAATTGTCCCGGTCATTGATAGACGGTTTTCATTAAGCGAGGTTGCTGAAGCGCTCCGGTACCTTGGAGAAGGATATATCAAAGGAAAAGTCATAATAATTGTTGATCATAACAACCACACCTAACAAAGCCCGGGTTAAAGGCATCTTTTAGGAAACTCATGAAACCGATTGCATTCAAAAAATGCGTTATACTTGATATTCCCAAACCAGAAGAGACCAAGAAGCCGACCACAAAAGGAAAACTCAGACGTTAAACCGATGTCCCTCCATTGTGATTGCCAAGCCAGAGAACACTGTTAATCGTGAAGTTTTTATAAAAAATAATGGTCGTGTTTTGAAAGGAAAAGAGCTTTCTGAGATGGGGCGGTCTGGCCGTTATTTTGGCTGGCATCTTGTTCATTTGCACCGTCGTAAACAATAGTTGAGTTCGGACCCTCGACTTATCAGTAAATGGTTACGATTTTTGGGGTAAGGTTCTTTTCCACCATTTTTTTATTGGTGTTTCTGACGCTTTTTCCCAAATTGTTTCGTAATAATCCTTGATTATTGCCACAAGTGAAGGATTGTTGGCTATTAAGATCTTTCCTTCAAAGCAATTATCTTCTGTTTCGGTTTGAATAAACACAGTTTGATCATCAACAATAGAAAATAAGCCTGAAATCTGGGGAACATATCTAATTTCCAAAAGAGGGTCTGTTGCGTTAGCTTTTCCTAACTCTTCAAGCGACTTGCCTACAGGTTTTTCTGTCAGTACTCGGATATTTACGCCTCTTCTAAGGGCTCTCTTTTGCCTCTTGCCGTGAATAGTTGATAAACTTACAAACATTTCCCATGGAAGGATTGTCTTTAAACTAATTTTTGCCGCATCTATTATCTCTTTTCCGCAAAGTTCGCTAGCCACATTTAAAGCTTGAATTTCAAAAAGAGGCTCTTTGTTAAGGTTCGTAAATTTTTTCTTACCCTTGAAATTCTTCAATAACTCGGCAACTCTCTCTTGCATATTTATTACTTCGGTTTTCTTGCGATCGTACAAAATAGCCAGTCCATCTTCTAAGTTGACAGGATCAAATTTGGATGGCACATCCAGAGTTTTGGCCACCAATCCCTTAGCAATAAGCTCGTTTAGTACTCGGTATATGTCCTGACGTACTACTCCTGAAAACTTGGAAGCTGTTTTTGCATTTGAACATCCTACATTAAGAAGAGCCAAGTAAACCTTTACCTGCGATGATGTGAGGCCTAAGTCTTCCAGAGAATTAATTTCCCTATCACTGAACATGTAATCGAATCTTGACGGAAAAATCATGGTTAACTAGTAATAGTTTTCTAGAAATAAAAACTTTCGACTTGCTAGCTGGAATACTTACGGCACAACTATAAATGAAAGGAGATGCACTATTTCAAATTAAAGGAGTTTTTCAGATGAATTTATCAAATGAAAGGAGAATTTTTAATGAATTTTAAAAAGGAGACAAACAAATGAACGCTAACAGAAAACTTGACCCGACGAGGAAGACGTCGTTAGTCGCTGGCATCTTATACCTGGTCACCTTCATCTCCTCGATCCCGGCGGTCATGCTGCTCGCCCCCGTGTTGAACAACCCAAACTACATTATAAGCGCCGGAGCCGACTTTCAGGTTATTTGCGGCATATCTCTCGATCTGGTAAACGCTTTAGCCGCTATAGGCACAGCCGTGGCCCTGTTCTGGGTTGTCAAGCGCCAGAACGAGAGCTTCGCACTCGGCTTTGTCACTACGCGCATTGTTGAAGGCACAACAGTCATTATCGGCGTTGTGTGTATTCTTGCGCTCGTGACTCTTCGACAGACTGTTGGGGTCGGAACTGACTCAGCTGCTCTGGTCGCTGTCGGACAGGGGCTTGTCGCAGTACGTAATTGGACGTTCACGATCGGTCCCAGTCTGATGCCGGCTCTGAATGCCCTGCTGTTGGGAACCCTAATGTACCGATCTCGGCTGGTTCCCCGATTTATTTCAGCGGCAGGACTCATAGGTTTCCCGTTGCAACTCTCTGCAGCCATTTTAACGATATTCGGCATTAACAACACGATATGGCAAGGGATAGCGGTAGCACCGATCTTCTATTGGGAGCTAGCAGTAGGTCTCTGGATGGCTATCAAGGGCTTCAACCGGTCTGCCCCACTGATGGTGAAACTTAGAGGAGAAAAAGAAAATGAATCTTAAATCAAGTAAAACCTTAGGCGGCATAGGCGCAATACTGATAGTAATAAGCGTTCTTCCATACATTAGCCAATTAGGCATCATCGGATTTATTGGCGCTATACTTGTTTTGGTTGCATTGCATGGTTTCGCCCGTGTCTACAAAGAAAGTGGAATCTTCAACAATGCACTCTACGGCATAATCGCTGGCATAGTTGGCGTGGTTTTAGCTGCGGTAATTGGAATTGCAGTAGTCCTGCCAAACATCACAGATTTCCTGCTGAAAGTGTTTCCGAGCTGGAATGGCGACTGGCAAACCCTTTCATCTCTTTCAGGAATGATTCCAAACACAAGCAACATCGGCTTTGGAGACATTATTCCATTCATTACAGCAGCAATATTGGTTATCGCCACACTTTGGGTATTTGGTATAATAGCAACTTTCTTCGTTAGACGCTCACTAGTGCAACTTTCAGCAAAAACAAACGTAGGACTATTCTCAACGGCAGGAACGCTACTATTGATAGGTGCAGTGCTGGTCATTGTCTTTGGATTAGGTCTACTTCTGATGTGGATTGGAGCGCTGCTCTTGGCAATTGCCTTCTTTAGAATAAGAACAGAGGAAACAGCTTCTTGAGGAATTTGATGACTGTTGAAGTTGGAGTAGAAAAAAGTTCGGACTGGAAAAAATTCATCAGAAAACACTGGAATATATTTGCCATTTTTTTAGTGGCAATTATTTTGGCATTTGCAGGTGCAATTTACGTCTTTCTTTGGTTCGTGAAAGATGCACAATCAACAAGTCTTGTCCCTTCAACTCTAGGACTGTGGTCAATGGCCAATGTAGTGAGTTTTATTCTAAACGCTATCTTTTGGGAACTTGTCCTAATCGGAATCCCAGTGGTTATTGGAGCAATATTAGGTTGGCAATGGTGGAAAAGACTATCTGATGAAGAAAAGAGAGAATATAATCTCTTTGGAAAAGGTTCACGATCAAGGCGAGCAGGAGGAGCAGCACCGCCGTCACTTTTCATTGCGTTTGTAATCAAAGTTTATGTTGACGGCAACTGGAACATGCCAATCTCAACCTACACTTTAGACTACGTTGTTGGTTCAATGGTTACGTTACTTGTCGCGACAGCTGTAATCTTCGGGATTCCTGCAATAATAGGGCTCATCTTGTGGTTAAGGCACGAGAACAAAAAACCCTAACCCTTTTTTTATTTTTCTGGATTCTGGAAAAGAATTGTTTCGAAATGTAGTTCTACATATTCGCTTCTTGATCTTTTCTGCTTTGAGGCTTCTTTATCTATTTTCTCTAACACGCGGTTAGATAGGGGCTATGCTTACTGGGTGTTTGCGCACTGTAACCTGAGCCTCTGAGTATTTGCCGATTATTAATATTACCAGAAAGCATGGTTGGCATTGGGCGATGACAAGTTTTGTTTTTGAGGCTTGGCACGGAAACGAAAAAGACTGATTTGTCAATTTTGAATCTCTTCGTCTCTGGATATTAAAATAGGCAAGTTTGAGGCTTTTTCCAATAATTATATTAACAATCAACAAGCCATTGGTAATAAACTAAGCACTTCTGAGGTCAAATTGCATGACTACTCCAAAAAAACGAAATCTCATAGTCCTGTCCGTTGTCATCTTGATTGTAGCCATTGTTTTAAGTTCATTTGTTTACCTAAATTCCCAAAAATCCTACAAAGGACCCATTGAATCGCTTGTTTTCGGGGATTTGCATACAGATTCTTCTGAATTAATTTACGTTGCACAAGATCAGCACTATTTTGAGGCTAATGGCATCAATTTGACTATGAAGAATTATGCGACAGGTACTGAAATAACTTCAGCATTGACTACTAACCAGATAAACATAGGGACCTCCGGCGAGTTTCCTTTTGTGAACAGCGTATTGGCAAAACAAAACCTTAGCACGATTGCTTCGATGGACAGATTTGAGGCGTTTTATTTGATCGGTCGAAAAGATCATGGAATTCAGAATACACTCGATCTAAGAGGAAAAACGATTGGTGTTCGTAGCCAGTCCTTAGGCGAATTTTACTTGGGCAGGTTTCTTGATTTGAACGGCATGAATATCCATGATATTACGCTTAAAGATACTCTGCCATCTCAGTGGGTAGATTCGATTACGAACGGCACTTTGGATGCAATTGTAGTTTCTCAACTTTACGTTGCTGATATTCAAGGAAAACTTTCAAATAACATTGAAATCTGGCCTGTGCAAAACCAACAACTAGCTTACGGTTTAGTATATGCTAGTACCAACTGGATTTCAGAGAATCCAGAACTTGTAAGCCGTTTTCTGCACTCATTAGTTCAAGCGGAGGATTACTTAATTTCAAATCCTGAAAATGCAAAAAATACTCTAAAAAATCATCTAAGTTATAGTGATGCATATCTTGCTCAAGTATGGCCTAATCATCGTTTTTCACTTACGCTTGATCAATCCCTAATTTTAGCAATGCAAGACGAGGCTCAATGGTTGATAAGTAACCGTTTGACCAATGCAATCTCAACTCCGAACTTTTTAAACTACGTTTATCCCAATGGACTTGAAGTTGTAAAACCAGAATCTGTAAATATTATAGACTGAGGGCAAACAATGAAGCTAAGAAGTCAATTAATCATAAGCATCATTATCTTCGGCATAGTTCTTCTGGCCATATCTGCGTCGGTAGTTTTAACCAATCAGCAGGTAGCACAGATTGATAATCAAGAACAAACAGCAAATAACATTAACACGGGGGCTAGCAACCTTGCGTATATTTCAAATGAATATTTCCTAAGTCGACAGAGTGCTCAAGTTACTTCGTGGCAAACCCAGTTTTCTTCCCTTTTAGATAGCCTTTCACAAATGAGTTCTGTTAACTCCGATGTGAGCGCACAAATTACCGCTGTTGAAGATGATTTGGAGCGGTTGGGTATAGTGTTCAATAGTACAGTGTCATATGTCAATAGTATACCTGCGAATGAGAGTGGAATAGTTAATCCGCTCTTAAAGACAGACAGCACTCGTTTAGGTGTGCTAAATCAAGCGCTTGCTTTTGACTCTTCTGTTTTGTCAAAATCTCTGGGAAATCTAGTAGACCAACAGAGAGAAACAAATAGCTTTCTCATTTTTGCTTTGTTGGGTGTTTTCGGAGCCTATTTCATTGCTGTTTATCTCATTGTCTACAGGCGTACATTTAGGTCGATAGCAAAGCTACAAGATGGAACACGGATAATCGGTTCAGGCAATCTTGACTACTCAATCGACTCTAAAAGCAATGATGAAATTGGCGAATTATCCAAAGCCTTCAACCAAATGGCAGCCAACCTGAAAACTGTAACTGCCTCTAAAACTGACTTAGAACAAACGCAAGCCTCTTTGCGGGAAAGTGAGCAGCGTTGGGCCACTACTTTGGCAAGCATCGGCGATGCTGTCATAGCCACAGATACCTCGGGCAAAATCGTATTCATGAACGGCGAGGCGGAAAAATTGACGGGGTGGACGCTGAGTGAGGCTTTAGAGAAACCGGTGAAGACAATATTCAACATTATTAATGAGCAGTCTCGCTCGGAAGTTGAAAACCCAATAGACAAAGTTCTTAGAGAAGGCATGGTTGTTGGTTTGGCTAATCACACAGTTATAATACAGAAAAACGGGGCCGAAGTTCCAATTGATGACAGCGGAGCACCTATAAAAGATAAAGACGGCAAAACCACAGGCGTAGTGCTAATATTCAGAGACATTTCGGAACGAAAGAAATCTGAAGATGCCTTGAACAAACTTAACGAAGAATTGGAGGAAAGAGTGCTTATACGCACAAAGGATGTTTCAAATGAGCGCCAACGACTTTACAACGTCCTTGAAACCCTCCCCGCCTATGTGGTTCTGCTCGACAAGGATTACCATGTACCGTTTGCTAACAAGGTTTTCCGTGAACGTTTTGGTGAGTCGTTTGGTAGGCCTTGCTATGATTTTCTTTTCAATCGTGACTCCCCCTGCGAGAATTGTGAGACTTTCAAAGTTCTGAAAACGAATGGGCCTCATCATTGGGAATGGACTGGACCAGACAAACGCGATTATGACATTTACGATTTTCCTTTCGTTGAAGCAGACGGTTCAACTCTAATTTTGGAGATGGGCATCGATATCACTGAACGCAAAAAAGCCGAAGCAGCGGTGCAGTCAGAGCGAAAACGTCTCTTTGATGTGTTGGAAACTTTGCCACCAATGATTTGCCTACTCTCACCTGATTATCACGTTGTCTTTGCCAACCGAAGTTTCCGAGAAAAGTTCGGTGAGTCCAATGGACGGCACTGTTATGACTATTGTTTTGGAAAGACCGAACCATGCGATTTCTGCGAAAGCTATGAAGTACTAAAGACGGGTAAGCCCCACCATTGGGAAGTTAAAGGTGCAGACGGCAGCGTGATTGATGCTTATGATTTTCCTTTCACTGATGTGGATGGTTCAAAACTGATTCTTGAAATGGATATCGATATCACAGCTCGGAAAAAGGCTGAAGCTGAAGCTGAAGCTGCAACAAAAAAACTAAAAGATTCTGAACGTTTAGCTGCTATCGGTGCTACTGCGGGTATGGTTGGGCATGATATTCGCAACCCATTACAGGCCATCGCTGGCGATGTATATTTGTTGAAAGAAGAACTCAAAGCCATGCCTGACCGTGAAGAAAAAAGTAGTGCAGAAGAAAGTTTGGAAGGTATCGAGAAGAACGTTGATTACATTAACAAGATTGTTGCTGACCTTCAAGACTACGCTAGACCGCTTAATCCACGCGCCCAAGAAACAAACATTAAATCGCTATTCAACGAAATATTAGCTAAGAATGGTATGCCCAAAAACATCAAAGTTACTGTTAAAGTTGATGACAAAGCGGAAAAAATTATGGCTGACCCTGACTATCTTAAGCGCATAGCCGCCAATTTAACTTTGAACGCAATTCAAGCTATGCCTAATGGCGGTAAACTGACTATTCATACATTTGTTGAAGAGCAGACTAACGATGTCTTGATAACTGTTAAGGACACAGGCGTTGGCATCCCTGAGGACATTAAGCCTAAACTGTTTACTCCGATGATGACTACGAAATCTAAAGGTCAAGGTTTCGGTTTAGCTGTGGTTAAACGCATGACAGAAGGCTTAGGAGGAACAGTAGCCTTTGAAAGCACAACAGGTAAGGGCACAACTTTCATTATACGTTTGCCCCCCCCCAAAGAGTTGAACGGTAAATGGACCTACAAATAAGGTTTAGTTTTCTAATTCTTGTTTAGTGAAGAAAATAGCTTCAAAATGCAACTCGACAAATTCACTTCTTGACCTCTTCTGTTTTGTTGCTTCTTTGTCTATTTTCTCTAATACACGGTTTGAAAGGGCCATGCTTACTGGGTTTTTGCGCACTGTAACCTGAGCTCTGAATATTTGCTGTTTGTTAAGTGCGGGTCATTTTCCGCCTATAAACTTAAACGAGCGTGGCAATCATCAAATAATCCTTAACCTGATCTATTCTTAAGTTGTGGCATTTAACATAATCTTCCAATTGATTGAAAAATAATTGACTATCTGAAGCTGCATCTGTTAGAACTACGTAGCCTTCTGTTTCCTTATCCCAAATCCCCCATTCGTTGAACCCTTTGAATATTTTTGGGTGAACTGTGGGAAATTTCTGCAAGAATGCTATTGCTTCAGCAAAATCCATACAAACTAGCCTAATCCACATGAGATTCTTCAAAATTAAACTCTTAAAGAATTGTGATTACAATAAGCAACAACTGTTTTTTGAAATCGCCAGATCGCAGTGTTGTGGATGTCAAAACTTTGCTAAATGAGGAAATCTCAGACCTCCACCTTTTCTCCGAATAACCGTCTCTTTTTAGGTTACTCAATTTATTCCGATAGCGCCTGACCAAACAAATTCTGCATATCTAAGTGGAAAACGGTCTTTCATCATGTAATTCTAAAGTTTTCTTTTCCGTTTTGGTTAATCTTAGGAATAGTTATTGTGAATTTAGCTCCTATGCCGGGCTCACCATTTTCCTCAATAACCCACCCATAAACCTCAATCATACGCCTAATCAAATACAACCCATAACCAGATGAGCCGCCCGTGCTGAATCCACTCTTAAAGAGCTTCGGCTTATTATCGACAGATATGCCAATGCCGTCATCTTCATAGATTAAGCCTCAACCTATCTTGATCTGCTTTCTCATAGCTCACCTTTATCGTTGTGACCTTTTTCCCATGTTTTAAAGAGTTATCAATCAAATTGAAAAACAGTTGTCTTAAGAACGAATCCGCCAATAAAGTCAATCCATGACAATCATTGATTACTTTCACATTAAAGGAACCTGAAAACAGCGCCAATGCCTCGTTTAACGTTTTTTCCACGTTAATGTATGTTAGCTCTTCAACACCTATTTGCTCGTACATTTTTGCGAATTCAAAAATCTTCACTGATTCTGCTACGGCTTGCTCCATCTTGCCCAGTCCTTCAATGATGTCCGCCTGATCACCATGCTTTTTCTTGAGCAAATAAGCATAACCAGTCACCGCCGAAAGCTTGTTTCGAACATCATGCCTAGTTAAGCCGCCAACAACCCCGAGTTTCTCGTTTACCCTCACCAATTCATCCATCAGCCGATTCAAGGATTCTTCGGCTTTTTTGCGTTCGGTTATGTTTTCACAGAAAGCAATCAATTTTCCATCGGGCAATTTGACCGCGTTCAAACTAACATAAACTGCTTGACCTTCCTTATTCTTCAGACGCAATTCTTTCAAGATTTGACCTGTTTCTTGAAGAGCAGCAAAATCGGTTAGAATTGATGATAGATCCTCATTAAAAACAATCTGTGGAATTTGCATTCTCATGAATTCTTTTGTTGAGTAACCGAGCAGTTTGGAAGCAGCAGCATTCACATACAAATATTTGCCTTCAGAATCTGCCACAAAAACCGATACGGGGGAGTTCTCTACATACATCCTAAATTTGGACTCGCTCTCCTGAAGAGCCTCTTCAGCTTTTCTGCGTTCAGTGATGTCCTGAGCAAAACCTACAAGACCAGTTACAATCCCATCTTTATCAAAAGTTGGCATCTTATCTGTCTGTACCCATCTTATACCGTTTGCGGCTTCATATTGTTCAATTATTCCAAGTCTAGGATACCCTGATTTTAGAACCTCTAAGTCGTCACTTGCCATTCCTCGCGCAATCTCGGCGGAATAAAAATCAAAAACTGTTTTTCCAAGAAACGCCTCCTTGGGGATTTTCTGCGCCTTAGCAAATGCTTCATTAACTCGGATAAATTTTCCTTCTTTATCTTTGTAGAAAATTATAATTGGAGAAGAATCAATAATTCGGTTGAGTTCCTGGTGCTCTTTTTCCAGACTTTCCTCCGTTTTTTTGTGTTGCGTATTGTCCATAAGTAGAACTACAAACTTGCCTTTGATAGGACTAAAAGCAAATACGTCAAAATACTTGTCTGTATTATGATTATAGTTTTCAAAGTGAATTGACTCTCCTGTCAATGCCACTTTTCCAAGAATCTCGATCCATGATGACTCGACATCCGGGAAAAACTCCCTAACCCTCTTCCCCTTGACCAACTCTCTTGTGAGCCCAGTTTGTTTCTCGTAGGCATCATTAATTTCTAAGATGCGGTAATCACATGGATGACCCCGTCTCATCAGTTATTATCTCACATAACGCAAAACCTTCTCTTATGCCCGCGAAAAGTGTGCGATACCTAGTCTCGCTGACATGTAGCGTTTCCTCGGCTTTTTTGCGTTCAGTGATGTCTATTGCAAGCCCTCTTAGCCCGACCATCTTGTTTTTGAAGAAGCGAGGAGTTGCAATTACTAAGTGCAGGGAAAGTGGTCCCGTCTTTTCGCACGAACGTGTACTCAGTAGGAACATAGTTTCCTCCGGATAGTAACCGCTGAATGTTTTTTGTTGCTTTTTCTCTCTCTTCAGGAACCAGGAACTGTAAAATATTCATCCCTGCTTCAAGCTCACCTTGAGAATAGCCTGAAAGTTTGGGGGCTCCTTCATTAGCAAACACTACTTGCCCTTTTATGTCCGTCTCAAAAACAATATCGGGTAAACAATTTGCCAGTTCCCGGTACTTCTGTTCGCTTTCACGCAAAGTATCTCCGCGGCCTTCTTGCTTTCATTAACATCTAAGAACATGCCCTGCACGGCAGGCTGTCCATCATAGTCAACTCGATTTGCAAGAGAGCTCAGCCAAATAATCGAGCCGTCTTTTCGCACTGCACGAAACTCAAAGCACGACTCCGCGCTGTTCGCCCCGCAAACGGCTTTCCATACGCTTAAAAAAAACAGCCCTATCGTCATGATACACCAAACTCATAATTCCTTCAGGTGAAAGTGACATTAACTCTATAGAAGAATAACCCACTAATTTTCCCATAGCTTCGTTGGCAAAAACTATCCTAAGCGGAGCTGCTTGCAGAATTGATATTCCTTGAAGGGAATCCTCGACAAGCGTCCGATATTTTGACTCTGATTTTGCAAGCAGTTCTCTTGACTTTTTGCGTTCGACAGTCTTGTTTATTGCATCTGCTAATTCGCAGTAAACTGTTACGGGGGAACCATTTTTGTCGATGTAACGATCAGCGCCAAGATTCAAAGCTTTAACTGCTACGTCTTCTCTGACCTTTTCCTGTGAATAAGATAAAGGCAATGTCATTTTTTTGCTCTCTGAGGTCTTTTAAAAATTCTAACCCGTTTTTCTGTGGCATTTCGTAGTCAGAAATTACAGCATCAAAAGTGTTGCTTCTGCAATTTTTTGAAGGCTTCATCAACGGAGGTGACATTTTCAACCTCAAAATTGTTCTCCATTGTGAGTATCTGTTTTGAAACTTCCAGAAGGCAAAGGTCATCGTCAACATGTAAGATGCATATGGAATCCTTTTTTCCAAGAGCTGCTGAATCGATTAAAATGGGTGAATTTGCCTCTAGTGTTTGAGGTTTTGCTTCTTGATGAGCGTTTATGTTGCTCATGAGATAGAAAGGCAAATGAAATAACTATAAGCGTTATGAATTTCAAACATGAATCAACGAACCTTATTTCAGGCTCATTAAAAGCAGTCAGAATTTGTTTTCACTGTAACCTGAGCCTCTGGTTATTTGGCGCTTGTTAATATTTAGTATAGAATCGTGGTTGGCATTGGGCACTGACTAGTTTCGCCATTAATTCTTGGGGTGCTAGTGAAAAAGATGGATTTTAGCAATATTGCTTAAACTTTAATTCTCGATGAAACTTGATTTTTTTTTGAGTAGTAAAGTTACATCATTGTCTAAACCATCGCCTTTCTTCCACCGCGGGTGCTAATCCGCCAAATAAAAAATGCTTCAACAAACAAAACCACACAGGCGACAGCAACAAAAATAGGATCTAAAGGCAGAATATAGCCCGAAACTCCGCCAGCCGAAAGCGCCGCCGACAAAATCATGAACACACAACCAGCGGCGAAGAGGGTAAGGTATCCTTTTCTAGATTTCTTGTTCCTTTTGAGCCAGCCGCCGAGAAAAACCAGAACAATACCAGTTAGAAGGCTCATAGGAGGAATGATTTGGGTAGATAAGATGAGGTTTTTGCCACCCAGCGCAAAAGCAGGGTTTACCAAAGCATAAAGAATTAACAGAGAAAAAGAACCCACAAAAAGCCACCTATCAAACAGTTGCCCGTTCGCCAAAGGCCCATAAGTTCTACGCCAAGGAACAGTTCTTGACTCCTTCAAATCTGGATCAGAAAGCTTGGTCGCCTCTGGAGAATCTTCATTTAAGAAGCACACACGGTCTGGCTGCTTCTGATCTACCAGTTCTAGTGTGCACGAGCGGTCTTTTGATTTTGCGGTTAAAGTGTAACGCCCTCTCTTCACCAGCCTGGAAAAGGGAAAAAGCCACTCTACTCCCTTGTCTTTGTCAGTGGTGAAGGAATCTATGAAGCAGTGCAAGAATGCTCCTAATGCTAGCCAAACGTTCACAAAAAACAACCCAGACAGAAAAAGAAGGTTGTGGAATAGAGCACGATGATACTGTTCCTTACGAAAACCCTTGTGGCTAACAAATAGGTATTCTCGGTCAAGATCTGGAATGAAGCTGCCTACGCCCGCTAAGAGGGTGAAGTAGGGATTGCCTGTATAGATAGCGGTGACCACGCCAGCGAAAAAGATGTGACTACCTAGATTCAAAAGTATACCAACTAAAAAATTGGTTAATGACACATAAAAAGATTCACAAACTTGGAAGCGGAAGTTAGTAGCCTAAATATCTGAAAAGCCAAAATATTTACTATGCCTTTGATGTAGAATTGACTGTGAAAAGAAAAAAAAAGAAAAGAAGAAAGCTATTCGCTTAATACTTGCTAAAGCTTTTTTCTTGAAAACTTGTTTCGCTGAGTATAGAGATTTGAAAAACTGGTGTTTGGTTAGAGTTTTCTTTTTGCTTTGCCTACTTCTTCTTGGACTTTGCCTTCTACTTGTTCCACTTTGCCTTTGATCTGTTCACTTTTGTCGCCTGTAATTTTGCCTAAGCCTTCGCGCACTTTGCCTTTTCCCTGTTTAATTTTACCTTTAGTTTCATCTTTGCTCATAAAATTTCACTAAAGATTGGTGCCAAAGCGATTCTATTAAGCATATGTGACTGCTATCAGGCACTAACAAGCAACAAGCCATTGTTTTCAAGAATAATGCAGTCGATAACCTAATCTACTAAAACAAAAACAATTCATTGTCTACAAAAAAAGTTGAGAAACACCCTTCTTCTTTAATAATTAAAATTCTTTTTTTAACTTGCTGGCTTAGCCCTTCTTCGATTTGTTCCCTTTCTGATTAGAAAGGCGTGTGCTTTGTCTAAGACATCCTTGCCATTGCTAAAAGATAACTTTTCTATCGCATGTTCATAATCCAGCCAAATGTACCCTTTGTGCTCCGAAGACAACTTGACTTTCTCGCTGAAAACCTCCATTAAAAAAAAATCAACAACTTTATGAACGGTGTAACCTTGCCTGCAGTAAAAATATTCAATTGATCCTCTAAACCCATCTAGAGATGAAAGTTGAAGAAGGCACCCGAGAAGATTGGCAAAAACTCTGCAGTTTTCATTATCGAGGCCATAAGACATCCGTTGTTCGAAAATTCTTCCGATTAACTCGTGGCATGGAGCTCTGCGGAGTCATAGTGTATACTTATCCGCCGCCATCTTGTTTTGGAAGACGCATGGTTCTTCCTCGAATGTCAATGCAAGAAATCAACCAGCAACTAAGCACCATCAACCGTATAGTAATTCATCCAAAATACCGAACTGCAGGTTTAGGTGCGAAGTTGATTCGTGAGTCGCTGCCTTTGGTTGGCACAGATTTTGTTGAGTTAATTGCCGTTATGGCAAAGTATTCTCCTTTTGCAGAGAAAGCAGGCATGAAACGTATAAGTCAACAAACAGAGGTTAAATCTGTTTGCAGAATCTCAAGGATGCTTGCTTCTCTTGGGTTTGATGTGCAACTACTTGGGAGCCAGCATTATGTTAAACAAAAGCTGGATACTTTGGATACTCAGCAATTTTGTAGTGTTCGTGATGTGTTAATTAGGAATCCTCAACCGCGACTGAAAAAGGAAGTTACATCGAGTAGAAAGATGCCTTATGGGGTAACTGCAGATTATGTTAAGTATGTTGAAGCTGCTGACTCTGAGAAATTAGCCAAATTAATTAAAACTGTTGCACTGCTACTTCAAACGAAGGTTTACCTATTTTGGTCTCGCCAAACCATTTCTTAAACGCAGAGATTTTTTATTAGGGGAAACTCGGCTTTTCCTAGCTAAAAGCGTCTTTGAAGAGAGGTTGGCTTCTGTTCTTTATGCAACAATTCACCCTGTCCGCCAGCCTCTGGGTCTCTCTTTGAGTCTGTCTTTATGTCAGCGTTAGGTTGTAGCTGTGGTTATACAGTCACATATAGTTAAGTGGCTATAGTCAGTGGTAAAAGTGGTAATAACAAATGATGTTTTGGCATTATAAAAAAAGTAGTTTAGCTAGTTTGCTTTCGTATGCTATTATAGCAATAATATCACGCGCATGCTACGAGTCAGTTATGCAAGTGGCGAATAAACAAAAGAATATTTGGCATAACAAAAAAGGTGCTATAGCTGGGATGCTCTGGTATGCTATTGTAGTGGTAGTATTAATAATAGTTCTAGTTCTTGCTCTGAGATTTCTATTTGGCATAATATAAGGCAAACTTAAAAGCAGGAAGAAAAAGCTAAGGGCTTTTTCCTATTCTCCTGTCTTAACAGTTGGTTTGTGCGGTTAATTCGCCCAGCGCATACTTCCTTTTTTAATCTTTTATTTTTTTGGCTTAGCGGTAGCTCTGCTGTTTTTTATTTAATCTGGTTCGATAGTTGCAGAGATGTCAAAGTGTATTCGCTCTAAGTCGCCCTCTGTAAGCAGATCCTCTTTGGTGCGTACAGTGATTGTGTGGTCTGCCATGTCCATGAGAAGGCATTCGCAGATTACGCAGCGATAGATGCCTTTTAGCTCGTCTCGAAATAAATCGGTTTTTGCAGCAACCATAACGGCATCGTCCTTATCCGTGGCCAATCTGGGAGATTTCAGGGCTTAGTTTCTCAAGAATGGTTTTTACCTCTTGCTCAGTTCTACGACATATCCAACATTGTTTTTCTTTACTCATCTGCATTTCTCCCGCTAAAATAAGGGCTGGTTTTTTTTATAAAGGAAAGGTTGTATGGACCTTTATTGGAGGGGGAGAGTTAAGTGAAAATGGGGGCGTCTTTTCCCCGCGCGCGACTTATAAAAAGACAAAACTTTTAATGATTAGACTTTTAATTTTTAAAGAGATAAAATGGCAAAAGTAACGAGAAAAACAAAAACCACGTCTGATACCATCGTACCAGGTGGAGTTGATGAATACATAGCGAAATGCCCCAAAGAAGTACAGGGCAGGTTGAACGAAATTAGGCTCGCAATACGTGAAGTAGCGCCTGGATCAATTGAAACAGTTAGTTATTTCCAGATTCCAGGCTATTTTTACGAGGGATATGATTATAACGGTATGTTTGCCTGGTTCAGTTTTAAGGAACCCAATGTGCGTTTGCACGTGCGTCCACCAGCAATAGACGACCACAAAGAGGAACTTGCAAAGTATACTACAACAACAGCCATTGTTAGTTTTCCAGCAAATAAGGAGATACCAACCAAATTGGTGAAGAAACTAGTTAAAGCAAGTATAAAGATTATGAAGGATAAGAAAAGATAATGTGTCTTCTTATGCTATCATTAGTCGCGTAAAATTTCGCACGTTACCTTCTTTATTTTTTTTCGTATGCTCGACTTTTTTCAGCAGGTTTTCCTCAATTTGGCAGGTGTTTTCTTAATCAACTTCGACGTCTCGGTCTTGGATTCGCTGTTTAGCTATTGCGACTGCTTCTTCTTTGGTGTTTGCATCCACAATTTCAGAGATATATTCAATTATAAAGTAATTCTTTTTTGGTTTGGACATAGGTTAATCTCCTTTATGCTGAGTTTTCACCATCTTATTATGTCTAACGGGAAGTATGGGTTAGAGTTAAAAAGCAAGCCTCGTATTTCAGCAAGACGGGTTCACCGATATTTCTGCTGCCTGAGAGTGAACGACAACTAATCAGCCACAGCCGACTAAAGATGAATGTTTATTTGCAGTTGCTAAAGGACACAGGGCCTGACAGCGGCATGGCAAACTCGATGGACATACAATAACCCGAACACCGCATGATTGCTATCAACCAACCAAGAACCACCTAAGCCGAACCTCTCCTATCTCATGCAATCTAATGGTAAGTGAAAAAACGCCTTGAGAACGCGCACTAACCGCTGAGAACTGCAAACGCTGATAATGGAGGCAGAGAAAGAACCCTTATTTCTGTTAGGGATAATGCCAAGGAAAAACTAAAGAACAGAAATCACTCAATAGTAAAGAGAAATAAAATGAGCCAAGAGATCTATCCCAAGGAAGTAAATCAATCTAACCTTCCAGTTCTTGTTGAAAGGGCGAAACAGACTAAGAAACGTGACGATAGAGCTTTCTTTGGAATGATAATTTGTTATTTCGTAATCGCCTACTTTGTTTCACCAACTCTGCTCTTTGTTTCGGGTCAAGTGGTTATCGCTTCCTACCCAAAACCCGTACCTTTCACAACTGAAGTTCAAATTGGTATAGTACTAACGTTTCTGGCGTTGTATGTGACCTTCTTGCTATATCTATACTGGGGTTTAGAAATTGCCGTCAGAAAGCTGGCAAGAATAAAATATGACGAATTGGTTTTCTTTGAGTGTGTACTTATTGCAAACAATCTAAAAAGCAATAATCGCCAAGGAGCGATAAAAGAAGTCGATGGCTTTGTGGCATGGCTTGCCAGATTCCAAGGCAGACCAGGGTATAATTCTAAAGCAAAGCGTTACGCAGCAGAGATAAAGCTCTTAACAAATGGTAAAAAAGAACTCAAACGCTTGCTTTTGTTCTTTACAGACAAAGGTGTCTCCGATTTATTCATTAACTTTGGATTGACGCTAATCAACGGCTATGATGCTTCTGCATTCGGTTTCTTAAGAGGCTTGGTAACCGAGACTGAGAAATACGGCAAGTTGGAAGGATGGTTTGATAAGATAAAGGGACGTTCCTCTGCTTTACAGGTCGTTTCAGTCTCCGTTGCCAGCATTTTAGGTGTTGTTACAATTCTAAATTTACTAGGTGTAATATGATTGCTTCATCTTAATGGCAAATCTCAATACTTAGTGGAGGTAGAATCCTTTGGTTATTGAAAAGTATCTCGAAATTTTGAAAGATTACTTTGGAAATGAATTTACCCTTGCTCAGAACAACAGCTTTGATAGAGAGAGGTATGCTCCTCAAATAAGGAGGACCTACAATAAAGCGCTGAGAGAGTCAATCTTAGAATCGCTTGTCTATGAATTTGCCAAGCTAAATTGGGAGAAACAAGAACAAGCGGCAATAGAAGCTAATGGGTTAAAAGTTCACTATGTGGGCGCAGAATATAGCTACCGACAACCTCCCAAGCATACCTCCGGATTTCTACGAAAAACAGGGCTTTATGCAGATAAGATAATCATTGAAGACCAAATGCTTAATCACCTACTTAACTGGAAAGAACTTAAAATTAATACAAACGCTGTCTTTAACCAAGTTTTAGATGATGCAATTGACTTTCTGACTTTAGAACCCTTGTTTACTGCGGATATCAAAGAAGAGTTTTGTCTACTTGCGCCAGCCAGTCATTGGTGCTTCACTCATAGGGGCTTACGGGACAGGGTTGTTGAACTGCAATTTCAGGCGGCGATACCCTTTGCTTCCCAATTGTTTGGGAGAGACTTCGCAACATACGATGAATTAGCTCAATTTGTCGAGAGTATAACAAGCAATGAACAATTCTTTAGCCTGATAGTTAACGATGAAGGCTTTATTTCTCAAGCAAACGAAAAAATAACCCCTGAATGGATAAATGATTTCATTAGTTCATATGATTCACCTATTGCACCTCAATTGGTTTACGAATCCTTAGTCACAGGAAACTATGGTGGTAGAATCAATGACTTGGTCTACAATGGTCTCCTTGGAACAACACCAGTTACCGACCTGAGACCCTCTTGGAATGCGATAAACTGGCTTATGCAGAATGATAACGACCGATTGTATGAAAGGTCAGGTGCTAAAGCCTTTTCTAAAGAAGCTGTTGCTATTCATGCCCTTCAGCAAGAAAAACTTAGCTGGTTAGGCAATGTTCCAATAGATAAATTAATTCAGCTTAGGGAAAGAGGAGAAGTCGCTGATTTGAGGCATTTGATTGGCGAAGAGATTGGGAACATAGAGCAGGCATCTGATGCAGAATTCTTAGAGGTTGCTAATCAAGTAAACTACAATATCGACAGAGCAATGAAAAAACATAGCGCCGAAATTTCTGATTTTAGAGCGCCCTTTAGAGACAGGTATGGATTGGATATCGCTTATTACATAGTCTCTGGAACATTCGCAATAGCGTCCTATGCCTTCCAACCGGTAGCCTCTGCAACCGGAATCATTACAGCAGTGACAAGCGTTTTGGGTCCAACTTTCAAGACACTTGGGGATTATTTGGATGAACGAAGTCGACTCAAAGTACTACAGAAAAAACCAGTGGCAATGCTCTTTGATGCTAAGAATAGTTGGGAAAGCCGAAGACTTGCTTAGCTATGATTGACTCTTCATTACGCCGCTTGGATAGGGCGTTCAGACAACCAATTCTCATCGTTGCAACTAGGCCTAAGGGTTGACGGAAAAAGTGTAAGCCAATGATTTTATTTTAATTTAGCTCTCTTGTATTCGTCGTATTTGTAGAGTACTTCGCTGATTTGGCTGCGTATGAATTGCTCTGGACTGCGGAAGGGTGTTCCCATTTCCTTTAGGGCTTCGTCGAGTTCGTTATATTGCTCACGTGAAACTTCAATGCATTCATTGTCGGTTTTCAATCGTTCAAGCCGGTAGCGTATAGCATCTCGGACAAATTACTCTTGGTGATGTTGCCCATTTGTTTGTGTTTTTCGATGAAATTTTGAGTTTGAATCAGTAGTTCTGGTGGAAGCATTTTTTTCACTTTCACTTAGCTCTCTATTGTCGCTCAACGCAGTTTGTTGGTTTGCTTTTTATGTGGTTGAGTGATAGACAGAAGCCCCACGTGAATTGGTATGAGAAAGAAAACTCAAGTATTAGCATTAGAAGATGATTTCTTAGTTGATTTGACTTTTCATAGCGTTTCTTCTTCACTTCTCTCCGAGTTTACAGAGAAAATAGTTCGACCTTATTACCACGGTAATATGAACGCTGCCATCCAAGACTTGCTCCGCAAAACCCTCAGAGAACAAGACTTCATCCAATCCCACATCACTCATATCAAAAACGCTGGGGTTTAGCGTATGGGTAAGACTGTTCCAGCTTATCGTATGGCTTTGGAGGAAGAGATTAGTCGGTGGAGTGGTTTTGCGAGGGCTTTGCGTAAGTCTGATCGGGAAGCTTTCGATGAAATTAAAGATACATGCCGAAACAAAGCTATGACTTTTTTAATGTTTGTTAGATTTTAGATTTGTTACAATGTTTTGCTGATTCTTCTATGAAGTCTCTTGATTCTTGAATTAAGAAGGGGGAGGCTCCTACAAAACACCTGTGGGTGTGACTGGACAATCACATCCCTATATGTAGCATTATTCCTTTACCTTGTTTAGGTGTAAGTTTTGTCGAAAGCTCAACCTCATCCTGGACATGAAAAACACCTCTGCAAAATGGCAGAGGAAAAAGTACCAATAGAAAAGATAAAGCCACTTGTGAAAGATGCGAAGTACATCTGCAAAGGCTGCATGCGTACAGCTGCCAAAGCAGAAAACCTATGCGCCCCAGAACCCCTCTAAAAATCTTTTCTTTTTTTAACAAGATATATGAGATTGAGAACTTCCATAAAATCCGTTTTTAGTCAAGTGCCATTTTGATTTTTCCTCTTTTGGATTCTTAGCAACCAGCACATTAACTCGTCAAGTATAATCGCGCGTTAACTTTCAACATAAATAGGGTTATTGAAGGAAAAAGCAATCTTGTGCCTGTTCTATCACAATCACATCACCTTTTATTCACAGCTATTCACAGTTAACCTGCTTAGCGTATGCTAACATAATGTAGAGCAACTTGAAAATTTTTATGCGGAGGTGAAAAATAATGGAAGATATAGTTGATATTGCTGTTGCAGCTGGAGGCTTCAAAACGTTTATCGCAGCAGTAAAAGCTGCAGGACTCGTTGAAACACTAAAAGGTCCAGGTCCATTCACCATTTTTGCGCCAGATGATCGTGCTTTTTCATTGCTTCCCGCAGGTTCAGTCGATGAACTATTGAAGGATGTTCCAAAGCTTAAGGCGATTCTAATGTACCATGTTGTTCCGGGAAAGTTTACAGTTGACGAAATAGGCCAAATGAAGACCGCTAAAACTGTCCAAGGGCAGGAAATTACTATTGATGGAAGCAAATGGCATTTTCATATGAACCCGGTAATCAATAATGACGCACACATTGTAAATACAGACGTTGTAATGGACAATGGTATAGTTCATGTTGTTGACAGAGTGCTTATGCCAAATATGGAGCTTACTTGTCCAGTTGATGGAATGGGCTTCATGACCACGCAAGCTATGGATGATCACAATAAGATGGCCCACGTAGTTGAGAAAACCCCCGAAGCACCGATGCCCGCTGAAGTTATGCCGGTGGTTGAGAAGGTTCCAGAACCAACGCCAGTCGTAGAAGCACCAGTAGTTGAGAAGACATCGGAACCAAGCCAGACGAGCTGCCAGTAGTTGAAAAAGCCCCGGAGCCAATGCCAAACCCTGAGGTCATGCCGATAGTTGAGGCGGCGCCTGAACCATTGCCACCCACTGAAGTCATAACGGAACAGATGCCAGTAGCAGCGAAAGTGACAGGAGTTTTTGAGGTTTTCTGTGACTCTGTTTACAGGTTCCGTTTCCATCTGAAAGCTAATAACGGACAGATAATTGCAGTAAGCCAATCATACGGAACAATAGAGTCCGCCCTAAGAGGTATTGCTTCAATACAAAAGAACGCTCCAATAGCTACGATCGCTGATTCCACAACTAAGGAGATTGTACCAGATTTTGTTCACCGAGGAATTGTACAAGATCCAGATTTCGAAATTCAATGTGACTCTGCAGGTAAGTTCCGTTTCCATCTGAGAGCTGCTAACGGTGAGATAATTGCTGCAAGCCAGTCCTACCTCTCAAGAGGATCAGCCGAAAAAGGTATAGCATCGATAAAGAAGAATGCTCCAACGGCAAAGATCATTGATCAAACCACTGCGTTAACATAAACCTAACATTTCTTTTCCTTTTTTTAGTAAAAACTAAAATGAGTATGGACCAGGTTAAAGGGGAAATTCAACTCTTTTCAGAAGTTGTGAAAAGCTCCAAATTAGTAAAGAAATGCACCTATCCGCCAAGATCTAGCTCTTTTTGTATTTTCTTAAATAGTTGTAATTCTTAATACCCTCTTTACTTACTTCTCCACTTTTTGGCGAACAGTTGTTCTCGGTTGGCATTGTTTTGTTTGCGGTAGGAATAATTTCTTGGAAACTAAAAAGAGCAAAAGTAGGCTATTTTAGTTAGTTATTTCGTGAAGAGAACTGTCTGAAATCCAATATTTAAATTTCAATGATCTGATTTTAGATGTCTGGGAGTTTCCAGCCTTCTTTTTTCTTCCTGCCGATAAGATTTTTTATATCTGGTTGATCTAAGGCAAAGCGGATATGTTCACAGTTGCTTGCATCACATATTGGGCAGTAAATTCCCTCAGGGGTGATTTTGATGTCCGCTACTTGTCCAAGCCTTACGTCTCTGACTTTTACGCCATCACTGGTGCGATTTAGCATTTGGAAGTGTTTATCTGTCCCGTAATTGTCGAGTAGCTCTTTGAGTGCTACTTTAACGATTTCTGCCTTGTTTTTGAACCCTTTTTTGCCGATTAGTTTGTCTGCTTCTTGGGAGAGTTCTTTTGGTATTCTCACGGTGACGTAATCGTCTTCTTTGCCGCTTTTTTCGTCTTTTGTTTTTTCGGACATGTGTTGGCCTTCCTGGTTTAGGCGTCGGGTAGTTTCCAGTAAGTCTTCCTTGTTCTTAAAAAGAATGTGGTTTAACGGTTGCAGAATGCAATGACCTAAACAAAGTATTCAGTTAGCGCTTTGTGGTTTCACTATTGCAACAACACATGTTAATTATGCTGTTTCAAGATAGATTCGAAATAGTAGGGATTTAGATATGATTTCTGCAGTTGTTTTATTAAATACCAATTTAGATGCCCAAGAAAAAGTATTAGAAAACATAAGGCTTGTTGATGGCGTTGAAGAGGCTCATGCTTTGTATGGCGTCTATGATCTTCTAATCAAAATTAAGGGTAATTCCATTGAAAAGCTTAAGGAAATTACTAAATTTCGAATAAAACCCATCGTGGGCGTTAATAGTTCATTGACAATGATGATTGTTCAGGGCTACTAAACTATTGTTGTTGAGAGATTATTATGACAATTTCAATACCTGATAATGAAGAGAATGTGAAAAACTGCATATGCCCAAGTTGTCCAACCTACATAAGCTCGAGTCTAACTGGGACACTTTTCTGTGCCAGAGGAAAAGCAAAAGAGCCCGTAAAAAGTGTTTCTTGCATTTGCCTTGCATGTCCAGTATCTAGCAAGTATGGACTTAAGCAGCAATACTATTGCATTTCCGGAAAAACCACTGAGACTTGATCGAAGAAAAAAAACTGCTGGAATATTTTCAGAGATACTGCGATCCTCATTTAAGTTGCGAGATTATTTCGCATCCAACGTTAGAGCTATAGACGGAGATATTAACCGGAGGAGTGACTTTGCTACCACAATTGATCCCCTTTTAGTGGATTATAATAATTTTAGTGATTGACATTGTACAGTCACATGAGCTTAAAGACTGCGGAATCTTAATATTTAGTGTGATTTTTTTTGGAAAATTATATTCTAAGTACTCCCACTGTAGCTAAAGTTAAGGAAGTTGCATATGTAAGCACTTTTCCGCCAAAAAAATGCGGTATAGCAACCTTCACATCTGACCTGGTAAATTCGATTGACCAACTAAAGAATCTGAAGGCTCAAAAAATCATATCAATTGATGGCGGTCGACTCTTAGAAACCGGTGATGAAAGTTCGGGGTACAAGATTGGTCGCGACTTCGTTGAGGATTATGTTTTGATGGCTGATTTCATCAACCACTCTTCGGTTAATGTTGTAAATATCCAACATGAATTTGGCATTTTTGGAGGAGAATCCGGAGAATACATTTGCTCGTTTTTAGATAAACTAAAACGGCCTGTAGCAACGACGCTTCATACAGTCCTTCCTAACTTTGAAAATAAAACAAAAGAAGTTTTTAACAGAGTTGTTGAACAAAGTACAAATCTAATAGTGTTAAACGAAACTACACGTGAATTAGTCAAAGGATACGGTGTTCCCTCAAAAAAAATTAAGGTGATTCCACACGGATGCCCTGATTTACCTATGGTATCAAGTGAGAAAGTGAAGCCTTTTTTGGGTTTAAAAGACAAGGTTGTTTTATCCACTTTCGGGTTGCTAAGCAAAGGGAAAGGCATCGAACATGTTATTCAAGCTCTTCCAGAGATTATTAAAAAAGAATCCAAAATCGTTTACAACGTAATTGGAGTTACACATCCTCAAGTCAAGAGAGCCGAGGGAGAAAATTACCGCAACACTCTCTTGAAAATGGCGGAAAACCTCGGAGTCAGTGGACACGTAAAATTCATCAACCGTTTTCTCTCCAAACCTGAACTTTACAATTACCTTCAGGCAACAGACGTTTACATTACTCCTTACCCTTCACCCAACCAGGTAAGCAGCGGAACATTATCTTACGCCTTAGCTGCAGGAAAAGCCGTAGTCTCGACACCATACCTTCATGCAAAAGAAGCCCTAAACGAAGGTCGAGGTCTGTTATGCAAATTTAACGATTCAGCATCTATAGCTGAAAAAGTTACAGAAATAATTGAAAACAAAACTCTCAGAAGATCCATGGAACAAAACGCATATAATTACAGCAGAAAATTCACGTGGCCCTTGGTTGCTAAGAAATACCTGGCTCTCTTTGACGAATTAACCAGACAATCCAAAGAGGAAGAACAGTTATTCGCACTCTAACCATGTTTTCGTACGTGACTCCGATTTAATGTTGTTGTACATTAACAATCACATTTGTTTATTTGACATGAGTTCTAGATTGTCTGATAATTTCTCGGGGGTGATTTTTTGAAAGAAAACCAAGAAGAGATGGATAAAGATTTGATCTTAGAAGTTGCGGATGAAGCAGGTAACAAAATAGAACTTGATGTCAAGAAGGAAATTGTCAAGGTCACTGACGTCATTAATAACTTGAAGAATTCAGCTTTAAAGATGAAAGGCGCAGAAGTCAAAATGAAAAATTGGAGTCTTTTAGTAAGCTACACTGAAGGAGAATACATAGTTGATTTCAAAATGCAGCTATCTGTCAAACCCGAGAAAATGGAATAAGCACTACCAAGTACCCCGAGTACTTCTTTTTCTAAACAAGCTTTCTTTAATTTATCAAATAAACGCTGAATGAAAAACACAGCAAAATATACTTTTAGAGTCCGCATAAAGGGGTATTTTCTCAATTAATTTTCTTGAGTTGTGGAAACAAAAATGCTTATGTTTGGCAGGTGCAGACAAGAGGTGCCGATGAATCATCAACTCAATTCCTAAGATGCACAAAATGCAACTATACTTTTAGAGAAAAACATAAACCATAAGCCTAAAGAAAAGTTACACTCATTTGAATTTGTTGCCGTTGGAAAAGTACTTAACATAACCAGAAGAATCATCCTTTGAAGTGTTAAAAATTATGGAAAAAGACGAATTTTCAATTGTCGGCCAAACGTTTTTGGCAGATTTCGGAGAGAAAGCATTTACTTTATTCTATGAAAACAAAAATAAGCTAATCTTAACTGCCATTAGAGGTCCTGAGGCTGGAAAAATCCAAAACTTGACGGTAAACATCGTTGAGTTGAGACCTAAGCTTTTCATGGTTAATTGGCAAGAAGAAAACAAGCTAACAGTTACCGACATTGAAGATTATGAAAATGGTATTGTATACGCCAATATGACCACACCAAACGATAATTTCGTTACAGTGAGGGGAACATTGAAAATATTTTAATAATTAATAAAATTTAAAATAAAAAAAATGGTTGTGTTTATTTCAGTAGATTATCTTAAATTAAAAAAATAGGTTGAAGCATAGATCGCCTGACGAGGTTCGCACTTTGATTTTATCCGCTAAATCTTTAGTCCTACATTGGTTTTTTCATTGCAAAATAGCCAGTTGTTACTTCGTTTTTGTGGGCTGCAAAGGCTGCTAAGACTTCACTCTTTTCTTTTAGGGGCACTTTGTAGTGATCAAATGCTTTGGAGAGTTCTCCTGCAACTGCATCAAATTCTTCAGGAGATATGTGAAGGTCAAAGTGAGCTTTTTCCAGCCCCATCTGAGTTGCACCTGGTTTAGTACCTGCATACTGGAATGGCCCTCCTGCGACAGAGCAAACCCAAAGGGTTCGCATCCACTTAAGTCCTGGCAGCCTCTCTAACTCTTTTGTGTGCCATTCTTTTAAAGTAGGGTTCTGTGACATTTCACCCGCGACACGGTTCTTTACAACTTCATCGCTGAAATAATTTATTACAGCTGCTATGGCAAAGACGCCGCCTAAACGTCTTTGAAAACCCAGCTGCAGTTGAACTCTTTAGGCAAATGTTTCCGGTAACTTATTTGCAAGACGTCAAAGGTAAACCCATCTTGGTTTTTTGGCAAGAAAATAACGGCAAATTCTAACTAAACTTGGAGTTGAGGTGGGAGGGAATGGCTGAGCTTACAATGAAACCTTCTCCAGACGTATTTGGCACTAAAGTCGGTTTTAATTCTTGTAAGTTGGAGTCCGCCCAAGGCTCCACCGGCACCAGCCCCCTATGCCCACAATGCAGCTCAAAAAAAGTCTGGCGTGCGGGTTTACGTTTTGACAACGTTGGAGAAGAGATTCAGCGTTGGTTATGTCGTGATTGTGGATTGAGATTTTCAGATCCAAACGATCTCTTAAGGTCTAAAAGAGCGGTTGAATCTGTTGAATTGGTTGAAACGCAGTCATTAAAAAGCGCAGAAGCAATACTAGATACTTGCCAAATATGCGTCACGGAGACGAAAAACTTGGTGGCAGAACAACAAACAAATAAAGTTCT
Organism: Candidatus Bathyarchaeota archaeon; assembly: GCA_963831895.1. Classification (GTDB taxonomy): domain Archaea; phylum Thermoproteota; class Bathyarchaeia; order Bathyarchaeales; family Bathycorpusculaceae; genus Bathycorpusculum. Next base: position 295,824 of record CAWHSD010000003.1, read on the forward strand.
GCGAGGAAACCAAACAGGCGATTTCAAACAAAAAATCCTCGAATATGCGCTCTGGCTAAAAAACAGTGGAAAAAGCGAAGCAACCATAGGCGGCAGAGTTAAACTGCTAAAAAGATTGATCAAAAGAGGCGCCAATCTCTACGATCCAGAGTCACTTAAGAAAATCATCGCAGAGCAGAAATGGGGCAACGGCATGAAAAACAACGCAGTCGACGCCTATTCATCCTTCCTAAAAATGGTTGGAGGAGAATGGGAACCACCACTATACAAAGTTGTCCGCAAGATACCTTTCATACCCAAAGAAACAGAAATTGACCAATTAATCGCAGGCTCCAGCAAACGTATGGCAATATTCCTACAACTGCTCAAAGAAACAGGCGCACGATGCGGAGAAATCTGGCAACTCAAATGGCTCGACATCGACTTAGAAAGCAAAGTCATCAACATTACACCTGAAAAAAACAGCAACCCAAGAGTAACCCACCTAAGCAACAAAGCTATAGAAATGCTTCAAACCCTACCCAAAAACTACGGCGACAGAGTTTTCTCATTTCAACACATGCGAATCGACAATTACGCAGTAAACTTCCAACGCCAACGCCGAAAAGTAGCCAACAAAATAGGCAACCAAAGAATAATGCAAATACACTTTCACACACTAAGATATTGGAAAGGAACAATGCTCTACCACTCACACAAAGACATGTACTACGTCATGCAACGATTAGGCCACAAAAGCATCAAAAACACACTACTATACGTTCAACTGGAAGAAGCTCTCTTTCAAGGCGAATGCGAGTACATTTCTAAGGTTGCGAAAACAGAAAAAGAAATATGTGCTCTAATCGAGTCAGGATTCGAATACGTTACCGAATTTGAAGGCGCTAAAATCTTTAAGAAAAGGAAGCTTTAACATGAAAATTAGCCAAAAAACCAAGAAACATCGCCAGGCGGGACCCCCTTACTATTTTACCATAGTGGTGCAGGGGGTGGGATTTGAACCCACGAACCTCTGAAGGATAGGCTCCTGAAGCCTACGCCTTTGACCATGCTCGGCGACCCCTGCGCTATTTGTTTGTTTATCCCAATTACTTCTAAGTAAATAAATACCTTGCCAACTAACGTTTAGCTAAAAATCCATTTTTTCATTATATTTTGAGGCTTTTACATCATCCTGAATTTATCTATGCCTTTTCACTTCATGACTTTGGCACTTATCTGCGTTCTAAACGCTCACAATTATTTCTTCTTCTCTTTTAGCAACCGTTCTATGTTAATGCTGCTTCTTGGAGTTTTTGAATTGATTGCTTAGTTTCTTCTTCTGATGGGTGCGTTATTGCCCCAGCTGGACAGATATCTTCACAACCTCTGCACATGACTACGCATGCGTTTAGATTTTGTACGATTGTTTTCTTTTTTCCTACTTTTTCTTCGAATCCGAACGCTTTAGCGTGGCAGAAGTCTACGCATTTTCCGCAACTAGTACATTTTTCGTAGTCTATGATTGGATGCCAGATAATTTTATTTCTTGAGATCCCCTCGTATAATTCTTCAGACATATTCTTCACTTTTTTTAGATTAATAATCTAAAAAAGTTAAGGCTGATAATGGTATTTAGATATTTTTATCCAACGGTAAATGGTTTTATTTAATTGTATAAACCGAAACTTACCAAGTATTGATGCCTTTAGATCTCCTTTCTTCTTAATTTAAATAAGAGAGCTATAATTTTGAGTGCAACAGGAAGCGATATTGAGTTGCAGCTGGAAGAAATGAAAAAAGAAATCGAAGCCCTCGTAATAGCAAAAGGCTTCTACAACAAAACCGAAGACATCCCAAAGAAACTGCTTTTTGCATTCATAGAATTAGGCGAAGCTAGTGACGCATGGAAAAAAGGCTTGCCTGAAGAAAAAATCGCAGAAGAACTCATCGACGTAATCTTTTACATTTTAGATGCCAGTCGATTAGCATGCCCAAACATGAACATGGATGAAGTGTTCCGAAAAAAGCTTGAGAAAAACCTTGGTAGACCGTTCCAGTATGGTGAAGGACACCGCGGCAAACAGCCCTGAGAAACCCAATGTAATGACTAAAGTTTTTATGGTAAACTGAGAATTAATGTCTGTTGAAAAAAGTGGGCTTCACATATCCAAATAACTTGCTTTTCGATTGCAGCAAATGTGGTTTATGCTGCGGAGATACAAAACAAAAAACAAGACACATCTTGCTCTTAGAATCTGAAGCTAGTGGCATTTCAACTGAAATTAACTTGCCTATTCATATTTTTGCTGAAAATATCAAAGATAAAGCACCATACTGTTTTGAAATGAAAAAGCCAAAAGAAGACAAATGTTATTTTTTGAAAGATAACCAATGTAGCATTTACAACCTAAGACCCATTATCTGCAGGTTTTATCCATTTGAACTAAAATTTGACCCAGACAAAAATATGCACGTTTTCGATTATACATTCGAATGCCCCGAAATTAACAAAGGCAAAATTATGACCTTGAAGGATTTCGAAGAATTATTTGCGTTGGCTAAGGAACGGTTACCTTAAAGTTGCCCCAGAACATCCACTTGCTCTAAAATAACCCCGCAATAATGGCACTTAAACACCAGCGGTTCTTCGTCTTTAACATAGAATTTGGAGACAACGGGTTCATCAGCGTTGCTTATGCAGCATGGGTTTGCACATTTGATTATGCCTTCAATCATTTTAGGTAAGCTTCACCTCTAACTTTTCAACCACGGCATAATCATGAATGATGTTGATAGATGCATGAGGAGCTACTAGAGCAATCCTGTTAACTTCGCCGAGAATTGAGTGCTTTCCCCTCAATCTTGACAATATCTTTAACTCCAAAACGTTTGCTGGGAACATTGATGGCTATTGTCATAACTTTTTTTTCTTTGCCTGTAATTCCCAAAATTTTCACAACATCTAAAGCAAATCCACCACGAATATGATCGATTACTGTTCCATTTTTTATTTTGGAAACTCTAAGCTCTTTATCACTCATACTCTGTCCCGTAGAAGCTACACAGACGCAACAAATAAGAATATACTAAAGAATTTTTCATGTGGGATTGGACCGCAAATCGATGACAGTTGTTCCTGCGAATTTATCAAAGTACCTCATGAAAGCACTATTTTTTATTCGCCACCCGTAAACTAAGTCGAAGGGTAGCAAAGGCAATACTTTTCCAAAGTTCCTTACAGCAGCATGGTCATACGACATTTTTTTCCCATCAGTTCTAACAACCTTTAAACCAATAATTCGTTTCCCGATGCTTTGACCGTTAAATCCCTCAAGCAACGTGGAGTAAACCCAAAGAAGCCCGACAGTTATGGAAAACAACGCGCTTATCCTATTACTAAAGAAGTCTGCCACAGAAAGCGACAGAATATCTGGAAGAAAAGTAATGGCCGCTGTAATTCCAAAAATTAACGCAAAATCAATAAGAAATGCTGAAGCCCTATTTTTGAAAGAAGCAAGAGGAAGTGAGCTTGCCTTTCCCTCTACATCAGCAACTTCTGCCCAGCCCTCAACATCATGAATAACGCGAACTGCGCTTTCTCCAGCTCGACTAAGTTTGTACTTGCCGTTTGAGGTTTGTTCAATAAATGGTGATAATGAACGTAAATGAAAACTTAACTTACCTGTATCAACTTTTAGCAGATTTAGTAAGTCTGTGAAAGATGATTCACCGTTATCGCTAAGGTCAAGTAATATTTCCCTTCGTAATGGATGCGAAAGGACTGAAAGTATTTTTGAAACGTTTCCTTGATCTACAGCCATATTGCAAAACCATTTGTTTTAATGATTAATGATGAATTACTCGTGAACGGTTTGGCATATGACCCATTAAAAACCACTTCTCACATATAAGTGCCACTCTAAAATCTCTATCAAGGTTTAAGAAAACCATATTTAATAACTAAAAGACAACCTATTAAATGGTAATATGTCGAGCGCTGAATTGGCAGTCCAAGTATTCAAAGAACTGGAAATTGAAGATTTTCGAATACTAAATATTATCGAAGCAGGCATGAGTAAACACGAATTTGTCCCCAAAGAACAAATTCAAAAGCACTCCAAACTTCCCATGGATCGTATTGACTTCACATTGGGTAAATTAAACAAGTTAGGTTTAACGTACAGAACAAATGAAACCTATAACGGTCACACCTTAAATTATGCAGGATACGATTGCCTAGCCATAAACGCACTTGTTAAAGCAGGAGTAATCGAATCGTTTGGGCAAACCTTAGGTGTTGGAAAAGAAGCCGACGTCTATGATGCTTTAAGTTCAACGGGAAAACGCATCGCAGTAAAATTCCATCGGTTGGGAAGAATAAGTTTTAGGCAAACAAGACGTAAAAGAGGATACAGTAGAGAACATTCTTCTTGGCTTTTCTTATCACATATTGCAGCTGAGAAAGAATTTGAAGCTATGAACTTGGTTTATGGAAAAGGCGTTGCGGTACCTGAACCAATAAGCCACAATCGACATGTCGTTGCTATGGGTATGATTGAAGGTGCCCAACTCTACAAATACAAAGACGTAGGTAAACCAGAAAAGATTTTAAGAGATATTCTGCGAAACGTCAGGAAAGCATACTTGAAAGCCCATATTATTCACGCAGATCTTAGTGAATATAACATTATTCTACAGCCCGATGGCCAGCTGTTAATCATTGATTGGCCGCAAGCAGTAAAAACAGATCATACCAACGCGGGGGAACTGCTTGAACGAGATATCAAAAATGTGCTGGTTTTTTTCAGCCGTAAATTTAATGTAAAATTGGCTGAAGAAGAAGCCTGTGAGTACGTAACTGGAAAAGCCAGAAGCTTAACGTTTTAGTGCTTGTTGGCGTCCATAACTATATAGAGAATGTTGTTTCCGCGAAGCAACACATTGCCATAGTTAGTCATTAATTGGTCTTCTTTGAATTCTGTGGCGCCTTCCAAGAGAATGTTCATGTGCCCATCGCACTTTATCATTTTTCCCTTGTATTCATATCCATTTTTCAGAACTACTTCAATATTGCCATGCAATTGTTTAATGAGTACGTTTAATGGTTTTTTACTTGGTTCCATCATCGTCATTTTAGGGTCACTGTCCAATTCCTGTTGATATGCAAGAACCCCTTACCAAATATAAAAGTCTTATGAAAATGGATTCTGTTAACTATTCGTTTATTGGAGGTTTCATGAAAAAAGTTGGGTTTTTTTAGTCACTAATTATTATGAAATCGAACTTGAATTAATAACCTAAGCTATCACCCCTTTTTTGCTTTAATTGTAAAAACTTATTTACTTTAAAACATCTATTTTATGATAGCGAAAGATGTTTTTTGATGGTAAATCCATTTAAACGTATTATCGCTTTTCTCGATAAGTGCCCTTGCGCTTCAAAATGCGATCTATACAAACCAAACAGCGAATGTGACCGTGGCGGTTTTAATCAATGTGGAAAAGCATATGAATTAACCAAGAAGAAAACAAAGAAGAAATGAATGCTTCTATTTGAGTCGAAAATTCTCTATTGCTAACCAACAAAAATTACAGTATTAAAACGGAAGAAAGGATTTATTTTATAAAAATAGGGTAGACACTGAGTTTTTTTTAACCCAATAAAAAATGAATGTGAAAAAAAAGAGGTTGTGTTTTTGGGACTTAGAGTTTGGACAATAATCGACAGTGCTGCTACAACGAGGAAAGCAATGCCAGGTCCAGAACAAATCGCCGCCCGTAAGGAAATACACAACGATTGCAACAAGAACTGCTGGGATTAGGACTAAGAATAGTCTGATTAGGATGATTATTATCAAACCTATAATGACAAGTACTATTAGGAAACCAATGTCAAATCCGCCAAGTCCCAAACTGCTCAAAATAGAATAAACTATTGACTCATTAAGATAAAATTCATCAAAAGTCCTCAATAAAAAATTGTAATACTACGTAATAAGCTTTACCAAACAAGTTAATCCTCAAAAATTAAGAGTGTCATTTTTGATTTGATTTTTGGAAGAACATCTTTCTGAACCTGAACAACACCAAACGTTGTTATCCTAAACTTTTCATCAACAGTCTTAGCAGCAAAATCATTTTTTACCAGTTCGCCAAGGCGTGTGCTTGTTATTTTTCCACTTTTCCCAATCTTGAATTGTAACTCATCTTTTGAGATCGAATCACTATCAACTAAACCAAGCTTATGACCTAAAAAATAAGCTGCAAGCCAAACCAACAATGCATCATTATCCGTTAACTTATTTTTTGACGCGAGCAAACTCACGCCGTCTCCAGAAAAAGCCACTATGCCGTTTAGGTCTTTAGCAAGTTGCGCCACGTCAATGTTTAGCCAGAGTTTTTGGGCAATTTCAAAAGAAGGAATGAAGTCTTTGAAGAACTGATTAAGGAGAAGCCAAACTTCTTGGGGTTCAGCGGAAAACTGCTTTTGCACGTCTTTATATTTTATTTGTACACATATTTTTTCGGGTTCTTCAATCAACTCATTTTGCCTCTGACCTTGAAAAACCTCTTCTTCAACCCATTTTTCACCTTGAATTGTAAGTTTAAACTCTGGTTTGTTCGGGTCTGGCTTGAATATTTGTCCACGCTTTGTCATTTCATTTAGTCGTGCAGGAACCATGCTTTTTATTCCGCTGGAATCTAAAAGCTTAGTAATTTGAGCAGCAGTGTTTTTTCTTTCTTCTGAAGCGTAGAGAATCAATCCAACAGCCTCATAATGGGTAAGGTTTTCGCGCGTAACTATTACCGGACCTTCAGTCGTTGGTTCAACTATGCCTTTTAGTTGTGCACCAGAAGGAGTTAGTCTGTTAGAGACAAAATCAGATAGTTTCTCAACAAAGTTTTCAGGGATAGTTTCAAGCAAACTCATTATTTCTTGTGGGCTTTCGCCTTCAATTACGACTTCTCCGAAGGAAGTTTTAATGCGTGCTTCAATACGTTTCATGAGGCTTAAGCCTCTTACATGCTATACACTATGTTAAGCCTTTTTAGGATTTGCGGCTAAGCGCTGTTTTTAAGGAGTAAAATGGGGTTATTTTAGGCGTTCCTTGTAAAAGTTTGCCGACAAGTTCAGGATTAGCCTTTCCTCGGACCTCTTTCATCACGGCGCCCATAAGCATTCCGAAAGCATTCTTGCCCAAATTATCAACCGACTGCTTATTAGCCAAGAGTACTCGATCAATGACTGGCGTTAACTCTGCTTCGGTGAACATTTTTAGACCCAAAGCATCTACTGTGTTTTGCACGTGTTTTGCCTTCGTTCTTTGATAGCCAACTGAAAACGTCGCCAGAGCCTCCTTTGCAAGTTCTCCTGAACCGACAGCTTTAAAGATGCTTTTTGTTTGGTCCTCTGCAACTTGTCCACTTGGATTCCATCACGTTTTAGAGCTTTTAATGTTTCAGTTAAGAACGCTGCCACTGTTGACGCGGCCACTGCACTCTCTTTTATGATGGTCTC
>CAWHSD010000004.1:0-76560 GCA_963831895.1 Candidatus Bathyarchaeota archaeon
AAAACACCATAATGGGCGATTTAGATGTATTCGGCAACAACAATACAGTTACTGACAATCATTTTGAAATCAAAGCTGAGGGGGTTACTCCTACGATTGATTGTGTGGGATCGAACAACATTATCGCAAACAACACTTTAGCGACTGAGAATGAAACATCTAACATTAAAGTGAATATTGAAGGAGCAAACAATCTAATTGTCAATAATTTGTTAAGCACTATCCACTTGAAGGGAAGTAATAACATTATATACAAAAACTCTATAAAAGCGGTTCCCGGCAATAGTGGAGTCTACTTAAGTGATAGTTTTGCAAACACAATATGTGCAAACAGAATCACGTATGCTAAGTCAATTACTTACCAACAAGAAGGCATTTTTCTTTCAGAGAGCGGTGATAATGTAGTTTACGCTAACAATATTAAAAGTGTATTCAAGGGAGTTTACCTGCAAAACACGGATACCAGGCCAATGGTAACCAACAACAACACATTCTACCACAACAATTTTATCAATAATCAAATCCAAGCATGGGATTATACATCTTCTACAACTAACGTTTTCGACAACGGCAAAGAAGGCAATTATTGGAGCAGTTACAACGGCACAGATGCCAATATTGATGGCATTGGAGATTCCCCATACAAACCAACCTCACTTTACATTTACGGCGATGTAAGGAAAACTACTGAATGCAGCCCAGATAATTATCCGCTTATGGCGCCCTTTGACATCGATAACGTAACCGTTGAATTTCCCGATTGGTCAAGCGCTTTACTAAACCCATCGCCAACTCCAATTTCACCCATAACTCAGCTTCCAACGATTAATACTGGTGCAGAACAACCACAAACAGAACCCCTCACAACCGCGATTATTGCCGCTGTGACGCTCGTAGTCGTATTAGCGATGGCTGCTGGTTTGTTGGTTTACTACAAAAAACACAAACGTCAAGAATAAGTTCTGTGTGTATTTTTTTGTTGATTATATTTTGAGACAATAAACCTCTGGGGATTCTTATTTTAGGCGAAGCATTCGTATCTTCTTTTCTTTAACTACAAGAAAATGCCCCTTTATCTTTGCTTGCGTTTTTAACACATTCAAGATTGTGTCAACAACTTGCTGAGTTGATTTTGGAGCAAACTTTAGAAGGATAACGCCTTGAGCCTCAAGTTTCTGTCTAAAAATTAGTTCTCCAAAATCAGAGTCAAAAGTGATTAAGACTCTGTTTTGTTTATTTGCCATCTCTAATACAGTTTCGTCGCTTACCCCTGGGGTAAGCTCCCTTAATGGAACAATATCTATACCCTTGCTTCTGAGGGCACTAATTGCTTTGTTGGAGATGTTTTCGTCAGCAAGAAACTTTAGGGTAATGGATATACCTTCTTTTCCTTAGCCATTTCAGCAGCGTACTTCAAGACAGCCATTACGTCTTCTCGCGCCAACTGGGGATACTCACTCAGTATCTGCTCAATGGTCCAATCGTTAGCAAGAAGATCCAAAATAAACTCAACAGAAAGCCGAGTACCCCTAATCAGAGGCTTTCCAACTAGAACTTTTTGGTCAACCACAATTCTTTCTTGCCAATCTCCAAGCATATTTTCTGTCACCAACCCTTTAAAGTCAGCGAGAAAATATTAAGATTTGTGTTGGGCTGTACTTTCAGAAAAGTACGTTCAGTCGCTTTTTAACTGGCTGGCACAGTTGCATAGAAGTGTTAGTCAAGAAACCTTGACCCAGAAAAACGGGTTTAGTTCAGAAACCTTGACAAGAACACTTTTAACGATACCCAAACTGAATATAAATTTGATGCTGACATGAAGAAAACAGCCCTAACGCTATCACTTATCTTGGCACTTTTGTTTTCAGTGGCAACTGGAGCACAGTTTGTAAACTTGGCAAAAGCGAATCCCTACTTCATAAATGGTGGGGTGCCTCCAGACTCTGAAACTTTTCCGCCTGCAATCTATATTAGCACCCCAAAAAACAATACTGCTTACGCAACGAATCGTTTGCCATTAGTTTTCAACGTAACTGCCCCTCAATCAAAAACTGCATCCGAAACAGCCATACAACGTGTCACATACCAAGCTGACTGGATGGATAAAACGGTGAATTTTAATATTGGGCAAAAGCAAGTCTCTTTGTCATTGCAATTCTCCAACATACCTGAAGGAACCCATCGAATCATAATTCAAGCATTTGGAGGAGGTCTTTACATTGATGTTAAAGGATTAAGTTACAAGGAATTTAGAATCAGCTCTTCCTCTGAACTTAGATTCTCAATCGACACAATACCTCCGACTATAACAATTAAAGAAACGCTCAATACAACTTCTGAGCAAGGGTATCCATTGGACTTTATGATAAATGAAACAATTTCAACAGCATCATATGTCTTGGATAATAACCAAAATTTAACCATTGGTGGGAATACAACTTTGCATGATTTGCCTGTTGGTGAACATAACTTGACTGTTTACGCTTGGGATTTAGCTGGAAATGTTGGTGCATCAGAAACAGCACTTTTCACAGTTCAAGTGCCTGAGCCTATTCTGTCAGAGCCTTTTCCAACCGTGCCTGTTGCCGCAGTTTCCGTAACCGCTGTCGTCTTGGCGGCTGCTGGTTTGCTGCTCTACCACAGACGCAAGGGAAGTTTAGTGAAGAAACCTTGACGAAAAAACTCTTAAGGCAACAAATTCTCAGTGCTAAACAAAGAAAACTTGGGATAGTATTAATTTGACAAATAAGATTTTAGCGGTATCTTTAGTCTTAGCGCTCATAGTTTCGCCATTAACTGGATTACTTTTTGTTAGCTCTGCAAGCGCAAACCCCTACACGTCGCTGCATTTACCAAAAATCACAATTAACAGCGATGGCAGCATAACTCCTCAAACCTCCTACATAAACCGCACAGGAAACACCTACACACTCACAAAGGACATAATTCAGCAATATTCAATCGAGATTTCCCGTAGCGATATAGTTTTTGATGGAGCGGGACACATGATAAATGTTACTGTAGATGGTGTTTTTAGTGACAACGGTTACCCTGCATTCTATGTAGATGTTGGAATAAACCTTGTAGATGTTCATAACGTCTTGGTTAGAAATGTGACAGCCTACGGAAACAATCACAATATCAATCTTCAGGGTTGTTATAGTTGCCAAATTATAGAGGTCACTTGCAAAGATATCAGAATACTTGGCGATTACAACACTGTAAAAGATTGCAATTCTGGAGTATCGGTTTTTGTTGGAAATAACAATCTGATTACAAAAAATAACATATCTTATGTCTTTGTGGGTAGTGAATGTTCTTCAAATAAATTTTATCAGAATAATTTTTATCTGACTGATTACCCAGAATTTTTTTCAAGCAGTTACTGGGACAATGGTTCTATTGGGAACTACTGGAGCAACTATACAGCCAAGTATCCCAATGCCTTAGAATTAGGAAACTCTGGAATCGGCAACACCCCATACACAATAGAGAGAGGACCATACACAACAAGAGATTACCCTAACGTCAAAAGCATCGATTATTTTCCTCTTGTATATCCTTGGGGGGCTCCAGAGGTTACTGTGTTTAACTTGAAAAACGCTATATATTTTGGAAGTGTCCCCTTGAACTTTTCGTTGAACAAGCCAGCCATCTGGACAGGCTATAGTTTGGACGGGGAAGAAAATGTGACTATCACAGGTAACTTTACCCTTAATGGCTTGGCAACTGGCTTTCATAATTTAACTATCTTCGCTAACGACACGTTTGGAGAAATTGGTGTTTCAGAAACCATCAAATTCACCGTAGCACCAGTGCCGGAGCCATTTCCAACCATGGTTGCTGCCGCTGTTTCCGTTGCGGTTGCCTCGGCGGTTGCTGGTGTGTTGGTTTACCACAAAAAACACAAACAACAAGAAACAAACACACTTGAAATCAAATAGAAAAATTACATATTAGAAAAAGGTTACTTGGCTAAAACCCAAATCTCATCTATCCAATAGTATGGATAGTCGTAGGTTGCTCCTCTGAACCAAACTCTGTGACGATGTTTGTGTTGACGGGAAAATTGTAGGTTAACCTAACCCATGTGCCTGTTGGCAAAGGCAACGCACGAGACTTCTAAAAGACGGCACAAGATACACCCTGCCTACTCTTCTTTTCTAATGAGCGCAATCGCGCCAGTTGCTGAAGGTAAAATAGAATTATTAGAATACAAGCCCTATTACTTTTCACAGTGGGGTTTGCGTGTCTGAAGGACGTCAACGAAGTAGGAACAAGTGGATTGCCGCCTTTGCGGTTGGTCTAGTGATTGGTTTAGGATTGGGCATTCTTACTAGCATGGTGGTCATTTTGCCTAATTTCCATCAAGAAAACGTTTTTGCGATCAATCCAGTGCAAGTATCTGGTACAGTGAGCGTTGCAGTAAAAGGCACGATTCAGTTCATCAATGACAACGAATCGATAAGCACCCGCTACGACCACCGCGTCCAACTTTCGGAGGGTAATTATAGCATTGTTCTCTCAGGTGGGTATTCGTACGAGGTATATTTGGGTACTGGTCAAACGGGCTATAGTTACAAGTGGTCACTTTATGTCCCGTCGAACATAACAAGTCTTATTGCGAATTTTCCGAACTAGTTAAGATAGGCGCGTGTATACCCAATTCCTTCTGCTCCAAATATTCTCATCAAATAGGTAAAGATATCATATGCAATTTGAACAGAAATTTTTCCCGGAATTTTTCCCCGAGATGCTCGCAAAGCCCTAAATCTTCAGAAAACGCAAATAACTTTTCTCAAACGGGCGGGGAGGGAGTTGAACCCCTGCAGAGTGGAGATATCACCCGAAGAAAGACAATGTCAACATTTTCTAGGTTTTTTTGGGTTTTCAGTTTTCAAGAATGAGCGTTTTCCCTCGAAAACCGCCGTAATCTTGTAGCTTTCCTAAGTTAAATCAGGGTTTTGCTCCAACAAAACTTAAGCATTCCTCCTGTTGTTTTGCATCTCTTGCTTTTCAACTTCACTGTATTTTATGAATGCTGAAAAACAAAATATCCTCACAAACAAAAAAACTATTGTTTTCAGAAAGCCTTTATTATTAATGATAAAAAAGATGATAATTATGGGTTTAAACGTTTCAAACACTTTGATTCAACATAGTTATTGCTTGCCTCATTTTCCAACAAATGTGAGTTTAGGCTGGTACACATGTTGTTGTAGTAGTAATGCTCTTTACTTTTCCGTCTTTATCAAGCTCAATCTGTGTCGTAGTAGTGCATTTCTGACCGCCACCGCCTCCACCGCCACCGCTTCCACTACTGCCGCTGCTAACAATTAAGTCTTCAAGTAAATCTGTTCCTTTATCCCACAAGAAATCCCATATGCTTTGGTAGATAACTGGGTCTCCGATCGGGTCTACCTTCTATGAAACTAAGTGAGCCCGATCGGGTCCATTGGCAAAATATGAGGGGTTTGTTAATTCTTTTTTTTGAGAATTTATCTTTTTTTCCAAACCGCCGATTTGGCTTCTAGATCTGCAAAAAATTGCAAATCAGATCTCGCCAACTCAAGTTTCCGTAACGCATTTTTATGCGAAGGATAAACATTGCCCTTATCTACCCTGAGAATAAGGCAAATCCGATAATCACTAAACCCCCTAAACTCTAACTCTAAAATCTCCCTCTCACGCTTAGTCAACGCCAACTTCCGCAACCTACCGGAACTCGCCAAGCTTGGGGTCTATGCTGTAGTGTGTCAAAAAAGCAGCGTAAATCTTCTCGAAATCAGCATGCCGACTGCCAACACAAGACATGCTCAAATATATAAGAACAAACTGCACTAATGTCTTATTGTCGCAAACACGACAGCACACAAACCAAGCCAGCCCCAAGTATGTAAACTCCAAAGATTCCCCGTCTGCACTCGAATTTACGAAGGCTAAAATGCGCCGCAAACCCAAAAGAGCATAACACTAATTTGTTGGTCAAGAAACCTTGACCAAGCTTAGTCAAGAAACCTATACAAGAACGCTTTTATGCAAAACGACCAGAATGTTAACTTATGGCAAAAAACAAAGTCGTAATTGCCCTTGGTTTAATCCTTCTATGCTTGACTGCTTCAAGTGTTAACCTGCAACCTGTTAAATCTCAAAATCCAAACAATATTACTATCAATTCAGATGGTAGCATAAATCCAATATCAGCACCTATCTTACATAACGGCAACAAATACACCCTTACGGATAATTTTGATGGATACCTAACAATCGTAGCAAGTAACATAGTGCTTGACGGGGCAGGTCATATAGTCAAAGGCATAGAAGGCGAAAATATTGTAAATGTCAATGACTACAGATGTCTATAATCTAACAAATGTAGTTATTCAGAACTTTGTTATTCAAGGGGAATTTGACCTTGTACGGTTTGGCATCCGATTGGCTAGCAAGTCCAACATAAGTGTTGTTAACAATAGCATATCCAACACTTACATAGCAATCGACTTATACGGTAGCGGAAATATCGTTTCTGGAAATACCATAACTAACACTCAACACATTGCCATTCAAGGGGATGAAGGCAACAGCGTTATCTTTGGAAATACAATAACAAACACGAGGGGAGTTTCAGGTATTGCAATTGTCATGTCATCAAACAGTATTGTAGTAGGTAACTTGCTAAAAGATAACGAGTATGGAATCTTTACCTGGACTTATGGTGGATTTCTGTTTCCTTATGCCACCCCACCAAAAGGAAGCGTAGTCTACGGCAATAACTTCATCGACAACTCATATAACGCATTTAACAATGGCACTGAAGGTGCCTCCATCAGCGAAGTTGCCAAGTGGGATAACGGTTCTATGGGCAACTACTGGAGCGATTATAAAGGACAAGGGGTTTACGTAATTGACCAGAACAATGTTGACAATCATCCGCTTTCCGCTCCTGTTGATATTTCCAAGTTAACTATTGAGTCCCTCCCAAGTGCCCCATCTTCTACTCCTACACCAACAGTAACTCCAACTACATTATCCACGGCACCATCCATAATTGCTACCGTAACTCCCTCTTCACCAGGAGACAATCTACCTAATCAAGAACCGATAGGTTACTTATTGCCTATCAGCATTATACTTGCTGTTACAGCACTATCTCTCTTGCTTTATAGAAGGCATCGAAAAACCGCTAACTTGAGCAAGTAGATTGTTTCTTTAGCAAAGAGTAAATAAATCATTCATCAAATAAAATTTAAGCGGTATTAGATGAAGAAGAAAGGTCTAATGGCCTGATTTTAATAATCGCAATTATCACAATAGTAATTATTGTAACTGCAAATCCAGAAATATCTTTGAAAGTTGTCGGTGAACAGACTGAAGTTCAGACTTATCCGGACCGTCTACACATAAAAATTAGCTTCACCAATCCAACGCAATTTACCTTATACGACTGCAAAATCACCGTTCAGTACTTAATGAGCGAGGGCAATTACAAAAAATTTGATTTCTATGAATCTCAGATTGAGCTATTTCATGAAAAAAGCAGACTTTTTTCGGTTAATAGCCTTAACCCAAATATTGACAATGTTACAAAGGGGTTTATTTGTGAAGGATATGGCTATTTGAAGCCGCTGCCAGTTTCTTGGGACAGCCCTGTATTGTAAAAAGTTGTATTGTAGCTTCTATGAAAAACCATCATATTGTAGACCTTTTCCCGCAATGTAGTGTATCCACCCTCTCTTAGAGCATGTTCAAACTTAGAATAACTGTTCTAATGAGAAGGCATAAAAGCGGTTGAAACAAAAATGATATAACGGTTACTATGAGGAAAATAGCCTCGGCAGTTTTGATTATTTTGGGAGTTGCAGTTATTATAGGTATACTATACTTGAGTTATTCAAGCCAAATTCACCCTGCCAGTACACCTATTCACTTGTATAATTACACCGTTACTCCGATACTGGTGTTGCCACAAGTACACTAAATGCTACTCAAGGTCTAACACAGCAATTGAATCTTACACTTACGACAAAGCCGTCTTCACCCGCAATCGCAGTACCTATAGATAGCGTTAAGCTAACATCATACAATAGCACAATAGACTATGGCGGTAATTGGGATACAAGAAACTGGAACAAATCTCTGGTTCAAGAATCAATCTTCAACTACTCATTTAGCCTCAACACATTAACTCTGCAACCTAACACATCCAACTCAACTATCCTCACAATTAATTGGGCAAATAATGCTCCAACAGGTCGCTACACAGCAGAAATTAACTTAGGTAACATCAAGTTCCTCTCCACGCAAGAAAAATATGACCAATCATACGGTTCATCAATTTGGTTAGGGATAATTATTACTCCAAAAGTAACCCAAACTTAGACCTTTTCCCACGCTTGGGTGTACCTTGCCCCTGTTGAGAAGTGACAAGTTTCTTTAAGCAAGTTAAGCTGTAATATTAGTGACCTGACGATGACAAAGAAACCATCTAGAGCAAACATGGCTTTGATATTTTTCTTAGCTATTCTCTTGTTGTCTATTTATGCCCAAATACAGTATCAAACACAAATGTGGTCAGGTATCGAACCTTATTATCAGCTTGATGCCGATAAACTAAATGATAAGCCACAAAAGTATTTTACACTAACAAACCCCGACCCGTATGTTCTCAAAGCAATAAACGGTGAGTATGTTTATCCTCACTATGATGACACAACAATCGATGAATTAATAAGGCAACATCAAACAAGTAACATCGATTATAATGGCTCCTACTACTCAATCGGGCTAGTCTTCGTAGATGCTTTCCCACCACCAACTTTGCCCTATATTTTGGCTGGATTTGTCCTCTCTATCTTGGGAATAGTTGTTATAGCAATTTTTCATGTCGTAAAACACTTCAAGCCACCAATAAAGTAGACCTTTTCCCATGGTTGGGTGTACCCTGCCTATGTGGTAAGCCAAAAAACACTTAAAGCAAGTGAAGTAATAGAGCAGTTGGTGGCTATATGGCGTCCAAGAGCCTTAGAACCATATTAGCGGTAAATGCTGTTCTGATTTCGGTTTTCGTTGTATCTAATTATGCTTTGTGGGATATGTTGAATAGCTACACTCATCTTGGGCGTACAGTAATGAATCCCTTGAATGTTATTTTATCAATGTGGGGAGATGTTGTTGACGGAAACATTGAAAGAATCTCTGGTTTAAAAATTTTCCCTAATTTTCCTTTTTGGATATTCTTTCTCACAGTAGCAATAAACCTACTTTTCATATATCAACTGAAAAAAGATGACAAAACCAAACAATAATGAGATAAACCTTTTCCCACAACAAGGTGTACCCCCCACTCTATAACGCTAAAATCTTTTAAGCAAGGTCAAAACATACACAGTGAAATTATGAAACCCAATTTAAGAATAATGGGTATAATTATTAGCGTAATTGGCTTAACAATTTTGATGTCTGGAGCAATCTTAGATTTAGTTCACGATTATTATCTTTTAACAACTCAACAAAACACTTTCAAATTTCCCACTTGGACTTATCTTATCGCTTCAGTGTTATTTTTTATAGGTCTTATATTAATTCTTAAACACAATAGTCAGACAAAACAGGCATTTTCTCAGAATATCCCGCCCACCTTGAGAATCTAAGTAATGAAATTGGAGAAAAAAAATTTGGGTAAAGACCATGAGTTTAGGAAAGACTTTACGCCTGAACAATATGTGGCTTATTTGAAAAGAAAAGCTAAGAATCCAGATGCTCTAATACCCGAAAACAAGGTACCTCGGAAAACAAAATTTGAATCTAAAAATAAGACACCCTAATTTTTATGCATTAAAATTTGATCTTTTCTACTGGGATGATGTCGTCGTTCCAGCTTTAGGGGAAAAATAATTTCTTGTAGTCTATCCTTAACTTTTTGTTTTTTGCTAGTTATATGGTTTTGTTTGGTCTCTAATAAGGGCTAAAAAGACGAATTATTTCTTAAAAATAGAAAATCATAAAATCTAATTAGTTGTTAATTGTTGTTAGGTTTCAATGCTAAAAAGTACTCGACTAACAGGGGCAGGTATTTTAGTAGTCATAGGTTCATGTTTAGCTCTCGTAGCCACCTTATTTATGGCTCTTTTCACATGGGGAGAGTATTTCGTTCCTTCCCATCTTGGTAGTGTAAGAGTGATAACAGAGCCTTTTTACGTTGTTATATCAATTATTATCTTTGAGTCATATGCATTCGTTTTAGGTCTATTTTCGGCTGTAAATACATTTAAAGCAAGAAAATTCAATTTATCCGTCCTGGGAGCAACATTTCTATTAATTGCGGGAGCACTGTTTTTCACAAACATACTGTTCAATTTATTGCCCCATGTAGAATCACTTTTTGGAGCGTATTCTACCAATGGAGGGTTGCTGTTTTTCTACCAACTGTTCTGCGGTCTTCCCATACTAATTCTTGCCTCTGTAAGTATAATAATATTAGTTTCAAGAAGGAAAGAATTCAATAGCCAAGAAATAAATCCTTTGTTGACACTGAAGGCCATTTTGATCTTATGCTCAATAATCTCTGCTTTTTCCGCACTTTTTTCAATTGTTCCTTATTTGCAAGCTAGTGGTCAATTTAACGAACGCGCTTCCAGTTATCCATTCTATACCATTATAGTCAACACATCCATCTTCACTTTCACTTCAATAGCCTTAACATTTCTAATAAGGAGAAAATATTTCCTTATACCAATTGTTTTAACGATTTTTTCGCTACTGGCAGCCTTATTGCTTCCCTTCATTTTTATTTCTATTTTTCCATGGATAGGTTCGTTTGTTAAGGGTCTTGTAACTATTTCACCGATGATTATACTTTCAGCTATAGCTTTGGTTCTGGAATTTATAACACCTAATAAAAAGTAAGCCAAAAGCTTTCTACTCAACACGACACAACATCACATTACACCACAACCTAACGGATGCAGAGAAGTGGCAGGAGATAACAGATACTTACCTACTGGAATATGATAATAAGAGTGCGGGATATTATAACGCTGTTCCGATACTCCATTTCGGGGACAGATTAGCAGAGGAATAATACTCTCCAAGTTTCTCTTAATGAGCAAGTAAGATACATTGATGAAAGTTAAAACTTTAATTCTCTTGTGGTTAAGCCCTTTCTTTAGCAACTTTATCCTTAGCAAGCAAGTATTCGACATATTCTCTTATTGTGCAGTTAGTTTCTTTGGCTCTTTTTTTGACTTCTTGATGAACTTTGTCTGTGACTGTCAAGCATTTGTATCCTTTTCGTGGCAAAAACTACTGTTTCTCCTAAGTAATTTATCGTACAACTAAATATATAATTAACGGTGAATTAAAAGGAGAGAAAGAAAAACAGGTATTTTGTGAAAACTTAAATAAATATACGTACGCTAACTAACTTGAGAGGGAAATAGAACGCCTAAGAAAGGCTACAAGAGTATCACAGTAAAAGCCGAGGTGTACGATTACTTCTTTAAAGAATGGCTACAAGTCAAAGAGGAATACGCCATTAAAAAAGGCATACACAGCTTCTCTGCCTTCGTTACCTACAACTTAGCTCAACTGATGAATGAAGAAAAGAAATGTAACAGTGAACACAAACCGAGTTAGAAGCAGATTTATTGGTTGTCTTCTGTAAATTACTACACCTATTTCCGAGTTAGAATTTTGTATAGAATTCGAGGAAAATAATGAGGATAAGGTTCGGGTTGTTTGTTGTATCCTTATGTTACCAACAAATCTTCAATATCAATTATTGTTTTTAACATTGAGCCATTAGCTTGAAGGCGGGGCTTATTTGACTAAATGCCCTAATTGTGGTAAAGATGTTACGGGACCTGATAAATCATTAGAAAATCACTGGTTCCAAATTGAAGCTTATACATGCAAGGACTGTAATTGTTGTTTCAAAGTGACGAGATAATAAGATAATTTTCGCACTCTTCTGTTAAGAACCTGTTATTGAGAAATACTCCAATTTCTTGAAAGTTATAATCGCCTTTAATTTTAAGTTGATAAATATCTGGGAATATTTTTTCAATAATTACAAATGAGGGTTGGATTAACTCTGCTTCACCTAACTCTTTTAGAAGAGCGACTGCTTCTGCTCTTTTTATGGATTCCCCTCAAATCAACTGGGGGCGTACAAGACTAATAATACTTTTCTAAGTACTTTACAGTAACTTAACTAAGTTTTCGTGGATGATAAGTCTTAAATCTGAATAGCATAGAAATAGAGTAAACAAGGAACAAAAATGAAGAAAATTCAACTCGATGAGGCAATTAGATTTTCGGTTGAGAGAGAAAGACTAGAATTTAATTTAGGTTTGGGTTTGAGGGGCTAAAATTTTATCCAACCAACCAAACTCGGATTAGCAGCTAAAAAAGACTACGCAGTAGACAGGGTTCGGCATATACTTAGTAGAATTACCATGTAGAGGGTATATACGGAATCGAGTCTACGGGTTAAAACTCAGGATGTCTGGTTGTAAGTAGCTTTGTAGCCAAAGTGAGACCCCTTGGTTGTGGTTGCCACAAATTCGTAGGTACTGCCAAGAATAAAGGTTTCATTTTGCAGAGTAACTCTAAAGTCATCATTACCACTGTGTTTTAGAAGAGTAATTGGTTCAAACGTGGCATTTATTCCATTAACTTGAACATTATGTATGGTTACTTCTCCATCCCCGATATTCATGACTATTAGTTTTGCTGTGCTGCCAGATAGGAATTCGACCTTCCATATTGTTAATTGCTCAGGAAAAGGGGGTGTTTTAAAACCAAAATCATTATAGTCCATTAAATGTTCTGTGGCACCTATCACAGTTATAATCGCAATTGAGATGACCACAATCGATTTAATGTGTTTCAAGATGTTGCCTACAACGAATGCTTGTATTTTTCTCTTAATTATTTTTATGAATCCAAAATTCAACCGACTCAGGAGCGTATGTCAGCCCCGCATTGGGTTGGATTAAATTTTAATCTTTCTCTCTCTTATTTTCCTAACTAACTAATCTCCTTCTCATAACCCCTCAACACACCCACAACCGCCACAACAACACGACACAACACAAAAATGCACGAAGAAAAAGATGATTTGATTTTAGTCAAGTCTTCATAAAGACAAATCTTAAATCGGCATAACATAGATCTATCCTAACATGGCAGAGAATGGCACTAAGAAGGAAGAAAACAAGCCTGTTGAAAATAACGATGAGGTAATTAGTAAACTTAGAGAATTAGACCATAAGATTGAATCCATCAAGAAAGAAAAACTTGTCGATAGTGAAGACCAACTATTTTTTGGTGTTATAATCTCTCTGTTTATCTTATTTGTAACTTTGTCTATTGGAGATTTTACTCCATTCTTACAAAGCATGTTCCCTTTATCTTATAACGATGCCTTCACTCTTGCCCAAACCGTAAGATATATGGGAATTGCTCTTTTCCTTTTTTCAGCTTTTACGAGATACTATGCCGTAGTAGGTAATCAAACAACATCAAAAAAATACAGGTACTATTCATTAGAAGGGTTTGTCTTTTCTTTCGCTTCTATTCTTATAATTATTTCCTTAAACCTAATTACTGTTCTAAATAGTTTGCCACATCTATATGCAATTGTCATTACTCTTTTTGTTATAATACTGATGTTATTATTTTTGAACAGATTAGAAATTAGAATATTGAATCTCTATTCATCAAGAACTTTTATATCGAAAAAATACACATTCCCATTTTCATCTATTACGTGTATGTCTATTATTGTTGGAATCTGTGTTTCAGACATTATACAAATCTCTGTTTTGTTGATTGGCATTAATGTTGAAGTACTTCAAAATTTCTATAATTCCATGTGGTTTATACCTGCTCTATTTTTTTGGGCTTTTAATTTTTTTAAGTGGTATGGTCTAAAGCCTGAAAAAGATAGTGGATATTATAAAGTTCAAAGAAGTATTCGAATGTTAATCAATAAACTCAAAGAAATCATTCTTGTTCACTGATTTTCGTAACTAATATTTTAGCTCATGATGCTTCTCGACAAAGTAAAACATGAAGAAAAAAGGCAGTTTATGATTTTCAAATTGTATCAAACCTGTTAACATAGACATCCAATCTTTTAAAGAAATCTAAATCAGCTTTTAATTGAAAAAGACCATTCTTAGAGGGTATCATTTCAAATTGGTAACACCATGCTCGAGCCTCAAGCACTCTGCCAGAGTCTACTCCTTTTTCAATGAGACCAAAAAGGTCTTTTTGCATAGCAAAAGACATGGCAACTTCATCATAGCATTTGTCAGGTGCTTTCCACCCAACTATTTCCCTACTTTCATTGGTGTACTGGTATCTTTTTGTTAAGAATGCAATTACAAAATCGGAGTTTTTTATTGCGTCAACACTCTTTTGTAGCCAGTCAACCTTGACCCGCACATCTTGTTCGATTAAGGCAGAGGAGATGCCGAATTGTTTTAGCAATAATTTGAGCCAATCAATGGTATACTTGTCTTCCCGTTTCGAGCTATGAATAAGAAAAGCTCTTTTGTGCAGATTTTGAATTCTTACTTTGGCTTTCTTCTCTTTGACATTGTAGTGATGCGGAAAATAGCAGGAAGGGCAGTAATTTATAAACTCATCAGGAATTTGTTGAACCATCATTTCAAAGTCAAGCAGAAAATCGCAATTAGGACAAACGTATCGAAGTTCATATTTTGGCATACTGTCTTTTCTATTGCTATAAACTAATTAAATTTTGCATGTTAAAAACTGGCGTTTCAATTATAGCATTAAGTTGATGGTATTCTCGGAATCCATGAATTCCTCTCTTTCCTCAGATACTTTGCAAACAGTAAAGCTTCTTCGGTAATCAACGTATCAATGGTTTGTCTTTTTCCTACCTTGATTCTTTCAACGTCAACCATGCGGTCAAAGAAAGCGTTCAAATCTTCAGCTAAACTGTCAGTCTCATACTCTTTCAAATGAATTTTCTTTCCCATTTTAAGGTGCATCATAAAATCTGTAACTAACACAAAGTCTTTCTTGCGTAGTTTTTGGCATCGTTCAATCAGGAAATCATCAATTAAATAGCGGTATAGCTCTTGGAAGTCACATGCATACTAAACTGGGTTTGCCATGTTGAATCGAATGCAGAAAACCCAAGTAAGGTTCGAGCTTAGCTTTCAACAGTGCTTTGTGTATTCTGCACTCTAACACATAGTAGGCAAAATTGAAAACATTATTCAAACCATCGTAAGCATTGAATGTCGCTCTAGCGTTAGGACTTAGTTTTTCTGGGAATAGACTGAAGATTTGTGAAAAATAGGCTTTTGCGTTGTGGGCTTCAATAGCCATCAGCTTCCTTCGAGAGACCTCCAAATTAATACGGAGAAGCAAACAAACGCAAAACACTACAGAAAAAGAAGGGGAATGAGAGGTACGGGAGATATCACCCTCAGGCTCATCATAAAGGTTTATTAAAGTTTTAAAAACTAAAGGCATTGATTGGCATGAAAGCACGCGAAGGCGACTTAATCAAAACAAAGAGCAATGTGGTTTTTGATGTTAAAGGTTTAGTTCATCCGCCGAATAAGATTATTGCGTTTCCTCGTTTTATTCCCTCGCAGCAGGGTACCCGAAAAGGCAAGGACGTCAATTTCGGCAAAGTGTATAGTTTAGGTGATCGTTTTAAGTACCTTCAGGAGAATCATCCTGACCTCATCGTTTTTGATCCAGTTTTTGGCGAGACAATGTGTGAAGTTCCTACTGTCCAAGTAGCTGAGCACTATAAGCCAGAAGAGAAGCTTTGGTCCCTACGTACATCCGAGGACCTTACCGTATTAGAGAGTAAGGCTTTGCAGCTGGCTCAGACATTAAAGGCGGAAGCAGGCATCCCTTGGAGCAGTATAGGTATTTCTGGCTCAATAATGGCAGGATTAACGAATGAGAAATCAGACATCGACCCACTTGTATACGGCGTTGAAAACAGCCGTAAAGCCTATGCTGCCTTGCAGAAACTGCTCAAAACCGTGGATTCAGACTTCAAACCCTACAGCCGAGAGGAACTTCAGACGCTCTTCGACTTTCGTTCGAAGGACACCCAGATGAGCTTTGAAGACTTCGAAACGGTTGAAAGCCGCAAAGCCTTCCAAGGTATGTTCATGGGAACCGATTACTTCATCCGCTTCGTGAAGGAATGGAGCGAAACCAGCGAGCAGTATGGCGATGTGTGCTACAAGAACACCGGCTACGCAAAAATAACCGCCAAGGTAGCTGATAGTTCAGATTCACTTTTTACGCCCTGCACATACAAGCTCAGGGATGTTGCTGTTGTTGAAGGACCCAAACTAATGCCTATAACAGAGGTTGTTTCTTTCCGCGGCAGGTTCTGTGAAGAACTGCCCACAAACATCAGAGAACCCCCCACAGTTGAAGCCCAAGGAAAAGTCGAGCTTATCACAAACAACAGAACAGGCACAACACACTACCGCCTCATCATCGGAAACAAACCAACAGACTATATGGTTATCAAATTCAAGGATTAACCCGTCAATTCTAAATGTTCTAATCAAAACGGGTAATTAGCTTGCTGTTTGGAGGTGATTAGATAGACAAGTTTCCTGAAGCGTTTAAGAGATTTGAAAGTGATGTTGATGTTGGCAGGTTCGAATCTTATCATCAGTGAGTAGGCGTGAGAGTAAGTAGTCGTAAGCGTTAGTGCGTTCGAGAGAGAGAGAGAGAAAAGATTAAAATTTAATAATCCCAATCCAAACCGTGGGCCTATACAGACTCTAATGTTTTTTCTGTGTAAACACTAAGACAGCTACAAAAACCACAATAATAGCCAGTACTGTAATAACTAAAGGCACTGTTTCCTGGGAAATTTCGGGAACAGCCGAAGCCTCTGTTTCGCCAGCTAAATCGAATTTTATGTTATGGCTGCTGTGGTGATAGGTGAAATGAAGTATCCAACTATTTCCTATTTCTGACACTGTGTAGGCAGCCTCTGTTCCATCTATGAACGCGTGAATGATTGAAGCGTTCTCTACAAGGTTTTTGCCAATGCACGCGTCAATATAGCCTGCAGTTCCAGTTTCGCCCGCTACTGAGAAACTAAGTTCGTCGCTATAGGAATCAAAAGCCAAATTAGTTACCGTCGAGTTGGAGTCCACTGAAAAAACTGTTTGCGTCATATTTCCAGTTGCAGGAGTAACCAGCAAATTTAGTTCTTTGAAGGTAGCAGTGTATAATTCACTACCCCAGTATGTTGCGTTTATAACATAATTGCCCTCTGCAGGCGGTGTCCAATCTACAGCAAAACTGCCGTTAGAGGTTGTGACTGTTTGTGTAAATGGTTGATAAGTAAAGTTGGTGCTGTCTCTGTAAGCAAATTCTATGGTACCTTGGGCGACTCCGCCTTCGTAAGCATTCAAACTTCCCACTATCTGCACCTCGCCCACTGCGTCGTGAGAGCTTTGGCAGGCAAGAGTTAAGAACGCGGCGTTAGGGTTTGAAGCATCTGGCCCAGGTGGGTTGAGTGTGGAAACGGTGCCTTGTCCTGAAGCGTAAATTGCGTATACGGCATTGTTAAATGGCGCCAAGTTTCCTGTGTCAAGATTGGTTGGGAAATCCATGCTGCCAAAATTTCCCCAAATTCCGCGCTGCGGCTGTGTTGTTTGTTCAGTATGGAGTTCCACTAGTTGGCTGTCATCCACTGTTATTAGCCAATAGTTGCCCGCGTGCAAGGTTAATGGGGAGGGCAAGTTCAGGGTCCACCATTTATCGTAGGCTAACGGGTTACCATTCTCAGGTTTTTCGCTTCCTATTTCTGTTTGAGCAACCAATTCACCTGTGCCGCCGTTGTCTCTATAAATCGCATATCGATAATGGCTGATTACTTCAGGTCGGCTCGGACTGTACCTGATAGCCATTTCGCAGGAGATTGAGGTGATTGTGGCATCTCCGGTAAGTGTGAAGCTTGTGCCATAGTACGAGTAATCACCGCCAATGGATGTTCCACCGTAAGTGTCATGTGGGTAGCCAAATATTGGATAACTGCTCTGGGCACTGCCCAATCTAGCAGATAACAAAGCAATCGGTGAAGCGACAAGGATAATTAAGATTAAAAAGAGTACTAAACGGTTAGCCAAGCCTTATGACCCCAATGATGATTGAATTGCTCTTAGTTATACAGTTTACCGTTATGTCTAACATAGAGGCAGCGATAGTTCATATTTCCCCATCCAAAAATGTACCCTTCCACAACATAAAGCCGTTTTTGGTTGGTTGATTAAAATTTAATCTTTCTCTTTCTCTCTCTTGCGTTAACGCTATGAGTGCGCTTCCTCCTCCACCTGGGCGTATGTGAATAATGTCAGTCACTCTGTCTGTTACTGTCTCTCTGTCAGCCTGTTAGACTGTCAGCCTCACTCTGTCAACCAACTAGGCATTTGCGTTTCTTGAAGAAGCCAAACAGAATCATCGCAATATCACAATGACAACGTTTGTGTATCCAGAACGGTCTTGTCCAGCATTAATGTAACAGCAATACTCTTTCCGCTGGTAGAAACAGAATAGCCAGTATTAACCCACACAGTTATAACCTTTGACTCTTGAGGGTTAAGAACACCAAGCATTGGGCTCGCAAGAGAAACGTCAAAGCCATCCTGGTCTGCGACTTTGCCATTAGTCAAGATTTTGAAATCGATGGTCAACCCTCCAATATCTCTGTCGCCTAAGTTCTTAATCGTAACATAGAATTCCTTCGATAAAGACATTCCAACTAGATTCATCCAGGACGTTGAAGAAACATTTGTAATTGTCACATTATATTTTGGATTTTGGAGATCGTATAGTTTGGCTTCAAGATTACTCACCTGGGTCTGAATTGTGTCAGTTAGGTTATCATAGTATGTTATCTGTTCTTGTAGGTCAAAAATCTGGTCTTGGGAATCACTTAATTGTCTTTGAAAAATCCAATTCGAATAAACCAGAGTAGATATGACAATTAACAGCATAGAGAAAAGAAATATTTTGCGCACTGGAATCTGCCCGTGTTTAACGATAACTGAAGAGTTCATTTTAACTTGCCGTGAGAAAAAATATCTGCAAGAAACTTGCGCCTCCGAAAAAGGGGTTTTATACTTCATGATCTTTGTCAGCGTCCTATACTCACCGTTTGACTGTCAAGAGTAAGCTTATCAAGCATTAACGTAATTGTTAAATTACATTCGGACAATGCTTGCTTTCGGTCTTGCCAACCAGTTAACAAGGTCACCTGCGAAGTCTGTAGTTCATTAACCTGAACAACTCCAAGGTGATAAGGATTTACATTAATCAAAAAATTGTCGATGTTGGTTGTGTTCCCATCTATTTTTAATGCTAAAGTTACTCCACCTATAGATGTTGTTCCCACATTCTGGTATGTTACGTTGATGCTCTTTGCGGTAAGGATCGCTCATCCCACGTTTTACCCAAGGTCCTACTGAAATATCAGTGAACGTCGCATTGACAATTGGGTTTTGTAGGCTGTAGATTTGAGCTTCTAGACTGCTTGCTTTAGTCTGAAGACTGCCAGTCACATTTTCGTAGTACGCTAATTGGCTTTGCAATTCATTTACTTGCTTTTGGGCCCGTTAATTTGACCCACGAGAGACAAAGCTGAAAAAGCAAGGACAATAACAACTGCTACGAGCAAACAAATTACCGCGAGAACAACCAACAGCTCGACACTTTTTCTCAATTTTATCCCTCGCATTAGCTACCCAATTTATCTTTTTGTGTTTTTTTGCGGTAGACCAACAAACCAGCACCCGCCAAGGCGGCTGCCACAACGGAAATAACGACAACAACTGCGATTGGAAACGGCTCTGGCATAGCTATGGTGAAATATATCGTTTCTGAGGACCCCGTGTTTCCGGCAGTATCAGTTGCATAAATCGTAATGTTGTGTTCACCGTTGAGCAAACCTGCTAAGGTCATGTTGCCTGTAGTCGTTACGTTGTCTTGTCCATCGAGCTTATAGGAGCATTTCGAAAACAACTCTTCAACTTTAAAATCAGTGGAAATAATATTCGAATCATAAGTCATGTTTTTTGGAGAGAAAACCGTGATTTTCGGCGCAATAGTGTCAACAGCAAAGTAGACTGTAGTGCTATGGTTTGCCATTGTTAGGTCACGGTACTGAAGATAATTCTCGAATGTGTCTTCAAGTTTTTCGATGCTTGAGTAATGCCACACTGTTGTGTAAATTATTATAGAATGATTTCCTTCAGGAATATCGGTCAATTCTAATGACTTAACTAATTTGCTAGTAGGCTCTGTAAACGTTCTTGGATAAGACAAGCTGAGCCATTAGTTCTCTTAGGAGATAGCCGTCAAATGAAAATATTGTTTTGTTCTCCTTTTGCCAGTCTGTCTCATAGCTTACGTTAGAAATTAACGAATGGTCTGTAGTTTCTCCAACCGTTATGTTGAAATCGAGTTTGACATTTCTAGTATTGTATAGTTCATTGTTTTCTGGAGAGGAAATAGATATTTTAATTAACGATTCGGCGTCACGCTCGTATGGGGGATAAGCGTTGACGAACTGTGTTCCAGCTACCATTGTCAGTAAGATTGTTGAGATAAGGATCGTCACTATTACTGCTTTTCTCATGTTAACATCAGCTATTATTCTCTGTTTGGGTGGTGTTAAAAGGGTTCTTGTCAAGGTTTCTGAACTAACCCCAGTTTTTTTGGTCAAGGTTTCTTGACTAAACTAAGTTGGTTTTGCGTTTGTGGTAGAATAGCAAACCAGCACCCACCAAGGCGACTGCCACAACGGAAACAGCGGCAATAAGCTCAGTCAGAATAGGTTCTGTTTGTGGTGGTTCTGCACCAGTATTAATCGTTGGAAGTAGTGTTGTGAAAGGCGGTGGTGAGGGTAAAGGGGAAACGGTTGTGCTTGGACTCGGTGAAGGAGATACAGCAGATGAAATCGGGAATGTTGGAGTTGGAATTGGAGTCGGTGAGTTGACATTTGCCCATGAGGGTAGTTGAATGTTTAAAGTAGAAACATCGAAAGGATTCACAAGAGGATAATAATCCTGTTCACCACCACTCAGAATATATGGCTTGTCCCATATTCCAGATAAGACGATTTCGGATGCACTAGGATAACTTGACATGTAATCACTCCAATAATTGCCATGTTGACTGAAATTCCAGAAGTCGCTAAATGGATAGAGTGAACAAAGATAGTTCTGATAATTATTTGAAGAATTAGAAGCCATCACTTGTACCTGCTTAGCATTATCAATGAAGTTATTATTGTAAACGGTGAAGTTGCTGCCATGCCATTGATAGGTCGTGTCTATAAGAATCCCAACAGCATTGCCAGAAACGTAATTTCCGATGAATGTATTGTTTACTCCGCAGTTAGCAAAACTGCCCATCACATAGCCATTATTTGCGAGACCTTCCCCTAAATTGTTTACAACCCTATTTCCAATAATGACGTTATTAGAGCCAGATACCATTGTTATGCCATGGCTACAACCAGTAACGGTGTTGTTATAAACAAGGTCATTTACGTTTGTGGATATTCCAAGACCATTTTGAACAATGTTTCGGTAGTATAGATTTGAGCTACTCAGAGTAGTACTGCCAACTGAGCTTAACCTATTGTCGAAAACACTGTTGTACGAGTTGAAACCACCTATGATAAGAGAACCTGTTCCAATGTTTCCTGATGCCTTCGAGTAGTTACAACTAAAACGCATTACTGTGTTCCACGAATTATTGGAAACCGTTACATAATTCCCAGAGACATCAATCCAATATTGAGCATAATCATTAATCGAGTTTGACATAACAATGGCATTATCTCCAGTAATCAAAAAAGGACCGTAACAATTCATTGTCAGTCCTGAAATTCGTATATTATTTGCGTTAAAGAGAACTGAATTATCTGGTCTTGTAATTGTTGTAGTAAAAATTGAGTAGTTTATTATCGGTGGGTTCAAGTTAACTATGGTTCTATCTAAACCTTCACCGATTAATGAAATGCTATGGTTACTCTTTAGCGACTGTTCGTTGTATGTTCCAGACCGTACAAGAATAGTGTCGCCATCGGTTGCATTTCCGATTGCCGATGTAATCGTTGGATAATCGTCTGGAACAACGATTGTTTTGTTTTCAGCTTTGGCTGGCAAAAATGTGATTATGCTTGATGCTGTTAGGAAGACGAGAACAAGTGCTAAAGCTAAAGCTTTACTCATTTGTCACCGATTCAATGTTGGGAATGGTTTGTGATAAAAGGGTTCTTGTCAAGGAATCTGAACTAAACCCAGTTGTTCAGGTCAAGGATTCTTGACTAATTACTAATACTATCTTTTCTTGTTTTAAATGGGCGGTTTAGTGTTTATTATTCTTATTAATTCCTTAGGCTGGGCTATGACGATTTTGCATTTATGACAAACCTCGGTTTCAAGCGGACGATATACTGGCAAAAAGATTCCCAACTTTGGCTCTTTGTTCTTTACCCCAATCATTACCTTTTCAGCTTTATGTTATTCTATTTACGTGTAGAGCCAGCAAACTTAAGGGATTAGAACTTAGAGTTTGTTTGCCATTAGAATTGAGGAGGATAGGGAATAACATAGACTTTATTCCATTCCATTATGATTATTTTTTCTTCTTGCCTTTCCCATGATTTTATCAAGAACATTCTCATGACCGATCCGGTAAAAGTAGCTGAAATAGTAAACAAAACTAAACTATTGCCTAAAGCAATACCTAAAGGATTTGTTATAAAAAAGAAAATGAAAATGAAAAAGACAAGAAATATAGCAAGCCCAACAAAAAATGCGTCATTAATTTTCTTTGAGCCAAGCCCTTTGAATTCATGATTTATTGCTAAAATCCTTAATTGCTCCTTAGTATACCATCTCTCAGCAAATAGTCCAAAGACTAATCCCATACACAAGCCCAAAACTGCTATAGCCAATGTAAGTGGAGTAACAGGGTTAAAAATAGGTATATCGATAAGCAAAAAGACGCTCCCTAAAAAAATTGGAGTTATCAGAATAAATGCAACAAGGGTTGCCTCAAATGCTCTTGTTCCCATTAGATTCCCTGATTATGGGATATCAAAGCATATGCTATTTATCATTTGTCACCTTCTAACTCACATCCTCCACGCACCTAAGGACTCTGTTTTTGTAAGATCAATAATCCTTAGTAAAAAAACCTTGATGCAAGAAGACCAAGAAGCTCCAATGCCGCCAAAGCAGCATCCAAAACCCTGAGCTATTCCTTAACACTTGACAATAGCCCCGCAGCCCTCATTTGAGGGCAATCTCATTTGCGCTGATAGGATAGTCCGAGGAGCTTGATTATAGTTGGAGCCTTTGAAGATAATGATGATGGTGATGATACGGTGACTGGAAATTGCGATTGGGTGTTATCTTTCAGAGATTAACCCAAATTGTATAGTCTATTCTTGATTGAGACATGACTTTTACCCATCAAGTACTAATTGTTACTGAAGCTTTGACTGCAAAGAAAAGAAGTTGTTGTTTTGCTGTTGCTGCTGCAACTGCCACTTTTCTACGAGTTGCAACAATCACACAGAGTGCTGGACTTTGAGTACTTGTTCGTAGTAGCGGGGGCAATAAGTCAGTGTTACCTGCGAGAGACTTCCCGACGGGGATTCGACTTCTTCTAGGTTGCCTTCAACAATCACGGTTTCATCTTTCTGTGCCTGCTGTCGGAACTCTTCCATATAACTGAAAACCCGTTTTGCTTCAAGTGCTTCTTTGGGACCAGCCAGAACTTCTAAGGGTTCAATGCCGTAGATTGACGGAATAAACGGTGCTTCATCGTCTGCTGTGACACGGGCTTTTAGTTTAACCCAACCTTTCTGCACGATGTGGGCTTTCGGGTCATATTCGGATTTGATTTCGCTCCAAGCTTTTACGGGTTCAAATTCAGCTTTGATGACTCTGCCGCTACGATTAGTGTCGTCGTATAAGCCGTAAATCATCTTTCGACGCTGATGCCAAACGAAATCTTTTACGGTGAAGTTTTTGAATCGCCAGTCTTTGCCCTTCATGGCATCATCAGATTCGAACTCGTTACGAAAACATGAACCTTTATCCTCATACAATTCCTCCATTGTCTGACGCATTTTGGTGTTTTCAGCTTTGCCATAAATGGTAAAGTCGATGTCAGAGAACGTTGGGTGATGAAATCTATGAAGCATTGATCCGAAGACACCAAATTTTTGATTTGAAACACCTGACTTTTCGGTTGCTATTGAAAGGACACGTTCCATCGCAGCAAGCAACGGGTCATTTGGTCCCTCTTTAAGCAGTTCCTGCAGGCACTCTGGAGGTTGTCTTGCTTCAGCGATTCGACTTTCTTTTACACCGACGATTTTTAACCCAAGCATCTCATGGAAAATGAGGTATTGTGGATACTTTTTTGCGATTAGCTTCATGCCTTCGTCGTTGTAGAACTTATAAAAGAGTTCGCTTCTGCCCGTTCTAGGTGCACGAGGATCTTTTGACTGAAAAATTTTGGATGCGGCATATTCAGCATCACATATGTAGGCATCTTTTGGGTGGCTATAACCAAAGACGCGGAAAATCATGCCCTCGGCAGTTTGGATGGCGTCGCGGTCGCGCAGTTTCAGATTGGCCATATGTACTCTTCTTCCGAAGTGGCTGTTCCCACAACAACTTGGTAGAAAACGCTGCCGTCACGTGTTGACTGTGCTTTTTCCAATGTTCCTGCAACCTTTATTTGTTGTCCTGCTCTTGCGACGTTTCGGTAGCACCCAATGTTTGAGACAACTTGAACTGGGATTTTGTCGAGGTCAATTTCGGATTGGTCGTCTTGGGGTTGGTAGTTGCTGATTCTGTAGATTGCTGGGCGATACATGGTTTCTGTGTCGTCACAGACAGTGGCAGCGAAACGGAGCGGTGCCAATGGTGTGTAGGTGTAGTCGCCAAATTGGGATTTGATTTCCTCAGGTTTTTTAGTTGCGTTGTACATCCAGATTTTGCCTTGGTACTTACCCACGAATTTTCGTGCTGCTTCAATGCGATTGCCTGCAATGTATGAGAGCTTGTTTTCATTAACAAGCCGTTGTATGGCATTTTCTACAACCCGGAAGTTATTTGCGCCATAAACGACAAAGTCGATATCTGATTCGGGCGCATGCATATCCAACGCAATGGAGCCATGGATACCCAAGTCGCTGCATAATACACCTGATTCTTTTGAGATAAGGTCGATTAAGTTGAGCGCCATTTTCTGTAGCCTGTCGGGTTTAGGCAAGTTCTGCAACCAAACCAACCGGTCTTTAGGAACAAAAACCTGCTCAATTGCGTCGAGCGGAGCAGTTATGAGTTCTTTGTCTCGTGTCTGGTCAAAGAAGAGGTAGTTCGGGAAGGTTTTACGGAAGGCTTCGATGAAAGTTTGGTAGTTCTTGGCTGTGTAGAGTTTTTCTGCGCGGAAAAGCTGATTTGTAAGCTTGCTTGAACCGAATTTCCATGTGCGAGTAAGCATTTCCACGTTGAAGAGCTGCTTATATTGGGCTGGGATATATTTTAGGAATGCGAAAACGCTGTCCTCAGGATGTTCGTATCCAAACGTGTTCATTATAAAACCGTCTTTTGTGACAAAGGTGTCTCCATCCATTGGAGTCCAAATCTCTGGTTCTTCCGTTTGTGTGCACCGCAAAATATGGTGAAGGCATCGATTAAAAAAGCTATTGCATCACCTACAATAACATATATTTGGCTCTACAGGTCTTCCAAAAAAACAGCAACATTAGTTGAGAAGGCTTTTTAAAACTTGCACGTTAGTTTAGGAACTATGTATCTAAGAGCCATCTCAAGCATGCTACGAAACAAGCGGTTTTGGGTTTGGCAAATCTGCGGCGCCATTATCTACGCTGTGCCTGTTTTAATTCGGCTTGTAACTGGCAACGTTTTGTTGCCTGGCTTGAGTTTGCTGGCGGTTCCTTGGATTGACCACTACGTTCCTGGTAATTTGGTGGAGAAGGTTTTGATTAATGCTTTTTTCCCGGGAGGCGCGGGTGCGGTAGCTGGAGAAATCTTCTACGCTAACACTCACCTCGAAGGTTTTGAGCGTAGACAGAAGTATTTGGCACGGCTCGGCGGTGCGTTGCTGTGGACGGCTGGGTGGTCGCTGTTTCAGCTTTGGGGCAACATTCAAAACATTATGGGGTCTTACGGAGGTAACCTTTTCGAGTACCCCATGGTGTTTCCGCTCAATTTTCTACTTGCTTCATTCTCAATTTTCACGCCTGACATCGTAGGCTTTTTTAAAACCAAAATGGTAAACGCTTATCACATTCTGAGGCGCGAAAAAAGTTAATATTGCCTTGCCGATTAAAATTAATCCATGTCTTTTCACGTTAGGCGCAAAGAGCGGGAAATCACTGATGCCAACGAGATGCGGATGGTTCTGAAAACCACAAAGTACGTTACCGTCGCCCTATGCATGAAGGAAGAGCCTTACCTTGTTTCGCTAAGCCACGGCTACGACGAAAATAAAAACTGCCTCTACTTCCACTGCGCACCAGAAGGCAAAAAACTCATCTTTGCGGCAGCGAACCCCCAAGTTTGGGGACAAGCAGTGCTAGATTTTGGGGTTACTGAAGAATGTGATTATGCTTACACGTCGGTTCAGTTCAGCGGCAAACTTTGCTTAATCAACGACCTTACCGAAAAGTGGCATGCTATGGAAGTCCTTGTTCGTCAGGTCTCCTTGAACCCTGAAGAGAAACTCGCCAAAATTAAACCCGAAAAACTCGAAAAAACCACCATGGGTAAAATAGACATCACCTATATTTCAGGCAAAAAACATATAGCGCCAAAAATCTAAAATAAAAAATAAATAGAGAATTGTTAGGTTGCCGCGATTGCGGTGTTCATTTTGCGCAAGTCAAAGTATGAGAGGGCGATTAGGATTATGGTCCAGACTGACCAGAACGCGAACGCGGGACTTATGAAGTAGAGGACTAATGCGAGTGCACGGTTAGCTATGGAGATGGCGATGATTAATTTGGGTGCCCACTTCATCCTTTTCATCAACCCGAACAAAGCCACTATGTAGATGACTGCAACGACCAAAAGGGTGATGGTGCCTGCGATGAGTGCGTTATCGACGCCTGCATTGACGCCGATGTACCCTGTGTTTAGTGATGCTGCACGCGAGTCGGGGCTTGCCCACCAAAACGCAACGTTGCCAATGTCGCCGACGATGTTGATGATGACGAAGAAGATGAGGATTTTGTGGATTGCGCCTAAACTGGTTGGTTTGGTTGTCATGATTTGTTTTCTGTTTGTTTTTATATTTAACACTTGCCAGCGCTCTATGTGCCCATCTTTGCCCAATCCACTCGGTAGATTTTCAAGTTCCCATCCGAGTAAGCCTGCGTAAGCCACCCAACGCTGTCAAAATGCGCTAAGCACCCTGGATAATTAGAAATCTCTTCAGCACCAACGTAAACGTAGGACACATTGTATTCTCGGACCACCGCTGCTAACTGTGTTTCAGTGCCATTGTAAGCTGAGTCGATATCGTTCTCACGCTGAAAAATCTGATCCAAAGGTTGCCCATGCCCGTAAGGCCAATTTATGTAAGATGACACGCGGAGCCGCCCACCGATCATGCTGGTCGGTGCATGAATAGAAGTATCCGTTAAGAACACTGAGTTCTGGGGCGTATTATCCCTAACCCACAATCCAGCATTGTATTCATTCCAGTTAACAGCAAGGAAATCAGTGCCGACATTGTAAAGAACCACACTAGCCGACGTCATGACTGAAAGCAAAACTAACCCTAAAACCATTATCCGCCACTTCCGCACCCACAGCTTAGATAGAACCACACCAGCCAGCACAGCGATGGGAACCCAGGCGAACATGAAGAACTTGTACATGTCCCAGGGATTAGGCGTCAGGAGCAAAACGTTGGGAATCAACACAAGCATTAAGAACATTACTTTAAGTTCCTCGTGACCCCGCTTAAAAAAAGAGGCAATAGCCAACGCAAAAGGTACACCCAGATTCACAAAGTAATAAATGAAGGGATTTTTGGCAAAATTAGCAATCCAAGCACCGCTTACAGATACAGTTAACGGCGGTCCACCTACTAAGATGAAGGGCAAAGCCAAAAGTGTAGGCACCAAAAAATACAGAAAACTCAGGTTAAAGCGTTTAAAGTTGAAAAGAACGGTGACTACGAAGGCAACGTAACAACAGAAGAACGCAACGTTGTGGAACTGAAACACTAAACCAGTAATTAATCCTGCCAGAAGGATTCTTTTTTTATCCTCCATATTCCGCAGCAAAACCAGAACTAAAGCAAACGCCGGCAATCCAACCAACATCGGCC
Organism: Candidatus Bathyarchaeota archaeon; assembly: GCA_963831895.1. GTDB lineage: Archaea > Thermoproteota > Bathyarchaeia > Bathyarchaeales > Bathycorpusculaceae > Bathycorpusculum. The sequence goes on from CAWHSD010000004.1 coordinate 28,429, forward strand.
GCTGCTGGAGCAAATTATCAAAAACTGAGGGCAAACCAAACGTGCCGCCATAATCAAAAATATAGTTGTGTGATGGGGTAAATTGACCATTGATTAACGCTGAAAACAACCCGAAATAACTCATCCCCCAACCGAAGACGCCTAAAACAGTAGCGATAACCGCGGTTTTTCTTCCGTAGCTTCTTGCTAAGGCGTAGATGGCGAGTGCAAAGACTACGATGAATACTGCGTTCAGGAAAGGCAGAAGCGTTGGCAAGTAACCAAACGTTTTCTCAATGATTGCAGTGTGGAAATCAACAAAGTAATGGTAAGTTAGGGGGGTGCCGACGTAGTTGGGGTTTTGGGGTGGGAAGTTGCCGTTGTTTATGCTTTCGATTATTTCGTAGTGGAGAGGTGTATCCTGCCAGTTGGAGCCAGTGAGTACTATTCCGTTTTGGTTGCCAACCCAGACGCTTCGGGCAAGGATAACAAGAGAGATGAGGAATATTAAAGTGAAAACAAGGAGGCTGGTTTTCTTGAGTTGCTTTAACTTGAGAAAAGCTGAAGGCTTTAGCGGTTCACCTTTCTTGTAAACCACCAAAGCATAAATTGCCGTTAAAGCCAAAAAACTCAACAGTATGATATCTCGTGAATAACCAAAAGCCAACGACAAATAATAAACAAACTGAACCGAAACTAAAACACTGAAAATAGGGACAAAAGCCCAAATTTCGTGAGATTTTAAACTAAAAAATCTGTAAGCTATTAAGCCTGGAATCAAAAAAGTGAAGATTAACGAGGTTAGAAGAGCAACGTAACCTGAAACAAATGAAGAAGCCGTTAACAGTAGCAGCACAATGGATAGCCAGTATTTTTGAAAAACCGCCATCCTAGACGTATCTGTTTTTACTTTTTTCACTCTCCCCAAATAACAATATCCAGCTAATAATTCTAAACAGTATTAAAATTGTCGCTTAAACCAAGCATAAAACCAACCAAACACGAGATTATCAGCAAAACAATTACTTTCCCAACAAACTATTCAACGCCAAATCCGAGAAAGATTAATTAATTAAAGCATAATGTATTGTTGCGGCGCTTAAGCCATCCTTATAGATTGCCCAGGTAGTATAGTTCGGTCCAGTATATGCGGCTGTCGCCCGTAGGACCCGGGTCCGAATCCCGGCCTGGGCGCCAATTAATTTTTAAATTTATTATACTCCCGTTCATTATGTTTAACGTAAACGCTTTTTTGAGTGCTTAACGTTGAAGTATAAAAAATTCCATCACCAAGCAAAGCAGATTGACCGTTTAATAGATGACCATGTCCGTTTAACTGGCACCTATTTTGTTCCTCAAGAACAGCTAAAGAAGCTAATACTGGAAAATTTTCCTGACTTATACGTTAAAGATGTGGGCTGGCACAAAATAGTCTTCGGTATCCACGGAGTTGACAAAAAAACTGTGCTTAAGATTGGCACAAAAAAAATTATTGAAAACGACCATCGAGCCTACAAGCGGGTTCCTGAAAGCATGCGGCATCAATTGTTTGCTAGGATATTTTGGCATACTAAGTATTGTTTGCTTCAGGAGTACGGGTTTTCAGTGCACGTTACCCAAGAGGAACTAATGCATCTAAGAAAAATCGTTTACAGGTATAACATTTTTGATGTTAAAGAAGAAAACCTCAAACGAATCAATGGGCAATTAAAAATTATCGATGTGAACGTTGCCCCTTTTCCTCTTCCAACGGTTTGGAAAATGGTTGATGAAACAAAGCCTAAACTGCCCAAAAGGTTGACTCTGTTTATTAAGAAACTAACAAGGCCGCTTTTTGACAAATAACTAAGGAAACTAGGGAGTTGCTTTTTTTGTATTGAGCTATCAATTAAAATAGTTTCGCGGGTACCTGATCAGATTTTCAAAAAGAACAAATGCAGCTATAACAACTCCCGCCTTTTATTGACTTTTTTAGACTATTAAAGTCTCAATCTGCGGACCATTACAAATCCTAAAACAAAAAAGCAACCCAAAAACAAACCTAAAAAATTCAGCAAAAAACCTTTTGCTTTTCTTCTATCAAACAGAACAACTAAATATCGAAAGCTTGGAAAATCATGCTTCAACACAATACCTGCAACCAGTTGTTCAGCCTGTGCGCAATACGAAATAGCTTAAACCAATCCAGCAAAAAACTCCTAAAAAAGCCTGCGTTTTAATCATTTTCATGCAGAATAAACATATGAGAGAATAACAAGATAATCAAAGCATACATGACGCTTACCCAAAAAACCCAAACCTTCGCCAAACCCGACAACTGGTTAGTGGAGATCATAAAAAAAGTCAACAGCAACGCCATCGAACAACAGCAAATCACGACCCAAGGCAGAAACGATAGCCTCTGCGTCCTTTGCAAAGGCTCTCGAGCCCTCTGCGGCAAAACCCGATGCCCAATAATGGTCAAAGTAAACTATTTCCTAAAAAGCGTCCCGCTCATGGCAACCGAAGACATCGACGGGATGTCGCCCCCGAGTGTTTTTATCGGAAGAATCGGCTACCCTAACGTTTACGCTGGACCGCTTGTGCCACCTGTGCATGAGGATACGAGCATTTATGATCTGCCGGAGCAGTGGTTTGGGAAATCGATGGATGAAATTGTGGGTTTTCGCAGTTTACTTGTACGTGGGAAACACAGGGTTAATGTGCAGAGGTTCATAGACGGGGGCAAAATCTTGGATCAAACTCGGGAATTAGCCCTCGCTGACAGCAGCGTTGACATTGAACTTAACCTAACAAAAAAGCCCCGAGGCTCCATTTACCTCGACGATGATGTGCAGCCGTTTGGGCCTTCAGCACCTATCCGCGACCTCCACGTAGGCAACTCACGTTACGACGACAAGATTGAGAAGGCATATTATGACACAGACTTGCGGGCGACGCAGGCAGTGGTGGAACTCTACAATCGAGGCGTAATGGTAAGCAAAATTCAGAAAGCCTTCAGCGTCGGTGCTTTTGGGGTGGAAAAGAAGAGGCGATTGGTTCCTACTCGTTGGAGCATAACAGCGGTTGACGACATCATCTCCAAAAACCTGCGGGAAAAAGTCAAGACCTTCCCAGAAATCAACGAGTACAGAGTTTACGAATCGATTTACATGGATAACGTGTTTGAGATTCTGATGATTCCTGCGCAATGGAGCTACGAATCCATGGAGGCATGGTACCCAGGCACCGTCTGGAACCCAAGTGGAACCAGCATTTCTATATTCTCAGACTGGGAAGGCAACAGTGGACGCACAACCTACGCTCAAATCGGCGGTTGCTACTACTCCGCGCGCTTGGCCGTATGCGAACAACTCCAAAAAGAAAGACGCCAAGCCACAGCCATAGTCCTTCGAGAAGCAAGACCAGGCTACATAATGCCTATTGGCGTCTGGCAGGTGCGGGAAAATGTCCGAAACGCCATGCACCAAAAACCCTACTTGTTCAAGAGCCTAGCCGAATCCCTCCAATTCATCAGCAGCAGATTCGAAATTCCAATGCAACGATGGATACTGCAAAGTGAACTCTTAAAGAGAGCGCTGTTCCAAAAGAGGATAACAGATTTCTTCAAGAGTTAAATGGATGGCAACTTTTAAAAAAGCAGCCCCTCTATACTTCACGTGACGCCTAATGGTAACCTCTACAACTAAACGTTTTAGCTTACCCTTCTCAAATCAGAAAACCAGCGTGTCTGAGGTTGAAGCAGCAGCCGTTTTTGCAGTTGCAGAGATTGAGCGAAACAAGGGCGGCGGCTTAATAGCAAGGCAGCCTGAAGAAAAACTTGTTTTCCTATCAAAAGTTGGCTACCCGTTGTGGCTGTTTCCAAAAAATGACAAGACGTTCGTTTTTGACGGATTTGGCAATTCCAGTTACAACATTTCTTATTTTAAGGACCCATCTGCAAACGCGTTCATGGTGAACTTAGAAACGAATTCAAGGCCAAGAGAGAATTACGTCGCACTCCTATCAGACTATGGAAACTATTTTCAGCGGTCCATGAAAGAGAAACAATTCGGATTAAGGGGCTTAATTGCTGACTTGGGTTTTAATGGTGAGTTTGATTTTTACCGCAAAGAAGCCATCGAGATAACAGCACAGGCAAATGCAGCTTTGCTATTACCTGCACTTGAAGAACCAGCAATTTCATCCACGTTAGCCGAGCTTGACAAGTTGCAGTCAGGATTAAGGGAGGAATCCGTAAGGTTGCTTGACTGCACACGAATCGTAAACAAGACAACAAGTCAGTACATAACGGAACTTGACTATGAAGCAGCGGCAGCTAAAGAAGAAGCGGACGCTAAAATCAGGGCTCAAGAAGAACTTGTAAACCCAAAAATAGCCAACTTAAACAAGCAGTACAAACGCAAAATAAAGGACGTAACGGAAAGCTTTGACAAAGAACTCGAAAAACTAAAAAAAATAAAAACAAAAACTTTAAAATCCATCGCAAGCAATGAGGGAAAAATCAAGCGTTACCAGCGTGAAGCAAAAGCCCAAGCATCTAAGAAGCATGTAATTTATGAGAAGCGATGGAAGGAGAAAATTAAGCAAACCCAAAAAGAACTCAACAGCCTCAAAAAAGACCTAAAGAACATGGAAGAAAACGTTAAAAGACTTAGTAACCAAAAAGCGCAGGAGATATCCAAGTTAAATTTTGGATTTAACGCTGAAATTAATTTTGCCCGCCAGCCCTTACTGGAACTTGAAGCGGCACGTGACGCTAAAATGCTCGCCTTTAAGCAGGAAACCGAAAAGTTGCTTAAACAAGAAAAACTAGTAATAGAGGACCTAAACAAAAGCCTTGCTTTGAATGAGGCAATTAAAGCCAATTTTGAAGTGGTGGGCATTAAAGACCAAGGATTGAAGAGTTCATCCTTGTTTTATGTGCCGTTTTACGTGGCATGCTACGAAATGGGTTTGACTACACGCTACCTTATCCTGCCGCCTTCAACAATCGGTGCTGTTGATTTCTCAGCGAAACTTAAAGGTGCGTTCGGGATCTCAAAAATCAAAGATCTTCTTGTACCACGTTTCAAAGCGATGACCGCACTGGTTGAGAATGTTCAAACACTTATCAAACAAAACACCATGTTTGAAACCCAACTCAAAGATTTATCCAAAAAAAACAATCTTTTAAATGATGGTTTATTCATAGAAAATGTTGCGAGAGGTTTAGCATACCTTAAAGTTGACGGCTGGCTCTCTGAGAAGGAGAGGCAAGTTTTAAGCAACCGGTTAACAGCTTAGTAGTTTGTTGTCTCAAAAAACTTATTGCACTCCTTACACAGATACTAATTGTGCTATCACGATTTCGTTGCAATGTGAAAGGTGGTTAATTGTGGCTGAAAGCAATGATTACATATTAAAAATTTCGAATCTCAGTGTAAAACTACAAAATCAAATTTTACTAGACCATGTGAGTTTTAACGTTAAGAAGGGAACAACCTTAGCCATACTTGGACCAAACGGCGCGGGCAAAACAATCCTGCTAAAAACGCTTCTAAACCTTGTTCCGCACACCGGTTCAATCGAGTGGACGGGTAAATTAAAAATAGGGTACGTCCCCCAGTACGTCGCTGTTTCTGATATTCCTATGTCAGTTAGAGAGTTTCTCTCAATTGGCAACGGAGTTGATGTAGAAAACTCACTAAAAAAGGTAAGATTAAACGATAATAGTATCTTAAACAAGCGATTAGGTGTTTTATCGGGCGGGCAGTTGAGACGAGTTTTAATTGCTTGGGCACTAAACGACAATCCCAACGTGTTGCTTTTGGATGAACCGACAACAGGCGTCGACATGGACAGCGAAGAACCAATCTACCTGATGCTCAACGAAATCAAAAAAACACAGAAAATAACGATTTTCCTAATAACCCACAACATCCATATCGTTCAGGAATATGCTGACGATTTGCTTGCACTAAACAAATGCGTTACGTTCTGTGGACCAGCAGCGGAAATAGCAAAACCAGACATTCAAAGACAGATTTACGGTGAAACAGTCTGCGTTGAAACCATAAGAGGAGAAGAATAATCATGTCAGAAATAGTCATCTATAGTGTAATAACCGCGGTTTTTGTTGGAATCTCTGCAGGTTACCTTGGGTCTCTTATGGTTTTGGAAAAAATGGCTCTTGTAGGAGACGCACTATCACATGTTGCGTTGCCAGGATTGGCAATTGGGGTACTTTTCAACTTTGACCCCTTAATTGGAGCATTTGCATTTCTCTTTGCTTCTGCGGTCTTAATTTGGCATTTGCAGAGGGTTACAAAAATTTCTTTCGAAGCCTTGATAGGTGCGATGTTTACTTTTGCTTTGGCTAGTGGCATATTACTTTTGGGAGATGATTTGGAAGCCCTTGAAGAGGCACTATTCGGAGACATTACCCAAGTTACAATATTGCATATGGGAGCTGCCGTTATAATCTCCATAGCAGCCATACTCTTAACGAAAGTAATCTATAGAAAACTAGTCTTGGCAATGATTTCAGAGGACCTAGCGATTTCAAAGGGCATCAATGTGGCAAAAACAAATCTTCTCTATCTTTTTCTTGTATCATTAGTCGTTGCTATAGGGATTCAAATAGTCGGAACATTACTTGTAGGTTTTTTGGTTGTAGTTCCAGCCATAGCAGCTAAAAACTTAAGCGGCAACATGCGAAGATATTCTATGTACAGTGCAATTTTTGGTGTAGCTGCTGCAGTCTCCGGTATCTTGCTTGCGAATTACCTCGGACAACCTCCCGGTCCCATGGTAGTATTTGCTGGAATTGCTATTTTTGCTGTAACAGTATTGATAAATTGGAGACTGAAATTAACAAGATAGGTTGCGCTAACTTGAAGAAGTATTCGGGTAAAACCTCAACAGCTATAATTCAGTTTCCTGAAAACAAGATCTTGCTGATAAAACGAAACACAATACCCTTCAAAGGCTACTGGGCGTTGCCTGGCGGCAGAATGGACTCTGGGGAAATCGTCGAGCAAACGATTGTTCGGGAAGTTAAAGAGGAAACAGGCCTTGATGTAACCATTGTTGGCAAGGTGGGCGAATATGTTGAGAAGGGCGTTAAGGATGATATTGAATACGAGTATTATCCAACCTGCTTTGTTGTCAAACCTGTTGGTGGAGAAATTAAAAAGCAAGACAGCGAAATCCAAGAAATCAAACTCTTCAGCCTAAACGAGTTGCCTAAGCCCTTGGCTTTTGAACATGCAAAAATGGTAAAAGACTACGTAGGCACTTCAAAAATGCCGTGACCACGTAATTTAGAGTCTGCTTATTTTTTTACATTTGTCTGCTGCTTTTCTGTGTCGGTGGCGGTGGTATTGGGAGTATTGTTGCTTTTGTGAGGTTTTCCTGCTCAGTTAGGATTAGTGAAATGGCTTTGCCTTCGGGCACGATTATCTTTGTGTTGTTCTGCAGGGATGCTGTAATAGTTTCCAGCTGCTTGAAGGTGATGGCGCTATCTTTGAAGTACGTTGTCAAAGCCTCGTTCCTCAGTCTAGTTGCCTGGGCGTCTCCTTCAGCTATGGCGATGGTGGCGGTTTTCTGACCTTCGGATTGGAGGATGGCAGCTTGTTTTTGTCCTTCGGCGCGTTGAATGGCAGCGTTTTTTTCTCCGCTTGCCAAAGTTGCCTCGGCTATGGCGGTTTTTTCTGCAGCTTGCCGTTCGTTGTCTGCTTTGAGGACGGATTCCATTGAACTCATTAATCCCCTAGGTGGCTCTAGGTCTTTAATTTCTGCTCTAACGATTTCTATGCCCCAATCCCTAGTTTGTTCATCCAAAGCCTCTTTTAGTTTTTCGTTAATTGTGGGTCTGGAGGTGTTTGCTACAGTCATATCCATACCTCCTATGATGTCTCTGAGAACTGTTCTTGCTAATGTATCAATCTGGGATACGTAGTTATTTACGAAATATTGAGATGCTTTTACTGATGTTTCATCTGGTTTTACTTTGTAGAATACGACTGCGTCTACGCCCATGAAGACTTTATCTTTGGTGATTACGTCTTGCCGCTGTACAGGTGTCATGCGTTCGGTGACGTTAACTTTGATTATTCGATCTGCGAAGGGCACCAGCAAAGTTATGCCGCCTTGAACGAACCGGTGGTATTTGCCAAACCGTTCTACTAGACCCTTTTCGGTAGGTCTAACAATTCGTAATGATGATATAACCGCATATCCGATTACAATTAAAGGTATTACTATCGCTAAGACTTGAATTATATCTACCATACCATGTATTCCCTCGTTTTCGTTTCTTCTTATGGATAGGCAGGTAGATTTAAGATTTGCTAAAACTCAAGTTGACTGATTGGAGATCATGAAAAAGGCTTGATTTAAGATTAAATAGCGCTTGATTACGTTAGGTGGTGATTAAGCGGTTTTAACTGCAATATAATAATAGGGCTCAGCCTAACTTGAACTAGTTAGTTGTAAACAAGAGCCTTGATTTTTGATTTTAGGGGAATTGAGTTAAAAGAGTCGTAGTTACGTTTGGGTCTCTTCATTATCGGGTGGGTGAAAAATGAAGACACAAAGAAAGCTGTGTTTTTTTGTTTATGGTTGGGGTGTGTTTGGTTTGTTTCCAGTTTCAGTTGCGGATGGTGTGAGTTCTTCGATGGGTTTAGGTGGCGGGGTCGTTGCCATGGTGTATCCGATCCATCCTCCGATTGCTAATATGGCAACGAAGGCTATGGCGACTGGAGTAGCAATTAGCCAATACTGAACATTAACATTGGAACCCAAATTCACGAGCGATGAGATGTACGGGTCGTAGAAGAAGAGTAATCCGATAAATGCTAACGCGACTAGTAAGCAGACTACAACGATTACACCGCCTATTGCTTGATCTTTACTCATAAGTTTTTCACCGCCTCGAAGAGTGGGATTTGATTTAGTGTTAGTTGTTGGTTTGTGGTATATTAAAGATATTCTTGTTTATGAATTGTTGTTTGGTTGTTGTTGCAGGCTTTGTGTGTGTTTGTTTTTTGTTTGGTTGTTTTTTTGTTTGCTGGGGTGTTTAGGGCTTGTTTTTTAGGGGTTTGTTGGTTGTAGTTGTTGATGTGGGTGGTTTTGATTTTTATCTTGATATTATTAGAAGGTTCAGGTGCCTTTTTTGTTGTTGGGTACTAAAGAAGTATGGCTTATGGGCTGAATGTTTTGCCGCTTTTTCTTTTACCAACGTGGAACTATAAACAGTTTCCCTTGGAAAGCTTTATGAATTGCTCCTGATGACTGCAGAGTTAAACCTGAGATGGCGGTGCAAAAGTCCACGGGTACTCGCTTAGTTGTTAAGGTTTGGCTTGTTGGATTTATAAATGACTTTGATGGAGCCTCTTGGATTTGGGCAGAAATGGCGAGGGCAGAGTTATCGTAACTTTGGAGGTCATCATTGATGTGGAGAATTGCAGTTATTTTCAGTTAGACTGATGGTGAACATCGGTTTGCTGTTTGGGGATTGTATGGAAAGATGGCTTCTTCTCGCCTACTGCACACGATGTTTAATCTGATAATTCGAATTTTATTTGAGGCGCTATTGAGAAAATAGTGGTGTTTAGGGGGTTCGGGTAAGGTTCAATTGAAGGTTTACATAACGATTGTTATATTCAGCCGATCCTTTTTGTGCATTGTAGATCCCTAATTCAAAAAATAGTTGATACGTGAATGTGGTACTGTTTGAATTCCATATGCCAGGCTTATCGATATTAAAAGATGAGTCATTTATTTGTAGGGTGTTGATTTGTGATTTGTCTGTTTGGATTGTAGCGCTAGAAACTGAAAAACTCAAAAGACCTTTCCCAATTGCCGCTGTCTGGAATTGGTAACCGGTATTCATACAAGTAAACGAGGCTTGAGTTCTCAAGCGGTGTGTTCGGTGATAAATCGGTCCTATTACCACACCTCACATACAAAATATAGTAAGCTGAGGATCCTAGATGGTTTCCTACGTTTACGTAAATCGAGTTGTTTTGACCAACTGCAATGTTGAAGGGGTAATTCGCAGTCATCCGTTCTGGACCTAAGGGATAGAGCTCAGAAAACTGTTATCCAACGGGAAGACGAATAGCATTGGAGAGTGCAGGAGAAGCAATGAGTAAAACTCCAATTAAGCCCACGGCAACAAAAATGGGTTTGTACTCTCCCAGCTTCATTGGCTAACCACCTCAGGTTTTGCTTCAACTAGACTCTTCATGTAACTTACGCTTAAACCGATGCCAAACAAAAAACAAAACCCAAACGAACAAAAAGGCACACCAATTACTTATTTTGGTTATTGTCTTGTTGGAATCTACAGATAATAAAGCTTATATATTGAGAATTAAGTAACAAGAGTATGTGGAAGCCGCCAAAATGAAAAGGAAACCCACCAGAAGAAAACGCAACAAACTCACATTAGCCCTATTAGCACCTATACTCATGCTTGGCTTCATCGTCGGTTGGGCCCTTTACTGGATAGGACAATCAGGGCAAATAAAGGCTAAACAACCCAACAAACCAATTAACAAAGCACCTGCAAAGCAAAATGAAGTCGAATTAATCATGATTCCCAAAGAGAACGAAATACTCGCAAATTAAAACATTAACTCTAATTCTATCATCGAGCTTAATCTTGAAAACAAACGTTAGTCGTGATAACCAGTATTTTTGTCATCAGTTCTCCTGAAGACTTTCGAATAAAAGTGACCACAGGCCAGTAAATACTAAACATTAAACCAAAAATGTTGAAGTTAAGAGAAGTCCCAAGGAAAAACTGTTCTTTTTGCTTTTTGCCACCGCGATTTCGCCGCCACCACACTCCACCCTCTCATTGTCTCTTAAACAGGCAACTACCAAAAATTCACGCAAACAATATTTCTAAAATCGCAATATATATTGAAAAACACAACTAACCTTCCTATCAATCTGATGACAAAATAAGGGAGCGGGCCCGGTGGGATTTGAACCCACGATCTCCGGCTCCGAAGGCCGACACCTTAATCCGTGCTAGGCTACGAGCCCTTTTACATGCTTTCTGGTTGGAATACTTACATTTTAGTCTTTGCTGAGGATGGACTACTTCAATTTTTTGGCTGGAATAGTTACAGTCTGTTTCTTGCATTACCAAGCGTTTTTCTCCTTCCGTAAGTAGTGCCTGCCTGTTGTCCGGTTGTAGTTATATTCTTGATAGCCTTCAGCGCCATAGCGGCTCATTTTCTCGCTGTAGTCAGGGTCAGTTTCACAGATTTCTATTGGTTCCCATTCCTTGTCGCTGCCGTAGAGTCGCTCGGATATTGGAGCGTAAACCTTAACATACTTGTCAGAGTTTTCTCCAAGAAGGTTTGCGACTGCATCCGAGTTGCCTTTCAAGTATCGCTCAAGAACTGCTCGCCAATGACGGTTACTATAGAACGTGATCCTGTTCAGCTCTGGTATGCCCAAGCGTTTGGCCGCGGTTTCTCTAGCTCGCCTAAAGTTTTGCCCAGCAGTATCTGTGTTTTTGTATGTAAAGACAAGGTTCAGGTTTCTTTGTGTTCTGTTTCTGCAAGTTGCAATGTTGATCTGTCGGTTCTTCAATTCTGCCAACATATCAATGACTTTAATGAAACGACCTTTCATTGGGACAGTTCTTGTTCGCCCTCGTTTAGCTGGCTTGTTAATCGCAATTGTTTTTCTTGCAAAGTCGATGTCTTTCCATTCGATTCTTAGAGCCTCGACGGGTCTGGCAGCGGTTGCCATAAGTACGAAGCAGAAGACTTGCATTTGAAAGCTAAGTGCAGCATAGAGCATTTCCATATGTTGAGTTTGCGGAACGTTATATTCAGGCGTTTGATATTCAAAGTGCGGTATCTTGACGTCTTCCATGTGAAGATATTTTTTGGCAAAGTTAGTGTAGGCTTTGCAGATGCTATTCTTATTGCAGTTGGATTTTGTGCTTAGTTCTGGGTCGAATGCTAGTTTGCGTTTGAAGTTTTCAGGGTCAAAGAGGTCAACGCCGATTTTAGTGGCAAGCCATCTGAGTCGGAAGACATATTTGCTTAGAGTTAAGTCGTTTACGAGATGCTCTTTTTGAATGTACTGCTTGTAGTCTGCAATCACCAGTTCTATATCAGCTTTAACGATATGCTTAGTTCCAGTTTCCTTTTCTCTCAGCGAAACGCTGATTTGCTCAGACGTTTCACTGGTCAAGTTTTTCGCCTCTTCCTTTAAGACGCATACTTGGCTAGTCTCAATATTAGCGCCCTCCACTTTTAAATTCAACGTCGACAGATAGCTGTCGGCAACCTGTTTAGCCCGTTTTAGGTCATCTGTGTCGGAAAAGCGGCGGCCACACGAACGACATACATAACGTTGGATCTTAACGTCAAAATTGCTGTAGGCAACCCCGTTTCGGAACGCTTTAGAGCTGCTGCACTCCGGGCATTGAACCGCTTTACTATGTACATCCTCGATAGCTGTGGGTATGGTCGTAATATTGTCTGGTTGAGGTCCATTTGGGAGCGTCCCAGCATCAATGTCAACACGGACGCAGCATGTGTCAATATCAACGCTGTTACTGCCAAGTATGCCGAAAGAGGCGGACGCTTTTCCCTGAACCTCAACCTCAACCATTACTTTCAAGGCGTCTCCTTATCGTCAAAACTGGGCATTTCCTGATAGGCAGGTTTCCATATAGCGTTAGGAAAACTTTGTTTCAATTTCTCGTAGCATAGTGTACAGCGTTTTATGACTTCATGGCTTGGCTCAGTTAACTCTACCGAGACGTTTAGTGCGCCGCATTCGCATTTAACGCCCTGCGAAATATTCTTGACATACCAAGTAGGCTTTGCATTCTCGTTTTCCTCTCTCGCCAACTGCTCTTGTTTCTGAGATGCAAGTTTTGAAGCATCTATTTTGATTTGCCTTGGCGTGCCAGGATAACTTGTAATTTCGCAGCCAAACGCTCTCAGCGCTGGTGATACATCGTTAATTCTTCTTGTCAATGCGTTAGGTGTTTTAGGCCAACCTTTAGCTTTGATGTCTATTCCTGTTTGCAAAGCACATTGAGAAAGTTTAGCATGCAACTCTGAAGGCTGCCCTTTCCAGCAATCTGCCTCAGCGCTACCTTGAATTGAAACCAACGATTTGCCCTTAACTTCGTTTTCACAGAATTTAAGAAGAGCCAAAGCCACTGGATCAGCATTTAATGCTTCTTCATTTTGCGCCTTGACTTTATCAGCATAAGCATTAACAAACTCTTCCTTAGTTCTACCAAGTGCTTGGGCAATAGCACAGCCATAACGGCTAAAATCAGCTAATCTTTGATACCCATCAAGCTTAACCGTTGGATACAACCTTAAGGCTTCTGAAAGGACATTTAAGAATCCAGCCAATATTTTAGGCAAATCATTTTCAAACGCTCCAATGAGTTCTTCTTCAGTTCTTCTGTTTTCTGGAGCCATCGCAGTTAGCCCAATCAAAGTGCTTCTATCAAGCAAATCGCCTCTTTGCGCTGCAACATTAATGCCGTTAAGAAGAATGCATCGCTTAAACTGTAAAATTGTATCCTCATCATCACTGTAGAGCTTCCTAACTGCAATGCCACCTCCAGTTACCGCTCGACAAAGCATGTCGCTTACCCAATCTTGCAGATACGTCAAGTTATCATATGGAACAATCCAATGATGCTCCAGTTGCTGAGCCAACTCCCGATCATTTCTGGGCAAAGAGAGAAGCTCAATGCTTGAGGGATCAATTAGTCGCTTAATCCATCTAAACAGCCATGATTTAGTTGAACCTTGAGGACCACTAGCCACTATTGCAGGATGCGGTATTAATGGAATCAAATAGCTTACGCAAGTGCACAGAAAAGCAAGTCTTGTCTTATCATCCTCTTTGGGAATGGTAGTGTAATCTAAAAGTTTCCATATATCGCCTTGCTGTGTTGACGCTGGCTGTGCCAAGGGTTGCTGGTGACTGTACCGCCTGAAAAGTATCGGCGGGTTATCTATGATTTTCCAGCCTTCAGAAGTTATTTTGATCGCTCGCCATTTAGCATCCGCCATATCTAACCAAATACCATCTAAAGCAGGTGCTACTCGGTTGTAGAGGGTGTATTGTTTTCCTTCCTGCGAAGCCTTACCCTTGAGCACGTTTATGGCACTGTTGAGGCTGTCATTTCCAGGCGCTTTCTCTTCTTCAAGCCACATTAAGTGAGCTAACCAAGCCTTAAACTGTGAACCGCCAATAGGCATTATAACTTGTTTGGATTGCGGCATCTTGCGCAATTGCGGTATTTGCGATGTTTCCGCAACTTCAGAAGGAACAAAACATGTTTTTGAAGACTCTTTTGCAGTTGCGTTGATTGAGATTTCTTTTTCTGTTTCCCCTAAACTTGCGGAAGTCTCGCAATTATCGCAAGTATCGCAAGCTATTTTCACTCTTGCATAATGTATATTGTGCTGATCGAAAAATAACTCCACGTCTTGAGTTATGCAAAGTTTAACTAAACGATCTGCCTGGCTTTCCCGTCTCTTTTTCTTCTAATTCAGGGTTAGCCTTCAAAGCTTCTTGCTGTATGAATTTAGCTGCTTTAGTGATTGTGTGATCTCGGTATTGCTGTTCTGTCTTGGGATTATTCCATTTCCCTACTTGGCTTAACTTCATTGCTTCCCTAACTTTAGCTGGATTGTAGCCATAGCGCATGAGTTCAATGCATAGGTATTGTTCGGCTTCGCTTCTGCTTTTAAAATTGTATGTTTGCCATTTTTCTGGAATGGAGAAAACTTCTTTGAAGGTGATATTTTTCTCTAATATTTTAGAGAATTCTGGGACGATTTTGAGCTCTTCACTTAATTCTTTTGATATGCTTGCCGTTGCAAAGGTTTGTCCTTGGGGTGAAGTGTTAAGAATTGCTTCTAGCAGGTTCTTGTTTTGTTCTCTTGCGGTTTGTACGTAGGATAAGGCTTTTTCTAGTCCTTCCTCAATTATCATGCTGTCCCAAGATGTGTTTAAGGGGGCATTTTGGATCTTGAGGTTTTGTGATCCGATAAGAGTGGTTTTGCGGTTAATATCATAGGTTGAGTCTATTTCTTTGCCGATTGTTTGAGCTACCTTTTTGGCGAATGCTCTTACTTGAAGGTTAATTGTTGCGCATTGTTTAGGGTCAATAGGTGTGATGGGTAAAGGAAAATGTAGATGGTAGCCATTTCCAGAATAAGCTAAGAATCCAATAGCATTATACTCCTTCTCTATGTGTTGTTCAAGCGTTCGGGCGCGTTCTAGGGCTTCTTGCAATTCTATTTTTGTAGCTGGTTTATCGCTGTCTTTTGTTTTTTTAGGTCGATCTATGTCTAACCAAAAATCGGCAAGAGATGAAACACCGCTTGTTCCATCGTAAATTTTGGGGTTTAGGCTGACCCAAACGCAAAAGCCCTTGTTGTTTAATTCCTCTGCTTTTGGTATTATTTCCTTCTGGATAAGATTATAATTTAACACTTCGCCGGTCGAGTGATTTTTTGCTGTAACCAAATATTTTTCCCGATGACCCAGTATTGCTAAGTGTACTTGGGCGTGGTCGTAGCTAATTTTAGCCGTTGGTTTTAACTGCTCAGTCATCATAATCACCGTTTCAATAGTTTTGGCGAAAACTGCTCACATGCTTCGCTGCGGGCTATCTGGTTGATTCTTCCCTTGGTACATCGCCCTGCCCAACTCGAGCAATCCCAACAACGGTTTATGGACTCTCCATTGATGGCTTGACTAAGTAAATTAGCGGCGATTGCTGCGCAGTCTTTGAGTGCCTCGGCATATCCTTCGGGAAGAGGTTCCTCATCTCCCTGAAAATCTGATGTTTCATCGTATTTTTGAACGGCCATATAGCGATAGCTCTCCTATTTGACGGGCTTTCTTGCAATGAATTGCCGTTCTGGTCCTTGCAGTTGATACTCAAAATCTCCGATTTGTGCTTTCCCGCCATTGGTTTTTATTGTTGCAAGTAAAGCGTCAGCGCCTTCCGTCTTTGCAAAGATCCATCCAGCCTCGGTTGGCTCGGCTTTTTCTTTTGTTTTGTAGGACTTCCATGGTAGCTCGTTTAGGTCTTTTGAGCCGGGGAGTTGTTGTGCTTGCTCCTTTTCGTTTGAAGATGCAGTGTTAGTTAGTTCTTTGCTTTCGCCAACTTTGTTTAAGAGTTCGGTAATTTTTTCTGCTTTGTAGTTGCAAGCGTTTCGTTCTATGATTAGCATTGAAATCTCATAGTCGGTTAGCTTTGACAAGTTAACTTTGTGTTCAGTCATTGTTTATGCGTCTCCTTGTTGTTTTTTGGAACTGTTTTTTGTTTGGTTTAGGAGGGGTTCGATTGTTATTTTGTCGTCTACTTCAAGTGTTACTTCGGTTAATTTTTCGCCTGTTTGGCGTTCCAGTAGGTCGAGCCAGCTTTTGGGTAGTGTGACGGCGAAGCTGTTGGGTCCTGCTTTAATGACTTTACGTATGATGTGCGTTTTTATGTCACCTGCTTCTCATAAGTACAAAATACTTATATAGGTTTTTTTATGCCAACATATTCAGTAAACAAACGAAAAAATGTCATAGCATTGAGGTAACAAATAATGAGATACCGCTCCTCCGAAAAAACTATAATCAACCTATTAACAGCCATAGCAGAAAACAATGAATTTGCCCAATACGATATGAAAAAAGCGATAGGAAAAAATTACCGCACCGTACTTAGATACCTGCCTAAACTTGAATCCTGCAATCTCATCCAGCTATCAAGAACTGAAAGCTCCAGAAAGAAAGGCAAAGACAGAAAAATCTACACCATCACTCTATTGGGCATTATCGAACTGCTGAAAACTAGGGTTCGTCAAACGAAAGATTTTGTTGAGCTTACCGATAAGATAGCGGCATTGCATCCGGAGGTGTTGCCGTTGGTCTTCGGGAAATGGCAGCTCTTCGACGAGAATCAAAAGATACTCATTTCATTAAGACTAGAAGACTTTGTTCGACAAGCACCAAGTCACCTAAACACATTAACCACGAATACCAAAGCTCTGTACGACGAAGTTAAAGAAAAAAATAGGGCGAATGCTCAAAATCTTGATCAGAAACCTTCAGCTAATGAAAATCCGCAATTTGGGACCTTTAGCGAAGGAACTGCTCGAGGTTACAAAACGGTGGCAACAGGTGAAGCCGCTCTCCAAGCCTTGGTTAAGATGACATGTGGCAGCCATGATTTGAAGGCGGTTGAAGAAAAAGTAACTAAATCTGTTTTGTCTGATTGGACTATCCACATTGAAATCGATCCTCAGGGGAATCTGGCAATCGACAAATTGACTGAAGATTATTTCCGAATACTGACAAAAGACAATGAATTAAGAAGTTACATGGACCAAGAGCTATCATATACAGAAGATACAATAAAGATTAAGCTACATATAGCGCAAAAGTTTAATCAATGGTGGAGAAACCTAAGCTCTGATCAGGCCTGATTTATGGTTCATTCTCCGGATTATCGGTTCAACATTTTTCCATATTAATTTTTTCGGAGTTTTGTCAATCTTGTATTTTGTCGTAACGATTAATTTAATCACCTTTTAGGTTGCGCTGTTTAACTTGGTTTTGTTTCTTTGTTTTGTATTAATCCCCGTTTCAGGGCCAAGAAAACAAAGAACTGAGAAAAAGCAGCAACAACCGCCGCTTCCATTGTATGAATAGAATTTATTCCAGCCACCGCACCACCACCCAAAGTACTAAAAAACGTCACCGCACTAATAATCGCAGCATCAACAAGCGCATTCTCCCAATCAAACCTTTTTTCAGTAATGTTGCTTACCTTGTTTGTACAGTAGAAAATGAATCCTTTGATCGTTAGTGTTGGGATAATTCTTTTCTTTCCTGAATTATTGATTGCTAGCATTGGTTTAGTCAAACAACTCGCCAAACAAGCAACAACGGTTCACAAAGTTATTGACCGAACGGAATATTTCCCAAACACACCCGAAGATTGGTTTCTCAAACATATCAGCTCAATTAAGAATAGAGATCTTGTTTTTTCTGGTGAGGGAATAACGGTTGAACCTGGAAGCGGCAAGAACCATCATAGTGCAAAAAAACACTACAGTGCCTTCTGTAGCTGATTTTGTGTTTACCTATGAGTACGGTTGGCAGAATACTTCACAAAATTACAAAAATACAGAAACTAACGTACCGCAAGTGAACAATATTCCACCCAACCAATGTTCTTGGACAGGTTCAATTTCGTTTTCCCCTCACAAGGGCTGGAGGTGAAGCCAAAAATGAAAGTAGTTGATTTAACCTGCCCAACCTGCGGAACATCAATGATCCAAAGCAAATGTCAACCTTGTCGTAAAAAAATCCACAGTTACAAATGCCAAAAATGCGGAACCAACATACCAAACCCAGAATACGGTGATCCATAACTATTTCATTTTCTTTGTTTATTGCTAATTTAATTATTGCCCAATTGGGTAGACTTATGTTTTTTCAAATCCTAAAAACCAGTTTTTCTGACTAAAAACTAACTGATATCCGCTATTTTTCGAAACAATCACCTGGCAATCAAACCAGAAGTTACGGAGCAGAAATGCATTGTAAAATGGATAACGACTTTTTAAATAGGTTCTAATTCAAACAGATCTGATTTTACAAAATTAAGAAAAATATGGTTAGGCTGCAATTCTTGTTCCCTTTATGTCAGAAGCCATTTTGTCCAGCAATGGTACCCAATGGTTCCCCACTATCTTGTCCCAATCAAAAGGCAAAGCAAACTGACGTGAAGCTTCGCCAAACTTCTCAACCTTTTCTGGGTGGAAATATGCGTCCTCAATGCATTCAGCAATGTCATATACATCAGGGGTAGCAGTCTCTGCATTGATTGGTGTGGTTTCAAGATTTAATCCAGATCCTAATGACTTGCATAGCCAACCGTGACCCTCAACTAGCTCAGTCATACTGCTAAAATCATGGCAAATATTAGGTACACCGCAAGATTGGGTCTCTAGTATAGGCATGCCAAAACCTTCACGCTTGCTACATAGCAGATGGATATCAAAGCAATTCATCAATGACGCTAAGTCGTCTTCAGTAAACATAGTGCTCATCATGTTGGGATCCATAAAGCTAATTATTTTGTCTAGTCCGAGTTTACGCGAAATTGAAGTAAGCGGCATACCTCTTGCGTCGTTAGGGATTGTATGGTAGAGCCAGATAATATTTTTTACGTCAGGGTTTTGATCTAAGAAATACCTCATTGCTTTCATCGATCTAGCATGGGCTTTTCTATCTTCTTTGTCCCCGTTAGCTGCCACTGTTCCGAAAACAAAAATGTCCGTTTCATTGATTCCAAATTTCTTTCTTACATCTCTTTTATTGGTGGGTTTAAAGACGTTGGTGTCTACTCCATGGTATATGTAATCAGATGTAATTTGCATATCTGCAAGGCATTTTTTTTGCCATTTGCACAAACCTATGATTTTATAGTACTCCTTGGTAAATTTGATAATTTCTTCAGGATAGCTTATTTGATCCATTGGACTGTAAAGTATTGGTCGAGGAATAATTTTTGGAAACTCGCTAAAAGCCCACCAGTCAGTAAATAACACGCCTGCATCAACACGATATTGTTTGCAGTATTGCGCCGCAGATGCTATTCCGTAAGGTCCCTCTTTTGAGGGTAATACTGGAACTGAATAAGGAGGGATTCCCCCTGGCTCGGCGCCATAATACGCAGAGATTATTACTTCAAATCCATATTTTGGCAGTCTCGTGCATACTTCCCTCGTTGTTTTGCCGTAACCAGAAGCAATCCACGGAGCCACGCTATGCCACAAAAGTCTAAACTTTGACTTTTTAGTTTCTTCTTTGTAACTCAAATTAGACTCACCTTAGTATGATGTGTCTAATTTTTTTGGTTTTAAGAAAAGCGATATGTTTCTGAAACACATCTAGTTTTTCGTTCCTACAAAAAAATCAATTGTTATTAGGCTCAAACGGGTTTAATGTTTTAAGGTTTTATTTGTTCTTAAATTTATTCTAAATATATGAATTTTAATTATGCAACAAACTTAAAAAAAATCTACTACCAATAGACATTTACAAATTCCCGTCAAATTATGTATCATATATGTTTTCTTGTAAGAAAATACATGGCAGTAAAACTTACTCGTTTTTTCCTGCTAATCCTTTCCTTTTTATGACCAAGTTTTCTTCTTCCAAATGTACGCTACAGTTACAACTAATCCAACAATAACTACGATTAGAACTAACCCTGATGAGAAATTCAAAAAAGACGACGAAGAGGTCTCCGTAGGCTCTCTGGCTGAAGTATACATAATGATAGAGTGATTATCGGAATAGCCAAACCCGACGAGGACTAAAAAACTTATGTGTGGGTTGCCGTTAGAGTCTGCTGTCAAATAACAAGGCGCGCTGATTGAACTATTTGTATCTACGGTTTGAATATTCCAAGCTCTACCTGTCCAACTGGTATACATCAGTTCTGAAGAAGAGGTAATGTAAGCGATATGCGGGAAATCATCAGAGTCTAACACCAAAGAACCGACTGAATTGAAGAATAAGCCCGCATTGGAAACCACAGTTTGTGTATTCCAAGAATACCCATTCCAGTGGGCATAAATAAGGGTGTTATTATTAAAACCGTAATTCATTTTATAGATAAAATTCGGATGACCTTTAGAATCCAATATCAGGTTCCCAAAACCATCTAAACTAAAATCTACAGTTTGAATGTTCCACGTCGAATTACGATAAGTTGCAAGCTTAACATATTGTGATTGATACAAAATATAGGGCGTATCATTTTGGTCCATTGCCAAAGACCCCACCCCTAAATACAAACCACCATTTTCTGATGCATTTTCTACAGTCTGAATGTGCCAGTTTGACCCCGTCCAACTTGCATATTTTATTGCTTTACCGTCTGTGTACACTACATGCGGCGTTCCGACTGAATCCAATTCAACATCTCCAAAATCTGCACCGTTTGCGTCTATAGTTTGGCGCGTCCAGTTAGTTCCTTTGTAACTAGCATACATTAAACCGTCGCCAGAATTGTATAATAAATGTGGGTCATTGTTTGAGTTCAATACAAGGCTGTAGGCAATGCCTCCATCTATTGTTTGGGTAATCCAACCTAAACCGTTCCAGCTTGCATACCTAACAACATTAAATTGATAGGGCAGTGTGTATCCAGTAAAAGCTATATGAGGGTTGTTTTTGGTGTCTATTACAATGGGGCAATATCCGACACCAAAACCTGCGCCACTTTCGTCTACAGTTTGAACATTCCACGATGTGCCATTGCGCGCCGGTACTATCGAGCAGAAAGTCAACAAAATCATGATAACAAAAAAAACAATTAAGATGGAAAAAACACGCATTTACCAACCACCTTAGTCCTTAGTAGCTTTATTGCAATATTTGGTATTAAAGCATTTTTCAGGCTCCCAAATTTTGCTATTTAAGCGATAGCTGTATCTCTGAAATATCCCGTCTTTCTTAAAATCTAAAAGCTTCAATTGCAGAGGTATCGAGAATTGAATTCTCGATAAAACTACAAATTGAAGATGTAAAAAAATGTCAACAACTATATATATAGATTCACCCTGCGTTCCATACTTTTATTCGGGTGAACAATATAATGATCAAGGTCGAGGAGTTACAACTTGGAATCTAAGCAATCAATATACAGTCTCGGCAATTCCGCCAAGCGGCACTGCTACTTTGACTTTTACTTGCACAGTGCCAAAATGCTATTCTAGCTATAATACTATTCCCAGATGCGGCGACACAAACATACTCGGACAAGACGCCTGTAATATAGTTTTCAATGCATGGACAAACGAAAATACCAGTTCAACTATTGAATTGCAGTATATGACAAACACGTTTAACACGGATAGAAGTTATCTCAGTGGCGTTGCTGGTCATGGGGCAACACAAGCTTTTGAGCTAGCTAATACCGGTTGTGCTGAAAAATATAATGATATGGGAGAAAATACATTTAGAATCATTAACAATAGTCCGGTTACTGTTAACGTTGATCATTTTAAAGTATATCGAACATACAAAATGTGTAATCTAAATGCCGATGCTGGAGGTAGCTGCACTATACCTGCTGCATGCCATCCTGGAGACACTCCTGGCACCAATGGAAACTTGGACTTCACGCGTGATGACACGCCATGCAACTTTGAAGACTGCGGCGGATTGAGTTCCACACAGTACCATGATGAGACTCTAAAGAATCAAACTATACCGGCTAATGGTGGAATATTCTCTTGGACATTCGACTTCAGCGATCACACACCAGGAGGCAGCTGGTATCTGGGAAAATCCATCTGTCTCTTCAACTTCAATTACATTCAGCCAGCTTCCACTAACAATTATGAAAACGATGTTCGATTGGATGCACTCATAAATGGTCACACTATGGATACTTATTACCTCAGCAAATACCAAGACCAAAAATTATCTCCAAGTCATGACTTAACGCAGAACGTCTATTACAACGATGTAGGACTCAATACAGTGACTCTAGTAAATAGCTCATCGGTCCCAGTTGTCATGTCTAATGACGGAATAGATGTTTACCGCGTTTTCCGTACTGTGGGTGTTTGTGGATCTCAATGTCAATCGTGCAATACGTGCTATGCTAACCAAAGCTGTCCAACGTGCTACGGTTTTTGCCAGACATGCGTTACGGCATGCGAATTGTGTGAATCAGGTTACAATTGGTGTGAACTATGCGAATCGAGCTACACTTGGCCTTGCGAAATGTGTGAATCCCAATGTTACACTTCTTGCTACGAGGGTTGTGAAATAGTCTGTCAGGGAGGCTGCCAAAGTTGCCTTGGATGCCAATCATGTGATACTTGCGTTAGTTGTCAAATGAATAACGCTTATTGTGACCCGGGTTGCTATGATTGCCAGGCATGCAATGCCTGCGAACCAAGCTGCTACGATGCTCAGACTTGTTATGCTTGCCAAGTAACCTGTTTCGACTGCGAACAATGTTACGCATACTATTAGAAAGGAGATAAAAAAAACGATGACTTTACCACAAAATAATCAATCTGCCGATAAAACAGGCAATCCACAATCCTGCATTCAACAAAGACAAAACCAACTACCAATAACTGACGAGAGAATAAAGCAAATGATACTGGACACTCTCATCGAACTCAACCTAGTATCTCAACCGCAAAAAAAGAAGGAGCTTGCAAATGTCTAAACTACCCCAAAAAAATATATAGCTATAAATGCCAAAAATGCGGAACCAACATACCAAACCCAGAATACCGGGATCTATAACTTTTCATTTTCTTTTATTTTCTTTTGCTTATTGCTAATTTACTTTTGTGTATGTGGGTAAGTTCTTATTTTTTCAAGTCTTATAAAAATCAGTTTTTCTACTAAAAACTGATTGACACGATCCGCGTCTGTGGTTTGTTATCCCAGAGCAAACGCCGCGGAGATGCAGAGCATTTTGATGAACTGATAGTTGGGGAAAAAGCAAGAAAGAATTGGATGATTTTTAGTCAAGAAATCGTAACTGGGCTTAGTCAAGAAAGTTAGACGATAAGACTTTTCTACATGAAAGACAGATTTACAATTAACTGGTGTAAATGTCAAAGATTACGTTCCTTGTAGCAGTTCTTATTTTGGCTCTCCTATTCTCAGGGGCAAGTATGCCGTTATTGGTTAACTCAACAACCGCCGAAACAACAGCTCCGACGATACTCTGGAACTACACCGCTGGGGGCAAAGTTTTCTCTCCAGCAGTTATGAATGGGGTAGTTTACGCGTGTTCGGGTTTAAACATTTATGCTTTAGATGCAGGTAATGGTGCCCAACTCTGGAAATATAATGCCCATTATGATGTCTGGGCAGCGCCTACTGTTGCCAACAATGCGGTTTACGTAGGCGGCTGGAATTATATCTTAGCATTAAACGCAAAAACGGGCACCCAACTCTGGGATGACCTACAAAGGGGCAAGCATTATTCGTCGTCAGTTGCTGCGAACGGCACTGTTTATGTGGCTGCTCAAGAAGGCGGCATTTTCGCCCTGAACGCCAAAACAGGTGCGGTGATTTGGAACTACAGCCCTCGCGGTACTTTTTCAACTCCAACCGTTGTCAACGGTTCAGTCTATTTTGGTACAGCGGAAGGGATTTATGCTCTAAACGCTGATAATGGTGATAAACTTTGGAATTATAGAAACGCCAAATTTGAAGCGTCTCCTATTGTTGCCAATGGCGTAGTTTATATTGGTTCAGTTGCTGGCAATTTCTATGCTTTTAACGCTATGAACGGCAACGAACTTTGGAACTACACCACGAGCGCTCCAATTTATTCGGCGGCTGATATCGCCAACGGTATGGTGTACGTTACCCCAACAGATGGCAGTCTCTACGCTTTGAATGCTACATATGGAAATGAAATTTGGCATTACAGCATTCCAACAACTTTTATACAAATTTCTCCAATAGTGGTCAACAATGTAGTTTACTTAGGATCTGGAAAAGGCGCAGTTTACGCTTTTGATGCTACTAATGGAAGCAAACTCTGGAGCTATGCTGTCAGCAGCACCACTCTGTCATCTCCTGCTATTGCCGATGGGGTGCTTTACGTAGGGTCAGCTGATGGCAACGTTTATGCCTTGAGGGTTTCACCTGCAACATCTCCTTCGGTTAAGCCGTTTACCACTCTGCCCCTCATAATCAGTGTAATAGCTGCCGTATTAATTGTTGCCACAGCAATTCTCTTGATACTTCAAAAGAGACTGAAAACTAAAACGAAAAATCCACCAACTACACCGCAGAACTCTGCCTTTTTTGTTCAAATTTGGAGGAAGAAATGAAATTGGAAGCGAATTTTTTCTATATTCCACATAAAGAACAAATAAAATGAAGAACTATTTTATTTTTCCAAGCTGCCTGTGTCTTTCTTTTTAAAAGGCAATATTTTTCAATATTCTAACAGCTTCTTATTTTTAATTGTATTATTTTTTCTTATTCTTGTTTTTCCCCTCAAACTTCAAATCAAAGATTCCATTCTCAAAAAATAGCTACGGCTATGTTTGAGAAACAATCCGTCTCCCTTAAAGTTGCTCGTGTATTATGACAATATGTAAAAAATTATGGAAAGTGAAATAATGTCATGTAATATATCTCATGAAATAGATTCATCCGAATATCACGGTTACCAATGTGATAGTCAATCCACACTGCAAGATGATGGCAGTCAAGGAATAACCTATTGGGCATATCCAGACGGGACTTCGTACACTATATCACCACAAGCTCCGCTCAATACAGTAACCATAACATTTACCTGCACTGAACCAAGATGCTATGAAGGCAAAGACTGGTGCAACGTTCATTTCAAGGCGACGCCCAAAGGCTCTGCCATGGATAATCAACTAAGCTTTGGTGTCAATAACGCCTATACCCAAAACATGTACCTTAGCGGTGTTCCTGATAATGGAATGTGGCAAACCTATGAACTAGCTAATATACCCAATGAAATATATCATGATACTGGACAGAACACTATTGTTCTCACAAATAATAGCAGCGGTACTATTGAAATTTCAGGATTCAAAATAATTCGTTCCTACTTTATGAAAAATCTTGATTGTGATGCCGCTCCTGGATGTTGCTCTGATCAAGTTTACCATAGTTTAGATGGGAATTTAGACCCATTAATCCATGATTTCCCATGTAATAGTACATTCTGTGGAAGAAAAAGCATGTCCACGACTAAGGATTCAGTTAGTCTTTCCAGTATTCCTGGAGGAGGTTGCGCTGAATGGGTTTTCAATTGGTCCCCAAAGTATACAAGCCCTAATTACGTATCGGGAGAAATCGTTCTTTTCAACTTTAACGAACTTGCTGCCACACAAACTGATTTATATCAAACAGACGTTACTTTAAGTGCATACATAAATGGCTCACCATTAACTACTTTCTATTTAAGCAAATATGGTCAAACACCTCACCCCGCATTTCCTAGCTATGACCTAGCAACCAACCCAGACTATCATGACACACAGGCAAACACTGTAAGGCTGGTTAATAATAGCACTGTTCCAGTTGAATTTAGGGACGGTTATGGAATAAACATTTATCGTGTCTATAATACGGCAAGCATTTGCGGGTCTCCATGTCAAGGATGCGAAGGCCAATGTTATACCAGTTGCTATGACTGCCAACAATGTCAGAATCAATGCTATGGGTGCCAACTTGGCGAAGGTTGTTGGCCATGTTATGGTTACTGCCAAACATGTGTTACGCCCTGCGAACTATGTGAGTCAGGCTACGAATATTGGCCCTGTGAAATATGCGAATCCTGCTACACTGCTTGCGCAACGGGCTGTGAGGTATGTGAATTCTGCTATACTTGCGATACGGGTTGCCAATCTTGCCAACCCTGCGAAGGATGCCAAACTTGCCAAGGACCATGTTACCCGGGATGCTATGATTGCCAGGATTGTTATGGTTGCCAACCAACCTGTTTCAACTGCCAAGCCTGCGACGCAAACTACTAGGACGCAAAAAAACATGACCACACAACAAAACAATCAAACTGCCAGCCAAACTGGCAATCCACCACAACCAAGCAATCAACAAAGACAAAACCATCAACCCTTCACCAACGAACACATAAAACAAATGATAATGGACACACTCATCGAACTCAACCTGGTATCTCAACCTCAGAAAAAGAAGGTGCTATCAGATGTCTAACCAACCGTTCAAACTCAAAGAACTAACCACATG
Source organism: Candidatus Bathyarchaeota archaeon (assembly GCA_963831895.1). Taxonomy (GTDB): domain Archaea; phylum Thermoproteota; class Bathyarchaeia; order Bathyarchaeales; family Bathycorpusculaceae; genus Bathycorpusculum. The sequence goes on from CAWHSD010000004.1 coordinate 55,228, forward strand.
GGTCACAAGCGAATGCGACCTTAGGTGCAAGTATTGCTTTGTTTACAAACTCAACGAAAACCAACCATGCGGCAAAATGACCAAAGAAACAGCCGACCAACTTATCCGCTTTGGCGACCAAAACCTTGAGCCAAACGGCTCTATTTGGTTCTTTGGTGCAGAACCGTTCTGCAACTTTGACATCATCCGCTACATCGTTGAAAAAAGCATAGAAACAGGGCATAAGTGGAGGTTTGGCGCAACCACCAACTGCACCCTTCTAACAGAGGAGATAGTGCAATGGCTAAAGAAATACAACTTTGGCTTTAACTGCTCCATAGACGGACTCAGAGACACACATAACACCAACAGAATCTACCCCGACGGCAGCGGAAGCTGGGACGACGCATGGCGAGGCCTATCACTCATCAGAAAATACATCAACCCAACCCCACAAGTACGCTGGACAGTAACCCCATCAACAACAAAGGGCTTAGCAGACGGCATAAAAACCCTCGTTGAAGAATACAAGCTGACAAGCCTAGCAGTTGACATGGTCTACGAAGCAGAATGGACACCAACAGATTTAGCTACACTCAAACATGAACTAGAAATCTTCCGAGACTACTACGCCAAGTGGATGCAACAAGGCATTCCTGTCTTCTCAATGTTCATCCGAGACGCTAACAGCGCAATCACGCAGCAAGAACGCAGATGGTGTTCAAGATGCGGCTTAGGCCAAGGAGCAGCAGGAGTTGACTACGACGGAACACTCTACCCCTGCCACCGATTCATAGATTCACACAAAATCAAAATCGGCGACATCTCCAACGGATTCAACTCAACCCGAACCGAATGGACAGAGAACTGGCGCAAAGCAGCACCCTACTGTGAGATTCCCAAGAAATGCTTAGACTGCAACTACAAGAAAGCCTGTTCAGGAGGCTGCATAGCAGTAAACTATGACGTCTTTGGCGTAACACATGCGAACCCTGAAGCATTTTGCACCATCAAACAACTCATCGTAGAAACACTTGCAGACCTATGCAAATCCCTGCAAAACAACCCAACATTCCAAAAAGTATACAAAAAAACCCAACAAACACCAAGACCACAAAACCCAACAGAACCTACAGAAAGAAAAATAGTTCCAATCAATGAAAACAAAGACCCAGGCAAAACCCCCGCTCAAGAAACCTAACACTGAGCAAAAACCAAAGACAAAAAACCTCTTTGATTGCTCAATATCCGCATTTCCTTTTTTGTCACGGTTTCTCTCCATCGGCGTCCCAGTTTTGCTTTCCCCCGCAAAAAATATATAAAAATAGAAGTGCTACGGGCAATTTAATTTTTAACCATCAAAAATATTCAGGAAAAAACGCTAAAACACCAAACCTAAACTCCAATTTTAATATAGAACAAGCATTTTTTCACATAAGAAAAGACTACTTGAGTTTTTATCAAAATTCTGCAAAAATAAACCGTTGTCAGAAAAATTCTGTCATTAATAAAACATGGAAAACATGCGCGGTTAGTGTATTAAGCAAGGTTGGGAGCCATGTGTTTTTCCCTCTGGGGCTGGAGGGGAACAGGAATCTTTGGCGCAAAATAGGAGTAATGGCACAAGGCTTGAGGTTTTTAGCGGCAAAGAGGCGAGATTAAACCGCGTCATACTCCAAATCCTCAGGCAGAAAGGCGCCTTGATCCCCTATGATGTGTCGCTTAACGTTAAGAGAATTAAAAATTTTATGCACACAGATCCCAATACAGTTTATCGGCGAATGGAAGCACAGGAAGAGCAAGGCTGGATATGGGTGGTTGGAAACAGGCCGACAAAACCTGGTTGGTGCTCCGATCTTTATGGAATAACGCTTAGAGGAAAAGCAGCCCTAAGATTGGATGAGTGGAATATTGAAGATTTTCTTAGAACCGCAACTGATGAACAACTAATCAATTTCATCGACGCATTCGCATAAAACAATCCGGTTTTGCACAGCTTTAGTTTTGTTAGATAGCTCTAATTTAGATACTTGTCTTTGCAGGGCTCACAAAGCCATGATGGCTTTTCTTCGATGGATGCTTTTTATGCTCAGCCTGCAAGACGGTTTAGGTGACAAAGGATTGGTAAATACAAGTGAGGGCTGGATGGGCTTTGAAGAGTTTTCTAAAGACAGGCTTGAGGGAGGGTTTTTGGTTGGATCTTAGTAAGGTGCTTGCCTCGTCTTTGCGGCAGAAAATCTTGAAGGTTCTCTTTGAGAAGCGGGAAATGCAGGTTATGAAGCTTGTCAGCAGTGTAGGCAGCACGTATAATGAGTTGAATCGCAATCTGTTGATTTTGGAAAAAGAAGGCATAATAATCAACGAATACCCCGTGAAGGTTAGGCATGGAAAAGTCAGGATCATAAGGTTGAATCGGGAGAATGCAAAAACACAGTTATTGCTCTCAGCACTAAAAACCCTCGACAGCGAAAACAAAACACCCACAAGATAATAGGTTGATTACATGCTAATGTTAATTCTCGAAAGTATCTGCTTAGCCAAACTCTTCAACATTGAAGATTTAACCAACCCAGCTAAACGGCGACTATACTATGCCTCTGTTTTTTGCGGTATACAAACAAACCAGCAACTACAATCATTAACACTACTATTGCAATAATGATTAGCATCGTTTGAGAAAAGCCAAGCCAAACCTGAGGCTCATTTAAACCCCAAGGATTCATAAGCGGATAGTGATCCACATTATTAACATCAATAACGTAGGGCGTGTCACCAATATCATCCCCATTAAAGTCAGTGCCATTATAGTCAGCCCAGTAGTTGCCTTCCTTGCCATTATCCCAAGAGGTATCTTGAACTGTCACATCCAAACTTACAGGGTTATCTTTACCTAAGAAGGCATTGTGAAAAAAAGTATTATTCGCAGCTAAACCAATAATTAAATTGGTGCCATAACGCCCAACACTAATTTTGTTATTAACAAAAACATTGTTGCTGCTATTATAAATTTGAAGTGCACTGTTGAGTTTTCCTTCCGTGTCAATAGTATTTTCATAGATTATATTCTGGTTAGAAGAATTCAAGTAAAAGTAAGACATTTCATTTAAACCGATTGTGTTCTGATTAGCTAATTCCAGATTAAGGGTGTAAATATTATTTTTGAGGAGAGTATTATAAGCGCCCGCTAGTTCAACGCGCCCATCCCAAGTGTTATTAGATACATTACAGTTAGACCCACTTATTGATAACGTCCTCCCTCCTGTTATGTTATTGCCGAATATTCGGGTTCTATCGCCTTCTACCGTGATGTCTCCAAACGGCGAGAGGATAATTGTCAAGTTTTCCAGATTCACATCATTGGCTTTAATGTTAATTGCGTCGGTATGGCCATAAAAAGGAGTAGTTAAAATCCAATTCACGCCATAGCTGGGGAACAAATGTATTGCAGTGACCTTGGCGTTTTCACCAACAATAGATAATGACTTGTCAATAACTAATGTCTGATTAGTTGGACCATAATATGTTCCTTCCCTGACAAATATTGTGTCGCCGTCGGTGGCGTTTCCAATAGCTGAACTCAAAGTCGGGTAATCGTCAGGAACAATAAAAGTCTCCGAAGCAGCTTCCACAGGCAAAGACAACACAACACATGAAGCAAGGAGGAGAAAAGCAACAAAAAATAGGAACATTTTTCTCATAATCCATTAATTGTCAGTTTATCAATAAAAGGTTTTTTTGGCTATTAATTTGTTCATTAGTCTATGTTTCTTACCAAAAAAAGAGATTACAAAAAGAAGGGAAGTTATGAGTGGACTCTTACCGAATCCACGAATAAGTTCACAGGCATGCCATCGTTAACAGCTACAATTGCAATGTACCTAAAGTAATTTCCATAGTAGCCTCCATCAACCCATCCGACTCCGCTCCATTCAAGCCAATCTTCTGTTGTTTGCACCCAGTCATTGTTATTATAGTATGAGACGTAAACGTAATAGTGACTCCAATACGTATCAATAGAATAGCCATAAAAGTAAATCTGACCATGCACTTCCCCGTTCATTGCACCCACTATTACGCCTCCATCGTCGTAGTAGTCCCAACCGTAGATTTGTGCGTAGTCATCATCATTATAACTGTGCACGATGCCTTCTGGATTATCGACGTATCCATTACCGTAACCTGTGCTTGAAACAAGACTCTGAACCCAGTAACGTGCCGAAAACTCGTTTGGCTCTGGGATTACAAGAACTGAATCAACATGTAGAATTGAAGGTTGACTGTCATAGTAAGTGACTATTGCTATGTAATTGAAAAAGCCTTGATATTCTCCGACATCGATCCACCCAGGTGAAGTCTGAGTAACGTGTATGTCGTCGTTGACGCAAACCCAGCCGCTGCCACCGTAGTAGGAAACCCACACTTGGACAAGACTGTTATATCCAGGGTTTGTGTTACCATAAATGTAGATATGACCTATGGGGTTCCAGCCAATGCTGCCAGTAATCACCGCCTGATCATCATGACTGCCAAGCGCATAGAGAGTTGCGTAGCTGTCATCGTTTGAGCCTCCTTCGATGCCGTCGGGGTTGTTAACGCCTGCATAACCATATGAGGTAGCTGCAACATAATCGTGCACAAAGTATTGGTATAAGTGTATGTTTCCGTTACCATAGACTGCTAATGTACTTCCAATATATGGTGGAGCCTCCCATCGTTGAGCGCCGCTATTCCACATTGGCCATTCTGCGCCAAAACTATTGTAAAGATCCGTATTACTGAAAAGGTTGTTGAAGTTGAACAATGAAGCCTCATCTAAAGCATCATTTACCGAGATGTCATAGGATAAAGCATACCAGAAGAACTTTTCAAGCCAAGTTGCGTAAATTGGAGCAATGCCAGTTATGGTTTGATTCAACGACGCTGATCCAAAAGGAAAACCTATGTAACAATTAATGCCCCCATCGGGATGAGTGTAGCCGTTACGACTCATGTATCCAGAAGGAGGATCAGTGTTAGGATTCTCGGTTACAAGTAGGTGTGTCCAGGCAAACGGCATACCACGTGCACGCTGGTTTTGAGGGGAATCATTTGGATTGACTATACCCTGAGAGGCGTTGTAGTCTCCGACTGTATCATCTATACATGCTGACAGGCAAGTGTTAATTAAAGCGAAAAAAGTCTTGCCAGCAGTTTCATCATAGATATCCATATCAAAGACATAATTATTGTCGATATACTCAGGATCAGACGTATTCATCCCTATATTATCTTCAAACATATAGTGAAATTCTCCAAATGCTCTAGATGATTCGTTATGTCCAACGCCATGGTCAAAATCAACCACTGCCACACGGCTATAATTGACTTCGGCATCTGATATGCTGTTTAGTATCTCAGCTTTAATTGAACCAGTACCCTGATTGTTACTAGTAACGTAACCGTCATCTCGTAAGTAATTGCTAATTGCATTGCTAGTGACTCTTTGCCTAGAAATTTCATTTGCCGTTTTGCGACCGGTAACCCAATTACTCCCATTCCAAAAAGAAGTATCACCTGTACTTTCAGAACCCCATATCAATGAACGTCTTGAAGGTTCAACTGCACCAACGGTCGGTAATTGAATCAACAACATGGATAAGGACAGCAAAAGACAAAGCAATATCCCGCCAACCCTATAAGACTGCTTCTGCAAACTTTTCTTTCTCTGTAACCAAAATGGAGTAGTCCCAAGCATTACAACAGCAAAAACCGAAAACACTATCCCAGTGAAGGGTATCAAACTCGATTTTACAGCATCATCATTAGCTGCCTCACTAGTTGAACCTTCAACCTTGTAATCGTTACTATTAGCAATTAAATTAGCAGGTGGGTCTATAGTAGAAATTCGCTCATGCATATAGCAAATTGCTCCACTGTCAGCCCAGACATAAACTTCTATTCCGTAGACATTACCGGGATAAAACTTGTCTAAGCTAACCCAGACATGCCGCACAGGGTAAAGCATCAAAGGATCAGATCCACGCAGAATATCAGTATTAGTACTACTTGTAAAAACTGTTTGCAAAACCATGGCATTGGTAACTTTGAAGCCCATTATTTTAGCACTATTATTATCAGAACCCATATTCCAAGCGAAACCTTTTGCCTGTTCCATCGCTATATCAATAGCTTCTTTTTCAGAAATATTGACGGTTGTACTACCTATTCTGTAAAGATCCCAGTTATCGATAAAGTACTGTAAAAATCCGCTCTTATAACCCAAAGCTATGCACTTGTCGGGCGCCTCCAGACCATTAAATATGTAAGTCCACTTGTAAATTGTAGTATCCCCTGTAATGTTGACATCAAGTTTTACGTTCCCCGCTGTTTTTGTTAGATTTTTGTCGTCATCGATATTATCTAGCATTGAGCTTAATTGACCATAGAATGAGTTTCCAGTCTGACTCCGATAGTCAACGAGAAAACTTTTAGCAGTTTCAAGAATATCTATGACATATAAATTCCCTTTGCCAAACTCAAACTGTTTTTCAGCCAATTTGGTAATGACAGGTGAACCCTGATTTTCAAGCATATACATCATTCGTAAATTGCCGTTCGTAAAGGAGCAGAGAGCGTCAACTTTGCTTCCATCGTTTTCAAGAATATAGCGAATGTTGTCTTCAGGAACTATACCCATGTAAGAATCTTGCGGACCTACTTTTACAGTAGGCGTGTACTTTGCCAAATTCAGATTAAGAACATTGCCCAAGATTGATGATGCCTTTTCTTCAAGGGTTGGTTCAGCTGCTTGTGCACTAGGTGTTAGTATTGCGTAAACGCTAGAAATAAGAAGCACTGTAAGCAGAATCGTTATCAACAGAAGTCTTTGAGGTTTTTTCGTCATTTTTCTTTTCACCTCCAAATGTTTTATGGAAAGTTACTTCTTTCCAAATCTTCCTTATGCTGGGTTTTGTTTATAAAATGCTATTACGTATTCCTAATACTAACACTAATACAAAATTTTAGAGTAGATGTGTTAAACAACAGAAAAGTGGGGTTCTAAAAACAGAGTTCTTAATAAGTGCAAAATTTTCTAGTTTGGTGAGCAATCTAATTATAGCGATTTTTAAGCGAGAGGGCTTTAGCTTGAAGGCAGAAAAACCATTAGTCCAAAAAAGAATCTTTGTAGCCTTCTCAGACTTAGCTATCTTAGTAGCCCTGAAAAATCAAGCCATGACGGGTTATGGCATCAACAATTATTTTATGAAAAAGGTCGAGGATGCAGCGAGCCCAAGCACGGTGTACTCTGGTCTGGCTTCGTTGGAGAGAAAAGGCTGGATAAAATGTGTTAGAAGTGGTAGCGGGCGGGTTTACGGTTTAACGGATGAAGGATCAAAAATCGCTAACAACATGGGTAGCACCGCTGAAGAAATTAAACGCTTCATAGATAAACTTTTAAAAAACTAATCGATACTATAGTTAGCTTGGCGTTTTATCTGCAAAGCGTATAACACTTCCCCTCAAAAGAAATTAACCGCATTCAAAATCAGGCATAGATAAACGCCGTTTAAAGTTTTGAGATTTCATCTTGAGGCGGATTACCTGTTACGGATGCGGCGGATGGATTCGGAGACGCTGTCTGAATGTTAACACTTAGCCGCATCTTGGAAGATCTATCTTAATCAACACTCCTTAAGATATCTAATCATATGAAGGTTAGGTGCATGCGATATTGGGAAAAAACATAAATCTTTCAGTGGATGGCTTAAAAAACAACAAAATTTCCTGAATTAACATTCTTCACATTCACTCTACCCTCTACTGCATTATCTTGTCGTTTGATCTTGTGCTTTAAAAACTAAAAAAGCGATTTAATAATCTTTCAACTTTAGGGAGATAATGTTTGTATGAAGCGTTTAACTGACAGAATGGATTTGGCAAAAATAGTTTTGTATGAACTTAGTCGGCAGCCTCTTAGCCGTACTGAACTTGGGGCTCGAACGACAAGAATGGCTTGCACTCATGCGGCCTTTGAGGGTATTTTTCGATATTTAGTTCAAGACGGCTACGTTCAAAAGAGTGGACCACAGCATCGAGCAAAGTATATGCTTACGGAGAAGGGCGCAAAACTCTTAGGGGCAATCTAGTAACCCAACGTTTAATCAAAGTCTGTATTCGACAGTTAGAAAAAAGAAGGTTAATGTCAATTGGAACTAAGTTTTATTTTAAGCTCCGTTTGCGTTGAAATACGACCACAAAAACCAACAAAACAACAACAACAACCCCCAGTAGGATCACAATAGCAATTTCAACCCAACCAAACAACACCGAAGTTCCAGCGTCAGGCTGGATAAGAGTTGCTGTGGGGTTCTGGGAAGGCAAAACTGACTGGTTGGGAGTTGTCGATTTTTCAGGATTCGTTGTAGTCGAGTTATTGCTAATAGTTACGGTTTGAGTGTTACTCCAACCGCTTGTTTCACCTGTAAAAATCCAAGGGGCTGACATAGGTCCTTGAATGATGCGATGAATGACGCCTATTAAAGCCTGCACTTGGAAATCTACTTGACCATTTGGCGGAAATTGTAGGATCCTAAGACCTGATTGAGAGGCATTTTGTCCTGCTAAAGCGAACGATACGATTGTTTTTTGAGATGATGCGTTCTGGCTTGGGTAAGATTGAGTACCAAAAATCTCGATCCAATCCATTCCAAAATGTCCTTTATAGCGAATATTGTAATAGAACTCGACAGTTTCGCCATTATTACTATAGTGAGTAAAGAGTTGATTCTCTATTGTGAAATCGACAGTTCTCCACTCGAAGTGTGAACTTGAGTGAATAATACTTTCATTTGTATATGGGTCTATGGAGTAAGTTGTAGGTATAGCTAAAGAATGATTCGTAAGTTGAACGGTGAATAATGGAACTGAAGGTGTATTTTGGCAAACTGTAGGTCTAGCTATGATTAAAGTTGTCATAGCTATTAGGAAAACAAGCAATAGCGCAATGATTCTGGGCATATAATTATAAGAAGCGTTTTGTATTAAAAAATTTTTGCCCACTGTGCATGTTGTGAATAACTTAAAGTTGCTATGGATTTGATTAACGCATTGTGTAATTCAACTATTGCTTGCTTGGTTCACTTGCCTTTTTTGTTAGTTCAGGTCATCAAATTTCGACTTCAAGCATTTATCTCTTAGTATTTATTAGAAATCAATCAAATAATAATACATTTAATATAATGCATTTATAGACGTAAAATGGTTTAAATTAAATATCGCATCCATTTGTTTATTAGTGATAAAATGTTTAAACAGAATGAGCAATCGAATTTCCCGGAGTTAATAAATTCTCAGGATATTTTCTTCGATGAAAATCGGAGAACAATGCAACCAACAGAATTTGGGGTGATTTCATGAGTATAACTGTTCAAGGTTATGCACCCGATGTCCTTACCCCAGCCAATCAACGGTATTTACCAAACATGTGGGCATATCTACCATACATAGCCGACCAATGCTACGTAAATTTTGCATCGTATAAAACTCAACCTGGCTCTCAAGGGAACCCTCCAAGCCAACAATTGCCTCAGGGGGCCAGCTATCCTGACAGCAATAATCAAGCTCTCTTTTTTGTTGAAATGCAAGATATGGGTGGAACTGGCTTTATTCCATTTCTCGCGACTCAATGGGGGCTTTGGGTTGAACGAGACATCCAAACCTATGGCGCTTTGATGACTACATCAGATCCGTACAAATCTGTAAGTCCAGGCGCTGGTGGAGGCGCAATTTTAATTGGTCACGGACTTTATCAAACGACCACACCACCGTTGATTAGCCTAACAGATTCGGACATATGGGTTGATCAAAATAATCATGCCTTGGGTAAATTTGATACGTTGCATCTTTTCATGGCTGACGGCTCAACGCCTGCTCATTTGGATGTGGGTAACTTGACTGTTCGTGGAGTAATAAATCTCAATGACGATAACGTTAGATTGTATCGTGATACTAATAGTATAAGAGTTCAGACGCCTAGTGCTGGCGGCTTAATTGTTGAACAAAACCTATGGTGCAATGCTTTAGTTGTAAACACCATCGGCATAAGTAGCAACATATTTGGGCAGTCAGGATCTTTCGGTGATAGACCAGACAGAGGCTTAACTTTCGGAGACAGCCATGGCGACCTCACTTCTTGGGTGCATCCATGGGGCGCTTACCCGTGGTTTAGCTGGAGAGATGGCATAAGTACAGCTGAATTAATGCGCCTTGATATGTCTGGAAACTTATCGCTTGCAGGCAGTTTATACCTTACTGGCAATTCAAACGGCTATCTCTGGAATAACGGCGGATACATACGTGTTAGCGGTGGTAACGGATTTGTTTCTGATAGCAGCATAACATCAGGCAATTTAGCATATTCAGGCACAGTCGCCGTTTATACAAACAATAATGGCACTCTGATTAAGAACCCATCCTCAATCCGCTATAAACAAGACGTCAAAACGCTAGAAGATTGTTCATGGGTGTACAATTTGCGACCTGTAAACTTTGACTGGAAAGATGAAGAACGCAAACAAATCGAAGGCCGACAGATGGGCCTGATCGCTGAAGAAGTATACATACAAAATCCACAGTTAACCTGGCATAATAAGGAAGGTGAACCAGAAGGCGTTCACTATGATCGTCTCGTAGTACCCCTGATAGTTGAAGTCAAAAAATTACACCAACGCGTCGAAACACTAGAAAACCAGCTCAAAAACAAGGCAGCAGCATAACACAAACACATCATCGCATTTAAAACTATGGAGCAGGAGGTGACTTACATTGATCGAAAACACCGCCGGAGCTTCACCTGTCATGCAACAAATCGGTATGCTAAACCTACGCATTAATGACATGATGGCACAGCTAAACACCGTCATGAAAACAATGATGGAGGAGAACGCCGCCTTACAAAAAGAGAACACTGACCTAAAAGCTCTGCCAAAAGACAGTGCTGATGCTAAACAGGAGAAGACAAGCAAATCATAGAGAGTGGAATTTAAATAATTTCCATTTTTATTTTTTTAAATATTAGGCGTCAAGGGTCTGCATCGAGGGGGAGCAAATCAATATCTATAGTTAAGAAAGGCACAAGTTGCTTAAAAGAAAGAAACAATATCCCAAGACTAACAATTAAGGGATTAATCATCTATTGTACAAACAGTATTTCGAATATTTCAGAGCAAAGGTTTGATTGGGCTGACGCGCTCACTGATGCAGCAATTATTAGCGCACTAACTTTCTTTAGCACCTTAGGCGGTGGCTCTGTTGCCGGGCTTGAGGGTTTGTCTGCCTTCAAAGCGGCGGCTATTGCGGCGTGTGCTCAATTCTTTGTCTTCTTAGCACTAAAGAGAGGAATAATTCAAGAAAAACAAGTTCACTCATAGATTTTATTTTTAGCTTCATATGTCTCGTGTGAAGTGCCAATACATACAGGGTTACTTACAACACTGTCAAATCATCATATAAGTTTATATGATTGGCTAATTATTTATTCAACAACAACGCAAACGGCAAAGTGAGAATTATGGCAAACATGCGAATTGAAGTTCTCCACGAACCAAAACTCGACACAATACTCATGGTGGAAAAAGCAATCATAGACGCCAAAGAATACCCCACAAGAACTCAACTCTGGAAGAGCCTACCCAGAAAAATGCAGTACCAAACCTTCAAACGCACACTAAACTATCTGGAAGCTTCAGGAAAAATAAGCTTCAACAAAGCATGCATCATCTACACTGGAGTTAACAATCCAAAACTAGAAGCCATGATGAAATCAAGCATGAGAATCCTATAATCCTAAGTTGTTTTGTAACCAAATACTTTATCGTATTCAGGATGCGACATGATGTCGAGAATGTAGGGGCAACCGTTTAGAATTGTGTAGCAGGAGCGGAACCCTTCAGGATGACTATAACGGTACAAGTTGTTTACATTGTACCTGTCAATGTATTGTTTGGGAATTTGGCTTTTCTTAATTAATTCGCCAGCAAACATGTTTTCCTTGAAAACTTCTTTCATATCGCCAATCCATTTGGATATTTTGTGTTTCGGTCCAAGTTTGTTTAGGCATTTTGCGAGTTCATCAGAAATATACACTTTAGGCGAAGGTTTACGGACCATAATGAAGAATAACAGTCAAACAGTGTTTAAATTTATCCCAGGCAAACACAATTTTTAGAAGCGATGTTATAGAGCCAGCTCGTTTTTTTTAATGCTGAATTCATTAAATCTTTGCTATTCCATCTATTAGCGCTTCATTCTTAGCTAACTCGTTTATCACTTCAGCTGCTCTTTTCTCAGTTTCCAATTTCTCCCTTAGCGTTTCTAAACCCAACAAACCCACTAAACGATCAGTGACTTCAACCATCTTCGAAAGGTAAGCAGGCTTTTGGCCTTCACCTGCCGTTTGGAAATGAAGACTAGCTAAACGATAGAGGAAGTCATAGCGGTTAATCACTATAAGCCGCGCCTTATCCAAATCAAACAACTGCGTCAAAACCGGTTGCCAGCTGTCGCGGGTTTCTGCATCATAGTAGATGTTTCTCTCTGAAGTGTGATATTTTTCGCTCAGTATCTTCACTATTTCGCAGAGGGTAAAGCCTTTAGCTTCAAGCTTTAGGAATTCTAAGCGTCTTTCGAGGATATCGTTCACGGTGTTCCTTCCAAAATTGAAATGCGGATTTCATTTTCGCTGTAATCGGTTGTTCGCTTTATCATATCGCCCTCCAGTTTTATGTCTCGGCGCTTCTGCTCTGATAGGAAGTAGTAGGGTTCTTCGAAGGTTGGCACATGGTATTTTCTGCAGATTTTAAAGTAAGTATCCACCGTTTCAAAGATATCTGTGTCGTTGGTTGTGGCTCTGAAGGCATCTATATTTGGCGCCCGATTCCAGTTCCAAGTTAGATGCCAGTAGACTCGTAGGCAGACTTTCTCATAATCGGTTGCTTGAGTCTGCAGAACCTGCAGTTTATCGCAAATTACCTTCATCTGCAGCATTGCATTGTAAAAGATTGGTGCTTTGGAGTCATATCGTGCTTTAGCTATATTGATTTGTTTAATTTCGACTGGCTCTTGCTCCCATGCTTGTCCTGACATTTTTGCTTCTTGTTGCGTTTGTGGATATTTTTCGACTAAGTACTTGCGGGTGGTCGCGTAAGTTATCAGGGTTTCCCATTCTGCGCCAGATAGTAAAGATAGGTCATTTCCATCCTCATCTAAAACTTCGGGCCATAATTGCTTAAGAGTAAAATTGTCGGGATCTATGCCCTCTTTTTTGAGCTTCTCAAGGATCTCGGGAGATAACGAGGCACTCAATGGTTGTTCATTTTGGCTGTGCTCACGAACCTTATCCTTGAAGTCTTCAAACATTACGCTTGCTTACCTCCAAAATTCTTGTTCTGTCGGTTTTAACATCCTTGACAACCCAGGTCGGGCTCTTTGCTTACGCTTCATCTAGTCGCCAGTACTCACGGATTTCAGCCGAATGCTTGAATGCTCTTACTGTGTCCATGACAGTATCGTTAGCGCTTGTTGGGTTAAAACTTAAATTGGCTTCAGTTTGTCCATGACAAACTAAATTCCAGCCCTTACGCTGCTTAGGATAACTATGCTTCTTTCCCTTATCACTGCGAAAAATAGGCTTAGACTTGAAAGGCTCTATAGTAAAATCTCGGTTAACTTGCACAAAGAGTCTCCGTGCAGTCAATAAAAGCAAGAAAGGAAAAAAGAGGAGTTTTGCGTTTCACTGAGAGAAAACTTGAAGGTGAGGTCACCATTTCGAAGTTATGCCGTGCTAGGCTACGAGCCCTTGTTCTGACAACCAAAGTAATGGTGTAGCATTAAAAGATTTATGACAATTCTTATAAACCCACATAATATTAAACTTGTGTCGCTTCAAAAAATGTGGGCCGGTAGCTCAGCTTGGCTTGAGCGTTCGACTGATAATCGAAAGGTCGCCAGTTCAAATCCGGCTCGGCCCACCATTTCATCTTCCAAAGAAGAAGTCTTACAAAACGTTTTACTGAGAGAAAAATATTTCAATACTAGGTGTTTTTATGAGTAAAAATAGCTTAACTAAAGAAAAAATTATTGGAACCAATTGTTTTAACTGCAAATTTATAGCCAACAACAATGAACCTGTAGTTTCACAAGAATTAAATAATGAAGGCGGAATTAACCCAAAAAACAATGAAGAAATGAATCGAGCCGAGAATGCTGACTTAATTACACTTCCAGGTGGCTCGAAAGCCGACGCATCAAGCAAGAGATTGTGTTACAATAAAAAAATAGAAATGTACGTCACCGTCCGCATGTGCTGCGCGTACTGGGATAATGACCGAGTTATTAGACCTTGGAAAAAACAATAAAGGAAATTCAACCAAAAGTAATTCTGAATACGTGATTATGATGTCGTGAGAAAAAAAGTAAAAATCAAGATAATCATGACGCTTGTGTTATGGCAGTAGCTGAAGAATTGAAACGGGATAACTGGACGGTTAAGGCAGATTTACAAGGTTACGAGAAGCCCTCAATGATAGGTAAAGGGTATCTTCCAGATGTTCAAGCAGAAAAGAAAGGTTGTCTAACACGAATTTGTGAAGTAGCAACTCCTGAAATGTTTGAAGGCAACCAAGAGAAGTATGTTGAATTCAAAAACTACTGTGATGAATACGACTTTCATATGTATGTGATAGACAAAGATGGCACGCGCAGACAGATTGATCCACAATCGTTTGGTAAAAAATGACTTTATGCAGAAGTTAAAATCGATTGTTTATTATTAATGGATTTCAATTTTTTCCGCGATTGCGTTTGAATTTGATATTTACTAAACTACAATAGTTGATATGGATTCAGCCTGGGTTAAAATTAAAAACAGGATAGAATTGGGGAATTAGCAAAAGTTAGAGGGTCTTCGTCCATCATTTAAGTACTTTTGTTTTTAGATTTGTGTCTCGTGATAACTGTCTTAAGTCGAAAGCCTTAATAATCAAAATGTTCAATTTTTTTATTTAGAGGGGCATGGACTTTGGCACAATCGAGAATGGAAATGTATCTTGCTGTGATCAAGGTCTTATACCGCGGAGATTCAATGGCACCACAACAAATAATGCGTAAAGCAGGACTCAACTTCACTCTTTCAAAAGAATTCTTCAACTTTCTAGTAAGGTTAGAAATAATTAATGAAAAAACTATTGGCCCTAAAGTAGAATATTTTATTACAAAAAAAGGACAAAGATTATGTAACTATTTCGGTTTAAACGACGATAATTCGATATTTAGTGGAACGGGAATCTATAGAATTGGATAAACCTCCGACTTAAAACAAAGAAATATTCAATTTCTTCAACAACATGAAACTAGCATAAAGCGAACCCTTTATCCAGATACGCCTTGTCAAATTCCCAAAGAAATTACTCACTGAACCAACATTAGCTTACAACATCGAAATAATCATGGTTTTTCGGTCCCCTCAGCTTTTAAGCAGACTCATCAAGTCTTACTGCCTACAACCGATGAGATCTGTCCAACCAATATTTCGGTTGCTTGTGTTTGATCGTAAAAAAGAGTCAAAACAGCTAGAATGATAAGTAGATGTGATGGTAGGGGCAGGATTATGAAAAAAGTTAGTGCGGTAGCTCGTAGGACGGCATTATCTTCTCTCCAATCTCTGAAAGAAGTTTTAAAAATTGAATAAAGTTCTGTTCGATTCATCGCACGAACCCTATTTTTTAGAAACTGGGTTTTATTTCAGGTTTTATCTCTTTACAACTGGGTATATGCTTTTGTGGCAGTAAACAAGCAATCACAAGAACGCTTAAAATTCGGATTGAACGGCAATCTTCAAACTTAACCGTGAAATTTTCGAAACAACCGTCCAAAGGTGTGTAACATATCGATTTAGTACCAATAGTATTTTTAGCCTCTATGCGTTGCATTTCATGAGAAGCATGCAAGACATTGAAATAGCCAAAAAACAGCTCTATGACAAAAATCTAACACTTGCTATAGTTAAGAATGGGAAAATCATTTTTCAAACTGATTCTCACAGAATCTCCGGTTTTATCGGAGCAATAGAGAAATTTGGAACCCAACTAAATGGTGCCTCGGTAGCTGATCGAGTAGCTGGAAAAGCAATAGCCTTGTTATGTGTCTATGCTGGAATAAGGCAGGTTTATGCTGAAGTTTTAAGCAGAAAAGCGCAGGCGGTTTTTGAAGATAATAAAATAATGGTCGCAACCAAAGAAATCATCTCCAACATTTTAGACATGGACAAAACAGATGTTTGCCCCTTCGAAAAAGTCGCCGCCGAGATCTTAGACCCTGAAGAATCTTTTGCTACATTCAAAGCGTTACTCGAAAAAATGAAGTCCAGCGGGTAACTTTTTGTCGCGAACAGTTTATATCAAACAATTCGCTAGTTTCTATTAGTATTTAATGGAGAAAGTTAAAATGAGCACTGAACCTTTTCATGTTACCGACTCAAATTTTGAAGAAACACTCAAAAACAATAAGTTGTTTTTTGTTGATTTCTGGGCTAACTGGTGTGGACCATGCCGAGCTTTAGCCCCTACTATCGTGGAACTCGCAAAAGAATATAACGGCAAAGTTCTAATCGGCAAACTGGATGTTGACGAGAACCCTGTTACAGCAGAAAAATTCCAAGTCTTCAGCATACCCACGATGATAGTTTTCAAAGATGGAAAAGAAGCAGAAAGACTTGTGGGTTTATGCCCCAAGAACAAAATAGGCGACACACTACAAAAATATTTAATGTAGTTTAAATGCCGCTTTTTATTTTTTCATACATTTTCTCGAAAGTCCATCGGATGCTTGATTTAAGCTCTTTTAAACGTTCATCGTCGGCATTCTTTATTATAATTTCTCGAATTAAGTCGCCTTCATGAACTATGTTGTAAGAAAACATTTTGTCTGTCGATAATTGCCCCAGCCTGACAAGCTCTTTATCTTTTTCCTGCATTTTAGCGAAGACTTTCTCAACTAGAAAATTAATGAATGGAGGTGTATTAACGCTGAATTTTTTGGATTCGTCAGGCAGCACGTGGATAGATTGTTTTTCAAAGTAAATAAGTGCTAAGGGTTCATCAGCCATAGTTTTTAGTGGAATAACGCTTTCTGGTTCTGAATGTTGGTTGACTGATTCTTTTTTTGGCGTTTCCGGTTCATGCTTTGGCAAAACCACTTCTTTAGGTATAGACGCTTGGGCATGGACTTCTTTTATGTCTCCACGTTTGAAGCCTTTTTCAAGAAGAATTTGATTAACTGTATCGAGGGTGTCTTGAACCTCTTTAACTTCAATCGCTAACTTTTCCAGCTGCTCTTCAAGCCTTTTTTTTAAAGCTATCATTGATTTCAATTTTTCTGAATCTTGAGCCAAATCAAACGCACCCGCAACTACTTAGACGCTTTGGTACTTATCAGTTTTAGCTTTTTGGAAGTTCACCGATTTTTTTCATTTGAGCACGGTATATTTCCACGATCTCTTTGGAGGTTGTAGCGTCTTCAGGTGCTTTATCGATTCGGTATTTGCCCGTAAATCGTGGGAAACGTATGGCCAGACCGGCGCCTTTGCGGATAGAGTTCATCGCGCTCATATGAATAGGGCTCAATGTAACTTCGGCGCCCAAAATATCCAGAACTACCGATGGCTCAAACCAAACGTCTGCTTCCAACATGGATAGAACACGACTATTTTTCTTTGGAACCACATGTTTCTGAAGCATTTCATGGAGCGTTGCTAAGTCTTTGTCGGTAAAACCGGTGCCACATTTGGTTACGGTTTCGAAAGTATCACTTTCGGCGTTATATGTTGCTAAAAGCAATGCACCATATGCTCCGACTCGTTTGCCTCTGCCGTGAAATGCACCAACGACCACTAAGTCAACAGTATCGGTCATTTCGCTTCGGTAGTCGCGTTTCAGTTTTATCCAGAGCCAACCGCGACTTCCTGCTTGGTAAACGGAGTCTTTGGCAATGGATTTACACATTAAACCTTCACAACCATCCGCGATGGCTTGCTCGAAGAAATCCTCCAATTCCTTGGGACTACTGACTAGTTTCTGAGTGGCGGGTTTCATTCGGTCGCTTTGCTTGACGATTTTTTCCAACATTTTACGTCTATGCGGAAAAGGTTCAAGAGTTAAGTCTTTGCCGTCAACGTAGAGACCGTCGAATACAAAAAGCGAAATCGGATAGTCTTTGATGGCTGCTTCTACGCCATATTTGCGTCGGCGGTGCATGAGTTCCTGGAATGGGCGCATATCGCCTGATTCTAAATCCATCGCCACACATTCAGCTTCTAAAATGACGTCTTTAGCCTCTATTTTTTCTTTAATTAAATCTACAGCATCTGGGTATTGCTCAGAAATGTTCTCTAAACGTCTGGAGAACAGAATTACATTGCCGTCTTTCTTGTGAGCTTGAATTCGTTCACCATCGTACTTGTACTCAGCTAAGCATTTTCCGCTGAATTTCTCCAAAATCTCTTCGGGCGCTCCAAGCCGCTCGGCAAGCATGGGTCGAATCGGTTCAAAAACCATAACCTGAAACTCTTTGATGCCCTCAATACCTTTTTCAACAACGATATTTGCAACTCTGCCTAAGTCTGAGGAAATATTGTAGGCGCGTTCGATGAGTTCACGAGCTTCTTTTCCGCCACCGTAAGCAATCGCCAAAGCATCCAACACCGACATGTCCGCGATGCCCAAACGCAAGTTGCCTGTTACCGTTCGGATGATCCATTTAGCTTCTCTAGATGATGCGTCTGTCAAGAGCCCACAGAGAAGAGCCATTTTCGTGTCCACAGCGCCACTGCCAGAGGTTTTGGCGAGTTTGTCAAGAATCTCATAAACCCGTTCAACCGTGAGTTTTTTTGTAAAAAAGGTTGATTGTTTACGTTTGGATAATTGTTTTTCTGAGGTTTGACCGATGTCGCCGCTCGTTTGCAACTCAGCTTGGATTAAGCTTTCGCTTTGTCCCGACGCACGTGACAAGGCTTTTATGGCAAGTTTCTCCGCTACACCCATTTCTATTCCCATAAAGTCAGGGTACAATTTTCCCTGAGTTAGATAAACAACTTTAGCCATGACATCTTTGGGCGTCTTCTTTAGCAATTCAACAAGCAAATCAGTCATTTCTAATCGTTTGGTGGTTGCTTCGATTTTCTCGTAAGAATCAGCTATTATAACGTAATCCATGTTTTTGGCTCTCAAGAAATATTGCCTGGCTGATCTTTTAAACTTACCACCATAGTCCATAGGTAAAGATTATATTAACCGAGCCAGCGTCAATTTAAATCATGAATACCTTCATTGTATATTTTTCGAGAACCGGAAATACCAAACGCTTAGCTCAAACAATAGCCAACACGGTAAAAGTACCTATTTTCGATATAGCATCCATCCAATTGTCAACACTTGAAAACTGCGACCTTTTAATTTTTGGCACACCTGTTGAAGGCGCAAGCCCAGCAAAAGAGGTTATATCGTTCATAGAAGCCATGTCTAAAGTAGAAGGTAAAAAAGTCATCTTGTTCTGTACATATCGTTTATTTGGAAATAATAGAGCCATGAGTGCAATGGAGAAAGCTTTGGCAGCTAAGGGCTACGAGACCTTGCTAAAAGTTTCAAAGAAGGGCATGAATCCTGAAAAAGAAGCAGATTTCTCAGAAATACTTAACCAAGTTAAAAAGGCAATAGAAAAACATCTACAATAGTAATCAAAAAAATAGAAAAAACAAAAGGAAATATTTTTCTTAAAATGAACAATTAATTTTGTTCATTTAGGAACCGTCAATTAAATGGGCTGTTCCGTCTGGGCAGTAAACACAATTTCCTTTCTCAGCGATGTCGAATCTTTTACTGCAGGATTTCATTTGGGAACATCCGTCGCAATCTCGTGATAACATTTCTTTTCCTCCTTTGTTATTATGATGTTTTCAATAGCCATCGAACACATGTTTGCTAAACTGGCGTTCTACCGATTCAAACATGTTCTTTTCAGTCATTGAAGTTCATAGGTAGATGCGAAAGACCCTTTTAAATCTTACCATTATAAAAGAACATCATCTGTAAAGCAATAATTCACCAAATGCCCTCGAATTGGTCTCCAGTGTATTAGAAAGTTCAACAAATAACGAAGAATTTGGTTGAATAAAAATAGTTTACATTACAAAAAATGATTTTACAGCGTAACAGTCTTAAGCTCTGATGTTTAAGTTATGGTTGGATGATGAGCACTAGAGTCTGAGCTTAAGCAGTGAGATGGACTCGACGGGCGAACTGACACAGATTTCCTTATATCGAGTCACATATGAGGAGACTTAGAGAGGGAGAACGTGACGACGCTTAACCAAAAGAAATTCAAGTACACCGTACCACTCACGCAAGTCACCAAATACGTCGAAATGCACCCAGGTGTGCAGGAATACTTGAATCAATTCTTAGAATCCAAAAACACCTATTATGAAAAATCAGTAGGCCTTGTACGGTTTTTTAACTGGCTAAAAATCATAAAAGGAATAGAGCTCACTCCCACAGAGTTTCTTAACCTACACATCAAAAAACGGGCAACCAACGATATTGAAGAGCGGCGATGGGCGCTGCGACTAGTGTTAGATTACAGCCGAGATAACCCAGATCTAAAAGGCAAAGCCAAAAACTACAAGTACACAGCCTTCTTTTTACCCATAAAACAGTTCTGCGACCACAACGAAGTACCCTTAACATCAACAGGCGGATTTTTCCCTAATCGAGAACGCAGAAAATATCAGGAGAAACCCTTCACAGTAGACTTCATAAAAAGAATCTTAGCAGTCCTCAACCAACGCGACCGGGCAATCTGCATGTGTGAAATGCAAGCAGGCCAGGCAATCCAACAGGTACTCGTCGACATAAATCAACAAGCAAAAAGAGTTTTCCGCCTAATCGACTCCGGAGCCGAACGGATCCGCTTTGACTTTGAGGAACGCAAAGGCAACGGATTTCAATACTTCAGCTACATAAGCAGAGACGCCATCCAAGAAATCCAAAAATGGCGCCCCCTAAGACAACAAATCTTAGACCGCAAAGGCATCAAAAGCGACTACATCTTCATAGCCGACACCGGACGCCCCTGGATCCCCAAACACTTCCACAACACCGTAAGAGAAACATGGAAACGCCACGACCTTTACACTGGACCGCTCTCAATTCGCAGCCACGGATTCCGCAAGTTCTTCGAACAAGAAGCCTCTCCACCCGAACGAGGCATCAGCAAAGCATACATAACCTTCATGATGGGACACAGCGAAGGCAAAGACTCAAACGG
>CAWHSD010000005.1:0-40234 GCA_963831895.1 Candidatus Bathyarchaeota archaeon
TTGTTTCAAAAATTCATTACTTTTGATAGCCTTTGTTTAGCCGTTATCGTTTGTGTCTTGAGCGTTAACACTTTTTTGGGAGCAACCTTAGACCTTAAATCGCCCTACCTTAACGCAATAAAATATGACTATCAATCATTGCCTTTCCTAAGTTTCTTAGCGGCATCATTGATAACCAAAAGCATCTCACTTTTCAAAATAGACAAGGCAAAGAAGAAACTAAATAAGATAGCCTACTTTTTTGTCGCTTCAGCAGGATTCATTCTTGTGGCAGCAACAATAAGTTATAGCATGAGTTATGTGCATCTTTTTACCACATGGAATTATTTCCTGTTCAGAGTAGAGCCCAACCTTAACTTGGGATATTCGCTTTTTAATGATTCTCCAATCAGCGTAAACAGCGTTTTGATGAGTGCCCAATACGTGGGGTACGCATTTTTTTTATCGGGGATGATATGGATAAGTAGACATAAGATAGGTTCTTTACTAAATATAGTTCGGCAAAAAATTAACTCTTGAACCTTTCAGTTAAAGTAAAAAACAAGTCTTATGTACCTGATTGGGACATACAGAAAAGGGATGCAACATGCAAAACGACTCAGAAACAAAAATTAAGCAAGACCTTCTTGCTGAAATTCAGAATTTAGAGAACAATTACGAAATTATAGCAAATTTTACCGCAGGAATAGAATATGAGGTCACCGTCATCGGCTCCAGCATTCAATCCTTCAAAGACAGCTTAAGCCGAGCCAGCGCATTTGTCCTTGCCCTATACAACCTTAAAGGCAAAAGAGTCAATATCCCTTGGGACCCCCTCTTTACTAGCCTTGAATATGCGTTAGCAACTCTGTCCACGGCTCCAAAGAAAGCAACAGTTCAAGCAATTCTCTCTATGTCTGAAGCCCAGATGGAACAAGTTATGACTTATTTTTCAGCTCTAAAAGAATCACTCAAATAACCCAGAACAGTACTTAAAACAAAAACATTATTTGTTCCCAAGTTATAGTGCTTTTTTTGTGGCCCAAATCGATTTACCCAATATTTAAGGCAACGATTAATTTCATTGTCAAATTTTTAGCAATAATCTTTTATTGTAATCAGCGAATAATCTATAGTCGGTGCGAATTTGTCCAAAACAAGTAGTAATTTACTTCGCTTTGGAAACCTCGTTGCCTTCATTGTTACTCTTGCAGTTAACGGTTTAGCAGGCACGACCTTGCTTAACAATAGGACAACCGCACAAGTCTCCGATTTATACGCTAGCCCCATTACGCCAGCAGGCTATGTTTTCGCAATCTGGGGAATAATCTATGCGCTACTGCTGGTATTTGTCATCTACCAACTTCTGCCCAAACAAAAAGACAAGTTATTCCAACGGCAAATCGGCGGCCTTTTTATCCTAAGCTAGCATATTCAATGTTGTCTGGCTTTTCCTCTGGCAATACGACTACATCATCGTCTCAGTGATTTTGATGTTTGCCCTTTTGGTAACGCTGATTACAATTTATTTGCGTTTAGACATTGGGAAATCAAAGGCGCCGTTAACTGAAAAGTTGTGTGTTCAGTTGCCGTTCAGCGTTTATCTCGGCTGGATTACGGTTGCCTCAATCGCTAATGTGGCGGCTGCTTTGGTGTCGGTTGGTTGGGATGGGTTTGGTTTGAGTGCTGAAACATGGGCGATTATAGCCATAGTTGTTGCTTTAATCGTTACATTGGTGGTTATTATTGCTCGAAGAGACATTGCCTATAGTTTGGTTATTGTTTGGGCGCTTGCCGGCATAGCGGCTAAACAAAGTACGCATGCAAACATTGTAACCACCACTGAAATAGCTACAGCCATAATTCTGATTGCCTTGGCTGTCACGTTAATAGTTAACAGATTAAGGCGTAGAAGAGCTTAACTTTTTGAGTTCCATGAAGAGTTAAGTATAACCCAAACAAAACATTGGTGATTAAACATGGCTTACCTGCGTAACGAGAATGAAAATCTCGAAATAGATTATCCGCTGGAAAAGATTTGGACAGCTGTCCCAGAAGTCGTTAAGATTTTGGAGTGGACAATCGAAGAGAAAGACGATACATGCACATAAGGCTAAAGTGAAAACAAAAGGTGGTTTCATGGCTTATGGCTCAACCCTCAAAATCGAGGTAACATCGGTAGATGAGAACACCACGCGCTTGTCCATAAACGCTGAAACCCCTGTAACAACCATAACCTCGATTATTGATTTTGGCAGAACAAGAGACCGCATTGGACAGTTTATTGAAATATTAGCAAAGCAAATGGAAAAGAAGAAACAATAACTGGTCATGGGTTAGCCAAAAATCTAATATGCCATTAGCAAACGCTTGATTACCTATGATTCGCGTCGTTAACTTGGGCGACAACAGTGAAAGAACAGTTCAGCCTGAAGAAGTTAAAGCGCTAAGCCTCTCGAATGTTTGGCTGGAGCTTGTTGACCCAACAGAAAACGAGTTACTTGCAGTCTCCGATGTAACCGAGTTGCCAGTGAATTTTTTGAGGTTGCCCAAAACAAACGGTTATGTTGATTTACGTTTAGAAGAAGGTTATGGAATTATCAATTTCTTGGTTATGGCGGATGTTGTATCAACTAAAAAAGTGTACCCCGTTGTTATGGCTTTTTCAAAGAATTTTCTTGTAACAGTCGCTAAAAAGGAAATCCAGCCAATCATTAATTCTGCTAAAGAACGAATGAGTAAAGCCAAAGTTGACCCGCCTTCACAAGTTGTATATTTTATTTTAGATGAAATCGTCGCCAACCATTACATTCACATTGAAAAATTAGAGAACCTGACTGCTAAAATTGAAGAGGAAGTCGTTGAAAAAACCTCCTCCGAAACGCTCAAGCGAATATTTAAGCTTAAAACCAACATGATTAGCTTCAACAAGATTTTGTGGTATGAACGGGGACTAATTTTTAACCTCCACAAATGCGGCGACACGTGCATGGTTTCAAAAGCCAGAACCCTGTTTGACACTACCCATGAGGATTTGACTAGGCAAATAGACATCGTTGAAACCTACCGAGAAATCCTCTCAGACGCAATAAACGTGCATCTATCCGCCATCTCAAACAAAATTAACCTCTCCATAAAAAGCCTAACAGTCGTCATATTCTACTTAACCATTGTTACCACAATTACTTCTTTCCCAAACACAGTCGCCACCTTCTTTGGCATTTCGCAGTTCGGCAACACCAACATCATCATAGTCAGCGTTGCCTTACTGTTGTCCATTGTTTTGCCGTTCATTTGGCTTTGGAAAAAGAATTGGCTTACACTAAAAAGGCTTGATTAAGCTTTATCCTTCATTTTTCTCCAAAACCAAGCTCTCCAAGTTTTAGCGGGAAAGTTATTTGTGTTCTCCAGCCAAATTAATAATAACGGCGATTTCATGAGCAAGAAAACAACCCCCAATTATCACCTATAAGGGCAGAAGTTTAGGCATAGTCGTTTTAACCGTTGCACAGTTATTCATCGGAGCCATACATGTTTTCTTCGGGTTACTGTTGCTTATGTTCGAAAGCATCTCTTTCCTTCAAGCAACAGTCGCCTACGACGTTTACACGTTTGTCTTCGGCTTGCTTAGTTTGGTTTTCGCCGTTTTCATTTGGCAAGGCAAGAAGGTAGGGTGGGTTGGCACTGTTGTGGTTTCGTTGTTTGTTATTGCTGCGGATTCCTTGACGCTTCTGGATTTGCCAAGCGTTCCGGGGATTCCAAAGTTACCAGCGTTAACCGAAATAGCGTATAGTCTTTTGATTGTATTATATTTGCTTCAATCTGGCGTTAGAAGAAAATATTTGGGTTAAAAGTAACTGTGCCTACGTTGCTACAATCACAATCCTTTATAGAAGCATTCAATGTTAACTCAACCAAGTTAACTATTGGAGAGATTTTGAGTGGATAAAGTTGTACATTTTGAAATCCCCGCAGACAATGTTGAGAGAGCAAAAAAATTCTACAAAGAAACCTTTGATTGGAAGATAACCCCCGTTCCGCAAATGAACTATACGCTTTTGGAAACAGTCGAAATAGACCAAAACAACATGCCCAAAGAATCCGGCGCCATCAATGGAGGAATGATGGAACGCAGCATCGGGTATAGCAGGCCCAGTGCTAACAATAAACGTAAACAACATCGACGCATCCATTGAGAAAATCCAAAAGCAGGGCGGCAAAATCATCCAAGGCAAGATGGAAGTTCCCACTGTCGGCTTCATAGCGTATTTCCAAGACACTGAAGGGAATATTTTAGGTCTGATTCAACCCACTGAATGGCGACGCTAAAAGGGCAGACTATCTAACGGTGGCGTTGTTGGGCCAGCCTCTGCTTTCCCACCAACCCAGATAATCAGGATTGTCGGTTAACTCGATTTTTGTAACCCATTTAATCCATTTATACCCGTACTGGCTTTCAGCCACCAGCTCGAAGGGGAAACCGCGTTCAGGCGGAATCACCAGCCCATTCATCTTATAGGCTAATATGATGTTGTTGTTTGTGATGTAATCTAGCGGAAGCTCAGTGGAGTAGCCATCAGACGCATAAAAGATTGCTCCCACCGCACTGGAGTTAACTCCTGCTTCTTTTAACAAATCGTTTACAAGGAAGCCTTCCCAAAGAATCTTAGCCGACCAGCCTTCCACACAATAAAGCGTCACAACTTTTTGGTACTTTTGAAAATTGAATATTTGCTCGTAGGTGTATTCGACGGTTTTGTTTACTAAGCCCGTAATTTCTAAGCGGTAGGTTGATGTGCTGATGAATTGTGTTCCTCTGATGGCGTTTTCCTGAACATCAGCAATTGAAGCGAGGTTTTGGCCTAGGTAATCACGTATTTCGCCTGGGTACAACCTCTTGGGTTGATCTGCAACGTAGTAGTATACACCTAAGAAAACAAGCAATAACAGCATTATGCCCAAAGCAACAGCTATTGTTTTTCTGAAAAAACTATTCTTTTCCATTCTCTTTCAACCTAAAAAAGCAGAAACCAAGGTTTAAACATACTGGCTTTTTAGTTCTAATCAACGGTTTTTTCCTTGAGGGTACGCAAGTACGATGTTAAGCTCTCAATGCACTGAATTTCCCGACCAACCAGCCCACGTAATTCACGCCAAAACCTCACGTTCACCTTGATTTTTCCCCGTTCCAAACTCTCTTGCAGACGTTTGGTGCCTTCCCTTCCTCTTCTATCAAAATCCAAAAAAAGAATAACTTCACCTGCCCCATGTGCTTCAATTTCTGCTGTTGCTTCAAGAAAAGATTTGCCGCCAGTCTTCACCGTCAAGATTGCACCACTAACGCCTAACTCTTGGAGTGCTTGTGCATCTTTTTTGCCCTCAACAACTATGGGTTTGCCCTTAGCTGACTCCTCAATCAACTTGGTTAGGATTTGCTCGATTTTCTCCACTTTCTCTTTAAGATGCGTAGACAAAACTTTTACCTGGTAATTTTTGCCTTGCGTACGGTCTCCAAGCAATCTTTGGCTTCTTTGTTGTTTTCGAAGTAGCGGCGGACTGGCTCAAGAATGTCTGCAAGTTGGGTTGCAACTCCGTTTTTGAGGTCCATCGGATGCAGTTTGCCCTCTGCATAGCATGATTCAAGTTCTTGAAAACTCTGGAAATCAATGTTCCCGCCGAATTTGGCTGGGCGCTCAATTGTAAAGACTGGTTTCTCCCTGAAAACAATGTATTTGCAGATGTCCATTATGGGGTTGAATTTTACGGTTCTCTCTGGACAGAATGCTTTACTCATCTTTTGTTTGATTTCCTCTGGTGTATCATAGATGAAGATACATGTGTCTGGTTTGCTCTTGGACATCTTCGCTGAAGCAACTGCTTCTCTTTCCTGTCCTTCGGGAATCGGCCAGATTCCGGGCTTCGCTAAACCCTGAAGCAAATGGTGATGTACGCAGACGGGTTTCCAGCAGCCAATTTTTTCGCCGATTTCTCTTCCAACCATGTTTGCTTTTCGCTGATCCATGCCGAGCTGGCAAATCTTGACTTTCATGTGGAAAATATCTGCGACCTGCATAGGTGTGTAGAGGTAGTCGGAGACATAGTGTGCTTCGCCTTCTTTTCTGCCTGCAATTTCCAATGTTCGGGTGGTTCGGGCAAGAGTGAGGTTTTTGGCGATTATGACTGTTTTTGACCAGTAATCGATGTCTTTGTAGAGTTCATCGGAGTAGATGAATTCAACTTTGTCGCCTGGAACGCCAAGGGATAGCCATGAGTGGCGGAAGAGGTCTGCGGCTTTGCGGATAAGAGTTAAGTCGCCGTCGAGTTTGTTGTTGAGCCATGCATGCCACGTTGCCAAAAAAGCCTTGAAATGTATGCCTGCTTCGGCGAAATCCTTCATTTTGTAAGCGCAGATAACGCCCGTTCCCAAATGCGCCAACCCTGAGGGTTCCCAACCGTTGTAAGCGATAGGGTGTTCTTCAGTTTCCAAAATGCTCCTTAAGTCCTCGGGGGTCACTACTTCTTCTGTTGGCGGTCTGCAAATAAGCTCAATTTTCTTCTCTAAATCCAAAGGGCAACTCAACTCATTCTTATTAGCATAAACGATTTCTGGGGAATTTAAGAATTTAGCTTAAACAACTGCAGATACTAAACAGAATTTTTGGCCCTCCTACTTAAGTTAAAAAAGCATCGGTGCAACAGGCTATGAGAGTTCGCTTGGGAAAATTACTTTAAGATTTTTTCCCAGCTTGCAACTCTATCCAAGACTTCCTGCACTGGTTTTCCACCATAACTCTTCAATCTTTCTCTAAGTTGAGCGTCTAGGACTACTGCTTTTTGGAAATCCAACATTTGGCTTTCGCCTTCTGTTAAGTAGAGGAATCCAGGAATCCAGTGCCAGCTCTTGCACAGCGAACCGTGACCGTCAGCAACTCTGCCGGGGTTGGAACATCTTGGGGGTTGTCGCCTGGACCGTAAACGTACAGGCTTATGTAAGAGGGTTTTTTGAGTAGCTTCTTAAAACCGCGTGCAAGCATCTCCCAATACCATGGCGTAGCATAATTTTTGCTGAACATCACAACGTTAAATGCGTCAGCGTACTTGGCAAATTCGTCAAAGTCCACACCATAACGCTCATAGGAAGTTATAGGGTCTGGTTGAAGGCTCAAGACCAGTTCTTTTTTGACTACATCTCGGATCTGCGCTATGTAATCGCTAACTACTTTTCCGCGCCACTCCAGCCAACCCAACCCGCTCTTACTCCAAAGTTCTTGGCAACGGGGACAGGTGCAGTGACTGTGTTCAGCGAAGTATTGACTGTTTAACCATATACCGAGTGATTGGCGGTCGACTTCGGCGATGTACCTGAGTTGTTCTTCTCGGTATTCGGGTTGTGTGGCACAAAGAACGCTCCAGTAGATATTGAAGTTGTTGTTGCCGAATTTGGCTAAACCAAGAGGTGACTGCGAAATCCAGTCAGGATGATTTTTTCCTGTAAGGGTATCGGCGAAGACAGCGATGTTACTGTACATGTCTGGGGCTGGTTGAAGCCTCAATCCTGTTTCCGGTTTAACACGATAAACGTGGAAGTCGAAGCCTTGGGGTTTTTCGGGCTTAAAAGTAAATGAGCCAAAGTTCATGTTCTGGTCGCCTTTCATGCAAAGAAGCAGTCGTGTCGTTATAAGTTTTGTGTGCTAAACTAAAAACCCGTTATTTTATTTTTCTAACCTGATCTTAAAAAACTTGTGAAAAAGTATTTGAACAACTGGTGGGTAGACGTAAAAATTTTTATGCCCAACTATTGTTTACACCCGTATGGACAGTTGTTTAATAGTTTATATAAATAATGTAAAAGTGCAAACTATAATCTACATTTTAATTCGTAATGTTTATATAATATCGAAGAAGTTCGAAATGTGTCATATATGCTGAGTGGGAAAATGGTAAATCCGACAAGAATAACAGTAGCTTTCGATAAAGTCACGGCAGATTTGCTGGAAAAAATAAGCACAGAAGCCCATGTTTCACAGAGCGAAACAATGCGTCGAGCCTTAAAATTTTACAGCGAAAACAAGGCCCTCGAAGACCCAGCGGCTAAGAAAAAAATTTTCTCCTACATAGATATGCTCCTTTCAGGTGAACATGTTATCTTAGACGTTGACCACTGGCTTATGTTCCTGCGTCTCATCCCTTCATCACCAGATAAGGAGCAATTTTGGAAAGAACATAGGGAAGTCGCGCGTGCACACTGGGAACAACTAAGAAACAAGGTACACTCAGCAGAAGACTTGTTGGCAAGGCTTGAAGCATGCAACCTCTTCCGATTAATCAAGAACGCACCCAACGACTTCACGCTAGTGTTGGTTTCGGAGGTTTCGAAAGAATTCATTAGAATCTTCCTTGAAGACTACTTTGCCGCCATGGGGGTTAAAGCTGAGATAAAAGAGAACTTAACCAAGCTGAGAGTTACAGTGAAGCCTGGCACCCTGAAAGTGTAGCTGTCTGGTACCCAACAAGTGATTGGTCAAAAGCAACTTTTCACAATTGTTATGCACATGTATTAACTATGTTTTTAAGATAGAGGCATGCAATAAGTGTACAGATTAAACAATAATAGTATTACAGACGTTAAATAAACACGAGTAAAACTAAAAATTTGCATACTAAAATCGCTCATTCCCCCAACTTTCAACAGTAGGGTTTACCGGAAGATTTGCTATGAGAAAAAAAATAGTAAAAAAAACAGAACTTGATGCCGTCGATACCCAAATTCTAAGGATGCTGCAGGAGAATTGCCGTTTAAGTTTTCGAAAAATAGGTGACAAAATGGCCATCTCAGGTGTTATGGCAGCATCAAGAATCAATAAATTAGAGGACAGGGGCTTAGTGGAGGGTTATACCGTGATTTTGGACCCAGTTAAGCTAGGGTATGACTTAACAGCGATTATTTTTGTTCAAACTGAGGGTGGGTACCTCAAGGATTTAGAAAATGAGCTCTCACAAATGTCCAACATTATTGGCCTTTATGAAATCACAGGAGACTTTGATGTTGTCGCGATTATCAAGCTTAAAGATCGAGACAGTCTGAATAATTTAATTAAGAAATTACTAGTTACTCCTCATATTAAGAAAACGATGACCAATATTACGCTTAACGTTATGAAAGAGGATTTTAAAGTTAAACTATAATTTTAAACAAACGTTGTGCAATCATTCCAATGTCAGTGAGTATATTCATTTATTTTGACTAATTTATGTAAATATTACCGTTTTTCTTAAGAGTTATGAACAAATCACAACTACTCTTATATTGACTGCCCCCACACCGTCTTATAAAAACGGTGAAAAAAATGGAAAAAACAAGAATACTAACCAAAGCATCAAACTTGGCACAAAAAGCATTGGAAAAACACTCCACAATCTTCATGAAACGCAAATTCTTCATACTCGCAGGCATAATAGCAACATGCTTAGCCATGAGTATAGGTCAAGCATACGCACAATCACCCGATCCACTAACAAACACAAGCACAGCTGTAAGCATCGCGTGGACACTAGCCATGGGTAGCTTGGTCTGGTTCATGCAACTCGGCTTCGCATTTCTAGGCGCAGGATTCATTCGGCAGAAAAACCAAGTCAACTACTGGACCAAGAGCTACATCGACTTCAGCGTTGGTGTTGTCATATTCGCATTAATCGGTTTCGGCTTAATGTTTGGTGGTTCTGGCGCAAGTTTTCCAACAGGATTCGACTCAGCAGGTGCAGTCATCTACACAAAGCTCGCAGGCTTAGACGGCGGAAACTCATTCATAGGCTGGAGCGGCTTCGCATTAACCGGGGATACAGCAAACACTTTGACGTTAGTGTACTTCTTCTGGCAAGCGGTCTTCGCAGCTACATCAGTCACAATAGTGGCAGGTATGGTTGCCGAACGAATGAAGTTCCAAGCATACCTCCTATACACAATACTGATCAACATCTTAATCTACCCAATTTATGGCCACTGGGTCTGGGGTGGAGGATGGCTAGCAACTCTACCCTTAGGTGTAGGTGTTAGAGACTTTGCAGGTTCAGGAGTCGTGCACGCAGTCGGTGGCTTCACAGGATTAGCAGCATGTTGGCTTGTTGGACCGAGAATCGGAAAATACGGCAAAAAAGGTGAAGTGCGAAGTTTTGGCTACACCAACGTGCCATATATTGTTATGGGCACAATGATATTGTTCCTCGGCTGGTTCGGTTTCAACCCTGGTAGTACATTAAGCACATTAGACGGCGTAACGCCTCTCGTAGCAGTTACAACTTACCTGGCAGGCGGTATGGGTGGAGTCATGGGCGTAATAATTAGCCATATTGACAGAAAACACTTCACAGGACCAGACATTCAGGCAGTATGCACAGGAGCGTTAGCAGGTCTAGTCGCAGTAACAGCGTCTTGTGCTTACATTGCTCCATGGGCAGCTCTAGTCATCGGCATCATCGCAGCACCACTAGCACTATACGGGAACTTCTTCATAGAACGCAAGCTCAAAATTGACGACCCAGTCGGCGCATTCGGAATCCACGGACTCAACGGCCTCTTCGGTTTGCTCGCAGTAGGCTTGTTTGCAGATGGAACATACGGTGGCGTACAAGGTATCCTAATGAACGGTACAGCAGGATTAGGCCAGTTGGCAGCACAGCTCGTTGACGTGGCAGTCGTTGCAGGCTTCAGCTTCGGCATGGGCTTATTCATATTCGGCATAATCAAGTACACAGTTGGACTAAGAGCACCATACAAAGATGAAATCAAAGGCTTAGACCTAAGCGAACACGGATTTAGTGCATACCCCGAGGTTGAGATGAAACCTGAAGCGAAGGAATGGGTGACTTCAGAATCCTTTGACAAAGAAAAAGGCAGCAAAGCGGAAGAAGACTAGCATAAATCAACCTCAGTAACAACTTTCCTCCTCTTTTCTTTTGTAAAATTTTCAAGTTTTACCAAGTATATTGATTAATTGTTTAGTTATTTTGGTTGACCTACAAAATATTTTCAATTATTCCTAAAAGTTATGAACAAATCATAACCACCTTTATATCCAATAGAATCCATCCTCAAACAAATACCAGTTTGTGAGAGCAATGGCTGTAGACGCACAAATCTTAATCTTGCCCATATTCATAACGTGCTATGCACTGGCGCTAAGTCGCAAGGTAAAGCTTGCCTACGTCTCAGTCGGCTCGCTCGCAGCATTAATCATAATTGGGGCCTTATCCTGGCAAGAAACCTTCTTCCAAGCCATACAATGGAACGTGCTCGCTGTTATCTGGGGTTTCATGATGGTTTCCTTCATTTTCTCAGAGAGCAAAATGCCAGAGTTAATCGCAAACAAAATATTGACCCATATAAAAATCGAAAAATACGCACTCCTCACGGTCTGTATCGTCGCAGCATTTCTTTCAGCGTTTATGGCAAACGTTGCAGTTCTCTTTCTGATGGCACCTGTGGCTATTCAAATGGCAAGGAAACTCGGTTCCCCCCTTTTCCCTTACCTAGTGTCAGTTGGTGTATGCGCAAACATGGTTACCACCACAACTATGATTGCCGATCCACCGGCACTAATTCTAGCTGTTCAAACTGGGATGTCACCACTGGATTTCTATTGGTTCCAAGGAAGAGTAGGGTTAGGCGCAATCACCATTGTAGGTGTCATAGCTGCACTATTGACGCTTTTGGTGATTTTCCGGAAGATGAATAAGAAAATCGAGATTGCTCCAGAGAAAATAACGGTGACAAAAATGCCAAGTATCCTCTTTGTTATAGGGGTATTTGTCTTAGCTATTGCACCCGGCATTGGTCTGAGTTTAGGTTTGGTTGGCTTTACCGTTGGCTTTATAGCCCTCTTCATAGGCAGAAAAGAGGCTAAACGAATGATTAAGGAGTTTGATTGGAACTCGCTGATATTTTTAGCAGGGATTTTCGCTGTCATCTATGCATTGGCTTCTTCGGGATTATTAGCTGATTTTGCTCATGCTGCCATCAGCCTTGGTATAGACAACCCGAGTGTACTTCTAATCCTTCTAGTGTGGGGCTCAGTCGGTATATCAACATTCATTGACTCATCCGCATATACAGTGCTTATGATTCCTGTTGGTCAGCAGTTAGCAGGCCTTTCAAACGTAAGTGTTTGGCCGCTGCTCTTTGGTACGCTCATTGGAACGGGAAGCGGAAGCAACATTTTGCCGATGGGTGCTGCTACTAACGTGTTTGCCTGTGGTTTGCTTGAAAAGAACAACTGCTTAGTTAGCACTAAAGAATACCTCAAGATTGGGCTACCTCTGTCAGTGGTTGCGGTGGCGACTGCGAACATGTTACTATGGATTTTCTGGGTGAGATAAAAGTAATTAAGGAACAGATAGGTGAACTAAAGTGTCTGAAAAAGGAATGCGAACAAAAAAAGGCAAGAACTTCAAAAAAATTATAGAGGAAGAAAGGAATAAAGGAAGAACCGTTAAAAAAATAATGCGTACACTTACGAGCATTAATACGTCCTTGATCTATAGCGGCTCTTTTCTGTTCCTCTTTGTTATTCTGGATGTTGTAATTTATTACTTGCTTACTCCAAGCGTTCTTCTGTGGGCAGGAATCCTTGTGGGAACGGCGCTAGTAAGTTCATTGTTTGCATCTCGAATAACTAACGTTCTTAAGAAAAGTCAATGGAAGTATAAGAACGCCTGATTACATTCTTCCAGCCCCAATTTTTTAGGTACCGGTTTTTTTAACATGGTATTTTAGGATTCTTAATGAATAAGTGTTAACTCTGTGGATGTAGAGTGTACTTTATTCTTAGTGGTTGTTTGCTCTTGTTTGCCTTTTTGTTTTGGATAAATTTTGAGTTATTGCTGAAAATTCTGGGGTTGAATGGATGAGTGCTAATTAATTCGGGGCTTTTTCAAACGTTCATTCAATAAACTGTTTTGTTTACCTTCAAACGGATAGTCTTAAATACTTGTTTGAGATAAATGACCAGTCAATACAAAAATAAATAAACAACTGTCGAGAGGAAAACAAAAAATGTCGTCAGGAGACATATCTTGGATATTAACGGCAACAGCCTTAGTCATGCTAATGACTCCAGCATTAGGCTTCTTCTACGGAGGCTTAGTGCGCAAAAAAAACCTAGTATCAACAATTATTCAGTGCTTTGTCATTTTCGCAGTCATAAGCATAGTATGGGCTCTATGGGGCTACAGCCTCGTATTCGGACAATCCATCAGCGGCGTAATCGGGTTCAGCCCTGGCTTGCTGGGCATGGGATCCATAGGAATACATGATGTAAACCCTGCTCTTGCACCCGAAATCCCAACGTTACTATTCTTCGCATACCAGTTAAAGTTCGCTGCCATCACTCCAGCCTTAATCATTGGTGCTTGTGCTGAAAGATTCCGCTTCAAATCCCTATTAATCTTCATGATTCTGTGGTCAACACTCATTTATGCACCCATCGCTCACTGGGTCTGGAACCCAAGTGGATGGCTACGTGGTTTAGGCGCTATCGACTTTGCAGGAGGCATAGTTGTCCACGTGTCCGCAGGCTTATCAGCACTCGCAGCAGCCCTAGTGGTTGGTCGAAGAAAAGGATGCGCTGTCCCATGGAAAAGCCACATGCAAAATCTAGACCATGCAACCGAATTCAAACCCACCAACATACCCTATGTACTTCTAGGCGCAGCACTCTTGTGGTTTGGCTGGTTTGGCTTCAATGCTGGTAGCGCACTTGCAGCAAACGACATCGCCGTCTCAGCACTCGTAACCACAAACCTTGCAGCTGCCGCAGCTGCTGTGAGCTGGATGATTGCAGATTGGCTCATTAAAGGAAAACCATCAGCAGTAGGAATTGCAATCGGTGCAGTAGTTGGGTTAGTCGCCATTACGCCAGCAGCAGGCTACGTCAGCGTATCCTCAGCGCTCATCATTGGTTTAGCGGCAGGAGTAATCTCAAATTTAGTCGCTAACTGGAGAGCAGGCAGAACAAGAATCGACGATACACTAGATGTCTTTGCGTGTCACGGGGTCGGTGGATTGTGGGGTTCAATCGCAGCAGGCATATTCGCGTCAGCAGCAATCGGCGGAGTAAGCGGTGCACTCTTTGGAAACCCAGGTCAACTGGTTGCTCAGTTGATAGCAGTTGGGATAGTAGTGCCGTTTGCTTTCTTCGGCTCCTATCTACTGCTGAAACTGGTAAACGTGTTCTTACCGTTGAGGGTCAGCGAACAAGCGGAAGATGCAGGTTTAGACCTCAGCGAGCACGGCGAAGAAGCATATCAGTTAGAGTGAGAGCAAAATCAAAGCTCCATTTTTTCCCTTTTTCAATTTCAGACCGATTTGTAATTTGACAAGTCAGCATTTTATCTCTGCTTTTTTGGACAATTTTGCTATTATAAGGCTTACTGTGAAAAATTATTGAATAAACTATCGTTTGCACGCTTAATATTGGACATTTATCAATATTTAGCCTTGTAATCAATGCGAATGTATAGTTTAAATACAGGTTTCTCCAAAACTGTGGAGTAACTAAACACTGAACAGGGAAATGGATGGTTTCAAACTCAGCGGATATTGCATGGGTTCTCATGTCAACAGCTCTTGTTATGCTGATGACTCCAGCCTTAGCCTTCTTCTACGGAGGCTTAGTCCGAAGAAAAAACCTTGTTTCAACATTGGTGCAATGCATCGCAATTTTCGCTGTAGTTAGCTTGGTTTGGTACTTTTGGGGTTACAGCCTCGTGTTTGGTGGAAGCGTAGGCGGAGTCATCGGGAACTTGTCTCTTGCTGGCTTAAACGGTATAGGCATAAACACCGTTAATTCCGCTTATGCGTCAAATATTCCGGAAATTTTGTTCTTCGCTTTCCAACTAAAGTTCGCTGCTATTACTCCCGCCTTAATCATTGGTGCTTGTGCAGAGCGAATCCGCTTCAAGTCCTTGCTTATCTTTGTAGTTTTGTGGTCTACCTTCATTTATTCACCCATTGCGCATTGGATGTGGAATGTCAGCGGCTGGCTTCACATTTTGGGAGCGTGGGATTTTGCAGGCGGCATTGTTGTGCATGTTGCAGCAGGTTTGTCGGCTTTAGCTGCGGCTCTGATCGTCGGCAGAAGAAAGGGGTGTGTTTACTGGAAAGACCAAATGAAAGCTTTAGACCGCAAAGAAGCTAATATACCGGCGATGGGCACCGAGTTTAAACCTACAAACATCCCCTATGTGATTTTAGGTGCAGGTCTCTTGTGGTTTGGCTGGTTTGGATTCAACGGAGGCAGTGCATTGGCAGCTGACAGCATCGCGGTTTCCGCTGTGGTTGCAACTAACTTGTCAGCGGCGGCAGCAGCGGTGAGCTGGATGATTCTGGATTGGGTAATCAAGGGAAAGCCTTCTGCAATCGGCATTTCTGTGGGTGCAGTTTGTGGTATGGCAGCGGTTACGGCGGCTTCAGGTTACATTAATTTCACTGCAGCAGTCATTATCGGTTTAGCTGCAGGTATTATTTCAAATTTGGTGGCTAACTGGCGTGTTGGCCGCTCAAGAATAGACGATACACTCGATGTTTTTGCTTGCCACGGAATCGGCGGCATCATTGGCGCAGTATCAGTCGGCTTGTTTGCAACAGTTGCAATAAACCCTGCAGTGCAAGGGCTGTTCTATGGCAACCCAGCACAGCTCGGTATCCAAGTGCTCGCAGTAATTATCGTTTCAGCCTTTGCGTTTGGTGGCTCTTATTTACTTT
This sequence comes from Candidatus Bathyarchaeota archaeon, assembly GCA_963831895.1. Classification (GTDB taxonomy): domain Archaea; phylum Thermoproteota; class Bathyarchaeia; order Bathyarchaeales; family Bathycorpusculaceae; genus Bathycorpusculum. The sequence goes on from CAWHSD010000005.1 coordinate 15,737, forward strand.
TGAGATTGGTGGATGTGTTTTCACCTTTGCGTGTAAGCCTAAAAGAGGAAGATGAGGGTTTGGACTTAAGCCAGCACGGCGAAGAAGCCTACCAGCTAGAATAATGCTCTTTTTTGGTATCCTTAAAGTCCAAAAAAGTCTACTTAGAAGAGAATAAAGTCTTTCGGAAGTCCTTCTCCTCAAAACGAAAAAGCCTTTTGGTTAGTTAAGAAAGGAGACTGTGGAAAAAGTCAGTTTCGATTTTGAAATTTGCTCCATTGTTGCTAAAAATTGCTTAGCGCACCATTGATTTTTGGTGGCAAATCAGCAATTTTTTGAGAAGCAAATGAGTTATCACACAGCCTCAAAGTTTGACTTGGAGATGCGGATTTTGTCAAGAAAATTTGACAAAAAAGGTTTTATTTCTTGCCAAGTGCGTTCGATTGAGAACTAACATGAGTGAAAAAGTCAGTGGTTGTTTGCAAAGATATATGAATGTAAAAGTGGTATGGGCGTGTATGGGTGGGGTTGGGTATTAAACAGCGAACGGTTCTCTGTTTATCTATAGCTAGCCTCATTGCTGTGTCCGTTCTCAGCGTACTATATATTGAGCCAACCAGCTCCTGTTATGGACCCCATATTACCTCACAAATAGACCGAACCCAACTAAACATAAACGAAACTGTCACGATATCGGGATTAGTGTGTCCAGCCGGAGAAAACAAAACCGTAAGAATAGCCTTCACTAGACCAGACTACACTTGGATAGATACATTTGTGTTGACTGATCCTGTCACAGGCAATTTCTCGTTTACCCAGAAACTTGACATGGCTGGATACTGGAACATTTTTCCCATTGATGGCCACATTTCAGACAGATTATTCGCGGAGGTAACAGACCCTTCCAACCCCGACGCGTCCCCTCCGCCCCCAAGTATACCCCAAAACTACAAACCCAATTGGCCTCTTATTGGCATAAGCGTGGTTCTGTTATCTTTAGGTGGAATTGCGTTTTATTTTGGCACGCGAAATAAAACAAGAAAAATAAGTTCTACACGTTTGTTTGTTCAAATTTTTTTAGTTTTCATTATTTTCTTCGGCGTCTTCGTCGACCACTATGGTTTTCCCAATCCTGCAGCGCAGATTGCTCCTCATGAAATCCCAATCGGAACCAATGTATTTGGAGTTGGAATGCCAGATGGGCTTCCAGCACCCTTCTTTGGTTGTTACTATCCGTGTGGAAGAACCGTAACATGCTCATTGTGGCAAATCCAAGCCTACATTTATCCCTTCTTTAACGTTGGCGGCGGCTGGGGAGTACAATACGACTCCACAGGCATTGCAAGGTTAGCATTGGTTTTCGGTGTAATCATTCTCTCCGCTGTGATTCTTGGAAGGTTCTGGTGCGGTTGGGTGTGCCCCTTCGGTTTGTACGTGGATTTGGTGTCTCGGCTACGGAAAGCTTTGAAGATAAAACACAGAAACTTCTCAGACAAGTTCAACGAGCGATTCCACCAATTAAGTTACCTCATCTTGGCACTCCTCATAATCCTAAGTGTGGTTTTCGGGGCTGAAGCCATCGCAGGTACCCAACTTGTGGACGGCACCCAAAAAGGTGGAGTCGTCTACACTTACTATTCAGCGCCATTTTGCCAAGTTTGCCCCATGAAGCCCTTTTGTATTCTAGCGGAAACTAGTGTGGGCTTAATGAAACCAGACTGGATAGTTCAGAATACAACTGGGCAATTCTATCAAGTTGGCTTCTATATAACCTCCACAAACCTCATCATACTTGCAATAGTGACGGCAGCAGCTTTCTATTTCAGACGTTCATGGTGCAGAATCTGCCCACTTGGCGGGTTGATTGCAGTCTTTCAACCGTTTTCCACCTTTCAAATGGATCTCAGGTGTACGCTTAAATAAGGTTGAAGAAAAATGCACAAAATGCGGCATCTGCAAACGGGTTTGCCCCACCCAGGTGAAGGAAGTCTATGAAAAAAGTGGCGATGTCGCCTCCTCTCAGTGCATCTTTTGTCTGCGTTGCGTTGAAATGTGTCCGTATGAGGATTGTTTGCAATTCAAGTTTGCTGGCAAAACAGTTTGTAGATCGAGGAATTGGTTAATTAAATCTGACAGCATAAAAGGAGAATAAGATGAAGAAAGCCTACATATGCAGAATAATGGTTTTCACCACTGTGTTATTTATTCTTTTTTCGATGCTTATTTCTGCTAAGCCAGCAAGTTCACAAGCGCAACTAGAAACAATTTTACTATCCTCCCAGACGGAACAGTAAATCCTTCAAATGTACCAATCCAGAACGACGGCAACGTTTACACTTTCACCGATAATGTCTATGACCCTATTCTCGTGCAAAAAAGCAACGTCACCATTAACGGCGCTGGCTATTCCTTGATTGGACCTCTCACTGAAGCAGAAAGGAAATCTGAACCAGTGTTAGGAGCAGGCCCAAACACCACGCTGCCTCCCTACATAATAGGTTTAGATTGTGAAAAAACTGTGAACGGCTTAACAATCAAGAACCTTAACGTCAAGAACTTTAATGTTGGGGTTTACATTCGAACAACAAGAAACACCTTAATTGACAATTCAGTTTCAGGGAACACAGTTGGCGTGTTGCTTTCGGGTTCAGCTAACAAAATCAATAGTAACTATGTTTTTGACAATGAAGAGGGGCTTTTCTTTGGTTTTGAACAAATAAACGGTAGTGCAGCAAACATCCCCTCTGACATTGATATCAGCGAAAACAGCTTTGTCAATAATACATATCAACTCAGCGGCTGCATCTGCAAAGTGTACAATTTTAGTGAAGCGCTACATTCTTGGGATAATGGCAATAAAGGGAACTTCTGGAGCGATTATAATGGAACCGACGCAAATCACGACGGAATCGGCGACACCTACTATAAAATTGATGTACTAAACCAAGACCGTTACCCATTAATGCAAAGTATTGTGAATCCGCCCGTGCCATCAGCCAGAGTTACTTCAGAAGCTATAATCTTAGGTGTTTCAGCGGCTGTAATTGTGGCTCTTGCAGCGTCAAAGAAAATTTAGAGTTTTATTGAGTTACTGTATTATCCAATCGGGAATATTAGTCAAATATGAAAGATGAAATAGTTTCTCTCTCTTTAATGGGAGCGCAAAGTTAATCCGGGATAGCAACATAACCGCTGATAATCTCCCAAAATTAGAAATATTTTTTAATTCAGCAAACAAATCAAAAGCTTTTTTAAAAAAATAAGCCAGCACAAATTAGCAGTAGCCGTAAAATTCGTAGTTATAATTGCTGTAGTTGTTCGTTACCTCTAGCTTAAACCTTGTTTTCTAAACCGCTAAACGATAAAGCAACATATTGCTTAATTTGAGCGATTTTTTAGTTTTTTCGAAAAATTTAAGTTTTAAAAATGTTTATTCTTTTTTTGGGTAAGCACTATGAAAGAGCGGTTAAATAACGTTCTTTTTTTGGATATATTCCGATTCAAATAATACTATTTCTTGTTACATGTGTTTCAAAAAGAAATCTCCCTTTTATTCACTTATTTAAGTTCATCTAAAGGTTGCATCTGTCGAAAGTAAATCCAATTGTAAGAAAAAGAGTTCAGGCGACAGTACGAATAGCCCTCGAGAAAAGTTACGGCAAGCAAATTCCGATCCCAAAATGCGTAGGTAAAAAACATTGAAAAGTTTGATACAACAGGTGGTTTTTCTTGTTAAAAACTAAAGATGTTAAAGAATCTAAAAGTATTAGCGAGAAACCTTGGATGCAAGTTGCAACAAAAAAAGAACTTTGGACTAGGATATTTAAAAGGATATGATACAATTCTCAAGTTCACCGCCAAGTTAAGTATCAGAACCCCAGACTTGTAGGGAAAGAAGAACTCCAACTAATCAATAAAAAACCGGATCTATTTTGACAACAGTACAAGCGCGATTATTGAATTAGAATTATTGTTTAAGGTGGTGACAAACATATGAGCGAAAGTAAAGCGATTAATTGTTATTAATCGTTACGGCTTGCTTTATAGTTGCAATTGCCTACATTGGATTTCTCTTCTTTTATGAACCATACCTCTCCCCATTTGTGAATTTAGGCTCTGGTGTTGATCTTGGTTTACTGGATAGTCGCCGCTCCAGTTGCCATAGCATTTGTAGCTATACTCGCAATCAGTTTCATCAATGGGTACCGCGATAGAATTACACCGCCACCTAAACCCATAGAAGAAATAGCGTCCATTACAGAAACGAAAAAACTACCAAACACAAACTGAGCAAACCCTGCAGGCAGAGTTTCATCCGTTGAGATTGCATATGTGACTTAGCGTTTTATGCATTTTCCATTCTTCCGTCATAATGGTTTGTGTTCGCCGTCGTCGCATGTTTCGCAGTCATTTTTTATATCTTTGCCAACGGGCAACCCTTCAAATCAGCCATACTTAAACATCTCAACTGGAATTATTTTGCACATGTTTGTGTTGAATTGTCTTTTAGAATTTAACGGGTTATTCTTCTGGGTTAGAGGATTTAAGTTTATTGCTTTTTTTTTGGTGGTGTAAGTTGTGTTTTATCTTTCGGTTTTCGGTTTGGGTCTACGTTGGTTATAGTAGTGGTTGTGGATGTGTCTTTGGTTCAGTTGTAGGAGGTAATTTGGATTCTATTGGTGTATTTTTCAACGTGGTTGTAACACTGATTGGTTATATTAACGAAAACCAAAAAGCCAATACTTCTCGGGAGCCGTGAACATGCGTGAGTGCGGAGATGGGAAGAGGCATTTTTTTGCGTTTTAACTTATAGTTCAAGTTTGGTTGTGCCTTCGATCAAGTTTTAAAGTTTAAAGTTGCTTAAACTCCTGTCGCTCAGGAAACATGAGTTGCGTTTTATTGGCTTTGATTTGGTTTTGATTTTTGATTCATTCCTACTCGAATTTTTTTCTAAACCGTAACAAGTCATTGAAGAATTGCTAATTTATATTTTTAGAAATATCGAAAAAGAAGGATTGTTTTTTGCAATTATCGGTAAACGATCTACACTTAATTTAAGATATTCTGAGTAACTTTTAATCCAACATCTACTGCCAATTGCAGATTAGATTGCGATTTATTTAAAACTAAGAGCCTATTATCAAATGCTGTTACTAAGTCGTCTAAGAAAGTGTTGCACATTCCCACTAGCAGAAATTTAGACTTCGCTAAAAGCTTCAGATATCTTATTTTTCAAAGCCGTTCTATGTTTAGTTTTATGTTTCAGTTAATTCTACCCCCCGTTTCCTTGCTCTAAGTAATTATCCTCAGTATTTAAGTCACTTATGAATCAAAAATCCATATTATAATTGACAAAATAAGATTACCCCCTCTATGATCTGGCTAACCGATAGAGTTGTCATCGAGAATCCAGCTATAACAGTTAATTTCAAATAAAATTTTTCTTTATATTTCTAATTTTTATGTTTAAAAAAAGTCAATTCTTTGTGTAAGCTCACCTTGGTTAGTTTGATAGCTATTTGAAATCAATGGTTGAAATAAATTAGGAAAATTTCTTTTTATTTTCCATTTGTTTTTTAAGCTCTTGAAGATTCTTTATGTTCGGCGAATTTCTACGCTTTAACAAGAGCACGGATACAATTGCTGCTGCAACGACTACGACAATTATCACCACTACAACAACTATAGGGTTGTTGGCATCTTGATTGCTATCAGTTTTAGCTGTTAAAGGAATGGTAGTGAATGGTTGGCCATTATAATCCAAGATTTGATTTGTCTCTGGGTATCCTTGACTTATTATCTTAAAGGTATAACTTCCGGCTGAAGCGTTTTGGAATGAAACATAGCCTGTTTCGTTTGATATTTGGTAAGTCAGGGTTCGAGTTGGTTGGACAATCGGAGTAACAAGGTGTTGTTTAGTGGGTTTCCTTGTTCATCTGTTATTTTGAAAGTTAGTGTTGCTGGAGTTGCGGTTAGTGTTCGCGTTGGGGTAGAGGTGGGGGTTGGGGTTGCAGTTGGAGTCGGTGTCGGGATTGCTGTCGGTCTGGATCTGGTGCGACAGCTATCTGAGTTGTTCCTTGTGCACTTAAATAGCCAGGTTTTGAGCCGCTTGCCGTAATGGTGCAGCTGGTTGCTGTAGAAAAACTTGGGGGCGATAAAGCTTACGTTGTAGTTGCCATTTCCTTGTTCTGCTATTATTCCGAATGATCCACCCTTATTCGATGCAAAACTTATTGTCGCCCCCGTTACTGGGACTGAGTTAGCAGTTATGTACGCCATTATTGACGTTGTATAAGCGTTGGTTACGCTGTTTCGGTTCGATGTTAGCGTTATTTGCAGAGGTGAATAATCAATAAGGTTTGTTACTATCGAGGTTAGTCCTGTAGTGTAGCCTGAAGCTTGGGCAGTAATTGCTGTTTCTCCTGGAGAATTTGTTACAGTCAAGTTTCCAGTGGCTTGTGTTTTCCCAAAAGGAATTGTTATAGTTGAGCTCACAACACCGATTGTTGGTTGTGAAGAAAAGAGATTTATGTTGACGTCAGTTTGAGGGTCTTTTGCTGGACGACCCTGAGTATCTTGTAATTGAACTTGTATTGTTTGGTATGTCCCGTTGTCTGATGGTAGATTCATCGGGACGCAGTATATTCCAATTTTTGAGGGAATAAAGCCAAATGTGCTTATGGATTTGTGGTCCCACAGAAGGTCGGTGGCGACGGCAGTTAAGTTGCAGAGCCTGCTTTGTAAGTCGTGTTTAGAGTGGCAAAGCATAGGGCTGCAGCTGTGGAATAATTATTTGGTCTGTTCTACAGATGGTTTGATCGCTTGACGCCAAGATAACAATTTTATCTGTTGGATTTACAGCAACAAAACCCGTTGCATTTTGCAGTTCCACTTGCGATTTGGGCTGTGGTGACCGCTTTGGAACCTTTGTGGGGCCTACAAATATTTTAAGTTGAGATGGGTTCGTCGCAACTGGAGTGGTTGTAATGATCAATTGGCTGGGGGTATATCCCTGCGTTACTGCAGTGATTGCTGCTAATTCAAAAGTAGCTTCTGTTTGTGCCTTTGTTGTTGTGGTGAAATTAGCCACCGCGTATGTTTGACCTTCAGGTATAGTTGTGGTTGAGGGAACTGTGCCAACACTGGTGTCTGAGCATGAAAGGGTAACTTGAATTCCGCCTTGAGGCGCTCTTGCAGGGTTACCGCTTGAATCCTGAAGTTGCAACATTATAGCTGCATAAGTATTCCCATCTGATGGTAGAGTAGAAGGAAATCCGTAGGCTGTTATAGCCGAGGGGATTGGACCGACAGTAGTCACAATTGCCTGTTCAGTAGCAAAGCCTGAGGCTGTGGCAGAAATTGATGTCGTTCCGGGGCTAAATGTTGTGTTAAAGTTTGCTGAAGCAAACGTGGTTCCTTTGAAAATTATGATAGATGAGTGCACAGTTCCTATGTTTATGAGGGATGATGAGAGGCTAATAGTAGTGTCTTGTAATGCTCTGGCTGGTTGCCCAGATGAATCTAGCAATTGCACGAAAATACAGTTATAAGTGTCATTATCTGCAAGTACGCTTGTTGGGCCTGTACAAATGTCTCGGTTTAAACGGGTCACTTGTAGCTGTACAGGAACTATTATTTTGATTAAATAAGACTAATGTCGATGTCACAACTAAAATTGCTATAGCAAAGATCACTGTTTTTTTGAACATTTTTTTTCCTCAGAGTCTTTTCATTATTGCTAATTTGATTTTTTTGCTGTAATGCGCGTTGGATTTTTTTCTTGGTTTTTGTAAATCTTACAAAGTGCACATGTAACATTAGAAAGCTCTAAATGGCAATGAAGAATTGCTGACTCTTTGCAATGTGTAACGCGACAATTTGTGGCAATTGGAATTTTCCCCTTAGAATCATTCACAAGAACAAAATAGCTACATTGACTATTTTTTGCATATTCACAATGAGCCTTTTTTTGTTCTCCAAAAAAAGAAACGTTTGCTAATAATTCCACTAATGTCCAAACTTCATCATTTTTTTGTCGCTCAATGTCGTCGAGGCGCTTTTGCAGTTCTTCGATTTTTATAGTCATTCAAGTTCGACATCCATGGTTTAATTGGGTAGAGTTAGCTTATATACTGAGTTAGCAAATCAATTGGCTCTTGAAGTTAAGAAGGTCCAGACAAAGAGGGTGTCAAATCAGTTACTTTTTTCCAGAGTTTTTTGCGACTTGAAAGAATTGAGAGTCAGATATTCGTGAAATGAGAAATCTAGCTTTATTTTTCTAAGAACAGGCTATCATTAGCATTTAATTTTGATCTGAATTTATTTGCCATCAATTTTCTAATTCTTACTTCATTAGTGTAAACCGTTCTCTCGGAAATGCCGAAAACTTGCCCAATCTCTTCCTTAGAAATCTTCGTTTTCTTTTTACACGCAAAGTACAGCGCTCCTGCTGCGACTCCTATGGGATTTCCACCTGATGCTTTAACCTGGCATAAAGTGGATTGAGCGACAGAGAATATTTCTTTATTAAGTGGTATTTTTCCACCTTTTTCGTGCAAATAATCTGTAGATGTTTTTCGTTGAATTTTAACATCGTTTTTTTCTTGGTTAATTGTTTTGTTCAATATCCACGCTTGCTTCAAAACCAACTTGTTATCAAGACTGAGCTCTTTTGAAATTTCTTTTATTGGCCTTATTTTGTCATATTCTTTAAGAACAAGATGCATTAGGGCTGCTACTGTTGCCCTTTTATTCTTTGACAGTTTCTGGGATTTAGATAGGAGGCGATTTTGGGTTCTAATTGTACGCGCAGCTTCTTCTCTATAGGGAAAATTTGGGATATTTAATTGACATGAAACTGCTCTTAGAGTAGTTAACCATTCTTTGAGCGTTTCAGAGTCTTGTTCATTCCAGTTTGAAAACCATTTAGGTGTCCAGTGTGAGAAATGTTTTAGCGAAGATGTATCTCTAAACTAGTCCGCATTTGGCGCATATTTTTTCGCCATTTAAGCCTTCAGGATAAATGACTGCGCCTGTCGCATTTACGGCACTTCACACTAATCTTCTCCTTCATTCTGTATGACTTGGAATTATTGTTGCTCAAAGTTAGTGTGGTTACCTAATAAGACTTCAGAACTGGAAATTCATAAATTAAATCAATAGTATTTGCTAGATTTAGTAAAACAATACATATAATGATTAGTTATACATTAATTGATAAATTTATTTAAAAATATTGGTGGTATTTTTTTTTAGCGTGGCAAAACAACTCCGACACAATGATTATCCAAACAAATATTATTACCTTTGCATCTGTCATACTCTCTAACTCCTTATTAGCCCAGCTTTCCAGAAATTACTTATAGCAATTTTCCCCCTTGTTAACTAAAATGCCAAATTCTATCTGCTACAAAGTTCTAATACATGTAGATATTTGAGTCTATGTACTAATCTATCAGTGAAATCTCTATTCAACATACCTTGTGGTCATATAGTTCCAAACGATTATTTAGTTCTTAAACAAGTCTTGCCAAATTGAAGAACATAGATTTAGGCTATTTATCGGTAGTTAACAGTGTTTATTAGCTAACTGCAGGAATAAAATGTCAAATGGAAAATTTCGGAGGAGGTGCAAAGAAAAAAATGAATTACAAACGCTTATTAAAAAACAGAAAAGCAATCTCACCAATTTTCGCAACTTTAATCCTCATCGCTATTGCAGTTATTGCTGGAGTAGTCGTTTATATGTTCACTAGCGGAACATTAGCAACTATGACTGGAGGTGGAACAGTAGCACAAGAACGAGCTGCAGTGCAAGCTGCATCACGCACTGCAACAGGCGCTATCGTTTACGCGCAATACATGTCTGGAGGAAATGCTATCAGCATAAATGGCGCGATTTTCAATGATGCAACCGGTGCAACTGTACCAGGAGTTCTTACAACTACAGCATTACCAACTACTGGAGCATTAACACCCATTACTATCACAGGAACATTAGTAGCAGGACACTCATATACGATTACGTTGACAAGTACAAAAGGTGGTAGTTTCGTGTCACCTAGTTTCGTCGCTTAAATTTTGAGCGATTTTTCCTCTAATTATTTTTCATTTTCCATTATTTAATATCTGGAAGAACATTAATTGTTCTTAAATTAATCATATTCTCTGAAATATGCTAATTTCAATTATGACATTAAAAGTAAACGAAAATAACAACATTTATGTAAGAAAGAACCAAAGCAAGAAACACCATTCCTAGAAAAATAAAAAATAATAACAGATTACCATTCAACAGGTTTGCAGTGATAGCTTGGGTAGCTTACGTTAAAAAGACAAATTGATTATTGAATTATACATAGTTTATAAATAAACAACGCGAAGGGATTACTTGAATGTTGGAAAGATAAAAATGAATGTTAGTGCCAAAGATTCTCCCTTAAGCAATAAAGCGATGGCTGCTAAGTTAAACGGTTGGATACGGTAAATGGGAAAACCTGGTATTTGGTCACGTGATAAGCGCGCACTTAGTCCAATATTTGCCACTGTATTGTTATCATCAATCATTATTGTTTTTGGTTCAACCGCTTACTACTATGCAAGTAACATTACTACGACTACTACAAACGATTATGTTAGCAGTTTATCCAATAGTCAGCAATCCATAGCTGAGCGCATAAGCTTTGAAAATGTTATTTATACACAATCTTTTCCTGCAACACTAAAGATTTACATTCTTAATTCTGGAAGCGCGAATAACTTGAAAATCAACGTAGTATTCATTTATGATTCAAGTCAGAACATTGTAGGAGCATATTCGGGCAGTGCGATTTCTGCATTGAATCCTATCGATGGAAATATTCCCACACCGACACCAATTACAGGAAACGCTCTAAACGTCGGAAAGGAAGCATACTTTACTGTTACGTTGGAGGGTCCCTCTCTCATCTCTGGTTCAATTTACACTATTCATTTAATAACTCAAAGCGGAAGCTATTTTGACCATGAATTTACGCCATAATTTTCGAAGAAACAGGAAGGGCATCGCCACAGTCTTCGGAATGGTTTTTTTCCTACTTATAACTATGGTTGTTTTTGCGAGTTTTATGACGATTCTCAATCAAAACACGGGTCTCGAACGTACTGTAATGCAGACTAGGCAAATGGACAATGATAAAGCAAATGAACAGTTGACAATCAGCGACCAAGGCAACACTATTAACACTAATAGTGTAACCGTTAACTGTAACCTCACTAACACTGGAAATCTACCAGTTCAAGTTATCCGTCTATGGGTTCAAGACCTATCAAATAATAACACAGGATCTCTGCAAGTTTCAAGCACGGATGGTGTACTCCAACAAGGTCGAACAAAATCTTATAGTGGTACGGTTAATCTTCAAATAGCTGACCCTGCCAGAGACCAAATCAGATTTTGGTTCGTAACAGCAAGAGGCAACCACTTTACGCTAGGAGATACCGGCTCTAATATTCCTACAATTGAATCGGGCACGGGGGGTGAATTTTACGTCGGACCCTTTGTTTTGAGGTTTAGTAACCAGTCATTTCAGTTCACAGCCGATAATTCTCCGCCTTCACCTAGCAATCCTGCAGGGAGTATACCTGACGTCTCTGTTCCTCAACCTGCATTCCAGTTAGATAATGATAATCAGCGTATCTGTTTTGATATACAAATCGAGAATGCCGCGGAACAGAATATTGAAATTAGTCGGCAGTCATTTTTTTTAGTGGAAGTCAGAGAGCTATTGGGTGATGGTGATCCAGGAACAACGGAGTACGAACGCTACTTCCATATCGTTGGTCCTTCAAGTACCTACTCGAGTTTGTCGCGATACAACCCGGATTATATGCAGGTCCTTCCTGCTGGAGAGATTACCACTCTGAAGTTTGGATCTGAAACCGTCGGCGGCAACTCATTTTTGAACCCTGAGAACGAGTATCAACCTCTCCAAGGTGATGGTGATAATGGTGACAATTCTGAGAACCTTTGCTGGGCATTCCTCGTCTTATTCTGGAGATATCAAGGCTCGCAATTTACATTCGGGCAAACAATTACCTACGTTGCTATTCAAACATTGCCTTAAATATAGAGCTAACTATCGGCTTGAGAAATCGGGTAAGGTTACGAAACTTCAAGAGACAACAGAGAGTTGAATCATAATAAAAACCGGTAACTGATGCACTTTTCCTATTGCAGTGCTGGACGTAACATGTTTGGACAAAGTATGCTTTTTTGTATAAAGTACTACAAACAATCAGTTTACAATTGGGCTCGTTTGACTATAAGAGACGGCAATTTGAAGAGCGGTCAGTAATCTTCCCAGAAATCGACATCAGATCAAAACTGTACCTGCTGATCAAAAGAATAAAGTTGCATGGTTTATATGGATTCTTTAGAAATTAATCGTATGGTCGCCAGCTTGAAGATTTGGAAACGCCAAAAAAAAACCGGACCTTCGCAGTCACTAACAGAAAATTCTTTAGTTTCAGATGAGACTATACCTGGTCCGGCTGTGGAATCTCACACAGATGTTGCTGAAGGATCAGAAGTTCCAGAAACATTCAAAGAGCATTATCCTCTGTTGCTACCTTTTTCATATGCAGCAATTGTTGAAGACGAAAAAAATGAAATAAAATATTCTCTTCTTGAGCCAACTTTAACACATTTAGACACTAAGTTGTTAGGTGAGCTAAAAAATATCCTCTGGGACGAGCTTTCAATTAATACAAAAAGTTTTAAAAATGGGGAAGAAGCACAAGAATTTTTGAAATATAAAATTTTGGATACAGCAATAAAATATCGCGTAAATATTGATGCCAATACTCTGGGTAAATACCAGTATTATATCGCCCGAGACTTCTTAGGCTTCGGAAAAATAGATGGAATAATGCGAGACGAAAACATTGAAGACGTTTCATGCGATGGTACTAATTCGCCAGTGTTTGTTTGGCATCGCAAATATGAATCAATACCCTCAAACGTAAAATTTGAAACTCACGAAGAACTGGAAAACTTTGTTTTTAAACTTGCATATCTCTGCGGACGACATATTTCCATTGCGCAACCAATTCTTGACGGAACATTAAATGATGGTAGCCGAGCGCAAGTGACATATGGAACAGAGGTAACACCTAAAGGTAGCACCTTCACCATCAGAAAATTCAAGAAAACCCCGCTCACAATCACTGATTTAATTATATATAAGGCGCTATCACCTGAAATCGCAGCTTACTACTGGTTCTTAATAGAAAATCGGCATTCAGTTATGATCGGAGGCGACATTGGTGGAGGAAAAACTTCAATGCTTAACGCAATCAGTCTATTCATTAGACCAACTTTAAAAATAGTGAGTATTGAAGATACACAAGAAATTCGTTTACCTCACCAAAACTGGGAAATGATGGTTACACGGCAAGGCTTAGGCACAGGTGCAGGTGCAGTTGGAGAAGCTGGAATCGGCAGTATCAGTATGTTCGATCTTCTAAGAGCAGCACTGAGACAAAGACCAGACTTTATTATAGTGGGTGAAATCAGAGGCGAAGAAGCCTACGCACTGTTCCAGGCTATGTCAACTGGCCACTTGGGACTAACAACTATACACGCGGAACACGTGCAAGGTGTCCTGCACAGACTAACAACAAAACCCATGAACATTCCCCAGACACAAGTAGAAAACTTAAATGCCATCTCAATAGTCCGACGGCTAGTAGTAAATAACGTATCCTTGAGACGGACGATTAGCGTTTCGGAAATGGTCGGTTGGGATAAAGAGAAAACCGATTTCAAAGTTCAAGAGATATTCACTTGGAATACGGAAAAAGATACCTATGTAAAAGTAGCTAGAAGCCCGCTACTAGATAGGATTGCAGCTCAATGGGGATACTCTCATGAAGAGATTGACCAAGAACTCGAAATGAGACAAACAATCCTTGAATACATGGTAAAGAAGCACTTGCGCTCATACGAGCAAGTCTCAAAACTAGTTCTAGACTACTTCTCTGACCCACAACAGATCTATAGAAAAGCAAAAGTGAGCTAAAAAAATGAAATTTCAACCCTGGGCTATGGCGTATGAACTACTGAACAAAAAGTTGGAAAAAGTTTATCCTCATTTCCAAGAAATCCATGTACAATTGAAGAAAGGTGGTGTACTGATTGCATTCAAACCATACATTGCCTTCATGGTATTAGCTTCAATCATTGCTTTTGCAGTTTCAATCCCCATCTCTTTTATTGTCTTCCCATTTCTAATCGGAATTCAGATCCTTTCAGTAATGAATTTCTCATTCACTCTGGTAATTGCCGTATCAGTTGCACTAATCACCTTAATGGTTATGTATCTTTATCCAAGCCTAAAAGCAGGAAATAGAAAAGGTCCAATAGACAAGAATTTGCCCTATATCACAAATTTTCTAACCCTTCTCTCAAGTTCAAACGTTCCGCCAAGCGTTATTTTTGAGTCAATGGCTAAAATTGATACATTAAAAGAGGTTCGCTTAGAATTTAGTAATATAATGAGAGACATAGAAGTCTTTGGTAATGACCTTATGAGCTCAATTCTTGATAATGCAAAACTTACTCCTAACGATCAACTTGGTGAAATCCTCCAAGGATACGTAGCCACTGTTAGAACAGGAGGAAATCCCACCGAGTACCTAAAAATTACTACTGAAAAAGTGACAAAAGACCGAGTAGGCAAACTGGACTTGATGCTGGAATCGCTTGCAGCAATGGCAGAAATCTACATAATGATGCTCGTGGCAGCTCCGTTGCTGTTCGTGGTGCTTTTTGTCACTTTAGGCATGATAGGGAGTGGCACAATTGCAGGCTTTAGCATGTCACTAATCCTTTATCTGTTGACCTACCTTGGAATTCCAATAATGGGCGCAATAATGATGGTTATAATTTCAACATTCGAAAAGTGAGATCTTAATGAAAATAACCAAAAAAACGATAAAACACATAACAATCATTTCAGGCATAGTTGGCATAATCTTCTTCATTATTGCAGCAATGTTCTATCTTACATCCCCTACCTTAGACTACATGGTCATAATCGCTCTCGCAATCGGTGTTGCACCACCAGGTATCGCAAATATCGTTCACAGTAGATGGCGATTGAAAATCGAAAAGGCAACCCCTGAATTTTTGAGAGACTTAGCAACTGCATCGAGAACCGGTATACCATTACAAGTGGCTTTGGAACATGCCTCCAACCGAATGTACGGTCCACTAACTCATGAACTAAAAGTGTTAGTTGCACACATGAGTTGGGGCATGAACTTTAACGAGGCACTAGATGAACTTGCGGAAAGAATAGACTTGCCTCTAATCAGAAAAGCAACAGTCTTGATAAATGAAGCAGGAAAACACGGTGGAGAATTATCAAATATCTTTGATTTAACAGCTAAATACCTTGAAAACATAAATGACTGGACTCAAAAAAGAAGACAACAGACACTCCCTTACGTCGCAATTTTCTACTTCTCTGTTTTTATGTTCCTATTCATCATTATAGTAATTTCAAACATGATGTTTACACCATTGAGTCAAACTACAGGTGGAGTATCATTCATCAAACCGATCCTATCGCAAAGTGAATCAAGACGATTATTCTTACATGCATCATTAATAGAAGCAATTTTCGGTGGACTTATTGCAGGAAAAATTAATGAGGAAAGCTTTATCGATGGTTTGAAACACGTCACGTTTCTAGCTGTTGCTTCAGGCATAGCGTTCTATTTGTTCCTGCATTAAACCAAATAAT
The DNA here is from genome assembly GCA_963831895.1 of Candidatus Bathyarchaeota archaeon. Taxonomy (GTDB): domain Archaea; phylum Thermoproteota; class Bathyarchaeia; order Bathyarchaeales; family Bathycorpusculaceae; genus Bathycorpusculum. The sequence continues at coordinate 31,504 of CAWHSD010000005.1, forward strand.
ATAAGGATGTCAAGATAATAACTGATGGAAATAAAAAGTTAGGTCGATGAAATGAAAAAAATCTCACAGCAAAATACGGATACAATGCAGGCTACTGAAGGACAAAAGCAGCCGTTGGGAAAAATTTTCTCAAGCAAAAACAAAGAACCGATAAAGGCTTTAGATGCTGAAGATAAAATAGAACTCGAAAGGCGCGAAGCCTATATTGAGCCAAATACACGCGATTTATTAAGAGAGATTCTTGAATGCTGTGATAACGAGGAGATTATTCCAAAATATGTCTCAGGAACGGGATTCGTATATCAGGCAACTAATAAAACTTTGAGTGATCCTAAAGCCAAAGTAATTGAAAAAGATATATTGGAGAATCTTGCACGCCTTGATATATTGAAAAAGAACTTCTTTGATTCAGTTTCAGCATGCCCAAATTGCGAATCGACAACCATAACTCTGCATAATCGATGCCCAAAATGCAAAAGTCACAACGTTGCAAAAACTAATTTAACCGAACACATTCCTTGCGGATACATCGATCAAAAAGACAAATACGTAGACAATCGATGTCCGAAATGTGGCGAACCCCTCGAAGAAGGGCAATATCGAAACATGGGACGCTGGTATGTATGCCAAGAATGTTGGGAACGATTCGAAAATCCTGAATCAGACATTATCTGCCGAAACTGTAGAAAAAACTTCACGATAAAAGAAGCCACGGCAGTCGATATTCCGAAATTCTCATTAAATCTGCAACGACGAAAAGAAATTAGGCAAAATGTAACAAGCCTAGAAAACATTCAACAACTCTTAACCAACCTGGGATTCAGCATTGATATTCCTGGAATAGTAATCGGGCAAAAAAGCGGTATGCAACATCATTTCAGTCTAATTGCCAAGAAACTTATAGATGGACAAGAAAAGGTTATTGCATTAGATCATGCAGTGAGTGAGAGCGAGGTCTCAACATCACCACTGATTTTATATCTCTACAAAACCTCTGAAGTCAAAGTCGATGTTCCAATTTTTGTTGCCGTTCCCCAGCTAAATGAAACAGCAAAGAAGATTGCACAAGGTCATAACATTGTTTTGATTGAGGGCTCATTAGAAGAACAGGAAGCAATTCTAAGAATTAAAAGCGAAATTGAAAAAAGTTTAGAAGCAAAAAAACCAACCAAAACGTCATACGGTCAAACAGAAGAGGAAAAAACGCAAAGGAAATCATTTCTAGACAAATTTATGGGAATAAAAAAAAGATAACCTCCTAAAGAGCCAATAAACCTCAGTTCTCTTCACTGGGAAGAAAATCAAAGATCTAATCTTGAGGCAAAAATACAAATTAAATGTCGCAACCATGCTCTTATTCGATGTTTTAAAAATTTCTTCAGTTGCATTAATCGGCTTTATGAAAGACATATCTATTTTTATCTAAATCGAAACTTCCCATTCTTCGTTAAAACATTTGGGACCAACTGGTATTTTCGAATCAAGGTTCTTCAAGAATTTTACTTCAAGCCATCTTGCCTCTAAATTGGAAAACTTCGGCAAAATATACAAGAATTCTTCGAACATTTTAGAAATATCGTTCTTTTCCATCTTAAAATTAACTTTTAATCGAAGGTAGGTCTCATTCTTCACTGGAGCACATGGTAAAGAAAACACTTCATCAATGGGCTCTATTAAAAAATTATCAAATTTGTCTGCGAGGTTTTCGTTTGTAAGTTTATCCTTGATTTTATTGGTTTTTTTAGTTAGATTTCAGGTAGATTAGAACATCATCACTTGTTGCCAGTTGAATTGAGGTTTCTTCGTTCTGATTAATTGTAAAACTAGTGCTTTTTCCTTCATGTGATATTCTTCAGTAAATGAAATATTTGATAGCCTTGAATTGATGCATAAAACTAAAATATTCAAAATATTTATTTTAATCGATATTATTCAAGACTATGGCGATGGATATTTTCTTAAGCAACATTCTTCAAAAAAAATTGAAAGAATAAAGAAAGAATGATATTTAAATTTTAGTTGACAGAAATTTCCTTAACTCTGGTTTCGATGAATTCAGCGACTTTTTGTTCATTGAATTTTTTGTCTTCTTCTTGTTTTTTAAGCTGTTCTCTAACGGTTGTTAGTAATTGATCAATGTCAACGGGTTTAATCAAGTAAGCATCTGCATTTCTATTTACTGCTTCAACTGCGTTCTGTAGAGATGGGAATCCAGTCACCATTATTTTTCGCATTCTTGGAACACTATCTTTCATTAATTTTAGAAGTTCTACACCTTCCATGTCAGGCAATCGTATGTCAAGTAATGCTAAATTGTAAATCTGCTCATGTGTCTTTTTGATCGCTTCTTTTCCATTGGCTGCACTATCTACACTGTATCCTTCATCCACAAGTATTGCCTCCATGGTGCTTCGTATTGTTACATCATCATCCACAATTAATATTCTGTATTTTTGTATCATACTCTATTCACCTCCGCATTGAAGGGTAGGTTCTAACGGGATAGTCATCGTAAAAGTAGTCCCTTTTCCCATGGCAGTCTTAACGCTTATCGTTCCTCCATGTGCTTCAACAATACGCTTACAGATTGCCAATCCAAAACCCATTCCTTGTGCTTTAGTTGTAAACAATGGAGCAAATAACTTGGGTAAAACATCGTCTGAAATTCCAATACCTGTATCAGAGAAACCTATTCTTAATTTCCCATCTTCTTGTCCGCTGCTAATTGTTAATGTGCCTCCACTGGGCATTGCATCAATTGCGTTCTTGATTAAATTAACAAAAATACGTGTTAATTTGTTTACATCAGCTAAAAAAGTGACCTCACAAATTTGATCGCTTATAACAATAATCGTATTTGGAACGTTAGCCATTGTCAGGCTTTCAACTATCATTTTTTGTAATGAAACTTCTTTGAGATCTAGTCGAATTTCTCTTGAGAAATCAAGCAGATCATTGATTATTTTATTTGAATATTCGACACAGCGACCAATTATCTCAATCATTTCTTGTTCTTGGGGAGTAGAACAAACATTCTTTCTTTTCAAGAAGTAAACCGCATTCTTAATGCCGGTTAAGGGATTTCGCAAGTCGTGACCAATCATTCCCGATAACTCTCCGATTGCCGCTAACCGCTCAGATTTTATTAGTTGAGCCTGTGCTTTCTCTAGTTCCTTGGTCTTTTGATGAACAACTTCTTCAAGAGTCTTTGAATACTTCTCTAATTTTTTTTCCATGTCTTTCCGTGACGTTATATCAGCTACGAGCGCAAGAGTGCCTATGCAGTCTCCTTCATCATCAGTTATTTGGGATGCAGCGATACTAGTGTAAATATGAGACCCATCTTTTCTGGCAAACTCGTACTCAAAATTTCCACTAACCCCACAAGTAAATTTCCCCAAGAAATCCTTCGCTAAAGGACCTTCCCTGCTATCCATGAAATCAAAAAGCTTCTTTCCCAACATTTCACTGCGGCTGTAGCCTAAAATATCTGTCATTCTGCGATTAACAAAAACAGTTTCATACTCTTTTGAAAGAACCCAAACACCTTCGTGAGCAAGCTCAACCAATTGCCGATACTTTGCTTCGCTCTCACTCAAGCTCCTTTGGACTCGTCTAATTTCGGTTATGTCACGAAAGATACATTGGAGATATTTTTTACCTTTTAATTTAATGCTCTTAGTTGTTACTAGAACATTCTTTGTTTCGCAAGTCTTAGTTTGATGCTCTGTTCAACTCTCCGTCCCTAGCTTTAATAGCTCATTAACGTTTTTCCTAATTTTGCCTGGCTTATTGACCTCTATATCTACTAAGGCAAGTTTTTCGAGATTCATCTCTGGAATATCCAAGTTGAGTATGAGCAAGATCATTAAATTCAATAAAGCCGGTGGTCTTGGGGTCTACGACTAAAACTCCGATAGGAGGCTCGATTAAACAACGCACGACAACGTCGTCCGCTTCTCGTGACTTTTCTTCGGCTTGCTTTCTGCGCGTAATGTCTTTAACTACTCCAGCAGCGCTCCATTTTCCTGACTTTTTTAGGGGCGAAATTGAAGTTCAATTGGATTTCAGAACTATCTTTCCGATTTCCAACCAACTCAACATTACCGACAGTAAAATAACCGAATACCTGTGTCAGCAAAAATATCGAAATTCGACTAATTCGTTCTTTGCCTTCAAGACACAAAGTTTTAGGGACAAGAAGTTAGTGTACAATTCTTCCCAAAGCTTCAGCATTTGAAACCGAAATATTTTCTCAGCGGCAGAATTCCAAAATGAAATTTTACCGATATTATTGACTAAAATTATTGCATCCTTTAGAGAGTTAGCGATTGTTTGAAAATTCTCTTTATTTTTCACTACATCGACTATGTTAAGACGGCGACGGAACTAGATTCTTGTGTGACATTCATTTACGCTCTTAATATTTATTGGAGCAGTAAGTCGAAACATAAGCATTATGAATTCTAAATTTATACTAAAAGATTTTGCTGAAATAATAATTATACAATTCTTTACTCAGAAAATGATTGAGAGGAGAAAGTTAGCGAGTCCTCTTTCTGACAGTCTCTGTGTAACTATTTCGCAAATTTTGAGATATCCTAAGTGAAACTTCGTTGACTATCCACTTGGACAGTGGCCATTGGTATTCAGTTAATTTATCGTCGACTGAAGCTTAGAATTTAAGCTATTCATTATTTTAAGCTCTAATTTACCTGCTCCTAATCCAAAGACCTTATGAATTACCTTGGAGACTTATAGATCTTATGGGAATATCTCACTTTTTTATTTGAAAATCGTTTTGTAAATGTTCAAAATAGTGTTTTTAAAACTTCGGTGAAGGAGAAAAAAAGTTTGATCTATGGCTTCAAAAGATATTTATTATATTTCTTATCCGAATCATAAGTATTGTGGGTGAAATGGAAATGGAAATTTAGCTTATAGCTTATTCGAAAGTTATGTTTGTTGAGATTTTGTTTTTGGGGGTGCTTATTATAAGGGCTCTGTCGAAAAATCTCCGTGTTTCAACAAAGATCTTCTTCAGAAAGGTAAGCTTTTTTCATTTTTCCAATAGTGATTTCTTCACTATTTCTATTAACTATCCCCAGGTAGGTCTAAGGTTGTTGTGCTTAATTGGGTGAACTTTAGAACTACTGTGTGATCGTGAGTCACACAAGTATTTTATTTACTACTATAGATTTATTAAAGTTATTCTCACAAAACACGAAGCAACTAAAGGACTAACAAATAAGCACATATCAAAAGGGGAGTTTTAAGGCTGATTCAGCACATGAAAATTAAGCGAAATCAACTTGTGAAAACTAGGCTTTAACCTAAAGGCGGCGTGATTTTTTAGTCAACTGGTAAATGCAAAAGTGAATTTTGCACCTTTACCAACTGCGTTTCTACAGTAACTTTTCCGCCGTGAGCTTTCAGGACCCGTTTACAAATTGTGACTCATACCGGATTCCTTTTGCTTTAGTCGTTGCACCAAGCTACCTAGAAGCTTAGGAAAATAGTTTTAAGATTTAAAGGACCGGAATCGGTAAATCTATCTAATAGTTGGTATCCTCAAGTCCGTGCTATTGTATTTGACGATTTCTCTAGTATTACTTCAATAGTGTTTTGAATAATGCTAAATAAAGCATTCTGGAAAACTATTTTTGTGCATCTACAAAAGATCTCTATCTCGGTCGGTTAGAATATCTATTAAATTACAAACGTGAATTGGAACTTTTAGCAACTTTAATAATGTGTTATTGTTAGACAATTTCAGGAGTGCATTGTTCCATTTGCAATCTAAGATCACTCGAAGAGTCAACTAGACTGGTGAGAACTCTGTTAGAATTCTTGATTGCAATATCCAATTGACTCCAAATCTTAATTCTATCATCAGCTGGCATTTGATCGATCTCTTCTTTTTGATCATATAAATGCTATTTATGTGGCTAATGGGATTGCGCAGGTCATGTCCAACTTGTCTAGTGAGTTTGCCAATCGATGTGAGCTCTCAATACTTTAGAAGTCTTTCTTCCATTTGAAGATGAGAAATATTGTGAAGGTCTAAAGGTTATTCAACGGAAACTGCCCTTTTTAAATGTAAGATTGGACCCAGAGAAAAGAACGTGTTTTCTTGTTCTCTGTTACTAATAGCAACTCAAGCTTGATTTCTAATTAACTTCTTTAAGGCAGCTTGCTTAGAATGCGGTTTACAATTAGTTTTGTTAATTCTTCATTTAAACAACTTTGTCATTGTAGCTTTCAATAAGTTCACCTTGTCGGTAACGAAGAAATCTATCAGAATGTTTGTTGACTCTGATTTATTGGAAGTCTAAATCTGCGAGAGAAGAAGCCGAGTCAGGGATTGTGGAAATTATGTCTTCTGTGGCGATTGACGTGTCAAGAGCAAAAATTCATTTCATGACTGCATACCCCAAAAAACACTGAAAAATAAAATAATAATAATATATGAATATTAGGATCAATCGAAGAGCTCTGGTTAAGCATGTTTGTTGTAAGGTTGGAATTGTAGAACGAAACCTATTGTTACATATTTTCTTGTAGCCGATGAACTTGGTCTTTTGCTGTGCGATAGTTGAACAAAAATAAATGCTAGAACAGGTATTAATAGCTGTCCAAATAGTTGATATGTAGTAGATCGATGTTCCCGATGCAACATCATTATATCCTGATTTCATTATTGGTGCAGCGTTTATTTGGGTAAGTTAATAAGTCAACGAGCCAGAAATGCTATGCGGGCAAAGTACAGTAATCAAAGAGCCAAGTTTGTTCTTTCATCCATTTGTTGTTGTGAGACTAAGGCAAAATTAATGAAAATGGAAAATCCTTAGAGTTCTGACTTTGTGTGAAAAAAAGTTCGTGATTCAAAAATCAATTGATATTCACATCATGACAGTTGAAAATGAAGTAGGCAGCAGCGAGGCTTGTCAAGAAATATCTCTGATCAACAGTTGCTTTGGGGTTAGAGAACAACCAGATGACCTGTAGGAAGAGACAGAGATTGTGAGGAGGGAAGACAAGTCTACTTATTCATTATCATCATAGGTAGTTCCATTTAATATAAGATGTATGTATTTTGAATCTGTATGAAAGTTCAAGAAATTCTGTTACAGTGGAATCTTAGGTTCACTGATAGTTCGTTCTTGTTATGATTTTCCTTAATTGTGCCTTTTTCCCAATTGTAAAAGCATACGGTTGATAAATGTGTTATGGGAGTCAGAGAGAGATGAGGGTCCTTAAGTAGAGATGTCTTAAGAAACGTGAACTTTTCTTTTTTTTGCAGTCTGAAGCCTTAAAATTTTATCAGTTTGTTATTGCTTGTTCTTCTTGCAGAGGAATAGCCATTAAATGCACATTTTCCGGTTTTAAGGCAGCTTTGCCCATTTTTTGTTTTCTTATTCCCTGATTTGACCTATCCAATAGAAACCCCAGCCGACTAAGAAAACTATGGCGATTATTGGCGCAAATAGAATTCTGATTGCTTTACTTCGTTTTTTTCTGTGCAATGGCTTTGTCATATTGACGTAACCATATTCTTAATACTTAACTCTTGATATATAAATTTTACTTGTGGCCACTCTAAAAGAAAAAGAACATTCAAAGGAAGAATACCCTAAAGCTTTTCATCCAAAAAAGGACGTTTATTTTCGATTTCCCAATCAAATGGCAACGAAATTATGTTCTTCTAGGCGGAAAAATTGTAGAGCACAATTTCAATATTATCTTGGAGGATAAAATCAACGTATTTTCTGATGATTTGAATCCATAAAATAAATTTTTCTGTTGATGCGTTGTACAGTTCTTTTATAATTAGACATTCAACGAAATAAGGATTTTTAGGATAAACTTTACGTATTGATGTGTTTTTGTGTTCGGCAATTAGGCGCGAAACAAGTTTTGATATGCTTGCGTTATGTGCGAGGGTTTATGTTGCAGTTTACACTTAATGAAGACAGTAGAAATGTGTGTTAAAAAGACACATTGTACAACTGTACAACGCAACAACAGGAGAAAAACAAAAAATGAACAGTAACTACCAAAAAGAAATCCAAATAAAACTTATTAAAGGACTCTTAGACATGATTATCCTTCAGTATTGAGACCAAGAATCCATGCATGGATACCAACTTATCACCACTATCCGCAAAGACTTTGGAGTATACTTCGGACCCAGCACCGTCTACCCCCTATTAGGACAACTGGAGAAAAAAGGCTACATAAAGAGCGCTTGGAACATGGATGCAGAAAGACCCCGAAAAGTGTACAGTCTCACTAACGATGGGAAAAGTCTTCTGAGCTTTACCGAAAGCTCACTCGACCTCATCTGCAAAAACATGGCGGCTGAGGCTACCGATGGCAAAATCCGAATACAAGAAGCCCCGCTAACCTCGGCGCGGTCAACGCTTCAATTGAAAGCCGCCTTTGACCTATAAAATGTCCGATGCCAAAAATTATCTCTTCAAACTGCTAGTTCAAGATTTGCTCCTCATCAATTCATTATTAAACGCTTACAGCTTGAATATTTTCTGTCGCAAACGATATTTCATGTGTTTTTCTTATCATAATGATCGCTAACTTAATTGAAACAACTAACAGCATTTGAAATATTCATTTAAACCATCTGGTAAAGTGGAATAAGATGCAGAATTTGCATTCAGGGGAATACAAAAAATCGCGGAAACCCCTTAGAAGAGACATTATGTGGCGGGAA
>CAWHSD010000006.1:0-18765 GCA_963831895.1 Candidatus Bathyarchaeota archaeon
ATGAAAACCTTAGGAAACAATTATTAATAAAAATACTGCTAGCCATAGAGCGAGGCAAAAGCAAATTGAACCTACAAACACCAATGATTATTGTAAATTTTAAAACTTATTTAGAATCTACAGGTAAAAGAGCAGTTCAACTCGCTCAGCAAGCCGAAAAAGTCGCCAAAGAAACAGGCGCCAACATTATCTTGGTTCCACAGTTTGTTGATATTGCCAAAATCGTTGAAACAGTTGAGATCCCAGTTTTTGCCCAGCACATAGACCCAATTAAACCGGGTAACTCTACGGGTCATATTCTTGCTGAATCAGTTAAGGAAGCTGGTTCTGTAGGAACTCTAATTAATCATTCAGAGAGGCAAATGAGACTTTCTGAAATCGACTCTATTATCGCATTAGCGAGAGAAAAAGGTCTAATTTCATGTGTATGCGCTAATAATCCCTCTGTAAGCGCGGCAATAGCTGCCATGCGACCGGACATTACTTCTGTTGAACCTCCAGAGTTGATTGGATCAGGCATATCAGTCTCTAAAGCTAAACCTGAAATAATAACAGATACAGTGAAACTTGTCCAAAAAATTGACTCGAAAATGACTATTCTCTGTGGAGCTGGTATAAGCACAGCCGAAGATGTTTCAATAGCGCTCAAGCTTGGAACTCAAGGCATTCTTGTCGCAAGTGGCATTGTCAAAGCAAAAGACCCATATAGCATGTTACGTGCATTTGCCGACTCAACAAGACATTAAACGTGTGAGATACCTTGAAGGTTGAAGCTGAATGCGAATCCTGCCTACTTTTTCGGGCACAAATACAAACCTACCAGGCAACAACAAATCCCGCCCTACGTTTTAGGTGTTTAGCAGAAATCGTTAAGCTATTGAACAGAGAATTCAAACCTACTTCGGTAGCGGCAGATATTGGCACAAAAAGAGACCGAATAATTAGGCAATTAACAGGTAACAATGATCCATACAAATACAATAAGAAATTGGCAAATGAAAAAGCTCTAAAAATGCGTCCTCATGCCAAAAAATATGTTGAAACAGGAATTAATCAGCAGGAACGTTTCAAAAAAGCTTGTTTATGCGCGATTGTAGGAAATATTATGGAGTTTGATATTCCTGGGCACAAATTTACTTTGAATAACTTAGCAACTTGTGTTAGGGAAGCTGCTAAAGATTTGGCTATTGATGATTTAGATAAGGCTTATGAGTTGGCTAAGAAGGCAAAGAGCGTTTTGTTCTTAGCGGATAATGCGGGAGAAATCGTTTTCGATTCTTTGTTGGTTGAGCAACTAAAGAATATGGGGTTAAGAGTGACCTATGTTGTTAAAGGTGGACCAGTAATCAATGACGCCACAATGGAAGATGTTGAAATATCAAACATCGACAAACTTGCTGACGAAGTAATAACTACTGGTTGTGACGCTGTGGGCTTGCAGAAAAAAGAAGCCTCCGCTGATTTCCTGAAAGTCTATGATGCTGCCGAACTTGTTTTCGCCAAAGGAATGGGGTATGCTGAAACCCTCACCGAATACAAACTAACTAAGCCTCATTTGCTAATGTTCCGCACAAAATGTGTGCCTGTCGCAAACTATTTCTGTGTTCCACGCGATAAGAACATAGCAAAGCTGATGCAGTAAATGAATTTACCTACCATTACCTACCAAAAAGTAGCTCTCTCGCATTTTGGCGACCTAATTGAGAAGGAATGGTTGATAACCAACGGTTTAGGTAGTTATGCTTCCTCGACGGTTCTTGGGATTAACACGCGGAAATACCATGGATTGCTAGTTGCTGCTTTGGATCCGCCTGGAAACCGCACTGTTTGCCTCTCAAAGCTCGATGAAGATGTATTGGTAGATGATGATGTTTTTAGATTGGGTTCTACCGAGTTTCATGATGCAATTTATCCTGAAGGCTACAAGCTGATTGGGCAATTTTCAATCGAGCCGTTCCCAAAATACAATTATGATTTGGGCAATGTGCAGGTTAACAAAACGGTTTTTATGCCAAAAAACAAGAACATCGTAGTTGTAGCATACAAGCTAACAAATAAGAATAATTCTGAAGCTAAAGTCAAGCTTTATCCACTTTTAACATGTAGATATTATCATACAGTGGTCTATCAACATAGAGTCCCATTGAATTTTACCCTAAAAAGTGAAGGAGCACTGTTTCAAGTTACTTTTCAGCGACCCCAAGCCACAATCGTTTGCCGTATATCCGATGGAGAATTCAAAGAAAAAATAAACTGGGTAAACCACATACATTACCGCGACGAATTGTTACGTGGCGAAGCAGATGTTGACGATTGTTTCCAGCCTGGATACTTTGAGGTTCAGGTTCCAGCAAATGCGGAAAAAGAATTTGCAGTAACATGTGCCATAAGCCACGAAAGTCAACAAGCTAACTTAATTTCAGATTCAGTTGGGAGTTCAATCAGCAGCATAAAAAAAGCATACCTTCAAGAGTTAAGTCAGAGGAGTGATTTGCTGTCTGATTATTATCGTAATCACCTCGATGTGCCAATGACCGATTGGCTAAACTGGATACTGCTTGCCGCTGACTCTTTCATTGTAGAAACCGATTCTACTAGAAAAGTCATCATCGCAGGTTACCATTGGTTTGAGTCATGGGGTAGAGACACTTTCATTTCACTACCAGGGCTAACTTTGGTAACTGGAAAATACAACGATGCCAAAGACATTCTACAAAATTACATTCAGTATTGCAAAAGTGGTTTGATTCCTAATTTTATCTCCGATAAGTCTGGCATCCCCGTTTACAACACAGTCGACGCAACTTTATGGTATGTTAATTCAGTGGCTCAATACATCAAATACACTGGGGACTTAGGGTTTGTCAAAGATGAGTTGTGGCAGAAACTTCAGGAAATAGTAGAGAACCACCAAAAAGGCACTCTGTTTGGAATCCACTTAGATGCAGATGGCTTGCTTATGCATGGTCCTAGATTAACGTGGATGGATGCCTCAGTTGGAAATGATGTGATTACGCCTAGGACAGGAAAAGCCGTCGAAATCCAAGCCCTATGGTACAATACCCTTCGAATCATGGAGTTGCTCGCGAACAAATTTGAGGAATCCACTTTAGCTCAAAGATACGCCGACATGGCAAACCAAACACAGGAGAGTTTTAACGAGAAATTCTGGAACCCCCAAAATGGATGTCTCTTTGATGTCGTTGACGTTAAGGCTGTGGACGATTCAATTCGACCCAATCAAATATTCGCAGTCTCTTCCAACTACACTATGCTTGACCATGAAAAAAGCCGAAAAGTCGTTGAAACCGTGAACCGTGAGCTTGTAACTCCTTACGGATTGAGGACACTATCTTTGGGTGACTCCAAGTTCATCGGTAAATGTGTAGGTGACAGCAGAAGTAGAGACATGGCTTATCATAATGGGACAATTTGGCCTTGGTTACTGGGACCTTACGTTACTGCATATCTAAAAGTTTACGAGTATTCGGCAGAAGCGAGGCGGCAAACATTGGAAAACTTGGTTCTCCCTCTGTTCACTTCTGGGATTCATCAAGGAGGCTTAGGAACAATAAATGAAATCTACGATTGCGATCCACCCAATGAACCCAGAGGATGCATATCGCAAGCGTGGAGTGTAGCTGAACCCTTGCGTGCTTACATTGAAGATATATTGCAGATTAAACCAAAAAATGCTCAAGAATTCGCGGGGATTTAAGTTTTTATTGCTTTTCTAAAGCTTTCTGCTGCGGTTTCAGGCGTTACTGTGTTTATGTAGACTCCTGCGCTTTTTTCAAAGCCTGCCCAGGTGGACAATTTCGGGTAAACCTCCAAATGCCAGTGATAGCTATCTTTGGATTCTGGATTTATTGACATGTGAAATCCGTAATTGTAGGGTGGATCGTTTACTAGATCTTTTAGGGCTTTGAGCGTTGATTTAAGAGTTTTAGCCAACGTTGAAATCTCAGATACATTTAGGTTCAAAATGTTTGGGGAGTGTTTTTTGGGTAGTATCCAAAATTCCATGGGGTTAATGCTTGCGTAAGGTGCCAAAACAACGAAATCATGGTTTTCGGAAATAAGACGAGGTCCCTTGGTTTCACGTTCGATGATGTCGCAAAAAATACATTTTCCGTGCTCAATATAGAATGTGCTGGCGGCTTTCTGTTCCTCTTTAACAATCGTGGGAACCATGGGCGTCGCAATTATTTGGCTGTGGGCGTGAGATAATGATGCACCTGCTTCCAAGCCATAATTTCGGAAAATCGAAACATATTTGATATATTGTTTGATGCTTAATTCTTTAAGCCTGTCAATGTATGCGTTTATTACTAGTTCCAGTTGAGGCAACTCTGCTTGGGCTGGATCTTCTTCGTGATTTGGTGATTCAACTATGACTTCATGTTGCCCGATTGCACACAATAGATATTCGTTTTGAATGATTTGTTTTTCATCCTCAGGTTGTTTAGGTCGACTGAAAGCGGGGAAAAGATTTGGAATTACTCGGACAAGCCAATTTTTAGTTCGTTCTCCAGTCAAAGGATCTTGGCTTCGCTTTAGTTCGCCGTTTTCCCTTTGATAAAGCATAGTTGCTGGCGGCGTCAGGTTTTCATTACCAACGCATAATGGGCAAACCACTGCTTTAGCAGATTCAGGCTTGGTTTTACGAAAAATCAGTGGGTCTTCGGCTGCGTTCAATTGCGATTACAACCCAACGGTCAAGCAGGTAATCTTTTCTTAGTTCATTATAAGGCATATAAAACGAAAATGGTGCTGGAGCATTTTAGGATTTCTAAAGTCTCGAGCTCCATAATGGGGTTGGAGTTGGAAGGTTTTATATCTCGTACAAGCAATAGGAAGCAATTGGTTCTAAACCGCTGAGAATATGATTGACCAACCAAGTTCAAAGCCTCTTTGGAAATGCTTAAAGGGCATGTTGAACAAGTGGCGAATAGCATTTTTGGTTCTTGCACTCACATATTTTATTTTCATTTTGTTAAACTTGACTAAACAACCCATGAATTGGGATGAGGTTGGTCACTTAAACCGTGCAATGGAATTACAAAACGGTTTATACAATAATTTTGTCCGTGATTCATTCTACCCACCGCTTTTCTCTGTTCTTACTAAGGTTTCATTCGACTTATTTGGCGCAAGTCTTTTTTCAGCTCGGTTAGTCTCAGCTGTTTTTAGCATCCTTTCACTTTGGATTGTTTTCGAATTAGCCTCCACAATGTACGGAAAGAAAGCCGCATTACTTTCAGTTTTTCTTTTAGCAATCATGCCTGGTTACTTTTGGCTCTCCCGATTGGCTCTGTTAGAAGTAATGCTTGTTTTCTTCTTCATACTTTCTCTTTTTCTATTTTTCCGCTGGTTAGACACTCGTAAGAATTGGCTACTTATTTTGAGTGGTTTCGCGTTAGGCTTTGGGTTATTGACCAAGTATCAGGTAATTGCTATTATTCCAGTCTTCGTTGGCATTATGTTTATTTTAGGGCGGGGTCAACTTAGGCGTTTATTCTCAAGGTTTACTTTGTTAATTGTTGCTGCAGTTGCAGTAATTATTCCTTGGCTTATTATTGTTTACAATGTACTTACTTCATATGTTTTAAGTCAATGGATGTACGCCTTGCAGATGGGCAACCCTGAAAGATCCCTCTACAGCCTCCGCTTTCCTACACCAATATTCTATCTGGTCGAAATGACTTGGCCTTACTTCGATTTTCACCCCATTTCACTGTTGCTCTACATTGTAGGATTAGCTGGTTTGGGACTATTTGTTTGGAGGCGAAAACGTGAAGACAAGTTTATTCTTGTTTGGTTCATCTGTGTTTTCGTGTTTTTTACTTTGATTTCAAACAGGGAATGGAGGTATGTCTTAACTTTGTTTCCAGCATTGGCAATCTCCTCGTCAGTTCTCATCCTTTTTGCTTTTGATAAGCTGCACGGCACCTGGACACATGACCTGAGGGTGAGATAGGAAGAAAGCCGCCAAAGTTGCTGCAGGATTATTGATTGTATTCCTCTCTACCGCAGTAGCTTTCAGTGTGAACGATATCTATTATAATGTTAAACAAACCGACATTCAAATTGAAATCGAAAAAGCAACTAACTATGCATCAACCCGCGATACCTCAAATCAGTCTATAATGGTTCTCTGTCCCTTCAACTACTTTAGTCAAGATATGGTTAGCTTCTACCTTGCGGCCAGCGGAAATAATCACATTAAAACTTACCAATATCCAACTCATGCAGTTGACACTTACACACCTGTCTTCAACATCAACGAATTCATCGACCTATGCAGACAAGACAACGTAAAATACGTATTTACCTACGAGTATGGAGGTACCGTTCCATATTTTAACACCACACTGAACTTGGAACAAATTTACATACAACTTTATGCTTCAGGAAACTTTAGCGGAATAACAAATGAAGCCACTTTTGGATCTAACCCACGAAGAATTCTAATTCTTACCTTTCTCGGATAATCCATTAACCATTCTAAATAAAATTGTTTATTTAGGTCTTAACATCCTTCGCCAAGCTTCTCAAGGTAATCAAGAAACTTTTGCATCTCAACTCTATCCATTTCCACCAACTCATTACGCTCTGCTTTAACATACTTGCGAAAAGACTCTAAACATTGAACAGCACTGACATTTCCTTTAAAAGTTCTTAATTTGGTCTCGTTCAATCTTGATGCGATAGAGAGTAGCAACGAAAGTTGCGAAAACCACTAACGTGTTACTCACAATAACAATTAAGGAGATGTCAACCATGAGAGGTCACATTTT
Source organism: Candidatus Bathyarchaeota archaeon (assembly GCA_963831895.1). Lineage (GTDB taxonomy): Archaea > Thermoproteota > Bathyarchaeia > Bathyarchaeales > Bathycorpusculaceae > Bathycorpusculum. Next base: position 6,801 of record CAWHSD010000006.1, read on the forward strand.
CCTTATTGGTAATAAAAGAAGGGTTATTTTCCTTTTCGCTACTATAAGCATTCCTTGTTTTCAGGCAGTATTCGCAGGACGCGAAGTATTTTCCTGAATTCTTCCTCTTTTAGCGATGCTCTGCGACCGTTAGCGTACATATCTTTAACTGTATCAACTACTGCAGTGACTATTTGATCCTCAGGTGCATTACCTGTTAGCTCTGTGATTTTGTGTTTGATTATGCCTTTACCTGATTGTTTGCCAATTGTTAATCGTCTTGTGTTGCCGACTAATTCAGGCGGATAAGGCTCATATGTCCATGGATCATTGAGGACTCCGTGGGTGTGGATTCCTGATTCATGCGCAAAACCATAGTCGCCAACAATTGCTTTGTTGGGTGGTACTGTGTATCCCGATGCTTTGCCTATGAAATCTGCAGTTGCTTTGAGTTTCTCTGTTTTGCCTTGGTATTTTTTGACTCCATAATGTAAGTACAAGTTCAATAGAACTTTTTCCGTCTCTGCATTACCCGCTCGTTCACCAATACCGAGGTAAGTGGTACTGATGTAGATTTTGTCCCAAACTCCAGATGCAGCTTTAACTGCGGCCATTGTATTCTCGACTGCATTTCCGAAATCGTCATGAGCATGAATTTCAATGTCCCTAATCCGAGTCTCCTTCTTTATGGCAATAACTTTTGCTGGGATACCGTGAGGCAAAGGTGCATCTGGGTCAGATAATCCTATGCCGACTGTGTCGCATATACGATAACATTCTGCACCGGCATCAGCTACAGCATTGATGAAGCGTTTCTCAAATTCCCATTCTGCACGTGTGCTATCTTCGCCATGAACAAAAGTCTTTAAACCGCAAGTTTTAGCCGCATACTCAGTAACATCAACCACGTTAGCTAAAATTTGTTCTCGAGTTTTTTCTGGCCATTTAGCTCTAAAGTGAATGTCTGAAACAGGGTGAGAAATGCCAACTTCTTTGAGTCCACATTGGACCGCGCTGTCGATGTCTTCCTTGACCGCTCTGCACCAACCTGAAACGCGTAAGTCAAGGTGCATATCATTAATTAGTTTAGCTGCTTTTTTATCTGGTTCCTGAAAATGGAAAAGTTCGATGCGTTCGACACCTACTTCGTTTAGCATTTGAGCAATTTTTGCTGAGTCTTTTGGTCCAACTGCTAAACCAGGCATTTGGATTCCATCACGCAAAATAGAATCATCTAAGATAGGGTCAGTTTTTAGGGGCTTGAGTTTGAAGAAGTAGTCTTTAATATCCATTTTCGATCTCTCGGGTTAGTTTTCGTTTCAAACGCTTTTTGTAATGCTAATTAACGCATATCTGTAATTGATAAACGTTTCTGCATACTTTATGAAAGATTGTCCAAGCTAATATTAGACTTAATTACAGAATATATTGTCTTAAAGTATATGAAAAATTTACATTAAAAACACAATTAGCCTAAATTAGCGTATAAAGCCTTAAGCGTGCCTGAAATAGCCAAAACATTCAAAGACGTGGCCTTTCCAGCTACGGTTGTCACAGCGGCCAAAGAAGCTCTAACAATATTCAAAGACGCAAGAGATGTGCGAACCACAAAAATCTTGTGTTCCCCATCAAAATTAATCAAAGATAACCCCGTCAAACTCGCTCCAACTTCTCCATAGAGTTTAGTTACGGCAGTCCAAACAGCATCCATAAACTCTCGTTCACTGGGCAATCCATCACATTCCAAACGCAATGCAATGTAGCGACGTTTTATACGTTTCAATCTGTCTTGCCCTCCTTAACTATACTTATGCCAGGTGCAACAAATCTTGAACTAAGCTTCTCTCGGTTCCGCAGAACAATAGCATTAGGATTAGTTGAAATAGAATCCAAAGCCTGTGCTTCATCAAGCCCGAACAAGTAACCTAAACTTGCTAAATCACGGGGCATGCGCAACAAATTCTCAACATCAACTCCACTCGAGACCACTACAGGTACTTGAAACTCGAGTGCAATAGCAACTTCACGACGCAGGCATGAAAGCAATCTGACTCTCGCTGGACCTTCCATCACAAGCAGAGATTTAATGTCGACTTCTAAAGCTGTTAAACTGCAGCTGGCGAGTTCAGCTTCGGCGCGATCAAAAAAACGTTTATGATAATCGAGGCTTGGAAAGTTAATTATGTCGACACGTCTATCTTTGGCAGCTTGACGTGCAATTTCTTTTGAATCGCAGATTATGCAAATTATTTCGAATTTTCGTCTAAATTTGCGTAGAAAACGCATTAGGTCTTCTTGGGTTCTGGGTTTAAAATCTGCGCGTAAAACAAAGTCTATGCCTGTTTTGGTGCACAGGTCTTTTAGTGTGGCTACTTCGGTTTCTTGTACTCCTTGAGTAAATGGAACGCTGATGTAGCGGTAACCCAATTGCGCTGCTTTGCTGATGAACTGTTGAGCCGTTTGGATATCTTTGGGGTTAATCCTCAGGTGTAAATCGGCAAATGCTCGGGTCATGGTAGCAACCCAGTTTGCTTAGAAATCTCCATTATTTCTTGGGCAGTTTTGTTTTTAAAATGGATTTTTAAATGGATAGGGTCGATTTGTGTAAGTTTTAAAGATCCTAAAAAAGCAGATTGTTTATCGAATCTTAGGTACATGTTGCCTTTTTCTAGGTGAAGTTTGATGTCGCGGTTTAACTCTTCCTTATCTAATGCGCCTAGTTCTTTGCCAATTTTTTCCAGCGCTTTAGGAAGCAGTTTTTTTTCTGTTAGTTTAGAAGTAAAAAGAACGATGGGGTTTCCATGATGCCCCGTGCAACTTTGTATATCAAAAACAAGGGTTTCTGAGAGTTCAGTTGGAAAGAGATTGCGTACGGCTGTTTGAACTTTATCTGGGTCTTCGGTTGCATGTGCGAAGACTCGTATGTCAATGTATGCTATTGGCGGTTTAGTAGACATTAGGCACCGGGGTTTTGTTATGTGTTTAGGCTTTTAGCTTTTTTGTTTTGAACACTGGTTTGGGTTTTGTGGATTTCGGTGTTGCTTTTGCGTGTGCTTTTATGCAGTCTACGTTTTCTTTGTGTGTGGATTTGCGTTTTACGTCAACTCGTAAGCCAATTTGTTTGGCTTGTTGGATGTTTACGCCTGCTTCTTTGAGTTCATTTGGGCTAAAGCCTTGACCGATGCTTTGTTTGCCGTTCTGTTTAGTGATTACTATTTTGAGATGATGCATTTACTTGCCTCCCTTTATCTGGTGGTCGCCATGTCTGCCTGTGTTACCGGTTCTTCGGCTTGGGCGAGCTTTCTCTGAGCCTCTGCCGCGGTGATGTAGTCCTCTAACGTTTTTACCTGCACTAGTCATGCTTCGGAATACTCGGCTTGTATGTTGAGGTTCTGCAATCCAACCGAGGTCTTTGTCAGATTTTATAGTTGGTGCGTTAGGATCGACAAGTATAACTTCGAACCATTTGTGTTTGCCGTCTTCGCCTACCCAGTAGCTGTTTAAAACTTCTAAGTTAGGGAATCTTTTGGCTGTTCTTTCTTCAGCTATTAATCGGATGCTTTTTCCTGGTTTAAATTTAGCTACACCCATACGTTTGGGTCGTCGTCCTGATTTGGGACGTAGTTTTCTTAAATTGCCTCTGCGGACTTTTGCGCGGGCAATTACGATGCCTTGTTTTGCTTTGTAGCCTAGTTTTCTTGCGCGGTCGAGTCTTGTTGGGTGCTCGATGCGTATAATTGTTGGTTGTTTACGCCATTGTACAAGACGTTGGCGCATTAATTCTTCAACGAAGCTTTTTTCGGGCTGAGCCCATTCTTCAGCTATGTATTTGTATGCCATCTAAATTTTTTCTCCTATTTGTATTGTTTGCTTTCGGTTCAGTCCCGAAGGACCACATCCCAACGGACACGGTTGTCCGCCTGCAATTTCACATCATAGTGATCTTGCATGAAATAAACCTTTCCCGCTTAATTGAACCCAAAACAGCCTGATGCATCTGTATTTAGCCTCAGAAACAAGTCAATAGATCTTTAGTTTTTGAGATAAAAATTAATTATTAAGAATTGTTTGGTTTGTTTTATTCGAGAATTATTCTTGCGTCAACTGTCTTTGCACCTTTGGCGTATGCCATTACTGGGTTTAGGTCTAGTTCTTTGATTTCAGGGTTTTCCATAACAAGTCGTGAAACGTTGCATAGAATAGTTGTGAGAGCGTCAATGTCTGCTGGAGGTGTGTTTCGATAGCCATTTAGTAGCGGAAATGCCTTAAGTTGAGTAATCATCTCAGTCGCATCCTCAGCATTGATTGGGGCAACACGGAAAGTTAACGTCTTTGAGGAGTTCAACGAAATATGCCACCTAACCCGAACATTACTGTTTGACCAAACTGTGGATCTTTAATTGCTCCTACGATTACTTCGGTAGACTGAGGAGCCATCTCTTGAACTAAGACTCCGACGATTTTTGCATCCGACTTGTATTTTTTTGCGTTGTCTATTATTTTTTTATAAGCATTGCTGACTTCTGTAGGGGTTTTGAGGTTTATTATGACTCCTTTTGCGTCGGATTTGTGGATTATGTCTGGGGAGACTATCTTTAGAACGATAGGGTACCCGATTTCGTCTGCTTGTGTTACGGCTTCCTTCTCGTTTTTTGCGAGGTTGAATTTGGTTACTGGGATATCATATTCGGTGCAGATTGTTTTGGCTTCGGTTTCGAGAAGAATTTTTCTGTCTTCTTTTTTGGATTGGTTGATGATTTTTGCGGTTTGGTTCATGTAAGTCTTCCTCAGAGTGTGTTTGTGTAAGTGATATTTGGGGGTTTAAAAATGGTTTGTAGGTTTTGGGTGTTTCTTTGTTTTGGGTTTTGTATTTGTGTTGAACATCTCATCAATACTGTGTAGTAAGACACAATATTTAATAGGTGTTGTTGCCCCCAAATACAAATAAGCGACCCACGATGCCAAAACTTAACATTAAACAAAAAATTAAAGAAAAAATTGCCAACACCAACTCAAAACTACAAACCATCAAAATGCAAGAGCTTTCATCGGAAGATAAGCCCTCAAAACCCAAAGAGGTTAAACCAGCTAAAGAGCAAAAAAAACTAAAACTACCCGAAATTAAACTTAATCTTAAATCTAAAAATAAAAAAAATCCGGAACCTGAAACAACAACTCCTTTAGTTAAGTCATTGCCTAAAAACATAAAAATTATGGATAAATATCCACTTTACGAACCTTTTTCACAAGTATTCATTGTTCAAGACCCAAAAACTGGTGAACACAAATATGTTCTTGATGAACTTCAGCTCGACACAATGGAGCGAGGAATATACAACCGTATCCTTGAAATGTTGTTGGCTGAAATTGAATCACCCAAAGAAGAGATAAAAGATCCAAGAAAATTCTTTGCTGAAGAAGCCAAGAAAATTGTTGATAAATACCGAATCAGTATGGGTTGGCTTCCTGATGTGTCTTGGTACAAGATTCTTTATCATGCTGAACGGGACTTAGTTGGTTTTGGAAAAATCGATTCTTTGATGCGTGATCCAAACATTGAAGACATTTCTTGCGATGGAGTAAACAAACCTGTTTACATTTGGCATCGAACGTTTGAGTCCATAGAGACTAATCTCCAATTTGAAAGTGACGAAGATCTTGACAATCTTGTAGTTAAATTAGTTCACATGTCGGGTAAACATGTTAGCAGCGCTTTCCCAATTGTTGATGCTTCTCTTCCAGGAAAACACAGATTGGCAGTTGCATATAGGCGAGAAATCACACCCTTTGGCACTGCTTTTACTATCAGAAAATTCCGAGAAGATCCATATTCAATAATTGACCTCATTAACATAGGAACCTTTACAGAAGAAATGGCAGCTTACCTTTGGGTTTGCCTTGAAAATCGTGCCTCCGTTATGGTTCTCGGAGGAACTGCTGCGGGAAAAACCACTGCACTGAATGCTTTAGGCTGTCTTATCAGGCCAGGCAGCAAAATCATGACTATCGAAGAAACTGCCGAACTTAATCTTTCCCACGAAAACTGGGTCTCACTAATATCCCGACAAAGCTATGGTTTAGGCGGCAGCAGCGTCGGTGAAGTTGCGCTTTTCGATTTGGTGAAGACCTGTATGAGACATCGCCCAGATTTAATGATTGTAGGTGAAGTCCGAGGTCAAGAAGCATACGTTCTATTCCAAGCTCTCGCTACAGGTCACGGTGGTATGTGCACTATGCACGCTGAAAACGTCCAGTCAGCAGTGAGACGTTTAACCCAGAAACCCATGGATATTTCACCAGCTTACATTCCACTAATGAACATAATAATGTCAGTGCAACGAGTTCATTTGGTTAAGAATGGCGAAAAGAAAGCATACCGCCGAGTCCTCTCCGTTAACGAAATTGTTGACTCAGAGAAAAACGTTAACCCCTTCAAATGGGATCCCATCAAAGATGAACAAGCTATAGATTTAGATAGCAGTTTTCTGCTCAACAATTTCGCAGAGCGTCTTGGGATAACACGAGAACAACTTTTGGAAGAAATGCATCGACGAACAGAAGTATTGCGTTGGATGCGCAAGGGCAATATACGAAGCTACAAAGAGGTAGCAAACATAATCGCCGAGTACTATGCAAGACCAAAAGAATTCTACCGTAAAATCCATGAAAGTGAGGAGGTTAAACCAGTTGCCGCTTCTAAATAAATTTGAAGCTTGGTCATTTCGTATCTTCGGGCGATTTGCACCTTATTTCTTAAAAAATGTCTTTACCCAATTAAAAGTTTCTCTTGAAAGAGGACGAGTTAGAATTTTCCCTGAAACATACGTCTCTCTCATGTTTTTTGTTGCCTTGTTAACCGTTCCTGTTTCAATTATTGCAGGAATAACAGCTTTACTTTACGGCATTTTACCTCTTTTGATTTTAGTACCACTCCCACTCTTCGTGATTGCTGGCTTTATAGTCGTGCCTATGAACAATGCTAGCGATCGTTCTTCAAGTCTTGAGCGTGAAATGCCATTTGCTGCAGCTTACATTAGCGTTATGTCTTCAGGAGGCATAGCTCCCTACACCAGCTTCAAACGCTTAACCCAAGTAGACCTTATGCCCGCCACGAAAAAAGAGGCCAGAGACATAATAAAAGACGTAGAAATCTTTGGTGTTGATCCACTTACAGCATTGGATAATGCTTCAAAAAAGACGCCTTTGGATATATTCAAGGATTTTCTAGGCGGGTACGCTTCTACTGTTATAATAGGCGGTGACATAGGTCATTTCCTTGAACGCAAGGCTGAAGACATTTTCAAAACTCGTGCTCTACGCGTCAAAGCAGCGGCAGAACGTCTTGGAATGCTTCTTGAGACCTTTATAATAGTCATGGTCATGATGTCTTTGTGCTTCTACATACTTTTCGCCGTTAATGGCATACAAGGTGGAGCTGCCGCAAGTACTGACATATCACAGTTTTCAGGTATACTTATGTACACTTACATTTTCACACCTATGCTCTCAATGCTATTCGTCTACTTAGCCCACAGCATGCAACCAAAAACACCACTCGTTGATATGTTGCCCTACAAAGTCTTCGCCATCTCCAGTGCAATAGCTATTGTCGTGTTCCTAATGCTTACAAACTTCATGGGAACAACACAACTTCCCATCTTCACTAACTTAATCGCTTGGGGCGTCGATTTACCAGTTGCCTTAGCAGTGGGTTTATTCATTTCCGCAGCACCATCGGCCATAGTGTACATGAAATTAGCAAAAGCAAGATCCAGCATGGAACAAGGAGTAACAAGTTTCCTTCGAGACTTAACAGAAGTAAGAAAAACAGGATTATCCCCAGAAAAATGTATAACAAGTCTATCGAAAAGAGATTATGGAACCTTTACCAAAGAGCTACGGAAAATTAGTTCTGAGATTTCCTGGGGCATACCGATTAAAAACGTTATGTCTGATTTTCTCCATCGTACCCGTAGTTGGATGGTGCAGATCGTGATGTTTCTTCTCGTCGAAACAATTGACGTAGGCGGTGGCACGATTCCAATGATCGAGTCTTTAGCCCGATTCAATAACTTAACGCAAGAAGTCGAAAAAGAAAAGAAAATGTCAGTTCGCCCTTACGTGTTCATGCCTTACTTAGCTTCGATCCTGTTGGTGGCTACCACAATAATGATGATGGGTTTAACAACAGGCATAGTTGTGCCAGGCGCCGAAACTGCAATAAAGTCAGATAACAGTTTGATGACAACAGTATTCATGTCATCTGTTATATTCAACAGTTTCCTCATTGGAATTGTCGCGGGAAAAATAAGCGAAGAATCCATCGGAGCAGGCTTCAAACATGCAGCAATCTTGGTAATAATTTCTATCGTCGCTGCTAAATTAATTCCACAATTCGTAAAACTCGGATAAGGTGTGCACTGTATGCGAAAAAAAATCACAAGCTTTCAAAAAGATAGGAGGGCAGCTAGTCCAGCTATTTCAACTGTTATACTAACCGCAGCCGGTATCGTAATGATTTTAGTAGCAATGACATACGCAAATAACATCTTGGCTCTAAAAATGGCCGAAAACGAATATAGCACTAACAAACAATTCATGCAAACAACAGGGCAGCAAATTGACGATATTGCTTGGACTGTAGGTCGTTCTCAAACAATTTCTTATACATGTAAAGTTGGAACTGTAAAGTTTGAAAGTGCAGTGCTGAACTACACTTTCCAAATCCACACAAGTTCAGGGTGGACAAATTTAACATTGTCTGGAAAAACAGGCATTATCCTCTACAATATGCCTGTAAGTTCCTATTCAATGGGCAACAATTACTTTGAACGGCTCCCCACCAACGCCAATAGTTCTTTTCTTCAGTCTGGTGCTTCGGCTCCAATAAGCCAAGTTTTATGCGAAGAAAAACTGCCCATGAGCGATGGTAGCTTCACTCGAATCGCTGTAATCCCAACGATAAGATTGCTTACTTCAACAATATCCTCAACTAATTATTACAAGTTCTATTTGCCTGACCTAGAAAACGGTACAAACCTCTACAGGTCACAATCGTTAACGATGACAGGGAATGGGATCTCAAAAGTTATTCAAGGAGGCGTCGACCAAGTGAAAATTAGCGTTAGCTACCCAAAGGCCACGACCCTTGGCTTTGACTCTTCATTTTTCAATTTCAAGAGCAACACTGTAACATTAAACAGCACTTCCACTCCGCCAATGACCGCTAACTCAGTTGTTGAATTCTACGTAGGAAAAGTAGTAGTGGCAATAGGACAGGTGTAATCAAAGTTGGCGCATAATACAATAGAATATATGATTATGATTCCTGTCTTAATAATGATAATTTTCCTATTTCCTTATTCTGCCTCAGTAATCATGGGTTCTTACCAAGATTCCCTCATCACAATGGAAATGCAATCAACAGCAGGACACATAAGCAGCTCTATTCACCAATTATACAACTCAATGAATCATGGGACATTCTCCAACGGCTCTATGCAGATCAACTTAGTTATTCCGCAACTAATCCAAGGACGTGCTTACACCACTACTCTGACCCATGTAACATCCACGGATACCACATATCAAATCATGAACGTTACCCTCAAAACTATAATCGGCACCGATCAAGTTTCAAGCTTGGTTACGCTAGGGACAAACGCCAACTGGCAAGAAAACCTGGCATTTAACAGCACCGCTCATTCACTTAGTCTAGCAGCCAACAAGACTGCAAATTCTATCTGGATATCTTTAGGAGAAAAATAGATATGGCAAGTGCAGCAGTAGACCACATGATTTCCCTGATAATATTCATGTCCGCCGTCCTGATTTTTATTGGGCTCTTTAGCCAAACTATGCAGACAGGCGTAACTTATGAGCGTCATAGAGATCTCTCAACTAAAACAAGCGATCTTTTAGATACAATTCTGCTAAGTCCAGGATTACCTTCAAACTGGGCAAAAACCGATAGCGCAATAGGCGGATTCGGACTACAGGATCCGGACTACAGCCAATATAAGTTGAGTCCATACTCATCCATTCGGCTGTATTCAACTACTCAATCATCCGTTTATTACCCAAGAACAAACTCCTACTACAGCAACAATACTGTAGGGTTCGGCAGTTACCTTCTTACGCCTTCGGCAAAGAGCATCAGTTATTCAACTGCATCAAAACTCTTGGGCATTAATGGAACCTATGGATTCCAACTGACTTTAACGCCAACAATGACAGTTTCAATCGAAAAAACATCTGTTGGAGCGCCGTTAAGACTTACAGTTGCAGTCGCAGGAAGTGCATCTCAAATAGCAAATGCTCCACTAAGTTACACTCTATTATTAGTAAGCCACAACACAAATGATTATCCTTCATATACAACTGTCGAAGGGTTAACTGCCACCGATTCAGCCGGTTCAGCACAATTGGTCTTTTCAGGCGTAGATGGTGAGAGCCAAACTTACGCACTGATAGCTTACTCATACCTGAGCGGTCTTAAAGGAACAGGTTGCTATGTACATGTGCCTCCATCTGTCACTAAAACCGTCGTTCCCCTTGTAGACAGCTTTGAGAATAGAAATATCCTGCTTGCACACGAGGATTCAGTTGGTCAACCTTCAGGGTCCCCACAATATTCCGAGCTTAAATACACCGCGACTTTTGCTATTTTAGCCGAAGACTATTCCCTTCGAGATGTATCATTAGGGCAATCCACCTCTACTGGAACCTTGATCTATGGTGGAGTTAGCGAACAAGAATTCTCTTCAATAACTGTTCCAAACAATGATGGAATACTAATTGTAACCTACAAGGATACGTCAGATGGATATGGAATAGTTTTGATGCCTTGGGGATTAGGTTCTTTGGGTTTTCCCTTAACGTTTGGGGGGAGCTCTCAAGGCAGAGATTGGGTAACAACTGATATTCGTCAAGTTTCCATTGGAGATATTTCCTATTTAGCTAAACTGGAATTATGGAGCTTGCAAGGGTACCAAGGAGTTGGCTAAATGATTCGCACAATCGAAGTCCTATTTGTAATTATTATTCTATCTACCTCGTTTATCGCCGTTTCATATTTTACAGTTTTGCCGTCGCCAAGGGAGGTTTCACCGATAAATCTCAGACGTCTCTCATTTACAACTTTGCAGGCGCTTGATTCGGATTATGATTTAAGCCGAGCGGCTTTCGACATCAGTAACTCATCGGTTTGGAGTGGATTGCAGGTTGCTTTGTCTGCTTCCTTGCCGGCTGACATAGTTTACAACTTAACGGTTTATGATATTAATTCCGAAAATGGACAACTCTATAATTATGTTAAATCTATATCCAACACTGAAAGTCCAAGCGTAACAAACGACGTCTCTACCTACACGGTGGTTTCCTCAAATGTAACTTTTAACGTTACTCCGGAGAAAATCGGAGAACATAACAACGGAGGGACCCTTTACATATTGAACTGTAGCGACGCAAACGGCTGGTGGATCACCGGCTATACAGCGCAAAGCCTTGCTCAAGATCTCTATAACTTGTTATCGCCTTATTTTATTAACACAATAATGGTTCAAAATACAGACCAACTCGCCCAAATATTGAACGGCATCCCATTACAAACAGAAACAGTTCAAAACGCTGTAGTAATTAATACATTTGGAGAAGCTGTTCCAATACCTTCTTCCTATGCTTCTCAATACTCTGCTGACTATGCCAGATACCCTTACCTATTAGGCCAAAAAGTTAGCACTTACAATTGGACATGGTCCAGTATAGTTGGTTATCCATTCTACTATGTTTCAAACACTGAATATTTTTCAGGTTCAGGTCCAAATGACCAAAACGCTTGGGGAATTTTTGGAATGAAACAAGTTAACGTGCCAGGAATCAATGCGTTTCTGCGTGGAATTGATGGGCAAGCATACCAGAATAATCCTACAGGTATCGCTAACGATGTAGGAGTAGTAACTTTTACAAACCAAGTCCTTGATTCATG
>CAWHSD010000007.1:0-24668 GCA_963831895.1 Candidatus Bathyarchaeota archaeon
ATAAATAGCTAGTTGCCCAAGCCGTTCTATTGTAGTCGCCGATTCTTTGTCCGATTTCCACAGTTTTAGAATAGCTCTGTAAGGCTTCATCGTAGAGCCCGCAGTTGAAAAAAACGTGACCTGACCTAAAAAGAGCTTCCATTTCACCGCGAAAGTCACCCAACTCTTGATAATAACTAACCGATCGTTGAGATGCAGCGATAGCATCATTTGATCTATTTTCAGTGACATATAATTCGCTCAAATTATACATGGCTTCTGCAATATCAGATAGAGAATACGTTTCCTCGAAAACAAACAAGATTCCTCAATTAGTTCTATAGCTTCTTTAATTTTTCCGCGAAAACCTAATGCCCAACCGACGTTTGAACGCACACGCGCATATTCGAGCTGGTCAAAATGAGAATACTCTTTTGCTTTATGCAATTGTACTGCTGAATAAGCTATGTTACCACGCAGGAAGGAAGCACGCATTGACTTTCTTATCGCTCTTAATCTAACAATTCCAGAATCTGAATCAAGTAAACTGTCAAAATATCTTTTTGACTCCACAAAATGTCCTTTAGAAAGCAAAGCATCGCCCATTCCTTCAATAGCTAATGTTTTGCTCTCTGTTAGAATCTCGTCAGTAAATGAATTATCTAAGACATAAGCAAAATGTCTGATTGCTTCAGCATTGCTAAGTTTTCGCAATGCATCTTTGCCAGCAGCTAAAGCGTATTCTAAAGACTTTTTCTTGTTACCTGCTTTTTGATAATGAAAAGTTAAGTCGCTAACGCTAAATTCACGGAAGCCTTTATTCCCTTTTTCCAGGCGCTCGGCAATTTTAGCATGATATCCTATCCTCAACGGCGCAGGAATCGTTTCGTAAATTACTTCGCGAGTCTTGGCGTGGTCAAATCTGAAATAGTTATCTTCACAGCATACCAACGATGTTGATCGAGCGATTAGATCCAGCTTTTCAAGAATTTGAAGAATATCTTGACCCAAAATAGCGCCTATTAACTCCGCATCAAATTTTTCTCCAACAACTGATGCTACATCGAGAATTCGCTTATACTTTACCTTTATTGCACCTAATCTTTGTAAAATAATATCTTTAATCTTTAACGGCGTTTGAAGTTTGTCGGCTGCTAAGTGCCACTTTCCGTTTTCCTTTGTTAGACTGCCATTCTTAAGAAGCATAGCTAACGATTCAATAATAAAAAGAGGGTTACCTTGGCTTTCTTTTGATAATTTCTCAATAAATATATCTTCCGAATTTCCCCTCAAAATAGATCCTATCATTTTACTTGTCTCGATTGAATCAAGATTTGGCAGTTCAAGAGTTTCATAGAGGTCTTCTCTGCTCATTGAACGAAATGTCCCGAGAAGAGGAAGTGGATACCCATTAACATCCGAATTCAACTCTTCCTTTCTAAATGTGGCTAAGAGAAAAACTCTCTCAGAGGGTATCGCACGAGAAATATAGTGAAGTAGAGCTAAAGACGCCGAATCAGCCCAATGAATGTCTTCAATGAATAGGATTGTGGGTCTTTTTGCTGATAAATACACAATTTCTTTCAATACTGACGAGAAAATTTTATCCATCAATACTTGAGGTGCGAGAGTTTGATTGCTGTTAAATAATCCTGGTTGAGCTTGCACTAATTCAGATGACTCTGAAATGACCTGGAATGGATCAGAAGAGAAAATCCCTTTAACATTTGATGAGAAAGGGCTGAAAGCTTCAATAAACGGAAAATATGGAATGGTTGCATTGCTTAAGCACCAACCAGTTATCACATTAATGTTCTTTTTTTGAGCTTGGTAAAGAAATTCATTGATGAGACGTGTTTTTCCACTTCCAGCTTCCCCACTAACAAAAATTGTTTTTCCATTGCCCATGAAAGCGGAGTCTAAATATTTACTTAAAACTTCAAGTTCATGATCTCTTCCAATAAACATTGGACTGGATAAGACCATAGACTTCAACGTTATCCTCTTGCTAACTATATCCTCTTGAATCTAAATATAAGAATTACATCAAAAATAGTTTTCAATCAATTCAATGGAAATATTTTTTCCAAAATGGAGAATTCAGAAAATGTTAAATGTAAATTGAGATGACAACAAGAGTGTGTGAGAGAGAGCATGGAGAAAAACAGTAATAATTACAGTTGGGTAATTCTATTTGTCGCAGTTTTAGGTTTTGTCCTTTTTAATTTTGCTTTTCAATCTGTTCCTCCTCTATTAAACAGCCTTCAAGTTATCTTTAATGTCGATAATTCAACTGCTGCACTTCTGATGTCTCTAGTTGTTATTCCCGGAGTATTCCTTGCTTTACCGGCGGGTATGTTGATAAATAAGCATGGTTTCCGCAAGATAGGAGGCATTTCAGCAATTTCTCTAACTATTGGGAGTTTGATTACAGCATTCTCTTTGACATTCCCTCAAATGCTAATAGGACGGCTAATCATCGGGATAGGTGGTTGTTTCCTGACGATTGGTGCCGCCGTCGTTATTCCTCAATGGTTTGCCCCTAAAGATATTGGCAAAGCAATGGGAGTATACGTTGCCGGAGTGCCAATAGCTGTAGTAGCGGCTTTTTTTGCAACACCAATTTTAGCTCAAAATTATGGGTGGCAAATCCCCTTTTACATAACTTCAATAGCATCCGTAATAAGCGCAATACTTTTTCTAGCTTTAGTCAAAGACGGCCCTTATAGAATAGCAGCCTCAGTCAGTCCGCTTGAGGTTAAACAAGCTCTCAGCAGTCGTGAACTATGGAAAATAGGCATTATTTGGATGTTATTTAACATGAGTGCAATTGGCTTTCTAACATGGGCACCTGTAATGTTTATCACATTCAAAAGTTTCGACATTATATATGCCAGCATTTTATCAAGTTCAATTATGATTGTCGCCTTGTTCATGGCACCTCTATACGGCTGGGCTTCCGATAAAATCGATAGAAGAAAACCCTTCATAATAATAGGTGCATTAATAACGGGAACCTTAAATTTTTCAGTTGGCTACCTCCTAGGAATCCCCTTGCTAATGGCAATTGTTCTCAGCGGATTTAGCGGAGCAGCAGTTCCAGGTTTAATTATGGCTATAGCCGCAAGAACTCTACCACAAAAACAAGCTGGAATAAGCTTTGGAGTAATGACTATGTGGCAAAACATAGGCATAACGATCACAGCGCCATTAATCGGTTACATTTTACAGACTTCACAATCAATGATACTAACTTTCGCAGGTATCTCAATAATTTCGGTTTTCCTCGCCGCGATAACTTTGACGACCAAATCAAAATAAATAAGCATTATTCAAAAAAGAAAAAAATTGGATTATGTTATTTTACTTTCCAGATTTGAACTCGCACATAATTCCAGTAAACGTCATTAGCGCCCCGATAAACCGTTACAGAGTTTGTAGTTGAATCAGTCCAAGCTAACCCAGTTTCGCCCTCAACGCCAGTCTTGACTAAAAATGTGTCATCGCTACCTGCTCCAAAAGAGTTTGTGTACCCAGCCATTGCAAATGCCCCATCTGAAGTCTGAATGATTGAATAAGGTATATCGTCACCTTGTCCGCCATATGTCTTACTCCATTGCATATTTCCAAAAGAATCTGTTTTGATAAGCCAGACATCTAACGAATTTGCACCCATCATGAGAGCTGAGGATTTCCCACCGCCAGCACCGTAGGAAGTTGTAAACGCAGATAATGCATAACCGCCTTCTGTTGTTGCGATAAGGCCCGTGTATGCATAAAGGTAATCGTTGTCTGCTCCACCATATGTTTTGTTCCATTGCATGTTACCGTTGCCATCAGTCTTAACCAACCAAACATCATAACCACCATTTCCCGAAGAATTAGTAAATCCAGCCATTGCATAGCCGCCATCTGGAGTGCGGATTAAAGAGCGACAAATATCTTGAGCTGATCCGCCATAAGTTTGATTCCACTGCATTGTACCAAAAGTATCTGTCTTAACTCGCCAGAAATCATGGTTGCCCGCCCCGAAGGATAATTGACCACCGGCCACAGCGTAACCGCCATCCGAAGTCTGAACAAGAGAGAACGCCGCGTCACCGTTTGTTCCGCCGTATGTCTTATTCCATTGCATGATCCCAGCAGAGTCTAATTTTATCAGCCAATAATCTATGAGTCCAGCACCATAGGAATCAGTGTTACCTGCAATTGCATATCCGCCATCGGTTGTTCTAACAGCACCGTAAGCTTTGTCGTTGCCAACACCTCCATATGTTGTATTCCATTGCAGGTTTCCAAAACTGTCTATCTTAATAACGTCTAAATCATAGCCACCAGAACCCCATGAATTAGTCTGTCCAACCATCAAATATCCCCCATCAGTTGTGGAAATAATAGAATTAACGTAATCTGTCCCTGCCCCGCCGTATGTTTTATTCCATTGCAAGTTTCCGCTTATGTCTGTCTTAACTAGCATAAAATCCCACCCGCCCGAACCATAAGATTGCGTTTCAACTGCTATTGCAAATCCTCCGTCATTAGCTTGAACAAGACTATAAGCTTGATCTTTTAATGCGCCGCCAAAAGTTTTGTTCCATCCAGCAATGTAGTTTGTCAATCCATAGTATTTTTGATGTGCTTGACTGTCAATAGTTGTTTTTCCGGTAATCTGAACTATTGTATCCGCGCTGTTTAGGTTGTTAGCCAAGGTCGTGTATTGTCCCGCTTTGACAGGTGTCCAACCGCTGTCGTAGTCTGGGTAAGAGAGTCCCTTTGGTCCCTGAAGACCTTGGGCTCCTTGGGAGCCAGTAGCTCCATTAGCACCTGCTGCTCCATTTTTTCCCGCTACTCCACTCGCTCCTGTTGCTCCAGTCGCACCTGTATCTCCTTTTGGACCTTGCTCGCCTACATCACCCTTGAGAGATTGCGGTCCCACTGCAAATTGAGTTTTCGTGATTCCATACGATAGAAGAGTTGATAATACAATTGCTACTATCAATCCAACTGCAAATATTGTTTTTGTTAATCCTTTATTGTTCATTTTTCTCACCAATTTTTCCTGCTGTGATTTATAGGATACAAAAAATACTTAGTCATTTTTTCCAACAAAAAATCATTAAATATAGCTCCAAAAAATAATCTGACTAAAAAAATCAGTTAATTTACGTATTTGCAATCAAATTTACCACTTAAACAAAAATATGGCAGTTAGCAACCTCAGAATTATCGAATAGACCTTTTCTGCCTTTGTTTATTTTTTGTTTTTTGCAACCCTAAAATCAATATGCCTTTTCACCGGTTCTTTTTCATAACAAATCCGCATCTTCATTATATTGCCGCCCCTTCCACGTTCTCCAGGGAAAAAACGCGTTTCAACAATTCCTCTATGTTGCAACTCACCGATTGCTTTTCCCAATCGACCACTTCTTCCATAAACAGCTGAAAACGGTACTTTGGAGTGCTTAACTGCACTCATCAAAGTTCTCCATCCCGACTTCTCCAAAGCCAATCTTAAACGCATGTAATCTTCAACAAAAGAACCAACCAAGAAATCAAAAACTTTGCAAGAATACTCACTCTTAAACTCAAAGCCCACAGCCAACTCTTCTGAAGGTACAAATTGCTTTTCATCAAAAGCAGTTTGAACCAATTTTTCACTTTGAACATCCTTTGATATATTCGCAGGAATTATCTTCAAGCTAACTGGCTTGAATTTGTGAATTTTAGTATTTTTCAGCTGATCTTCATAGAAAAGCTCCGGAGAAAAAAAATAATTGCCTTCTTTAATTGCTTTAAGTGAAAATTTGATTGTTACTGTTTGAAAAGGTCCAATGGATTTTTTCTTTAGATCTAAAGAATTTTTTGTTAAAACATGCCCTTCTGGCAAATTACAGAAAACAAAGTTGTGAGGAACTATATTGTCCAACCGAACTATGTATCCATTAAGTCTTGAGACGTTAACAAGATCAATTCTAAAGTCAATTTCTTCCCCAACAACATTATCTCTTTTCGCAAGTATAGCTGATTCAACCTTAAATTCTCTAAATTGCTCATCAATTTTTACAGTAAGCAAAATGGATTTTCCCCGTTGAAAATCAGCAGCATCAAAGCATTTTTGTTTATCCAAAGTCTGGGCATAATCTATCCTCATAACTGCTTCAGAGGGTTTTGCGAAAAGGGCGTCTTTTAGTAGATCAAGACTCAAATCAAAAAGCTGGTTACTTTTAACCCAATCTTTCTTTGCGGCAAAATACAATGCCTCAGCTTTAACCATAGAAGCATAACCAAGTTTACTACCTGCTTTAGACTCCTCGGGGTACAACTGCTTGATTTTAGAATAAACTCTTTCAGCGTTTTGGATATCTCCAAGTTTCGAATACAACGCTAAAAGGCTCGCCAAAATCTGGCTTTGAGTATAGTGAGAATCCGTTCTCTCAGCGTATTTAGCCGCCAACAAGTTCTGAGAAAGCGCAGATTTTGATTCCCCTAAAATATCAAGAGCTATAGCTGAATAGAGCGCAGCCCAAGATGCTCTATTGTCATATGATATCTTCTGCGCAATCTTAAACGATTTATCAAAACAAGCAAAAGCTTCTTCAAACAATCGGTAATTGAAAAATACTAGACCTGCATAGAAGTAAGCATCAACTTGTCCTCGCAAATCCCCAATTTCTTCATTTATTAAAATCGCTCGCTTTGCAGTTGCCACAGCTTTTTCAGGGTAGCCTTGATTTTGGTAAATGCTAGCAATTTCGTTTAGCCCCTGAGCTAAATCTGCCAAAGAATTTGCTTCTTCGAAAGTAGCTATGGCTTTTTCAAGGTAAACCAACGATTCTTTGGGCTTTCCATAAGAACCCATTGCTGCTCCTTTGTTTAGAAGAACCCGTGCATATTCCAAGTAATTCGCGCCCTCGAGGTTTTCTGCCTCTATTGATAATTCTAATGAAAGATCGAAATTGCCCAGAAAACGGGCAGAAAACATCCCTTTTCTAATGGCACGCAACTTAACAACATCAATATTTGTAGTATTCATTAGCAGTTGAAACTTATTCAGAGCTTCGTTAAACTCGCCTGTTGCAAGAAAAGCATCTCCAAGCCCTTCAAGAGCAGAAATTCGATCAATACAATATTCTTCTTTTTCACCAGCAATATTTAGAACACGTAAAAAGTATTTTTTAGCCTCCAAATTGCTAAACTTAGCTAAGGCTTCCTGACCCGCCTTAAGCGAATAGACCAATGTCTTAGGCCAGTTGCCAGCTTTTTCATAGTGATAAGCCAAATCGCCAACTACACTTTTCTTCTCCATCTTGCTTCGAGCTTCTAGTCCTCTGCAATCATCAAATGGTAACCAATTTTCAAAGGCAAGGGCAATTCATCAAAAATTATCTCCCTGGACTTCGCATGATCAAAAGAATAGGAATTATCTTCAAATTTTATCAACGAAGTTGTTTGAGCAATGGAGTTCAATTTTTCTAATATCTGAATTTGCTCTTGACTTAAAACTGAAGCAATCAACCTATAATCAAATTTCTCTCCAAGAACAGAAGCAACATCGAGAATTTTTCTCTGCTTAAGTTTTAAGCCACTAACTCTTTGCAGAATCAAATCTTTGACCTTGGAAGGAATTCTTAATCTATCGACAGTAGGATGCCATTCACCATTCTCTTGAATAAGACAACCTTCACTCATCAGGGTTCTCAAAGACTCAACAACAAAAAGAGCATTTCCCTGACTCTCAACTGACAAATTTTCCAAAAAAGCAGGCAGAATATGACCACCCAACATATTGGAGGCCAACAATCCAACCTCTTGCGCATTAAGGTTCGGCAACTTAATTTCCCGATATAGATCCTCTCTTCCCATTGCTCGAAGTGTTTCAACAAGCGATGAGGGTTGCCCTTCTAAATCAAAGCTTAAACCTTCACTCCTAAATGTCGCTAGAACCAGAATTCGTTCAGAATTGACAAACCGGGAAATGTAATGAAGCAAAGACAAAGACGCAGAATCAGCCCAATGAATATCTTCAAGCACTAAAATAACAGGTTTTTTGGTTGAGAGATTTAGTAATTCTTTTGTGATTGATGAAAAAGTGTAGTCCATCCAGACTTGAGGAGACCTCTGCTCTTCTACACGTCCGACACCTTGAAAAGGCATCAAACCATTGGTTTGCCCAGAAATCGTAGGCATAGCAGAAATTAATTCTTCCATAGAATAAACTTCGCTAAACGCCTCCATAAAAGGAAAATAAGGAACCCCCGCATTGCTCAAACACCAACCATACAAAATGTTAATGTCTTTCTGACGAGCAACCTCGATAAACTCATTAACCACTCTAGTCTTTCCGCTTCCAGCTTCGCCAGAAACAAAGATTGTTTGTCCGTTAGCATTCAAAGCAGCGTCTAAGTTCTTGAATAAAGCGCCCAGTTCATGGTTTCTTCCAACTAAGACTGGATTAGACAGACTCAAACGCTTCACCAAATACAATGAATAGTAAGATTACTTGAATTTCATATAAGAATTTATCATATGTCTCTTTCCAAAATATGCAACAGTTAGGTGATCAGTAAACAAAAAAGAAAATCAGACACTATCAAAAGTCCCAAAACTCGTGAACTCGTTCCCAAACATCAGTCTTGAAGAGTTGGCTTTGCAAACCAAGTCAGTCACAAGGTTAACGACCAATTTTGGAATAGACACATGTAAACTCTGCAAAGCTAAGAGCCACTCTGAATGGCAAGTTACAGCCTTCGATGATTCATGGAATTTTCTTTGCGGTCCATGCGGACTAAAACTCTCAGAAAAACTAAACAAAAACGAGTAACTCTCAAAGCTCCCGTTTTTTGTTTTTTGCATCAGTATTAGAATTTGTTGAAGCTAAACAATTCCTCAAAAGACTTTTTGTTTTTTGCTTTTGGCTGCTCAGCAGGATAGCCAAGTGTTAATAGCGCAACAACTTTCCATTTACCTGGAATTTTAAGGAGTTCTTTGACTTTTTCTTCACTGAAAGACCCGATCCAACATGAACCTATACCGAAAGTCCAAGCGGCAATAACTATGTTCTGCAGCGCAATTGTTGTGTCAACGACTGCCCATTTTCCGGTTAGAACCGATTTTTCATCTGCGCACCCTACGATAACCAATGGTGCATTCTTGATATGTTTAGCAAACAAGCTTTTGGATAATTCAATTTTAGCTTCGAAATCTGTCACTACTATAAAATGAATTGGCTGCCTGTTAACTGCAGATGGAGCTTGTCTGCCCGCTTCGAGAACTTGCTGTAGGATTTCTTGCGGTATTTCTTTGTTTTCATAGCTTCGAATACTCCTACGACTTAAAATCACATCAAGCAAAGACACCGAGTTCACCTATTTAGCATTTAGTTAACGTACCTAAAATTTCTTTATTATTCTAAACACCTTAAAAATCATTTAACTTGGGAACTCGGGAACAAACCCATTTTCATCCTGTCATTATTGATTCCAGAACAGGAATTACGGTTATTGGAATGATGACCAAACATATTTACTGTTGCGCATATTAACTGAATTTTTTCGTTCATGAATAAATCATGCCTTAGATGGTAATAATAGGGACTGATTTTCACTCCGCACATGTATAAGAGAAATCAAGCAGTTTGTTATTTTTCAAAGGATTAATGGCGGAGAACACGCTGGCGAGAAAACTACGCCAAATCCGATTTAGTGAATAATAACTTGTAATAGTGCTTGAGCAGTCACAGAGGCTAATATCTCATGTTGATGTTACATACGTCATTGAGTCGCTTTAGGGGTGTACTGTTTGAGAAAGATAAAAGGTCAATGTTCCTGTGGGTTCAGTTTTGAAACGTTCATGGGCAAGAATGATGCTATAGCTATGATAAAGTCACATGTTGAAAGGTTTCACAAATATTTTCTTCCATTTGGAATCACCAATGATGAAGCGCAAGCACTCTTAACCGAAGAAAATGGAGAAATAAAACCCAAAATCTCCATACGCACCGCCAATTCAGTTCAAACAGAGTATGCCTATAGTTTTAAAAACACAATATCTGCTTCGCAGCCGTTGCTGGATAGACTTTTGGGCGGGGACATCGAGGCGGAGTGTAGAAAGCCAGAGCGAAAGAAGGCTCAAGTGATAGTGTAATTTTCTTAGAATAAAATAATTTATTTCTTAATTGGATTTTAATTTAGAAATTAGAAAATCACACCTTCGGGTCTTTTTTAAAGGAAGATAAGAATAAACAATTGGGTCCGTGTGATAGAGCGTATAGAAAGACAAGTGATTGTTTTGAAAAGGGAAGAAGCATTAGCGTCTAAAAAATTAATAGCACTAGACACACTATAACACAAACTATGAGTCAAAAGAGCAGCAGTAGAAATTCGATACTTCTTCGCCTTGCTGGTATATCAGGCATAATAAGCTCCACTTTGCCGCTCCTCATGATTTTAGCATCAACTATCCTTGATAAATCTTTCAGTTGGAATAAAGACGCGTTAAGTGACATAGGTGTGAGCCAACTTGCATGGCTATTCAACAGTGCTCTTTTTGTTGGAGGTCTGCTTAACCTTTTGTTCGTTTTTGGATTAAGATATTATCTTGGCAAAACAAGATGGTTGAAGATAGGTGTCATATTGATCATCGTAAGTAGTTTTTCTCTAGCTTTGGTTGGAGTGTTCACAGAAGACTATTCTATTATTCACGGATTGGTTGCGTTGGGATATCTGCTCTTGGCTCCTTTAGGGTTAATATGCATTGGTTGGGGAGAAAAGAGTCACCAAATTAGAAGAGTAAGCCTTGGGTTAGGAATTACAGCTTTATTGGCCATTCTTGGTCTACCGATAATAACGTTTGTTGCCAACTTGCAGATTGGTTTTGCAGTTCCAGAATTCGTGGAGTCTTTGGTGTTATCAATTTGGACATTCTGGGTCTCAATAAAGCTTATTCGTTATAAAATAAACAGTTATTAGCAAGGTTCTATAGGTTTATGGTTTCGTCCTTCTCTGGAATGCAAACATCTGTTAATTCCTCAATCTGTTTGGAGAGAGCTTCTGCCTGATTTAAATCGCCATGAACAAGAATCGTTCGCTTAGGCTTCAAGCGTTGCACTAATTCCACAAGCTCCTTTTGATCTGCATGTCCTGAAAGCTCTATTTGAACAATTTTAGCTTGTACAGGGTACCTTTCTCCATCAATCTTAACATAGCGTTTGTCTTTAGCTAATTTCAAGGGACTGTCAGGAGGCAAGTAACCTGAAGTTATAATTATTGTATTTTCTTCGATTTCTGCCCATTTATTAAGCAAGTTGAGGCTTGCTCCCGCATGCCCAAAACCAGGAGTGCAAACGACTATGGCTGGCTCTTCAATCTCCGTTGTCCTTTCAACTTCTTTTACATGCCTATACTCAAATGGCTTTGCCGATGGCTGTGTCTCTTGTTTGAAAAGATCCTTGTAACTGTTAAAAACTGTTGTAATTTTGCGGGCTAACTTTGAAATCATGTAAACGTTGCGGTTGGGTAATGTGCCGTTTTCAATGGCTACGTCTAACCGTTTAGCCATCTCTTGGCTTCTATGGAACGCAAAAGTAGGAATTAAAACATTGCCCCTGTGCTTTAACGTGCCCTTAATCTCCTCGAGCAGTTGGTCTATGAGTTCGCCTCGTGGTGGCCTAACTGTTCCACCGTAGGTTGATTCAGAAATAAGAACGTCAGGCTCTTTAGGAAGTAAATCAGGGTTACAACCCTCAAGAATTTCAGTATCATGAAAACAAAAATCTCCTGTGTACAAAAGAGATTTACCCTCTGCGCGAAGACCCGTCATGGTGGCGCCCGCAACATGCCCCGCAGAATACAGTTTAATGTTCATGTCTAGCACATCCATTGATTCCGAGGATACCCATGAACTTTTTAATTGATCAGCTGTTTGACTGTCGTATCCTAGTGAGGTACCGTTGAACTCGTTTACCTTAATCATGTCTTTAAGCAAATCTACGCTGACGTCACGAGTAATTTTTGAGCCTATGATAACCTGCTTATTTCTAGATGTTGATAGACGCAGGAGGCTTCCTGAATGGTCTAAATGGGCATGGCTGACAATGATTGCATCAAAGTTTTTGGGGTACTGGTCAGTTGGGCCTTCAAGCTTTATACCGTAATCTAAGGCGACCTTGCAGCGGTCAGTTGAAACTGCAATGCATGAGCCGCCAACTTCTCTTGCTGCACCTAAGACTCGAATCTTCAGCTTGTTACCCTCTCTGCGCTAAAAGTCTTTAAGAAGCCAAAAGTACACTCATTAAATATTAACTTAATCTTTCCTCATGAAACATTTCAAGAGGATAGAAATCCTAACTATTGAATGCTATCCCCGCGCCACGTTACATTAGTGAACTGAATAATTAGATGTTTTTAGCAAACTCTGCAGGGTCTATTCTGGTTATTCCCTTGATTTTATCATATACGTGTTCGGTGCTTAGGATTGATTTGTCTCTAAATATTGCTGTTGCTGCATGATAAGCATCGAAGGGCGAGGTGTTGTATTCGTTAATCAGCAATGAGGCGGTTAGACATATTTCGGGGGTTACTGCAATCCATTCTACATTCCGTAAATGGGTAAGAATGTTAACGGCTAAAGCCAGTTCACTAAGTAATTGTCTATTATAAAACCAAAATATGACTTCCTGAATGACCGCGGTAGAAGCGTAGACACCTTTGAGTTCACCTGTATCAATCTTTTCAAGGATTTTCTCAGCTGTGGACTTTAGTCTGTCTTCTTTTTTAATAACCGCCAATAAAAGATCGGATTCGATTAGAATTTCAGTCACCTTTCAGTTTTCTATCAACCAACTTTTGAGCAGTTTGAAGGGCTTCCATACGCATTTGTGAAACAGTTTCTTTAACATCTATGTTGAAATTTTTTAGGTCCTTAATCGGGTCCTTAGTAACTGGTACGATTGCTATGTGGTCTCCTAAGTCAACGTAGATTATGCTATCACCTTCGTCGATTTTGTATTTTTTTCGGATAGCTCGAGGGATGGTGGTTTGGCATTGTCGGGTAACTTTAACTTCATACGCCATAGACTTAACCTACTAAATAATACAACAAAATACTATAAATTGCTTACTTATACTATTTTTCACTGCAAGCATGCAAAACCGAATAACCCCGCCATCAAGTTGTGGTCGAGTGGGAGTAGCGTCGACTACTTCTATGACTATCGGGGAATTACAAAGTGTTGATCTCGGGAGTTTGCTTTATAGTTGGCAAGAAGGAGCGAGGCACTTTATCAGTTCAACGCTAATCTTTTAGCAGGTTAACCGAGTTTACGTTTATATTATTGCAGTCTAGTTATGGAAAATAAGAGGACTAAATATGCAATCAAAATCCAAAGTTAGTTGCATTCATTTTCTTGATTTGTATGACTGGACTTTTGCTAAGTTCCTTTGCCCAAGCTAAACCCTCCATTGATTTAGGCTTTGAAAAGAACAACGGTTACGGTTTTGGAAACGACATTGGCGGGCTTTGGACGGTTAGAGCAGATGTTTCATCAGATGTGCAATACGTAGAGTTTTACCTTGATGGTCACCTTCAACAGAATGATACGTTTTCGCCTTTCAGTTGGCAATTTGACACAAGCAATTATTCCTCAGGCTCCCATACCATAAAAGCAGTAGCATATGACTCTTCAGGCGATACCGCGTTCCTGCAGGTTGAGCGCAACTTCCAAGAAACATCCACCCAAACAATCACAAGCATAATAATAGCAATAGCGATCGCGATAACAGTTACTGCATTCGGATTTGCACTCTACAGGGCTAAAACAAGGAAATAAGAATAACCCTTAAGCGCTGATTCGAAGATATCTTTTTTCGGTAAGAAAGTAAGATATTATTTGGTTAATCCAAATGTCTCCGAGCGAAAAAGTTGATCTTGTGTCTGACAGAGAGAAAGGATGACAAAACCCCCAAATAAGCAAAGTAAAAAGAAAAATTATGGGCGCTTAAATCCTCTTGATTAAGCTTGTATTGATTTCTTGCCGATCGTCTTTTGCATAGCCTCAGCAACGATGAACAAACCAACAAGTACAATCACTGTTGGAATGAATGGCATTGCAAACCCAATGAGTCCAGCACCGCTTAGAGCTAGAGCGAGCAGACCTATGAAGAGACTGAATTTGCTTACGTTGATTTTCATGGTCCATCTGGCAGAGTTTAGCGCTAATAATATGAATCCAACTCCAAGAGCTACATATATTCCAGTGTCTACTTTGTAGTAAGCTGAAGTTAACCATCCGACACCAAGCAAAACGACGAATACTCCCCATGCAATCGCATCCAAGGCTTTGTTTGAGTTTGATTTTTCAGTCATTTTTTTTCACCTCCTTCATACTTGTCTGTTGGCTTAGATCAAGTGCACCCGCACGAATTATTGGAACCTTGTTCAACTTCGATTTCCGCTAAGCCCGCGGCAAATCTGTCTATTTGAGTCATTGCGTTCTTTCGGACTAGTCTGGCTACTCCGATTGTTTCTGCGAGTTCTTTTTTGTCGGCTCCACTATCGAGAGCTTTTTTGATTATTGTTCTTAGGCAGGGTTGACAGTTTGAGTTGAATGCTGCGCCAACTGCTATCAGCATCTTTGTTTTAGTTTCCATGTCAGTTCTTCCTCCTTATTCTTCTACTTCTCTATTGGGAGGAGAAAAAATATATAAGATTTTTCTGACATCTACTTCTCAGAAAGCAGGAGAACGCCATTATGAAAAATGAAGCTGTTGCCCGAGAACGAATTGTCTCAAGTCTAAAGAATCTAGCCTTATCGACCTATGAAGCAGAAGTTTATGCAACACTTTTGGCTCATCCAACGATGACCGCAAACGCTCTATGCAAAGAAACAGGAATTTCCGACACTAAGATTTACTATACGCTAGAAGGGCTCTCAGAGAAAGGAATGTTGATTGTCAAAAATTCTAACCCAAAGTTGTACAAGCCAGTTCCGCCCAAAGACGCAATTGCCAACCTAAAGCAACGATTAACTGAAAAGCTAAATGAAGAACTCAAAGAAGCAGATGTTTTAGTTGATATGCTCTCGCCAATCTACGAAAGTGCAGAAAAACCCGAAGAATTGGAAGTGGGTTACATCATAAGTGGGCGGAATAACATCACAAACAAGATGAAAGCGTTGATAGGAAATGCGCGAAAAGAGATAACACTTTTCGTTGCGTATCCAGAGCTCTTCAAAGAACTAAATGCATCACTTCGCGAATCCAAAGAGAAGCGTAGAATCAAACTAAACATTGCTATGACTGAAGAAATGCTCAAAACAGAAGATTTCAAAGGTCTTGGCGATACCCGGCAACTTTGTTGTCCAGTAACTTTGTTAATATCTGATTTGAAAACCCTTGTAACGGTGTCTGATTGGACTTTCTCAGAAACTGCAATGCTTTCACAAGACCAAAACCTCATACGAGTAGCCAGAGACTATTATGAAAACTCAATGTGCTATTCATCTTAGATACCCCAAAATTGAGATACTATCCCATAATTTTTGTAACTTCGTTTAGAATTGCATTAAATTAATATACACAGAATATCCACTGAGAAGGTGTATGCTGTCAAATCAGGAGATAGTTCAAAAAGCAGTCACATACTTTCAAAGCGGCTACAATTGCACCCAAAGCGTTCTATTAACGATATGCGGGAGCATGTCACCGGAAGTAAAGAGTGAGCTGATTCCAAAAATAGGGAGCGGTTTTGGCGGTGGCATAGGATTATGCGGGTGCGTCTGCGGATCGTTAACTGGCAGCATTATGGCAATTGGAATCAAACATGGTTCAAACGATCCGGGCGAAGAAAAAAACCTAATAGCTTATGCTAAGGCGAATGCACTTTATCGTCAGTTTGAGAAGAAGCACGGTACGGTTCTATGTCGAGAGCTAATTAAATATGACCTAACTAAACCTGAGCAAATCGCCAAGGCAAGGCAAGAAGGCGTTTTTGAAAAGGTATGTGTCAATTTTGTCAAAAGCGCCGTCGAAGATTACCTTGAAATGGAAAACAAGTAGTCCAAGAGCCTGTTATGCAAGTAGTTTCCTTAAAAAGTTGGCAGGATCCTCTCCCAAAAACCAACTTTGACAAATCTAAAGTTTCTAAGACTCCTACTGCCAAAAGATTCGCATTAGAAACCAATAATTATTCACTATTTTAACATCATTATTTTAAATAACCACTTGAATTGCCAATTCCACCAATTATCTTAGCTTCAAGCTATTCAGCATAATTATCGCAGTATTTACCAATATAATTCTTAATTAGCGCCGAAAATCCCCTGAGAATTATAGCTTCAAAACAATACTGGTTCAAATCCACCCAGCTCAACAAAATGTCTTAAAAGGTTAACTTTGCTATCAATAAGTCTGTTTTTTCTGCAAACATCTAAGAAGACGAAAAGAAAGGAATTTGTTCTTAGAATCGAAATTAAACATTGGAAATGAACGGTACGCTTAGCTTGCCAGTTTATCTTTAACGGTGGAGTCCCACAGGGCAAGAAAGCTTTCTTTATTCTGTTCAATTCGCTTTGCTTCCTGCAAATTGGCTTTTTTCAGTTGATCCAAGAGTTTGTCAAAGGGCAAAGCAGAGAAGTGTGCTGGCAGCTCTTTGGATCCTGAAACGATTTTCAGGTTTTTCAATTTTTTTAAAGCGCGGTAAACATGCCGTTTGTTTGATCCAATTGCTTTGGCAATATCAGATGCTGTGTAAATGCCGTTAAGGGCCAAGAACACGTAGACCTCAGCGTCATGTTGTTTATATCCAAGTTTTAGGAGGGTTTTAAGCATCCATTCTTGAGTCAACCAAACACATCCGTATTGCGAGAACAAAAACAAAAAAGGGAAAAGAGCGTTCTGCGACTATCCGATTTACCTACTGAAGGTGGTTGTTACAAGTGCATCTGTCCGTATACTCGTTGCATCTGGTCCAGTAGATTCTCCAACTTGCCCCCAATAATGCCATTTTGGACAAACAAGAGTTGCATGAGCATAATAGCCTGTTGAGTCAATGGTCTGCGTCCAGTATGGATAGATTGGATCAGATTGTGTTAGCGCTACCAGTTTGAACTTCACCGTATCCCTTGAAAACCAAACCTCCAGCAGGGATTGTAAATGCTGGCGTTACTAACGCACCCGTGGGTCCCCACTTTTCTTCTGGTACCACTAAGGGTGTAGTCCAGTATGCAAACACGGTTTTACCTATTCTGCCCACTTGAATGTCACATTTGTCAACCTTTGCAATTATCGTCGGATATGGCACTGTAAACTTTTGATAATATCCAATAGCTTGAGAGTTATCTGTGAAATACGCAACTGGCAACCACTTATTCACTAGTGCACTCCAAACCCATATTTGGATCACGTCTCTAGCTCCTGTGCTTCGGTCCCAATCAAAGTGGAATACACTAAGTCGCATTTTTGGATGCCCCGCAATGTCAATAACAGCTTGTCCTTGTGCATTTTGGTGGCTGATGATTATCGTTTCTGCGAGGGCTGGAGCCACACTCGAAGCCAAAACTAAGACTGTAAGGAAAACGGCAACTGCAGTTCCCAAAACAAAGTTCTTCTTCATCTTTTTCACCTCCTTTACTCTTCTTTCAACAGATTAGTTATTCAGTGCTAATCATCGAAAAACTGTTAAGTAATAAATTGTATATTAGGTGTGGTGAGTGACAAAAGTCAGTCACTACTTTGTCTGGATGGGTGAGTTTGGGCGAGGAAAGCTTGATAAATGTTCTAAAGGGTTTTGGCTTGACCGATTCAGAAGTAGAAGTCTACCTATTTGTTTCAAAACACAGTGCCATAAGCGGAACAGATGTTGCCCGCTTAATCGGTAAGGATAAGGCACAAGTTTTTCGCACTCTAAAAAGCCTTCAAGCCAAAGGGTTACTGGAGGCAACACTTGAGGTCCCAATGCGTTTTGCACCTGTAGCGTTTGAGAAAGTCCTTGAATACACAATCAAAGCAAAAAAAGATGAGGCAGCACAAATTGAGAACACCAAAGAACAATTACTTGCCTACTGGAAAGGTCTCAACAAAAAAAGCCTTGACATCTCTTTGGAGAAATTTGTAGTTATCGAGGGACCTCACAAGATTTATTCCAAGATTTCTCAGATGATAAAAGAAACCAAAAATCAACTCTCCATCATGTTGACTGGTGCAGAAATTATCCGCATTATTCAAGCTGGTCTCTTTGAGAACGTTGAAGAAAAGGTAGACTCCAAGGTTCAATTCAATTTGCTCACGGATTTGCCCAGTCAAAATTCACGAGCAACAAAAGTGCTCCTGAAAGAAATCGACAACACGAAAGCATCCTTTGAGACAAGAATCCCTGATCTTGGGTTAGGATTGCCTCATAAAATGCTTATTAGAGACGAAGACGAAGCAATGTTTTTCCTCTCATCCAATCAAGACAAATCCTTGACGGAAAAAAATCAAACATGCCTTTGCACAAACAGCAAAGTGCTTGTTCAAGCCTTCAGAGACGTATTTGAAGGGTTATGGAAGAACTCAACCAACCTTCACAAGTTAAAAGAGGTCGAAACTGGAAACGTCTGGTCCAAGCCAATAGGAATTGCAGATTCAGAATTGGCACGGAAAAAGTATGAAGAGGCAATGAACTCTGCAAAAAAATCAGTCCTGATACTGACTTCACCTGAAGGTCTGATGGATTTCTCAAACAACTCTAAGCTACTCAAAGAGTGGTCTTCAAAATCAATTTCTGTCAAAATCATGGCTCCAATAATTGATGAGAACTTCAAAAAAGCACAAGAACTGATGCAATTCTGCCAAGTAAGACACATCCCCAACTCTTTTTCCAGGAGTTTTACTTTAATCGACGGAAAATATCTAGTCCAGTCAAACAGACCAATTCAAAATCATAAAAAACTAGTTCAGCTCCCACTATTGGGTTTACAAATAATTTGGAGTATGTTAAGAAGACTGGAGTTATGCTTAGGGAATTATGGAAAAATGCGCCTGCTCCATCAACTGTTAACATTGAGTATATCTTCAAGGAATCTTCTAACTTTTCCAAGAGTCCTGACGGACTAACAACTCCAATTCGAAGACTTTACAATCATAAAATTATAGATGAAAAAGCCCCCACAGAAAAAGACATAGTAAACCGAATAATAACTGCAACAAAACATACGTCAGGCTTCTTAAAAGAATTCAAGGCATACGTTAGTAGTGGACAAGCAGTCATTCATCTACCGCGACACTTCAACATGCCTGACTTATTGTTGTTTGCAATCCATTTTGAAAAGCAGTCTGCTTTGGGCGAAGAAGATGCCCTATCCCTCTCACTTTGGCTCCAGACGCCTAAAGGTCCCTCATATGTTCCTGTAGCTATAGTGCAAAACAATCCTAAGGCAACTGAGATTTGGAAAAAGGTCTACGACAAAACACCGGCAGGCAAAAAACGTTCAATTCGTAAAAAACGAGGACATAGAGATACGTCTGCACGGTAACACTTTTTTTGCAGCCTGGAACAACCCAATCCCCTAATGCCCCAAAAACATATTCTCCCGGCTGGATGCATTATTCTTGAGACATACGGTCAAGTTCGCACTCAATCGTACACTCTTGTTCTACCTTCAGGCTTTAGGTCAAAGATAGAAGGCAATGGTTTCTATGCTTTTGTAAACTTCTTGAGTTCAGCAGCTAATTACGCTGGACCTGGAACAGATGGATATGTTGCCAGAGACGCTATTATGACCACAACTCCACCAGCACAAGATAATTTAAAAACATGATTTACCCGGAATCTTTCGTTAAGAAGTAAAAGATACTTGCAGATAAGATGCCCATTGCTCCAAGCATAGTCCCCAAGATAGGATAACCAAACCCGTCAAGTACAACTCCGCCGACTGCAACCGCAAGAAGTATGCCAAGGTTGCCAAAAGCTGATCTAAGAGACATCATTGTTCCACGAGATTTAGGCGCCTGCTCAAGCACCAAACTGCTGACTGAAGTTGCAGCCATACCGCCGAACAGGGGCGCAAAAAACGAGAAGGCTAAAGCGAGCGGAAAGAATGGTAATGTAGAGAACAAAACAACACATATCCCCTCTATTAGAACTGCTGCAACGGTCATCTTTTTTCTACCGTACTTGTTGACTAATCGACCAGCTGCCAATCCCCCAATGGTGTAAAACACTGCAAACCCAATCAAGAAGGCCTATCCCAAAATTCAAGGATAATGAGAAAGTATCTCTGAAAAATGCTATTCCATAGACTGCGCCCATGACTGGAACAAAACTGTGAAGCATTGCTCCAATTAAACAAGTTGATGCTGAACGATTTAGCAATATTTCCTTGTAACGACTAAGGTATGGTTCTTTGATGTTTGTTTGCCGTTTTCCGAAGGATGGAAGTACGAAAAAAGCAAGCATCAAAGATGCAATTGAGACTGGAAGCACAAACCATAGAAGAGATGTTCGCCAAGTTCCCAATTGTGCTAACAAACCCATCGCTGGCGCTGCGATGAATGCTGCTGAGCCGCCTGCTGCAGTTATCCAGGCAATAGCTTTTGCCCTTTTATCAAGTGGATAGGTTTCTCCGATTAAGGCAATGGCCATCGGAATAACAATGGCTGATCCAACTCCATTGAGGGGAAAGAAAACCTGCATAAAACCAAAGGTAGGCGCTAAAAAACAGCCTATAGCCCCAATAATTATGCATAATACTCCAACTATAAGCAGTGATTTGTACCTGAAACGGATACTCAAAGCACTAATCAATAAGGCGAAGATTATTGCAGCTAAGGACGAGATGAGTTGAATTTGACTGGCAACTCCCCGTGTCACATCAAACGTTGTTGCAATGTCCACGAGAAATAGTTGTGCCAATAAGTCTAAAGTGAACGTTACAAAAACAGCTAATGCCAACGACGTAATAAGCAGCTTTTTGAGAGACACTTCTTAATTCCTCACTTGCCTTTTCTTATATGAAATATATCGGTATATAGATTTTTCACCATATCAACTAAAAGCATTGTCCAGAAAAACAGGTTAGAAAACTGAAAGTCAATAATTGTCCACTATTTTCTCAGAGTCATTAAATTACTACTTGAAATTGCAACTTTCCATTGCTGACTGTTAGCTTAATACTTATAGCATAATTATCGCAGCATTTACCAACATAATTCTTAATTATCCTAATTCGAGGGTGATTCTCTCCTACCTTCATTTCTATCTCAAGGTACTGAATGGATCAAATGAAATTAACGACTGAATAAAGATCGACCATAAACTTGACGAAATTCATCATGACCTGCCTATGATCACTTTTTCATTTAAACGCATTATACTAGTTTTGAACCAAAATCACAATTAATAGCTAGGAAAATTATTGTTCATTTAAGTACTTGGGACTTTATAAATACAAATAGAAAATAGTTTGGAACTTTCATTCGGTGAACATTTTGAGAATCGGATTTTTTGTCTATGAGTATCCTCCAGCGATTGTTGGTGGTTTGGGTACGTATGCTGAAAACCTAACGCAAGAATTTATCGCATTAGGACATGACGTTTCAGTCTTCACACTGAATTTTGGCAGCAATTTGAAAACCAGAGAAATCATAAGAGGTGTGGAGGTTCATCGACCCCTGATTGCTGATGCAAGCAATGTTTTTCCATTTTTTGTAGTTGACGATTTAAAGAGATGGGGCACCAACATAAAATTCTTCAATGACATTTTCATGTATAATATTCTCAGCGCGACTAAATTCATCAATGGTTTGATAAAAAAAGAGAAATACAATTTTGATGTTGTCTGCGTACATGATTGGCTAAGCAGCATTTCGGGCCTCATAATAAAGAATGAAACAAAAATTCCAGTAGTCTTCCATACTCACAGCACTGAATGGGGAAGAAGCGAAGGTCAAGGGTCAGAAGTAGTGTCACATTTTGAAGACGCCATGGCCCAAAAATCAGACAGAATAATCACTGTTAGTTTCGCCATGCAACAAGATCTAATAAGGCACGGTTGGGAGTCATCAAAAATAAGCGCAGTTTGGAATGGCGTAGACCCCAAACGTTACGATATGGCAAAATGTGATCCAAAGGACATTGAAGCGATTCGAGAAAAATATGGCGTTCCAAAGGATTGGAGCATGCTTTTGTTCGTTGGAAGGCTCTCTTGGGTAAAGGGCGCTAGAAACCTTCTGTTAGCAATGCCCTCTGTCTTGAAGGAATTCCCTAACACTAAACTTGTTATTCTAGGCAAAGGGGACGAAAAAGACATAATTGAAACAGCAGATAGGCTAAACATTAAGAATAACGTAGCTTGCCGCTTTGATTTTGTTTCGGAATCTGAGAGAATTATGCATTACGCTGCTTCCGACGTATGTATATTCCCCTCCGTCTATGAACCCTTCGGAATAGTTAGCCTGGAAGCTATGGCAATGGAGAAACCAGTGGTCGTTGGCGCGCGGGGCGTGGTAGGTTTCAGAGAACAAGTATTAAACTCTGGCCCAGACCAAAATGGGGTGCATGTTAACGGTGAAGATCCCATCGACATAGCTTGGGGAATAAAACAGACCCTGCGAAATCCTGAAAAAGCCAGAAACTGGGGCGAGAATGGACGCAAAAGAGTAATAGAATACTTTACATGGCGCAAAGTTGCTGACGAGACACTAAAAATCTACGAATCGTTGCTCTAGTAGACTAATAAGAATGTTTTACCTTAAGAATATAATAGTTCAAACAAAGGAGCATTCGTATGCCTGAAACAATAGGTTCGCTTTTTAGACGAATTGTTAAAGACTTGAAAACACAAGACAACAATCCAAATAGCTGCCTGAATAATCCAAAAAGCGACCTCTACAATTCAAATTACGACATCAACAATCCAATTAGCTGGATCAACAACCAAAATAGCCAAATCAACGACGCATCAAATAACCAACATAACAAGGAACTGCGAAGAAACGCTTTGAGAGAACTCATTAAGATGCATCTTGCAGATTGTCTATCTGCAGAAAAAGCAGAGACGTTTGTTACAGAGTATATTCCATGACGTCATTAGGTCTTTTAAGCAGAATAAGGTATTTTGATGAGCGGTCCTGAAAACCGATTAATACGCCTGCTGAGAAGCGATTCTTATCTCACGCCATTTTCTGATCAGATTCGACACCGATTAGAAAATATCGAAGAAACAGAGCATCGCCTTACACAAGATAAAGAGAGCCTAGCAGAATTTGCCTCTGGCCACGAATACTTCGGGCTTCATTTTCAAAAAGGTGAATGGGTATTTCGGGAATGGGCGCCAAACGCAACAGCGATCTACCTGATAGGCGACATGAGTAAATGGCAAGAGAACGAAGCATTTGAGCTCAAAAGGATCGACGACTACGGTGTCTGGGAAATTCACCTATCCGTCAACACACTAAAACATGGCGATCTGTATCGACTCCGTATTCATTGGGCAGAAGGCGAAGGCGATCGTATCCCGGCATACGCTCGACGGGTCGTACAAGATCCAAAAACATTGATTTTCAACGCCCAAGTATGGTCCCCACCCCAGTCATATGGTTGGAAAGAACCCAATTTCAAGCGACCTAAAGAGCCCCCTATTATTTATGAAGCACATATCGGCATGGCACAGGAAGAAGAAAAAATCGGCTCCTTCCGCGAATTCACTCTCAGGGTTCTTCCTCGAATTGTCGACTCAGGCTACAATACGTTACAGTTGATGGCCATTCAAGAACATCCATACTATGGTTCATTTGGATATCAAGTATCAAGCTTTTTCGCCTCTTCATCACGGTACGGAACGCCCGAGGATTTAAAACTCCTGATCGATACTGCTCACGCCAAAGGGCTCAGCGTCTCTATGGATCTAATCCATTCCCACTCCGTATCCAACGAGGTAGAAGGCGCTAAGTCGCTTCGACGGGACACTATTTCAATATTTTCATGGCGGCCCACGCGGAAAACACAAGGCATGGGATTCACGCATCTTTGATTACGGCAAACCTCAGGTTCTGCATTTTTTGCTTTCCAATTGCCGATATTGGCTAGACGAATTCCACTTTGATGGCTTTCGATTCGACGGCGTCACCAGCATGATTTACCTAGAGCACGGTCTTAAAAGAGCATTCACTTCCTACAACGATTACTTCGATGACAGTGTGGATGAAGATGCCCTTACCTATCTTGCTCTGGCTAATCGAATGATTCATGATATCCGACCCGACGCCATCACCATCGCCGAAGATGTCAGCGGCATGCCGGGCTTGGCTGTTTCCCAATTAGAGGGCGGTTTCGGTTTTGACTATCGCTTTGCAATGGGAGTGCCTGATTACTGGATCCGCTTGATAAAAGATTACAAAGATGAAGACTGGCCCACAGGGCATCTTTGGTTCGAACTTACCAACCGCAGAAAAGATGAGAAAACCATTAGTTACGCCGAATCTCACGACCAGGCATTAGTGGGAGACCAAACACTTATTTTCCGACTAATCGGCGAAGACATGTACCATCACATGGGTATCGATGATGACAACGCTAAGGTCGCCCGGGGAATAGCATTGCATAAGATGATTCGACATGAATAACATTGAGCACGGCCAGCAATGGTTATCTAAACTTCATAGGTAACGAATTCGGTCACCCAGACTGGATAGATTTCCCACGCGAAGGAAACAACT
>CAWHSD010000008.1:0-139910 GCA_963831895.1 Candidatus Bathyarchaeota archaeon
GCTTAAGCTCAGACTCCTCTTTAGTGCTCATCATCCAACCATAACTTAAACATCAGAGCTTAAGACTGTTACGCTGTAAAACCATTTTTTGTAATGTAAACTATTTTTATTCAACCAAATTCTTCGTTATTTATCGAACTTTCAAATCCAATGAAGACCGAGGGTATCTGGTAAGTTATAGCTTTACAGATGAAGTTCTTTTATCATGGTAAGGTTTAAAAGGGTCCTTCGCATCTACCCATGAACTTCAATGGCTGAAAGACCATGTGTGAATCGGTAGAACGCCAGTTCAACAAACATGTGCTCGATAGCGTTGAAAAAATCATAATAACAAAGGAGGAAAAGAAATGTTATCACGAGATTGCGACGGATGCTCCCAAATGAAATCCTGCAGTAAACGATTCGATATCGCTGAGAAAGGTAATTGTGTTTACTGCCCAGACGGAACAGCCCATTTAATTGATGGTTCCTAAATGAACAAAATTAATTGTCATTTTAAGCAAAATGTTTCCTTTTCTTTTTTTTTTATTCTTTATTTGATTAGCTATTGTAGTTGTTTTTCTTTTTCTATAGCCTTTTTAACTTCGTTAAGTATTTCTGAGAAATCTGCTTCTTTTTCAGGTTTCATACCCTTCTTTGAAACTTTTAGCAAGGTCTCGTAGCCCTTAGCTGCCAAAGCTTTCTCCATTGCACTCATGGCTCTATTATTTCCAAATAAACGATATGTACAGAACAAGATTACTTTTTTATCTTCTACTTTAGACATGGCTTCTATGAACGATAGGGCTTCTTTTGCTGGGCTTGCGCCTTCAACAGGTGTGCCAAAAATTAAAAGGTCGCAGTTTTCAAGTGTTGACAATTGGATGGATGCTATATCGAAAATGGGTGCTTTTACTGTGTTGGCTATTGCTTGAGCTAAGCGTTTGGTGTTTCCGGTTCTCGAAAAATATACTATGAAGATGTTCATGATTTAAATTAGCGCTGGCTCGGTTAATATAATCTTTACCTATGGACTATGGTGCTAAGTTTAAAAGTTCAGCCAAGCAATATTTCTTGAGAGCCAAAAACATGGATTACGTTATAATTGCCGATTCATACGAGAAAATCGAAGCAACCACCAAACGATTAGAAATGACTGATTTGCTTGTTGAATTGCTAAAGAAGACGCCCAAAGATGTCATGGCTAAAGTTGTTTATCTAACTCAGGGAAAATTGTACCCTGACTTTATGGGAATAGAAATGGGTGTAGCGGAGAAACTTGCCATAAAAGCCTTGTCACGTGCGTCGGGACAAAGCGAAAGCGTGATCCAAGCTGAGTTGCAAACGAGCGGCGACATCGGCCAAACCTCAGAAAAACAATTATCCAAACGTAAACAATCAACCTTTTTTACAAAAAAACTCACGGTTGAACGGGTTTATGAGATTCTTGACAAACTCGCCAAAACCTCTGGCAGCGGCGCTGTGGACACGAAAATGGCTCTTCTCTGTGGGCTCTTGACAGACGCATCACCTAGAGAAGCCAAATGGATCATCCGAACGGTAACAGGCAACTTGCGTTTGGGCATCGCGGACATGTCGGTGTTGGATGCTTTGGCGATTGCTTACGGTGGCGGAAAAGAAGCTCGTGAACTCATCGAACGCGCCTACAATATCTCCTCAGACTTAGGCAGAGTTGCAAATATCGTTGTTGAAAAAGGTATAGAGGGCATCAAAGAGTTTCAGGTTATGGTTTTTGAACCGATTCGACCCATGCTTGCCGAGCGGCTTGGAGCGCCCGAAGAGATTTTGGAGAAATTCAGCGGAAAATGCTTAGCTGAGTACAAGTACGATGGTGAACGAATTCAAGCTCACAAGAAAGACGGCAATGTAATTCTGTTCTCCAGACGTTTAGAGAACATTTCTGAGCAATACCCAGATGCTGTAGATTTAATTAAAGAAAAAATAGAGGCTAAAGACGTCATTTTAGAAGCTGAATGTGTGGCGATGGATTTAGAATCAGGCGATATGCGCCCATTCCAGGAACTCATGCACCGCCGACGCAAATATGGCGTAGAAGCAGCCATCAAAGACTATCCGATTTCGCTTTTTGTATTCGACTGTCTCTATGTTGACGGCAAAGACTTAACTCTTGAACCTTTTACGCATAGACGTAAAGTGTTGGAAAAAATCGTCAAGCAAAGCGACCGAATGAAACCCGCCACTCAGAAACTAGTCAGTAGTCCCAAGGAATTGGAGGATTTCTTCGAGCAAGCCATCGCGGATGGTTGTGAAGGTTTAATGTGTAAATCCATTGCCAAAGACTCCGTTTACCAAGCAGGAAGTCGCGGTTGGCTCTGGATAAAACTGAAACGCGACTACCGAAGCGAAATGACCGATACTGTTGACTTAGTGGTCGTTGGTGCATTTCACGGCAGAGGCAAACGAGTCGGAACATATGGTGCATTGCTTTTAGCAACATACAACGCCGAAACTGATACTTTCGAAACCGTAACCAAATGTGGCACCGGTTTTACCGACAAAGACTTAGCAACGCTCCATGAAATGCTTCAGAAACATGTGGTTCCAAAGAAAAATAGTCGTGTTCTATCCATGTTGGAAGCAGACGTTTGGTTTGAGCCATCGGTAGTTCTGGATATTTTAGGCGCCGAAGTTACATTGAGCCCTATTCATATGAGCGCGATGAACTCTATCCGCAAAGGCGCCGGTCTGGCCATACGTTTCCCACGATTTACGGGCAAATACCGAATTGATAAAGCACCTGAAGACGCTACAACCTCCAAAGAAATCGTGGAAATATACCGTGCTCAAATGAAAAAAATCGGTGAACTTCCAAAAAGCTAAAACTGATAAGTACCAAAGCGTCTAAGTAGTTGCGGGTGCGTTTGGTTTGGCTCAAGATTCAGAAAAAATGAAATCAATGATAGCTTTAAAAAAAAGGCTTGAAGAGCAGTTGGAAAAGTTAGCGATTGAAGTCAAAGAGGTTCAAGATACCCTTGATACAATTAATCAGATTCTTCTTGAAAAAGGCTTCAAACGCGGAGACATAAAAGAAGTCCCTTCCCAAGCGTCAATACCTAAAGAAGTGGTTTTGCCAAAGCATGAACCGGAAGCGCCAAAAAAAGAAACAGTCAACCAACATTCGGAACCAGAAAGCGTTATTCCACTAAAAACTATGGCTGATGAACCCTTAGCACTCATTTACTTTGAAAAACAATCTATCCATGTGTTGCCTGACGAATCCAAAAAATTCAGCGTTAATACACCTCCATTCATTAATTTTCTAGTTGAGAAAGTCTTCGCTAAAATGCAGGAAAAAGATAAAGAGCTTGTCAGGTTGGGGCAATTATCGACAGACAAAATGTTTTCTTACAACATAGTTCATGAAGGCGACTTAATTCGAGAAATTATAATAAAGAATGCCGACGATGAACGTTTAAAAGAGCTTAAATCAAGCATCCGATGGACTTTCGAGAAAATGTATGAAAAAATAAAAAGCGGCATTTAAACTACATTAAATGTTTTTGTAGTGTGTCGCCTATTTTGTTCTTGGGGCATAAACCCACAAGTCTTTCTGCTTCTTTTCCGTCTTTGAAAACTATCATCGTGGGTATGCTGAAGACTTGGAATTTTTCTGCTGTAACAGGGTTCTCGTCAACATCCAGTTTGCCGATTAGAACTTTGCCGCTATATTCTTTTGCGAGTTCCACGATAGTAGGCGCTAAAGCTCGGCATGGTCCACACCAGTTAGCCCAGAAATCAACAAAAAACAACTTATTGTTTTTGAGTGTTTCTTCAAAATTTGAGTCGGTAACATGAAAAGGTTCAGTGCTCATTTTAACTTTCTCCATTAAATACTAATAGAAACTAGCAAATTGTTTGATATAAACTGTTCGCGACAAAAAGTTACCCGGTAGACTTCATTTTTTCGAGTAACGCTTTGAATGTAGCAAAAGATTCTTCAGGGTCTGAGATCTCGGCGGCGACTTTTTCGAAGGGGCAAACATCTGTTTTGTCCATGTCTAAAATGTTGGAGATGATTTCTTTGGTTGCGACCATTATTTTATTATCTTCAAAAACCGCCTGCGCTTTTCTGCTTAAAACTTCAGCATAAACCTGCCTTATTCCAGCATAGACACATAACAAGGCTATTGCTTTTCCAGCTACTCGATCAGCTACCGAGGCACCATTTAGTTGGGTTCCAAATTTCTCTATTGCTCCGATAAAACCGGAGATTCTGTGAGAATCAGTTTGAAAAATGATTTTCCCATTCTTAACTATAGCAAGTGTTAGATTTTTGTCATAGAGCTGTTTTTTGGCTATTTCAATGTCTTGCATGCTTCTCATGAAATGCAACGCCTAGAGGCTAAAAATACTATTGGTACTAAATCGATATGATACACACCTTTGGACGGTTGTTTCGAAAATTTCACGGTTAAGTTTGAAGATTGCCGTTCAATCCGAATTTTAAGCGTTCTTGTGATTGCTTGTTTACTGCCACAAAAGCATATACCCAGTTGTAAAGAGATAAAACCTGAAATAAAACCCCGTTTCTAAAAAATAGGGTTCGTGCTATGAATCGAACAGAACTTTATTCAATTTTTAAAACTTCTTTCAGAGATTGGAGAGAAGATAATGCCGTCCTACGAGCTACCGCACTAACTTTTTTCAGAATCCTGCCCCTACCATCACATCTACTTATCATTCTAGCTGTTTTGACTCTTTTTTACGATCAAACACAAGCAACCGAAATATTGGTTGGACAGATCTCATCGGTTGTTGGCAGTAAGACTTGATGAGTCTGCTTAAAAGCTGAGGGGACCGAAAAACCATGATTATTTTCGATGTTGTAAGCAAATGTTGGTTCAGTGAGTAATTTCTTTGGGAATTAGACAAGGCGTATCTGGATAAAAGGGTTCGCTTTATGCTAGTTTCATGTTGTTGAAGAAATTGAATATTTCTTTGTTTTAAGTCGGAGGTTTATCCAATTCTATAGATTCCCGTTCCACTGAATATTGAATTGTCGTCGTTTAAGCCGAAATAGTTGCATAATCTTTGTCCTTTTTTTGTAATAAAATATTCTACTTTAGGACCAACAGTTTTTTCATTGATTATTTCTAACCTTACTAAGAAAGTTGAAGAATTCTTTTGAAAGAGTGAAGTTGAGTCCTGCTTTACGCATTATTTGTTGTGGTGCCATTGAATCTCCGCGGTATAAGACCTTGATCACAGCAAGATACATCTCCATTCTCGATTGTGCCAAAGTCCATGCCCCTTTAAATAAAAAAATTGAACATTTTGATTATTAAGGCTTTCGACTTAAGACAGTTATCACGAGACACAAATCTAAAAATAAAAGCACTTAAATGATGGACGAAGACCCTCTAACTTCTGGTAATTCCCGAATTCTATCCTGTTTTTAATTTTAACCCAGGCTGAATCCATATCAACTATTGTAGTTTAGGAAATATCAAATTCAAACGCAATCGCGGAAAAAATTGAAATCCATTAATAATAAACAATCGATTTTAACTTCTGCATAAAGTCATTTTTTAACAAACGATTGTGGATCAATCTGTCTGCGCGTGCCATCTTTGTCTATCACATACATATGAAAGTCGTATTCATCACAGTAGTTTTTGAATTCAACATACTTCTCTTTGTTGCCTTCAAACATTTCAGGAGTTGCTACTTCACAAATTCGTGTTAGGCA
Source organism: Candidatus Bathyarchaeota archaeon (assembly GCA_963831895.1). GTDB lineage: Archaea > Thermoproteota > Bathyarchaeia > Bathyarchaeales > Bathycorpusculaceae > Bathycorpusculum. The sequence continues at coordinate 5,711 of CAWHSD010000008.1, forward strand.
ACCTTTCTTTTCTGCTTGAACGTCTGGAAGATACCCTTTACCTATCATTGAGGGCTTCTCGTAACCTTGTAAATCTGCCTTAACCGTCCAGTTATCCCGTTTCAATTCTTCAGCTACTGCCATAACACAAGCGTCATGATTATCTTGATTTTTACTTTTTTTCTCAGACATCATAATCACGTATTCAGAATTATTTTGGTTGAATTTCCTTTATTGTTTTTTCCAAGGTCTAATAACTCGGTCGTTATCCCAGTACGCGCAGCACATGCGGACGGTGACGTACATTTCTATTTTTTTATTGTAACACAATCTCTTGCTTGATGCGTCGGCTTTCGAGCCACCTGGAAGTGTAATTAGGTCAGCATTCTCGGCTCGATTCATTTCTTCAGTATTTTTTGGGTTAATTCCGCCTTCATTATTTAATTCTTGTGAAACTACAGGTTCATTGTTGTTGGCTATAAATTTGCAGTTAAAACAATTGGTTCCGATAATTTTTTCTTTGGTTAAGTTATTTTTACTCATAAAAACACCTATTATTGAAATATTTTTCTCTCAGTAAAACTTTTTGTAAGGATTCTTCTTTGGAAGATAGATGGTGGGCCGAGCCGGATTTGAACTGGCGACCTTTCGATTATCAGTCGAACGCTCAAGCCAAGCTGAGCTACCGGCCCACATTTTTTGAAGCGACACAAGTTTAATATTATGTGGGTTTATAAGAATTGTCATAAATCTTTTAATGCTACACCATTACTTTGGTTGTCAGAACAGGGGCTCGTAGCCTAGCACGGATTAAGGTGTCAGCCTTCGGAGCTGGAGATCGTGGGTTCAAATCCCACCGGGCCCGCTTTCCAAGTATTTTTGGTTTATTAGGGCTTTCTTTTCTTTTTTCACAATTTTTAGTTTGGCTTTATGCCTTTATTTTCTTAACTCATTTTGCGATGGAATATTGTTGTCATAACAAATCTTAAATCTGTCCTGTGCTGCATAGAAGAAACGGAAAACAAGGAGAGCGCCTGTATGGTAGATATAATCTTAGTCTTAGCAATAATTGTGCCTTTAGTGGTACTATTATATGCCTTACTTTCATCACTTCGAATTGTTAGACCCACCGAGAAAGGTTTAGTTGAGCGAGTTGGCAAATATCGCCGTTTTGTTGAAGGTGGCATAACTTTGCTGGTGCCTTTCGTTGACCGAATTATCAAAGTTAACGTCACCGAACGCATGACACCTGTGCAGCGGCAAGACGTAATCACCAAAGATAAAGTTTTCATGGGCGTAGACGCAGTTGTATTCTACAAAGTTAAACCAGATGAAACATCAGTAAAAGCATCCCAATATTTCGTAAATAACTACGTATCCCAGATTGATACATTAGCAAGAACAGTTCTCAGGGACATCATAGGAGGTATGGATATGACTGTAGCAAACACCTCCAGACCTACAATTAACGAAAAACTAAAAGAGGCTTTAGATGAACAAACTAGGGATTGGGGTATAGAAATCGTTAGAGCAGAAATTAAAGACCTGGAACCTCCTAGAGGATTAATGAGTTCTATGGAATCCGTCCTCAAAGCAGACAACGAACGACAAGCCGCAGAGAAAACCGCCATAGCCGAGGCAACTTTGGCAAGCGGAGAAAAAAACGCTGCCATTCAACGCGCTGAAGGACAAAAACAAGCTGCCATTCTCCAATCTGAAGGTCAGAAAACCGCTACCATCGCCATAGCTGAAGGAGACGCCCAGGCAACTAGATTGAGGAACGAGGCTTTGACAACGTACTTCAAAGATAGCGCTATCACCTTCAAGCAGCTGGAGACTATTACAGCATCCTTACAGAACAACACAAAGATAATCGTGCCCGAAGGCAAAGCCATTTCACTAATCCTAAACGAGCAAGAAAACCTCGCAAAAGCAACAATACTCCCAATACCACCGCCACCAGCACAGAAAAGCAATAGACAAATGTAAAAAAATTAAGGCAAAACCTTTGACGTGGTCAAGCCGTTTTTTGGGTATCCACGTAATCTTTTATCATTTCTTCATGAACAAAGGCTAACGGTTTAGGGAGATCATTTAGACTAAAGAGCTTGATTTCTTGGATTTCACTTTCCTGTTTTTTTATTTCTCCGCCGGTTGGTTTTACAACAAAACAAGTTGGGTAATACTCGTATTCGATGTCGTCTTTTACTCCCTTCTCAATGTATTCACCGACTTTGTGCATTATAGTTACGTCGAGTCCTGTTTCCTCTTTAACTTCTCGAACAACCGTTTGTTCAATGTTTTCTCCAGGGTCCATTCTGCCACCAGGCAAAGCCCAGTAGCCTTTGAAAGGAATCGTATTGCGTTTTATCAACAAAATCTTGTTATTTGGGTAAGATATTATTGCTGTTGAGGTTTTTCCTGTGTACTTTTTCACTCTAATCAATTCCTATGTAGTTATTTTTAATCTCCAATTGATTACCACGGTTGCAGCAAAAATTATAATGCCGACGAAAACCACCATTGGTCCTGGAAAGGGCAGGTTTAGACTGAAGACGCTCCATAGTAGCACGCCTGTGAATCCGGTTATGGCACCGAAAATTGCGCTTAGCAGGGCGTATTTTTTCATATGTGAGCTCAAGTTTTTGGCGGCTATAGCAGGAACGATTACGAGAAAACCGACTAGTAAAGTTCCAACGATTTGAATGCCTATGGCTACAACTACAGAAACCAAGAAAGAGATAAAGCAAATTTGTTTTTGCCACACTGATGCCTTTTGAGATGGCCAGGTCCTCGGAAATCATTGCTAAAACGAGTTTGTTGTAAATTACTTTGGTTAAGTACTATGCTGCAACGCAGACTACTGCGGCGGTCGCGCTGCTAAATAAAGTGACTTGAGAAATGTCGCCGAAAAGTGCTTCTTCGAGGGCTTCTAATTCATTTCCATAGAGTAGTATTCCTATTGCTAAAGCCAAAGTGAACATTGCACCGACGAGGGCTTCGAAGGAGATTTTTGTTACCCTTTGAATTTGCCAAATTATAACTGCTGAAGCAAACAGGAATACAAAGGCACCAATAAGGGGTTAAAGTGTAAGGTATCCCAATGGCCAATCCTGGTAGCGCCACATGTGATAGAGCATCGCCTACAAGAGCCATTTTCTCCAAAACCATCAAAGAACCCAAATAGCCTGCTGCAATTCCCACGAAAACTGTAGTATTAGACTGTAGATTGTTGTGTCGAGCATATTGGTCAAGATTCTCCTCGTTCAGGTTTCAACGCAGACTGTCTCGCCGTAAATCTGTCTTTGTATGTCTGGTTTCGCAATTTCTTCTGCTGGTCCACAGAAGGTAACGCATTTATTTATTGCTAGCAAAGCGTCAGCGTATTCTTGGACGATGTGTATGTTGTGGGTTATTAGGAAAATCGTTATTTTTTGGTTTTTCTTAATTTCGTTAAGCATCAAGTAGATTGGTTCTTCGCTATCCATGTCAACGCCCGTTGTAGGCTCATCCAAAAGCAGTACGTTGGGGTTATCGTTTAATGCCCAAGCAATCAAAACCCGTCGAAGTTGTCCACCAGACAAAACGCCTAACCGCTTATCTAAAATGCTAGTATCGTTCAATCTTACTTTTTTTAGCGAGTTTTCTACGTCGATTCCATTTCCAATCGAGAGAAACTCTCTAACAGACATGGGAATATCGGAGACGGCGACGTATTGTGGGACATAGCCAATTTTTACTTTCTCCGTCCATTCGATCGAACCTGTGTGAGGGATTAGTTTTAAAAGTGTTTTGAGTAAGACTGTTTTGCCTGCGCCGTTTGGTCCAAGTATGGCTAATGTGGTGCCTTTTGTGACGTTAAAGTTTATGTGGTCGAGTAGGATTTGGTTTTGAAGTTTTACCCCAAGATTTGAGACTTTCAATATGTAATCGTTTTTTTCAGCCATAATTTACCAAAGCCTTAGACCTGCCTTGAAGATTTCAAGATCATTAAAGTAACATTGTGAGGCGTCCAATAAGTTTTTTGAAACAATCAAACACTAACTCTTCATTCCGTTGATTAAAGCCTGTTGTTCCTTATCAGAGATCCAGCCCTCATTTTTCAGGTAACTTAACCCACTGGTTACTTTTTCTATGAATATCTTATTTCTTAAAAGATTGTTTTTTTGGGATAAGTCGTTTAGTTGGTTTTCAAACACCGTGTTTTGTTTGGCAAGATTTTTAACATTGTTGATTAGGGTTGTTGTTAATTTGAAGCGTGGTATAAGGCGATTTTTGATTTTTGACATCCCAAACGCGCTTTTCAACTTTCCAGAAAAATCATCCCCCGCAATTGTGGATGGCGCTATGAAAAAGTATCGTTTGGATGCACCCGCCTCATAACAAGACAGGTAAAACGGAACATAAAGCAATGCAGAACTTCTCAACCCTTGTTCTTTTATGCCTAACGACTCAAAATTAACTCTTGTTATGGTCTCGGTTAACTTGATGATTTTGTTTAAGCCTTCGATTACTGGTTTCTCTTGTTTTAGGAGTTTATCGGTTTCCAGTTTGAAGGTGAGCATCTTAGCGTCACGGGCAGTCTTCAGTTCCAGCAAAGGCTGACGGGCAAATTTGATTTCAGTGTCGAGCTCAAAATTTGTTTTAGAAATCTCTTGTATTTTCTGCTTACTTAGTTTTGAAATCTTGCTCTGTATGTCCTTTAGTTTCTTTTTTAGATCATTAAGTTCTCTTTGAGTTTGTTTAATTTTTTCTTTCCATCGTTTCTCGTAAATTGAATGCTTCTTTGTGGCTTGTGCTTTTGCTTCATGTTGATAGAGCTTGATTTTTCCTTCGTTGCTTTCGATGGATTTTTGGGTTTTAGTTTTAATTTTTTGTAGGCTTTCAATTTCTCTGTCAAAACGTTCAGTTAAACTCTTTATCTTAGCTTTGTAAGTTTTGTTTATTTTATCTATTTTGGGGTTTATGAGTTCTTCTTGTGCTCTTATTTTTGCATCTGTTTCCTCGGTTGCAGCTGAAGCTTCATATCTGAGTTCAGTTATGTACTGGCTTGTTATTTTGTTCAAGAGTTTATTGCATTCTGGTAGTTTCTCAACCTCTTCTCTAAGGTCTGATTGAAGCTTTCCAAACAGGGCGATCAAATTGGAAATTGTATTTTCATCAAGAGTGGGTGAAAGTTGCGGGGAATTTTCAGGATTCAATTCTGATGCTTCTTTGTAGTAATTACTAAATTCACTCCTAAAATCCACGTCAGCAATTAAGCCCTTAAACACAAATTGCTTTTCTTTAATGGGCATTTGAAAATAATCACTATGGTCTGATAGGAATGCACTGTAATTTTCTCGTGGACTCGAATTAGCTTCCAAGCTTTCTATAAAGGTTTTAGCCGACGGAACCTCTGTGTAGGAAATGCTGTAGGTTGAATCGCCGAATCCATCGAAAATAAAGTTTAAGTTGTTTTTTGGGTAGAGCCACAGGGGATAACCTATTTTCGATAGAAAAACCAGTTTTTCTTCGGGTTGCCTTGAAATTAAGCCGCCGCCCCTGTTTCTCTCAAGTTCTGAAACGGCGAAAACGGTCGCTGCCTCGACCTCGGGCGAGGTGGTTTTTGGGCTAGAGAAAGGTAAGCTGAAGCGTTTAGTTGCAGAGGTTAACATTGTGGGTCAGTTGAAGGTATAAAGGCGTTGGTTTCTTAAAACTTGTCATCACTTAACTGTTGAAGAAGTCAGATATCCTCTTTTGGAATAATGCTCTTTTTAATAGTTCGCTTTGGAGTATCCAACGTTGCATTGGAATTTCAAATTTGCCGCTAATGAATTGGAGGGATTCGGCAAGGTTTTTGAAAATGTAGGGTTTTTGGTGCATGGCATTTCGGACGTTTTCGCGGACTTGCCAGACGCCGATGGGCATTATGTAGCCTGGTCTGGCTTCTCGGAGTACGATTGCAGTGGCTTGGCGTCGTTCTTTTTGTAGTTGCTCGCAGATGGCTAATCGTGCTGAGTAGTAGCATCCGCCAATCGCTGCGTAAGTTGTGCGTCCGCTATTGCCTTCCCAGTCAGAGAAAATAGCGATGTTTTGACTTGTTGGGTTCCAGACGGTTCCTGGATACCATGCTTCCATTGATTCATAACTCCACTGCGAGGGTATCATTAAAATCTCAAACACATTGTCCATGTAGATGGATTCGTAAACTCGGTATTCGTTGATTTCTGGGAACGTTTTGACTTTTTCTCGGAGGTTCTTGGAAATTATGTCGTCTACGGCTGTTATACTCCAGCGGGTTGGTACAAGACGCCGTTTCTTTTCCACTCCAAAAGCTCCGACACTGAAGGCTTTCTGGATTTTGCTTACCAATACTCCTCGGTTGTATAGGTCTACTACAGCCTGAGTTGCTCGCAAATCCGTATCATAATATGCTTTCTCAATTTTGTCATCGTAACGTGCGTTGCCAACGTGAAGATCGCGAATTGGTGCTGAAGGACCAAACGGCTGAACATTATCATCGAGGTAAATTGATCCCCTAGGTTTTTTTGTAAGGTTCAACTCGATGTCAACACAGCTGTCAGCAAGAGCTAACTCCCGAGTTTGATCAAGAATTTTTCCCCCATCCATAAATTTCTGCACATTAACCCTGTGTTTTCCTCGTACAAGCAAGCTACGAAAACCCACAATCTCATCCATCGACTTCCCAAACCACCGCTCAGGCAAATCGTAGATACCGGTATCCTCATGAACAGGCGGTACAAGTGGTCCAGCGTAAACGTTTGGGTAGCCAATTCTTCCAATAAAAACGCTGGGTGGAGACATGCCGTCAATGTCTTCGGTTGCCATCAATGGTACGCTTTTGAGGAAATAGTTGACTTTTACCATTATTGGGCATCGGGTTTTGCCGCAGAGAGCTCGTGCCCCTTTGCAAAGGACGCATAAGCTGTCGTTTCTTGCTCGGGTAGTGATTTGTTGCTGATCGATTGCGTTTTTGTTTACTTTTTCTATTATGTCTAGTAGCCAGTTGTTGGGTTTTGGTGCAGATTGGTTTTCTTTGGATGACCATCATTCGTGGTTTAGTATCATATTTGGTCTCATATGTTTTTTCTGTATGAAAATGATTAAAACGCCTTGCTTATTCAGCGTTTTTAATGGATTCCTTGCTCTACTTTTCAAAAAGGGTATTGGTGATTGTTTTAACGAAAGAAGTCAATCTCTTTGGGAGTTTAGGTTTAACTTCATCAATCTTTCTGAGCACATACGGAATTGGAATATTCGTTACGTTGGCATCGATGATTTTCAGTTCACCATCGATTCTTTTCAAGTTCTCCACTTTAACATCAAAAATGCCATACCGATAAACAATTCGTCTGAGTCGAGTAAGTTCCGCTTCATTAACTTGGACTGGAAACCCATATTCTTGCAACAAGCAATATTTGGTATGCCAAAATATCTTGGCAAACACTTGATGTCGAATGCTTTCAGGGACCCGTTTGTAGGCTCGATGGTCGTTTTCTATGGTTTTTTTTGTACCTATCTTGAGAACTATTTTTTGGTCGGCTGAATGGATACCGAAGACAATTTTGTGCCAGCCAGCATCTCTAACATAGAGGTCGGGAAAATTTTTTATGACCAACTCTTTAAGCTGTATTTGTGGAATGACTGGGGAACCTGACAAGTGCAAGTAGTGGTCTATTGAATGGTCAATTTGTCTAGCAGTGTGGTGTAGATCTTTGAACTTCAACTTTAGGCACTCAAAAAGCGTTTATTACTGAAACATGAGTTCGCAGATAATAATAAACATAACAATCAATGTTTAGTCTTTTATTTTTACATAGGAAACAGGTATGCCAACTATATCTTGATTTATTGAGAGATTTTTTGATTTTGAAATTATACTAAGTATTGGGTTGCGGTTTCTGGAAGGTGCACTCGGATTTGCTCCGTCACGCTTGGTATAGAAGCGTGCTCTTGCATCCACTCGGTTAATCCTTTACAGAAGTTGGGGTTGCAGGAAAATTTTTTCTGTCTTTTGTTCCATGACTGACAGGATGCACAGGGAATTACTTCTTTATGTTCCATGACAATCATGCAAATATTGTTTCAAGCGTATTTACCATTTATGAAAAGAAACTCTTGAGCAACTGTGTGTATTCAAAATCACATAAATGCTCCCTGCAGCTTAAAGTTGAGAAGAAATGGCGCCCAGGCCGGGATTCGGACCCGGGTCCTACGGGCGACAGCCGCATATACTGGACCGAACTATACTACCTGGGCATTAAGCGCCGCAAGAATACTAATAACTTTAGCTAATTAACCTTTCTCGGAATTGATATTGAACAGTTTGAAGGGAAAGTAACTATTGTTGTAAATGCTCTGTTAGTAGGGTTGATAGTTTAGTTTAGCGACAATTTTAATACCTTTCAAAATTATTATTTGTTAACGTTGCTTGAGGGTCGGTGAAAAAGTCATTACAAACGGAGTTTACTTTGAAGGTTCTCCAAAAATATTGGTTGTCAATTGTGTTGCTACTGTTGGTTGGTGCTTCGTTTGTTTCTGGTTACTTTGCTCTCCTCACCGCTTTGGTCTTTACGTTTTTGGTTCCAGGTTTAATCGCCTACAGGTTCTTTAGCTTAAAGTCCCATGAAATTTGGGCGTTCGTACCAGTTTTCAGTGTTTTAGTTTCGGTTCAATCGGTTTATTATTTATCGTTGGCTTTTGGGTATTCACGCGAGATAATACTTTTTAGTTTTTTGGCTTTAACTGCAGTTTACTCGTTGGTTGTCTACAAGAAAGGTGAACCATTTAAACCCCAAAAGTTACTCAAAATAAAACAAATAAAGAAAACCAGTCTGCTCATTTTCACAATAATTTTCCTAATCTCACTTGCCGTGCTCGCCAGAAGCGTCTGGTATGGAAACCAATACGGCATAGTCTTAACAGGTTCAAACTGGCAAGACACCCCACTTCACTATGAAATAATCGAAAGTATAAACAACGGGAATTTTCCGCCCCAAAAGCCTAATTTTGCAGGGCACCCCGAAACTTACCATTATTTTGTTGATTTCCATACATCCATCGTGGAGAAAGTTTACGGTTACTTGCCCACGCTTCTGCCCTTTCTAAATGCAGTTTTCATAGTGGTTTTTGCGCTTGCAATTTATGCTCTAGCAAGAGGATACGGAAGAAAGGTTGCAATAATGGCAACTGTTTTAGGTGTGTTCGGTTGGGGGCTGAGTTATTTTGGCTTATTATCAGCTTTAATTAACGGTCAATTTAATCCAACCCAAAATTACATTTTCCAATATGGGGATACGTTTGGTTTGCCTTCAGTTTTTGATAATTTATTGCAGCAGCGGCCGATGTTGATTGGGTTGCCGGCTTTTGCTTTGGTTTTGGTTTTGCTGCGAAATATGGATGATAAAAAAAGAATCCTTCTTGCAGGCATTGTTACTGGGTTAGTGTTTCAATTCCATAATGTAGCGTTTTTCTGTTGCTATGTTGCCTTTGTTGTCTGTGTTCTCTTTAACTTTAAACGCCTTAACCTTAGTTTTCTATATTTTTTGGTGCCCACTGTTTTTGCTTTGCCGTTTATTTTAGTAGGTGGACCGCCATTGACGGTTGGTGTGAGCGCTGCTTGGATTGCTAATTTTGCTCAGAATCCCTTTATCTATTATCCTCTGAATTTGGGCGTGCCATTTCTGCTGGCAATTGCATCGTTCTTTTGGAAGGGTCATGAGGAACTTAAGGGCACGTTTTTGTTTTTGGTTTTGATTCCAAATGTGTTGTTGTTGACACCGAACCCTTGGGATATGTATAAATTCTTTATGTTTGCGTGGGTGCCCATTGCTGTTTTGAGTAGTGTGGTTTTGGCTAAGGTGTGGGTTCGGAGGTGGCGGGTGGTTGTTTTGGGTTTGTTGTTGTTTTCGGTTTTGACTTCGGTAAGTGTAGTTGTTTACAATGTTGGTACCAATTATTCTGGGGCAAGTTGGAATGAATATCAACTTGGGTTGTGGGTAAGGGATAATACACCGTCTGGTTCTGTTTTTTTGACGTATTATTCTATTCATGCTCCGTCAAGTATGATTGGGGGGCAACTTCGTGTTTCTTCTTATTTTAATTGGCCTTATGGTCATGGGGTGCCGTTGGATGATGTGTTCAAGCGAGGGCATGACATTGACATGGCGTATAATGGCACGGCTAACGAGTTGGAGGTAGTGGTTCGCGAGTATAATGTTTCTTACGTGTACGTTGGAAGTGAAGAGTTGGTTAATTATCCTGGCTGTGTAGCACGTTTTAATGGTGTTGAGTGGCTTACGCAAGTTTACATTAATAGGCGATCTACAGATTTACAAAGTTGATTGGGTGCTCTTAGGCAGTTGAGTGCTGGCAAATTTTAAATACAAAAACAGACAAAAAGACAGTATATGACAATTAAACCAGCGAGTCTAGGAATTATCCACAAAATCTTCATGCTGTTTATTTTAATTAACATTATCGGTGACATTGGTAACGTCGTGTTCTGGTGGGCAAACCCGGCTTCGCGTGCAGCATCATTAAACACTGGTTATATCGCGGAGCCTGCAGGTATTGGTAATGCTCTCATCGTAGGCACAATAATCTTGTTGGTTGTTGCAGTAGTGTATTCTATCGCGTTGTATGGATTAATGAAACAAATGAAGTGGGCGCCCCAGCTAATCATAGTTATAACCGTGGTTAACCGTGCGCTCGCCCTACTCCTCTACTTTATTAGTCCTGCATTCGTTTTTTGGGCAGTCTGGAGCATTATTCTAATCGCCTTGCCTACTTTGACTGGCGCAAAATGAATACTGTAAAAGCAATGACACAATAATTTTTTCTTATTTATTTTTGTCGTCTGGTACTTTTGCCAGATATATAATTGATATCTATTCTACCCATAGTGAGGGATTCAAGTTTTTCCGGTTTGATTTTTGCAAGTTTCACCTCAGGGTCAAGTGAGACTTGAAAGATGAGTACTTCCATAGCGTGTTTTTTCTCATTTAAATCGGTAATTAACGAGAGTGTGCCGCTGAAATGAACCGAACTGTAAACATAATTACATTCTTGTGTAACACCGAAATCAAGTACAGCTTGCCCCCAGACTTTGGGGTTAGCTTTGGCATAAATTAATTTTTTGCCTTCGGGGGCGCAATGGAAATAGAGACAGTTACGGGTTTGGTCGAAGCCGTGGCTCAAAGAGAGAAGGTAAGGTTCACCTTCCATGCATAGGGCAATCGTTACATATTTGGTGGATTTCAAAACCTTGTACATCTCACCGGACTCGGTGATTTCTCGATCCTTGCGTCTAACATGAAAAGACATACTTGACTTTAAACAGAAAAGGAAATATTAACTTTTTTCGCGGCGCAATCTGTGGTAAGCCTTTACCAGCTTAATTCTGACTAAGCCCACGATGCTGGGTGTGAAGATGGAGAGAGCGGCGAGTAGAAAGTTCAATGGAAAAACAAGAGGGGACTCAAAAAGATTGTCACCATAGGAGCCTATTATGTTTTGTAGGTACCCCCATAGCTGAAACAGAGACCAAAATGTTGTCCAAAGCAATGCGCCGCCAAGGCGAGCCAAAAATTTCTGCCTTCGGCTCAAAACTTTTCCATTTAGGTTCGTGTAGAGGATTTCTCCTGCTACGGCACCTGCGCCGCCTGGGAAAAAGGCGTTAACCAAAACCTTCTCCACTATATTTCCTGGAACAAATGGAGAGACCCAGAAAGGCATGAACATACTTAAAATTGGCAGGTGAATGTTGCCTGTGGTAATCCTGATTGTTGCAGGCGTAGCATAGATTAAAGCGGCGCCAATCTGCCAAACCCAAAACCTCCTGTTTCTAAGAGACTTGAGATGGCATTTTGAATCATAGTTCTAAATTAACTGGTAAGTTTAAAAAAGCCTTCTAAACGAAAACAGATTCTCAGAAGTAAGTGTGTTGATAGTTGAAGTTTAAAGAAAATTGCTTGCAGAAGACGATGGACAAGTTTAAATGAGATGAAGAGAATTTCTCAGCGGTTGATCTTCAAGCCAGATATTATTCTGCATTACTTTATGGTAGTTAAAGAATTTTCAGATCGGTTAAGTTACGGTGATGCAATAGCTTTTTTAATCCACTCTTCACCCTTATTTTGCGGTGCATTCAAACGGAAGAAGAAGCTGATATTTGGACTCCAATGGATGGAGACACATTCGTCACTAAAGACGGTTTCATCATGAACACGTTTGGGTACGAACACCCCGATGACCGCGTTTTTGCATTTCTCAAATACATTCCCGCTCAATACAAACAGCTCTTCAATGTTGAGATGCTATCTCGCACATGGAAATTTGGAACAAGTGATCTTACAAATCAATTGTTTCGAGCTGAAAAACTCTATACCGCCAAAAACTATCAAACCTTCATCGAAGCCTTCCGTAAAACCTTCCCAAACTACCTTTACTTTGACCAAACACGTGGCAAAGAACTCATAACTGCACCTCTTGAAGCCATTGAACAAGTGTTTGTTCCCAAAGACCGCTTAGTTTGGCTTCAGAACCTTAAGAAGCCCGATAAACTCCAAGCAATGTCACTTCAATTAATCGATTTAATCTCTAAAGAATCAGGTGTTCCTTGTAGCGATTTGGGTATCCATGGTTCTATCGCTTTGGAGATGCATGCGCCAGAATCGGATATAGACTTTGTCGTTTACGGCTCAAATAACTTCCGTATTGTAGAAGATGCGATACAAAGGCTCGTGAACGAAAACAAGCTCTCCTACATCGCGGGTAACCGCATTGAAGCAGCACGAAAATTCGTGGGTAAATACCAGGGCAAAATCTGGATGTATAATGCAACAAAAAAACCAGACGAAATCAAAACAAAATTCGGCGAATATACTTACACTCCCTTGGCTCCGCTTCGTTTCATCGCAACTGTCTGTGACGACACTGAGACCATGTATCGCCCAGCCATCTACAGAATCAGCAATTACCAACCCCAAGACGACCAATCAGAACTTGATCTGGACAAAATTCCCATCCAAGTTGTTTCAAACATAGGTTGCTACCGAAATGTCGCAAGAGTAGGGCAACAAATTAAAGTTGCAGGAACTCTAGAAAAAGTCCAATCAATGTGTAACGACAGCGTCTATTACCAGGTCGTTGTTGGAACAGCAACTTCGGAAGAAGAGTACATATGGCCACTTTAGTTCTACGGGACCGCGATGCGATCCAAACCGACGAAGGTTTGATTTTCAGAGTTTTTGGCTACAGCCACCCAAACGAAGCTTATGTTTGTGACGCTGAATATGCTTCGTCCAAAATCTTTCTCTCCAAAGACCCAAGAGCGCCTCGGACAGGCAGGAACGAAGTTTTCTACAAATTCTACAATGACGAAGGCATGAAGTTAATATCTAAAAAATACCCACAATACCTCATCAACCACCAAATGCTTGGAATAAATATCGTCGGCGTACCGCAAACTTGTATAATGGAGGCAAGAAAACCTCCTGAGCGTCTTCAGGAATTGCTCAAGGCTGGTCCAACAGATTCTCTCTTAAGCGCAATGGAACGTGTCCTAGAAATATCTCTTGAAAATACGGGACTAAAAAATTCTGATTTCGGCGTCTTCGGTTCTATGTTACATGGTTTTCATCATCCCAAGTTTTCGGATATCGATTTGACAATCTATGGTAAGGCTGAAAACGTCAAAATGCGCCAAACAATGGAGCAGTTGTATTCGGATGGAAGTTCGTTTTTAAGAAATGAATTTGAATCCCAAGACGTTATGAAGGGCAAAGATTGGCGTTTCAAGAACTTTGATGTTAAAGATTTCGTTTGGCATCAGCGTCGAAAGATGATTTATGGTTTATACGACGATCTCAAGCACAGCGGTAGAGTTATCAAAGCCGAATTTGAACCCGTTAAATCTTGGAACGAGATCCAATCTGAATATGACCCGAATGTCCACATCGTGCAGAAAGGCTGGGTTAAGCTAAAAGCTCGTGTCACAGCTGACGATGAAGCACCTTTTATTCCATCAATCTACGGCATTGAACCCTTAGAAGTTCTGGTTGGTTCCAAAGAGGCTCTTGAAGTAAAACGGGTTTTTAGTTATATGGAAGAATTCCGCCAGCAAGTACAGAAAGATGAAATCGTAATTGTTGAAGGTAACCTTGAAAAAGTCGAAATGCCATCGGGAAGTTTCTGGCAAGTAACATTGACTTATTGCCCACGATACTACGAACAGGTACTCAAGGTCCAGCATTCTGTTTGATTGTTGTATTTCGTAGAAAGAAGTGGGTTGTTGCAGCAACATAAACAGCAGTAGTTGCAACAACAAAACCAACAACAACTTCTCCCGCATACAATTTGGTAGTTCTGAAAGATGCAGCAATCGTTGTGCAAAATGCTTGTGCAGCAGCATCAGCAGCAGCATCTTCTCAACTCCCATTTTTGATCCTTACTCAAGATAGTGTTTTTGTCTGGGTAGTTGCTGGTTTTAAGGATAAAACTGTTTCATTTAGGTTTATTTCTGAAAGATAACACCCAACCGCAAATCCCAGAAGTGTCATCATCATTATCATCATCATCTTCCGAGAGTATACTTAATGGTCAGCTTTCAAAGAAGGTGATATCTGAGAGGTGTAACTGCTAAGGGAGTTTTGCCCTTTGGAACTTATTTGGAATAAAGGTATCGGATTTTGGTTAAGTTACTGTTTCATTGAAATTAGATCGTTTAGAATTGAAGGGTTAAATTTTGAATTTAACAACCATGTAGTCGGTAGGTTTGCCTCCGATGATAAGCCGGTAGTGTGTTTCTCCTGTTCGGTTGTCTGTAACGTGTTCGACTTTTCCTTGGGCTTCAACTGTGGGGGGTTCTCTGAGGTTTGTGGGTATTTGTTCGCAGAACCTGCCTCGAAAAGAAACAATCTCTGTAATAGGCGAGAGTTCTTGTCCGTCAACAACATTAACATCTGTGAGTTTGTAGGTGCAAGGTGTAAATAGTGAATCTGTTGCGTCAGCTATGTTTGCGGTTATTTTTGCGTAGCCACTGTTGCTATAGCAGACTTCTCCGTATTGTTCGGTTGTTTCGTTCCATTCTTTTATGAAGCGGATGAAGTATTCAGTTCCCATGAACATTCCTTGGAAGGCTTTGCGGCTTTCTACCTTTTCGAAGTCTTCAAAGCTCATCTGGGTATCCTTCGAACGGAAGTCGAAGAGCGTCTGGAGTTCTGTTTGGGTGTAGGGTTTGAAGCCTGAATCGGGTTTTTGAGCAGTTCCTTTAAGGCAGCATAGGCTTTTCGGCTGTTTTCCACGCCGTAAATCAATGGGTCAATGTCTGATTTCTCAGTGGTTAACCCTGCCATTATCGAACCGGAAATTCCGATAGCACTCCAGGGAATGCCTGCTTTTTCTTTTAGCGCTGTTGCAAGCTTTAGTGCCTTGCTTTCTAAGTAGTTGAGGTTTCTGTTTTTTCGTAATTCTGCAAGTTTTTCTGTCGGTTTATAATGTTCAGCGATTTGCTCTATTGGGACTTCACACATTGTTTCCCCAAAGACGGGGTCAAAAACGATTAGATCGGGATGGTTCTCCTTTAGATACTTAAAACGTTCGCTTAGATTGTAGACTTTGCCGTAAAGCGTGTTTTTTCCTTGTCTTGTGCCCTGCGGTGAGGGAATAAACCGAGGAAATGCTATGATTTTGTTGGGTGGGTGAACTAAGCCTTTAACGTCAAAAAACACTTCGGTCTTGGTTTTAATTAGGTCGCCTTCACGTGCTTTCATGCCAATCTATGCCTTGTAGTTTTCAAAACTTTAATAAACCTTTTTTAAACCACATAACCTCAGAGCATCACAATGAGCAACTGTGAAAAAGCCCAGCACATATCCAAATGTCTACAGCTGGCAATTATGCTTGAAGTAAGCGCCCAAAAACCGGGAAACGTCAGCTTCACTTCCAGTTTTGAGAAGACAAGAGTAGAGCATTTTTTGGCGTCCTCTGTTGCTGCAGGACCAACGTTTCAAGAGGCTGCTTATCTTGGGACTTCGGTTGCTGAGAAAAGACTTGAAGTTGGCAAAGTTGGTTTGGGGGCGTTAATAAGAGATTGTACGGTGGATGTTAATGCTTGGCAGAAGGGTGGAAACACCATTCTGGGTACAGTTATGCTTTTTGTTCCAATCGCTGTTGCTGCAGGCATAACGTCAATGAAGAAAGATTACGTTTTAGATTTTTCTAAATTGCGCAAAAACATTGATTTGGTTGTTAAATCAACTACGGCTTGGGATTCAGTTCACCTTTACGAAGCAATCGATATTGCCAATCCAAGTGGACTTGGTGGTGCACCAGACCTTGATGTAACCAGTCCAGCTTCCAAAGAGCGGCTGTTAAAAGAGAATGTGGGGTTGTTTGAAGTTTTCAAAATTGCCTCCTCCTACGACGATATATGCTTCGAATGGGTGCACAATTACCCAGTAACCTTCGATTTAGCTTATCCATACTTGATGAAACAGTTAGAAAGTAAATCTCTCAATACCGCAGTCGTTCACACTTTTCTAAAAATCCTCTCTGAACGCCCAGACACCTTCATTGCAAGGAAAGTCGGTAAAGAAAAAGCCTTAGAAGTGTCTTTAGATGCTAAGATTGTGCTGGAGCTTGGCGGGTTAGAAACGGCTAAAGGCAAAAAAAGCCTTGTAGATCTTGACAAAAAACTCCGCTCTAAAGGTAACTCATGTAACCCAGGTACAACAGCAGATTTAACAGCGGCTGCATTGGCGCTTTGCACCCTTAGCGGATATAGACCTTAAACCTTATTGGATTGCCTCTTAGATCTATTGATTTATCGAGGTTAGAAATCCAACGTTAAAATATAAAAAAATTAGGCGATTTGGATTTTTTTGTTAATTGAACTATAGACATTTTTCTCGATTGTGCGTTTGAGGCTGCATATTTTGTCCTCTGACTCTTTGTAAGCATTCTCTTTTACGGTTTCATGAGTTTCTACGCTTGTTTTTCTGGTTTTAAGCAAGTCTACTTGTTCTTGGAATTGTACAATGGTTTGATTTATCTCATCCATCTTCGAAGAAGCTAACAACTGGTCCTTGTTAGTCGCCATCTCAACACATCTTATCTGAAGTTTCGCCAAAGAGTCTTTATTCAAAATTTCATTTACTGATTGCTCAGCTTTGCGTGCCTTGTCTGGCTTCAACTTTAGCTTATCTTCAGCCATTAACTCTGTGAGTTTACGTAGAATTTCCCTAAGCAGAGGATAACCCGTCTTTTCGGAAACCAACGCATCAAAAGGCTTGTCCAAATATTGGTTTATCTTGTTTAGTTCGTCAGGAGTTATTCCTCCACCGCCGCCTCCAGTGGCTAAAGCTTGCATTTTTATGAATGGCTTTTGTAAGTGTCTAAGCGAATGTTTTAATTCGTTGCTTAATGCGTCAATTTCGCAATTAACCATATTGAGTTTGTCAACGGGACCTTTGCATTTGAGGGTGTTAATTTTTTCTTCCAATACTGCAATTTCTTGCTCGATTGGGATTCGTTCATTCTTTATTGTTTCTTTATCACTTTGAAGGATTGTCAACTGTTTTTCTACGTTTTGAAGTTCATTTATTTGCTGGAGTGCTTCTTCCAAAGTTTTAGTCTTAACGTATTCTTTGGTGACGTAGTCGTTTAGAGTTGTGTAGGATTGTTTGGCTCGCTCATAAATCGCTAAGAATTTACGTCTATCCATAATAAAGAAAGGCGAGATTCTTGGAAACCAATTTTTGATATCGATATCAGTTACCAAAATGACTTTTTTTGTTTCCTGAACATACCTGCTTAAACTCTCATAAGAGACCTGTTCGGGCGGGTTAAGTTTTTTGAGTCTATCAAGGAATAACCGTGATAGTTTGTTTAGAGCTCTTGCACGGTTGTAGACTTTCATGTTTCTTTTTTCTATTTCTTTTGAGCTAATGTCAAAGAGCATTTTGCTGACTTCTATTACTGCTTGGATTGATGTGTTCATTTCATCGCGTAGTTTTTTGGCTTGGACATGTACAGGTGTTAGAATGGAAATAGTTTGGGTTTCAAGCCAACGCTTAACTTCGTTTGAGGATGAGAACTGGAGGGTTGTTTCAGTCAACTCTACTTCACTGCCTATTGTTATTGTTGACTTGTTTATCTATTTTAGCCCAAATTAGCTTACTCTTTATTGGGTAGCTACTCTTAAATAGGTAACTCAACCATTGAAGACCAAACGAGGAACAAAGGAATGAACACCAAAGCCCTCTCTCTAATCATAATCTTTACCGCACTAGCAGCAGCATTGAACATTTATGGACCAAAAATTCCCTTTCCACTATACCCCATTCCTATACTTCCAACTATGGGAAATTCCCATTGTTATTGCCTTCCTCATGGTTGGACCTCGCTCAGGTATAATAGTAGCGTACAATCAACACTTTCATTTTGCTCGTAGTTTTCCCTGGATGGCTTACCCACAGGACCATTCTACAACTATGCTGCAGTACTGTCAATGTTTCTTGGCATTTACCTTCCGTACTGGTTTGCAAAACGAGGTTGCAAAGCCGAAAATTTCGGTAGCTATCTCAGAACCCATCTTGCACTTTTTAGTGTATCTGCAACTGCGTTGGCACTAACTTTACGTGTCTTGATTCCTGACGGTTATTAATTACTTTGCTTTGCCGCAGGACTATCCTATTGGGCTTTTGATTTCCGAGCAAGCAGTGTTAGCGTTTTTACCTTTGGGTGGAATCTTCAATGCCATAGTGGCTCTGTACACAGTACCTATTGCAATTGGTATAACAGCTGCAATAATGTCACGAGTAAAAATTCAATAGAAGAAATGTTAGAATCCTAAGGATTCAGCCAATACCTTAGGGTTGATTTTTCCCGCTTTGAAAGTTCTACCTGTCTTAGCGTTGTTTATCATGAGCACTGCTGGGGCGAATAATCCGTGGTCAATTTTGTAGAAGTCTTTGTCGGCTTCGCGGAAAATCTGGAGGAACGGTTTGCCATAGTCCTTTGATGCCAGCGAGGGTGCTTGCTCGACTATCTTTTGCAACGCATCCTCATCATCGTAATCAACTGTGCAATAGACTGTTCCGCCGTAGAGTATAGCATCGTTTGTTCTTGCCATGGCAACTTCAAAGTCTTTGCCCATTGGAGGAATCGGAGCGTATCCAGTTGCATAACGGATCAGTTTGGGGCTTAAGCCAAGTGTTCTTAGTTTGTGAATGCCAACTTCAACCACTCTTCCGGCTACCTGAGTTAACCCAGCGATGCTTGCAGTCGGAGCCACAATTGCAATTAAATTCTGGGTTGAAACACCGCTTGCAGTTGTGACTTTCTCGATAAGCGCATCAGAAGGCAAAACGTTGCTTTCCAGTGTAATGACTGCTTTGTCGCTTGTGTCTTTGTATCCGATTTCCTCGTAAACGTCTTTGGGTTTAAGCGCTAGTGCCCGGACGGGACCTGAACCGATGGCTATTGTTCCGTCTGGTTCTTTGATTCGCCACCCCGCAAACTGTGAACCCAACATGGCGATTGCTGGGAAATCGGAGGAAACAGTGACTGAGGGGAAAGTTAAGTCGCCGTATGTTTTGAAGCCTAACTGTGCTTTCCCTGCACAACCTAAACAAAGTTCAGTTAACAATTTGCCAGCTTGAAAACCGCCTGAAGCCTTGACGCCTGCATCTACTATTGTTGCTCCAGCAGCGGATTTAGAAACTATTACACCGTAAGATTCTGGGGTTTCAATGAATTTTTGGGCTTTTTTCCAAGCCATTTGGTTGACGCTTAAAGTTCCCATGACTTTCACCTTAGTGGTATCTTATGTTGATATTTCATTTAATATTAAAGGTAACGCTGTACCTATGAGGAATGAATCGTAGCTTGAATCAGCATGCTTTTATTGTCGGGGCAACTATCCAATAACAAAAATCTCGCTGCGAAGGCAATAACATGGCTGAACTCAGAACCCAAGAGCAACAATTACTTTCCGCATTGGATTCGCTTGGCGGATCAGCAACTGTGGAGCAATTAATCCAAGCCTGCGGAATCCAGGACACAGCCGTCATGCGCAACGCGTTGACACTTCAAGAAAAAAACTTTGTTGCTATTCGCGCGAAAATCCAAAACGTCATCAAACTAACGCCCGAAGGTGAGCAGTATGCTAAAGCTGGCTTACCAGAGCGTAATCTCATATTAGCAACTGCGGAACTAGGCGGAACTGCAGACCTTCAGGAAGCCGCCAAAAAAGCCAATTTAGCACCAGAATTCATCCAAATCGCCTTGGGATGGATAATTAGAAAGAAATGGGCAACCTATACCCCACAAAATAACACTCTACGCATTACAGAAACACTTCTTCACCAAACGGCCATTCCAGAAGACTGCGACGAAACCTTCCTAAAACACCTAAACACAAAGACCCAAGTCGCTCAAGAAGACCTCAGCCCAGAACTCCAAAAGGCCACTGAACAACTAAAGAAACGAAAGCTCCTCACCATCGAACCCAAGACCACCCGAACTCTCCAAATCACCTTAGAGGGCAAAAAAGCAGCATCCGAAGCCACGATCACACCACAAGAAATCACAACCCTTACCCCAGAAATTATAATCACCGGCAAATGGAAAACTGCAAAACTCCAAAAATATAACATAGAAGCGCCTGTGGCGAAAACTTGGCCTGGAAAGAAGCATCCGTATCTGCAATTTCTCGATGAAGTCCGCGCTAAACTGGTTCAACTTGGTTTCCAAGAGATGACTGGCGCAGCCGTTGAAACCAGTTTTTTCAATTTCGATGCATTGTATGTGCCGCAGGACCATCCAGCCCGTGAAGCCAGCGATATTTATTACGTCAGAGACCCGGAGTCTGGTAGTATTCCTAATAAGGCTATAGTTCAGCAGGTGAAGGAGACTCATGAAAACGGATGGAAAACAGGCTCAACAGGCTGGGGATACAAATATTCACTTCAAGCCGCCCAACGCTTGCTTCTACGTGGACACGGCACTTGTCTGAGCGCACGAACTCTCGAAGCTGGAAAATTTGAGGTTCCAAGCAAACATTTCTCGATTGCACGTGTCTACCGACCAGAAATAACCGACAAGACTCACCTTTCAGAATTCAACCAAGTTGAAGGCATAATAATCGATAAAGACCTAAACCTCAAAGACCTCCTTGGAGTCCTAGGTAAGTTCGCGATGGAAATTGCAGGAGCTGACAAAATCCGCTTCAAACCTGATTACTTCCCCTTCACCGAACCCAGTGTCGAACTTTCCGCTTACAAGGAAGGCTGTGGCTGGGTGGAATTTGGCGGTTCAGGAATATTCCGTCCCGAAGTCACTTTGCCACTTGGAATTGAAGAGCCAGTTATCGCTTGGGGCTTGGGAGTTGACCGCCTCTTTATGATGCGTGCAGGCATTGAAGACATTCGCCAAATTTTTAGCCAAGACCTCGGCTGGCTGAGGAAAAAACAGGTGACATAAATGCCCACAATCGATGTAGATTATCCAGAACTTGAACGTTTACTCAATGTCAAATTGAACGGTGACATGGCAAAACTCGACGACATCCTTGCTTACGTCAAAGCAGAAGTCAAAGGGTTCAACGAAAAAGAATGTTCGGTCAGTATAGAAATGAAAGACACCAACCGACCTGACCTCTGGAGCGTCGAAGGATTAAGCCGCGCATTGCAAGGCTACCTAAACCTTGAGAAGGGAATAAAACATTATACTGTTGGCAAACCTGCCATCGAAGTCAACGTAAACGCGAAACTATACAGCATTCGACCCTACATTTGCTGCTCCATCGTCAAAGACATCCACCTCTCTGACAACACCATTAAAGGAATTATGCACCTTCAGGACAAGCTGGACCAGACTAACGGTCGAAGTCGCCAAAAAACATCTATAGGTATCTACAACTTAGATCTCATTAAACCTCCAATCGAATACACCGCCGTTAAGCCTGCAGATGTGCAGTTTGTTCCCTTGGGGTTCACGGAGAAAATGGGTTTAGATGAAATTCTTGAGCGGCATCCAAAAGGCATTGAATACGGCCAAATAGTTAAAAAGAACCCACTTTACCCAATGCTATTTGACAGCGAAGGCAAAGTCCTTTCGTTCCCACCAATAATTAACTCGAATGATTTAGGCAAGATTACTGAGGAATCACGCAACCTGCTCGTGGAAGTAACAGGAACCCTCCATAAAACCGTACTAAACACGCTTAACTTGGTTACTTTGGCGTTGATTGACCGCGGAGGAAAAGCCTATTCGGCAACAATCAATTACCCTGCAAAGTCAGAGTACTCTGAGAAAGTTGTTGTTACGCCTGATTTTAACAACCGCGTTGTGCCGCTAAGCGTTGAGTACACGAACAGGCTTTTAGGCTTAAAATTAAGTACCAAACAAATTTCTGATTTGCTGCTTATCGCAGGTTTGGAGGTTGAAAAGGTTTCGGGCGATTGCATGTCGGTGTTGATTCCATGCTACCGAGTGGATGTCATGCATCAAGTAGACATAATCGAAGACATTGCCATTGCATTCGGCTACAACAACATAGAGCCAACCTGGCGTGAACTGCCAACCACTGGCCGCGCAAAACCCGACCAACGATACATCGATATCGCCCGTGAACTAATGGTAGGACTTGGCTTCCAAGAAACTCTCAACACCACCCTAACCAACCAAGAAACCCTCTTCAAAAAAATGAAAACTGAACCGATCAAAATCGTCGAACTCGCCAACCCCAAAATCGTGACTATGACATGTTTGCGGAACTGGCTCCTGCCAAGCATCATCGAGTTTCTAAGTGTTAACCCATCAGTAGAGTTCCCCCAAAAAATCTTTGAACTTGGTAAAGTCACATTGCTTGATGAAACAAAAGAAACCCAAACGCGCGATGAGGATTGGCTTGCAGCAGTAACTACGCATCCAAACGCAAACTTCAGCGAAATCAAGTCAGACTTAGACTCGTTTATGGCTAATTTCGGCGTGGAATGGCAGATAAAAGAAACTTCTCATGCAAGTTACATCGAAGGCAGAGTTGGCAAAGTTGTAGTTAATGGCTTAGAATTAGGCTTCGTTGGCGAAGTTAACCCAATGGTGCTCGAAGCATGGAAACTTGAGAATCCTGCAGCCGCCTTCGAAGTTAACTTCAAAAAAATCCTCGAGAACAAACTAAAAAAGTAATATAAAATCTAGAACCATGAAAGGGTTCCGTTTTTCCGCGCCATTTTAAGGCACCAACTATACGCGAGGTAACCTACTGGGAGAATTATGACGCACATTACACCTAAAATGGCAAGGTCAGGCAGAATCGCTCCAATGGTCTGCCCGATAAGCATGGGTCGAATGCAAGTGAAGAAGTAATACTGCGGCACAAAGAAGCTGATTATCTGAAGCGGAAGCGGCATCACAGAGATTGGAAAGAGCACGTTTCCAAATAGGTTAGTTGCTAAGGTGATGATTGTGGTTACAGGGTCGCCTTGTTTGGTTAAAATCAGCACTCCTGCGCCTATCATGCTAAACCCAATGAAGGTCCCTATGCCCAGCCCCACAACTATGATGGTTCCAATTATGTTGACGCTAAGGATTACGCCGAATGCGAAAACGCCAACCGACAAATAAATGACGATGACAAGAGTGCTCCAGATGAATCCCCAAAGCGAACTACCGACAATAAAAGTTACCAGTCCAGTGGGAGAAACCAGAACTTCCTCCAGACTCCATGGATTAATCGTTCGTTGGACGAGCGTGAGGCTCTGAGACAAGTAAGTATTGAAAGCGAGCCCAATCAACAGATAAGTTACGACTGGCATGCCTAGATTCTGTACGCTCGGCATTGAGGCATTGGCGCCCCAAAACGCATATGACAGTGCTCCGAAAAGAGCGCTTACAACGCTGAGAAGGATGTTTGTTTTGTAGGTTGAGAAAGAAATTATGTCGCGTTTCATGAAGTAGTAGATTTTGTCGAGTTCTTGCGTTAACGTCATTTGCTTGCGTTGGCTCCTGTTAACTCGATGAATGCATCCTCCAAAGTCGGCTCCTCCTGACGGAAATTCACGAGCTTGATTTTCTCGCGGAAAAAGAAATCTAGTACAATCGGCAAAGCATCTGCGTTTTCCAAACGGATTCGTAGTCTCGTTTGTCCAAGTACTGAATCCTGCACTTCTGCAGCTAAACCCGAGACACCATCCAGCCCCCGCAGGCTGTTCACTTGCGTTTCAGACATGTTCTTTACTACGATGTCTGCGATTTCGCCTTTCTTCGCCAATCCTTTGAGGGCTTCAGGTGTGTCTAAAGCAACTATTTTTCCCTTGTTCATGATGCCAACTCGATCACACATCTGGGAAACCTCCTCTATGTAGTGTGTCGTGTATAGGACGGTTTTGCCATGTTTTTTAATTAAGTCGTTTTTTATGAAGTCCCTAATGTTTCTTGATGAAGTAACGTCTAAGCCTGTTGTAGGCTCATCCAAAAGCAGAATAGGTGGATCAGCTAGCAAAGCCCTAGCCAAAGCAAGTTTTCTTTTCATGCCTCCCGAATACTTTTGGAAAATATCGAACGCTTTCTCTTGCATGCCCACCAACTCCAGAACTTCCATGATTCGCTGCTTTCTGCCATTTCGGGGAACGTTGTTTATTGCGGCGAAAAATTCCAGATTGCTATATCCGCTTAGTCTCCAGAAGAAACCGCGTTCACCCACGCTGAAAATGGTGCCAATTGACTGTTTTACTCGCATCTGTTGTTTTACAACGTCGAAGCCGTTTACGGATGCTGTTCCATCATCAGGAGGTAGTAGAGTGCAGAGGATTTTTACAAGGGTTGTTTTGCCCGCACCGTTTGGTCCTAGCAATCCGAAGAGTTCACCTTTTTTTATGTTCAAATTTAGGTTGTCTACGGCATTTACAGAGAAGGTTTTAGGGTTAAAACGGCTGCTACTAGGAATTCTGGATTTGTATATCTTTGTCAAATTGACTATTTGGATTGCATATTCGTTTTGCAACGTAACCCCTCATGTTTGGTGGACTTGGCGAAAATGTGTGGTTAATCCAGTTAGCGTTGAAGCGGCAATTAAGTTTTTCTACCTATTTTTGCGGTTATATATTGGCTTATTAATGACCTCTCCTTCGTTTCGGAATTACAGGTTTCAAATATTACACATCTCAAATTTGGGTTAATCTGAAAAATATTAACAAAAAATGGACTAACTATCTCTCCCTTCTTCCTCGAATGCCCGATCAACCTTAAACTTGCTATACAACAACTGCTTTACGCAACAAAGCACGCTCTATATCTTGACATTCATCACAAAGATCAGAACTCGGTCGCCAACTACGTTTCTGAACGGTGACAAGCGGATACTGTTTGCAGTTTTTGTACCAATGCCACCTATCGGGCTCTGGACCTTTTACATATTCGTCCAAACTAACCGCCAAGTAATACTATATCGTTAGAAATATTTTTAATTTTTGTATGTTTTGAGTGGAGAAAATTTTGGGGGATTGCAGGTTGCCGCTAATTTATAATTGTGTTACTTTGATTTGCCAGCTTTTTTAGCGCAGGCATCACTGCAATACTTTGATTTAGCATTAAATGTGGTGTAAGGTTTTTTGCAGACTGGACATTTCTTTTCCATGATGAACCCTGTCCAGTAAATATGTTGCTCTAGGGTATAAGCTTAGGGGAGCCATACAACCCCATTGAGGTAAACGAAATACTCGCTTTTCAACTTCAATTGCTCTTCCTATTGATGTAAGATTTGCAAGTATTTTATCTTAAACTCCATTGCAAGGAAACAACCTCACAAATCAACGGGGAATAGGTATTTAGTAGACGGTTTTTGGTGAAATGCTTAATTTTAGGTTGATATATTGTTAAATTAATGACCTTTATTATCCCAAAGGTAATTTGAGACATAGTTCCAAAAGATTGCCGCTAGTTCGTTTTGTTTAAATATTAGTATTATGACTATGATGTTGCAAAAAGAAGGAATATCTTAGAATGGGTTCCAAGTCACCAAGAGGCGAATTTGCCGCAAGGCAACTAGCAAAGAAACGAAAGAATTTCCGTTGGTCAGATCGTTATTTTAACCGACGCATGCTTAGATTAGATGAGAAAGTTGACCCCATGCAGGGCGCACCGCAAAGTCGGGGTATCGTTCTCGAGAAAGTAGGCGTTGAATCAAAACAGCCTAACAGTGCCATCCGTAAATGTGTTCGCACACAACTCATCAAAAATGGTAGAACCATCACAGCGTTCTTGCCAGGAGACGGTGCCCTCAACGTAGTTGATGAACACGACGAAGTCGTTGTGGAAGGCATCGGTGGAACAAGAGGCGGCGCTATGGGAGACATTCCAGGAGTAAGATGGAAGGTCGTTATGGTCAACGGCGTTAGTTTAAATGAACTCGTCTATGGACGTAAACAAAAACCGGCAAGGTAATAGATTATGTCACAAACATCCACAGTTTCTCAACCACAAGAAATTAAGCTTTTCCAAAAATGGAGTTTTAAAGACATTGCAGTCGTTGACATCGGATTGCAACGTTACCTGAATTTGACTCCGATGGTTGCACCCCATAGCATGGGACGTCACGAACACCAGCGGTTCCGCAAAGCTAAAGTCAATGTTGTCGAACGTCTAATCAACGGTTTAATGCGCGGCGGCAAGAATGCAGGCAAAAAAGCAAAAGCAACCAACATTGTTAAAGAAACCTTCGAAATCATTTATCTGCGCACAAACAAGAATCCAATAGAAGTCCTAGTTAAAGCAGTTGAGAATGCTTCCCCATGCGAAGATACTACAAGAGTCAGTTACGGAGGAGTTGTCTATCACCTATCAGTTGATGTTGCTCCACAACGAAGAATAGACCTTGCCATACGACACATAACAACAGGAGCTCGTGCATCCTCAGCAAACAATCCACGAAGCATACAAGAAACCCTCGCAGATGAACTCGTTCTCGCAGCAAACAAAGACATAAAAAGTGTCGCTATCTCAAAACGCAATGAAATCGAACGTGTTGCACAATCCAGCAGATAAAACAATTTTTCTTTTCTTATTTTAGTTTTTTATATTCTTAATTCAGCTTTACTTAAGTCACCGTTAAATTTTCTTACATACAAAAACGGTAGAAATAATTTTCTCTTAAATTATTGTTGGGAGCCGAAAAATCTGTTTAGAAAAAGTCAGGTCCTGAGTTATCAGTTTAAAAGAGGCTGATCCAACAAATAAAAAAATCTACCGCATGATTCGGTTTTGGTTTTTAAAAGTAGCCTATAATTTAACCTAGACAATTCTGGCGTGGATCTCTACTATGTCGCCGTCATCTAAGACGAAATTCATTCCGACTTTTTTTGGGCTAAAAGGTAACCGCTTCGCCCAAACCATGGCAAACATGAAGTTCATCAAGAGTTCCTTGTGGATGTTCTTAGCTAAATCGTTGACTGTGGCACCTTTTTTGAGTGCGAAGGGTCGGTCGGCGTGCACTTTGTTGCCGGGTTCTTTGGTGTAAATTCGAATTATGCCCAGTGCATCGAACAAGGCTTTTCCCAGTTCTTGAAGACCAACTTTGTTCTGAGCAGACATAGCCACAATTGGTAATTTTCCGTTCACAAAAGACTTCAGATGCCTAAGGTTTGCTTGAGCGCCCTTCAAATCCAGTTTGTTAGCGACAATTACCGCAGGTTTGTAAATGGTACTCTCATAAATTGCGTTCTCTACATCTTCTAATGAAACTTCACCGCTGATGCGTACGATTGCATCATGAACTTTGTAGTCTCGAAGTAACTGTTCCACTTGATTCATACTGCAACCAAGTAATTTGCCAACAAGAATCACCCTTAGTGCTGTGCCGGAGTGTCGTCGATCAATATCGACTTTTCCGCTTGGCTTGTAGACTAAGACTCGGGTTTTCTCCAATTCAGCCAAAATCAACTCCAACTGTTCGACTGGGTCTCGGTCCAAATCAACCATTAGAATTACCCCGTCGGCGTTGCGTGCTAAGCCAAGTGTGACGTTGCCACCTGCTTTTCCTTCGGCTGCGCCCTCCATTACTGCGGGTGCTTCCACAATTTGGAATTGCACATCCATAAAACTCATTATGCCTGGAACAGGTTCATGTGTACTGAATGGTGTTGGGGTAACGAGGACTTTTGAGTTTGTTACGGCGGTCATGAGTGCGCTTTTGCCAACGTTTGTCATTCCAACCAAGGCTATTTGGGCTGAACCTTCTTTCTCGATGAAGAGTTTGGGTCCGCCACTGCTCTTTCCCGTACCCTGCCGCTTCTTTTTATCCAAGTCATCTCGGATAAGGGCAATTTTCCTGTTCATTTCGCCGCGCAGTTTCATGGTGCCTTTGTGATGTGGAACATATTTTAGGAACTCAATCATGGCATCCATTTTTTCTTTAGGAGTGTGGGCAGCTTCAACAAGTTCCCATTTATCCATGGCTTCTGGCGGCAGGTTAGTCGGCATATAAACTTCGCAAATACAATCTATAAAACAACCATATGACTATTTCTAAACAAAACCCAAAAAGATCCTATCTTTACCAATAAATCGATAAAAATAATCTTGTAACAAGGTCTTGCCTTTTTCTTTTTTTACCAACTTTTATCATTTTCCAAATAGTTGTTATATTTCTTATTGTTTGTTGAGATAGAAATTTTCCACTATCATATTGTTGCCGATAGAATCCCAGTCATCAGTAAATCTATGAACAACGGCAAGAATAGAAAAATTAAGACTACAATAGTCTGCACTATTACCAAAATTCAAGTGACCATAGTTTGTTCCATCAATGTAGAATGAGACTTCTGAGACTTGCATAATCAAGGTATACTGGTGTTTCATTCCATCGTTAGACCAAAGTTTGATCATCTGAAAATTAACTTCTCCCGAGTTGCCATTTGGTTCCTGAATGTAGCCATAGAGAAGACCGTCACTTAAGTCCAGTCTTATGCCAAATTCTGTACCTTTATATGTGGCTGTATCTGAAGCGGCAAAAATTGCCATTTCATCAAATCCAAGTGCGTTAATTTTGGGTGTGTTGAACATTGCTTCAAAGTCTATCTTTTGAATTTGGTAAGTGTCCAAAGTTATGGCGTCCGATCCAGCTATTTGACCTTGATTTGTGTTATTGGGAAATGAAAAATAGAGTTTGTTTGGTTCAGTCTGTTCAACAGGATGGCCGCAGTAAGTATATGTATTGAATATTAAGGGTTCCAGCGATATAGGTGCGATGTTCATGGGTGCAGAAAAGATTCGGGGCGGGTTTGGCGGTATGTTTGTAGCTGGCTTTGAGGTCTCCAAAGGAATGGGTGTTGTGGTGATGGGTGCAGAGGTATTGTTATTATAAAAATTGGTTGAATTCAACATATCTGTTTGATTGACGTTTGTTAGGTTCGTTGTGAGCGATGGTTGTTTTGGTATTTGATTAATTGTATAGGTATTTATCATAAAATTTGATTGTGAGCCATAATTGATGAGAGTGGAAACCATTATCAATGACAAAATGGAAGCAATTGTTAAAACAAATAGTGTTTTCCTGTTATCGTTTCCTTTTCTTATCATCACTATGTTAATTGAAAATCAAATATTAAAAATACACTAATATTTTCTTTGCTTGGATATTTTCAAAAAATGCAACCCTATCTCTTTGCATCCAATTCGACAAATATTTGTATCTCAACTACTCATTTTATTTCTAATAGTTTCTTTATCACATAAAACTTCGGTGCTCTTGCAAGAGTTCTTGTCGGAAGGCGAAGGCTTTGTTTTTCATTAGTTAAATATGAGAAAGTTTTTTATGCATTTCATTCAAATATTACTCGGGGGCAAAGATAGTAAATTCTATCGATTTCACCCAATCTAAGGCGGAAAAACAGATTCCACCATTAATTCATTTTTTGAAGCCCCCATCAGAAAACAACAAACACGTTGATGTTAGCAAAGGTTTTCTTAAAGAATTAGGTATCAACGGTCAACAATTCAAAGCACTTTTTGATAAACTGCCTCAAGGAATCGCTTTATACAAAATGGTTTACGATCCAAAAGGCATACCCATTGACTTTATTCTTCTTGAAAGTAACAAGAAATACAATAAAATTAACTATTTCAAAAATGATCATATTGGGGAGAACCCAACTGAATTAGACCCAAAAATAAAAAATAACAAAATAGATTGGATTGGAATATTTGGCAGGGTTGCCAACACATGCAAACCCGAGCATTTTGAAACTTATAGTGAACCTGAAGATAAATGGTATCAAATCTACTTATACAGCCCAAAGAAGAGCTTTTTTGTTTCAGTTTTTACGGACATAACCCAAGAAAAGAAGCAGGCTACACGGGAAATTGAAGAACAAAAGAAATCGGCTGAACAACTTGTTTTTTCAGAAAAGAAATATCGCAAACTCTACGAAACAACCCAAGATGGAATCATGGCCAGAGACTTGCAAGCAAAAATGATTGATTGCAACATGGCTTACGCAAAAATGCTTGGCTATACAAAAAAAGAGTTAAGACGCTTATCTGTCCAAGAACTATTGCCAGAGAAGTGGCATAAACAAAGAGACGAAATTGTTCATAATGTACTGCAAACCGGTAAATCCATTGTTTTCGAAAGAGAATACAGACGAAAGGACAGCTCTGTTTTTCCTGCCTCCGTTAGAACCTGGAGGTTAACTGATGGAAAAGGAAAAGTAATTGGGATATGGTCCATTGTTCGAGACATCACCGAACAAAAAGATTCTCAAAAAAATCTTGAAAAATACGCCGATGTTCTTAAAAAAATATTAGAGGACAGAACAAAGCAGCTTAAAGATTCAGAACGTTTGGTGGCAATAGGTCAGACAGCTGGTATGGTAGGGCATGATCTTCGCAATCCATTGCAAACAGTAATTGGGGAATTGTACCTGGCAAAAAGAGAAGTTGCATCTCTTGTTGAAAGCGAAGTTAAAAACAATCTTAATGAGAGCATTCAAGCAATAGAAGAGCAAGCAGTTTATATGGATAAAATTGTTTCTGACCTTCAAGCTTTCGTGCAACCAGTAAGGGTAGACAAAAAACCCTTTAGCCTGAAAGAACTTCGTAAGCGAAATTTTGGAGTCGGTTATGATTCCAAATAATATTACTTCAAGGATACAAATTGAGGATGATTTTCCCCAGATAAAAGCTGATCTTCACCTTATAAAACGTGTATTAATCAATTTGGTAACTAATTCAGTGCAAGCTATGCCTGACGGCGGCACAGTAACTTTGATAGGACAGGTTAACCATCAAGGTCAAATCTCCATTAAAGTAAAAGACACTGGAGTTGGGATACCGAACGATATTAAAAACCAGATTTTCACTCCTTTATTCACTACTAAACCACGTGGGCAAGGCTTCGGATTAGCAGTTTGCAAGCGAGTTATAGAAGCACATGGCGGCACAATATCCTTTGAAAGCACAGCTGGGAAAGGCGCCGAATTCACGATTCAGTTTCCAACCAATTAAGGTTCAATCATTTCCTTTTGTTTCGGGGTACCTTTCAATCTTTGTTTAAGACTATAAACAAACGCTATAAACCAAAAGGCAACTGTAGCCCAACCTAATGCGAAACCAACTATGTTACCCAACAGGTAATAGGCTATTTCGAAGCCGACTATGGAAACAAAAGTCAAAAATGAACCTATAATACTGTAGCCATGCAATGCATTTCGGCTTTTTATGACTGCTCTTAACATTAAGAGTAAAGCAAGGAAATTTATGATGCTTGCCAAATCTAAAGCTAAATTAGCTATACCTAAAGTATCCATTTATTCTGTTTCCCAAAGCCAAAAACGGTTTGGCTCAACTTAAGACTATCGCAGATACATAGCTCAAGATGTAAATTGCCTTAAACATTTGTGAGTCAATTAATTTTTTAGCAAAAATTCAATTTGGGAGGGTTTTGGGGTAAAGTTAAAAAAGCATAATGTTCTAAGGTAACTTTGAAGGTTTAGGGGAGAATTCAGAGTGACGTCACTTCGAATATCGTTTATTTTGACTATTGTATTATTTGCTTTCCTGTGTATTGGTCTTGTTGCAGGCTTAAATCAAGATCAAGCAACAGCAAGAGTATTGTTTTCCAGCGAGACACTACAGGCAGGTCTACCAGTAACTGGTGCCATTTTCTTTAGCAGCACTTCCAGCGATTCGCTGGCTGTAACTGCCGTAAGTATACATTTCGACTGGATGCCCAGCGGTCAAGTCGTGGGTTACCAGTTAACTACCCCAGTTACCATTGAAAGTGGCAGTAACCACTTATTTGACCCAATGCAAATTCAAATTCCACTAACCATAGATTCTGGCACTCATACCTACTACATAGGTATTGATGGAACGGAAAATGGTGCTTCTTTCTCGTGGGATTCTCCACTGGCATCCGTAGATGTTACAGGTGGTACCGGTAGCGTTTCTGTTTCACCATCAAGCACAAACTCGGGAGGGGTGCAGCCTGAAGGGCAACCAAATGTGCTTCTCTATGGAGCGATTGTAGCTGTCGTCGTTATTGTTGTATTATTGATAATAGTTTTGATGATGAGGAAAAAGCGCAAAGGTTCCAAGCCAGCAGTTAGTCAAGAGGCTGATAGTCAACCAAAGCCGTCAATTCCAGAAAAGAAACCTAACCCTGAGCAAGACTTCAATATTTAGTCGATTTTCAGACTTTAGAAGGACAGTTTAACCATATTAGGGTAAGTTGAAAAAGGCTTATAGCTCAAGCCATTCACCATACATCTACAACAGTGGCTCCTTTGACAGCATCACATTGCGGACCAGTTCGATCTGGACTTATTGTAGTTATCATTGTAGCCTTAGTATTTTCGTGTTTTTGTCCCTTTGCACAAGCACAAACCCGCCAATTCTTCACGCCCTCTGACAAATTCAGCATTCCAGAGCTCAACGGAATCATAAGTTTTGCCTTCAACGGCTCCTGTTCATCAGCAACGTTAGAGAATAATACATGGTATTTTAACGATTTAAGATTCAACATTTCCCGACCCCTTGGTAACCTTAAAGTCTCCGCTGAAAACTCTAACATGACCATTTATTCTTACCAAGCGAGTAATTTCTCTGGTCGAAGCGTATTTCTAAGGTGCCATGTGGATGGTTTAGGTATTCAGACTGTAAATCTTGGACTTAATGTTTCAAAACCGACTAGTTCAGTTGAGTGGTCTGTCACCATTCCAGGTCCAGATGGAAATACCGTTTGGCTCGCTGAAAACGAAGGCTGGAAACTTTTACCTGACAATACAGTGGTTGTCACTGGCATAACAGGCAACTTATCAATTGTGCATTATAATTTTGGTTTAAACATCGATGGGAATTTGCCTTTTTACCAAGCGCATTCAGTTGCAATTATAACAGCTATCGTTTTAGCAAGCACAGTCGCGGTTGCTGTAGTAATAAGAGTTAAAGTGAGGAAGGACTAAGAGATGTCTTTGGTTGACTCATCTACCATAATACTATTGGCTTATGCCCTAATAGTGGCGGTAGGCATAATTGCAATCCTCAAATTTTCTAAAGACAAAACAAGAAAAATTACTTCTCTACGTCTCTTCATTCAAATAGCCGCCGTCTTCGCCGTATTCATGGGACTCATAATAGGTCCCTTCAACAAACCGGGATCACTATTTTATCCCTTAGGAATTTCGCCTCGTGACCATTTAATTGGCTCAGAAATTTTAGGCAACCAATTTCCCGACGGCATCTCCCTGCCCATTTTAGCCTGTTACTACCCCAACGGGCGAACAGTTACCTGTGCTATTTGGCAGTTGCAAGCTTACGTTTTTCCGTTCTGGAACTACCCAAGAGGCTACGAAGTAATCTATTCTACTTCAGGGCTTAGAAAAAATAGGCATAGTGATAGGTATGCTGGTTGTGGCATCTGTGATTTTGGGTAGATCTTTCTGCGGTTGGCTCTGCCCCTTTGGTTTATATCAAGATTTACTTACAAGAATTCGCAAATCTGCTAGGCGTCGACATCTGAGTTTTTCTGAAAAAACCAGCACAAAACTTGGGCAATCACGTTTTATCATAATCGCCATCTTTATGATTTTAAGTTTTATTTTCGCTTCATTCACAATATTCGGAACTGAATTAATCCCTGGAACCAAACTTGGCGGACCACAAGGAACCGAAGCAGGCATAGTTAGCAACATCAACGAACCTTTCTGCCTAGTTTGTCCCATGAGACCATTATGTATTTTGGTAGAGTGCGCGATTGGACAAATGAACTACTCCTATATCTCCCAAATTGTTTATGGGCCTGGATGGATATCGGGCTTCTACTTAACCTCAATAAACTTGGCTATTCTAGTTGCAATTACGATTTTAGCTTTGGCTTATAGGCGGTTCTGGTGTAGAATCTGTCCCCTTGGAGGCATAACTGCGCTGTTTAGTTCATTTACGCCCTTCAAACAAATCGCTCTAACAAAGCTCCAAAAAGATGAACATAAATGCACTAAATGTGGTGTTTGCAAGCGCGTTTGCCCAACCCAAGCTACAGCGATGTATGCTCAGAAAGGTGGAGATGTCACAGAATCAAGATGCATGCTCTGCGCACGTTGCGTTGAAATTTGCCCGTATGAAGGCGCGTTGAAACTGACGTTTGCGGGAAAGACTTTGATGACCTCCAGGAATTGGCTACAAGAAAACAAACCTGAAAGCAACAAAAACAATTGATTCTAAAATCCTTTGTAGTTTAGGGCACATTACCGCTTTTTAAAATTTTTTACCTTTGTGAAAGGAAACCTGTTTTATGTAGCTCTTAGATAAGAGATGAGTTTTTCCCAGTCGCCTGTTTTTTTCATTTCTTTATTTTTCAGTAAGTCCATAATCGCGCCAGGGCTATACAATCCCCCATCTTTGGGGTAAATGCGCCTTGAAACAAGCGTGAACGATAGGTATCCTTCATTTCCTAATTTTTCATTAGTTACTTCATGTGTGTATCCCTTTTTTTCTGATAGGATAACCACTGCAAAACGTAAATCTGGGGACAATTTTTTTAACTCATCAAAATTTTTCTTTAATATTTCTGACTGATTAGCAACAGCATTATTCTTAATTACAATTACCAAGTTAACATCATTGGGAGAATATTCTTTTTGATCTGGATTTATTGTAGATTTGAGTAAGAATAAATCGTTCTTTATGTTTGACCCTGTGAGTGTTATTTTCGGGTTGAAAGTTAGGTTGAATCCTCTTCTTAAAAGATGTTCTCGAATCACTACTTCTGTTGGTGCTCCGCTTTTTTTCTGCGCTGTTTTTTCTCTCTCTTGATGGAGATATTCTTCTCCAACTTCCATTAGCATCTGGTATTCTTCGTCTTTTTTCGTTAACAGAGGCGCTTTGAGTTCATCGTAATGAGACATGGCTGATACATAAAATTCTGTCACTAAATAACATACTGTTTTTGTTTTGAGTTTCACTATAAAATGCTAAAAGGATAAAATGCATTTGTTTACGAAGGGAAATATTTGATATTAAGACTCGTTGTTGTAGGCCCGTTTTTCACAATAATATATTGGTCAGCTTCACAGGTGCAATTATTCAACGTATTCTCTGTACTACAAAATCTTAACAGCATCAATTATCTTGTTTCAATTAGAACTTCATGAAATTGGGCTAATCGCAATACATGACATTGATGCAGGACTATGTCATAATTGTTCTGGCGGATATAATAGAACACATAATGCCGATGCTGTAATACAGGTACTTGTAGATAATCTAAATCGACCCGTTTCTAAAGATAGAACTCGAGGCGTTAGATGGACTTGTGCAATAGCTTTAGGTGAGATAGCTTACAATAATCCCGATGTTATTGCCAAAGTATTCCAACCCTTACGGGATACCCTTAAAGAGGAAGCTGCTCGAGACGCGGTTATATTTGCATTGGGTTGCATTGGTTATACTAAACCCGAATTAATTGAAGACTTAATCCCGAAATTTAGACAAGTTTGCGATTCAGGATATAACGAACTCTCAATGGTTTGTCGTAGTGCTCTTAAGAAAATAGGTATGCAAACAAATTGTTTAGTAAGCCATTTGATTGAAGAAAATTTTGAAGTACGGTGGAGCTTTTCTGTGAACGAATGAGTAAATATAACGCAATAATGGCTGGGAAATCAGTTTTTGCTTTTGGAGAATTGGCTAAGAAGTACCCAGATAAAACTATTTGTATATTGAAAGAAAAACTTGAAACGCCCCATACTGGTGTTCTTGATCAAAATCTCTGCGCTGCTTTAGGTGTAGTCGCACAAGAATTACCTGAACGGGGCAAAGAAATCGTTGATATTTTGGTGGCGAACTTTAAGTATCAGAAGACATCTTTTCGGGTTATTGAAAACATTTTCAATGTTTTAGCGGAAATTTTCTCTGAAAACCCAGAGCTAATACCACCTAAGCTGGAAAGAACCTTAAATTCGTACATAAAATACCAAAAACCAAATTCGAGCGTGCAAAATTCGAGAGTGCAAAGCGTGAGGTATCTTTTATGGGTTTTAAGGGAAAAAAGAAAGAGTAAAAAAGTCAGTTAGTTATTTGCCGCCATTCCTATAAAGGCCCAACCGGACAACAGACACGTACAAAACGTGGAGATCACAAAATGACAACGCAAGTCAGTTCAACAATCGAGTTAAACCCTGAATTAGCGAATTTAGCCTATGAAATAGGTTTAAATCCATCAAAAATCTGTGAAAATGCCTTAAAACTGGCAATAAGGCGCCTTCAAGGCGTAAAATTGAATAAATGTTTGGTGGACGAGCCGGGATTTGAACCCGGGACCTCCACGATGCCAACGTGGCGATCATGCCAGACTGATCTACTCGCCCAAATTTATCTGGCTTCTGAAAGTTACCCCGCCTCATTTAATAAGCGTTTCTTATAGAGCCAAGGAAACCATCAAAAAACATTTTGGAAAAACATCAAAGTTGTATTGACTCAAAGAAGTTAATTCTAAGCAATGAACTCAGAGTGCTTTTTGGACGGCAGATTCCATTTCCAAAGGTTTATGCGGCGTAGCTTTTTATACGGCAAACGCAAATAGAAAAGCCAAGCAAGGTGCAAAAAGTAATGCCTAAAGTTAAAGTTGCATTAATCGGCGTTGGAAACTGCGCCTCATCATTCGTTCAAGGCATCCAATACTATGGAAAACTTGAGAAACCACAAGATTGTTTTGGATTACGCAATCCTGTTCTGGCAGGTTTAAGTCCCAAAGACATCCAAGTAGTTGCAACGTTTGACGTTGATGACCGCAAAGTCGGCAAAGACCTCTCCGAAGCGATTTTCGCCACCCCAAATAATGCACCCAAAGTTTGTGAAATAGCTCCAACAGGGGTTATAGTCAATAAAGGACCCTTGCTTGACGGCGTTGGAGATCAAACTAAAAAAATCGTCCAAGTCAGCAAAGCACCTGACGCGGACGTAGTTAAAGTTCTCAAAACCGCAGGCGCAGAAATCATGATTAATTTGCTTCCAAGCGGAGCCACAAAAGCATCACAATGGTATGCGGAACAAGCTCTCTCTGCGGGCTGCGCTTTCGTTAATGCCACACCAAACTTCATAGCAAGCGATCCTACATGGGCTAAAAAGTTTGAAGTAGCAAAGCTTCCGCTTGTAGGCGACGACTTAGTTGATCAAGTCGGATCAACTGCCCTCCACAAAACACTGCTAAAGTTGCTCTCAGACAACGGAGTTCGAATCGACGAAACCTATCAGCTTGACGTTGGCGGAGGAACCGAATCCGTTGACACCATGGATCGAACACGCGATGCAAAACGGACAATAAAAACTGAGTCCGTGGCATGCCTCGATACCCTACAAAGCCGAAATCGTCGCAGGCTCAACCGACTATGTAGATTTCCTGCAAAACAAACGTGATAGTTACTTCTGGATAAGTGGGGTCTACTTCTGTAATGCACCTATGAAAATAGATCTTAAATTCCAAACTGTTGACGCACCAAATGCTGGCAGCGTGCTCTTTGATGTTGTGCGAGCTGTAAAATTGGCTTTGGACAAGAAACTTTACGGAGCTGTGGAGTCAGTTTGCGCTTACGGATTTAAGCGTCCACCTCATATGGTGTCGCTTGAAGAAGCAGAAAAAGAATTCAAAAAATTCTTAGCATAAGCTAGATTTTTCTAGCTCTTCAATTATCTTCTCTTTAACACCGTTCTGTTTTAGGGTATCTTTTAGTACGTTTATGGTTTTGACTGGTGTAGGGTCTACTCCGCGTAGAACTGCTAAATAGACACTTACAAAGTCTCCAACCAATATGGTTGACAGCATTTTTGCCAATGGACTTTTGCCTTGGACTTCCAAATCAAACATTACCAGTCCAACTCTCTCCATGATTTGCTTGGTTGTTTCAATTCGACTTTCGATCTCCACTGGTTCGTCAATATCGCGGATGAATATTACTGAGAACCATTTGCACTGTTCACCCCTGCCTTCCCAACCGACAACTTCGTTATGGTCCAATTCTGGGAAATATTCCCATTTAGCTGCGGATTTGCTGTTCTCATTAAACTGCTGCTTAAACCGCTGGGCAACACTTCGGTAGAATCCAAAACCGTAAACCACGGGTGTTGATTCATCGATGTTTTGGGCAACGTTTTTTGCAAAATTCTCGTTCGTTGGCTTTTGAGGTGAG
Source organism: Candidatus Bathyarchaeota archaeon (assembly GCA_963831895.1). GTDB lineage: Archaea > Thermoproteota > Bathyarchaeia > Bathyarchaeales > Bathycorpusculaceae > Bathycorpusculum. The sequence continues at coordinate 44,377 of CAWHSD010000008.1, forward strand.
TTGTCATCGCTGATTTTTTCAAGAAGGCTGTATGCTTCGTTTAGTTCTTGTGTTACGCCTTTAACTAAGCCTGCTTTCTCCATGTAAACCAGAAGTGGCACAAGCATGTATGGCAGGGCTGCACGTGGAGGCATTCCAGCGGGAACCTGCAGGTGGGGAACTTTATGTTTCCGAGCGTATTTGATGAGTGCGCCGCCGCTACTTATGCAGTAAATCATGCATTTGCGTTTGAGCGCATCAAGAAAGCTGCTCAGGGTTTCTTCAGTGTCGCCTGAATAACTCGTGATAAAAACCAACGTTTTCTTGTTGGCGTACGCTGGTAGTTTGTACTCTCTACTGACCTCGATGGGTACAGTTAATTGTGTTTTTGCCCAATCTTTGAGTAAATCGCCGCCGATGGCTGAACCGCCCAAACCTGCCACTACAATATTGCTAGGCTTGGGGTAATCAACAATAATTCTTTCAGCGTTTTTTGCTGCTTCGCGGTAATGTTTAGCAGCGTCAACAGAAAAATTAAGCATACCACTTTTATCGACTGCATTAATTCTTTCAACGTTATCTAAAAGCGCTTTTGGCAACTTGAATCCTCCAAGTAACACGCAGTTTTATATCTAATCCCTGCCTTTTAAGCACACCGCAGACAAGTAAGCGAAGAGGAAAGAGCAGCATGACTAAAAAGAAACTATCAATAGCGATCCCCGCGTCCACAATATCCGACACTCCCCATCCAAGGGAGAAAACAGCCAAAATCGGGTTAATTGGACGGGCAGCAGCGATTTTTCGCGTTGACGAAATCATAGTTTATCCTGACAACCTCAAAGTGGACCAACGTCGGGAACTGGATTATATTGCTCTTCTGCTCAACTACTTGGAAACGCCTCAGTACTTGAGAAAAGCGCTCTTCAAACTTAACCCGGATTTGGAATTTGCGGGAATTCTGCCTCCACTACGTACACCGCACCATCCATTGAGCGGCAAAACCAAGCACCTGCAAGTAGGCGAATACCGTGAAGGTGTAGTTTTATCTGAGGTTAAAGAAGGCTTAGTTGTTGATATTGGGGTTCAGCAACCGGCGGTTTTGAGGCAAAAACAATTTTCTGTTGGAGAGCGTTTAACGCTTCAAGTAATTAACGTTGGTAAACATATTGAAGTTCAAGCTGCAAACCGCGAGGATGTTCCACAATATTGGGGTTATAAAGTTCGTGTAGAGAAACGTTCTTTTGTACAATTAACTCTTGAGGGAGATTTTGATTTGAAGATTGCAACCGCAAAGGTAGGTGACAACTTTATGGAAGTTGCCAACAAAATAAATGCTAAATGGCGAAATAGCCAACGTGTCCTGGTGGCGTTTGGTGCTCCTTCCCGAGGATTACATGAAATCGCAGAAGACGAAGGCGTAAAACTTGTCAGCATCACAGATTTTGTAGTTAACACGGTGCCTAATCAAGGAACCGTAACCGTTCGCACAGAAGAGGCGCTTTTAGCTTCCTTAGCAATTCTAAACGTATATTTCAACTAACGTTTTTTCTCTAAATTTTTTAGTGGTTTTGGCTAAAGGCATAAAAGCCTCTTTTGTTTATTGTGGAGTCTATGCCCTCTCTTGACCTTGCTATGCCAACTGCGCTTTTGATTGTAGTGATCGTTGCCTTGTTCTTAAATAAGCGTGTTGAAGGCAAATTGGCAGCTACAGTTGAGCAGAAAGAGTTCAAGCCCCGAGACATTATTCTTCTAGTACTCTTCATAGCCATTGCAATTTCAGTCATCGCTGTCACTTCAATGCTAAACCTAGGAGAAATCTTCCCAAACTTGCTCATGATAGTTTTCCTAACTTCCTACACTATGCTCCTGTTTACCTTTTCACTTGTATTCTCCAACCTGACCCGAATTCGTGTGCAGTTACTCTCAGCAGGATTCGGTATTGCAAGCTTAATTGTAGGGGTAGCTAGCCTTTTTGGTCCGTTAGCCGATGCCTATACAATCTATAGGGCAATTGCGTTTTTTGCTCTCTCAGCATTATGCTTTGGCGTTGTAGTTTATGAACAAAAAAATGTTATCTCAAAGACACGGTGGTATTTGGCTGCTCAACCACCAGCAATATTTGTTTTATTGTTCGCATTCTTCAACGTTGCATACGAAGGGGCTGTCAGCGTTTGGTTCCCAATCCTAATGGATGTCTTCGGATTCACATTCGCTATACTAATCATCCTGTATCTTTCATCCATGTTTAACTGGAAAACAGTTGGAATTTTTGCAGTACTGCTAACGGTGCTTGATGTAATATTGGTTTTTAGCGGACCAATGGTGACAGCGGCACGCACATTCACTGGACTGGGTCTTCCAGTTCTGGTTTACCTGCCAAACTTCCCAGTTATACTAACCCAAGCAGGCGAAATTGGGCTCCGCGGGCTGGGCCTTGGCGACTTCTTCTTTGCAGGAATTCTAGCAGTTCAAACATTCAAGCAGTTTGGCAAAAGAACCGGTATCATATCGGCTGTTGCTATGGCTTTAGCTTTTGGAATATGGGAAGCCTTCTTGCCTGAAATAACAAAGTACTTCAACATTGGAGGTTTCCCGGCGACTGTGTGCATCATCACCGGTTGGTTACCGATCGTCGCATGGAAACTGCTAACTACAAGAAACCAACCTAAATCCCTGCCAATTGCTGAACAAACCCCTCAACCAATCGAGCCGCCAGCTAATCCCCCATAAATTTATTCAATGGGTCAATTATAAAAAATTACTAATTTGATTATAAAGTAAAAGATTTTTTGGGAAAAATAAAATATAAAATAAAAGTAAGGCTTATTTTACCCGAATAGGGCGCCTAATCCTTCTAGTGCTGCATCTTCCTTGGCTTTCTCTTCTTCAGCTTTCTTCTTCTTGTCTTCAGGTGCGGCTGCTGCTGGTTTTGCTTCTCCTGCTGGAGCGATTGGAGCTGCTGCCATCATTGCTGGAGCGGCTTTGATTGCTTCTTCAATGTTTACTTCACTGAGTGATGCAACGAGTGCTTTAACTTGTATAGGGTCAACTGTGACGCCTGCTGCTGTGAGAACTTTTGTAACTGATTCTTCGTTAATTTCTTTTCCTGCCTTGTGAAGGAGCATTGCTGCGTAAATATTTTCCATACTTTTTCACCTCTTATTGCACTATTTTAACCTTTTTTATTGGTCTGACCCACTTCGAATTAGAAGTTGGTCGTTACCTGAAATGGCAGTTTTATCCGCCGTTTTCTTGCCGTTTAACAGAATACCCGATACCTTAAGAACCTTTCGTACATGCATTATACAAGTCTTTCACTCACATCTTTGACCTCACCACAAAGACAGCAACCTCGACACTTACAAAAACCTCGAAAACGTAGGACAGCAAGTCCAACCAACCAAATACATAGACCCAACCTGCAATGATTACACAGTCATGGTGGAAGAAATTAGAAAACGGGTAGGCTTCACCTCACTAAACTTCCTGACACTTAAAGAAATGTTCAAAGTAGTCATTAAAGCCCAAACAACAGGAGCCTAAAGAAGACCTATGCATGTTCTGCAGGACAGTGATACTCTAAAATTTAAACAAACAAGCCATAGCTAATCATCAATTATGCAGGGATCGGGTCTCTAAATCATATTTCTGAAGACTATCTTTTCTAAAGACACAAAAAGTTAAATACTAAAACAACAAAAAATGAGATCGGTTTATAAAAATGAAAAAAACACAAATAGCCTCAACCTTAATTTTAACAATACTAATACTAAGCATATTAACTCCAACAATAGCATCTGCCAAAACAGAAGAAAAAACTCCTGTTATCGTAGGTTTTAAGGATTCCACAGAGAAATCCACAATCCGCGATAACGGCTGGGAAATAAAACACGAATATAAAATTGTCCCAGCTGTAGCATGCAAACTCACTGACCAAGAAATACAAAAACTCCTAAAAAATCCCAAAGTTGACTACATCGAAGAAGACACTATAGTTACTCTTGCAGACCCTGATCCTGAAGGCGATAACATAGCCTCCTGGAGCGTCACTAAAATAGGAGCAGACATCGTTCAAGATTCTGGAAACAGAGGAACGGGAATAAAAGTTGCAGTAATTGACACAGGCATAAACTACTTACATGAAGACCTCCAACTAAATTACGAATCGGGCTATGATTTTGTTAACCATGATGATGATCCTTTTGATGATAATGGACATGGATCCCACTGCGCAGGTATAATCGCAGCACAAGATAACGCAATCAACGTTGTAGGTGTAGCCCCAGAAGCTAAACTATTCGCCCTCAAAGTCCTCAATGCTCAAGGCAACGGTTACACAAGTGACATAATCGCAGCTATTCAGTGGTCAATTGATAACGATATGGACATTGTTTCAATGAGTTTTGGATCAAGCACACCTTCAACACCATTGCAACAAGTGTGCAGCACAGCATTTGCCAGCGGTATTGTTCTAGTTGCAGCGGCAGGAAACAACGGTGCAGCCTGGTCTGGAACCAACATTCTCTACCCAGCAAGATATGCGGAAGTAATTGCCGTAGGCGCAACCAACGAAAACAATGTTCGGGCAAGCTTCTCAAATACTGGTCCAGAATTGGATATCATGGCTCCAGGAGTAAATATTTACTCAACATATATCGACGTAACTAATGATGGCAAAAACCAAGATTCCTGGCTCATGAGCGGCACCTCAATGGCAGCCCCACACATAGCAGGTACAGCTGCCCTAATATTGAATAGCGGCACAACAACCGAATTGGCATGGAAAAACTATGGCTATACCGACGGAAACGGCGTGTGGTCAAACCAAGAAGTTACAAATGTGCTAATTAATACAGCAGACGATTTAGGCACAATAGGAAAAGACAACTACTATGGCTATGGAATTGTCGATGCCGACCAAGCAGCCATGACCCCGCCTGCACCCCCTCTTCCACCTCAGACAAGAAATTACAAACCAAACGCGGTGACAACCATCATCGGCTCAACATCTGGAAGCCCTCTATCTCTTGAATCAAACGATGAAACAGACTTAACAATAAAATCGGCAAAAGTTTCATCAGACCAAAGAATAGACTGGTACAGCACCACAACTATAACCGAGGCAAAAACCCAGGTAACAGCACTTGCCATAACCTACGATGGAAGCTACTCTAGAACTGTCACTCAAAAAATCTACCTTTACAACTTTGCATCCAGCACATGGTATCAAATCAACAGCCAAAGCGTTGGAACCTCAGATAAAACTGTGACTTGGTCAACTAACAACCCTGCCAATTATATTTCCGATACAGGCGAAATTAGACTTCGAAATTATGCAACCCAAAGAACCACAAACACCTACAATTGCTTGGCAGACTACACTGCATACAAAATAACATATACTCCCACAGCTTGAGCTATTCCCTCCTTTTTCCTTCTAAGAACCTCGGAGAGGAAAGAAACAAACCCTCCAGCAGTTCACTGACTCAAAAGAATCATAGAACTACACTCAACTTTTTTTGGTCCTTACTCGAAATAAAAAAAGAGTAAAGAATAGAGTAAGTTGATTTTCCAACTCTTTTTTGGTGCACCTCGAATTAGTATGCCTTCTAATTCATCGGTTGATGTCTCGTTAGGATTGGATGAAGTATCAGCATCATAACCTTAAGGTACTTTTCAATTTACTGAATCACCAATAACATTATCTTGCAGAACAAACCACAAATGCGCATAGCTTACAGGTCATGATACTATGGGAAACATAACAGTAGCCATCCTTGGACCAGTAGATTACGGTAGCAACCTTGCTAAAAAAGGAACATCAACAGACATAACTCTCTACAACCTCAAAAAAGGCGAAGACACCGTAACCTTCATCGAACCCACAAGATACCCCGAACGATTAGCACCTCTCTTCTATGCTTGTGCACTAGCAAAAAAAGCCATAATCGTCGTAGATGAGATAAACGCCACTTTCGGCGAGCAACTTGTAATGCTTCAATGCAGCGACATAAAAAGCGGATACATAATCCTGAGAAACTATGTTCCGAAAGAAAAAATTGAAGCACTCATAAAAGGAACAAGCCTTGAAAAATTTGAGATCATAGCAGATGACCCAAACATTCTACGTGAAAAACTCTTGTTGGAAGCTTCCCAACATAAACCCGTTGAACTTCAAGCTGGACAGCAGGCAATCGGATCAGTGCCAGTGGATCATGCTTTCAACGTTAAAGGTGTTGGAGTAGTAGTTCTTGGAATCGTTGTTTATGGATTAGTTCAGAAACATGCAACACTTAATGTTCTACCTGCGATCAAGACCGCTCAGGTCCGCTCTATTCAAAAACACGACGAAGAATTCGACCTCGCATGGGAAGGTGACCGCGTAGGATTAGCTTTAAAAAACATTGAAGTCGAAAACTTGGACCGCGGAACTGTCTTAACAAATGATCCAGCAATCAAAACATCAACCACATTGAACACACATGCTACTCTTGTAAAATACTGGCAAACACCAATCAAGCCGGGCATGGTTATGCATGTTGGTCACTGGACACAATTCATAACCGCCAAAGTAGAAACAGCAACCGACGCAGGCGACTGGAAAAAACCCACACTAACCCTAACACTCGACAAACCTCTTGTACATCGCCCAAACGACAAAGCCGTACTAATGTATTTAGAAGGCGCAAAACTTCGAGTCGCAGGAACCATAGAGTTAACTTAACTACGACTCCATTCTCAGTTACCTCAGATTTTTCGACAACAAACGAGCACAACATATTGTCCACAAATATAGTTGGCGCATTACGGGAAAATAATAAGTGCCTGTTTAACCAATGAATACTCGGTGCTGAATGAAGAAAACAGCAATATCAATTTCGCTCATCTTGGCACTGCTTGTCTTAACAATATTTGCAGTCGGCAGGGCAAATTCGGCACCATCATACCCCATCCCAATAGGACCCCTAACTCCACCCGCAATAAATATGGAGTCACCAACGAGCACCACTTATGTCTCATGGTTTGTGCCAATCCAATTTTCTGTGAATGGATTATGGGATGGATATGTACAACGTGTTACTGTTACACTCATCATAGACGAAGAACCACGCTACGTTATCTATGACTCTCCGTTCCGCGTTAAGGGAATAGCGCAAAACTTTTCGTTTACTTTGGGAAAGGGATAGCCAAAACTTTTCGTTTACTTTGGGGCCTCTTTCAGAAGGAATACATCATCTACAAATCTTTGCATCAGTAAGAGGAGCTTATCGGGTAAACCCAAACTCAACAACTATCATTACCGATGACTTCAGCTCCCAAACTTCAGTTTACTTCACCGTTAACACTGCAAACCAAGCCCAAATTTCAATTCTCTCGCCCCTAAACCAAACTTACAACCTAAACAAAATGATTCCACTCGAATTCACTATAAACAAGAATTCATCAATCGTTAATATGGGGTATATTTTAGATGAACAATCAAAAGTAGTTATTCCAAGGAATACAACATTGTACGGACCATTAACTGATGGATTGCATACATTGAAGGTCTATTCGGTATTCTCTGACATACTCCCAGTTTCTTCAACCGTTAACTTCACAGTTGACACAACACCGCCAAAAGTAAATATTCTTTCATTACAAGACAAAATTTACAATAGTTCTAACATACCTTTGGTTTTCACAGTTAACGAGACAACTTCACAAATTACTTATTTCCTTGATGGAAAAGTGTCCAGTATTGATGGAAATACAACTTTAACTGGATTGCAAGATGGAGACCACAATCTGATGATTTACGCGACAGATGAGTCGGGAAATTATGAGGTCTCTCAAACAATCGATTTTAACGTACAAGTGCCTCTTTCGCGTGAGTTAGCTTATCCAATTATTCCACTTATGGTGATTGTCCTTATTAGCGCACTAAGTCTTCTAATTCACTTGAGAAGACGCAATCAACAGCGAAAAAACACTGACAGCATAACCAATTGATAAGACTATTTAAGCATCAAACAAGTTTTTTTCTAAGATTGTAGACAAAATTCAAGAAAAAGTGTGAAAAACTAAGAATAATCTGAACAAAATTGGAATAAGCCATAACGGGAAGTTTAGGTGTTTTAAAGACTTATTGGATAATGTAAATTATCCACTATTTTGTATTATTCTTTCGAGAAGTGAATTATTTTGGCGCAGCATGTTTTAGAAATTTTCGATTCAGTAAGATCCAGAGTTATGCGGTTGTTGAGACGAAGAGAACTGGCAATTAACATAGATGTATTCGCTAATCCTGAGAAATACTTGATTTGTTTGCCGATTGAAAAACTCGTTGCCGACACAAAAGTCGATCCTGAAGCCATCGAGATGTATAAGAAGAAGATTCAAAATGGAGAGAGAATTGCGCCCTTAATCGTAATTAAGCATCCAAAATTTGAGGTATATGCAGTTTTGGACGGTCACCACAGATATTATGCTCTTTTAGAAATGGGTAAGAAAAATGTCAATTGCGCCCTCGCAGGAGATTTCTCAAGCGTAATTTTTTACATGACTGAACACGGCTATTTTCAACCAAAACCGGAAACCAAGAAAGAAAATCAAAAAAAGATTATAGACTTGCACGAAAATATTCAAGATTTTCTCCAAAATTTTCTAAAAGATCCAAACAAACTAAAAACGCCAAAGAAAGAAACCAAACCTGACATTTAATTCTCGACCTTAACCGCGATTCATATTCAGCTTTCATCATGGCGGAAAAGACGACGTTCCTTTACCTACAGATCGCAAAGCCATAGATGAATCCATAGAATTCTCAGGCAAACGGTAGAAGAGGCGACAATCAGGGAAAAAGAAAAATTGGAATCTCTACAGAGACTTCGGCGTTTTGTTCCGGCAGACACAAATTCTTAAAGCAAACTGTTACAAATAGGTTTACTATGTCTGAGCCACAAAATTTTGTTTACCAGAGAATCGGGGCAGCTTCCGGAATAGTAGCGCCCTATAGTTGCGTTCGTCTGCATCATAATCGCCATAGCATCCTATCCCACGTTCAGCTGGACAAACAACGCCTTAAGCGATTTAGGTGTCGTTTCAGGCATAACTTCTTCTCTTTTCAACTTTGGGCTCCTTGCCAGCGGAATCTTAGCCTTCAACTTTGCAATATTCGGCTTATTCAACTACTTTGGGAGAAGGTGGGTCGGGAAAATAGGTTCAATAGTCTTTGCAACTGCGGCCCTAGCACTAATTGCAATCAGTGTATTTAATGAGAATTTTTCGCCAACGCACTATCTTGTTTCGGTAGCGTTCTTCACATTGGCGCCGATTGCTCTTTTCATCTTAACTTTTGGGTTTTGGCTCAATCACCAACCCGGCATAGCGGCTTTCACTGTCTCTATTGGGGTTGTGGCAGCGTTGCCATGGATTCTATTGTTCACATTTAATTATGTGCCTAACGTCGCCATCCCCGAATTCCTATCGGGACTTGCCGTTTCAGTCTGGGCAGTGTTTCTCGGCAAAAAGATGTTAAGCCCTAAAGTCTGATGGAGTCAACATACATTTGGGCACAGCAATAAGACGAAAAATCCGTATTGTAGCCCTTGCTTTTCGCGTATTCAACTCCTTCTTCACTTGGAAACGCGATGGCGTCAACCCCTGCTTTCAGGGCTAAAACGTCAGTTTCTCCTCGGCTTTTGCCTTTGGGACGCATGCATCCTAAGACAAGAGGGATTTCTTGGAACATCAGTCGTGCTAACGCCGTAACTTTGGATATATCGATTGGTTTGGGCGGCGGTATTTTTGCCATAGCTGTTCCATGGATGGGCATGAACGCAATTATCACAAGAGCAGACGGTTTGATTTCCTGAATCATTTTAAGCGCCTGATTTTCCCCGTCGAGTTTGCCATCATTTAACCCAACTATAACGTGAGGAACGATCTTTAATTTTGCTTCTTGCAGTACCTTGAGTGAGCTGGCGTAATCTTGGATTGTTACTTTGAGGTTGTAGATTTTCCCTATTGTTTCAGCTGAGCCAATGACATCTATCAAGGCTGCATCAATATCAGCATCCTTGAGCGCAACAGCAGTATCCTGCTTGATTATACCTGTGTGAACAAAAACTGTTAAGCCGAGTTCCCGCTTAAATCGCCCAAGTACAGGCACAAAATCATCCAAAGGCACTGAGCCATCAGGTAAGCATCCGCCACTAACAAGGCACCCTTTAGCACCATTTTTCTTCAATTTCAAGCCTAACTCAAACAGCCTCTCGGGGGTCACTGCTGAATGCATCGTTTCAAGGACTTTGCCTGCGCAGTGTTTACAATTCAACGAGCAAACGTTGCCTGTGACCGATATGGTTGGGAATGCATTTGTTGAAGAGCAATAATGTTTGGTTTTGTAGTATGTGAAGCTAGGAGCGTAAAAACGGATTGTATTTTTTATTGGTTTGAGGATTTCTGAATCCAGTAGAGTGCGGAGTTCTGCTTCGTTAAGGCTCCAAATTGCTTCTGGAGTAATAATCGGCATGTTTTTCAAGCGTAAGATTCTTTGTCTTGCTTAATAGGTTATGCAAAATTCAAAGTGTTAAAAAACTACTCAAAAAAGTTTAAGGCAATGAAAAAAAATTGAGGTTGCTTTGAAATGCTTAAGTGTGGTCGTGTTTGCTTAGGTCTTCAGCTCTTTTGCCGAATCGTCTGGACAAGAACTTACGGATTTCTTCAGCAAACACAACTATCAATGCCAGCGAAATTAGGTATATCCAGTCTGTGACGCCCAACGCGGTTGTTCCAAAGACATGTTGCATCACGGGTACATACACTAGGATTGCCAGAATTGAAATTTGAGACACTATGCCTGCAATTATCCATTTGTTGGTTTTGAGGCTTGTTTTGAAGATTGATTGTTTGCTGGTTCGGCATGCAAGTAAGTTTCCCGATTGAGCAACTACTATTCCTGCGAATGTCATTGTCACTCCTTTGATGTAAACAGGGCTGTTTTGAGCTAAAGATTGACCAAATTGCCAGCCTCCAGCTGTCCAAGCGCCTATGCATCCAATCATTGAGCCTATTGCAATTATTGTTCCAATGTAAAGTGAACGTCCGAAAACTTTGCGGGTGAACAGTCTTTCGGTGATACTTCTGGGAGGCTCTTGCATTATGCCTGCTTCTGGTGGCTCTCGGCTGAGGGCTAAGCTGGGAATTACATCTATGGCTAAGTCAATAGCCAGAACTTGGACCACGAGCAGAGGCAGAGGAATGCCTAGAACTGCATAGAGGACATATGGGATTAATTCTGCCCAGTTATGTGAGAAAACATAAACAATGAACTTGCGAATATTCTCATATATTGCCCTGCCTGATTCAACTGCTTTCACTATTGAGGCAAAACTGTCGTTTAGCAGCACAATGTCGGCGGCTTCTCGAGCGACATCTGTTCCAGACGCACCCATTGCAACACCAATATCTGCTTCTTTGAGGGATGGTGCGTCATTTGCTCCATCACCTGTAACTGCAACAACTTCACCGCTTTTCTTGAGAACTTTAACTATACGTAGCTTCTGCTCTGGAGAAACCCGCGCGAAAATTACATTGCCTTTTTTCACTTCGTCTATGATTACTTGGTCTTTTAAGTCTTCAAGGTCCACGCCCCTTATGACTTGGGCAAATTCACGATCGACAATGCCAACTTCTTGAGCTATGGCTTGAGCTGTTGGACCATAATCACCTGTGATGATGACTGTTTTTATTCCAGCTTGTTTAGCTTTTTGAACTGCGTTTTTTACTTCTTTTCTTGGGGGATCACGCATTCCTGCTAAACCGACGAAAATGAGGTCTTTTTCGGTTTCTTCGTCTTTTTTATAATCGTCTTTGGGAATTTGTTTATAAGCAAACGCAATAACACGTAAACCTTCATTGGCAAATTCATGGATTCTTGTCTCTATCCAATCCATATTTTCTTGAGTTAAATCTTCTATTTTGCCGTCTACGAAAACTTTGTTGCATAAATCTAAAATGTTTCTTGGTGCACCTTTAGTATAAATCAAAATGGAGCTGTTCAATGCGTGAATTGTGCTCATTCGTTTTCGTTCAAAACTGAACGGTAAAATATCGATAGTAGGTTTCTCTTCGATTAATTCGTCAATGCTTTGACCATATTTCAAGGCTGCAACAAGAAGTGCTCCATCGGTGGGGTCGCCGATTACGCTCCAATTTTTATTGCGGTCAGTGGGCGGATCAATTTTGGCGCCGTTGCAGAGGGCAGCAATTTCAAGGAGTTTATCAAGAGATTTTGTTTCTCCTTCTTTGAGGGATTGGCCGTTGATGGTGAAGTCGCCAGCTGGCATATAGCCTAAGCCTGAAACTTCGATAATTCTGTCTTTTACCCAAAGTTTGTTAACGGTCATTTCGCCCTTAGTGATTGTGCCTGTTTTATCTGTGCAGATTACGGTGACACTGCCCAACGTTTGCACTGCTGATAACCTTTTGACAAGAACGTGTTGCTTAACCATCTTGAGTACGTTTATTGCTAATGCACTGGAAACTGTCACCTGCAAACCTTCAGGCACACAGCAAACCATGACACCGATCATGAAAAGAATACTATTTGCAAGAGGAACCTTCAAGAAAAGAAAACTAGTAATGAAGAAAGCTGTCCCAACCACAACAGCGATAATAAAGTCATACTTGGCAGTTAGGGCAATTTCTTTTTGCAGGGGACTGTCTGCTTCTTTAATCGTCTGAGTTAAACTGGCGATTTTACCAAACTGTGTTTCCATGCCTGTAGCATAAACAACAGCTTTTCCCTGACCCTTTGCTACGCTTGTGCTCATAAAAACAAGGTCAGGCGCATACATGTATGCCTTTTCAACTACTTTTACTGGTTCAGCTACCCGTGGCTGCGGCTCAGATTCCCCAGTTAAAGGTACGTTATTTGTCCATAAGTCAAAAACTTCTAGCAAACGTGCATCTGCCGGAACACGATCGCCCTCTTCTAATTGAACGATATCTCCAGGAACAATCTCCCTTACTGAGATTTTCTTGAGTTCGCCATCTCGGAATACCTTAGCGTATTCGGGCATCCAGCTTTTGAGGGTTTCCATGGCTTTTTCTGCACGTGCCTCTTGGAAGATGCTAACGAAAATGTTTACGAAAACGACTGCAAGGATGATTAAAGCAAGTTCTGGGCTTCCACTAATATATGATAAAACAGCTGCAACAAGTAGTAAGATTCCGAATAAATCTTTAAGGTTGCGGATAAACTTGTAAACGAAAGGAACCTGCCTTTTTTCTGATAACTTGTTATAGCCGTATTTTTTGAGGCGCAGTTTAGCTTCTTGGCTGGTTAATCCGCTTTCTGATGTGTTTAAGTTCGCAAAAACCTCGTTAATCGGCAAAGAAGCAGCTTTTTCCAATTTTATTCCGCCAAAACCCCAAGTATTCTGTTAGTTAACAACAACCTCGACAATAAATGAAGATTATATGTGCTAAGGACTCTTTATCTAATGAGTCGTTTTCCTGAGCATCATTTGGATGGTACATTCATATCCTCATCGTTTTAAACTCATCGTCAATTTTGATGGTTTAATTTTAGGTAATTTGTTGGTTGTTGCATTTAAACTAATCGCAGTTGAAATCGTCTTCAACCAGAAAGAAATGAAAGGTACTGGTGAATTGTATGCAAAGCCTTTCTTTATCAATTAATGTCTTCTTCTCCTTTGGCTTCGAATTCTTTGGTTAATAGAAAATAAAATAGATTTATTCTTTTTTGCGAATTAGCCTTAACCAACTTGCAAATTATCCTTAAATCGGTCCTAAGAACAATAAGCGTTGGTAATATAAAACGTATTTTTAGGAAAAAACAAGCCAAAAATGACTTTACAGCATTTTTTTAACATTAATATTTTCAGAAAAATCATGCCATAAAGTTAATAGGCTACAAACTCACTTTCCATGTAGTTTACCATTTCATGAGAGAGTAAATAATGCTTCAAATAATTAAAAAACAGACCTTTCAAGTGAAAAATTCAAATAAATTGGAGATTGATTAATTATGGCGCGTTATAGGCAAACAGAAGAAATTGTAAAACTAATGGAAACCCCGATTTTCGTACGCAACACCAGCATCATCGCACACGTTGACCATGGAAAAACAACCCTGGCCGACAGTCTTCTGGCAGCGGCAGGCATCATCAGTACCCAAACCGCAGGGCAAAAACTGTTTCTCGACTCATGGGACCTTGAGCAAAAACGTCAAATGACAGTTTTCGCCTCAAACGTCAGCCTAGTCCACACTTACCAAGAAAAAGATTACTTAATTAACCTAATCGACACTCCCGGTCACATCGACTTTTCAGGTGCTGTGACAAGAAGCCTGAGAGCAGTCGACGGAGCCCTCGTAGTTGTCGATGCAGTTGAAGGACCAATGACCCAGACAGAAACCGTCCTCATGCAAGCTCTAAGGGAACGAGTAAAACCAATCCTGTTTATCAATAAAGTTGACCGTTTAATTAAAGAAATTAAACTTTCCCCCCAAGAAATCCAAAAGAAATTTGCAAAAATTCTCCTAAGAGTTAACACATTAATTGAGAAATATGCACCTGCCGAACACAAGAAAGACTGGCAAGTAACAATTGAAGATAGTCGTGTAGCATTCGGATCAGCCCTTCACAAATGGGGTTTAAATCTTGATCATATGAAAATGAAGAAAGTTACCTTCCAAGACATCATCGATGCTTACACAGGCGACCCAATTGAAGTCGGTAGAAAAGTCGATGAACTCAGTAAACGAGCTCCCTTGCCAGAACCAATCTTAGATATGTTCGTTAAACATCTTCCAAACCCCTATGATGCTCAACCCTACAGGCAGCCTCAAATTTGGCCCGGCGACGTAGCTAGCCCAACAGGTCAAGGAATGGCAAAAGTCGATCCTAAAGCGCCATTGCTCATGTGTATCTCAACTATTGAAGTTGATCCACACAGCGGAACAGTTGCAATCGGCAGAATATTCAGCGGTGCAATCGAAAGAGGCAAAACCGTTCAGCTTCTAAGCAGCAACCAAAAAGGCACAATTCAACAAGTATTCATGAGTATGGCAACTGATCGTGTTCTTATTGACCGTGTGCCAGCAGGCAACATCGGAGCTATCTCCGGCTTACCATCTATCCATGTCGGTGAAACCATCGCTGAAGAAGGCGAAGAAGTACATTCTTTCGAAGGCTTAAACTATGTTTCAGACCCAGTCGTAACAGTGGCCGTTGAACCAGAAGACGTCAAAGACTTACCCCTATTCGATAAAGTCATGCACAAACTCACCACTGAAGACCCCAACTTACACTTCATCATGAACAAAGAAAGCGGAGAATTTCTTCTATCAGGAATGGGCGAACTCCACCTTGAAATTACAGCTTACCGAATGCAGGAGGCAGGGTTGAAAGTTAAGCTCAGCAAGCCAATTGTCATTTTCAGGGAAACTATCAGCCACGATTATAGGGGTCCAGCAATCATGGGTAAAAGCCCCAATAAACACAACAAACTCTGGATTACCATCGACAAATTATCCGACGAAGTAATCGAAGCAATCAAGTCTGAAAAAATTACTGATATGCAAAGCAGAGACGAGCGAACCAAAGTCTTGCGATCACTTGGCTGGGCACCAGACGAAGCCAAAGGCGCCGTAGCTGTGGAAGAAAACTGCATACTCTGCAACCGCATCCGTGGACGCCAATACGTTGAAGAAATCATCGACCACATAAAAACCGGATTCCGCGAAGCAGTTCACACTTCACCGCTCGCTAAAGAACCAGCATACGGCTTAAAAATTAACCTAGAAGACATAGTCCTACATGAAGACCCAGTTCACAGAGGTCCTGCACAAGCTATACCTATGACTTGGAGACCAATCTACTGCGCAATACTCCTGAGCGATCCAAAACTACTTGAGCCATTGATGAGTTTCGAATGCAAAGTACCAAGCGAATATGTAAGTGCAGTCATCACAATGCTAAACAAACGCCGCGGAAAAATCCTAGACATGCCCTCAGAAGATGACATAATTACAGTTAAAGCAGAAATGCCAGTGTCAGAAAGCTTTGGAATAGCTGATGAATTGCGAGGTTCAACTTCAGGAAGAGCATTTTGGGCAACACAGTTTAGTCGTTGGGCATATGTCCCAGAACAAATGCAAGCCGAAACCATCAAGAAGATCCGTGAACGCAGAGGATTACCATTGGTTCCGCCAAAACCAGAAGAATACTTCGAGAAAGAATAACCTTCTTTCTTTAATTTTTCATTTTTAGTTTTTTAAATAAATAATTTTAGTTTCAATTTAGATACTTGTTTATTTTTTTGGGGTAAGGCTTTAATGCCAAATCCTAGTTAAGGTTTAGTGAAGATTATGATACTTGGAATCTGTGGAAGTCCGAGAGAACAAGCAACCGATTATATTTTAAAAGAAAGTCTAAAAATGCTTAGTGAAAAAGGGTTTGAAACGGTTTTTTGGACTGTTAGAGGCAAAAGAATTGGGTTCTGTACGCATTGTGATTATTGCCTAAAACACAAGGAATGCGGCATCAAAGATGATATGCAAGAACTTTATGCTTTGATGAAGGATGCTAAAGGAATCGTTTTTGCTACGCCCGTTTACAATGGCGGAGTAAGCGCACAAACGAAAGCAATAATGGATCGTTGTCGCGCTGCTGTTGCCAGTGACAAAAACTTTTTCCGAGGTAAAATCGGGATGGGCATAGCTTTGGGTGGTGACAGAATTGGCGGTCAAGAACCTGCAATGCAGCAGATAATTACTTTCTATGTTCTAAACGGCATGATTCCTGTAAGCGGCGGTTTTTTCGGTGCGAATTTAGGAGCGACTTTTTGGACTAAAGATACTTTGGAAGGCGTGAAGTTGGATGAGGAAGGTTTTAGAAGTCTTCGAAAGACAGTTAAGAGGTTTTCTGAGTTTATTGAACGATATGGTGAGAAATAATGATGGAAAATAAAGTTAAGAAGCGAAAAGTTGCCTGGGGCATCACCGGTGCAGGCGATAAAATCCAAGAAATCATCGAAACCATGAAGGACTTAAAAAAACAGTCAGAGGACATTTTAGAAATAGACGTTTACATCTCCAAAGCAGGCGAAACTATGCTCAAATTCTACCGTTTAGACGAAGAATTGAAGAATAACTTTACCAAAGTTTCAGTTGAATCTAACTCAAACTCGCCTTTTTTGGCAGGCATGGTACAGAGCCGCAAATATGAATTCCTATTGATTATGCCCGCATCTTCAAATACAGTTGCAAAACTGGTCAACGGTATCGGAGATACATTACTTACAAATTCAGCGTTAATGAGCCTTAAAGCATTCGTGCCTGTTTGGGTTATGCCAGTCGATTACAAAGAGAGTATTGTTTACACCAAACTTCCTAATGGCAAAGATATGAAACTACGGGTGCGCAAAGAAGAGGCAGATCAGGTACGTAAACTAGAGCAAACTGAGGATGTTCGCGTATTCGAGAACCCTGCAAAGGTCCGTGAAGGCTTTTTGGAGTGGATAAAAACCGTTAGGGCTTTGGTGTAATCAGATAATTGTCCCTTCTAAAAATTCCCTGATTTAAGCGTGTCTTGGGAAGCGACTTGTTTTATTGAATATGTTTGCTACAATTTGATAGATGACAATTGCGGAGTAGAAGCCGTATGAAAGCAAAAGAACCGGACGATATATGGCGTACTTAAGGTCGCTAACCACGAATCCTACGTTATTATTGACAGACCAAACTGTTTCTGGACGAAAATGAATGCAGTGTGGTTCATAGACTCCAATCACTTTGAAGCCTTTTTTCTCAATCCATGATTTGATGAATCCATCCTCATAAGTGTGCAAATGAAAGGGAATTTCAATATCTTCCACGGTTTTACGCCTAATTAGAATGTCGTGAGTTCCGCCTCGTTGTTCAAATATTTTTAATGTCATTCTTTCGAAGAGCTTTAGTATTTTTGCTCCTTTTAGAACTGACCAAATTTCAATTCCCCAGATTGCCCCCACGTCATCTTTAACGAATTCTTCCGCTTGAGCAAACCAATTCTTTGACAAGATTACATCGCTATCTACAAACATGAACCATTCGGTCTTTACTAGCTGAATTGCTGTCTGTCTGGCTTTGCCTCTGGTTCCTTTTTCTTGGACGAATTTTACGTTTCCATATTTTTCTTGGAATTCCTTCACTATGTTGGCTGTCGCATCGGTGGAGAATCCGTCAACTACAATCAGGTTCTTGATAGGCACATTCTTGTAAACTGAGTTTATGCATTCCTTTAGCATTCGTTCGCTGTTTTTTGTTAAAATTGCAACGTCAATAGCTTCCATCTTATTGGTTGCACCTTTGGGAGTTGAAGGCTTCTTCAGCGAGAATCATTAAAAATTCAGAGTTTTTGCTTGCTGAAACAAGTAATTGTATCGGAATGCGTCTCATTAATTCAACCTTTCGCTGAACTGTTGACTTGAAGTGTTTCCCAAATTGTAAGACTGATATTTAAACAAACGCTATTGCCTCTCGGGATTAACTTGATTTGTCTATGTTGTCTTGTGGTCCTAAGGATTGGTTTACTTTTTATTCGAAGAATCGAGTGATTTCTTTGTTGTTTCATGGCAATTCTCAGCTTAATGAGGTAAATGCCTATAAGAAAGCAATGATTATATTAGAATATAATGATATATTGGAGCGAAGAAACCTCGGATTAATGGTTTCAAACTGTTTCACTGACTGTTTCAGCGAACTATCATATCACTCCAAGCATATTATAATATAACGATAAAAAAAATGAGGTAAAAAAAATGAAAAACTTGAAAATAATAACCTTAGCAACCCTCGCAGTGGTTGCAGCTGCCCTATTGGTTTCAACCGTAGTGGCAATGGGACCATTTGCCTTTAACCCGAATACGGGTTATGGAGGAATGATGGGTCGAAGTGGAGGCGGGATGATGGGAGGCTACGGATACGGCTATGGCTCAAACAACCCACCATACACAACACAACCTGGCACTACCCCTTCAACACAATATTACCAGCCAGTCTACCCCTCTATGTTCGGAGGAATGATGGGCCGAATGTTTAACGGCTTTGGCGGTATGATGAGAGGCTACGGATATAGCGCACCATACACCTATACAGGAACAACCATAAGCATATCTGCAGCAAATACAATCGCCCAAAAATATGTAACTTCAATCGGCAACACTAACTTGGAAGTTAAAGAAGTCGAAGAATACACAAACAACTTCTACGTTCAAGTTAACGATAAAATTACTGGCAACGGAGCTTTCGAACTATTAATCAATAAATACACAGGCAGCATATACCCTGAAATGGGACCTAACATGATGTGGAACACCCAATACGGAATGATGCGAAGTGGTATCTTAGGCGGAATCTACGGAACACCAACAACAACCCTGCCAGTAACTGCAAGTCAAGCATCCGCCGACGCACAACAATACTTGACCACATACCTACCAGGTACCACAACTGGTGATGTAGCAACATTTCCGGGATACTATACCATTGAAATAGTTAATGACACAACTCCATTTGGAATGCTAAGCGTCAACGGTTACAGCGGTCAAATCTGGTACCACACTTGGCATGGCGCCTTCATTCAAGAATTGTAAGTTAGTTAAGGACTGTTAATGTCCCATACTCTCTTTCCTTCTTGTTTCTTGTTAAATATAAAAGTGACAAATTGCATTAGGATATTCGAATAGAAGGAGAAATTTCAATGAGCAACAACCTTGATATGACAATTTATGAAATGCAAGCTGAAGTTTCAAAAACAATGGCACACCCTCTAAGACTAGCAATACTACATTATCTAAAAGACGGCGAAAAAACAGTCAACGACATAACCCAAATAACAGGAGCAAGCCAATCTAACGTTTCCCAGCATTTAGCTTTGATGCGACAACGCCAAATTGTTAAAACAAGAAAAGAAGGTTCAAACATCTACTACAGGGTTACAAGCCCAAAAATCAGCCAAGCGTGTGATATGGTTAGAGAAGTTTTAATGGAGCAGCTTAGCCATCAGCAAGAGATTGCTAAAACGCATCTATCGTAATGGGGATGATTTGAATATGTGTGGATGTGGTTGTGGTTCGGATGATGAGGAAAAGGAAGTTACAAGAGAAGTAGCTATGGTTCCTTGCAAATACTGCAACACGCTTTTTACTCATTCAGCGACGTTTTGTCCTCACTGTGGAGCACGAAGGACAACTTAATGTTAAGAAAAAGTAAACACTACAGAATATTGGAGGAGGTTCTCAATGAATAATCATAGGTTTTTTTTATCAGCTATTTTTGTATTCGTTCTTCTTAGTGCTTTGGTCTTACCTGTTTATGCAGTATCCTATAATCCTGGAGTAAACGATGGGCAATATGTCAAATATGGAAACTTTTCAGGAAACGGACAGGGCTTTGAAGCTTTCAATGATTATGGTTTCCTTCAACTCCAAGTTACTAGTGTCTTAGGCAAACAAGTGACTTTATTTTCAACAGGTCAATTCAAAAATGGAACCGCCTTACCAGGTAACGGCACAATAGCGGTTTGGAATATCGAAACGGGAACTGAAGAAGGAATCCCAAGTACCCAAGGTCCAATCATAGCGTCAAACCTAAATCAGGGAGATTCTATACCGCCATTAGATACATATTCAGTGAATCAGTCAGAGAGCCGAACCTATTTAGGTTCAAACAGAGTAGTCAACATTCTTAATGTAGAGATTAGAACCTCAGATTACAACTCAACTTTGACTTATGTTTATGATAAAGTTTCTGGAATGCTCCTAGAGTCTTTTACACAAACAACAATTCAATCTGAACCACAACCGGTGACTTCTAGTTATTCATATAGCATAATTGAAACCAACATTTTCAGCTCTACTCCAACTCCTTCGGTTCCTGAGTTTCCTGTTCTCGCGGTGGAAGTTGTGGTTTTATTTTTGATAATTGCAATTACAGGGCTTATCCTGGCAAAAAGAAGAAAATAGAACTCCAAATTATTTCTTTTTTCATTCTAAATACTGCTGTTCCAAAGGTTACAATTCTAAAAACAGTGGTTTTAGTTTTCCAACAAACACCGTTAGAGTCAAACAATTGCACCAAATGGAACATAAACCAAGATATTTGTGTCGTGAAAGTCAAAAAATATAAAAATCATTTGTTCTTAGAAAAACCTCCTTAAGGTGACTTAAATGAACTTCTGTCCACAATGCGGAGGATTGCTCCAAGTTGTCAAGAAGGGTGCTCCTTCCCTAAAATGTCCAAAATGTAAATTCCACAAGCCTATAGAAAAAGAAGAAAGGAAGCAAAAAATGAACATACACTTTGTCAAATCTCCAGAAATTATTGTAGTAGACAAAAAAGCTGCATCACTTAGACAAATGCCTACAGTAAATGTGGTCTGCCTATCATGTGGTCATAGCGAAAGCGAAACTTGGAACGTGGAAGCCGCAGACGAGACTATACATTCAACCATTACCTTCTTTAGATGCACAAATTGTGGAAAAACTAGAAGAGAGGCAGGATGACCAAATCACTATTTCAAAAGAAAAGTTTAGAACTCAAAATTTTAATGAGTGAAATCACACATAATATAAAACTTGAAAATACTTTTTTCTGATAATCAATATATTGTTTTGTTGTAGTATGTAGCTAAAACTTTGTAAGAAGTTTGGAGAGATTAATTCTTAAATCCAATGTCTTTTTATAATTCTGTATTGTATGTTTTTAAAAGAAAATGTTTGGGGTTGTAGTATAGCCAGGTAGTACGGCGGGCTCCAGAAAGCATTGATTGCTTGACCCGGAAGGGGATGACGAAATTCTGGAGCGGTCTACTTTGGGGAAACCCGTTGGTCATCGGTTCAAATCCGATCAGCCCCACCATTAACTTTTCTGTTTGGTTTTTATTATTAAAAAAAATTCTTTGTAAATTTTATCCGATATGGCTCTTATTAAGCACCAACAAGGGTATTTTATTTTTCCTTTTCCTAAAAATTCACTAAAGAAGGGCAAAAGAACTTCTGTTGAAGTCTATTTTATTGCCACTAACTCGAATTTTTTGAATTGAGATCCCGTTTTCTTCATTATTTGTAAGCTATGACTAAGTTTTGTGTCCTTCAATGATAATTCAGTAAGCTCTCTCTCAAGGTTACCATTGAGCTCGGCAGTGTATACTTTGATTGTTGCAAGGTAAATCTTCGCTTTCTTAATTTTACTCAAATCGAGTGCGTTTTGTGCGTCCAGACAGAAGGGAACCCCATCATCTATGTTCTGTGCATCAAGGTGGCGTTCTTGATTGTTAACTTTCATAACTCGAATTCTTCTTTGAACGGTTCCAGCATATTTCCACTCGGGGCTGTCCATACGTATCACCAACATTAGCTACATGCTTACATTTTACTTTAACTGCATTTTTCATATAAAGAGCTAAAAAAATTCTTATAATTAGTTCTTTATTCCATGGTCTTTCATATATAAACTCTGATAAATAGATGCTTTAATTATCTTTAGATGAATTCTTTTCTGAAATGGAAAGAAAAAAAATCGTATTGAGGCGTATTTCTTTTTCTATTAGTGATTTTTCAGGGAAATATCCTTTTTTGTTAAGTAACGATTTTTTTCTTACACATAATAATTACTATGGAAATACTTTCATTTAAGAGCTATATTGCCAACGCAATAGTTCGCGCGCGAATAAATATGCCTGATAGATGTCCATTTCGACTTGAACAAAGCATGTTAGCTCATAAAAAGCGTCAACACCTTGGAAAAAGCTGAGAATTTCCTAATTATGGAAACAAAAACAGAAGGTATATATGGGATAGCTGAACAATAGGGTTGGGTTTGCCGGTCAAAGGACTCGGGTTCCACCTGATCCCATTCCGAACTCAGAAGTTAAACCGGGTTCCGTTTCCAGCTGTAGTGTGGTCTTAGGCCACGTGAACCTGGGAAAGCTGGCAACCTACTTTTTATTAATTCTAATAAAGAATTCAACGTGATTTGGCATAGCTTTATAACTTACTTGTAATAGTTTTTGGAGAAGTGGTGTCTTAAAGTGAGTCTTATTCCCGGAAGCGATTCAATTACACAGATTATCAGTTTGCTATCATACGTGTTCTTTATTGTTTTAATTTTCTACGGTCAACGTATTCAAATGTACGTTATGATCCGCGAGGTTGAAAATAGTCTCCATAAACTGCGGCACATAAAGGAAGAAGGTCGAAAAACCGCTATAGAGACATTAAAGGAAATTGGAAAACCAACCGCCGACCCCTCAGCTCGCGTTGACCGCTACCTTGAATACTTTACAATTGGACCCCAAAACATGGATCCTGCTGGGATAGTGAATAAACTCGATCACATCTTAGACGTACGCGACGAACGACTAAAAGAAGAAGTCAGATTAATGGCGCCTGCAGCCCAAAATGATGAAGTACAAATTAACAATCTCGAAAACACACTCGAGGCAGCAATGGCACTCAACTTCATCTACAAAGTCGTACGTCACTACTACATCCAAGGCAAAAAAACCCTAAGCCTCTATGTAATAATGCAGCTTCAAATGATCTTGCCAATGGTAATGAAAGAAGCTGAAGCATACTCAAGTGCTCTCAAAGCATTCGCATATGGGCAACCAATAGGCGACGGTGCTGGACCTTTAGTTGCAGGAAAACTCATGCATGGCTACGAAATTCGTAAACTATACAAAGACTGCGTAATGGCAACAGTCCCAATCGAAGGACGTACAGCACTAGTCATCAAAGCAGAAGGCCCCGGCGGAAACGTCGGCAAACCAGGCGAAGCAGTTGAAGCAGTCATCGAAGAAAACGAAGGCAAAATCGCTCTCTTGATCATGATTGACGCAGGCTTAAAACTTGAAGGCGAACTCGTAGGCGAAGTCTCAGAAGGCATCGGCGCAGCAATCGGCGGACCTGGTGTAGACGCATTCAAGATAGAAGAAAAACTAACCAAATACAAAATCCGCAACTACGCAGTAATAGTCAAAGAAGACATTGGCGATGCAGTATCTCCAATGCGCAAAGAAATCCACGACGCAACTGACAAAGTCATCGAACGCGTCAAAGGAGTCATCTTGGAACGAACCAAAGAAGGCGACAAAGTCATAATCGTTGGCGTCGGCAACTCAATCGGAGTTGGACAATAATGAGGATGAAAAACATGACACAAAACCAAACACAAGCAACAGAACCAGCAAGCAAAAAAATCTCCACTTACCTCACCATGATAGTTCTAATAGTCATGGCACTCGCAGTAACAGCACTGTTCATAGCATTCCAAACCTATTTGGAAGGCGATCAAATAGCTGCAGGCGTCTTAGCAGGTATAGGCATAATTGCATTGGTACTTTCATTATTCTTATTCTACCAATCAAAGTTGCAATCAGCAAAAGTAAAAATCGAAGTACCCAAAGTAATGACAACCATCGAATGCAAATGCGGTAGCAAAACAGTACGTGAATTCCAACGCGGCGACTACGTATACAAAGAGCTTGATATTCCATGCCAAAAATGCCCTACAACAAAACAAATGATAACTGGAATCTACAAAGAAGTTAAAGAAAAAGAAAAAACTTTCAACGTCTAATTTTTCTTTTTAATTTTTAATAAATTTTTTAGGTTAAAACTTCGCATCCATTTTCTTTTATTAACAAGGTATGTTCAGCCTGAGCAACAGGTTTCTCGCTTGCTTCAACGAAAACCGGGTACCCCATGATTGCTTTTGAATCATATAATTCTTTGAAGGCTGCTTTATGCTGTTCTTGGGGGACGACGCCGATAAGCCAGCGTTCGGCAAATGGGAGCGTTCTAAAATTAGTTTCGATGTGTCTTAACATTTTTTTGGCTGTGTCAGTTTTAACTGATTTGGATTTCAATAAACGGTAAATAGTCTTTTGTGGACCATCATCAACTCTGCCAATCGCATCTGGAACAGTAACAAAGGGTTCAATTGCATAGACTTCACCAGCTTTTACTTTGTTTGGTGAAAATCCAGCAACATTAGGAATGGAGGTTCCAGCATGAATAAGATATCGTCCAACAGAATGCCCCGTGAGGTTGCTAATGGGTTTAAATCCACGGTTTTTTATGGTTGTCTCGATTAAAGCCCCAATGTTGCCAAGTGCCATGTCCCCATGAATGTTGTCAATCGCCGTTTTCAAAGCAAGTTCGGCAGTGTTTGCCATACTTCTACCTTCTGAACTAAAACAAGCTGTGAATGCAGTGTCGGTGACGTAACCGTCTACCTGGACACCTAAATCCACCTTAACCGTGGAGCCCTCAGGAATCAACGACTTATCTCCAGGAGGTGAAGTGTAATGTGCAGCGACTTCATTGATACTGACATTGCAAGGAAAAGCAGGTTTTCCACCTTTAGCGCGAATTAATCCCTCAACCTTCTCGCAGACATCAATGATTGGCATATTCTCTTTTACTTGGCTTCGCATTTCTTCGCGAGTTTCACGTAGAATCTTGCCCGATTTGCGGAATGTTTCGAGTTCTTCCTTGTCGTATGGCATGGAATTTCACTTGATTATGAATTTGGTTAATGCACTGCATGCTTAAATGGGTAACCACTCGTCGCAGAAAAAAAGATTAGGCTTTTAAAATTTAGATTGAATCAACTTTTATAAAAGTAATTATTTATTTTTTTTATTCTTTAACTTCTTTGAATGTAACAGTTGTTTCTTTCGGTATAGTTTTTTGTGTTATTGTGTATTTTTTGGTCTTTTTGTTTGTCATGAACAACTTAACGTCGGATTAACGCTTTATAAGTTGTGTATTAAATCAGGATTTGTAGAGTTTAGGATCCAGTAGAGCGAAGTTGTTCCCGCCTGTGTGGTAGATTATTCGGGTTTTTTTAAGGTCGTAACCGCTCTCAGAAAAGGCGCCCATATCTGCATAAGCTTCGAGAATTTTGCCGACAAATATTGTGTGATCGCCTGTTGTCGTTTGGCTATCTACTTCGCATTCGAGGTGGGCTATGCATTCGCGGATGGCTGGTGCTTTGACTTGTTTAGCAGGCATTTGAGTAAGGTTGGTTTTCTTAAATTTGTCGAAGTTTCTTCCTGTTAGAGAACCGCATGCATAGACTGCTTGGAGTATTTCGAGGGTTGGGATGTTCACGATGAATTCTCCTGATTCTTCGATTAGGGTGTGGCTATGCCGGGTAGGTGCGAGGCTTATGGCTAAGAGAGGTGGTTTGATTGAGGTTGGCATAGCCCAAGCAACAGTTGTGATGTTTGGTTTGTTAGCTTTTCCAATACATGAAATTAGCACTGTATGCATGGGGTGAAGAAGCCTGAAAGCTGAGGCAATATTAACTTGAGTTTTAACAGACATATAAACCACCTATGTAAACTGCAATCAAGGTATTTTTCGAACTTATTTCTCTTTCTTATATTATTAGATAATAAAAAAATTGAAATAGAAAATCTTATCAAATCATTTGGCGTAATTGATCAATAGCTGTTGTAGGACAGTTAAAGTTCCATATCTTCCCAAACTCAAAAGATTATCACCCTTAAAAGTTCTCACTGATGCACCCTTAATCTGAACCATATCGCCAACAGAGGGAAGGCTTATCTGTTCACCCCAAAGGCAAAGCTTGACTTTCCCAGTTTCATCAGCTACCCACACTTCAGTTACCTTAACTCTGCTTCCATATTGAGTGTTTACGATCTTTGTATTTGAAATCTCTAAAACTTCAGCTTTTAAATTAATCTTTTTCATTCCTCGCCGCAGGTTTTGGATAAAAATTAAGTCGACTCCAAGATTTTGTTTGTACATTTGTCGGCGTATCTTGTCTGTGTTCAACCAACTTTCGAAACTTATATTTTTTCTAAGGAGAAATGCTTCTTCGACTCGGAATTGCATTATCACTTTGTTGATTTTTGTAATTAGAAAGACTGCTTGATGATTGATAATGCCACGGTAATCGATTTTTAGGTCTCCGCATGTAGATTCTCCAATGGTTCGTGCGGAAATTAGTGATTGGTATAATTCAGATAGGTACAAATTGTATTTTACAGACAGAAATGCTAGGTGCTCGATTATAATTGGTTCTTTATAGTTCATTCTTTTTGCTCCATGGTTTTTTGCCAGAATGTCTTGAAAAAGCAATTAGATAAGCACAGGTGGTTCTTCTTCTTGAAAAATTTCCGACAACTAACTGTAAAGGATTGTGGAGTATATAGGGATAGTAAAATAATGCGAGGTTTTCCCCATGCTTTTTGGTTTTTAAGGATTATTACCTTTTCACGTGGTATTGCCCGATTACGTCTTTAGCTTTTTCACGCCGCTCCTGATGTTGACCAAGGAATGCATTGAGTTTTTCAGCTATGTCTTTTTTGCATTCGCCGCAGAGCATTTCCCCACCTTTGCATTTACGTTCGCGTTCAACTAGTTTTGCAGTGTCTTCTTCAAAGAGGAAAAAGTAGTATTGGAATATGCTGCAGACACCGGGATCAGCGCCATCTTTACGTTGTTCAGCCGCTGTACCTTTGCCGCCTGTGAAAGCGTTCCAGATCTTCTTTTTGACCACATCAGGCTGATCCATAGTAAATATGCTAGTTTCAGGCTGAGACGCACTCATTTTTCCGCCTGCACCAAGACCCGGCAGGAAGCGACAATGAATTTGCGCAGGTTTGTAATAGCCGAGTTTTTGAGCAATGTCCCGTGTTACTCTCCAATAGGGATCTTGGTCAATGGCAGCTGGAATCAAAGCGGGCACGTTTTCTCCTGTTAATTTTTTGTGAAGAAAACAGGGAGCGGCTTGAATAGCTGGCCAGAAAACCCATCCGATGTTGGTGCTATCTTGGAACCCAAAGCTGCTTCGAGCGGTGCTGTAAGTTATTCTTTTAGCAACTTCGAGTGTAATATCATAAAGTAAGTCGATATCTTCGGAATCATAAATAATGAAAGTGTCTTCGGATTTAAATCCTAACGCAATGAGGTCCAACGCATTTTCATACGCCCATTTGCGGGTTTGTTTGAGATTTGCGTTGTCACTGATTAAAAATTTTTCATCGTCAGTTAATTGAAAATAGAGTCTTGTTTTGAATTTTTGTTGAATATGCAGGCTGAATATCCATGGGACAAGATGTCCGATGTGGACTGGACCGGATGGTCCTCTGCCTGTGTACAAAACAAATTTTATGCCTTTATCATAGAGGTTAAGGACAGTGTCGAGATCTCGGTGGCTGAAGAAAATTTTTCGTTCAAGCTGAAGGTGAAGTTTGCCAGTGTTGCTTTCCACTCGCTTGAGAAGTTCGGGAGTTAAAGGTTGGGTGCCAAATTCTTTTACCAAGCGTTCGTAGTCTACTTTGCCCTTCACTTCCCAAGGAGTAACTACCATTTCGCCGTTGTTTTCTTCAGCGGTTGACGTTTATATTCACCAATACTTTTAATGAGAAGCGGTGTTTTGACATATATGCTTTTTTCGGTAACAAACTTTTTTTGTCAAAAGCATTGGGTATTTTAAAAAAAGACGAAGTTAAAATCTAAAGAAAGAAAAATAAAAGAAAAAGGTTTAGGCAGATTCGCATTTCTGCAATAGTTTTTGCCAACGTAAGTCTGTCGTACTTTGGATTTCGTTGAGTATATGTTGGTTTTGCGGTGTGAAGAGGTGTCTGAATCTACCTTGTCCTTCAAGGTAAGCTTTCACCGGCTTCTTCTTCTGTGGTGCTAGGGCAATTAGTTTGCTGGGTATTGAGAGTTGACGTTTTCCGTTGACTGCTTCCCAGATTGGAAACACACATGACTCAACTGAAAGTTTGGAATACTCCATGGTTTTTGCTGGTTCGCTTCTCCACCCTCTTGGGCAAGGAGCGAAAATATGCAGAAATGCTGGACCTTCAACTTCTAAACCTTTACGTACTTTTGTCAGCATGTCTTTCCAATAGTAAGGCGTGGCAGTAGCAACATATTCCATTTCATGTGCTAACATTATTTCGGTGATGGGTTTTTTCTTTTCTAGCTTGCCAGGATTGACTGAGCCTGCTGGGGATGTGGTTGTTGCTGCGCCAAGGGGTGTTGAGCTGCTTCTTTGGATACCAGTATTCATGTATCCTTCGTTGTCGTAGAGGATAAAAAGGAAGTCGTGTCCGCGTTCCACAGCGCCAGACAATGCTTGCAAGCCGATGTCGTAGGTTCCGCCGTCGCCAGCTAAAGCAATTATATCTATGTGTTCTTGTTTTATTTTGCCTTTTTTGCGTAGTGCTTTTATTGCTGCATCGATGCCTGAAGCGTTTGCAGCGGCATTTTCAAAAGCGGTGTGAAGCCACGGTAGCGCCCAGGATGAGTATGGGTAAATGGAGCCGACTATTTCCATACAGCCTGTTGCCTGAGTCACAATTGTTGGTCCACGGGTTGCTTTCATGACCATTCTAAGCATCGCTGCTGGTCCGCAGCCTGCGCATGCTCTATGGCCTGAGAGGAATAAGTCTGGTTTGAGTGCAATATCTTTTGATGTAAATTTCCATTCTTGTGTTGTCAATTTTGTTTCCTCCATTATTCCCTTAATCCTAAATAATGCACTTGGTTTTCCACTTGTCCGTTTTTGGCTATTTTCATTAAATCTTCAAAGACACGTCTCAGGTCTTTGGGGCTATAATCTCTGCCGCCTAATCCAAAAATGTAATTTACAATAATTGGACGTTGTTTTAGGTCGTAGAGTGCATTTCTAACTTCGTTAAAGACTGCAGCCCCTAAACCGCCAGGACTCATACTTTTGTCCATTACTGCAACGACTTTGATGTTTTTCAGTGAGTTTTGAAGGTCTTCTGTTGGTAGCGGCCTAAAGGTGCGTAAACGAAGAACCCCCGCTTTCACGCCTTCTTCTCTTAACTGATCAACTATTACCTTTAACGTTCCAGCCGTTGACCCTATGCAGACGATTGCGATTTCTGCATCTTCAAGCTTATAGTCATCGATAAGTCCGTTGCCATAGCTTCTTCCACTGATTTTAGCATATTCATTATTGACCTCTTGAATCTTTTTTAATGCGTTGCGCATGCCTTCTTCTTGTTGACGCTTAAATTCGAAATAATAGTTCTGCAAAGCGTTTGGACCCATAGTCATAGGGTTTTCAGGATCAAGTTTGAAGGGAACGGTCTTTCCTTCATGGGTAAGTACCATTGGAAATTGACGTTCTCCAACAAATTTTTTGATTTCTTCTTCTGAAAGCACATCTACTCTTTCTAGAGTGTGACTAATTGTGAAACCGTCTAAACCCACGATTATCGGCAACGAAACGCCAATATCCTCGGCTATCTTGAAGGCTTGAACAATTGAGTCGTATGCTTCTTGTGCATTTTCAACATAAATGTGAATCCATCCACTATCTCGCTCAGCCATGCTGTCGGAATGGTCACCATGAATGTTTAGTGGCGCTGACAACGCACGGTTGGCGACAGCCATTACCACGGGTGCTCTTGAACCAGATGTCACAAAAAGCATTTCAT
The DNA here is from genome assembly GCA_963831895.1 of Candidatus Bathyarchaeota archaeon. Lineage (GTDB taxonomy): Archaea > Thermoproteota > Bathyarchaeia > Bathyarchaeales > Bathycorpusculaceae > Bathycorpusculum. The sequence continues at coordinate 74,865 of CAWHSD010000008.1, forward strand.
GCATTAAAGCTAATCCTGCTGAAGCGCTGGCTGTAAAAGTTCTTGCTCCTGTCGCAGCTGCTGCAAGGCAAGCCGTCATGGCGCTGTGTTCTGATTCAGTGCAGACGAATTCAGTTAGGACTTCCCCGTTGGCGACATATTCACTGAATTTTTCAACGATGATTGTTTGGGGTGTAATGGGGTAAGCTGCAACAACGTCGACATCGCACTGTTTAACGGCGAAGGCAACTGCTTCGTCACCATTCATTCCCATTGTTACTTGTTTTGGTTTTTGCGTCATTTTTATTCCTCAGGCATTTTCATTGTTATTGCTTTTGCTTGGCACTCGTTAGCACATATTCCGCAACCTTTGCAATAACTATAGTCAATCTCAATTTTGCCTTTTTCAGGAAGCCATTTTATTGCTCCTTCAGGGCAATCCATTACACATGTCAAGCAAATTGTACATTTCTCAAGATCGCGAATAGGCATGTAAGTTTTCCAATCTCCAGTCAGAAATCCTATACTTGATTTGTTTGGAATGCCTGCTATGGATATTTCTTTCCACGTTTTTTCTTTGCTACTCACTCAACTTTTGCCTCCTTGTAAGCTTCCTTGATAACTGCAAAATTTTTCTCAGCCAAATCAGCCCGGAAACGTCCTTTCAGGGTTTTCTCAATACCTTCCAAGGTAACTATTCCAGTAGCTTTGGCAACGACACCTAAAAGAGCCGTGTTAGTTATTGGAGCACCCAAAATTCTAAGAGCAATCTCAGTTGCTGGGACCGTCCAAACCTTGGCTTTAGTAACCTCCAGTTTTTTCTTTAAAATCGTAGGTTCTTCACTTGAGTTAATAATTAGAGAATCGTCATTTCGGTTTAAACCAGCCGTAACATTGACAGATTTAAGTAAAGTGTTGTCTAAAACAATCACAACGTCTGGGTCATAGATTGCACAATGTAACCTTATTGGTTCAGAGCTGATTCTGGTAAAAGCAGTTACTGGAGCACCCATTCTTTCAGGCCCAAACTCTGGGAAAGATTGAATGTATTTGCCTTCGTCAAGGGCTGTTCGAGCTAAAAGTTCACTGGCCGTCCAAGCGCCTTGTCCGCCCCTACCATGCCACCTAAACTCCATCATAGTTTTCAAAACTTATTCCCCTCGCTAAGTCTTTTCTAGCTAAATTGACGCATACCTTGATATACATTTTTGTGGCTAAACGCAAAAACACTTCAATTTAATGTAAAATTAACCTTGTATTAGTTTGACATAAAAATCGTTGACACCGATTAGAGTATCAAGAGAGTTTTGCTTGCCTATTTTCCTTGTTCACATAAGCAATAAAGTTATATTTGCCAAGTAACTGACTAAATTTTTGCCCCAAGTCAATTTTTAATATAAACAACATGGGGAAACATCAAATGCCAGATGTAATTTTAACTGCAGACAGAACATTAATGAGCAATTACCATAGCAACGAGTTTCTAGGGTTTCGGAACCTGTGCTCCCCCAAACTTCATCCCAGAATGGCTCTATAGTTACCTATTCTTTCCATCATAAAAACAAGCAAAGGACAACCCTTAACTGCCCCCTATGGTTTGAGAAAAACTGAGGCGCAACTTCTAAAAGAAGGCTTAAAAGTAGAAACCGTAAGCCCAAATCATATAGGAAACCACCTGGAAGAAGCAAAGGTCTTGGGTATTCATGCAATGGACCCTTTTGGGTTAGGTCCAGCTTCAACAACCCTCGCATTTATCTTCAAAAAAGAACCCTACCTAGAAAACATTTTCAAGAATTACTGAAAAACTCTTCTGTTGAGAAGGCTAAACAAAAAGGATTAAAGATTATTGTTGGTGGACCTGGAGCTTGGCAGTTTCAATATAGAGACAAAGCGGCTGAAGAATTAGGAATTGACTGCATCGTTGAAGGTGAAGCAGAAAACGTATTAGGAAACCTTTTCAAGGCAGCTATTGAAGGACGAGAACTTCCAAGACACTACGAAGTCGGCGTAGGTGAGGTTCCCCGTTTGGAAGAAATTCCAGACATCGTTTCACCATCTATCAATGGTTTAATTGAGATTGGAAGAGGTTGTTGTCGAGGCTGCCAATTCTGCAATGTTACTCAACGACCCTTAAGGTGGTACCCAATTGAAAAAATTGATCGTGAATTAAATGTTAATCTTAATTCAGGAAAAGTATCAGCTATTTGCCTCCATTCAGAAGACGTTATGCTCTATGGATCAAACAACACAATACCAAATTATGATAGACTTGTGGAATTACACGAATTAGTGATGAAGAAAGTAGACAGCATATGTTGGAGCCATTGCTCACTTGCAGCTGTTGCATCTGCACCTAAGCTTTTTTCAACATTATCAGAGATTATTTTAGAAAAGCAGAATTGGTGGGGCGCAGAGGTGGGAATTGAAACAGGTTCTCCTGAAGTAGCCAAAAAAATTATGCCTGCAAAGGCTCATCCATTTAAGGCTGAAAATTGGCATGATGTGGTTGTCAATGGCATGGGTTTAATGCATGATAACAAGTTGGTTCCAGCTTGTACATTGATTGTCGGATTACCTGATGAGCGAGAAGAAGATGTTATAAAAACAATGGATTTAGTTGCTGACTTAAAAGACATGCGCAGCCTTATTGTTCCATTGTTTTTTGTGCCACTTGGAAAATTGAAGAGCGAAGACTGGTTTACAAATACTCAACTAAACAAGTTACACAAACAACTTCTTATTCAATGCGTTGAACACGACTTTCATTGGGTTGATAACTTGCTTGACTGGACTTTTTGTGGCAAATGGTATTCTCGAATAATGAAGGATTTCTACAAGGGTTTTTCAGCAATTGCAAAGCATAAAGTCAGGCAAATAGAATAAACATTTTTAAAACAACTAAATTTAAATACTCTTGTGGAACTGAAAGAGGAAGAAGAACCAGTGGGTTGCCGCTGTTGCATAGCCCGGTAGTGCGACTGACTGTTAATCAGTAGGTCAAAGGTTCGAGTCCTTTCAGCGGCGCCATTCCACCTTACACAAATTACTGTTTTTTTGTTTGCTATGCCTTCAACTGACACGTATGGTTTAGAGGTGTGGGTGTTACTTGGCAGGCTAAATTCGGCATGGCGCTCAACGAGGCTGATTTGCTTTTTTCTGTTAGGGCGAGCCCATTGCTAAGACCACGTTGGGATGCTGCGTCTGACCCTCAGGCAAATTATTACGAGCCAAAAAAGTCCTGAAGCGTAGAACTCTGCAATCGTATCCACAACTGCAGGCACAGGATCCAACGGCACCACAACCACTCCCTTGAGGGAGTCGTTAATGAAGTCGCAGGCCTTCTCCAAGTACATAGTTAACTCCGCATCGGCAGAGCTCATGCCATCATTTACAGTCACGGCTACCATAACTTGAACATTAACCAAAGAACCATACACCATATGATTCACCGAATAAGATTACCATTTCTTGAATACGCTTATGTCGCCGGCACGGGGGCCTACAAAAAATTTATTTCAAGGCATGTTGATGGATTAAGTTAGGACTTTTTATGAGTGAAATTCTGAGAGTTATCAAGGAACGTCAATCTTCACGTGTACCTTTTGACCCCAACACGCCAGTTTCTAAAGAGAACCTTAAGCAGATCCTAGATGCTGCACGGTGGACACCTACAGGACATAACATGCAAAATTACGAAATCATAGTAATTGACGACAAAGCGATGCTCGAACGAATAAGCAATATAAAATCATGCGTCTTAGAGGAATTCTTACGCGATAACTATAAGCAACTGTCATTCTCCGAAGAAGAGCTTAAGCGCAAGAAGACTGGGATCTTGTCAACTGGTTTTCCACCTGATTGGGTTGACCCCGCCAAATTCAGCCAAATTGCTCATTCTCCTCCAATACCACTTAGTAATTCTTTCCGAGGCAGCCCAACTCTTCTAATGGTTTTGTATGATCCAAGAAAGAAAGCACCTGCCCTTGCCGTGGATATTTACGGCTTCATCGGTTTAGGCTGCCTTATGGAAAACATCTGGTTGACTACACAGGCTCTGGGAATTAGCATGCAAATCCTGAGTTTATCTGCAACAGTATCTGTCGAGATGGAACTGAAACAGATTCTAGATATCCCTGATCTGCTTAAGATTGCGTTCACAATTCGCCTTGGATATCCAACAGTGCCTGTAAAAAGTTTGCGCGTCAGAAGAGATATCGAGGACTTCACCCATAACAATCGGTACGGTCAAAAAGGACTTTAGTAGCCTCTAAAGCGACCACGTTGACCTTACACGGTTGAAGGACGATAACCAAATTGAACCTGACATAAAACTTGTTGGAAAAAGAGGAAAAAGAGGTTTAGGTGCAGATTTTTGTGATAGCGTCTTGGATAACGACTTTGGGCTCTTGCCATTTGCGGATAATGTAGCCGTCAAAGCCTTTGGCTTCGTCTCTATACTGCGCTGCCATCGTTGGGCCTTCAGCAACAACAGCAACCGCAGCTAGAATCGTTGTTTTCATAATCTCAACATAAAATTTAAACAAATAAGAGCCTTTTCATCAAACTTTCTTGACTAAGTTTTGACTTTGAGGTACTATCGTATTTAGGCTAACAAGCCTTTTGTGCTTTTGCTTAAGCAGCACGTCGTTTGTAGGTGCCTATCGGTTTAAGTTTTTATCACATCTAACGCCTGACATTTTGTTTATGTCTGATATTCAGCGGAAAGGCTTCATTGCCAAGGTACATAGTGACGTTTTGTGTGGCCACCTACCAGAATCTCGAATTGCTTTTGCATGTCTATCTTGAGGTTACTCTAAAAGATACGAACAAAAGCATAGGTTTCTATTTTTTTCTTCTTTAGAGCTTAAAACTATTTTTTTTGTTACGGTTTTGGAAATATGATTTATATAATTTTTGTGTGTGCCTTGTTTGAGGAGAGAAGGAGAACGGTGAGAATTGGCGGCTTCAATATTGTTTGTTGGGCGAAAGAGGGAATGGTGCCAATCAAAATAGGCAGAGGGAATCATTAGGGAGAATGATTAGTTATGCAATTTAGACGCTTTCGCTTCTCGGCCTTTTTCACCTCTAAAAAAACTCGTTACGTTTTTCTTGGACTTACAAAAGTTATCTTGTTATTCAGCGGCGGGGTCTATTTGTTAACGTTGCCATTTTACTATTTTATTGTGGCTTCTCCGTTAGGGATAGCAGATTTCTTAATGCCTTTTGAAGTAATTTTTTGTTTAATTCTGAGTTTGATGATGTTTGTTTGGTTTGGTAAAACTGTTTGGGAGATGTTGAAAGCATGAAAAACAAAACATTGGTTAGACTGTTTAGTCTTGGTAAGCGAACTCTTTGGACGGTAAAAAATGAGTAATAGAGCAACTGTAGAAGAGATAAACGAATTAGAAAAGAGATTAAGATTTGAAACTAGAAAAGAGGATAAACCTTTAAATTAAGTATCGCAAAAATATGGATTAAATTAAAATTTAATCTTTCTCTCTCGAACTCAAACGCATACAACTACGAACTAACTAACGAACGTACTCTCTCTCCCACACACGCACGCGCACCCTGTCAGCCTGTCTGTCTGACACTTTGTCAACCAGTCTGTCTCACTGTCAGCGCTCGCTTGTAGTTGTGGTTCTACAGTCACAAATCGTTAAATGACTGTAAGCTAGTTTTACAAGGTGGTGTTAAAAAAATGAGCTTTTTGCATGCTAAAAACGGTAGTTTAGCTGTGTGGCTTTGGTGTGCTATTTTTGCAACAGTATCACGCACAGGCTGCGAATCAGTTATACAAGCAGTGAATAAACAAATGAATATTTGGGATAATAAAAAAGGCGGTTTAGCTGGTTGGCTCTGGTATGCTATTGTAGTAGTGGTATTAATAATAATTCTAGTTCTTGCTCTGAGATTTCTTTTTGGCTTAATATAATGCGATTTTAAAAACAGAGAGAAATAGCTCAGGGCTTTTTTATGAAGCGCCCTGTTTTAATGTCTCTGTAAACGCTTCTTGCTTTGCCTCTAAAATTTACCGTATCTCTTCTCCAAGAATATCGCCTAGAATCCTTGCGATTATCCTCAAGTTCCTCTCGCATAAAATCTGGCGTTTCAAAGCCAATATTCTCAGCTTCAGCATTCAAAGCCTCCCACTGCAAACTTGTACCTCTCCATCTCTCTCCCGCCCAATGGCGAAAGGCAAGAGTTAGCTGGTGATAGGACTCAAATTGTCCAATATCAACATCATCCTCAAATCTTTCAAACGCTTCAGGAAAACTATCCAAATCAGTCACCTCCTAAAAGCAAACTTTTTCCTTGTTTTTCTAGTCCTGTATCGTAAATCACCTTCTCAACCTTTGATTCGTTAAAAGGTAAATAGAAAGATTCCAAAAGAAAAATCACTTTTTGAGAGGGTCTCCCTTTCTTGGCTCCAGTCCTTAAAGTTGCTTTCTTGCGCTTAACCGTGTAATAGAAGAAATTGGGGTCTACTATCGAATAAGAATCAGCAAGTATCTGTATAAGAACCTCGAAACTTACTTTGCTATGACACCATGCACGATAGGATTTTTCGCAGTCTGAGGTCAAATAAATGTTGCTCAAATGATGCTTCTTTTGTACGTCTCGCAATACATCTTTTGCCTGTTGCAAAGTACATTTCTCTATGTCCCACATTACAATATGTGAACCGTCTTTTTGCAGAGACGTATACTCCTTCCAGTGTTTGAGTTTTAGCAACCATCGCAAAGAAAGTCAATTCGCCAAACTTTATTCTGACGTTTAAACGCATATCAATTTACCTTCCTAAGAGCTCCTCTGAGTCACGCATCAATTCACGTGATTTTTGTATTGTTATTCCGCCTATCTTCAGTTGTCTTAGAATTTGCTCGTCAGATACTCCTGCTTTTCTTGCTTTGTATACTGTCTCAAGCTTGTTTTTTCTCCAGTGAATCCCTCTCTGAAAAGCACCATCGAGCAACTCGTCTGCAAAAAGAATTTTCTCTTCCCCTTTCTGATTAACTGCGTTCTGGGTTTCTATCTCTGGTTGAGGGCTAAGTTGTTTCTCGGCACAGTTTCGGCAATAATCTAATCCAACTGGAATTTTCTTGCCACAAGTCTTGCAATTACTCATTTTTTCACGCCCTTATTCCGTTCTCTCTGTTGGTTATTCCGTTTTACTTTAGAGCCAAATCTGTGTCCGCATTTTGGACATTTGACTGGTTGTTTTACTCTTGGTATCCATGTTTTTTTACATCGGTCACATGAAACCGCTTTTACTATGCTTACTTTTTCCATTCAAATCACAATTTCTTCATCATGAAAAAGCTTAATAAAGTGGTAGTAAGTTTACTAGTAAAATAGTTACCAGAAGATCAAACAAAGACCTAAGTACAAAGAATGAAAAAGCAGTTCTTAGGCAAATTTATGATTCAGGTGCTTGTGCAATTGCGTTTGAAGGCGGAGAGCCGCTCCTAAGAAAAGATGTCGGCGAAATTCTTGCTTTTTCTAAATCTTTGCCTCTGCAAACGAGCCTAATCACTAACGGCACTCTGCTTGAATCCAAAATAGATGAAATAGCACAATACATCAATGGCGCAATCTATGTTTCGCTAGATGGTCTGGAAAAAACTCATGACTCAATCAGGGGTGTTAATGGTTGTTTTAAGAAAGCGATGCAAGGCATAACTGCAGCTTCAAAAAAGGTTTCTGTGATAATTAACACGACGATAATGGCTGAGAATGTTCATGAGATTGAAGATTTAGTTAAGTTGGCAAAGGATTTGGATGTAAAAATATCCGTGGCAGTAGCTTATGAGTACTTTGAGGCAGAGGCATCTACGCCTGCCAGTCTTGAAATCAAAGATATAGCTGAAAAACTAGTTGAATTAAAGAAGAACGGTTATCCTCTTATGAATTCACTTAGCTATTTTAAAGTCATTGCAAAAGAGAAAAAATGGACATGCAAACCTTGGCTGACAATTAATGTAAGCCCTGAAGGATCTTTGGTACTTCCTTGTTATGTTCGGAATGGATACGCGAAAACCGTTTCAGTTTTTAAAACCAGTATCAAAACTGCGATTTCTGAGTTTAACTGGAAGCAAACACAGAAGTGCCAGGATTGTAGTCTGCATTGTTATGTTGAACCGTCTCTTGCGCTTTCCTATGATTTTAGCGCCTTTTTGAATTGGGCTTTATGAAAAAGAAATAACGTCCAAGTTTATTGATTAATTAATTATGTTAGTTCAACAGAAGTGGAAGTTCTGTTTACTTCAAGAAGTGGAGTGCGGTTTAGTTGTTGTGAGTGTTAGTATCAGTCACATATGCTTAGAAAGCCCTTGGGAACATAGTTATGTGATTCATGACTGAATCCATAAAAACAGAAACCTAAACAACCACCCGACGAAGTCAGTATCCATCCTCCTTCCCCTGATACACCAGAACCTCACAGAGAAATGCCGCCGTCAAACATCTCAATACCCAATGACCCCAATTTCGTCAGTCAGCCACAATTTCTATGCCAAATATGCGGCAGAACCTTCAACACATTCAGAGGAACTCCAGGCACACACAACAACAGAACACGCCAAAACGGCGTCTAAAGCAACCAACAATAATTAGCGGCAAGTATCTGCTTCTAAAAAGTAGAATAATAATGGTATGGTGGAAGTTGTTATTGTCTATTCACAATCACACATCTTAAAATAGGCTACCGAGTTATGGGTAAGTTAAGGTTTTTGAAAATGGGAGCACTTAATTTTCTTTTCGCGGTTGCTGTGATTCTTATCGTACTGTGGCTTCTTGGCTTATTCATCTTCAATCTTGGCACCATCATATGGGTACTGCTTGTATTAGCCGTCATTATAATATTGGTCCGACTGCTTTCAGGTCGCAGAATATAACATACGCCAAAATACTATCCGAAATCGTTAACAAAAAAATGGTTGAGTTAGGAGGTGTAATAAATTATGCCAGAACAAAAAATAGACATCAAAGAACAGATGCAGAAGATGGGTGAAAAATGGGACGAATTCCAGAAAACCTGGGTTTCACACTTCAAAGACATGGAAGTTGAAGTATTAGAATGGAACTTTGGTGTTGGAAAAACCGGCGAAGACACTATCTTTGAAGTAAAAGCCAAGGTCGCCGTAAGACAAAAGAAATAGTAGCCCCTTGACGCACGTGGGACGAACGAAAGTATTCTTTTTCGCCAAAAAAAGTTACCACCAGAACACATTTTTTCCATTACTCTGCTACTTTCCAGTTTTTTAACAACCATAAAGGTGATTGTGTATTCTTACGATTAGATGCATTGTTTGTTGGTTGCAAGAAGCAGTCACACACGTTTAATAAAAACGATGAGAAAATGGTCTGGAGTGAATTTTTATGAGCAAAGAAGAAACAGAAGGTAAAATTAAACAGGGAAAAGGCAAAGTCCGCGAAGGTTTGGGCAAAATTACAGGCGACAAAACTGAACAGATTAAAGGCAAAGTGGAACAAATACAAGGTAAAGTCCAAGAAGAAGTAGGCAAAGCAAAAAGAAAAGCTTAACAAAGCGTAAGATAAGCCATTCAACGCTTCAATAATCATCCCAAATAAGTTTTCAAGAAAATCAAAAACTTTGAGATCAAGCGGATATTTTGGAGGAGGCGAAATTGTCGATGTCAGAAAAGATTTCATTAAGGGAAATAATCGGGGCAATTCTAAGTGAGATAAAAGCGCTCCTTAAAGAATACATCAATGAAGCGGAAACCGCTTTCAAGAAACGCCTCAAAAGACTGCTCATAATAAGCATAATTAGCAGTGTTTTGATGGCTCTGGGAATTTCATTAATCGGATCAGCCTCTCTGTTCATACTTATCGGGTCATTCAAGTACCTTAGCACTTCTATGCCAGCGTGGGCGGCTTTGTACATCATGGGCATCACTTCAGGCGTAACAGCAGGTATACTCTTTTTTGCGCTTTTCATCATCATAAGAAAACAATTAAGGTCTCCCCAAAAACCTGACGAACAAAAATAAATCATGGCCTCTCTCATCTCAGAAAAAGAAGAAAATACGACTGATAGCCGATATGACACAAGCGGGCGCATTATCCCATCAAAAAGTTAAATAAAATGTTAGCAAACTTGTGAAAGCTAACTATAGTAGATCGTTGTTTTGTGTTTGGGGGATTGTTGTTTTTTATTTTTTTGTTTTAGCAAGCATGCAATAACAATTATAACAGACGAAATATATTCGTTATATAGGAATTTTTATGTTGAAATATGCAGATTCTAAAGAACAGAATATTTCAGAATCAAAAATCAGAAAGATCTTGAGCATAGTGCCACATGATAGGGGATTTAACTTTTTCACTGGTATGGACCGCAACACTGGAGAGACAGCCGTTAGTTTAGAGACATTCGGTCAAAAACTTGAAATAATAAATGATGGTTCGATCATGTTTCATTTTCAAAGAAATGATTTTCAAAACTGGATAAAAACCACTGTTGGAGATGATGTTTTAGCTGAAAGAATTAACCATATAAGCCGACAGCTATCTGTTGAGGATTTGAGGAATGAACTTGTAAAAACAGTGCAGACGCGCATCTCGCAGTTAATGCTTCTACATGGAGAAATGATTCCCGCACAGTAAACATAGTCCAAATGTAATTAGACGTGAACCTGCAATCCGTTTGAACCAAAATATCTTTACCTCAGCCATTTGAAAAAAGGGAACTTTAGTGATATATCCATTCAGGTAATGACCGATTTTTCATATTGATTTCAAGCGTGTTTGTTTCTCAGAGTTTTGGCGTAGCTGTTGTTTTAGTTAGTTTTTGGTAACTGTTTGTTTTTCGCTATTGTTTAGGCGTAAAAAGTCTCTTTAGCGCTTGCTTATAGAATAGGTGTTATCCTAGCGTTGTTTATGGGGGTTGAAGCGTGGAATGCGGACTGTTGACTTGAAGGTGTGTTGGCTGGAGTTTGGCGTCTATGTGCAAAATGTGATTATCCTTACTATTGGGTTAACGAGATTCACGGCAAGTTTTTCTTAGTCACTTTGGTTGCATTGTATAGTTGAAGTATTCCCCATGTGGCGTTGAAAACTTTCAGGTTTGAGCCTTTGAAGTAGTCTTTGTATTTGATTTCGTTGCTTGGCTTAGCAACTCCGGAGGTTATATTAAGGTGTTATAAATTTATTTTTTTGATTTTTCTTTTAGAAGCCGCTCTCACAAAGAAGTCGGTGGTAAAAGTAAAGTGTCGAAAAATTTAAGGTGCAATAAAACAACCTGTTCTACAGTAATGAATTTTCCAGTTTCAACAAATAATCTTATAAAGCAATCCAAACCTAAAAACGATAGGTCATAGTTAATTTGATTAAGTCTTGTAACACTTGCGGAAAAATGATTGATGAAGGCTCTTGCTACTGTCCTAAATGTCAAATTTACCTCTGTTATTTCTGCTCATACAAGCAGATCAACGCTCAAAAAAAGTCACCGATTCAGTGTCCCATATGCAGTAACAAACTCGAGTAGAGACACCAGAATCAAACTCCTATTATTTCTATGGTTATCTTTACTTTTGAATTAGGATTTACAATTTTCCTAAGTTGTTTAGGGATTGAAAAACGGTAGTCTTTGCCTACCGTACCCTCCAAGATAATTGTTTTATCATTTGCCTGCAAGATATTTACTTCATGTTTTGGCATTGTATTCACCTATGGTTGCTGCTGTGTTGGTAGCAATAGGAATGGCGCTGTGCTATTCCCAGATGACCAATAAATTGGCAGTTTTCCATCCCATCCCTTGGCGTATAGGTATGCTATGAATTGTGGTGAGTTTGCAAGTTGAGCATTTATAACTTGAATTTGTGTTGCTGTTGCATTAGCTGAGATTACGGTTGCGTTTGCTTGCCCTTGTGCTTGAAGAATGAAAGCGGTTGCGTTAGCTGTGGCTTGAATGATTTGTTGTTGTGCTGTAAAGTTAACTACTTGTAATTGATTTTGGGCTGCTAAAGCGTTTTGTTCGGCTGTTACTTTTGCTTCTATTGCTGTGGTGAAGGATGGTGAAAATTTAAAGTCAGTTATCGAAATAGATTTAATAAGTATGTGGTATTGCGTTAATTTTTCTTGTAGCAAGTTTTGGAATGTTGCTTTAGCATCTTCTCGTTGCGTAATTAAGTTAGTGGCTTGATATTTTGCTGTTGAAGCTTTTAATGCGTCTTGCATTGCTGGAATAATTACTCGTGCTTGGTATTGATCTCTAAGATTGGTATAGACTTGTAAAGCGAAAGCTGGATCAACTTGGTAGTTTACTGTTACGCTTGTTGATACTTCTTGTAAGTCTGAGCTTGCTGCACTTTCTTGGGCAGTTGCACTTTGGGTTTGAACGTTGACAAATGCCATGCTTTCAACAAATGGAGTTATTGTTTGCAATCCTGAACCTGTGACTCTGACAGGATTTCCCCATTGAAGAACTACACCTACATATCCAGCTGGCACTGTTTGGTATGCTTGAGATAGGGTTGCAACAACTAAAACCGATATAATTACGATTAGAACTATTGCTAGTATTTTTTTAAAGAAAGATTGCATATTTCATTATTCCTCCGTTTTTTTCTCTATTATTTTTGTTTTAAAGAGGTCGTTCCAAAAGACTGCTAAGATTACTCCAAAAGCTATCACTATAATTGCTAAGATTTCAAAGCCGTAATGTTTTACAGATGTTCCGATAAAGAGCAGTATGGCACCGATTATTAGGCAAATTCCAACTGCAATATTTTTTGTTAACTCCATGTTTATACCTCTTTTATGCCTCTATAATGGTATATATTTGGTAATACTTAAAAGGTTTGCGGAAAATTTTAGCTTCTGGACTAATATTCATGGGTTGCAAATTATCGCATAAGTAAATTCCTTCATATGGAAACAGTTTCCCTAAGTTTCATCATGCGGTATTGTGCTTTGTTAAATCGGCTGCAGAATTCAGCCGCAACAACTAACTAGTTTTTCTTTCTACCATAGTTCATTTGAGGTGGTCTGCACCAGTTGGCACCCACACTATTTTTTTTCTGTTGTCGCTTGGCATTAAGAGAAAAAGAAATTTACAAGATTATAAAACAGACATCTTCTTAATTACTGAATAATCTTTTATGCAAGGTCAAAACATAGACAGGTTAAGAAAAAGTATGAACCGTCTAAAATTGGCTAGTTACATTATTCTTGCATTTGGAGTTGGAATCTGGCTCTATTTGGTAGTTCTGAGTTTTGTTAACCCACGAACTCCAACTTATACTGTTAATATTCAACTTGCAATTGCCGCTTTAGTGTTGGTTGTGGTTAGTTATTTTATAAAACGTTATTCAAAAAAATCGGAAACAAAACAACTCCCTTCTTAGATCCAAAATAATTTTTAAGCAAGAGCAACCTACATTAATTATTGAAAATTTTATGCCAAATTCAATTAGAAATCCAAAGACTCGAATTACAATTTGGACTCTTGGGTTAACTGGAGTTTTCCTAATTTTGGCGGGTTCTCCAATGGCAGGTTATTCAATAGATACATTTCATCCTTACTTTGTCATTGGGGCATCGATGATTATTCTCGGCGTAGGTTTCATTATGGTGCTTTCTGCTTTTGCTAATCAAAAAATAAGTTTGCGCCAGACCCAAATAGCAATGGGGTTTTGCGGTCAGGCTCTTTTAGGAATAGTTGCATTCGAAATTCCACTAACACCCTCGATTACTTTTCCGCTGATTCCACCTTTCAATTCTTCGCCTTTCAATCTTCAAACTTATTCAATTGTTCTTGGCACTCTAGGCATCACGATTACAATGGCAAGCATAATTATGATTGGCAGATTAGAAAAAAAACCAGACCCTACTTAGTTCCTGCACAATTTTTAAGCTAGGTCAAAACTAATACAAAAGCAGAAGTGAGTGACAAATGCCCAAACAATTTAGGCTGATGATTTTTGTTAACGTTTGTTTGGTTTCTTTTTTGTTGTTTCCAATATTTCTTGATTGTTCAATTTTCTCATGGTTTAACTCCAAGTTTAGCTTAGATGTACCTGTTGCCTATTACCGGGGTTTCAGCGGTCTTATTCTTAGCAGAGGGTTTAATGGTTTATAGGAAGAACAATCCGAGCAGTTCTTCAAAAGATAACTTGGGCAATTAGTTGTGTTCAAGTGTTGTTTTCGAAGTCAAACTACTCATTTTTAAAAACTCCAAACCCAAAAAACCATAGCAATATGTTGACATTGAAAACACTGGAGAAATAGTATAAAATTGCTTTTAATGTTAAGAAACGGAAACTAAAACAGAGCACTTATTACTGCGCTAAACTGGGTAAGTTACGAAAAAGATGCAGTGGTTGAAAACTCTACGAGAAACGCTTAAACATGAAAGCGTTGGTCCCATAATCCGCAGGTTCTTCATTAACACACTATTTGACTCTACTTTTATGCTGCTTGGAATAATCGTGGGTTCAGCGTTCGCTGGAGCAGTAGTTGGCTTGAATGTAATCATAATCACTATGTTAACAACCAGTCTTGCCTTGGGCATCTCAACAGGTGTTAGCGTCTATGAAGCTGAGAGCTTAGAGCAAGAGCGAAAAATTGCGGATCTCGAAAAAGCGCTTTTCACTGATCTGAAAGATACAAGTATCCAAAAAACGGCCAAATACATTACACTAATTGCAACATTAATCAACTTTGCAACACCCCTATTCTCATGCGCTGTAACAATAACACCTTTTATCCTTGTCGCCATGGGTATATTGCCTCTAAACATAGCAGGGTGGATTTCTGTTGTCCTCGCCTTGAGCACATTATTTGGTGCCGGTGTTTACATGGGACGAATTGGAAAAACAAATCCCTATAAAAAAGGGCTAAGAATGGTGGCTTTTGGAGTGCTCGCTTTCGCTATTGGTTTTCTTTTAAACTTGCTCCTTTGAGTGGTGATTAAGGTGTGGGTCTTTGTAATTGCTGCTTTACTTTTGATACGTTAACTTCGTCTACGCCTTTAACTGAAACACCATTATCTTGCAAAATACTCACAATTCCGCTATACTCAATATTGGCGCCCCTGACAGTGAGTTTTATTGTCTCAGTTTTTGCATCTACGTCAGTTACCACGATATCGCATTCTTCAACTCCGTTAGTAGCACAAATTGCTTGAGATAGTTCTACAAGAGAGGTTTCACGTGCTTTTAGAGCTTCGATTAAGACTCGTCGAATATGGATTGTCACTATTTTTTCTCCGCCTTCAATACAGAGACTACATTTAAAACCTTTTTTCCATATGTGGAGCAACAGCCAGATACTTGTTGATAGAAAAGAGAACTTTTATTTTGGTATATCTTAATCAAAAATTCGTTAATAGTAAAGTCTTCGGGTGTGTTATCTCCATTGGATAATGTCTGATTTTTCTTATTTGATTTCAATGTAGTTTTTTTCTCGTTGTGTTGTCTTATTTGTTTCGTTTTTCGTTGTTTTTTCGATATTCTGTCTTCAGAGTTTAGATGCAGAGGCGCAACATACGACTATTTTTTAAAAAGTGTGATATATCGTCTTGAAAGGAGCTTCTTGTCAATAGATATCTTGCTATCTTGCGCGTTTATCCCTTAAGTTTCGCCTCTCTTTTCGGAAGCGACCAGCTCCTCCTCCACCTGAGCCCCCTCCACCGAAGCCTCCTCCTCCACCACCACTACGTCCACCTGAGTAACCACCTCTGTAACCTCCTCCTCCGCGCGCGCGTCCTGCAACTAATGCAATAATTACGATTACTGCTATGATTACAAAGATTATGAGATCTATGTCGAATTGTTCATTGTTGTCTTCTGTTGCAATAGCTGACGTTCCGATTGCTGTTTCAGCAATGGCTTTAACTCCGTCTATTGCCGCTCCTGAATAGTCTCCTTCTTTGAGTGCTGGCATAACGTAGTTGTCAAGGATGCGTCCACTTCGTCCATCTGTAAGGTTTCCTTCAAGTCCGTAACCAACTTCGATACCACTGTGTGGTTTACCATCTGAACCTGCAACTACAAGCACAAGAAGGACACCGTTGTCTTTTTCTTTGTCTCCTATTCCTTTAACTCCGCTTAGTGGTTCATCGTTGAATATTTTGTTTCTTGCAACTGCTGTGTCAGAGCCTCCTCCGTAGCCATCCAAGTTTGTAAGTGTGACTAAAACTATTTCTGCAGTTGAGTTACTGTCAACTGCTTCACAGTAGTTGTTGATTACGGTTTCAGTTTGTGCGTCAAGAATGTTTGCCCTGTCGTAGACGTATGTTGGTCTAAGAGCTTGAACTTGAGCAATTGATGCTGATGCTACCAAAAGTAAAAAAATAGTGAGGGTTAAGAGTTTCCTATTCATGGAAAGTCCACAACTGGTGGATTCTCGTTCCCTTCGCTGCCTTGGTAATACTCTTTTCGGGTATGTCCAAACATGCTACCTGGGAACGTTTGTACTGCTCTATTGTAGTCTCCGATTGCTTCAATGTAGTTACCTCTCGCTACTGTAATACGATTTTGTGTTCCAGCAAGCTCATCCATTAATGTCTGGACAACTGTGACTGATTTCAGTTCAGGATAGCTTTCCATGGTTGCTAAGAACTGTCCTGTTGCTATGTTGAGGTTAACTCCTGCTGTGTCTTGGTTAAGTTCGGACTGTGCAAGTGAGTTTAGCCAAGCCGTTCTTGCATTTGTAACGTTGGTTAAGACTCCAGCTTCAAATGTCATGTAGCCTTTTGCTGTTTCAACTAAGTTTGGAATCAAGTCTGCTTGTCTCTGGTATTGGTTGCGTACTTCAGACCATTTCTGGTCTACTGTCACACCGAGACTGATGATGTTGTTGTTAATGGCAATAATGACTCCCGCAATGACTGCAACGATTGCAACGACTAAAATGACAATGATTAACGCACCTATTCCTTTTTTGTTATTTCTCAAGTTTTTCATCTATATCCTTCCTTTTATGTTGCTTGTGATTAATGCAACTGCGATTCTTCAGCACATACTATTGCATTGTCCTTGCCGTTTAGCGCGCTGTTTTGTCCCTGAATTATAATATGGGAGATCTTGGCGATACATTACTTACATTGTTTTGTGTTATTAAATTGAATGGATAAGAATTAAGAGGGCTCTACTTAAGATTTTTTCGTTATTTTCCATGAGTTCTTCTTAATTTTGTAGCTCCAGTATTACCATCTTTATTACTTCTTAAATAGTAAGTGGATTATTTGTCATTTGGGTTTGAGCTTTCTTTTCTATTTTCCCAGGTTGCCGCTATCAAAGGCAGTCTAAGAATCTGGAAATTAATTTGACCTACGCTCGTACACTAAAAACGCAAATTGACACTTATTAGACACATTCTTAGGCTACCACCGAGAGAGCCTATAAAACAGTGATCGAAGGTTAAATCCTCTCTCCCTCCAGCACTTATGACAGTTCTTGAATTAAATTACCAACAAAGAATCCTTGCTCAAAAGAACCAGCAACATGTCGCAAAAATAAAGTCGCTAACATGCTCCCACACTCACACCACCACACCCTAACATAGCAACCATGTATACTGTGTAGCGCAATTTATTTTCCCACACTCAAAGCACAACGCAAAAACAACCCAAACCAATAAAACCAACAAAACCAAAGCCCACAGTGTGGTGTGCAATTTTAAGGCCACACACCCACACAAAGAACAAAAAAGAAAGATGGGACTGCTTGAGGATTTCAAATTATCAGGTAAGGGAAGTAGTTTAAGCTTGAGTAAGTGCCCCAATTAAGGGAACTTAAAAGTTAGTTAACGTTTTTACTTAACTTTCTTTATAGGTTCCTTTATGCCTGCGAATTTTGTGGATAATTCTTCCAATTCAAAGCTAAATTCTGATTGATTATTACGTTGTTCTGCCAAATCACACATCGCTCCAAACTATAATCTCTCTTAATACTCAATTGAATAAAAGCTGTTTCAACAGATAACTGTCTAAAGTTAAACTTGCTTTTTAAATTTTGAAAATAGTAGATCATTTTGAAGATCTTTTGAAAAAGTATTTTTAAGATTCAGAAGAAGTGGTAATACACCAAAAAGAAATCAAGAGCTCTTCAAATGAAAACGGGTTGACCATAGAAGAGACAGATATTCGTGGTTAGTCTTTGGGACTAATTCTACAATCCCGGGTTAAGGATTATGAGTGCTTCCGGAAAGGAGATAAGGAGGAACCGGTCATAACCCAATAACCCATTTCTTAGTAAGAGCCAAGTTAGTAGAAAAAGCTTGTTAAGAAGCGAAAATCACCAGATTGTCAACTTGACTTTGCAAGCTTGCGAAGCCATCGAAGCAAAACAAGCGAAGTCAACATCTTAAAAAATGTTATTTAGTATTAAAATAACTTGCATTCAGATGAGCGTATGGACGATAAATTACTCAATAGATGCAAGTTTAGAAATTCCGAATCTAACAATCAGACCCAGAAAATAGGAGAAAAGTTAACAAATCATCTTCAAGATTCCGGCAATTGCGTTGGACCAATTAGGCTGCCCGGAGGAAATCAAGCATGAAAAAAACCAAGATTCCTCTGGAAAACAAGAGCTATTACGGTGGCATCTATCTTTATTTCAAGCAACAAAAACTATCAAAAATTAAAGAAAATAACAATAAATAACTAACCAGTGAATAAGGCTCAGGTTAAAAAAATCTTATTAAGGAAATTGCCAGCAAAATTCCAGAGCTGGAACCACAAACGATGTTACTAGTTGAAAGTAAACCGAATAATCCCCAACAACTTGGTAGTTGTATGATTCCCAATAGAATGTCTGGCAGAAAGCTATTGTTCTGTTGTCTAAGAAGGTTTTAGCCCAATATTCTTGACTTGTTCGTAGATCAACACAATGGTAAAGCACTGGGCTTCCGGCAGCTGCAACTCCGCTTAGACCTCCAGGTGCATCTTGATAATATAATCTACCTGCTAGTATGTAGCTGGATCCCCATTTTCCTTCGTAAGCATCTCCATTTTCAAAAGAGACTGATGTGCCTCCTGATCCAACAAGACCAAGATCTCCACCAACTAGACCTCCTATTGTTAATGGTCTAGCCCAAAGTATGTGGGGAGTCGTTGGAGCATCGTTGTATTCACCGATCATCCAAGAGCTTCCTGAGACAGAGTACCATTCTCTAAATTGTGAGTTTATCGGACGCGTCCAATATTCTGTTGGGAGAGGTATACCTGGATAGACAGGCACGGCATCTTGTTGCACTATGATTGTCAAAATTTCGCTGTCACTTGCTAACATAGTTGTATTAGCTGAGACACCGCCTGCTGTGCTGGGCATTTTTTGAGCGGGAAAATGTGTTTGGGCGGTATAGTTGCCAACCATTGTTGGTGCGTACACTCTACCTGTTCCACCTGTTGAGTCAGTATCGATACCGCTGATTGTTTCAACAACTCCGTCAGGTCTTGTGATTGTCACACTCAATCCTTTCCAACCAAGGGAAGCAGATGCGAGCTGTGCAGAAATTCCAACGTGAAGTAATGTTTCTTGACCTACACCAACTGGGTTAGGTGTTGCTCCAATGAAAGCAAAGGTTTTCACTGATGATTGAGATTGGGCGTTAGTGCTGGGCAGTGGAAATAACGTAATTGCTATTGATGTTATTAGAATTAAAGCAATCAATGTAGCTGTAGTTTTATTTTTAACATTTTGCATTTTTCTTTTCCTCAAATTTTTTTGTATGGGTATAAGAATAAATCAATTTTTAGAAATACCCTTATCCCAGATCTTCAGTTAGGTTTCCTTATCCAACTTGTAAAATTAGTTGAATTAAACTGTCAGGGTTCAAAGTTAACCATAATTGAGATTTATTCTTCTTTTTGGTTGGTTGGTTGTTGTTGTTGCGAGACTACAGCATGGTTTTATATCTTTAATATTCACTCTTAATATTAGACAGTATTAAGATTGAAAGTTTTTTATAGGTGACAAAATTTTGAACAAAAAATTCTTCCATGGAGCAATTCTCGAAAGTATCTTTCTCAGCCTAATAAATGAAACTTCGAGCCGCGGCATGCATGGTTACGCAATTTTAAAGTCAGTCCAAAAGAAGTTTGGAATATATTTAGGTCCATCTTCGATTTACCCTGAGCTTAGGCGCCTGGAGAAACAAGGACTGATAACTTCTCATTGGGAATTCACACTGGGAAAAGCCCATAAACAATACCGAATTACCACAAGGGGGCAACTTCTTTTGAAGGATTATTTTGTTGAATTAAAAGCTGTTATTCCAGTTTTAATTTCATGCAAAACTTAACAAACCTTTCAGTGGTAGAGTTAGTTTGAATATCGTTAACTTTCTTTTAAGTTCCAATTCTTAAAGCCATTGATTTACCAAACTAACCCTATGCCTCAGTGGCAAAATCCAAATCTCAATTTTTTTTCTTTACATTAAAAAAATCTATTGCAATACGGTTATATAATTGCGTAAGCTAGCTTCTTTGAGGTTATTGTTTGTCTGAAGTTACTTGGAATAAACCTGTCTTATGCATTTTTAAAGAACGTGACATTAACCCTGAAGTTGACCCCTTCGTTGTCGTTAAAGCAAAAAAGCTGACCATAACCAAAAGCGCAGATGCCATGTATTCTGGCAACATAATGGATTTCTTTACTCTAATGGGCGACGCTGACTACCTAACAACAAAAGAAGGCTTGGCTGACCGCTATGTTATTTGCTGGTTTGACGATACCGAGCCTGATTTAACTAAAGATTTGAGGCGAATGAGAGGTGTCTCGTTCAAAGCCAAAGCCACCTGCGTAATAAATGACAGCGGCAAAAGAACATACAATGCCACTTTTAACGCTGTTCACGCCAAACTCAAATGACTTAATTTTTTGTCACTTTTTTACTTAGTTTAGCCAGTAAGTCTTGCTTTTATAATAATAAATAACAACCTAACGTACTGAGTTAATGGTGAATTTTGCAAGTTTTTTTAACCTACTCTTAAATATAACTGGATAAATTTCTATTGGGTAAGGTTGTAGACCATGGTAGAGCAAATATTAAGTGCTACTCTAATCACTGGTAGAACAATTGATCAAGGCGTAGGAAAAGAGATGGGGAAAGGCTCCAAAGAATACTTTGACAGTAGTTCTGTGTGTTTTATAGATAAATCTGACATGTTAAAACTAAACATAAAAAGTGGAACAAACGTTCAGGTGACATCCAAGTATGGTTCAGTCATCGTTAAAGCAGTAAAATTTCCAAGCGGAATCACACCTGGAATGGTTTTTATACCATGTGGTTTGTGGGCAAATGCAATATGTGGCGACGAAACTTTCGGTATGGGTATGCCTATTTTTAAGGGCTTTCCAGTTGAAGTTAAAGCTGCCCCAAATGAAGTTGTCTTAACTCTCGATGAGCTTCTAATGAAAGAATATGGACGGTAATTGTAATGACTGTAATAAAATCCGTTGTTTGTCCAATATGTGGCTGTTTATGTGACGACTTAGAAGTTACTGTGGAAAATAACGAAATTGTAAAAATGAAAAATGGCTGTGCCCAGTGTGAAGCCAAAATGGTTCACGGGTACAAAAGCGACGAAAGAATTCTAAATCCGATGATAAGAAAAGACGGCAAGTTAGTCCCTGTCTCCATGGATGAAGCCGTTCACAAAGCCGCTCAAATTCTAACCGACGCAAAGTATCCGCTTCTATTCGGCTGGAGCAGCTCAACCAGCGAAGCGCAGCGAATTGGCGTAGAATTAGCGGAAGAATTAGGCTCAGCATTAGACAACTGCTGCAGCGTTTGCCATGGGCCATCAGTTATGGCTGAACAAGAAATCGGTATCCCCTCATGTACTCTTGGACAAATCAGACACCGTGCAGATTTAGTAATTTACTGGGCATGCGACCCTTGGGCTTCACATCCAAGACATCTTGAAAGATACACTAATTTCGCTGAAGGTCGCTTTGAAGGCAGCCAATGGAAAAATTACATGGAAAAACTGAAAGGCGCCGCAAGCCAGAAAAAAGTAGCTGTTGCTTCAAAACAGATTTTGGGTAGTTATAATCCTCCAACTAATCAACAAACATGCGCTGTAGGTGCGCCACCTCAGGCAATGAACAAGAATGGGCGTAAACTAATTGTTGTTGATGTCAGAAAAACCATAACTGCCGAGGCAGCTGATTATTTCCTTCAGGTTGAACCAAACAAAGATTATGAAATACTAGACTCCATGAGATGTTTAGTAGCCGACCAAGAACTTGATGTTGACAAAGTTGGCGGCGTTCCAGTTGAATACCTCAAAGAAGTAACAGACGCAATGGTAAATTGCGATTTCGGCGTCATCTTCTTTGGTCTAGGCTTAACTCAAAGCGCAGGCAGATTCAGAAACATCGAAATAGCAATCGCACTGACACGTGACCTCAACAGAAAAACCAAGTTTGTTATTTCACCTATGCGTGGACATTTCAACGTTACAGGTGCAAACGTGGTTTTCGCTTGGCAAACAGGCTATCCATACGCACTTGATTTCTCACAAGGCTATCCACAATACAACCCTGGAGAATTCACAGCAATTGATTTACTCAGACGCGGTGAAAACGATGCGACCCTAGTTATTTCATCAGATCCAGGTGCAAACTTTCCGAAGGGATCAATGCAAAATATGATGAAGCACCCCATAATCACAATCAACCCAGACATGAACGCTATCTCAAGACTTGGTGATGTAGTGTTTCCAACTCAGTGGTGCGGAATAGAATACGAGGGTACGGCTTACCGCATGGATCTGGTGCCAATAATGCTCCACAAAGTTGTTGAACCACCAAAGGGCATTCTAAACGACGAAGAAATATTAACGAAAATACTAGAAGAAGTTCGAGCAATCAAAGCCAAAAATCCAGAAACAGAAACTAAAGCCGAACTTAAAGCACGCAACAAACTGGCACCTAGGATCGAAATTAAACAAAGAAAGAAAACAAAAAAAGTGGAGGTTGCTTAAATGACAGAGTTACTAATAAAAAACGGCTTCGTCTTTGACCCCATAAATAAAATTAACGGGGAAAAAATGGATATAGCCATCAAAGACGGCAAAATCGTCGCCAAAGTCAAAAGCAAAGCTCAAGTAATTGATGCCTCAGGTTTGACCGTAATGCCGGGCGGTGTTGACATTCATACGCACATAGCAGGTGGAGAAGTTAACACCGGCAGAATAATTCGCCCAGATGACCATATTAAAGATGTAGAACGCAAAACAGTCATGACTCGCAGCGGCACCGGATACTCAATTCCTTCCACTTTCACTACTGGTTACCGTTATTCTCGTATGGGATATACAACCGTAATGAATCCATCAATGGCGCCACTGCAAGCTAAACATACCCATGAAGAATTAAATGACATTCCATTGCTTGACAAAGCTACTTATCCACTTTTGGGCGACTGGTGGCTTGTGTTAGAAAACCTAGCTAAAGGCAAAGTTGAAGAATGTGCTAAATATGTCGCTTGGATGCTGGATATAACCAAGGGGTATGCAATAAAAATCGTTAATCCGGGAGGCTTGGAATCTTGGGGTTTCGGGCACAACGTCCACAGCATCGACGATCAAGTAGCCAACTTCTGCATCACCCCACGCGAAATAATATGTGGTTTAGCAAAAGTCAACGCACTGCTCAACCTGCCTCACTCTATACATCTTCACACTAACAACCTTGGGTTGCCTGGTAACTACATTACCACACTTGATACAATGAAGGCGCTAGAAAGCGTGCCTTACAACGGCAAACCCGTTGGCCACATTACTCACTTGCAGTTCGCAAGCTTCGCAGGTGACAGCTGGACACACTTTAATTCAGCATCAGAGGAAATTTCGAATTACATTAACGCACACAACCACATGACCTTTGACATGGGCCAAGTCATATTTACAGACACCACAACAATGACTGCTGACGGACCCTTCGAGTTTTCACTCTACGAGTTAGGTGGCCACAATAAATGGGTCAACAGCGACATTGAAACCGAAACAAGCGGCGGAATAATACCCTTCCACTACAAGAAAAACAGCCCAGTAAACGCACTGCAATGGTCCATCGGGCTGGAATTGGCTTTGCTTATTAAGGACCCCTGGAAAATGTTTATGACAACCGACCACCCCAACGGCGGACCGTTCTTTGCTTATCCACGCATCCTCGCTTGGCTATCCAGCAAGAAAGCACGCGAAGCAACACTCAAACATTGTAATAAGAGAGCTCAGAAAAAGAGCTTGCTCCCAACAATTGACCGTGAAATGACCCTCTACGAAATAGCTATTATGACTCGTGCAGGGCAAGCAAAAGCTTTAGGGCTTCCAAATAAAGGCCAACTTGGGATTGGCGCAGATGCAGACATTGCAATATACAACATTAACCCTGAAAAACTCGATATAGCCCAAAAATTCAAGATTGCACGCAAAGCCTTCAAACATGCAAAGTACACAATCAAAGACGGTACAATTGTTGTTAAAGACGGCGAAGTGGTGAACAACAAAACACCCGGTAGAACCATGTGGCTTGATGTACAAACAAAAGATCCCTGCGTGATCGACGATGAAATTAAACGCAAATTCAAACAATACTGGACCGTTGAATACGATAATTACCCAGTGTTCGAGCATTACCTACATGTTCCACAGAAACTAACCGTAAAGGCAAGTGTCTAAAATGATCATCTTAATTCCCAAAAGAAAATTCGAGGTACCTGTCCAAGCAGCAAACATCAGCCCGGACATATTCAAAGGAAAAGACACCGCCGAAATATCAAACCTGCCTATTACCGAAGGAAACCGCAACCTAAAACTCGGCGACCTCTTCGAAATCCAAGAAGACAACCTCGAAGCACCATACATCACCATTAACGGCGATGTAAGCAAAGTCAAACGAATCGGCTCAGCAATGAAAACTGGTGAAATCCTAGTCAACGGAGACGTAGGTATGCATACAGGAGAAAAAATGTCAGGCGGCAAAATCACCGTAAACGGTAACATCGGTGGCTGGTCGGGTAACGATATGAAAGGCGGCTTAATCGAAGTCCACGGGGATGCAGGCGACTACTTAGCGTCCCCATATCGTGGCACCAGCACAGGTATGAAAGGAGGAGTAATAACTATTGACGGCAAAGTTGGAAGCGACTCTGGTTGCTACTTACATGGCGGCGTTCTCAAAATTAAAGGTGGAGCAGGTAGGTTCCTTGGTTACCATATGAGTGACGGGGTAATCTTGGTAGATAAGGAAGTTGACATTCGTCCTGGTGCATGTATGACTGGTGGCAAAATAGTTATCACAGGCACAGTTGAAGAGGTAATGCCAACTTTTACAATCGACAGCGTTAAACCCAAAGTCAAAATCGACGATACAACCTCAGCAGCGGGGCCATTCTATGTGTTTCTAGGAGACTTAGCAGAGCACGGCACAGGCAAAATATTTGTTTCAAAAGCTAACAATCCTCAAATGAAATTCTACGAAAAATACCTATAATTGGGCTACTGACGAATTAGCCTTTTCTTTTATCTAAAAATTCATATTCAAATCCTATTATGCAAGCTAAAATGATTAGGCAAGTACTAAACGAAGCCGAATGCCTTATGAAGTTGGCTAGATTCAAAACACATTAAACAAAGTGAATATTATGCGCCAAGTTGACATTACTAGGCTTGACTTATCAACCGGAAAAGCAGAAAAAACAACTGATTGCGTGGCTGAAGAAGTTCCGCTCCAGATCACTCTAAACTCAGACTATTTTTTTGTCATTTGGTGTTCCCCTTCCCAATTCAAGGAACTCGCGGTTGGCTATCTATTATCAGAGGACATAATAAGTTCTGTTAATGAAATCCAGAAGTTAATCTCTGATGAAACAAAGAATAGTTGCCAGATTACGATAAAGGCAAGTGTGGATTTGGATGAGCGAATGAAAAATATGCGGCAAGGTGCACGTATAATTCCATTAATTAAAGATAGTACCTCGTCCTACCAACATGACCAAAAAATCATTTCTGTAAAATCAAAATTGACAATTAAAGCACAAACCATACTTGACGCCATAGATAAGGTCAATAGTTTGGCAAAAGGCTTCAAAGAAACTGGTGGACTTCACAACTCAGCAATCTTCCAAGCAGACGGCACAATGGTGGCTTTCTCAGAAGACGTCGGTAGACATAACACCGTTGATAAAGTCATAGGTGCTGCTTCATTGACAAAAGCTGATTTTAACCAATGTCTCATGATTATAACTGGGCGAGTTCCAGGCGACATGATCTATAAAGCGGCAAAAGTTGGTTTACCTATAGTTGCTTCCGTTGCAGCGGTTCTCAATTCAGGGGTTTCTTCGGCCAAAAAAGCCAACATTACATTGGTTGGGTTTGTACGTGGGAAACGAATGAACATTTACACTGGTGCAGAAAGGATTACTTGGTAGGTGCCTGCAGTGAATAGACCTGACTTTAAAAGAATGCCAAAACGTGCAAACCCAATGGATGCACAAAAGCAACTTCTTGCCTCTCTCCGCTCAAACTTAAATCCGAGTGAATCGGTACAGTTGCAGAAAGCTTTAGGTAGAGTTTTAGCTCAAGATGCTATTTCAACTATTAACATTCCTAACTACGACAAAACCTTCATTGACGGTTATGCAATCAACCCGCAATATACCAAAGATGCCTCAACCAGAAAACCTGTAGCCTTCAAAATTGTCGGAAAACTGTTTCCAGCAGATTATCCAACCGCTATTGAAGTTGCAAATTGCGAAACCGTCTATGTTGCATGTGGATCTCCAATACCCAAAGGCGCAGCTGCAACAGTAAAAGTTGAAGAAACAAGATTAAATGGCGACAAAATCGAAGTGGTGCGGCAAATTCAGTCGGGCGAAGGCATAATACCGCTTGGAGACGACATGAAAAAAGGAGATCTAATCCTGAAGAGAGGACAAGTGCTAAGACCACAGGATGTTGGGATATTGGCTTCATTGGGCATTTCTGATGTTGAAGTTTTTAAGAAACCCCGATTAGCCATACTTTCAGGCGGAGACGAATTGATTAAACAATGCACTAAGAACCCAGCTGTTATCGCTAATAATTATGCCCTAGTCGTAGCAGGTTTAGCTTCTGAATTAGGTGCCGAAACGAAGATATTTGGGATAATGCCCGATGCCCTGGAAAAAGTCACAGCAAAAATTAGGGCTGCTTTAGAGGTTTCAAATATTGTTGTTACAATTGGGGGTTCGTCGGTCGGGGTGAAAGATTTTGTTCCTGATGCGGTTAACGCGCTTGGCGAGCCTGGAGTTGTGGTGCAGGGTGTTTCGTTGCGGCCAGGAGCAGTTTCAGGTTTCGGAATAGTGTGTAGTACGCCGGTGATTATGTTACCTGGACATATAGGCTCTTGCATAGCTGGGTTTTACCTTTTTGTCGCACCGTTAATCAGACAATACCTCGGGTTAGACGGCGAAGGCCCACTTCCAAGATTGGATGCTGAGCTAAATGAAGATCTGGAGACTGGTCCACAATTCCGATTCCAATTCATACACCTAAAACGGGTTGGCGGAAAACTTTTGGCTGAACAAGTCGAAGGCGGCTCAAGTGCTTTAACAACGATCGTCAAGTCAAATGGATACATAATTGTGCCTCCACATACAACACTTTCAAAAGGGAGTCACGTCAAAGTCTACTTGTTTGGCAAGCTCGAACTGTCCCAAATCGTTTAAGAAACCTTTGGAGGATACCTATGCACGTGCCCAGTTTTTCCCATAACCCAAGATTCACACCATGCTTTATCAGCCAAAGCACGTTCTGCCAAAAGCAAGCAACGGTTGCTCTCGAAAATTTTTGCTTCAATACGATAGTTATTTACAGCTCGAAGATAAGCTTCCTTTCCAGCAAAATCTAA
Source organism: Candidatus Bathyarchaeota archaeon (assembly GCA_963831895.1). Taxonomy (GTDB): domain Archaea; phylum Thermoproteota; class Bathyarchaeia; order Bathyarchaeales; family Bathycorpusculaceae; genus Bathycorpusculum. Next base: position 102,719 of record CAWHSD010000008.1, read on the forward strand.
TTCAGCAACCAACTCCGCATTCGATTGTTCATGGGATAGATTTAACAAGACTTCTCCTTGACTTTCTTCAGCTACCCCACCCCAAAAAAATGAATCACTAACTTCAAAATTGGTAGCACACAATGCAAAGATTTTTTGTGCGTCCGACAATTTGTTTTCTTGAAGCCTTTTAGCGCCTTCCCTTAGAAGCTCCAAATTAGACACCGATAACGCACCCATGATTAGTTGCACATTTTCTTTTACAGGTCCATAGGAGCGGCGGGTTTGTAGACGAGTCAGGTCTTCTTTTGAGTTTATATTAATGAAGCTTTTGAGTTCTGGGTCGAGTGTTTTTATGTGATTAATTGGAGAGACAAGTAGGATTTTGCTGGCCCCTCGGGGGATGTCGTCTGAGCGTGGTCTTTTCAGCTGGCAGAGTGTGTCAATGATTTCTAAACTTCTTTGCTGTTCTAGTACCATTATAAGTGTTTCAAGTCTGCCGTTAGGCCACATTGGTACAACCACCTCAAAATCTTTTGCTTCATTAAACATGTATTCAGCAACTTTGGATTGCAAAAAAGGCATATCGCAAGGTAAAGTTAAGCAATAATCCGATTTAACAGCTCTTAAACCTGACATTATTGCCACGTTTGGGCCACTAATGTGGCTGATTTTTTCGTCAACTACAATCTCGACATTTTTTATAGAATGTTGGTTTAGTATTTTATCGTACTTCATTTTTCGCTGCTCATCGTTCACACAAACAAAGACTTCATCAACAATATCCCTGACATTTTCTATAGCGTGAATTAGAAGTGGTTTACCGTTGAGTTCAGCAAGGGCTTTGTCCCGCCAGATTGCATCTATTGTTTGGAATCTGCGGGCTTTTCCTCCTGCCAAAATGAGTGCAGCCCGTTTAGCCATAAATTTTCCTCAGTTAACGGGTTTCTTGTCTGCTTTCCCTAATTGTTCTTTGACAAGGGTGATGAGTTTTTGGCCTTCTTCAGGAATTTTGATTATCGGAATTTTGTCATAAAATGTTTTGGTAGTGTTTGTGGCTGCGATGCCTGTAATTGCGATGATTGGTTCCGCTGTTCCTAGCAATGTTTCTTCGAGTCCTTCTCTGTTTTTTGCTGTAATAATTTTGGGGACATCGGCTCGTTTAGCTATTAAGCTGTGGAACCCTTCGATGAAGATTATGTCAAGTTTTTCTTGTTCCAGAAGAGCTATTATTTGGTTCAAATCGTTGAGTGCCATCTCGGTTTTTTTGATGATGTCTATTTCTTCTGGTGAAATGGCAACAATGACTTTGGAGCCTGCTTTAGCGTAACGCCAAGTGTTAGTGCCTTCTTTATCCATCGTGAAGCCTTTGTGGTGGACATGTTTTATTGAGCCGATTTGGTAGCCTTCAGCTGACAAGTGAGAGATGAGATACTCTAAAGTTACTGTTTTTCCTGAACCGCTAACACCTACAGCGGCAATAACTAAAACCGTACAGTTGCACACTCCGCATGGAATCAAGCTGCCTGGCTTTTATAAATTATCCCCAAACATTTTATCTTCTGCGATGTAGTTTTTCCTAAAGATAAAGCCAACCGTCGGTTGTAATTAAACAATATATGGCTGTTTTACGATAGAAACCAGTTCAGGTGCAATTTGTGCCAAAAATTGTAGCAGTTGTCGGTGGTAAGCATTCAGGAAAGACTACTGTAATCGAACATTTAATAGTTGAATTAAAGCATCGCGGATATCGAGTGGGAGCTATCAAGGAAATGGTGAGGATTCCAACGTTGGATACACCAGCAACCGAAACCGACAGATACAGCATTGCAGGCGCAGAAACAATAATTGCAGTTCCAAGAAACGAAACTGTGGTTTTTCTCAAAAAACGATTGACCATTGAAGAAATCTCACCTTTCCTAAAAGAGCTAGATTATGTCATTTTAGAAGGTTTTGAATCAGAAAATAAGATTCCTAAAATTATCGCTGCAAAAACAGCTGAGGAAGCAAAAAACTACTTTGACTGCTCTACCATTGCCGTTTCAGGAATAATAACTGAATCAGAAATAGAGAGTAACAAAGTAGATGCCACAAAAGTTCCTATATTCAGTTTGACTGAAACCAAAGCTTTGGCAGATTTGGTTGAGAAAATAGCCACTGAAATGTAGCTTAGAGAACTTCGATTGCTACTACCCCTCTAATCCATCTTTGTGCAAATTCATCGCTCCCTATTATAAGCCGCAGAGGTCCTTCTCCATCATCCCTTAATGCCGTTAAGGACGAGTTGTTTCTTTGGTAGGCTATGATAGTGTTTTGGTTCATGGCATCCTGTATAGGTATGGTTGTTCCATACCCGTCTGAAGCTTGAATGTATATTGAGGTAGCGTTGCCTAGGCTGTTGGCTTGGGCAAGCAATTCTAGAACTTGAACGCCAGTGTAATTATAAACTCCGTTATCTGAAGGTCTACTGCTAGACGACAATGTGACTTGTAAGGTTGTTGAAGGTTGTGATTTTAATTGGCTAATTGTTAATGTTGTTGGAGTGTTTACTTTTCCCTTAATTTGTAAGATATCGGTTTGAGTTGTTTCTGGACGCGTATAATAATATAGGGGTACGGCTACAACAATCAAAAAAACAAAGATAACTAAAACAATTATAGTGGATTTCTTCAAACAAAAACTCCTAAGTTACCGTTACTCCTGACACCCACCTAACCCAATATTGACCCCACTTGAAATCTTCCATTGGAACAACAAGGCGGAAAGGTTGACCGTTAACAGGTGTTAGGTAAGACCCATTTTCTTTGTAGCCTATCAAGATGCCTAGTTCTTTAGTTTGTTGGATTGTGTATACTCGGCTATAACCGTCAATTGCTAACACAGTTACTTTGCTGGCGCCTTCTGAGACTCCGCTGGCTTGCAGAATATTCCAAAGGCTAACACCCGTCCACTCAGAAGTTCTTTGGGGTTCTCCGCCTGGAGCAAGCGCCGCCTGCACAGTTATTGGTTCATAATTTGCTAAGTTGTTGCCTTTTAATACAAGTGGGTTAGAAACTGCTCCTGTAACGTTGATTGTCCACGGCTGCAAACGTATTTCACTTACGCTTTTAACATTAAAGTTTGATGCTAAACCTGGTGTTATTAGTTTTAATGGTCCTTCAGCTGTGTCAGTTATCCAGTTTCCATTTTTAACAAACGCCAAAATAATTTCTTCGCCAGGATATTGTGTGCTGTTGTATGCTTGATAGGTGTTTATGGTTTTGTTGAAACCGTCAGAAGCAATGACGTTGATGAAGCCTGCATCCCATGAGGCGCCGGTGTGGTTGATAAGTTGGAGCATTGTTAACCCTAAATAAATGGCGGTTTCGCCTTTAATTGTGGTTGTTACGTTTGTTAGAGGCAATTGGGTAAGGTCATTTATAGTCAGGGTTTTTTCTTCTACAACGTCACCGGTGATTTTGAGTTGAACCTGTGGCGGATTACCGCTGGGTAAACCCAAATTGCCTGTTTGAGTAGGCACGCCTGTTAAGTAGTAAATGGATGCAGTTAATGCAATAATGACTACAGCTATTGATGACGCCGATAAAACAATTTTTCTGATTTTATTCAAGGTTTTTTCCTCCGAAACCGAGTTTTCCAACTCTAACAAGAAGCATGTTAGCGATGAACCCTCCTATACACCCGCTTATTGCAGCAACAACACCCAAAAACGAGAGAACATCCAATGGCAAAAACAGGATTAATGCTCCCACTGAAATGGTTCCAACAACATTAGCTATTGCTGCGGCGCCGATGCAACAGGCTGCACAGCAGGCTTTATGTTTTGAGATCAAAAAGAACGCATCGATTGCCAAGCCAGGGGCAAGATAGATAACAAATGATAGAAGCCCGAAGTTGCCGAATGGAAGCAGCAGACTGATAAAGGCTTGGGTTAATGAGACCATTGAGGCGGCTCCGATTTTGCGTACAAAGCCAAAAGCCATTACAGGCCACATCATGTATAATCCTCCTGCCACAGCGCCAGTTGGAACGTATAGTGGTCCTGTTATTGCCGCTACGAGTGGGTGGATAACGTTTTTTGTTGCTAAGCCTAGGCTTGCGAAGAGTGCCATTAGGACTAGATCTGTGGTTGCGATTTTCAGAGTGCCCTTGGGCAAGTTTTGGTGTGGTTGGTTCATTCAAAACATCGATGTTATCACTTTGTAATATCGATAAATAAATCTATCGCTCAAAAAATAAGTAAAACAAACTAAGGAAGTCCCATTATAATGCCATCAAGTTTTTGCTGAGCATTTCTGTACCGCTTCACCAAATCTTTGCCAAAATCCGTAACCTCCGAAGAACCACCGCCCTTGGCGCCTCCGCGAACTCGTGTAACTAAAGATTCACCCAATCTCTCCTCAGCCAACGTAAGCCTATGCAAGGCATACCGATAAGACATCTTCAACTGATTAGCAGCCTCTAAAACAGAATGCCGATTATCAATTTCTTCGAGCAATTCAGCTAACCCATTTCCGAAAACTGCTTCGCCTTTATCATTAACCATCCAAAGCTTAATTGCAAAGCCTAAAGCGCACAAACCTGAAGACCTCTACATAGCATTTAGCGATTGGTTCTTTATATAAAGAAGGTGTAGGTCGCTAAAAGCGCTCGTATAATGAATCATTATTTATGCTTCAATTATGTTGGGGGTTTTAAGGACGTGGACGTTTCCATTGCCTGCTACGACGTATCCAACCTCAAAATGCCTGACTTTGCGATTATCTAACTCTTCAATCAGAGGTTCTGCGTTATCTTTAGACACTGCTATGAGCATTCCTCCTGCTGTTTCCTTTGCTTCACCTTGTAACAATGGATAACCAAAAATTTCGGTTAAGACGGGTGTGCCCCGAATCACAGGTATCTGATCAATGATTATGTCAACTTTGCTCAGCATAGCCATGTTGGCTGCGTGACCTTTCAAGCCAAAACCAGTTACGTCAGTTGCTGCATGTACAGGAACTTTTTGCATGGCTTCTGCAACTGGCTTGTTTGAAGATATCATTCCTTTAATAGCTTCATCAATTGCAGTTTCAACCAACTCCTCGTTGATATCCTTGAGAAGTTCTTTTCCATCCTCCTCTTTACGCAACCGGTAAGCAGCCATCGCAGGTGCAATCCCAAGGGGTTTAGTTAAAAACAACTTATCACCGACTTGTGCTCCCTTGGTGTAAACAATTTTCTCAATTTTACTAATACCAGTAGCCGCGCCTCCAATAATAGGCCAAGGATTCCTGATTGTATGTCCACCAACCACTGGTGCACCCATTTCTCGACAAAAATCTCCAAACCCCTTCAACATCCCTACAGCTAATTCATCTGGCATATTCTCGGGAAACGCTATAATCGACAAAACACTAACGATGTTGGTTACAGCCAAAGCGTAAATGTCGCTTGTCACGTTGCTACCCGCGATTCTTCCTTGGATTTCAGGTTCATCAACCATGGGTGTAAAGAAGTCTAGCGTGTTTAGAACTGCTAGGTTGTCGGTTATTTTGACGACGCTAGAGTTTTCCCACGGACCAGCCAAAACATCCTCTCCAAAACTCTTCATTAATCCAGCCTTATCGAGCAATCCGCCCAGTTGGTATTGGGGAAGCTTGCAGCTACAACCATGTACTGGAACAGCTTTTGTTAATCTGTAAGTCAAGTTTCATTTGCTCCAAATGTTGATATTTTTCCCAAGAGCACATGGGATTTATGGATATAAAAATATTCGACCCCAAAAAGGGGTAAATAGAGAGTTTGTTTACTTCCTTTTTTCTTGGATGATTTCAAGGAACGCTTCAATTCTGGTTTTTATCTGCTCGGAATCACCCATTGCATAGTCAGTTTCAATCTTTAGCATCGGCAAACTTAGCGCCTTTAATGCACGGTCTACTTTAACACCTTCAACGTTGTAGTCGTGGCAGTTCTGCAGCGTGTAATAGATTACGCCTTCTGCTTTGAATTGCTTAGCAAGCTCGGTCACGCTTTTTATGCGTGCATCGTTGGGTGTGAAGCATGCGCAGGGGATCTGGCTGTATTTTTCAACAATAGCCCAAAGCAAATCGTTCAAGCTGTCACCTTTCGGCTCAACTAAGTTGGTAAAGTACCTTGTGCCCACGCAACTCTCTTCAACAATTACTGAAGCACCTACTGCTTGGGCGATGCTGTGGACTTTCCAATTGGGAATTGCCATGGGACAACCCGAAATCATAACTCTTGGTGCATCTCTGGCTGTGACGCCTTCGCCTTTGCGTACACGCTCGTCGAGTTCATCACAAAGTTCGTTGACTTTTGTAGTGAACCGTTTTACGTCGTCGTTGAAGCTGATTTGGAAAATGAGCAATGCGTCTAAGCCGCTGATTGGTGATGGGTTGTTGGCTCGCAAGTCAGATAAGCGTTTAAGGGCTTTTCGTTTGTTGTTGATTAATTCGATGGATTCTTTTAGTTTTTCAGCGGTTATTTTGTTGCCTGTAACTTCTTCAAGTTTGGTTTTGAAGGCTTCGAGTTCTTTGTACCAGAATTCTTTGCCTTGTTTTGTATCTGGTTTGTGTGGGACTTCTAAAATGTAAGTTGGAATTAGCTCGTTTAAGAGTTCGTATACTTTCTTCTTACCGTCGCATGTTGTTTCTCCTACTACTAGGTCGCTTGACTGGAAGTAAGGGCAGGTTTTGTTTAATTTAAAGCCGTAGAACGATTTAATCAAGGGGCAAAGGTTTCTTGGCAAGATTGCCTCTGCATCTGGAACTGAGAAGTCTGCTCCCCCGCACAACCCAACCATTGTTGCGTCTGCAGAGAAAGCTAGTTCTTCTGGCGCGTAAATGCAAAATGCTCCCACGACCTTTTTGCCTTCTTTTCTTAGGTCGTTAAGTTCTTTGATTCGTAACCCATGGATTTCTGAGACGACAAAGTCAAAGTAACCCATTCCTTTTGGGCGGTTTTTCTGAGTTAGGTAAACGGCTCCGTAGTAATGTCCTAAGATGTTTAGGAGCTGGTTATGTTTTTCAATATCCATTCCGAGAGATTTCCACATTTCTACATATTTTTCTGCCATTTCAATCACATGCCAAATATGAGGGTATTGCAAATTCCAATTATTAAAAATATTGATAAATATTATTAGAAATATTGATCGTTATTAGTGTTTTTTAACTAAAACCTTAAACTCAGCGCCAGATTTCGAAGCTTCAACAACTTCATGCCCATTATTCTTAACCCAACGCTGAATGTTATCAAACTCCAATTCGCCCTCGCCAAAAACCTCCAACAACTGCCCTGCAACCATGCTCGCCAGCTTGCGCTTGGTAAATGCTACCGGCAAAGGGCACATTTGACCCCTAACATCCAACTTTTCAATTTCCAAAAACTTCACTAGAACACTATTACTTTGTCACTATTAACTGTCCATTCAACGAGTTCATGCACAGTCGCGACTCTTACCCCGTCAAACAGGTCAGCCTGGACTAAGCCACGTGCTTCAACGCAGACTACGCAGGCTTTAACTTCCACGCCTCCTTGAATTAGATTTTCTAAGTTCTGGCCATAGTTGATTAAGCCTTGAGCGGGTTTTTGTCCTTTTTTTGCAAGGTAAACACCGTTTTCGAACAGCCAAATTTTTACTTTGTGGCCTTCCAAGTCGCAGGTTGCGGCGAATCTTAGAGCTGACATTGCTCGTTCTTTTGCGTAAGGGGCTTCATTTATTATTAATGTGAATGTAACCACACTTTCACACTTCAATTTTCCTGATAGTTCTTATTAAAAAAACTGATATAAGGTTTTTCCAAACAAAAAGCAAATATCGTATAAACAAACATTCTAGAAGCATACGATAGAGGCACAAAAACGCATGGAAACTATCCGGTTCGATTACCTAAACACATTCCTCACAGTTGCCAGAACACACAGCTTCTCAGTGGCAGCCAGAGAACTCAAAACAAGCCAAGGCACAGTCAGCCACCATATAGCAGCATTGGAAGCATATTTTGACGCTGAACTCTTCAAACGCACAGCACAAGGTGTAGAAGTCACCGATGAAGGTGCAACTCTCAAAGAAACCGCTGAAAAAATACTACAACACGCCCAAAATGCAAAAACCAAAATCTCTTCCGCTAAACTCAATTTGTCAGGAACAATAAGAATCGCTGCGAGCACAATCCCAGGAGAACATATAATTCCAAATTTAATCGCTCAATTCCAAAAAAAATATCCCGACATAAAATTCAAGATAAAAGCCGACGACAGCCTAAACAGCCTAAGCAACCTACAAGCCAACGATGCAGATTTTGCGGCTGTCGGTACAATTTTGGGATTTGAAGAAAAATTCGATTTTCTCCAAATAGGTGAAGAACAATTAGTTCTTATTGTTCCATGTAACCATGATTTAGCCAAACAAAAAATTGTCAAGCTAAAAACAATCATATCTTTCCCATTGGTAAACCGTGAAGAAACTTCCGGAACAAGACTTGAAATCGAACATTTACTAAAAGAAAACAATCTTCATTCCCAGAAGATGCTGGTTGCCTTGGAGCTTGGAAGCACAGAATCAGTAATAACAGCAGTCTCAGAAGGCAGAGGCATAAGCATAATCTCCTCAATCGCTGCTAAAAAAGCCCAAGCAGCGGGATTGTTGAAAATAATTGCAATTGAAGAAGCAAAAAACTGTCGAAAACTATACATCGTCAAACCAAAAAGGTCTCTTCTAAAGACATCTGAAGCTTTCTGGGAATTCTGCAAAGAATACAAATTTAAAAACGAAGCCATTACATGCTATACAAGTTAAAAACGATTTTAGTCTTCGTCAAGTTTAACCCAGATTTTTCCGGTCTCAACCTTCCATTCAAACATAACTAACTTCATTGACGGGTCATCTTTGTATTCTCCAGTTTCCAAGCTAAAGCGCCAATCATGGCAAGGACAAACAATCGTCAGTCCATCAAGTGTTCCTCCCACGAAACCGCATGCCATATGGGGGCAACGATTATCTATAACAAAAATTTTTCCTAGTTGTTTAATAAATAAAAGTGGTATACCCTCAAATGCCACGAGTTTCATTTTTCCCTCCTGCAATTCTTTTTCATCTATAACAGGTACAAATTCTTCTTGATTATCCATCTTTGTTTTCTCCTGAAAGCTGACTATTCTTAATATGAATATTGTCATTTTTATTATTTTAGGAGAATTAATAAGGTAATGAAAATTGAAAACGAGATTAGATCTAAACAGAACCATTTGTTGTCCAAAGGAGAATCATTATTTAAATTTTCAGAGAACTAGCAGAAAATAACTAGAATAAATGCAATAAACTTTATTCTTGAAGCATTTTACCTCTGAAATAAGCAATACAAAAATAAGAATTGGCATAAAGCCATTATTTGACTAAATAAAACCATTTAAGCTTTAATCAACTAAGATAAATTTCATCAAACTGCGAAAATTTAAGTCTTCAATTACTTCACAACCACAACAACCAAACAAACTCCAAGCCACAACCCAACACCAAAAACGAGCCTGCAACAAACCCCAAAAAAAGCGTACACACAAAAAAACCCGCCACAACAACCAGGACAAAAACAGAAACAAAGACTAACTATCCAAAAATTCTCTATAAACAGACTTAATTGGTTGATTACTCTACAATTTAAAACGATGTTCCAAATTAAGTTGATGCAACCTAAAGATTTCGTTTTTGCTACCGAATTAGCTAATACCATGGATTGGAATATGGCAATCGAAGATTTTCAATTCATAACTTATCTTGAACCAGACGGCTGTTTTGTCCTTTTTGATGATTCGCAACCCATCGGCATTGCCACATGCAATAGTTATGGCAACGTCGGTTGGTTTGGAAATCTCATCGTTAAAGAAGAATATCGGGGCAAAGGCGCTGGGAGCCAACTAGTGAAACATTCAATTGGCTTTTTACAGGACAAAGGTATTGAAACAATTGGATTGTATGCTTACCCAAATCTAATTGGATTCTACAGAGACTTAGGATTTCGATATGATGAAGATTTTTCTCTGCAACAAGCACCCAGCCTTAAAAAAATCTTATCCTCAGAGACTTTGTCTATGATGGAAACAAAAAATCTTCAGCAAATAGCAGAGTTTGACCACAGATGCTTTGGGGGTAACAGACAAAAACTGCTTGAATCAATCTTTCTTGAAAAAAGTAACTTGAGCTATTATATTTCCAAGGATGATGAAATAATTGGGTATTTGACATCTACAGTATGCGAAAAAATGGCTTGGATTGGACCATTAATATGCCAAAAAGAAAACGTCGACGTAGCTATTGCGCTTCTTAAGAAAGTTCTTAGCAAGTTAACAGGTTCGAACGTTTACGTGGCGCTACCAAAAAAAGAATGTTCCCTCGTAGATACCCTTTCTACAGCAGGCTTTAAAGAAAATTTTTCTGTTGCAAGAATGTTTTTAGGACCAAAGACCGTGAAAAATTGTATATACTTGGCTGAATCTTTAGAAAGAGGATAATTTATGGAAGATTATTGTAAACTTTTGCTTGAAGATTTTTTAAATACTTCCTTTCTAACAGTCAAAGTTCTAGTTGAAGGCGCTGTAGCTTCAAAGGATCAGAATAACAATCGTAAAGTTACCTTATTTCGGTATGTTAACGGCAAAAAAGTTTCATTCCCATTCTCTGATGGAAGATTCTATTTACGTGGATCAGTTGAATACACTAATCCACAATTAACTGTGGAGGAGGTTCAAGGAATTATTGGAACTCGACTGCTTGAAACTTGCGCTAACTACTTCTACGAACATGGTTTGCATAAGCCAGATATTAGTGATGTAGTTGCGGTTATCGAGTTACTTAAGAAACCTACCAAAGGATACATCGTGCCTTTTCTCCTAAATACAGATGATGTGGAGGCTGACCGTTACTCGATGAATCCACTCAAACAATCAATTGTTGACAGCGGGCAGAGCGCATTTCCAGCAGCAAATGTCAAAACTGACGAACTTAAAATTGACGAAGCTTACTGCAGAAAGTACGATGGTAGTTTAATTTCAAAAAAAGAAGCAGAGCTTATCAATGAAAGTCTAACAGACAATAATGGTTCGTACCTTGACTTGGTAGACTCAATAAAATACAGTCAGCTGAAAGATTTGTCAGTATTCTTTGGAATGGATCTCTCGCTTTTTACATTGCGAATGCCGATTTCAACTTTGAAGACAGAAACTAAAGATGATTTGTTACATTACATCATCAAGGAAAGCAATCGCGATTACTCATCTATTGAAGAAGCGTACACATGCATGGGTCGCAGTTTGAAAAACCGAACAACCCTTCTGACGATACCCCATTCTCCGAAAGGTTTCGGCTCCAAACGTGCAGCTCGCGGCAAATTACACTTTGAAAACGGCAAATTACTTGATCTAACTATCAAATACAAAACTACGCAACTCTATCCAAACGCCATGGATCCCCAAGACATAGCAGTTGCAGTTTGCGAAGACAACTTCTCAGTACCCGGTGAAAAACTTTCTGATTACAGTTATTCTGAAACACCTTCTTCACCCCAGTTCTTCTTGTATTCGATTGGTTCGCCAGAGGATGCAACGTTATGGCATGGTATTGGCGCATTTGCCGCTCCTCAGCTACTTCAAAGTTATCGCTCTGGACGAATAGCCTGTCGAGAGGGAAAATTAATTAAAAACTTGAGTGAAAAATACAATATCAAAATCGATGTTCCCTTACAGTTTAATCTTGCACCCGAAGGCATATGGAGTCATCCAATACACCGCAACATTGACGCTAGCATCGGTAGCGTAGACGACCTTCCAGATTTGGCGCATCGAGGAATGAGGCTTGAGTATCTTCCAACTTTTAAGTAGGAGTTGATTTGCGATTTGACGGCAATAGAGTATGCTTTTTTTAAAATCTTGCGTTTGTTTAGAAAACTTCCTTTTAACATAATAAGTATTGGAAGTCGTAAAGTAATTTTTTCTGAGTATTTTAAAGATTTTGAAAATGTTGAGGCAGTTAAGGGTATTTTTGGAGATAAGACCCGTGAAGTCTTAAGTCAACTTAAAGTGGAGATTAGTTGGATTATGGGTTACATGTTCGTAGATGGTTCAGACGGGCATTTGGTCATAAGCAAAGGTTATCTTAACGAGGGCGACAAAACCGACATTTACCTTGATTTAATCCATGAATTATGCCATGTTAAACAGTTCATGGAAGGTCGAGAACTTTTTGACCCCCGATACGATTATGTTGAACGCCCAACAGAAATTGAAGCTTACCGTTACTGTATTCAAGAAGCAAGAAGAATCGGGCTTAGCGAAGCGAGAATTTGCTGTTATCTAAAGACTGAGTGGATGGATGAACCCGATTTCAAACGGTTAGCAAAATCCGTGGGCGTCTCATGTTCTTAATGCTTCGAGATAGACTTTGAGCATTTTTTGACTGCAGAGCTCCCATGTATAGTTTTTAGAGACAAACAACTGTCCATTAGAACCCATTTTTTCTCTCAGGTCTTTATCTGTTAGCAGTTTTAGCAAAGCATCTGCCAATGCATTAGCGTTTCCAGAATTAACAAGTAAACCTGTCTCTTTATTTTGGACGGTTTCATTGACTCCACCTATATCAAATGCAACCACAGGTTTACCTGAAGCTTGTGCTTCTAGTAGCACTATTCCCTGTCCTTCCTGAATAGATGGTAAAACAAAAACGTCAGCACAATTGTAAACTTTTGGAAGCATCTCTTCTTTTAGGTTGCCTATGAACTTGAAGTTACTTGAAAGGTTGGCAGATTTTAATGAATCAGACAATTGGTTTCTTAAGGGGCCATCTCCAACAATCAAAAACTTTGTGTCATGTTGGTCTTTGACTACTTTTTTAGCTGCTTCAACCAGGAATCCGAGACCCTTCCGCGGAATCAGACTACCCACGAATAATACACATGCTTCATTGCCTAAACCAAATTGCCGCCTAACCGCTTTATTATCCATAGGCTTGAATTTTTCTATGTCCACGCCGTTTGGAACAATCCGAACCTTACTCCGCTCAATGCCATAATATTTCTGGATTTTTTCAAGCGAATAATTGCTTATTGTAACAACTAATGTGGCGTCTTTGGCTGTTTCCTCTTCCAGTTTTGAGAGCTTTTCCATAAAATAGTTTGCAGCCCGCCCTCTAATCGAAGGATAACCGTTTTTCTTTGCTTGCTCAAACTCATCAGCGAGAACACCATGAATCGTGTGGATAAATGGCTTTTTTATTCTCAGTTTTTTAAGGGATTCAGGAAATCCATATCCACTTACAGCGTGAGCCTCATAGACATCTGCATTAATTGCTTTGGCTTTCTGAATGAGGCTTCGGTTGAAAAACCAATTATCCACCGGAAAAAGAATATCTGTAGAATAACAAGGAACAAATCTCACTCCATCCATACTAGAGGGTTTTTTAAAACCTGCTTTAGTACCGCTATAAACCGTAATATCTGATTCGGTTTGTATCCGCTTGGTAGTTTCCATTATGCGCCGCTCAACACCCCCAAAATACAGATGTGGTGGCTGAGTATTGAAGACAGCTAGCGAAAACCTCTCCATGCGTTATACATCTCGGTTTACTGATAAGCGTGGTTTCAGATATAAGTTAACAGGATTTCTGCAGCCACAAATGGAAATTTAGAGTTTTAGTGTGAATAGGTAGAATTATTCGATGAAAATCTTTATTTTCCATTAAACAAGTCCCATTATCAAAACCAAAAAATAATTAAGTTTAAGCTAAATGAAAAATTATAGAAAAAACAATTATTTTACAAGCTAAGTTAAATTAAAGTTCAGCATTAAAGTCAAGCGATGACCATTGGCAGCGGATAAATCTAAGTTTAAGATTTTACGAAAAAAAGCGCCACAAATAATTGCTGCAACAATAATCATCATACTTGCCGTTTACATTTCGTTTGATTTTTTGGAGGGAAACACAATCATTTCTTTTTCAAGAAATGTAAAGAATACGATCGCTTCATGGGGGTACTCGGGTATTTTTGTTTTAATGGTTCTTGAATCGAGTTCTCTACCTATCCCAAGTGAGATAGTGCTTCTTTTTTCAGGTTACCTTGTCTCGATAGGGCAACTCAATTTTTTGATAACCATTTTAGTTGCAACTGTTGCCGCAATAATTGGTTCAATGATTGATTATTACATTGGATTGAAAGGTGTTGAAGCTCTTGCTAAACGTCGATTTCTAGGTAGAGTTCTATTTTCTAAGAATCAACTTGCATTAGTATCCAAATGGTTCGACAAATACGGCGTAATGATAATTTTTCTATCACGATTAATCCCTGGAATCAGAACTTTGATCTCTTTTCCTGCAGGAGCAGCAAGGATGCCTATAGCAAAGTTTTTGGTTTTCACAATCGCGGGGTGCCTTCTCTGGAACATTGTTTTAATTTACATAGGCTACTATTTAGGCTCTAACTGGGCAGAAGTCGCTGATTTTTCACACTATTTACTAATAGCTGTTATAGCTGCCTTGATAGCATTAATTGTTGCTTACTTCTTGATCCAAAGCAGAAGAAGAAAAGCTCGAGATCAAGCGCAAACTTGTTGAAAAAATTAGTTTATAATATTTATTTTAGGTTTAACGTCACCTTTGATGCCCAGAGCTTTTGCTTCTTCTATTTGTAGCATACAATCGACATGAGATGCGTCATTAAGCATTCTATAATCGATCGATCCAAGGAATGCAGCGTCAATTGAAACAGGCGAGTCAGATGCGAAAACGCCCACGTTCTTCATTATGATTTCGCCGGGGTTAGGTAGACAATCACAGAATTGGGTAATGTCTTTTGCAAAACTTACATAAGAAACTTTACTTGGCTTGAATGTTGAGAGTACACCTAAAGCGGCTGAAGCTAATGCCTTACATAGGTTTCCTTTATCAATAAAACTTATGGCTTCCATAGGGCAAACACCGATGCAAACTGGGCAACGCATGCAGAGGGGCGAGGTGTTTCGTGCTTTTCCCTCGATGATTTCTGGAAGGTTAATTGGGCAGGATTCTTTGCATTTTCCGCATCCAGAACATTTGGATAAGTCTATTTGTAAACAAACTGTCCTGTGTTGTCGGAACTTTCCTAGAACAGGCGTGCATCCCATTCCTAGATTTTTTATGGCACCCCCGAATCCGCTGAGTTCATGACCTTTACAATGGGAGATAACAATCATCGTGTCTGCTTGAGCGATAGCGCCTGAAACTTCAATTTCTTCCAGTATGCCTTTAGTTTTTATGACTTGGAAATTTTCGCCTTTTAATCCATCTGCAACAATGAATGGCGCCATGTTGAAGCCATTCAATAAAGCTGTATTCATATGGTCATAGGCGTTGTTTCGTTGACCGTGATAGGCTGTATTGGAGTCTGTAAGGAAGGGTTTCCCGCCTGCATCTTTAATTCTCCGAATTATATCATGGACGAAGCATGGCTGAACATAATAAGGGTTGCCTAATTCTCCCACATGCAATTTGACGGCTACAAGATCATCTTTCTGTATACAATCAAAGGTTCCAGATTCATTGTAGAGTCGATTTGTCTCCTCCAATATGTTTCGACTTGTATCCCATGGAACTAAATTAACAGTCATGACTATTCCCTTAACTTGATTCTAGTAAATAGTAATTGGAACCTTAAAACAATTATTTTTTTAAAGCGAGAAACTTTTCAATGGATAGTTGTTTACATTTGAAATTGCTGATTTTTATTTAGCTAATATTTTTTTCCTGAACTAACCTTTTTTTGAATTTCTTGAACATCCGCTAGCTTATCAGCCAGAATATTAATCCAGAGTTCAAACTCAGTTTTAGAAATTTCTTTTTGGATTACTCCTTGTTGGTCCCCAGAAAAAAACTTTGATATTCCTGAGTGAAATAATTTCACGTAGAAAATCCTATCAGCAATAATTATTTTGGAAGAACAACAAACTAGTTCACCTTCCACGTAATCGATTTCATAGACCATTAAACAAGATCCTCTCTCTAAAAGCTAAGAAAAATGTTTACTTAAAATTTTCCTACAAAAAGAGACAAAATAAATGTTATTGATTAAATAAGGCACCATGAATTTCAATCTTGTATTTTTGGTTACTTTTCATTATCTTTCATGCTGCTCGAATTTTTGTGCTTATATAGCAAGTAACCCGAAGCTATGACAATAATTGCGATGGCTACTACAGCTGCTATTGCAACTATTGGGAAGGGTGAGACATTAAAAAAAACTGTTTTTTCAGCTAAATTACCTAAATCATCAGCGGCATAGAGTGTCAAACGGTGGGCGCCATTGGATAAAGCTGGCAAAGTGACATTACCGACAATATCTTTCTTACTTTGTCCATCCAGACTGTAAGCTAAATTAGAAAATGCTTCATTTATCGTAAACGTTAACTGAATATCGATTACGCCGTAAGTCTGGTTCTGAGGAACTAATATCTGAAGAATTGGAGGAAGTATATCAACTGAGAAGAAAACTGTGTTTGATGAACCCATGTTTCCTAAGCTGTCGTTCGCATATATTGTCACGTTATGGTTTCCTTCAGAGAGACCTAAAAGGTTTGTTTCTGTTTTTATGGTGACATTTGGATGGTTATCTATACTATAACCAATCCATTGTGTGCCTCTGTTAATTTTGTACGATAACGTTACATTTGAGTAAGTTTTGTTGTCAGGAGAAATAATCTGAACTTTGGGTGCAACAGTTCCGTACCCAATGGGATTATACTGCTCGTTTACATTTAGCCAATTTGTTCCATCAAAACCTCCTATAGCATATAGAACATCATTCACTACTGCTACTCCCAAGTATGCTCTTGAAGTAGGCATAGATTCAACAATGCTCCATGAATTGTTCTTATAATTGTAAGCTTGAGCTTGTCCCGTAAATTTCCCAATTGAATGTCCGCCTATATAGTAAATTCTTTCCAATGCCATAATCCCTTCAGTCATCCCCGCAGCCCCGTAACTGACAGCGTGAGGTAAATTTGCGGCTAAACTCCAAGTGTCATTTTCAGGGTTAAATACTTGGGTGGCATCAGTAGTTAAAGTATTTTCTAGTGATAGGGATTTTAGTGACCCACCCATAACGTAGATTTTGGCATTGAAAACGGTTGAAGCGTAACCCTGAACGGCAGTAGGAATTGACGTTTTTGTACTCCAGGAGTCGTTAACAGGATAATAGACTTCATTTATGTTAGTTTCATTGAAGAAAGGGGTTGTACTAGAGTATTTTTTGCCACCGATAAGGTAAATTTCATCGTTAACTAAATTCGCGCATAGGTCTGCTCTGGGAGTAGGCATTGATGTCTTTGTTTCCCAAGTGTTGCTTATAGGATCGTAGACCTCGTTGTTTCCGACATATCCATAGCCAACTGATCCGCCTATAACGTAAATCTTATTCTGGTAAACCGTGATAGCGAACCCGCTTCTAGGTGTAGGCATCGGCGTCTTGCTTGTCCACTCATTGGTTTGAGGGTTGTACTCTTCAGTTATGCTGACTGGAAGATCGCCTCCAGTTAAGCCACCTATCGCATAGATTTTTCCGTCAACAACAGCTACTCCAAATCCTCCACGAGCGGTAAGCATAGGAGTCATGGTGGTCCAAGAAGACTCTGTTTCAGCTCCTTTCGTCGGGGGTAGATTGATTGCTGGCAGAAGGGTTAATGCAATAAGCATGAAGATCACAATTTGAATATGCTTATTTATCGATGTACCCCCACAAGTTTACTTTAGTATAAAATAGCACTTTATCCTTATATTGCTAAGGGTAAAAGGGTCTTTGCAATGTGCCACAACGAAGCATAAAAGTTCTGAGTAGACTTTGAAATTAGGAAAAGTTTAATGGCTCTAAGAAGCATATTTTCTTGGAGTTAATCTATTGATTCGGAATATTTTAGTTGCTGTAGATGGCTCAGAAAATTCAGCTAGAGCTTTGGATTTTAGTCTTGATCTGGCAGAAAAATACGGTGCGGCAGTTAGAGTTTTAAATGTCAGTGAATCACCAGCGATGGGTGCTGTTCCATTAGAACCAACCACTATTTCCGGGGAGAGTATGGTTGTATTTGCTAAGGATCTTCAGAGATTTCATGAAGAAATTCTAAATAAAGCAGTTGCTCACGCGAAAGATGTTAAGCCTAATGTTGTGGTTTCGTCAAAGTTGCGTGAGGGCGATCCTGCTTTGGAGATTGTTGGTGAGGCAAAGGAAGCAAGGTTTGATATTATTGTGGTTGGTCATCATGGTTTAGGTAGGGTTAGGGAACTTTTTCTAGGGAATATTAGCGAGAAAGTGGCTCATTTAGCGCCTTGTCCTGTCGTGATTGTGAGATAACGTTTGCTGATGTTATAAATAGACACGAAGATCTTTTGATTCTATTAGTATTCTCGATTTAAGTTTGTGCGCAAACAAGTTTGAAAACAAATAGTCATCCATCTTTAAGAAATCAGCCAATCTATGATAGAAGCGGTTTAGTTATATTCAACTTCTAAATCATATTTTACTTGGATTTCTAATATGATAACTATAATTGGCGCAGGCAAAGTGGGAAGTGCAGCAGCTTTTGACATTTTGCGTTATAAAATAAGCGACGTAGTATTAATTGACACTAACGAAAAGCAGGCAAAAGGTGAAGCGCTTGACATGATGCAGGCTGCACCAGCAATCGAGTTTGATGGCACAATCCGCGGAACCAGTGATTATGAAGAAATGGCGGATTCGGAACTTGTGATTGTAACTGCGGGACTAGGTAGAAGGCCTGACATGACACGCTTTGACCTCATGAATACTAATGCTCAAATCATAAAATCAGTCGTTAAAGAAGTTATCAAGTATGCGCCCAATTGTAAACTCATGATGGTATCCAACCCAGTTGACATTATGACGTATATTGCCTTTAACGAAACTGGTTTTCCGCGTAGCCGTTTGTTTGGGATGGGCAACATCTTAGACTCCATGCGTTTCAGAACCTACATTTCCAATGAACTGAATGTTTCACGTGAAGACACAAGAGCTTTAGTAATTGGTGAACATGGCGACTCAATGGTGCCACTGGTTGAATACGCTTCAGTTTCAGGCATACCAATATTGAGCCTATTAACGAGCGAGCAAATCGACGGAATAGTTAATCAAACGATAACTTCAGGAGCAGATGTTATCCAATTGAAAGGCAGCACAGTTTATGCTCCTAGCACGGTTATTGCGATAATGGCGGATGCGATTTTGACAGGAAGAAACCGCGTTATGAGCGTTTCAACTTGTTTGTGTGGTGAATATGGTGCCTCTGGAGTGTCAATCGGTGTGCCTGTTGTACTTGGAAAAGAAGGGGTTGAAAAAATAATCGAACTTGAGTTATCCAAAAAAACAGGGGAATGTTTCAAGAACTCAGTTGCAGTTGTTAAAGATGCAATTGCTGCAGTGAAAAGTTAATTGCCTTCAAATTCGATTAGAAGAGGTTTGTTGCAACATACCCTTGTTTTTTCATAATTTTATAAATGGGTTTGAATGTCTGTAAATAGTTTACAATCTTTCTAAGTTTAAGTCTTTGTGATTCTGATGTGTTTGTCTAGAAAAACTTAGTTTTCACCCGAGAATCGCGTTTCTATTGTTTTTCAATCCATTTTTAGAAACGTGCTAATAAAATAATTCGATGAGTTAAAACGGCTCTTATCCTCAATAAACGATAACTCTTATTATTCTGTTAATTTTGCAAAAAAAGAATAATTTTATATTATTGCTTTAATTTTGGCACAGTAAAAATTACCGTTCTGACGAACAAATGCTGGGCATTTTCCATTATAGCAATTTTCAAGCCATTGGCATGGAGCTCGAACTTCATGTATTCGAGGCATGTATCCGTGTGAATTGACCATTTCTTGGCGGGTTTCTCGTTTAGAAATTTGTTTTAAGATTGTTTCCATTTTAAAAACACCTGCAAGTTTTGCTAACCTGATTGAGAAATACTATTGCTAAGTTCCTGTTATTATAAATGTGTTGCAGTAGTTGTACAACAACAAAAGCATATAAGCACTAACAAGTTTCAAAAAAACTAAGTTGGGTATACAAAGTGTTATTTAGCAGTTGCAGGTTTTCTTTGTTTTGGGTGCCGACAATTGGAGTTCAAGGGAAGAGACATCGTATCAATCGAAGACTTCTCGCAACAGGAAATCAACCATATCTTAGATGTTAGCAAAACAATGGAGCCTCTTGCAAA
Organism: Candidatus Bathyarchaeota archaeon; assembly: GCA_963831895.1. GTDB lineage: Archaea > Thermoproteota > Bathyarchaeia > Bathyarchaeales > Bathycorpusculaceae > Bathycorpusculum. The sequence continues at coordinate 122,942 of CAWHSD010000008.1, forward strand.
AAGCGGCTCGGATATGCTTAAAGGAAAGATTTTGGCAACCTTATTCTTTGAACCCAGTACGCGCACACGTTTGAGCTTCGAAACTGCAATGTTGAAATTAGGTGGATCCAATATTGGTTTTGCTGAAGCAGAAATTGCTTCTGTCAAGAAAGGTGAAAACCTCGCAGATACTATACGTACTGTTGAGAATTATGCAGACACGATTGCTCTTAGGCATGGCCTAGAAGGCTCAGCGAAGTTGGCAGCTGAATTCTCCAAAGTTCCAATAATTAACGCTGGCACAGGCTCTGAGGAGCATCCTACACAAGCCTTCATAGACCTCTATACGATGCGTAAGGAGAAGGGTAAGATTGATGGTTTAAAAATCGCATTAGTCGGGGACTTGCGCTATGGAAGGACTGTTCACTCACTGGCTTATGCATTAGCATTATACAATGTAGAATTGTTCTTTGTCTCACCTGAAACACTACGAATGCGAAAAGACGTACTCCAAACAATTAAAAACAAAATCCCAGTAACAGAAGATGCAAACCTCGAAACCATAATGCCCCAAATCGACGTCCTATATGTTACTCGTATCCAAAAAGAACGCTTCCCCGACGCAGCAGAATACGCCAAAGTCAAAGGCGCCTACAAAATAGATCTAAAAACCCTAAAAGGCGTAAAAAAAGACATGATTATCCTTCATCCCCTGCCACGAGTGGATGAAATCGCTGCTGAAGTTGATGGGACGCCTCAGGCAAAGTATTTCCAGCAGGTTTGGAACGGTATTGTAGTCCGCATGGCATTGCTCGCGTTAGTGCTTGGCGGGGTCAAATAATTAAGTCGATGTGAATCGATCGAAAGTTGTAAGGGTGCTCATGGAGCCGCATGAGGGGCATTTGTGAAGAGTTCCGAACCAGTTTTTCTTGCAGTTATCGCAGAAGCTAACTAGGCGGTTGTAGGTGAAGAATTCTATTGATTGATTCTCCATTAGGCGTTGCGTTAAATTCATTAGGGCTTCCGGTGTATATTGGGCATCTTCAAGTTCTATAATGCTGAGGTTTCCACCAGCATTCAACCCTTTCCACCTTTGTGCTGTCTCAAGCATTTCAGTCTTTATGCTGAGAAGTTCAGCGGCTTTCACTTGAAAACGTTTAGCAGTTGAATAATAGGGTTTTTCTCTTGTTCCTGAAAACTTCACTTTGGCAACGCCGTACCGTTCAATGTCCAATTGTGCCAATCGCTCGGATGCTTCTGAGTTGGCAAGTATGACGGGGTAGAGGCGTTTGCCATATTTTCTGCCGATTTTCTGTTTGAAAGCTAAAAGATTTTGGATTGTCTCTTCTGCAAATTTGCGGCTTTCTTCTGAGTTAACGTTTTTTTCAGTGAAGGCTTCCGTGGCTTCTTGGAGACCAGCTAAATTAATTATTCGTGAGCAATTTTCTAGGCGGAAATAGGTATCGCCGCCTGCTTTTTGCAGAAGAAAAGGCAATGAAGTTTTGCCGAATTGTTTGAGCGCATTATTCTTTATGTTCAAAGCGCGAGCGGCAAGTTCAAAACGTTCCCGCATCAATTCGTAGAACTTGTTTTTATCCTTCTCACATTCAATAGCAATTCTGGGTAAATTAATAGTAACGCAACCCAAACAACCAGTCCGCAAAGTGTCGGTTTCCCAATCACCTGTCAAATCAGCCGCGAATTTTACGCCGGAAGAGGAAAAAGCCACATTTTCGCTCTCCTTCTTAGTCATGTTAGCAAAATAGGGAATCCCACTTTTCGCTGCTAACTGATGCGCTTTAAGCAAAACCGATTTAGCGTTTTCGTCACCCAAAGCCGCTTCATTGATTTTTATAACCAGCCTTGGACTAAGCAAAGGTTTATTCGTGCTTTCTTCAGCAAAAACATCGATGACAAGCGATGCCACAATTTGGCTTTCTTTTGTGAAGTCGTCGTATTTACCGTTTGATTTGTCCTGTGGACCGATGGCTTCTTTTTCCGAGGTAAATTTAGGAATCGAAAGTTCAAGACCCAAAGTAGCCTCAGCATGTTGGTTGAGGTTTTGGATAAACAAGCGCAGGTTTTCTTTGATCTTGTTAACTTCGTTTCCCCTAACAAATGGGGCGAGAAAAACGTTGAAGTAATTGAAGGTTTGAGTGTGATTAGTTTCTTTACTGGCATGTAAAATGACGTTGAATGCTATTGATAATGCAGATTTTAGGTCGTTGGGAGCGTCCATTACGACTTGAAGGGGGTTGTCAAGTTTGACGCCGTGTTGGAAGAAGTAGCGTAGGTCATGTATGACTTCGTTGGGTTTCAGAATCCATGTGCCTAAGCCTTCGATGTGGAGGGCTCCTGAAAGATGTGCATCAGCGATGTCTCTGGGGAAAACGTTTAGCAACGTATATTCGCTCAAGATGGTTTGGCCTGCTTTGCTAATTGTTGCTTCTGAGTCTTGGGGATGGTCTTTTGATTCAATTAGCGCGGTTACTTCATGAATTGGCATGCCGACTCTTGTGAGTTTATTGCGGTAATCTTCAAAGCCTTTTTCAACCAAAATGCCGTTTACAACCTCCCTGATTAGCGAGGCTGTGAGATACTTTGTTTTTGATTTGACAAGGCGTTTTTCAGTTTCTTTAGCGGCTTTTTGTGCAAGTTCCGCTGGAACCTTGGCTTCTTTAATGAGGGAATTAGCTATTTTGTTAACATCAAATTCTTCAAGAGTCAAATGCGAAGTGCGAACAACCATACCACGTGGTTTAACTACTTTCTTTTCCACGCGGTCAGCAACGTCAAGCACCATTTTGCCAAGGTCAGTTAAGAAATACTTTTTTGCTTCAACATCTGCCTCAACTAAATCCGCTTTTAACAAGAATTTTAGGTGATAAGCGAACCTGCCTGCGTCTCTACTTGGGTTCATTTTAAGTTGGTTCATAAGTTCAGTATAAGAGAGTGCGCTTTTGTCGAAGAGTAGGTTTAGGATTTGTAGCCTAAGCGGTGATGAGACGGCTTTAAGCACTTTGACGCCGCGTGCCCGAATCGGAGGCTGATTTACCATGCCTTATTCTCTCCCGAACTCCTCAAACTAATGGGATTTACCTATTATGAAGGTGCAGAGTTTAAACTTAACTAAGACGCGCGTCATTTGCCAATCAATTTTAACGCTTAGATACGGCAGGGTTGTTGTTGGCTGATACAGTGGATTGTGCCAAATCCGTAAACCAAGTCCACGCATCTTATGCCGACGACTTTGTGGGTTGGGAACAAGTCCTGCAGAATCGACAGGGCTTTGCTATCATTTTCATGGTCGAAGACCGGAACAAGCACCTTTTTGTTGCCAATGTAGAAGTTTGTGTAGCTTGCAGGCAATCGTTCATCTTCGTCGCTGACAACTTTGGGCATGGGTAACTTGACAATCTTGAATTCTCTGCCGTCTTGGTCGCGGGCTTGGCATAAAATTTCATAGTTTTCTTTTAGGGCATCGTAGTCTACATCGTTTTTATCGTTTTGATAAGCGCAAACGATGGTAGACGGATTAACGAATCGGGCTAAGTCGTCGATGTGGCCGTCAGTGTCGTCGCCCAAGATACCCTTTTTGAGCCAGATAAAATTGGTTGCCCCCAAGTATACGGATAAGAATTTTTCAATATCTTTTTTGCCTAGATGTGGGTTTCGGTTTCCATTTAGTAGGCATTGCTCGGTCGTCAGCAAGGTTCCTTTGCCGTTGACATCTATGGAGCCTCCTTCTAAAACGATGCCGGGTTTGAAGCATCGCAGGCACATTTTTTGGTTGATAACATCTGGGATTTGCTTGTCTTTTAGGAGCGTTTCATATTTTTCTCCCCATGAATTAAAATCCCAATGAACCATGGCCAACTCGTGGTTTTGGTTTTTGACAAATATGGGTCCATAATCCCTAAACCAAACGTCGGCGTAATCGGAAACGTGGAAATGGATTTTATTTAGGTCTATTCTTGTCTCATTGAACATTTTTATGGCTTTCTGTTTGGTGGCCTCGTCAATCACAAATAGGTTGACCTGTTCGCCTTCATGAATTTCTTTAACTATTTGAACATAAACGGCTTCTACCCGCTCTACCCTTTCAGGGAAAGTTGTCGGGTCATAAGGCCAAGCGAGCCAGATAGCGTCGTGTTCTTCCCATTCAGCAGGCATATTGAAACCTAGTTCTCGGCATGTTTTACCTGTGTTACTCATCTCTTATTCCTCGCTTGGAAGTCCTTTGTTGAGTGAATCGTACGTGTCTGGGCGACGGTTCTTGAGGAAACCCCAGCCGTCTTGAATTCGTTTATTATTGTTCAGATCAACTTTGATAATTAGAACTTCTTCTTTTGTAGTACTTGCTTCACTAAGGACTTTTCCGAAGGAATCGCAAACAAATGAGCCTCCCCAAAACTGCAGTTCCCCTTCTTCCCCTACTCGGTTAACAGCGGCAACATGGATTCCGTTGGCTATAGCGTGTGCGCGTTGAACAGTTTTCCAAGCGTCGTGCCAGTCGCCGTCTTCAGACGTGTAATCTTTAACGTAGCCAATTGCGGTTGGGTAAAAGATGATTTCTGCCCCTTTTAGAGCGCATATTCTGGCGGGTTCGGGGAACCACTGGTCATAGCAGATAAGCGTGCTAATTCGGGCGAAGATGGTTTCAAAAACTTTGTATTCTGTGTCACCCTCTTCGAAATAGTCTTTTTCATAGAAATATGGATCCTGAGGTATGTGGGCTTTACGATAAGTTCCCAATAATTCTCCATTTGAACCGATTACGACTGCTGAATTATAGAATTTGTCATCTTTTGCCTTCTCAAAAAGAGGTGCAATAATGACTAACTTGTGTTTTTTAGCCAATTCAGAAAACACTTTGGTCGATTCGCCAGGAATAGATTCAGCCAAACCCGTGGCATCCTTTTTTTCTTGTTGGGGAAAATACCTTGTTCGATAAAGCTCTTGCAAACAAACGATTTGGGCACCTTTTTGTGCGGCTTGCTCGATTTTTTTAGCGACTTTCTTCATGTTTTGGGCTATATTTTCAGAAACAGAAGTTTGGATAAGCCCAATGGTTACTATTTTATCGATTTTTTTCTTTAGTGCAGACGCGTTTGGTTTTTCTTTTTGGACGGCTATTTGATTTTCCTTCCTTGTTTTCAACTATCTATATTCTGCTCGTTATAACTTTTTTGAAAAATAATATATAATCTACTGAAAAAAATTAGTTAAAGCAAAATATTATTTTTCTAGGTATTTTGGAGTTACTTAAACAAGCAAAATCCTGTTCTTTTAGGTTCAAAGGGATGAAACTATTTATTAAGCCAATGCAGTGACAATATCTTAGTTTACTGGGGCCAAATAATATGAAAATATTCATTGTTCAATTTCCTTTCGGCGTAGCAGCCTTCGACGAAAACAATGGCTTAGTCGAAAAAGCTCTGTTTCCAAAAAACGCACAGGATGCAGCAAAAAGCCTAGTTAAAACCGAGTCTGGAAAAATATCTGACGAAGTTTCATCACTAATCTCACTTCTAGCAAGCGTTGGTTATGACGTATTTGTTTTTGAATCCGCCAACTTGGCCGCGGAAGCTCAAAAGAAGATGAAAGTTAACGTTGAAGTAGCTAAGCCAGCAGACACTGCTGTGCTCCATTCACGCATGGGTGAAATAGCCATCGAATCAGGTTTTGCTAAAGATGAACAAGAACTAAGCGAATGGAATCGCAGTGTCAGCTTAGAACTTGCTAAGATAAGAATTAAAGGCGCATCAGAGAAACGGGATTTAATTGTTGCTCAAAGTATTCAAACACTCGATAGTTTAGACCAAACAGTTAATCTCTTTATGGGCAGACTGCGAGAATGGTATGGCGTTTATTTTCCTGAACTTGATCGCTTAATCGAGAAGCATGAAACTTACTCACGGCTCGTTACGAACTTGGGTGATAGGGAAAACTTTACTGTTGAGAATTTAGAGAGAGAAAATATTCCAAAAGAACGAACCCAACTTGTTGCGAAAGCAGCGGAATCATCCATGGGTGCAGACATTGCAGAATCAGACCTTGAGATGGTACAGGCTTTAGCCAAAGATGTTCTTAACTTCTATTTGCTGCGTAAGAAAATGGAAGATTATGTTGAGCAAACGATGGAGGAATTGGCGCCAAACGTACGTGCAGTTGCAGGTGCACTTCTCGGCGCGCGCTTAATCGCGATGGCGGGTAGCCTACGAAACTTGGCAATGAGACCAGCAAGCACCATACAAGTTATAGGCGCAGAAAAAGCCCTCTTCCGCTCACTAAAAACAGGAGCCCGCCCACCAAAACACGGCTTAATCTTCCAACATACCCTGCTTCATGATGCAAAAAGGTGGCAACGCGGAAAAATCGCAAGAGTCATCGCAGGCAAACTCGCAATAGCTGCCAGAACAGATGCTTTCGGAGCAGGTCACTATATTGGAGACAAATTAAAAGCTGACATTAACAAACGCCTAGAAGAAATCCAAATTAAATACAAAGACCCTCCAGCACCAAAAGAAGCCAAACCAAGACCCGAAGGCTCATTCGAACGCCGTGACCAACGACCACCACCGCGACGGGATGACCGAGGTGGATTTAGGGGTGGCGGCAAAAACTTCGGAGGCGGCGACAGAGGTCCAAGACCACCACGTCAAGGTGGCGGTGGAAGCGGAGGACGTAACTTCAGTTACGGTGGCGGACGAGACAGAGGCGATCGACGCGGCGGTGGCGGCGGTCCAAATCGGGGACCAGACAGACGTGCACCTCAAAGTTAAACCTCATCCCAAATTCAAAGAAATCTATCAGGTAATGCTTGAAGACGGGTCACAACGCCTAGCCACAAAAAACCTTACTCCCGGCTTGAGAGTTTACGGCGAACGACTTTTCAAATTCAAATACGTTGAATATCGTGTTTGGGATGCTTTTCGAAGCAAATTAGCAGGTGGTATAATCAAAGGCGTACAAAACGTTCCTATTGAACCAGGTTTTAAGGTGTTGTATTTGGGTGCTGCTTCAGGAACCACGCCCAGTCACGTATCTGACATAGTTGACGACTCAGGACACGTTTATTGCGTAGAGTTTGCACAGCGCTCTTTAAGAGATTTAGTTAACAATGTTGCAGCTTACCGAAAGAACATTTCACCCATGCTTGAAGATGCACGTCAACCACAACGCTACGCGATGTTCATCTCAGGCAAAGTTGACTCTATCTACTGCGACGTTGCCCAGCCGGAACAAGCCAAATTGCTTGCAGACAACGCCGACGTTTTCCTCAAACCAAACGGTTGGGTCATGCTTGCCTGCAAATCCCAAAGCATCGACGTAACCATGGATCCCAACGCAGTCTACCGTCAAGAAGCTAACGTTCTAAGATCCAGAGGCTTTGAGGTAAAAGAAATTGTTGACCTTGAACCGTATGATAAGGCACACGCTATGATTGTTGCACAGCACTTTTAAAATTCGGAATTAAAACAAGACCAAAGAAAAAAAATTAAAGGTAAGCTGTAGACGAAAAAGTCATTTATTATTTTAAGTTGTTTTTTTTGCTTGGAGTAATTTTTTTTGTGTTGTGTGATGTTTTGGAAAAGCATTATAGCTTAGAAAACTAAAGCCTTCACTGTTTAGGAGGAAAACAGAAATGTTGATAGCTGGTGTTGACGAAGCTGGGCGTGGATGTGTTATCGGTCCATTAGTTGTTGCAGGCATTGCTGTAAAATCTGAGAATATGCAATTACTTGCAGGGTTAGGTGTAAAGGACTCAAAGCTTCTCACTGCAAAAAAACGGGAAGAACTCTACCCAGAAATCTTGAAGTTAACCCATAACTACCATATTATAAAGATTCCACCTGCCCAAATTGATAAAGTCGTTCGAAGTAGCAGAGTACTTCACAAACTCAACAGGCTTGAAGCACAAACAATGGCAAAAATAATTGAAGTTTTAAAACCTGATCAAACTTACGTTGATGCGGCAGATGTTTTAGCTGATAGGTTTGGCTATCACATTTGCGAATGCCTCAGATGCAAAACAAAAATTATTTCCCAGCATAAAGCTGACAGGACTTTTCCTGTTGTTTCTGCGGCATCTATTGTAGCCAAGGTGGAAAGGGATGGCGAGATTTCAAAGTTAAGATTGAAACACGGAGATTTTGGAAGCGGATATTTAACCGACGAAAAAACTATGGTTTTTTTGAAGAGGCTATTGGATGGTAATGGTGAATTTCCAAGTTTTGTTAGGAAATCTTGGAAACCTGCACAAAGAGCAAAAAGTGAATACGGCTCAATACAGCAGAAACTTCTGTAAATGCAAAAATTATTGTGTTTTGTAGTGTTTAAAAAGATACAATTTATAAACATCAAACGTATTCCTAGTAAAGTAGGTTTTATTCGGCGGTAACTTGGATGAGCGAAAAAGATGTAACCAAATTCTTGCAGATCTTAGGATTATCTAAAAGAGAAATTCAAGTTTATATGTTCCTTGCAAAAAGCGGAGTCCAATCAACCAGTTTCGTTGCCAAGCGACTCAAGATGGAGCGTGTTCAGGCTTACCGTACATTTAAAAAACTGCAGGAAAAAGGTTTCATCGAAGCTACACTAGAACGGCCAACAAGGTTTACTATAGTTGCTTTTGAAGCCTTGGTTGATAATTTTATTAATACAAAAAAGAGCGAAGTTGTTAATCTAAATGATCAGAAGCAGGAGCTTTTGGTGGCTTGGCAATCGATAAGTGCGCCTGAATCAGAATATCCCGTTGCTAAATTCTCAATCATCACTGGGAAAAAGAAGATTCATGCTAAAATGATTAGCATGATTGAGGAATCCAAATCCCAAATTATTGTTTTAACCACTGCTCTGGGTATAATTCAAGAAGACATCGCAGGAATATTTGATGCCGCTGTTACTCCATCCCAAGAACGTAATGTAACGGTTCAAATAATAACTGAAATTGTTCCAGAGAACCTCAAAACAGTTGATAGAATTGATCAAAGTATAGCTGAAGATAAGTTAAACATTAAACTACGCCATGTGGGGATGAGTTCAAGATTTTTCCCTCGGTTTCTAATCAAAGATGAAGAAGAAGCCATCCTTTATGCTCCGTTTGGTAACGAAGCATCTGTCTTAAATCTTGAAGATGAAGGATTATGGATAAATGACAAGATGTTCATTTCTGTTTTAAAAGCGTTTTTCACTCAGATGTGGCAAAGCGGCATTGATGCTTCAAGACGAATAGACGAATTAAAGAGTGGAATCCCATTAGGAGAAACTCTTGTTATTAAAAGCGTTGAAGAAGCATGGAGCAAAGTGACTAAGGTACTTGAATCAGCTAAAAAAGAAATTGTAATAATCACCTCTTCACAGAGCATCAATCGACTCGCAGAAGATGACCCGATCGTAAAATACCTTAAAAAAGGCTTAAGCACCCGAATAATGGCATCAATCGACTTAGATAATCTTGAACCAGCGCAGAAACTGGCAAAAAACTATGAAGTAAAACATGTACCAATAAGTTACATGACAATGATGTTGGTTGATGACAAGCATTTGTTCATGTTCAAGATGCCTTCACTAAGTGATAATGCTACAGAATCGGCTTTCTATTTTGCTGATACATTTTATTCCAGTGACCCAAGCCAGATTGAACGCGTAAGTGAAATGTTGAATGACATTTGGAAACGCGGTATTGATATAACAGAAATCAGCAGTCAAGCGGGAACAAAACTTCCAACAATAGAAATTGCATCGTCTGAGACAATAGCTAAAACAGTTGATAAGATGCTTCAAAATAGCGTCAATTCTATCTTAATCACTGAGAGCAACAAACCAATCGGCATCATTAACGACCGAGAACTGCTGCGAGAGATTGTTAATGCACAAAAAGATCCAGTCAAAACTCTTGCAAAAGACATCAATTACACTCCACTTATCCTTCTCGAAGGAAATGAATCAATGCTTACAGCAATGAAAATTATGCAAACAAAAAAATTCAAGCGAGCAGCTATGGTTAAGAATGGACAATTAATTGGTATGTTGACAGAAGAAGCAGCCAAAAAAGCATCAATACAAAAGAAACCTGCTGTCTAAAGGTTCGTTCATATCACAGAAATAGAGTCGCCATCATACTTCACCATCCACATCCCATCCACGTCAACATGACACTACATCGAATTCCATTCAAGAATTCCACTTCCACCATCCCAACAGCAACTGGAAAACAACCCAAACCAAAAAAGCAAAAATCCCCTCAACCAAGGATGGGATGGTAACACATCCAAACCACCCATCCCCACAAAGAAAAGTAAAAGTTCAGTTGCTAGCAAGGTCTCTTTAGAGAAAAGAGAAAATGGATCAGAAGAGGTTCGAACCCCATCCCTGCCTATTAAGAGCAAACCATATGATGATTAGCCGATTCATTACTCTATTTTATTTTTTTATATATTGCATCGGTTATAATTTCAATCGGTTCGCCCATAATTCGATAGCCATTTTCCCCAAAATATTTTCTAATGTAAAATTGAATCATTCCTTTAATCACGGCAAACTTTATCTTCAATTCACTCACTTGTGAAGAAAAAAGAAGCCTATGTTTAACCATTTGAATATTCTTTGGTTCCTCCCATTCGTCTGAAATTAGTTTGCCGTTAAGTCTCTCAAATAATGGTGTCCCGGGAATTGGATATGGCAACGTAAATGAGAGATAATCTAATGGGAGTGAGGATGCGAACTTTACTGTGTTTAGGATGGTTTTGGCGTTTTCACCTGGATAGCCTAGGATAAAAAATGCTCCCGTTTTGATGCCTTGTTTTTTGCATATTTGAGTGGCAGTATAGGCTTGTTTTGTTGTGATCTGTTTATTCATTATTTTTAATATTGAATCGTTTCCTGATTCAATTCCAAAAAACATTCTTACGCATCCGGCTTGTTTCATTTTATTAGCTGTTTCTGAATCGAGCGTGTCAACTCGAGATAGACATTCCCAATCAATTTTCAAACCGCGATTAATGATCTCTTCGCAAACATCAAGCAGACGTTTGCGATTTAACGTAAAACAATCATCAGCAAACCATATTCGATTGTAACCTAAGCGAATTGCTTCTTCAACCTCATCAGCTACATTTTTTGCTGATCTGGCTCTAAAATCATTGCCAAAGATTGGTCTACTACAGAAATCACATGTAAATGGGCATCCTCTTGAAGTCATGATTGCTGTAGTTTTGTAGCCAAATTTTCCATAATAATAATTTTGATAATGGCAATTTTCAAACAATTCTCTTGAAGGAGGTGGCAATCTATCTATATCGTTGATTAAGCCTCTGGAGGGAGTAAGTTTTATCTCCCCTGTGCTTTTATCTTTGTACGCGACTCCTTTTATCTGGTTTAGATTGCTCTTATTTTTGTATGCGTTGGCGATCTCGAGCATTGTTTGTTCTCCTTCGCCTATGACAACGATATCGAAGTCATTCAAAAAAGTTTTAGGTTCTGTTGTTGGGAGTGCTCCTCCTGCAACAAGTAATTTGCAGTGTTCTCTTAGCGTGTTAGCAAGTTCCAATGATTTTTTTCTCATTGAATACATTGATTGGATTCCGATTATGTTTGGATTTGATTCGATGATTTTTTTGAGGGCTTGTTCCTGGTTGAGAAAAGTGCAATCAACGATTTCAACAGAGATACCGTTTTGTTTCAAGTAGGCTGCGATGTAACCCAATCCTAATGGTGGAAATCTGAAAATCGATGTGTCAATACGAGGATGAAAATACGGGTAAACAAGAGTTACATCGGTCATCTTACTTTATCATCCAATAACTTCGATTTCATATTCAAATTGAGAGAATTCGGCACCAAGTTCATAATCAAGACCGATCCAATCTAAAGAATCTTTGATTAATTCTCTTCCTCGTCGGAGTTTGGTTCCTTCAATGTTTTTTAGACTGAACCCAATTTTGTCTTGCTCGTTTGTTATTTTTGCCGTTTGGGATGTCACATCGTTCCAAGCTCCTATTGCTTCATTATTTAACTTCAAGTTTTCTGAATCTGAATAAGTTCTAAAGAAATGTGCTCCTTGCTCGTTTAAAACGAAGATTTTATCAAGATTGTATCTTTCAAGTGATCTGATGTCCACTTTTACTAATATTCTGTTCCGATCTACAACGTAGGTTACAACTATTGTTCCTTTGGAGGGTCCTTCTATGAAGGTAGATTTTATTCCAAACTTGAAAAGCAAACTTCTCGTCAATAGAACATATTGGGCAAAGTTCACATGACTCTGATATTGTCTCTTATAAATAGTGGAAATGTAGTCAAGTAACGTTCGAATTTTTGGGTTTTCAAGTTTACAATTTCTGATTGTATTTCGGGTAACTAAATCCATAAAGAACTTCTTTCGGATTTCTACAATGGTTCCACGAGTCCGAACAGTTAGAGATGAAGAACCTGAAAATATTGTTTCATCAAAATATTTGACAATTGGAACACCAAACCCCGTTCCTTCTCCGATGACTTCAGTACCCTTGTATAGAAAAATTAGTCCTTTCTGCAATTGTGCAGTTTTCATGTTCTTGGGTTTTGTATCTGAATGGACTCTTAGTGCCACTGAATTAGAAATTGGATAAGTATTTTGGAGTGTCATAAACAAGAGTTCCGGTTTTATCCACGGATGTCATAATTAAAAAAATCATCCTATATGTAAGTTTGTAGAATTTAAATAATAAACCTTGGGCTTGCAATTTTGTCAAGAATTACGAATTGTGCTTGAGAGTATTTACTGTTTCCGATATTACATATGGATTAATTTTATTGTCTTCAGAATCATGTCTACTTATAATTTTTTTTGTGGTTGACCTGAGTAAAAGAGAATTGGTGGGACTGATAAGTCATGTATCTATTTTTTGCTGTTTTTTGGTTATTGTTGTGGTTGTGGCCGAGTTTTTCAGTTTAATCGTTGTTCAATTTAGTACATAGAAAGCTTGCTTAATTGCGTAAGTATCACTAAAATCATCAAGAAAAGCTTGCATTACTTGACTTTTCTAAATAAATTGGAGCCTGACAGTTCGTTCAACATAAAAAGAATTTAAATCGATATTGTAATGAAAACCTTAGGAAACAATTATTAATAAAAATACTGCTAGCCATAGAGCGAGGCAAAAGCAAATTGAACCTACAAACACCAATGATTATTGTAAATTTTAAAACTTATTTAGAATCTACAGGTAAAAGAGCAGTTCAACTCGCCCAGCAAGCCGAAAAAGCCGCCAAAGAAACAGGCGCCAACATTATCTTGGTTCCACAGTTTGTTGATATTGCCAAAATCGTTGAAACAGTTGAGATCCCAGTTTTTGCCCAGCACATAGACCCAATTAAACCGGGAAACTCCACTGGTCACATTCTAGCTGAATCAGTTAAGGAAGCCGGTGCGATTGGAACCCTCATTAATCATTCAGAGAGGCAATTGAGGCTTTCTGAAATCGACTCAATTATTGCATTAGCGAGAGAAAAGGGTCTAATTTCATGTGTATGCGCTAATAATCCCTCTGTAAGCGCAGCAATAGCTGCCATGCGACCGGACATTACTTCTGTTGAGCCTCCAGAGTTGATTGGATCAGGCATATCAGTCTCTAAAGCTAAACCTGAAATAATAACAGATACAGTGAAACTTGTCCAAAAAATTGACTCGAAAATGACTATTCTCTGTGGAGCTGGTATAAGCACAGCCGAAGATGTTTCAATAGCGCTTAAGCTTGGAACTCAAGGCATTCTTGTCGCAAGTGGCATTGTCAAAGCAAAAGACCCATATAGCATGTTACGTGCATTTGCCGACGCAACAAGACATTAAAAGTGTGAAGATACCTTGAAGGTTGAAGCTGAATGCGAATCTTGCCTACTTTTTCGGGCACAAATACAAACCTACCAGGCAACAACAAATCCTGCCCTGCGTTTTAGGTGTTTAGCAGAGATCGTTAAGCTACTGAACAGAGAATTCAAACCTACTTCGATAGCGGCAGTTATTGGCACAAAAAGAGACCGAATAATTAGGCAATTGACAGGTAACAATGATCCATATAAATACAATAAGAAATTGGCAAATGAAAAAGCTCTAAAAATGCGTCCTCATGCCAAAAAATATGTTGAAACAGGAATTAATCAGCAGGAACGTTTCAAAAAAGCTTGTTTATGCGCGATTGTAGGAAATATTATGGAGTTTGATATTCCTGGGCACAATTTTACTTTGAATAACTTGGCAACTTGTGTTAGGGAGGCTGCTAAAGATTTGGTTATTGATGATTTAGATAAGGCTTATGAGTTGGCTAAGAAGGCAAAGAGCGTTTTGTTCTTAGCAGATAATGCGGGAGAAATCGTTTTCGATTCGTTGTTGGTTGAGCAACTAAAGAATATGGGGTTAAGAGTGACATATGTTGTTAAAGGTGGACCAGTGATCAATGATGCCACAATGGAAGATGTTGAAATATCAAACATCGACAAACTTGCTGACGACGTAATAACCACTGGTTGTGACGCTGTGGGTTTGCAGAAAAAAGAAGCCTCCGCTGATTTCCTGAAAGTCTATGATGCTGCCGAACTTGTTTTCGCCAAAGGAATGGGGTATGCTGAAACCCTCACCGAGTACAAACTAACTAAGCCTCATTTGCTAATGTTCCGCACAAAATGTGTGCCTGTCGCAAACTATTTCTGTGTTCCACGCGATAAGAACATAGCAAAGCTGATGCAGTAAATGAATTTACCTACCATTACCTACCAAAAAGTGGCTCTCTCGCATTTTGACGACCTAATTGAGAAGGAATGGTTGATAACCAATGGTTTAGGTAGTTATGCTTCCTCGACGGTTCTTGGGATTAACACGCGGAAATACCATGGATTGCTAGTTGCTGCTTTGGATCCGCCTGGAAATCGCACTGTTTGTCTCTCAAAGCTCGATGAAGATGTATTGGTGGATGATGATGTTTTTAGATTGGGTTCTACCGAGTTTCATGATGCAATTTATCCTAAAGGCTACAAGCTGATTGGGCAATTTTCAATCGAGCCGTTCCCAAAATACAATTATGATTTGGGCAATGTGCAGGTTAACAAAACGGTTTTTATGCCAAAAAACAAGAACATCGTAGTTGTAGCATACAAGCTAACAAATAAGAATAATTCTGAAGCTAAAGTCAAGCTTTATCCACTTTTAACATGTAGATATTATCATACAGTGGTCTATCAACATAGAGTCCCATTGAATTTTACCCTAAAAAGTGAAGGAGCACTGTTTCAAGTTACTTTTCAGCGTCCCCAAGCCACAATCGTTTGCCGTATATCCGATGGAGAATTCAAAGAAAAAATAAACTGGGTAAACCACATACATTACCGCGACGAATTGTTACGAGGCGAAGCAGATGTTGACGATTGTTTCCAGCCTGGATACTTTGAGGTTCAGGTTCCAGCAAATGCGGAAAAAGAATTTGCAGTAACATGTGCCTTAAGTCATGAAAGTCAACAAGGTAACTTAATTTCAGATTCAGTTTGGAGTTCAATCAGCAGCATAAAAAAAGCATTCCTTCAAGAGTTAAGTCAGAGGAGTGATTTGCTTTCTGATTATTATCGTAATCACCTCGATGTGCCAATGACCGATTGGCTAAACTGGATACTGCTTGCCGCTGACTCTTTCATTGTAGAAACCGCTTCTACTAGAAAAGTCATCATCGCAGGTTACCATTGGTTTGAATCATGGGGTAGAGACACTTTCATTTCATTACCAGGGCTAACTTTGGTAACTGGAAAATACAACGATGCCAAAGACATTCTACAAAATTACATTCAGTATTGCAAAAGTGGTTTGATTCCTAATTTTATCTCCGATAAGTCTGGCATCCCCGTTTACAACACAGTCGACGCAACTTTATGGTATGTTAATTCAGTGGCTCAATACATCAAATACACTGGGGACTCAGGTTTTGTCAAAGATGAGTTGTGGCAGAAACTTCAGGAAATAGTAGAGAACCACCAAAAAGGCACTCTGTTTGGAATTCACTTAGATGCAGATGGCTTGCTTATGCATGGTCCTAGATTAACATGGATGGATGCCTCAGTTGGAAATGATGTGATTACACCCAGGACAGGAAAAGCCGTCGAAATCCAAGCCCTATGGTACAATACCCTTAGAATCATGGAGTTGCTCGCGAACAAATTTGAGGAATCCACTTTAGCTCAAAGATACGCTGACATGGCAAACCAAACACAGGAGAGTTTTAACGAGAAATTCTGGAACCCCCAAAATGGATGTCTCTTTGACGTCGTTGACGCTAAGGCTGTGGACGATTCAATTCGACCCAATCAAATATTCGCAGTCTCTTCCAACTACACTATGCTTGACCATGAAAAAAGCCGAAAAGTCGTTGAAACTGTGAACCGTGAGCTTGTAACTCCTTACGGATTGAGGACACTATCTTTGGGTGACTCCAAGTTCATCGGTAAATGTGTAGGTGACAGCAGAAGTAGAGACATGGCTTATCATAATGGGACAATTTGGCCTTGGTTACTGGGACCTTACGTTACTGCATATCTAAAAGTTTACGAGTATTCGGCAGAAGCGAGGCGGCAAACATTGGAAAACTTGGTTCTACCTTTGTTCACTTCTGGGATTCATCAAGGAGGCTTAGGAACAATAAATGAAATCTACGATTGCGATCCACCCAATGAACCCAGAGGATGCATATCGCAAGCGTGGAGTGTAGCTGAACCCTTGCGTGCTTACATTGAAGATATACTGCAGATTAAACCAAAAAATGCTCAAGAATTCACGGGGATTTAAGTTTTTATTGCTTTTCTAAAGCTTCCTGCTGCGGTTTCAGGCGTTACTGTGTTTATGTAGACTCCTGAGCTTTTTTCAAAGCCTGCCCATGTGGACAATTTCGGGTAAACCTCCAAATGCCAGTGATAGCTATCTTTGGATTCTGGATTTATGGACATGTGAAATCCGTAATTGTAGGGTGGA
>CAWHSD010000009.1:0-51071 GCA_963831895.1 Candidatus Bathyarchaeota archaeon
AGAAGCTTATTCTCATTATTTATGTTTTAATTCAAGTAAAAATAAGAATATGCGGGGTTTTTCATTAAATACAAAATTAATAATCCCCTATTTGATAGATTCGAATTGCATATATATTAATACTTCTTATACTAATTCATGTTTTTAAGTCAGGTATAATAATGAAAATTAAGCTTAAAGCGTTTGCCGAAGACTCCAATAATATAGGAAAGTATTATCGTTTCGCAGTTATTGACACCGAGAAGTCATGTGTGTATCCTTCGAATTTTGTTTGTTTGCTTCCAACAGTTATTAATAATGATGGAAAAACTCAGAATGCATTTTCCAGGATGTTTGGGGATAAGAGTCAAGAGCAGGCAGAGTTGCTTTTGGCTAAGGCTTTGAAGAGTGAGAGTGAACTTGTTGTTAAGGATGAGATTAAGAGAAGGCTTGCTTTGATTGCGCCTGAGAAGTACGTTCAGATGAGATGTTTGGTTTGTGGAAAGTTCTTCTATCAAAGTAGGATGAGAAAATTGAAGGTTGCTTTGTGTGGAAGTTGTTTTGATAAGAAAGTTTGATTCTATTTGGTTTTGATTGAATAATTTAGTTGTGTTCTTTGTTTTTTGGATGTGGGAGATTTCACATTAGTAAGTATTGTTACTTCATAAACCATATAGCTTTGTGTCAGCATTGCTTGTGTTGCTAAGGTTGTGCCGTAATTGGTGTTTCACTCTCAACCTCCCAGTCATCCCCGTTTGAAGCATCACGGCCCTTAGCCTTTCAAGCGTATTGTATCGCGAGTATTAATATTTATATATCCGTCATGTGAATATTAATAAAATAATGAATTCAGAATTCATCATCTTTATCTACAGAACCTATCATAAAGCTAAAAAAGAAAGGTGAAAGAATGGCAAAAACACCAGCAACACGCAACGATCCGAAAAGAAACATAGATTATTCAGAAGAAGATATGTCCGAAACGGAAGAATATTTCCAAAAAGCTTCTCCGAAAAGCATCAATAGCGAAAATCCTTCAACTGATAGAAGTTTTGAGTTGCAAAGCACCGAAAAAGTTGATGACGGGGTTACAATAGGGGTTTTGCCAACCGAAAAAGATGAATTTGAAGCAGAATTTGATGATATTTTGCTTGACGCAATCGATGAAACATTGTCGTCTCTTGGAGGAGCCGTCAAGAACGCGATCTATTTCCATCTTCAAACTAATTTTTGTATAAACAAGGATGAAATCCCTAAAAAAATATATGATTTCTCAAATATTATTCATAAAATATTCGGTTCTGGCGCTGGCAGGCTTGAAATTAAGTTGATGAAGACGCTTCATTCAAAAATTAATGTTAATATGAAATGGCCAGAGTATGAGGCTCCATTGTCTAAGTGGTTAGTTGTGGATATGACCTTCTTAGAATACGTGAATAGTATGCGTATAACTTATGAGGCTAATGCTAAAAAACTGTTGATCGTTGAACAGAAAAACCGTTGAAGTAATTTGGATTGGGTTTCTAAGATAAAACAACTTAAACTAACTCTAAAAATTAGAAACGGTTCTGAAGTAAATGAATAAGAATTCAGTATTTCAAATTCATAATGTTTTATTATATTTCACACGGTTAGATTTTATCGGTTCAGGTAAGGTCACTAGCTGTCATGAAAATTGAGAATTCAGTTGAAGAAATAAATGCATCGCAAATAGGAAAAGTTAGCTGTATTTCCAAAGTCAGAAGTGATAGCTGCATAATTACAGAATTCACGTTAAGAAATGCATTTGTCAACGAGGCTTAGCAATGGAAAACGAAGAAAAATTCAGGCAAATAACAAATTCCGTTAAAGACGCGATTATCTTAGTTGATGAAGAATCAAAGATCGCCTACTGGAATCAAGCTTCAGAAAGAACTTTTGGATATACAAACAAAGAGGCAATCGGCAAAAATATTCATGAACTTGTGGTTCCAACTTCAATGTGCCAAGAAGGACACGATCGCATTGAACAAAGTGTGAAAATTTTTTCTGAAACTGGGATGGGGTACTTCACTGTAGGTAACGTTGAATTAATTGGTCGCCACAAAAATGGGATTGAATTTCCCGTGGAATTATCCATTTCACCCATAAAGTTGTCTGGAAAATGGAACGCCGTTGGAGTAGTAAAGGATCTTAGCGAGAGAAAAAAAAGTGATCAGAAAACAAAAGAGGCTGAACAACTCTATCATGCTTTATTTAATCAGTCTCCATTAGGTGTTTTGATTGTTGATCCAAAAACAATGGGTTTTGTTGAATTCAACGATGTTGCTCATCAGCAATTAGGGTATAGTCGAGAGGAATTTGAAGAGTTAACATTGTTGGATATAGAGGCTAAAGAATCTGAAGATGAATTAAAGTCTCACATCGCCAAAATGTTGAAGGATGGCAAGGAAGAGTTTGAGACCGAACATCAAACAAAAGATTGCCGCATTAAGAGTATTTTGGTTAGTACAAGAGCTATAGAAATGAAAAATAGAAAATTGCTCCACTGTGTTTTTCACGATATTACGGAGATTAAGAATATTCAAAAGTCGTTAATGGAAAGTGAGACACAATATCGTAATTTGGTAGAACTTGCTCAAGAGGGTGTTTGGGTATTTGATAGGGACTTTGTAACAACGTTTGTGAATCCTCGGATTGCTCAGATGTTGGGTTATGCTCAGAGTGAAATGATTGGTAAAAGAGCTTTTGAGTTTATTGATGTAAGCGTAGTTGAGGAAGCTGAGAATTTTTTAAGCAAATATTCTGATGGTGTGAAGGGTAATTTTGAGTATGAGTTCATTCGTAAGGATGGTTCTCGAATTTACGCGAGCATCGCGGCTTCTCAGATCGTTGATGAACAAGGGATTAACTTTGGGACTCTTGCCCTGGTTGCGGACGTTACTTCACGCAAAGAAATGGAGGAAAAGTTGGAGAAATATTCTAAGAATCTTGAGGAGATAGTTGAGCAAAAAACCAGTCAGCTTGCTGAAGCTCAAGCTCAAATCATTAAGTCTGAGAGGTTAACGGCTATTGGTGAATTAGCCGGAATGATAGGGCATGACTTGCGTAATCCCTTGACAGGCATAAAGAATGCAGCTTACTTCTTAAGAAGGAAGGAGAGGCAAGGTTTGTCAGCTCAGTCTAAAGAAATGCTTGAAATAATCGACAGATGTGTAGGTCACTCAAATAAAATCATTAATGATCTTCTGGATTATTCAAGGGAAATGCGTCTGGAGCGAAAAGAAGCTTCAATAGATGACCTGCTTGGCCAAGCTTTAGCCATGGTTCAGATTCCTAAAAAAGTGTCGGTTGTAAAACAAGTTGCGTATTCATTAAAGATGAAAGTTGATTCTGATAAGCTTGAACGTGTTTTTATTAATTTAGTTAAGAATGCTGTTGATGCTATGCCTGATGGAGGCTCAATTTCGATTATCGGCAAAGAAGAGGATAACAATTTGGAACTTTCTTTTGCTGATACTGGAATGGGAATTCCTGATGAGGCTCTGCCAAAACTTTTCTCTCCGTTGTCCACTACCAAAGCTCAGGGAATGGGTTTTGGATTGGCAATATGTAAACGTATCGTGGAAGCTCACGGGGGAACTATATGTTTTAAGACCTCTAAAGGAAAGGGCACAACATTCACAGTTACATTGCCAATTGAACCAGCTCAGAAATTGGAGGTGAAAATGATTGAATGATGAAACTAGAATTCTAATTGTTGACGACGATGATACCATAAGATCTACAATGAAGGCAATTCTTGAAGATGAAGGATACGAAGTTGACTTAGCTGCAAGTGGAAAAGAAGGCGTACAGAAATCAAAAGAAAAATCCTACAACATAGCGCTCTTAGACATCCGCCTGCCTGACATGGAAGGTGTAGAACTATTAAAGCTCATGAAACCAGCTGTACCGAGAACCAGAAAAATAATGGTAACTGGATACCCCTCAACTCAAAACGCAATAGAAGCTTTAAACAAGAATGCGGACGCATACCTGATAAAACCTGTGGATATTGAAAAATTACTCAACACCATAAAAGAACAGTTAAAGCAGCAGGAAGAAGAAAGAAACTTCAGTGAACTTAAGGTTGCTGAATTTATTGAATCGCGAGTCAAAGAAATTATCTAAATTTTTTTTTCCTTTGTCTCTTTTAATTTTGTTAGTGTAACAGTGAAAAACGAGTTTTACCTTCGGTTGCAAGCTAACTTAACATAGAGAAAATGATATTCCTCAAATGCTATAAGAATTCATGCTCATTTTCCAGAGAATTATTAATTTTGGGGTAAGTCGGTTCGAAGTGATTTCTTGAGAAATCTTTATTCGAAGATTCCAGCTGGAACTTAAATGCATTGATTCAGAATGGTCTGTTTCTATGAGGATAGAAAAAATCATATGTTTTATTAAGTCAATACAGAACTAACGGCAGGAATTCTTAAAAACCGAGTAAATTCCTATCTGATATTATATTGGCATATCTTTCATTGCAGATTTTGAAAGAATGATTTCTTTCTGAAAATTATAGTCCAATATGCCAAGCTTTAAACAATATTACTTCCAACAAAATCAAGCCAGAATTATTGTACCTATAACACCTGTTAATGGGTATTGTTGCATAGAAATCAATAAAAGATGGGCAATAAAAGAGATGGTTGCCGCCATTTTCTATGTTGTAGAATAAGGTTTAGAATGATTTTCATTTTTCAAACGGTTAGATTCCTGATTTGGTTGCATTTTTAGGAGGTTATCTTTTTCTTGCTCCCATAAATTTGCCTAGGAAGGATTTCTTTTGCGTTTTATTCTCTTCTATTAGATCAGGTGAAGTCATTGTTGGTTTCTTGGTTTCTAAGCTTTTTTCTATTTCACTCTTTATTTTCGTTATTGCTTCTGGTTCTGTTATTGAGCCTTCAATTAGAAGAATGTTGTGACCTTGGGCAATTTTCTTTGCAGTTTCATTTAATTGTGGAATGGCAACAAAAATTGGAACGTCAACAGTGACTTCGGACGTTTTATATAGATATAATATTACTGGTGATGTTGCGACTTCAGTTTCACTCACTGCATGATCTATTGCAATAACCCTTTCTTGTCCATCAATTAATTTCTTAGCAATTAGACTAAAATGATGTTGCATTCCACTTTTTTGCCCAAATACTAATCCAGGAATTTCAACACTGAATCCTAAATCTGTAAGGAGATGCTGAATGTTTTCTAGGCTTTCTACGTTTTGTCTAATTTCTTTTCGTCGTTGCAGGTTTAATGAGAATTTCGGTATATCAACAACTTGAGCTTCCTTTATCATGAAGTTTTTATTGCAGCTTCTGCAGACGAGGTCAAACTCGGGATTTTCAAACTTTTCGCTGCATTCTTGACATACATACCAGCGACCCATGTTTCGATATTGACCTTCAACAAGGGTTTGTCCGCATTTGGGACATGTATCATTAATGTACTTGTCTCTTTGGTCGATATATCCGCAGGGAATATGTTCGGTTAAACTTGTTTTGAAAACGTTGTGGCTTTTGCATTTTGGACATCGATTGTGAAGTGTAAGGAGTGTTGATTGACAGTTTGGACAGACTGAAACTGAGTCAAAGAAAGTTTTTTTGAGTATGCCTAGTTGCGTGAGGTTTTCTAAAGTAGCTTTTGAGAGTTTGTCTGTTTCAGCAATATTTAATGTGCTAATAGTTGAATGATATTCAAATCCTAAGCCTGGATTGTATTTGGGAATTATTTCTACGTTATTTCCATCTTCAAGTAATCTTCTTAGGAGATCGCGCGTTTGGGGTTCAATGTATGCTCCTCTTCGCTCTAGTTCTATTTTGTCTTCTTGAGAGATAGTTTTTGCTGTTTCAGTATTTTTTTCCGTGCCAATTTTTTCTTTTGGCTGCTCTTCTGTCTTTTTTGGATCGGTTTTTTGTTGTTGATTTTTCATTTCTTTAACGACGTCCATTTTGATTTTTATTATTTGTATTTATTTCGGTTGTTTAACGAAGGAATAAATAGAAGGCTATTCCTGAAGCGATTGATAATATTGTTACGTGTTTTAACCCATCGATGAATGAGTCTTCATTGATTTTTCCCGCGATTAATCCCCCAAAGAGGGCTTCGATCAATGAGGCATGAAGAAATAGTCGTCTTGATGCCTCTTGGGATAATATGGGTTTAATAAAAGATACGGTGCCTGCGCCAGTTTGACTCAAGGGAGTAAACATCATGTTGGAAATAATAATAATTATGAATAGGAACATGAAGACTGAGAAGTAGAATATTAAAACGTAAGGTGTGGTTTGCTGTCGCCTTTTTGCTGTCCAGGAGTTAATGCTATCAAGGTACTTTGCTGTGGAGTCAAAGATGTTGGATAAATCGCCTCCGTGTTTTGCTGCTTCGTTAATCAGTACAGTTGCTTTTTTGATTAGGGGCAAATCTATTCTTTTGCCTAATTCGTCAAGGGCTTGGTTGAAGTTCATGCCCCAACTCATATGTGCAACTAATAGTTGCAGTTCGTAGGTTAGTGGGCCATAGATTCGTTTTGAAGCGTGTTCAAGGGCTACTTGTAGGGGTATTCCTGTTCTTGATGCTGTTGCTAAGTCTCTTAGAAAATCTGGAGTTGCTTTTTCAATTTTAATTTTCCAGCGGTTATGAATTATGCTTGCTATGCTTGGAGGTAGAACGCCTATAGTTAATGCTATAACTATCATGTAGTCTAATGTGGGGGATGTTAGGTAAAAAACTGAGGCAATAATGAAGAAGAATAAGGCTGCAGCTGCAGAGATGATGGATATTCGCTTCATGGTCTTTTTTGTTACTTTCATTTTGCTCTCACTTTTCGAATGTTGACATTATAACCATCATTATTGCGCCCATAATTGGGATTCCAAGGTAGGTTAATAAATAGAGAATTAGTGACATGCTAAACCCTCCAAATGAGCTGCTACCGATCATACCCAAGGTAACGAAGAGCACAATGAAGAGTAATGGAGCGGCGACAAGCATCATAATGTAGATTTCCGCCATTGCTGAGAGTGATTCTAGCATCATGTCTGAGTTTACCTATTCGCTCTTTTGTCACAGCCTCAGTTGTAATTTTTAGGTATTCAGTTGGGTTTCCTCCGGTTCTTACCGTAGCTACGTAGCCTTCGAGAATTTCTCCAAATTGATCGTGGGGTGTTAGTTTAGCGTTTTGAACAATTGAACTTAGAAGGTCTCCGCCAAAGATTCCGACATCTCTGATTATATTGCTAAATTCTAAACGTACTTCTTTGAGGGTTTCAATGTTGGCCATTGATTCGAAAATAATACTTGGTGGAACATTCGAGCTTGAGAGTAGAGTAAGAAAATTGCTTACGTAGGGTAAGTTTCTATCGATTGGTCCTCTTCTACTACTTGCTTTCACACCTGGATAAAGGTACATCAACATCAGTGTAATCAGCGCTGCTGAGGCTGCAATCACTAAACTATATGATAAATTCATTATGGATAGTAAGGGAATACCGCTTAGGAGAGGCAAGAGAAGAAATGCAGTGGGGATTGTGGCTGTAAAAACAATTATCGAGGTCAATATCATGAAGGCGATGTATGCTTTGAATGCGATGAGTACGCCGCCTTTTTTGAGTTGGATGTGTATTTCTTGAAATTGTGGGTAGATGCGTTCTATTCTCTTATTTAGTAGGCTGTATGCGGTTGTCCAGGGCTGAAATTTCATTGTTTAGCTCACTTTTGCTTTTCGATATATTTGTTGTGGGTCAGAGAAGTAATCTAACACCAGTTTTGAGACCTCTTCATAGGAGCGTATGTGTTTTCGTACCATGTATTCGAGTATTGTTTGCCTCATCTGTAGTTCTTGATCTATTTCTTCGAGGGAATATCCCCATTGAGCTGCTATTCGGTCAAGAAGTGGGCTTCTTGCTACTTTGAGGTATGTGTCTGTTTTTGTATCCCATCTGAATATTTCTTGGGTTGCGAAATCGTTTTTTTCTTTGTCCCAACCAGTCATTTCTGATACGCTTATTGTTCTTCGCAGAGAAATGTTGTTTACGACTAGTCTTCGCACTATTGAGATGGCGTTTAGGTTTTCAACTTGAGTTTGTGGAATGTTCATGGGCCTTGTTGTAAGACGGTGTAGAACACCTTCTATGTCTTCCGCGTGTATAGTTGTTAGCCCTAAGTGGCCTGTTGCCATAGCTTGGAATAATGCATAGGCTTCTTCGCCTCTGATTTCGCCTACAATGATAAAGTCTGGTCGTTGTCTTAGGGCGGCTCTCAGTAAGTCGAACATGCTGATGCTGCCGATTCCGGCTTCACCAACCGCGCCGGCGCCTGAACCTAAACCCTGTCTTGTAACCATCATTTCCCAGTTTTCGTGGGGTAAACGTATTTCCTGTGTATCTTCTATACTCACTATTTTTAGTGTTGGTCTAATGAATAGGCTGATGGCGTTTAACATTGAAGTTTTTCCTCCTCCAATATCGCCACCAATCATAACTGAGTGTCTATTTTCAATTAAGAACCAATAATATGCTGCAATTTCTGGAGAAAGAGCTTTGTATATTATTAAATCGATAATTGTTAGAGGGGTTTTTTTGAATTTTCTGATTGTGAAAGTGCTACCTTTAGGTGTTACTTCTGTTCCATATGTTACTTGAGCTCTGCTACCATCGTTTAATGTCCCGTCTAAAATTGGTTGTGCGATTGAGATGTGCCTACCACATAGATAGGCTAGTTTGAAGACAAAGTTTTCCAGTTCTTGAGCGGTTTCAAATTTTACATTTGACGGTATGGATTCATATTTGCGGTGCCAAACAAAAATCGGTGAATTAGTTCCATCACAGGAGACGTCTTCAATGTTTTCATCTCTCATAATGCCATCGATCTTTCCAAAACCTAAGAAATCTCGAGTGATATAATACTGGTATTTGCCTAACGTGTTTGCATCAACGTTTATATGGTATTTTATCGCTGTATCTAAAATTTTAAACTTTAAAAATTCCTCGGATTCTTGAGCATTTTTAAAACCTTTTGTATTAATCGAAAGTTCATCCCACAGAATACTTTTTAATTCTGTTAACAATTTTTCATCTAATTCAGTTAAAGTTGGTTCGAGGAGTGAATATTTTACTTCATTTTTTTCGTTTTCAACAATTGCAGCATAAGAGAAGGGTAACAAAAGAGGGTAGTGCTCTTTGAATGTTTCTTGAACATCTAATTTCCCAGCAACAGCTGTGTGAGATTCTACAACTACTCCAGCTATTGACTCATTAAAAGCTGAAGCATTCTCTGTTGGGGATTGTGATTGCTCAGATTTTTTTGCGCGTTTCCAAATCTTCAAGCTAGCTACCACACGATTAATTCCTTAAGAGTCAATATAAACCGTGCAACTTTAATTTCAATATTAGGCAGGTATGGCTCTTGATTTGATGCCCCTTTCGGATAATGACTAACAACTGTTCAAACACCGTCTCGTATTGTCAAATGATGCCACAACTTTAAATTATAGAGTATAGGACTTTTGTGATGTTTCGTTTTTTAACCTGTCAGCCTGATTTTGGTAGTTCTCAACTGAGATATTTAGTGCTTTAAGCGAACTCGTGCCATGTCCAAACTTGATTCGCCAAAGCCTCTATCGTTCCAGGAGCTCTTGTAGCTTCGCCGCCTTACTCAGATTTCTCAAGTGGATAGTTCATTCTGTGTTTCTAAGGCATTGTTTGAATAGCGACGTATGTAATTGTCTGCCCGAAAGTGTATTGCGAGCCTTGATACCTCCAGAATAAGACAAGGAATGTCCAGCAGAGGTTCTCAGAATTGTTACCATTATCCCCATCACCTTGGAGAGGTTGATACTCGTTCTCAGGGTTCAAGAATGAGGTCCCGCCCACGGTTTCAGATCCAAACTTCATAGTGGCAATCTGTCCAGCAGGGAGGACTTGCATATAATCTGGGCTATATTGCGATAGACTCGAATAGGTGCTTGAAGGCCCAACGATGTGGAAGTAACGTTCATACTCTGTTGTGCCTGGGTCACCATCACTAGATAGCTCCCTGACTTCGACTAAAAAAAATGATTGCCGACTAATTTCAATGTTCTGTTTTGCTACATTCTCGATTTGTATATCAAAACAGATGCGCTGATTATCATTATCAATTTGAAATGCAGATTGAGGAACTAATACATCAGGCATACTCCCTGCAGGATTACTAGGTGAAGGTGGAGAATTATCAGCTGTGAACTGGAATGATTGGTTACTGAATCGTAAAACAAATGGTCCAACGTAAAATTCTCCCCCTGTACCTGATTCGATTGTAGGAATATTAGGTCCAGTATCTCCGGGTGTAAATTGGTTGCCTTTTGCTGTTACAAACCAAAATCTGATTGGATCTCTGGCAGGGTCAGCTATTTGAACATTAACTGTGCCATTATAAAACTTTGTTCGACCTTGTTGCAAAATACCATCTGTACTTGAAATTTGCATTGACCCTGTGTTATTATTTGATAGGTCTTGAACCCATAGACGAATGACTTGAACTGGTAGATTTCCAGTGTTAGTAAGGTTACAATTAACGGTTACGCTGTTAGTGTTAATAGTGTTCACAGGGTCGGTGATTGTTAGTTGTTCATTTGCTTTATCATTGTCCATTTGCCTAGTAAGCATAACCGTTCGTTCGAGACCTGTGTTTTGATTGAGAATAATCATAAAGCTCGCAAAAACAACCATAGTTATTAGTAAGAAAAAGACCATCCCGAAGACTGTGGCGATGCCCTTCCTGTTTTTTGGAAAATTATGGTGTAAATTCACAGTCAAAATAGCTCCCGCTTTGAGTTATTAAATGAATAGTGTAAATTGAACCAGAAGTGAGAGAGGGTCCAGCCAATGTGACGGTAAAGTATGCTTCTTTTCCCACGTTTAGAACGTTTCCTGTAATTGGTGTCGGTGTGGGTATACTCCCATCGATAGGATTCAATGCAGAAATCGGATTGCCTGAATATGCTCCGACAATGCTATGACTTGCATTGTAGATAAACACTGAGTTGATTTTCAAGTTGTTTGCACTTCCAGAATTAAGAATATAAATCTTTAATGTTGGAGGAAAAGATTGCGTATAAATAACGTTTTCAAAACTTATGCGCTCAGCGATGGATTGCTGACTATCAGACAAAGTGCTGACATAATCGTTTGTGGCAGTTGTAGTTATGTTACTTGCATAGTAATAAGCAACTGTACCAAAAACAATAATGATTGAAGCTAACAAAACCGTAGCAAATATTGGACTAAGTGCGCGGTTATCACGTGACCAAGTACCACGTTTTCCAATTTTCCGCATCCAACCGTTTAGCTTAGAACCCAGCGCTTTATCCATTAACGGAGAATCTATAGCGTTAACATTCATCGTTATCTTTTCCAGTATTCAAGTATTCCATTTGAGTTGTTAATTAATAAACTAGGTATTTTTGAATTCAATAATCAAACTTGTCTTCTAAGGTAAGATAGCCGAGTTATTACTGCAAACCTATCAGAAAATAATCTTTCACTATTTTTTTTTATCTTTTAGTTTCTTGTTTTTGATGGTATGGGAAGTGTTATACCTCGTGGGTTCTCACGCCATACCATAAACGCCTAGGTTTGTGGGTTTGATGTGCATAAGGATACTACTTATGCAACTTTTTTGGACTCTGAAGGAAAGATAGTTTGCCTTTGTCGTCATTAGGAAGAAATGATTGAGAAAGAAAAGAAAGAATCGAGGGAAGAGGCGAATAGCTAAACTTCACATAGATGTTCTTTCCCACGTTTAATGTTGCTCAGTTATTACCGTTTACATTAAGGGCTAAATTGAAATTAATATTTAACATATTTCAGAGAATATGAAAGATAAAATAAAAACAAAGATCGTCAAGATAGCAAATAAAGAAAATGAAAAATAATTAGAGGAAAAATCCTCATAACTTAAGCGACGAAACTAGGTGACACGAAGCTACCACCCTTTGTACTTGTCAACGTGATCGTATATGTGTGTCCTGCTACTAATGTTCCTGTGATAGTAATAGGTGTTAATGCTCCAGTAGTTGGTAACGTTGTAGTGGTAAGAACGCCTGGTACAGTTGTACCTGATGCATCATTGAAAATCGCACCATTTATGCTGATAGCATTTCCTCCAGACATATATTGGGCATAAACGATAGCACCTGTTGTAGTGCGTGATGAAGCCTGCACTGTAGCGCGTTCTTGTGCTACTGTTCCACCTCCAGTCATAGTTGCTAATGTCCCGCTTGTAAACGTGTAAACGACGACACCGGCGATGACTGCGATTGCGATGAGGATCAGAGTTGCAAATATTGGTGAGATTGCTTTTCTGTTTTTCATAAATTGTTTGTAATTCATTTTTTTCTTTGCACCTCCTCCGAAATTTTCTATTTAGAATTTTATTCCAAGGGTTTGCTTATAAACCCTGTTAACTATCGCTAAGTAGTTGGAATCTATTCGGTTTTTTTACCACATTGAAAAAAATATATTTCTGAGGTTGAGGGGTCAATAAGATAGAAGAGAGAAGATTAGCTCCTTTTTGTATACAGAAGTAGAAACTCCGAATATTTCTCCCCCAATTAATTCAAATTTCAATATTTTTATAAAAATACATCAAACAATAATAATTCAATATTTTTGTTATTTATTGCAAAATAAACTATAAAATATCTCTGAAAAATATGAATTCTGAGTTCTTAACTGTTATTAAGTAAATCATTGACGGTGTTAGTAATCGCTAAAATCAGCAATCGTAAGCAGATTTGACATTGGAGAAAGATTAGAGTGAAGTGCAACAAATGCGAAGGTGCAATCATCTATCCTGAAGGTTTATACGGGGAAAAAATATGCGCCAAATGCGGATTAGTTGTAGAGAGTACACCGTCTCTCAGTAACTTCACACAATGGGCGCCTGAATGGTTTTCAAACTGGAATGAACAAGACTCTGAAACACTCAAAGAATGGTTAACTACCCTTAGAGCGGTTTCATGTCAGTTAAACATCCCAAATTTTCCTTATAGAGAAGAAGCGGCGCGAACAATAAGAAAACAAAACCATTGTTTGGCCAAATCACATAAACTCTCCAAAAACAAAAGGGCCACTGTTGCAGCATTAATGCACTTAGTTCTTAAGGAATACGACAAGGTAAGGTCGATAAAAGAAATATCAAAAGAGCTTAGTCTTGATAGTAAACTAGTCTTGAAGCAAGCTTGGATTCTAAACAAGACATTAAACCAAGAAAGAAACCAAATAAAAATTCTACGTAAAACCTCCACAGATTATTTGCGTGAAAAAGGCGGAAAAATAACTCTTAGCAGAGAAATATTCTCGGATGCAGAAAAAACATTGTTACACATTAAAGGATCAGGTGGAAATCCCTTAGGAGTTGCAGCAGGCGTCCTTTATTTTGTCTGTAAGAAGAAAACGAAGATATCTAAAGAAGAAATCGGCAAAATATTCGGTATTTCTGAGAGAACGGTTTATGCAAACGAAGTAAGAATCAGAAGATTATTGGCAGCTAAATCGAGACCAAGACCAACTCCAATGGCACTTTGCTTGTAAAAACCTCCAATATTCTTATCATATCGTAGGTGGTTAATTTTTTTAATTCGCAACAAACAAGCAGAATCCTTGAAAAACCGCTTAATTGACAAAAATCGCATAACTTTTCGTGATTTTCAAGAGAATTGAAGCCTTAACTCAGTATATAAGCAAACTGCTTGAATGGAACCATGGATGTCAAACTCCCAATGACCATAGAAATCGAAGAATTGCATAGGCGCATTGATAAAATTGAACGACAAAAAAAAGAAGAAGTCTTGACGATTTTGGAGATATTAGCGAACCTTACATTTTTTGGAGAACTAAAAAAAGCCCAATGTGGATATGCCAAAAATGGTCAATGCAGCTTTTTTGTTCTTCTAAACGAGGCAAATGGGAAAATTCCAATTGCCACAAATTGCCGAGTCAAACATTGCAAAGAGTCAACAATTATCCATTGTCATTTAGAACTTTCTGACGTTACTTGCGCTCTTTGCGGGATTTATAAACATCAAGAAAAAAATCCAAATCTCACAATGGGAAAAAATCAAATTAACAATAATGAAGACCCTGAGGAAATGAAATGTTCAAAAAAACAAAAACCTTTGCAATTATAATTTTAGTTTTAACATCTACACTAGTCTTATTCAATCAAACTAATAGTATATTTGCAGCTACAAGTGACCCCTCCAAACTAAATATTTACACGGGACCTACAAGCGTACTTGCAGATAATGATACATACAATTGTATTTTTGTACAATTGCTTGATTCAGATGGACTACCAGCTAGAGCATTGCTAGACACAACTATTAGTCTTTCATCCTCGTTAACAAACATAGGAACTGTAGATTCATCAATCATAATTCTTAAAGGAGCCACATATGCTTCAGCGCATTTTAACACAACATTTAGCCCAGGAACAACATCAATTTCAGCTACTGCCTCAGGCTATGCTACTGTACAAGCAACTATCACCACTGTTGGTCCAATTCCCTCAGCGATAACAGCCTATGGATTTCCATCTACTCTACCATCAGATGGCAATACGTACGCAGCGATAATGCTGCAACTTCAGGATTCAAACGGTAACCCTGCAAGAGCCCCTCAAGGTGGCATTCAAGTTACCTTATTATGCTCAGACACCAGCGTTGGAACAGTTCCCTCAACCACAACTATCTCTGAAGGCCAAACATATACGGTTGCTGATTTCACTACAACAACAAAAGCACAAACAGAAGCGACAGTAGAATTAGCAACCATTACTGCAGTAGCACAAGGATACACTCCAAGCCAATTGACTATAACAACCACACCCGTCGCAACGAACCCAACTCAACTTAAAATATTTGTAGGGCCCACGAAAGTTCCAGCTGACCAAAACTCATACACCCAAATTGTAGTGGAACTGCAAAATGCAACTGGTTATGTTGCTGTAAATCCAACTGATAAAATAGTTACCTTAGCGTCAAACGATCAAACCATCTGTAAAATAGACCCAATAACTATTCTACACATGCAACCATATGCTTTAGCCACTCTAAATACCACCTACAAAGCAGGCTCAGCAACACTAACTGCAGTTGCCACAGACCTTCTGTGGGACCACCAATCTATAAGCACATTTGGCTTTATTCCCTCAAAAATCGGAATATACTGCGTTCCAACTAACCTGCCATCAGACAACAAGTCCTACCAGGCAATCCAAGTGCAACTACAGGATGCTCAGGGTCGACCAGCAAAAGACCCCCAAACTGACGTTAACATAAACCTCTTTTCATCACAACCAACAGTAGGTGTTGTTAGCTCAACCCTAACAATTCCTTTTGGGAAAACACAAGCCACGGGAAACTTGACAGTAACAAACTCTCCAGGAACAACAGCGATTACAGCCCAAGCCTCAGGTTACACCACAGGACAGACTTCCATAGTAACCAGCCTCATTGATTACTCACCTCTACAAATAACGCTAACAGCAAACCCAAACAGCGTCATCAACGTCTATACAACGTCAATAACAGCGTACGTCAATGCCAACTCAGCCCCAATAACGGCGGCGATCTTAAGTTTTGAATCCAATAACGGTGGATCCTTCGGAACAATAACAGAACAGGGAAACGGTTTCTATAACGTAAATTTTACCGCCCCAAGTTTCTCAATAACAACCAGTTGCACAATAACAGCAAGCGGCTCAAAAACTGGCTATTTGAGTGCACAAGCAACAACTCAGATAACTGTTTCACCAGGTCCAGCCCCAACACAAACTCCAACACCTGTTCCAACTACAACCGCGACACCAACCGCCACCTCAACCCCCAACACTACTCCAACACAAACACCAGAAACTCCAGTCACACTAACTTTTAAAATAGTAGATGAACAGGGAAACCCACTAAACAACACGCTTGTCACCTCAATAATCCAACCAGCCGGAACCCAGACATTACTTCAAATCTCAAATGCAACAGGCTATGTCTCTTTCGAAAGCGCTACAGCTGGAAGTTACACTTTTAAAATAATTAGTCAAGGATACCCAGAGACCAATGAAACCTTAGAGTACAATGGTCAACCATTGACACTTACTGTTCCTTTAGCAGCCAATATTGTAAGCATTTCAAATGACAACAACCTAATGGTTATTGTAGCTATGATAATTGTCGCAGTCGCGGTAACAGCAGTCGTTTTCGTGCTATTAGTGAAGCGTAGAAAGTCGCCAAACACAAAGAAGCTGCAACAACTAAAAAAACAAATGAGCAGCCAATACAAATATTAAATATTTTTTTCTTTTTGAATGCTAACTTAAAATAATTATTCACTATAAATTATTTTAGAGATGTACGTCCAGGCTCTGGAATTATCTCTACCACATTCTCATCTTTAATTAAATTATTTAACTTGTTGTTGATGATTTCTTTTTAAATATAAAATAATTCAGCAAGTGTACGATAATTTCATTTACAAACAAAATATTTTATGAGTAAATCAAAAAAACTTGGATAACTTGGGATATAAGACCCTTAAAAGAGAAAAAGAATAGATCTTCTAAAACAGAAAAAACGATTCTTTTTAATTCTAACATGTTCCAGTTTGAGAGATATGGATTTTGAATTCATAAGCGTATTATATACTCTAACCAATATTCAGTCCGATAAACTGGGATGACCCAAATGAAAGCAAACAATACAAGTAGGAAAGCACTCAAAAGCAAAATGGCTGAAGCATTAAACGATGAAATCAAAACGTTGCCAGCCGGAATGCAAGAGATCCTTGTTGATGATCTTGTCACAGCATTCCAAAACAGAGTAAAAATAATAAAACAGGTAATGCCAAACTTTGAATATTATGTCGAGCTCGGAGTGACTGTTCCCCAATGAGACGCTCTAAACTTGAAATCTACGTAGACATCTTGAATGTACTTACGCTCAAGGGACAGCTAAAACTAACCCATATAATGTATAAATCAAACGTCAACTGCAAAGTTCTAAAAGAACAATTAGAGTTCTTGATTAAGAACGGTTTAGTTGAAGAAAAAATGCTAAGAAAAGAAAGAACAGTCTACGGCATAACCTCAAAAGGCATTCAGGTCTTGAAATACTTTAGAGAAATAGAACAAGTATTTCCAATGAAAGAAGACGTTAAGCATCATTCTCTTCTCTTCTAAAATTTTTTCTTTTTTTTAGACTCTTAATTTGTAAAATTATTCTCTTTTCAGACCGAACGCAACGTTGAATTCTATTCCATTTGAATTTTCATTGGTCACTGATAATGTGTTTTTCCCAAATGATTTGCAGATTGCCCCAAGCGTCCCTGCAGTGTAATCAAGCATAGCTTTTCCATCAGAGGTCAATTCATAGATCTTTCTTGGCCTTTCACTGTTCATGTCCCAGAAATATTTGAGGTATTTTTTCTTTTCCATTGTGTTTAGCAGGGGATATATTGTGCTTGCTCCAAAGCAGACGCCAAAGGTTTTTTTGATGGTTACCATTAATTCGTAGCCGTGCATTGGATGTTCTTGGATGATTTGCAGGATTATTAGGTCGAGTAAGTTTTTTGTTAGTTTGTTTTGGATTTCTTTGTTTTTGGTCATTTTTTCAGCTTCTGCTTGTTTGTTCTACAAGTGTACAATATGTCCGATCTTAGACATATTGCTGTACAAGTCAGAATATACAAGAAAGACGATATAAACCTTGACACATACCACAAGCATATAAAAACCCAAACATACAAGCCCTTCACGCCAAAACTAAGTACAAAACACATCAAACCAACAAAGAAACTAAACAAAGAAGCAAAAAAAGAAACTGTTCAACAAAAAAACATCAATTTAAAGCACTATTCAAGAACACTCATGAATTGCCAAGATACATATGGTTGAGTATCAAATAGAATTTTTGGAAACCGAGTTTATTTTTTCAGCGCACCTAATCTTTCGTAAAGTCAATAAAAATTTTTTTTACTGCTTAGTTATTCTAACCTCGAACAATCTTTAGCCGAAACAAGAAATTGAAAACCGGTCTTTCAAAGAGAAGTTTTAGTGCAGGGTAAAATTTTTAGTGTGAACCACGGGTTCTTTCTAAACTTTGTCAACAGAAACTATGCGTCAAAAGAAAAAGACTGAAAAATTTTCTCTTCCGGCTTATCAATCAAGCACGAATTTACTGCGCTGGATTCGTGCAACCTTATTTCATCTGCCTTATAACAGTCAAGTTTTATTAATCTATAAGGGCAACAAGTACTACCCAATAACTCTCCAATAAACAGACTCCACAAGTTCAGATAAATGCAGTCTGAAATATCTAGCTGCTTCAAATAAACAGCTTTTCTAGTTAGAGCATCTATGAATTATTCTTAACAAAAATTATTTTTAGCATAATTTGCTTAAGATCTAATTGAAAAACAACTATAAAAAATTGAGAGTCTCGCGCCTACAAGGCCAAAAAAATTATGAGGTTAATTCAAGAGAAAGTATTCTTTTAGGGTCTATATTCTTGTTTTGGAAATATGCTTCTTAAGGTTCTTTTTCCTACAATATCCTAAATATCTGGTCGGGAATAGCAAGGACTTGTCCTAAATGTGTGTGTCGTTTAAAATAGAAGGATACATTACAAACATTGGGAAGACACCAGGCGCAATACCTGAGTAGCCGCACCAAAACATTAAATTATAATTAACCCTCTAACCATCGAAGTGCAAAACGCTAGCCGCTTTTGTTCTGATTGATGCCTGCTTTAAGCCAAACAAGCAGTGAGAAAGCAAATATAGCTATGCATAGCAGGCTTGGGAGAATTAGAATCGTTGGAAGGGATCCTTCTTGGCCCCGCCCAAATGAGATCAAAGGTCCAATAACTGAACCCAATGGGATAATTAGAGCCCAATTTTTGTTGTAAGGTTTCAAAAGAGCCTTCAAATCACCCATTTTATATATAATGGGTACAACTAAAAGGAAAAGCACAAGCTCGACAATCGCGATGCTTAGACTTGTCACTTCAAAGTTAAATACTCCAAATATGTCGTGAGATAGTGGCCAAAAAAGCATAACTCCTCCTGTGAAAAAATCGCCTATAAGTATGTGGCTAAGCATTGCTGCAAAATAAGGAAGGGCTTGTTTGCGATAGATAAGGAAGAATGGAACCATTAGGACAGATATGGTGATTATTGAGTGGGTTGGTCCTCTGTGCATGAGAAAACGAAAGAGCAAATCAACATCCGGTAGAACTGAAGTTGCAAGTAAAAGAGGAAGATTCAACGTTATATTGGCAAGTTTTGAGGTGCCTTTGCCAAATATATACCCCAGAACAAAATGGCCAATTGCAAACATCCAGAGATCCTCTTAACCAACCCCAGATAACAAAAGAGCCTATTATAGATGTAGTCCAAAACCGACTCAACAATAATTCAATAAACCACATCAGCAACTATAAACAAACAAACCTCATGTTGCGAGGTTAACTCAGGTATCAATGCGACTATTAGAACTATGATTTTTATGTATGAAACTATATAATTCAGATTTCTTTGGCTTTTGGTTTTTTTGATGTGTATTTGTGTACTGCTTGTGGTTGGTTTTGAACTCAATGCTCAATGTTTATTAATACTTACGACTTTCGATATAAAAAATAGGGACCAAAAATGAAACTCAAAAAAATCCCCGGTGTAGCAATAATCGCACTAGCAATAACTGCACTAGCCCTAACACTTACAACCGCAGCAATACTTAGCTCAAATCAAACCGTACCCTTAAACGGAACAATAAATGCAGTAAACTTAGGCGTATACTCCGATAGCGCATGCACACAAACCGTCACATCCCTAAATGTTGGAACTCTTAATCCAGGCGGCACCGCAACCCAAACAGTCTACGTTAAAAACACTGGCAACGTTCCCGAAACGCTAACTATGACTACAAACAATTGGACGCCAAGTGGCGCCGGCTCCTCCCTAACATTAACCTGGAACCGCCAAAACACAGTTCTAACCGCAGGAGCATCAATCCAAGCAACGTTAACCTTAACAGCAGCAGCGAACACAGGCACAATCACAACCTTCAGCTGCGACGTAACACTCACTGGCACACAATAGATAATAAGACAAACCTTAGCCCTTTTTTTGTTTTATTCTTATCTTGTTAACAATTCAAAACTATTCTCGTGATAGTTGTTATTAGGTTAAGAATCTGAAGCCCAAATTAGTCTTATCACTCTCTTTATTACTATTTGGCTTCTTAGGTTTTAATGACCATTCAAGCGAGCGTCTCTTGTAATAACGATAAATGTTACTGGCGAAAAAAATGCTAACAATTCCAATCCAGCAAAACACTCCCACAAACAACCACATGCCACCTTGAAACATTTGTCCACTTAGAGTATAAATGAAAAGAATAAAACAAAATGCGAGATATCTTGTTTGTCTTGTCTGTTCCGACATCAATTTTAAAGGCATTTTTATCCTCAACTTTACTCCCTAAAAAAACATGCTACAAAAAAAGCTTATAAGCGATATTTCAAATATTGCAATATTTCAAATAATACACTAATAAGATAGTGCTTGAATTTCGGTTGATTTTGGAACATTCAGTTAATCAAGACGTTTTGAATCTTAAATCAATTAAAGTCTATCTAGTGACTATGAGCAAAGTATCACTGTTCTTAATTGTTATTGAATTGTTTTTCTTAGCTCCAGCATTTATTTTAACAATACTTCTTGTAATCGCCCCAACACTTAATCTAAACCATTTAAAGTGTTCAGTATTCTAATACTTTGGTAACAGTTCTTCTTTATGCAATATCATTTGCATTCATTGTATTAGGTCTAGTCATAGCAAAGCATGATAAAGAATAATTTTCTAGAAAAAGCTAAAAGATTCAAAGTACATCGAGGCCCATTTTAGATCTTGACGTAAATAGAATTGAGTTGTAACGACTGATAAAAACAAGCGTTAGCTTAATCGATTAGACAATGTGTGGTAGAAAAATTGAGTTTTTCTTTCGCCTCTCACTTACTTGACTGTGCGAACGCAAACATGATAATTTAACGGTTTGAAAGTTTGTCCTATAGTACCCCACTTATTCTAAACTTTTTAGACATTCTATCAATTATTGTTTACTCTAGTAGTAGATAATGGTCAAAGTTACAGCTGCTTCATCTGTAGCATTTAGGTTTCCTGTATAGATAGCTGCGCTGTTGGTTTTTGGTATTGAGAAGAAAAGTTCGCCTTGGGTTCCTAAGGTTTGAGTAAAGCTGTAGAGTTTACCGTCGAACCAGTATTCAAGTTTAACCCATGCGTTGTCTGTTGAGGAGGTTCCATAAACCTTTAGATATCCTGAATATTGAAAAGCACGTGGTGCGACAACCTCAGAATAATTGCCTGCTGTTTCTTTTATAAAAGTCAAAGAAACGAGTGTTATCTTTTTTTCTAGGTTAAGGGTAGGTAGAGTTAAGATCGTTTATTTGTGTCAAGTAAATTACTGAAACTGTCGCTAAAACAACCGCGAGCGTTATTGTTACGACGACTAGACAGTGTTCTTTGGAAAGTACTCTTTGCTGGCTCATTTCTATCACATTCCTTTATCTGATTTATCACTTATTAATTAACATCTTGAAAACAATTAACGCTTACTATATTGTGCGGATTTTTATTACTTGGTTGTGTGAAGGAAAAAATGATTAATTAATAGTAGTTGTTTTTTGTCTTCTACGAGTCTACCTAATTTGAATATGTCCTTATGTTGAGAAAAGATTACTTAATTATAGGTAACAGAAACTCAGGTTATGGACTTATTGACAATAGAGATGAACGATTGAATCCATGACCCCAATTTATTCAAGCAATGACACATAAAAATAAAAATGTACATACTATTTTTTGAATGGCATAAGAAAATATGAGCAGAATA
Organism: Candidatus Bathyarchaeota archaeon; assembly: GCA_963831895.1. GTDB lineage: Archaea > Thermoproteota > Bathyarchaeia > Bathyarchaeales > Bathycorpusculaceae > Bathycorpusculum. Next base: position 21,950 of record CAWHSD010000009.1, read on the forward strand.
TTTTAGTGCTAGCAAACTCCAGATTAATGGAAAACGGTTATGACGCAACTAATTCTTAATAACTTTTATTATTTTTACGAAATGAAAGATGAATAAGAGGTTGATTGTTGTGTTGGAGCAAGAGGCTGGGTTTTTCACCCAGCGTTTGTGGCTTTGCAAGCCAGTGTCTTTCTCGACCACTCTTGCATCATTCAAGACCTGCAAAAATTATATGTTAAGACTCAATATTAAGGATTATTCCGAAAAGAAAATATCAAAATCCCAGGGATGTTTTATGTGAAGATGAAATTAGTTAAGTGATGAAAACTTCATTGAACATTTATTTTATTTTATTGTTCAAACCTCTTATGTAAATGGACTCAAAGTCTAATTTGGCATTGCCCCATTTTAGACAAATAAAAGAAATAATAACAGGATATGGCAAAACAAACTCGAGGGAAGATAATCATTTTCAAAGCAACACCTATGTTGACGGTGGGTAGCCTCACGAGTTTCCGTTGCGAAGTAACACTCACAAGAACCAATAGACAATACAATAAGAGTTATCAGGTGTCAAAGTATTCTGTGGTTCAAGCTGGAAAATTTGGCAAAGGGCAAAAAGTTTTTGGGATTCATCATTTGCAATCCGGGTTTTGTTTATTTTTTTCGAACTTGGCATAGAGCAAGTTGGAGATTTTTTCATGCTATATTTTATACGGAGAAATTCTTAATAAAAAGAAGTTCTACCTTTTTTGCAGGGGAGGCTATGAAAAAAACAAATTTGCTATTAAGCGCCTGTTTAACTCTTATCTTATTGCTTTTTATGGTTTCCTGTGTCCAGGCGTACTCCGATACTCTAAACAGATTTTCAATAACTCCACCAACAGGATGGACCACACAGGAAGGGGAGGAAGGCGTAATTGTGGCATTTCTTGGTCCGCAAGATCCAGACATAGGTTCAGTTAACATAAATATAGATATTCAACAAACTACCCAAACCCTTGAAAACATAATTAAAAACACAAAGCAATCCTGGTCAACTGCTTATTCGAACTATTCTTTAATGATGGATAGAAGCCTGGTTATCAACGGCCTTAATGGTCATGAACTAAAAATTTCCTACAACGACGACGGGACAGCATTTATGCAAGACACAGTAATTTTCCTTGAAAAGAACGCTCTATACCAGGTAACTTATCTTGCAGGTCCAACGACTTATGACACTTATTCATCCAATTGGATAGACAGCCTAAACACATTCGAGATTGAAAATGCTCAATCATCCTCAAATTCACCCAATGACTTTAGCTTTCATTTTGAACTAACAGGGCTTCCATTTCTGTTGTTGCTCATAGCAGTTGCAGCAGTATTCATTGTAATAGTTGTAGTCTTGGTGAAAAAATCCAAAGCCAGCTCTTCGAAAAACTATTTGCTACCACCCCCTCCTTTAGTAACGCAATTCATAAATTCAGAATCATAGGTAGAGGTAGCTTCAAGATTTTCTTCTCAGTATTCTTTTTGTTTTTTGGGAGAACCCTTTAGGCTTGCAGGTATAATGCGTTGATTGTGTAAATGTTATATTCTAAACATGGCAAAAAGGCTTGGGTTCAGAGGTTTTTGTTGCAGTTAGTTAGCAGTTTTGGGTTAATTATAAGATCCATTTGTTTTTGCTTGGTTGGTTATGTGACTGCTTTTTCTTTTCTGGCAGCATGCACTACCTTTTACTGATGTGTTGTTTTTACAGAAGTTGATGATGCTTTTTCAAGCTTTATTATTTCTTTGTTATCAAGGCTCCAGCCTATTGCTCCGACATTTTCATCAACTCGCTCTGGCTTAGATGCTCTAGGAATGGGAAAGGTCACTTTGCTCTTGGTTATAAGCCAATTGAGAGCTATCTGCGCGGGGGTCTTAGCGCAATGGTTTTTTGAGATCTCTTCCATAACGGCTTTGAGTGTTTTGCTGGGATTCGCTAGGGCGCCACCTGCAATTGGGCTATAGGCCATTATTGCAATATGTTTTTTTTCACAGTGGGGTAGAAGACTCGCCTCTATTTTCCTGTTCTTTAGGTTGTACTCTACTTGGTTAGAGACTATACTGTTATTGGAGAGTGCTTCTTCAGCTATTTTCATCTGTTCTAGTGAGAAGTTGCTAACACCAATGAATCTTACTTTCCCATCTTTCACTAGTTTTTCCATGGCTTTCATGGTGTCTTTGATTGGAACTTTCAGGTTTGGCCAGTGAATCATGTAGAGATCAATGTATGAGGCCCTTAGTTTTTTCAGGCTTTTTTCGGCTGCTTTTAATACTTCATCATATCGAAGATGGTTTTGAGTAACTTTAGTTGCAATAAAAAGATTATCTCTTCTCTGGCCTTCAATCGCTTCCGCAACTGTATCCTCTGTTTCGTATATTTCTGCGGTGTCGATTAGATTTATCCCCAACTCTAAACCCCTCTTCAAAGCGGCTACTTTCTCGTTCCTGCCGCCATGGTTGCGAAAGCTGTACCACCCATGCCATAGATGACTCTTCTTGCGTAGACTGTCATGCTGACGGATGAGTTGCCAGCCTTTCCTAAGGGCGTCTTGCTTCTCTTGGAGAGAACCGCGAAAGATGGGTGATAGCACTTTGTATGACTCGTTATAGTACGTTCCCATGCCGATTTGCGAGACTTTAAACCCAGTCTTGCCAAACTCGCGGTATTCCATAAAAACCAAAACCTCAAAGCATTAACGGCTAATTAGTCTATAAGTGTTTAGGGAAAGGAAATGACGAATTTGTAAGCGTGACTTAGCATACTTGAACTGTTTTCGCTTTCCATAAGCATTATTTATGAATTATTCTAGTTTTTCAACACTATATAAATAAGCTTGGTTTGGTTGGTTTTTCTTGTCTGTTTGTCTTGTGTTTGGCAAAGAAGAGAGAGAGTAGTGAAGAGGTAGTAGTTGGAATAGTTGGTTAGTGAGAATCAGAGGAGAGAAAGATTAAGATTTAATCCCTTGGTCCACTACAACAAGTAACGCTTTGACTTTACCTTACAGGTTTGGGTAAATTCGCTTTTTTCAATGACTCGGCGAAGCCAAGGAGACTGAAGTTTTATAGCGTATGCTATATTGTAAATAAAAAATGGCGAATAAAGAAAAATTGATTGATCAACCTCTTCTACATCATCCAAATTCAAACTATGCAAAGAGCACCATTTTATTAGTGCGTCACTTAAGTAAAAGTAAGAAATGAATCTCAACATTAAAACTCTGATTCAAAAGATCCCTCATTCAGTAAAATTGGCGATCCTCTTCGTTGCAATAGCGAAAATTATGGTTTTAACAATTAGCTATGTCGTAACTTACCTAAATAGTGGACCTGCCCCACCCTTGACAATCTTTATGAACATGCTTAACCACTGGGATGCTCAAAATTACGAAGTAATCGCAAAAAACTGGTATGTCAACTCAGGTGACGCAGCGAACTTAATTGTCTTTTTCCCATTATACCCAATACTTATTCACATCTTTACGCTTGATTTTAACTATGTCAACCTCTCCGCGGTGATTGTCTCAAATGTTTGCAGCCTAATTGCCTTCTCTTACCTCTATAATATAGCAAGACTTGAATTCAACGATAGGGTAGCAGTGAAAGCAGTGCTTTTCCTTGGTGTTTTTCCCACTGCGTATTTTCTCTCGGCGCCCTACACTGAGAGCCTTTTCTTTGCTCTAGTTATTGCTTGCATTTATTATGCGCGGCTGGGCAAATGGCAGTACGCAGGTTTAATCAGCTTATTTGCATCTTTAACCCGGATTGCTGGACTTTTGTTGCTGCCTGTGCTTTTAGTTGAGTATTTTCATCAAAAAGGTTGGAAACCAGGAAAAATAGACCTAAGTGTTCTGTGGATTTTTTTTGCATTTGCAGGCTTTCGTATCTATCTTTTCATAAACTATCAGGTTACTGGAAATTCGTTCATGTTTATGGATGTGGAAGCTGCGCATTGGTTTAACAGGTTGGATCCATGGAGTGGTTTAAATGGTGCTTACAGTTGGGCAAGGAATGCATCTTACCCAGACAACATCACTATTGGTTTTGCGCCGTTGGTGTTCGCTGCATTTGGGCTACTAATGGTGGGAGTTAGTGTTTGGCGGCGTCTGCGTCCTATCTATGTAGTTTATATGTTTCTTTCTTGGTCTCTTGCCGTTTCAACCTCATGGTGGATTAGCGTTCCTCGGTATGTAATGGCGATGTTTCCAATGTTCATACTGCTTGGATTAATAACAAATAGAAAATCTATCAACATCGCAATCGTACTTGCATCAGGGGCGGCACTCTGCTACTTCACAGTGTTTTTTGCGTTAGGTTGGTGGGCATTTTAGCAAATATTTACAAGGTTCATCTCTATGAAGCACAGCTCAGACTTTGCGTCTCCTGCAACTTGTAGTGTGTACTTAACAAATCAAGTTATTCGTCTTTCCATAACCGCGATCAAAGCTTTCTCTCGCTGAAAATCTACTGAAACGTCTTCAGGATTAATTCTTTGAATACACCCATCGAATCCTGTGCCGCCAACCTGACTCATGATGTCATACTTTGCTGAGGAATTACTCTAAAATGATTCTTGTCAAGAAAACTCCCACATACTATAGCGTAAAAAGCTGTTTGTTTGAAGTGTCTACTCCTGCCGTTATGAGTATTGTTTTTGCATTTCCAACCTGACTGACCCCACTTGGAAAAATGCTTGAAAGCTGATTTAAACTAACGTTATCGGTAACTGTCCAAATGGCCGTCTGTATTGCGGCAGTATTAGCAATCGTTGGAGAAAGATTACTTATGGCATTAAGAATTTTTGTTACATCCGAATTAGCGGTGCCCGAAACAGAAAACTGTGTTGAATCTTCAGGGTTAGAGTTATGAAAATTCATACAGTAAGCAGCAAAAAGATACACTACTTCATTTGTGTTAGTTAAAAGTATACGACTTGTTGGCGTATAGGGTCCGCCATGGTATATTCCTTGCAATTTAAGGATAACCATGTTTTGGGCATTTCCTGACGTCGCAAGATATGTGCCTGTGGCAAGGGGGTCTATTTCAACTTCATAGCTCACTAAACGTTTAATGTGCAAGAGGATGCTGTCTCCTGAAGATCCACCGTTTCCAACAATTGTGGCTTGAACATATCCTGAAGCTATCGCATTTGAGAGAGAGGTCTTAACGGGCGTTGGTGTTGGTGTGGGAGTCATTGTAGGAGTAGGTGTGGGGGTAGGTGTTGGGGTCGGAGTTCTTGTGGGCGTTGGAGTTGGGGAAGGACTTGGCGATGGAGAAGGAGATGGACTTGGAGTTGGGGAAGGACTTGGCGATGGAGAAGGAGATGGACTTGGAGTTGGGGAAGGACTTGGCGATGGAGAAGGAGATGGACTTGGAGTTGGGGAAGGACTTGGCGATGGAGAAGGAGATGGACTTGGAGTTGGGGAAGGACTGTGGAGGTGTTGGAGTTATTGTTGGAGTAGGTATTGGTGTGGGAGTCGGTGTGGGAGTTGTCGTAGGTGATGGTGAGGGCGTTATAATCGGAGTAGGCGTTGGTGAGGCTGTTGGAGTAGGCGTTGTTGTAGATGATGTTGGAGTTGGGGTTGATTGGGGCGCGGTTGGATTTGGAGTTGAGGTTGAAGTGGGCGTGGTAGAAGGCGTAGGTGATGGCGTTGGAGAAGCAGTAGGCACTGTTGGTTGCATTGAGACGAAATAGACTATTGCTCCAGAACTACCCAAGGCGATGATAACTACAAGTAATACAACTGTGATTGTAGCTAAACCTGACTTTGAAATAAAGAAGCTCATTTCGGGTCTTCTTCCTCGCCAAAAGTGTAATACCTATTCGGACAAACTATCTATATAATAGTTTTGCCCTATCCAAACATGTTTGCTTTAAAATGCACAAAACTCACATACCTGTTCGCCGTATGTGATGAATACATCTTTTTTTCTTTTTTGGGAGCTTCTAAGAATGATTGATGTTCTAGTCGCTGTTAACAGAGATAAGCGTAGTCAAGTTTAGGTGCTCGCCAACCCAAATCTTGGAGAACGATGACGGCACAACTAATTATCTATTATTCTAAAGATAAGAATCCTATTGAAGAAAAGGATGATCAGATCAAATTTGTTTTTTCCATTGAGAGTCTCTTATAGTCTCAAGAAGATAAGGATGCAAACCCTCAGGCACTTCCTTGAAGAGTTTATACTCTGAATGTTCATTGTCAACCTCTATTTTGCTTTCTTTGCACTTGCATAAATAGACAATAGTTATGTCATGCCGCTCGGGAAAAACCCTCGAGTACGCTTTGATAAATCGATAAGATTCAATTTCAAGTCCGGTTTCTTCTTTTACTTCCCGATGCAAGGTATCCTCAAACGATTCTCCCTTGTGAATTCTGCCACCTGGAAACCACCATTGCCCCACAGCAGGATTGTTTTTCCTTCTCAAAAAAAGCAAAGAACCATTCATTACAATAACAGCTTCCACTGATGCGATAGGCATCAACCGCACTATCTGATCATAAAGAGCTGAGGGAATAAAATCAGACTCATCCTTCTTCAGAACCATCTTCTAAATCCACCCCAAATATGTCAATTCAATACATTAAGACAAAAGTTTTCCCAAACCATGATTACACTTTCTTAATCTTTTCGGTTTATCCCCATTTTCTTGCTGATGACATAATTCTCAAGTACTAAATAATCAATCCCAGTTGAGTAAAAACATCGAATAGCATCTACTGGCGATTCGACAATTGGCTCCCCCATCACGTTAAAACTTGTGTTTAACAAAACTGGAACACCGCTTAGTCTCTCAAATTCTTTCAACAACTTGTGATAACGCGAATTAGTCTCTTGGTGAACTGTCTGCAGGCGAGCTGTACCGTCAACATGAGTAATGGCTGGAAGCAACGCTTGTTTATCCTGAAGCACTCGACAAACTTTCAGCATAAAAGGATCAGCAACATTTTGTTCAAAAAACCTTGGAGTATCCTCTATCGGGCAAGAGGGCGCAAAGGGCCTAAATGCTTCCCGATGCTTAACCTGAGTATTTATTCTATCTTTCATGTCCGGCAAGGTGGGGTTTGCTAAAATACTACGATTACCCAAAGATCGAGGGCCAATTTCCATTTGGCCTTGAAACCACCCAACGATAAAGCCGCGATTTAGCAATTCAGCTGTCATCATCTCAAGCTTACCGTCTGGAACATACTGAAAGTCAAGCTTGAATTCTTCAAGAAATTTAAGCACACTCGAGTTTGCATATTTTGTACCAACATAAGGATTATCATGAACAAAAGCCCTTGGCTGCCCCAGAATACTGTTACAGACATAAAATGCAGCGCCGATTGCTGTTCCGTTATCTCCAGCAGCCGGCATAACGTACAAGTCCTTAAAACCACTCTCCCGTACCAGTCGCCCATTAGCTACACTGTTTAAAGCAACCCCGCCTGAAACCACCAAATAATCCTCATGCGTACGTTCGTGCAATTGACGTGCAATTTTTAATATACATTCTTCAAGTTGCTTTTGGAAAGCCGCCGCAACGTCCAAATGACGCTGTTCAAAAACCGCATCCTTTTTTTGCTCACGCGGTTGACCAAAAGTCTCATAAAATTTTTTGCCACAACGCCGCGAATAATATTGATAGTTAAAGTACGAAAGATCAACGCCGATAGACATATCTTCGTTTATCCAAAATAGTTTTGACACCACCTTGCCAAAAGTCTCTGGGTTGCCCAAAGGCGCTAACCCCATCGTTTTACCCTCGTCATAATTTGCTTTAAACCCGCAAAACTCGGTAGCTGCCTCATACACTGAACCTAGCGACATCGGAAAATAATCTTGGGCTAAACATTGAAAAGTATTGGCTTTGCCTATCCCCTTAAAAGTTGTTGCCCATTCGCCGGATCCGTCGACTCCTAGCAAAGCTGCACTTTCATATGGACTGACAAAAAAAGAACCAACAACATGGGAAATATGGTGAGGCACAAAATGTATGGTCGGCTTTTTCTTGTTGTCAGGGTAAGTTGTGTTTAGCCATGAATTAAAAGTCTTTAATTTACTCTTGGCTGCGAAGAATTCAAATCCTATAAAAGGCTTCACTTTGCGTCCTAATTTTAATGCATAAGCCGCTTTTTTGTAATAATCCAGTTTTGGATTAACTGAAATAGCTATATGGTCAATGTCCTTAGCTTTTAAACCTGAAACTTCCAAACAGCGCAGGATTGCTTGCTGGGGGAACATGCAAGTGTGTTTTTGGCGTGTTAACCGTTCCTCTTCTAGGGCGACAATTAATTGTCCATCCTTAACGATACAAGCTGTTGAATCATGATAAAAGTAGTTAAGGCCTAAAATGTTCATTTTGCATCGGTCCTTGTGGTTTTTATTTGAAGGGATAGGTCTCTTTGCTATTTATATTAAGATAGAAGATACTTCTATGAAAAGAGCAAATGCAACTGTCAGAATTTTATTATTAATCAGCATGGGCAAATAGCATATTTCCGCAATCTATCTTCATAGCTTGACGAGATATAATATTGAATACATGATTCCAATTTATTCAAGCGATGTAAAATAGAACTAAAAAATTTAGATATTATTTCTGACGGGCATAAGAAAATATGAGCAGAATATTTTAGGTGCTCGCCAACTCCAGATTAGTGGAGAATCGATGACGGCACATCCAATTTAAAATATAGTAAGCGTTGATAATTTTGAGAAAAGTCGATTTGTGTGTTTGTGTTGGAGCAAGAGGCTGGGTTTTTCACCCAGCGTTTGTGGCTTTGCAAGCCAGTGTCTTTCTCGACCACCCTTGCATCATTCAAGACCTGTAAAAATTATATGTTAAGACTCAATATTAAAGATTATTCCGAAAAGGAATGCCTAAATCCCCAAGATTTTTTTATATAAAAAAGATAAATTATTTTCGTTATGAAAATTGACAACACAAATTTTTTTTGTGTTCTTTAAGTGACGCTATTCAATAATTGTTCTATGCACTCCAATCATGATTGAACAATAGAAAAACGTTTTCAATAGCAACTGAACTAATTTTTCGCAAAAAGCTTAAACTCGAAATCGCCTAGACGTTAATCAAGTTTCTTTTTTGAGTGTTTATTTTCTATTAGAAGAACAACGGGTGTTTTTGCATTTTGCCGTATGGTTTGGTTAAGGTTGGTTTTGTTGTTTGTTGCTTAGAAAAGTCTTATTAGCTTACCGCTTGAAATAGGGAAAGTATTATAGAGGAAATCCGAATGAAAAAGAGATCTGATAGCAGATTTACGATTTTAATAGCAACTTTACTCATACTTACAATTATTGTGCAATTTCCGTCAATAGAACACGCCATTGCTGAAGTCCCTGCCCCAAATAGTTGGAAAGGACAGGGTGCAATGGCCCACTGGAACATTACTGACACAGCACACGATAACGCATTGATTTTAATGGATGTCGTATATGGCCAACAAACATCAGACAACAAATCAAATATGATTTACATCAAAGTTGAACATCCACAAGGCATCTCAGAAGCTACCGGCTACACTGCCAACATAACTTCTGGTCCAACCTGGAGCATGGATCATGTTTACATAAACGCAACATTAACCTTCAACTGGACAACAGGATATTCAGCTCACCCAGTCGCAATCGAATGGTTTGCTTCGCCTCCATCAACTACCAATTCTATAACTTGGCAAAATGGTTCTAAGGGCTATTTACCTGGTGAGTGGAGAAGCGGAAACGGCACGATGGCCAATGCAACAATGACGATAGGTGGTTCAGGGCCACATCCACGTAACTACACCTCAGAATGGGCGGCAGTTGGGCAAACCACAACTTTTCCAGCTCCAACTAACTGGACGGGACAAGGAGCAATGGCACATTGGGACATCATCGACACAGCCCACAGCAATGTACCAATAGTAATTGATTTGGTGTATGGTCAAAGAACTATTGATGGCTCAAACTCTAACATGCTAAACATAAAAGTTATTCACCCACAAGGAACATCGGAAGCAACTGGTTACACAATAAACATGACTTCAACTCCGCTATGGAATCTAGATCATGTTTTTATAAATGCCACTTTGACGTTCAATTGGACAAATGGATATTCAGCTCACCCAATGACAATAGAATGGTACACATCCCCGCCAACGACTATTAATTCTATAACTTGGCAAAATGGCACTAAAGGCTATCTACCTGGTGAGTGGAGAAGCGGAAACGGAAACCTAGCTAATGCCACTATGAAAATTGGCGGCTCCGGACCACACCCAAGCAACTACACCTCAAATTGGGCAGCAGTTGGGCAAACCACAACTTTTCCAGCTCCAACTAACTGGACGGGACAAGGAGCAATGGCACATTGGGACATCATCGACACAGCCCACAGCAACGTACCGATCACAATTGATGCGATGTATGGACAACAATCCAGAGACGGCACAGGCAACTCTGACCTAATATATATCAAAGTTATCCATCCACAAGGAACCTCAGAAGCCACAGGATACACAGCCAACATCACTGGAACCCCAATTTGGAGCATGAACCATGTATTCATAAATGCAACCTTAACTTTCAACTGGACCAACGGATATTCTGCGCACCCTATTACTATTGAATGGTACACTTCTGGACCAACAATATCTAACAGCATAACTTGGCAAAATGGCACCACAACAGGGGTTCCAGGCGAATGGAGAAGCGGATTAGGCAACATTGTTAATGCAACCATGACGATAAAAGGATCAGGACCTCACCCAGGCAGGTACGTATCAGATTGGGCAGCTGTTGGGCAAACCACAACTTTTCCAGCACCAACTTGGACTGGATATGGAGCAATGGCTCATTGGGACATTATAGATAAACAACATGGAAACGCAATGATTTCAATGGATGTTTTCTATGGACAATATGCAGGTGACGGTAAAGCAGACGTTGTCTGGATTAAAGTTATCCATCCACAAGGAACCTCAGAAGCCATAGGATACGCAGCAAACATCACAGGAGGTCCGCTATATAACATGGATTTCGTTTCAGTAAACACTACATTAGTCTTCAACTGGACCAATGGATTGTCCAACCATCCAATAACACTGAAATGGATTTCCATTTCTCCAAAAGTTAGCAATTCCATTACATGGCAAAATGGCAGTGTAACAACAGTTACTGGCGATTGGAGAGTGGCAAATGCAACGATGGCTATTGCTGGACAAGGACCTCATCCGGGAAATTATACATCAAATTGGGCAGTCGTTGGCACAACCTCTCCTACACCAGCAGTCACACCTTCGCCTACACCTACTGTAACTCCAACTCCAACTTCATCACCAAGGTCAACCCCAACTCCAACCGCAAAACCAACCGTAACCCCGACACCAACACCATCACCTAACCCTTCAATTATGAATGCAACAAAAGAAGACGGTGCAACAGTTGAATTAACTATCAAAGGAAATATAACCAGCACACAAATAACCAACATTACAATTGCAACTAATCTAACAGAAGCCACAACTACACTGTCATTTAAAGTAACAGGCGACAGCGGCACAATCGGTTTTAGCAATATCACAATTCCCAAAAACACAATTTCAGTCGGGACAGAACCTACAATCTATGTTGATGGGCAACCGGCTCAAGATCAAGACTTTACTGAAGATAGCAGCAACTACTACGTCTGGTATACCGTACACTTTAGTACACATGAAATTTTGGTAGTTTTTACTCCACCAGTGACGAATATTTCATCACCAATTATATTATATGCCCTGGCAATCGCCATAGTTTTGCTGATTGCAGTTGCCGCTGTATTTGTAGTGTCAAAGCGTAGAAAAAACAAGTAAAAAAAGACTTTCCCAACCCTTTTTCTTTTTTTTATTCTGATATAATAAAGTATATAAAATTTTATATTACGATTGAAATATTAGCATTTGTTTTCTTTTTAATTAAAGAAATGAAGAATTGTTCTTTCTAAGAGCAGTTGCTGTTCGAGGTGAAATTATGTGAACAACAACTTCTCGAACAAACCAAAATCAACACAATTCTTTAATTAAATTGTCCAGGCTTATTTTTTGACCTTTCGCTATTTCATTTCGAGCTAAGTCAAGTATGAGTTAAATTCAGTTTGCACTATCTAACTAAACCTAACTTTGAAATAGAGAGCTCATCGCACCTCTTTCCCCGCCAAAAAATAACGTGCTTAGACAACACTTCGCATAAAGAATGGCGCGCAAACCGATAATGCTACTTGAGTTAGCAGGTTAATATTTCTCAAACGGGTAATGTGTGTTTTTGACTTAGGAAGCGCAGGATTTTGAAAGGTAGTTAATAAAGTATTTTGTTGTTTTAAAGTTGTTTGTTTTTCACTGTTTAAATTAAACAATTGTTTTCAAGTTGCTTAATTCTAGCTATTAAATTCACGCAAAATAAGTTATAAGGCTAGACAACAGTCTGGCAATCATATGGATCATTTATCGTATAGTGAAAATGGGTTGGATTTGTTGGATTGACAATTGTTTTTGATGTCGAGGAGCTTTATTTTTTTAAGCAAGCGCATCCAAGCTGGGTTATCTTGCTGGGGGATAAGTCGAAGAATCCTTCTCGTCTTGTGGGCTCTTGGAAAGACATAACAAGTCAGTCTATGCGGGATTTAGAAGCTCTGGTAGCTAAGGCGCAGTGCAGTGAGGTTGAGGCTTGGAATTTTGGTCCTCGCACTGGCATTGGGGGTTTGGCGTGTTTGGATTGGGATTGGGAGTTTCTTGCTTACCGTTGGAGCAAACACTTTGGTGAACGAGCCAAGACCCTGACGTTTAGAACGCCCAATATGGGTTACCGCATGCTCTATTTGACTTCTGAGAACGAAAACAGTAGCCCGTTTAAGCGGCATTTGCATATGGAGTTTGAGAACGGCGGCTATGTTGCTGTTGGCGGTTTTGCAGAGGATTGCGAAGGTGTTAAGCAGCCTTATGTTCGGGTTTTGGATGCCCCAATAAAGGTTGATAGTGCCATAATTGCAGACACTAAGACGTTTCTTTGTGAACAGGTGGAGCGTTATGATTTTTTGCGTTTCAACTGCATAAGCGCTGTTGTTGATAGGAAGCATATTCGGCTGGATCATTTTCAGCGGTTGGCTTTGGTGGCGTTTATGGTTTCGAAAGGTTTTTTGGATGATGAAATCCATGACTTCTTCAAAACAGTCTACGGCTCAGAATGTAGAAGAGACTATGATTACAGTATAACCCAGTCCCAAGTTGCCAGTGCGCATGTTTTTCATGAGAGAGGCGGCAAACCACATCCCTGCACCGCTAAAATGAATCCTGAAACAGGGCATGTTAGCACCCCGTTGTTCCAGGTTTTTGGCGCTTCCATAGACAAATGCGGCGGGTGCACACGCAAACTTCAATCTAAAAATAGTGCTAAAGAGGCTAAAGATCAAAGACTTGAAGAAGTCTTAGAGCGTCTGCGTAGTGAATACACGTTTAAGACGCCTATGGACCTTCGTGATCTCTACTATTACTGCGATGGAATCTACAAGCCTTCTGAGTGCTTGGTTGAGGGTTTGCTTGAGCTTGAGTTGGGGGGCGTCAGCTAGTAGTCACTTTGTTGATGAGGTTTTAGAGCATTTGAAGCGAGGTAGCTATGTTGAGCGTTCATTGTTTAATCGCTATGAAGGATCTGTTCCAGTACTCAATGGTTTGCTCTCTTTGACTACCTTAGAGCTAAAACCTTTTGATCCGGACTTTGTTTTCACCTACAAGCTTAACATCCATTTCAATCCTGCTAACAAGTGCCCTGTTTGGCAGACTTTTTTGGATCAAATTTTACCCAAGGATGATCAGGCGTTGCTTCAGGAGTATATGGGATATTGTATCTTGCCAGCTATGCCTAAGCACAAGATGATGTGGTTTTATGGGCGGGGTAGAAACGGTAAAGGCAGAGTCATTGCAACCGTGGAAGCTATAGTTGGTGTGGAGAACTGTAGTTATCTTGAGCTTGGAGAGTTTGACGGCGAGCATCGTTTTGCGTTGGCTCAGCTTTATGGCAAGTTGGTTAATGTTAGTAGTGAACCTTTTACGACTGGTTCGTTGCAGACGCCTTTGTTGAAGAAGATTACTGGTGAGGACACCTTGGATGCTGAGGTTAAGGGTAAACAGAAGCGGTTGACGTTTCGTAATGTTGCTAAAGCGTTTGTGTTGGGCAACGAGTTTCCTAAAGTCGATGATACAAGCATTGCTTTTGAAGACCGCACGTTGATCTTAAAGTTTCCTAACGAGTTTAAGGGCAAAAGCCAAATTGATAATGTAGAGCGCACATGGCTTTGTGATCCGGTTGAGGTTTCGGGGATTTTTAATTGGATGCTTGAAGGTCTGCAGCGCCTTGTTAAGAATGGTGATTTTACGATAAGTAAGACGACTCAGGAGGTAATGTTGGAGTTTAAGCGTCTTTCTGATCCCTTTGCTGCTTGGGTAGAGGACAATTGTGTTATGGGTTCTGAAGAGTTTTTTTGTAGAAAAGTAAGTTTTGAGGATTACAAGAATTATGTTGATCAAGAGTTGGGTCGGGTGCCTGATACGGAGCGTAGATTTTTTCAGCGGTTAAGGGATATGCCTAAAGTTAAGGAGTATAAGACGAGAACTGAAAGGGGTTTTATGGGGATTGGTCTTAAAAGTAAAGAACAAAGTCAAGAGGTCCAGACTAAGATTGATGCTGTGGCTGAAGTGGCAGATGTGGCAGGTAGTTTAGAGCCAAAAAAAATTAAATCAAAAGCCGATGACGATTTTGTTGAGCGTAAAATATGTGCCGAAGCTGCCATTGCTTTGTTGGAGCAAAAAAATAGCGCTGGGTGTTCGGGTAAGTTGGTGCTTAGGGTTTTGCCAAGTCAGGGTGAACCATGTGAGGGCGCCGATTCAGCTGGATGCGACTGTGGCTTTGGGAGCGAGCACTACCTAATCAGCCCTGAAGGCAACAAGTCCGTCTGGTGCAAGGCGCATCTAACCAAGATCCTCTTAGCTTACGACTCTGCAAGCTATGAAATTCATTATGGGTTAGAGGATGATGTGTGATTTGTTGTCTATTGAAAGAAGAACATGTGTTTTTGCACTTTGCAATGCGGTTTGGTTTAGCTTGGTTTTGTTGAACAGGCTTCGGAGATCATTTTGGTTGCGTCTGCAAACGTCAGGTTTCGGCTGCCAAAGGCTGACCAGTGGAGGTTTGTTGTAGTTGCCGTTAACTGAACCAGTCACCTTCAAAACAAGGCTGCAGATAGGCAATCGAGTGCAAGTTCCAAAATATGTCAGATGGCACTACAAATTAGAACCCTCTCAAGATTTTAGAAGTTTCAATAAAGTTCCATAACAATTTTCATTTCGCGGAGTTTTTTCTTTCCAGAATAAGCAAGGATGGAAGAATAGTATTCCCAAACTAACAATTGCAATATTCAAAGATGGCAAACCCAGTCTTGGCGGCAACGTAGCTGAAGTTACACTAAGCCCACTCGTTAATGTGAGCCATCTGACTTCTAGTGTCATCCCCTATTCTTTTTCTAGAAATTCTCAATTTTGATTAAAGTAGTAAGGGATAGAGAGAATTCAATTGAATTAAGTCCAGATAGGTTATTGTAAAGTCAGTTACAACGCCGGTTTTTTTGCCACTTCTAATTAAGTTTAGAAAGTTTTTGCATTCTTCTTTTCTATCTTGCAGCAAGAGGACTTCTAAAAAAATGTTAGTATCAACAAGATACATGATTGAGCACTTTTTTAGCCCAGAGCTTGGGATTTTCATGTTGAAGAGTTACTGAGTCCATATCTACATCTTTTAGAAGACCTTCGATAGCTTTTACCGGGTCTCCTTCAAAATTTGGATTTTCTTTCTCTGCTGTCGATAACCAATTTAAGATGGCATCCTCCGCGGCTTTGCTTAAGGCTCCTTTTGTGTATCCATATCTTTTCATGGCAGCTTCTCTGAATTTGCGCTCCAATTTAGTGTCGATTTGAACTCTTAAAGACATGTCATATTACCAAATTGGCATAAGGCTAAAAGTCCATTTAAACTTTTCTTCGAATTCAAATATGATGTGTTGATATAAAAAAAAATTTGACCAGGCAAACTTAGGTGTGGAAGCCACAGGAAGATGAAAACAATTTGAGAACAAGTTCATGAATTAAGCAAATGATCAAAGTATTCATCCATGTCTACTTAAGCTAATAGAGAATTTTTTGGTGTGACTTGACGTCTAAGTTTCTATTTTGTAGTGTGTTGTCTGTTAGAAGTAGAACAGGTGTTTTTGCACTTTGCAAAAAGGTCTGGTTTCGCCTGGTTTTGTTGAACGGGCTTGCAGCGTTTTTTGGTTGCTTCTACATATGTCGCGTCTGGTTTGTTTAAGGTTATAATGTATGTTATATTTCTTGTAAAAAACAAATTGGTTCATTAAACAGTTATTACAGTTATGTCTTTGACTTTTTTGAAGTGTGATGTGTTTTTGGTTGCAATGCTGCATCTTCTTGTGAGGGCTATAGCTGCTATAAACGTGTCCCTGAGCCCTATGGGATTGCCCTTCAACTCTAATTCTGCATAGATTTGGCCTGCCCTTTGAGCTGAGCGCGGAGTTAGGGGAAAGAGAACTAATCGATCTAGCAAATTCTTTGTAGCTTGCAGGGTTTGAATTGATTGTTTGGATTTGTGCGCACCGTAATATAGCTCAAAAGCATTAATTGCCGTACTTGATAGAATGGTTTTTTTCTTCTCAAGCTGGGTAACAAATTCAACCGATTCTTTGCGGTTTCTCAAAAAATCTATCAGAATGTCTGTGTCAATTATTGTTCTGTTTATTTCCATTTTTTCCACGATTCCTCAATTGAGGTTTTGATTTCTTTTGATTCTGCATCAGTTATGTTCCATGAACCTGCTAAATCTGAAATCTTTCTACCTTTCTCTTTTCGTTTTATCAGATCTTTCATGGCTTCCTCGATTGACACGGACCGTCTCAATTTGGTTTGTAATTCTCCAGCGATTTCGTTGAGTTTGGCATAGGTTTCTTTGCTGACTTTAATTGTTTTAACTTCGCCCAACACTAATACACCTAGTAGTAAAAGTAGTTAAAACCTACTATTAGACTTTCTGCAGGTACTCCCAGCGTTCTATTTGCCCAAACCACGCATCCTCAAACGGTGTTTGTTTTGGGTTGTTTTTGTTGAATAGGCTTTGGAGTGCTTTTTGGTTGCGTCTGCAAACGTCAGGTTTTGGCTGCCGAAGGTTGACGAGGGAGGAGTGTTTTAGTTGCTGTTAACTAAACGCGTCTTGTTTAAGACAAGAATGCAAAGGAGCAATCGGGTGCAGGTTCCAAAGTATGTGAGATGGCACTACAAATTAGAACCTATCCAAATCCTGCAAGTAACAGTGAGCATTCTTGGAGTGTGGTCTTCTCCGCAGAGTTTTCTCTGCAGAATAAGCAAAGATGGGCGAATAGTGATTCCCAAACTTGCAATTACGATATTGAAAAAAGACAAACCCAATCTAGATAACCATGTAGCTGAGGTTAGGCTTGATCCACTTTAGACGAATATGGCGATCTTGTTGCCAAGGTTCCTGATTTACCGGGTTGTACTACCGAAGGGAAAACAAGGGAAGAATTAATAAAAAACGTCAAAGAAGCAATTCAGGCTTATCTTGAAGCGTTAAAAGAACATGGCGACCCAGTACCCATCGAAACGGTGCAAATTAGTGTCTAAATTAACACCCGTGGATTATGAGTGGGCGTTTTTATATGTTGTTTTGGGAATTTGTTGTCGCGCGCTAAGTTTATATTTTACCCAATTATTTGGGTAATATAGTGGTTTGGATGGTTGAAACTACTTACTATGAAGATAAAGTGTATCTTCCAAGGCAGGTTCGAGAAAAGCTTGGGTTAGTTGATGGAGACGTTTTGCACATTGAAGTCGTCGAAAGAGGAGTTGCCAAGATGAGCGTAATACGCCGATGCGGTGCTTCTAAGCGTGCCCTTGAAAAGTTAGATAACCCACCCGATCTGGGAACCCTTAAAGGAAAAATTTCAAGAGAAGAAATCTATGAAGACATTACTTGACACAAATATACTGGTTCATGCCTACAACAAGTCTTCGCCAAATCAAGAGCAAGCTAGCAAAATCCTCAAACAAGCCATGCAGGGCCAAATTCAGGCATGCCTATGTCCTCAAGTGCTCTACGAATTTTTCGCCGTCGTCACCAGCTCCAAAAGAGTTGAACACCCAATTTCATCAGCTGAAGCTGCAAATCTTTGCATCGACCTGTGGGAATGCAACGAGATTAAAAAATACAATCCATCAGGAATAGCACCTATCGAAGTTTTCAAGTTTGTAGAAGAACTTAATTTGTCTAAGGCACAGATTTTCGATTGCGTCTTGGCTGTAACCGCCAAAGAGAACAACATAGACAGCATATATACTGAGAACACTGCAGATTTCAAACCTTACAAATTTATAAAAGTAGTAAATCCATTCGTATAACAACTAATTTTTCCATTAAAGTTTCTTTTTTTGGAGTGTGTTGTCTGTTAGAAGTAGAACGGGTGCTTTGCACTTTGCAATAAGGTTTGATTAAGTAGTTTAATAGAAGAAGACGACTTTGCTGCCAAAATTTTTGTACAGCCTGTTTTGGGTTGCTTTTAGTGCTTAGGACTTCGCAAGGCTTTTGGCTTGCGTCTGTATATGTCTGGAGTATGCTGGATGATGCGGATGAGGCATCCGAAACAACCATAGTTAATGCATAATTTCAAATGTCACTGGATCTTTGAAGGTTAGGTTGGTGCTTTTCCAGGTTATTTTTTGTAGTTTTAAAAGTTCTTTGTCGTGTGTGTACATGGTGGGTGTTTGGTTAGATAAGAAGTTGGCTATGATAAGGGCATCTCTGCCGCCGAGTTTGTATTGTACGGATAGGTTGAGAGCTATGGTGCATGTTTTTCGGGTTTGATTATAAAATTCTGTGTTTGGTGTGTTTAAGAGTGTTTTTAAGGCATCTGCGGCTTCTTTGGGCAGCCACTTCTGTGAGTGTACAAGCGTGTGGTATGTTTCATGGATTGTTGTTGGATTGAGAGCAACCTTGTTTTCTGCGGATAAAGTGAGGAGCAAATCTTTGAGGATTTCGTGTTCAGGGTAAGCGTCGTCGAGGGCGTAGCAGAGAATGTTTGCGTCTAAGCCCACTATCATTCAGTTTTGCCCCAGATTGATTTCATCTTTTCGGGAGACCAATTCTCCGGTTTACCTGTACGTTTGTGTTTTGAGTGAATTATTTTGCGTAATTTTTCTTTGGCGTCTTCTTTTTTGCCGGGTAGTAATAGAAAGCCCTGTGGTGTTCTTTTTAGGGTGGCTGTGTCACCGATTTCTTTACGGATTTCTGCTGGAATGCAGATGCGCCCTTTGGAGTCTACTTTTACGTTGATTTGTTCAACTGATTCCATTTTTCCCACACCTGTATGTGGGATAAGGAAGGATTTAAAACTTCCCAATCACTCAACAAACGAAAATAGATTAAACTTCAAATTCTAATATCACTAATATGGGACTTTTGAAAGGTAAGAAGTGGAGCTTACAGGTACGCTTTGAATGTAACTTTAGAGCCTTCTAGCAAGATAGTCATCAAAAATAGAGGAATATTACTTCACATAAGAATGAAGTTAGATCCTTTTTCTATTAATTCTTTTTGACCATAACGCCTCAAGCAAGCAGTTATTCCACTAATAGTCAAGAAAGCATTCTGCAAAGTTCTGCTATACGTAATGAAAAGCCTCTGCTCCACTATCACCTAAAAGTCTCTTTAGAAGAAGAACAGTCGCGGCTGCTGCAAAAGGACGGTTTTGTTTTGGGTTGCTTTTTGTTGAATAGGCTTTATAGTTCTTTTTTGTTGAGTTTGCAAACGCACCGTTCTGTCTGCCGAAGGCAAGAATGCAAGGATATTCTGTTTGTCATTAAATGAAATAAGCGTAGCCAGGTTTAGGTGCTCGCCAAATCCAGATAAGTGGAGAATCGTGACGGCACAACTAATTTTTAATTGCTCGTGTTTTAGGTAGATTGAACATTTCGCTTGCAGTTATTTACATGGTTCTTTTGATTTGGGTACCGTCAAAGTCTTTATCGTTTGAGATTATTTCTTGTGCACCAGTTCTTAACGCTACGGCGAGATGAAGTGAGTCTTCGTAGTCAAGTTTGCATTCATTCATAAAGTCTGCAGCTTTCTTGAAGTCATCAGATCTAAGGGGTTCGATAACTAATCCTTTGATGCTTGTTATGGGATTGATGACTTGTTGAACAAAGTTCTTGTCTTTCAGGTTTTTGCCCGTTAAGCCACCAATGATTACTAGTGTTTCATAAAGTGTTAGAGCTGAAGTAACATATTCCCCTCGGGGAGAGATTTCCATTTTCTTGATCCATTCCAACGCTACTTGCCCATATTTAGGATGATTTCCCAACCAGTAAACAAATACATTTACGTCTACGTAGAAGTGTGATTTGTCCACCATTTTCTGGTTGCCTCCACCATGAATTCATCCAAGTCTTCAGGCCATTTAGCTATCTGGAAAAGACCGCCATATTTTTCAGCTATAGATTCAGCAGGCTCTATAATTATGGTTGTATCTGTTGCCTTGATGTTAACGTATGTTCCTGCCTTAATTTTGGCTGCCTTTCTGATATTTTTGGGAATCATTACTCTGCCTTTCTCATCTATTTTCGCGGTTGTTTCACTCATTGAATTTCCCACAACAAATTATGATCCCACTAATTTAAGTTTTCCCACTATTGATATTTGGGCAGGAATGCATGTTTTTTATTATGCATGAGACATGTTTAGGTGCTCGCCAACCCCAGATTAATGGAGAATTATAACGACTATAACTACTTTCAATGAATACCAATACACTTTTAGGAGTTTTATTTCGCGAGTTTTTCCCTTAAACTGCATTGGACCGACGACGAATTTAAAAAGGCTAAAGCTCTATTGTAACAGGACCAAAGTGAAGAGCACCAAATACATCAAAAAGAGGTTAGAAGAGCTAAAGCCTATCCTTGAAGAGAAATTTCAAGTGAAAACCATCGGAGTCTTTGGTTCTTATATTCATGGAGAGCAAACCAAAAAAAGTGACGTAGACGTTCTAGTCGAGTTCTCAAACGATGCTCATCTGGGTCTTTTTAGGTATGTAGAATTGGAGTTTTTTCTAAGCGAGCAGTTAGGGGTAAAAGTAGATTTAGTTGCTCAGGGGGGGTTGAAACCAGCTCTCAAAGACCAAATACTAAGTGAAGTTGTTTACGTATGACTAAGCAACTTTGAGTTTATTTTGTTGATATCCTTGAGTCGATTGAAGAAATTGAAGAATTCACCAAAAACCTCACTTTTGAAGAGTTTACTAAGAATAAGATGGCAGTTCGAGCAGTAACGATGGATTTTGCAATTATAGGTGAAGCCTCTAAAAGTATTCCAGCAGAAACCAAGAGCATGTATCCTCAAATTCCATGGAAACAAATGGCGGCAATAAGAGACAAAATAATTCATGGATACTCTTACATTAAGCTAGAAATACTGTGGGATGCAGTGTGCTTAGATTTACCAGTTTTAAAGCCTTTAATTATGGAAGTACTCAATAACGACTTTAAATGAGAAAAATTCATTTGATTGTGTAGTGTGGCAGAGTAAGTTTAGTGTTCGCCAACCCCTGATAGTTGAGAATGATGACGGCACAACTAATTCAAAATATAGTAAGTGTTGATAATTTTTAGAAAAGCCCATTTGTGAGTTTGTATTGGAGCAAGAGGCTGGGTTTTTCACCCAGCGTTTTTGGCTATGCAAACCAGTGTCTTTCTCGACCACCCTTGCTTGATTCAAGACTTGCAAGAATTTTGTGTTAGACTTGATATTAAGAATTATTCCGAAAAGAAAATATCAAAATCGCAGGGCTTTTTATTGTGAAGATGAAAATTAGTTAAGTGAGAATTTGGAATTTTGGTGGGTTTGCAAGTATTCATGTCACTTTTTATGGTTTGGTGCGGTGACTCAGGGATTGCGCCTGGTGTCTCCCCACTGGTTGTGAGGTATCCTTCTATTTTGAACGACACACGCACATTTAGGACAAGTCCTTGCTATTCCCGAACAGATATTTAGGATATTGTTTAGAAAAAGGAACCTTAAAAAGCATATTTCAAAAAAAAGTATATTGTGTTTGAGAAGAATATTTGCTCTTGAATGAACTGAATCCTATTTCATTTTATGTGCCTCTGCTGTATATGTTGCAAAGCTATTCTTTGTGTAAATCAACTACGGAAACTATTGCCAGTTTTTTCAAATACTGTATTTCCAGTTACTTTCGTTTGGACTTGTGGAGTCTGTCTAATGAACTGTGTTCTTAGGGCTGTACTTGTGGACCTTTATAATTAATAAAACTTGAATGTTATGCTGATTATGAAGAACGTGTGAAGCCGGCGCAGTAGAAACGTGCGTGGTAGATGCGCCGGTGTTAATATTCAAAATAAGGGTTTGAAGGGAGAAATAAAGATGCGTAAATGGAGAAATCTGAAAGTGCTTCACGGTTGCTTAACCGTCTTCTCTGTAGCAAGCATAATAGGCATATCTTTTGGATTTGCTAGATACTATGGTTTTCTAGTAGTTCTTGACCGCAGTATTTGTGCTTGGGATTCGGCAATTCTAGTATTTTCCGCAACTTACCTAGGTTTAAAGGCGACCTTGAGTAAAAAGTTTGATATATAAATCAAATTTCAAATGCACGATTCACTTAAAACAACATTATTCGAATGTGACACATTTAAGGAAAAAACAGTGCGTTTTTCATCATGCACCTAAAGCTCATTCATCATGCCTTTAATCCAGGATTGCGCAATTAACGCATGCCCTGCAAGAGTTGGATGCACTCCGTCAAGCGCCCAAAAGGAAGGCTCGCTCTTAAGACAGGCTTTCTCAAAAATATCATTTAGCGGAATTAATTTTGCGTCAAAATTATGCGCAAGCTTTCTGACCACTTCAACTTTTTCATTCAACTCTTTAGCCAATTCAAAATAATTTTTGTAGGACTGAACAAGGAATGGTTCGAGCAGGACTATTTGGCACTTTAGCTGGCGGGCTTGTTCGAGAATGGTTGTGTAATCAGCCAGAAAGCTTTGTGTCGAAGTAGGCTTCCAATTAAGGTCATTCACACCCACTAGTATCGAGACCAAATTGGGCTTGAGGTCCAAACAGTCTTTCTTCCATCGTTTTCTAAGATCCCTAACCCTATTCCCGCTAACGCCGCGATTTAAGAACTTTAGTCGATACTCTGGATATGACGCCCACAACCACGCCGCAGTCATCATGGCATACCCATCTCCAAGGGATTCGTTGTGATTGTGCCTTCTTCTCCCTGCATCGGTTATGCTATCACCTTGAAACAGAATCGTCGAATTATCCGTTAAATTTAGTTTTTTTGACAATTTTATGACTCAACTTTCTATCTTGTTTTTTCATCAAGTTTTCAATGACTCATTGGATACTATTTGTATTAGATTTTTATGGATTGTTCTCTTCAAAAAATCTTTCCGTATTGCGGAATAAACTTTTGTAGAGTAGAATGAGAGTCGGCGTGTTATGATGAGGTTCAAGGGCTGATATGATAATAAATGTTTACTTACAAGTTGCGATGCGCGTCAGCTGATCATCATCAGCACAGGTTTCATTCACGAGAAGACATGCGAGCTCGAGTGGATTAAGGATGTCAGAGATTGGAGTATACGGTCTGGAGCTAGTAGAGAGTTATCAGCTTCATTATGCATTCTTTATGATCTGGGCATCGGTGAATCGCTGGAATCTCACGGCTTCTATGTACACTCTGAGGTATAGGACTCTGCAAAAAGGTCTTAGAGAGTTATACCACCTTTGCAAGATATAAGGGGACTGGGTCTGAGATACGGGAAGTCTAGGATTAGGTGCTCGTCAACCCCAGACTATTGGAGAATGCTAACGGCACAACTGCTTCCT
Organism: Candidatus Bathyarchaeota archaeon; assembly: GCA_963831895.1. Lineage (GTDB taxonomy): Archaea > Thermoproteota > Bathyarchaeia > Bathyarchaeales > Bathycorpusculaceae > Bathycorpusculum. Next base: position 45,959 of record CAWHSD010000009.1, read on the forward strand.
AATTCTGAATCGTTTCTTTAATGAATGGTGTGTTTTTGAAGGACGGTTGGCTCCCATGCCCCAACTACCGATCGCCCTCGGTTTGTATGTGGTGGCAAGATAGTTAGGTATAATTATGAAGATGCAGACAGGCACAAGATTTGACGCCGGCATTTGGCAAGCATAAAAAGCACTTTGCAGACAAGAACAATAACACCCAACGCACCAATCGAAGAACTTCTCAAACTCATCTCAGAAAACGGCTCCCCTGAGCATTTCTTGGCACAGCAAAAATAGCAGCAAAAACACAAACCCAAGACACCAACGCATACGCCCGCATACTCCTAAACTGGCGGAGTTTGCAACCCAGAAGAAATGAATATGTTACTTGACAAGGTCAGGGCTTAAAATAAATTTTTTAAAAGTCGACTAGATAATCCTTGATATGTGTCACTTTAAAGTGTTCTTTGGCCTTTTCAAACAATTTGTTGTCTGCTGTAATGAGTTGTGCGCCTATTTTATCGCAAAGAAAAAGGTAAGCTGCATCATAAATCGCAATATCAATCTTGCATGCAATTGCCAAGCTCTGGGAGACATCGGTCCAATTCAATTCGTAAAGGCTTAGTTGAGTATTCTGCAAGAATTTGAGTGCCTCTTGAGCATCAGTCTGTTGGATTCTTTTTTGTTTAACCGCTATCCACAGTGCATTTGCTGTTTCTTGCGTAACAAATGAAGGAGAAAAAAGCTGAATTTCGCCGCTGAGAAAGTTGTGTTTTAGTTTATCTGCGTTTTTTTGATATATTTCATCAGGCAAAACCCATTTCAAGACTACGCTTGCATCAATGATACAGTTAAGCATGATGCTCTCACGTCCGGCCTTCTCGAATCCAACTTAGGATTTCTTCATTTGTTGTTGGCTTGGAGCGTTTTCTTATTTGGTCAAGCTTTTCAAAAGCTTCACTTTTCTTTTGTTCATCAATTTTAGTCTGTAAGCATTCTCTGATATATTGGCTCCAGTTCAACTCGATTTTCTTCATGTCTTTTTTCATTGCTTTGGGAATTTTTACGGTAATTACATCGATTTCTTTCTGACTCATTAACATTCCCTCAGGGTATATATCAATAATATATACTAATAAGAATTACGCGCCGATAAATTTACTATAAAGATAAGGTGTATCGCCCAAGGCAGCCAAGTTTCTATTTTGGGGTGTTGTCTATTGGAAGAAGAACAGGTTTTTTTGCATTTGCAATGGGGTTGGTTTGGGCTGATTTTATTGAATAGGCTCTGGAATTCTTTTTTGTTGCGTTCAAAAGAGAAAAAGGAACTCCGTGCATTGATATGGAAATGGCACGAGGTGAATGCGTTTCATTAGAAGAGGTTAAGAGTAAGTACGGGGCTAAAACAAGTGCCAAAATACCGCGTAATGCTGCCAATAAAGCGTTAAAATTTTTATCAGTTTAGATGAGAAAACTAGAAGTGTTAAAAGAAGAAGATTGAAAAATTTCCCAAATGATCTGCCTTAGTCTATCCAGATGGTTTCTGGTAGATTTTTGAAGTGCTCATCGCCTGTTAGGATTTGGCACTGATTTATTCTGCCGGTGGCTTGTACGATTGCATCAAATAAGCTGGGAGTATTTTGTTTGGATACTTTCGCTTTTTTGGCGAGTTCAAGATAGCACTTTGCTGCTTCTAATGCTGTCGCTGAATCAATCTGGGTTATTACTGAAGCTGATGTGATAATTTCAAGCCAAATTGAGATGGTTTTTTCATCAGTGCCCTCCCTGAGAAATTTACGCGCAGTTTCAGCCAAAACTATACTTGGAGTATATGCTTCTTGGGCGTTTTCAATTAAGTCTTTTACTTTTTTGCCTTTTTCGCTGCCTATTAGCAGTTCAATCCATGCATAAGTATCAATTACGATCTTCACCGCGATCTTCCTCAGTGAATGGTTTTATTTGGTTTTTAGCTATGCCAAAGCCTTTGTCTAGGGCTGCTTTGCGCTGTTTTTTAACTAATATTTGTATTGTTTCGTCTAGATTTTGTGCGTTTAGTTTTTCACGTAGGTTTTCAAGTGTTTGGGCAGTTTTTTTTGAAACCCGAATGGTGGTTGTTTCATTCATAAATATCTGCAATTTGTTTCTTGCATACAAGTAGATAAGTATATCTGTTTTGTAAGTATACTACCTATTAAATAAATCCGAATTTGCAAAATAGTACACCTTTGTTTATTTTACCACCTGGACAAGGTTCAGGATAAATCTTGTTTTATTAACAAGCGGCGATATTGGCCAATCCTTATTGAGAACTCAATTGAAAAAAGAAAATTGTTCTCTCAACTGTCTGCTCTTACTTCTAAAGATTAGTTTGGCGTTGTTTTGTGAGATTCTATGACTTTTCTACCGCACGTGACTACCAAGTCAAGCTCTACACTAGCGAAAACGGCTTAAGAGAGCTAAATTCCATTTGCCCTATCTAGCTAAATGACTTTGAAATAGAGTTCATCGCAGCCTTTCCTCGCCAAAAAAATAACTTGCTTAGATAAACACACTGCATAAAGAATGGCGCAAACCGATAATGAGACTTGAATTAAAAGGTTACATATCCCCATTTTTTTCCATAACCTTCTAGTTGATTAAACAGTAAAGGTGCAGGAGTATTCAATTGAGATCAAAAAGAGTGGCTATGTTTTTGACTTCGATGTGCTTTTCTGCTTTAGAGGATAGTTTTTTGTCTTCGGTGACCAAAATAAGATCTTTTTCTTGAGAAATGAAAAGGTAGCTTGAATCGTAGAATGAGAGATTTTCAGTCTCTGCAATCTCGGAGATCTTTTGAAAATCTGTTGTCTCGCAGCATATTTTATCAGTTTTTGTAAGTACGATTTGGATGTTTTTTTGTAGACTTTGGGCTTCATTTTTTGTTATGAACTTTGTTAGGCATGTTTCTTTCCAGAGGGCATTTCCTAGCTCATAGAAGGTTAAGTCAAGCAGATAAGAGGTTTGAATAAGGTCCAGTTGAGTTTTTAGGTTTGCAGTTTTCATAAGAAGCATCAGGGAACTTGTGTCTATCAGGTAGCGTTTCATCTTTGGTCTCTTGATTCTCTTATTGTTTTCACGATTTCTTGGTCAGGAATTTTCTGCAATATACCCTTAATGTCCATAAGTGCCTTAGATAATTCCTGTTCTTCTCGTTTTCTTATTTCCTCTTCCAATGCTGATCTAAGAGTTTTGCTGATATCTATTTTGAATTTTTTTGCTTTTTCTTTGAGATTTTTCTTAACTCGAATCGTCAGTATAGCTGTTTCTGTCATACATATGAAGTACTACAATGTTGTATAAAGAATTATTGTATATTTTTTATTTTTAGACTTGGTTTTGGGCAGGTGTTAGTGTTTGGGATAATATGTGTTTTGTTGGTTCCTATTACTGCCGAATCTGGGATACTCAACGATCGGCTTATCTGCTTGGCTTTTTTCGTAGCATAGTTGTTTAGGCAGTATCTTCCGACAATATGGACAGTTAATTTCTGTGGGGCTCTTAGTTTTTGTCTCTGCCAAACTTGTTTCTTGGGAATAAATAGAGGATATTAGCTGTAAAGAAGGGATCGTTTGGATCTTTGGGTTAAGAGTTGTACTCTGGAGAATGTTTGGGTCATTTTTTCTGCGGGCTCAAATTCCAAGCGCCTATAATACTCTGATACTTGCGCAAAAAAACCAAGCGGCTATTGGAAGGGTTTTGGAGCAGTTGCGCGCTCTGAATTTATTTTCAAGACTCCAACGGGTCTGCGTAGCTTGATGTCTAAGTTTCTGTTTTGGAGTGTGTTGTCTATTGGAAGAAGAACATGTGTTTTTGCATTTGCAGTGGAGCTTGGTTTAAGTTGGTTTTGTTAAACAGGCTTTGGAGATCTTTTTGGTTGCGTCTGCAAACGTCACGTTCCGTCTGCTGAAGGCAAGAAACGTAGGGATGTTTTAGTCGCCGTTAAAACGAGAAAAGCGTAATCAGGTTTAGGTGCTCGCCAACCCCAGATAGTTGAGAATGATGACAGCACATTTTATATGGTTGCGTATTTGTGTAGGATGTTGAGGTTTCCAACAGGTCCCTCCAGACGATGCCATTAAAGACTGCTAGGACGTTTGGTGGTTGATTGTTTTTCATGTGTTTTAAGCATGAATTTGACTACGTTTACGTATTGTTAACAAATTATTTATATAATTTGTTTACTTATTGCTTATGCATGAGCGATGTAATTGCAGTTAGAGTAACCAAAAAGCTCAAAGACGAACTTCAAGAGTTAAACTTAGATTACGCCCCAGAAGTCAGAGATTGCCTTGAGCGAATGGTAAAAAAAAGGAAACTCAAAGAGTTGATGAGACAAGTTGATAGCTCAAGAAACGAGTTGTACAATAAAACTGGAGTAACAACTCCTTCAACAGATATCATTAGGGAAGATCGCGAGCATGCCCACTGAGATTGTTGTCGATTCATCCGTGGTCGCTGCACTAGTCACGCCTGAACAATACTCTGATTGGGCTTCCAAAAAATTATCAGAATATAATGACTTCCATGCTTTAGACTTGAACTATTATGAAGTAGCCAACGCAATAAAATACAAGAAATCAGAAAGGTTTGATGCAAAGGATACATTAAAAGCTTTCAATCAAGCAACAGAAATACTGGATCTCTATGCAGTACACAACTTTTCTGAAGTCATTAATAACGCATTAGCCATAGCAATAGAACTAAACATTACTGTCTATGACGCTGCTTTCCTAGCGCTTGCGCAAAAGCTAAATGCAAAGTTGCTGACTTTAGACCAAAAACTTGTAAAGAAGATAGAAGGCACAAAATACTTTAGCTTGATGGAATACCCGAACAAAAAACCTATTCAGACTTGAAGATGTATTGAAGCTGATAAATTTTTAGATGCATCTGCATATGTCACGTTTCGTCTGCTGAAGGCAAGAACAAAGGATGTTTTAGTTGCCGTTTAAAATGAGATAAGCGTAGTCAGGTTTAGGTGCTCGCCAACCCCAAACTAATGGAGAACGATGACGGCACAACTACTTTCCAATTCTATATTGATTCTTCAGTATATTGTGAGTTTTTTGAAGGATGGTTGGCTCCCATGCCCCAA
>CAWHSD010000010.1:0-38595 GCA_963831895.1 Candidatus Bathyarchaeota archaeon
TCACTCAATTACAGTACCTTAGAAGCATGACTTAGAATCGCCAACAACAGCTAACTCAAATTATTTTTTTGGTCTTGAAAAAAGTTGGAATCTAACGTTTTTAATTAACTGAATTCTGAGAAGGCAATCGGATTGTAAAAGTGGTTCCTTGATTTAGTTTCGTTTTTACCTTAATGGTGCCCCCATGTGCCTCAATTATTCGTTTGCATATGGCTAAGCCAAAACCCATTCCTTGCGCTTTTGTAGTGAATAGCGGAGTGAAGATTTTTTGCATCGTTTCTTCAGGTATACCCATACCCGTGTCAGCGAAAACAATATCAATCCAATCATCTTTGTGGCAACTACTTATTTCGAGAGTGCCTTTCTTAGGCATAGCGTCAATAGCGTTATTGACAAGATTAATAAAAACCCGTAGCATCTTGTCTGGATTGACCCGTCAACCAAATCATCTTGTTGAACTCTATTCACAATTTTTATTCGTTCTGGGAACCTGGATCTCTTGCATAGTCTCATCTACAAGAGTACGTGCAGAATATTTTATGAGTTCCAAATGCATTTCTCGCGAATAATCTAAAAGGTCATTGATGATTTTGTCAGAGTGATCAATGGCTTTATCAATAATTTCAAACATTTCTTTAGTTTGAGCTTCAGAAATCGTTTGACCTTTCTTTTTCAGAAAGTATATAGCGTTCTTGATTCCTGCTAATGGATTGCGCAAATCATGCCCAATCATACCCGACAGTTCACCTATAGCAGCAAAACGTTCAGCTTTCACAAGGCGTTCGTTTGCGTCCTTCAACTGCGCGGTTCTCAGGTCAACCATGCATTTTAGATGTTCTGAATAATTCTTCACCTTTCTTTCTAAAATCTTTCGATGCTCTTCAGCTTTCTTTCGTTCAGTTATATCAATAGCAATCTCTACAGCTGAGGTAACATTTCCTTGATCATCCGTAATTGGAGTAGCAACTATTTGAACCCAATAAGGAGCGCCACTTACGTTAGTGGAACAGTATTCATGTGAGTCAAAAGATGTTCTACCTGCAAAAATCTTTACAATTCCGCAATCTGAGCAGGGTCCATTTAAATCGTTAAGTGATGCATAACACAATTTTCCTACTGTATCACCTTTGTAACGTTTAATGAAGTCGTTCGCCCAAATTACATGATAATCTTTATCGATAATTACCAAACCTGCACCGATTGCTTTGGCAACCGATTCAAACTTGTTGCGTTCATCAAGAAGAGCTACTTCACTTTTTTTGCGGTCGGTAATATCTCTTGCTGCAGCAAAAACACCTTGTATCTCGCCCTCTGGGTTTCGGTAAATTGAAGCGTTGTACAAAACATCTGTTATTAACCCCGTTTTATGTCGTATTGCCAACGGGTAATCCCTAACCAACCCCTCAGTAAAGACCTTTAGGTATACGGTTCGAGCTTTTTCTGGCTCAGTGAAATACATTGAAAAATCACTACCAACAAGCTCCAAACGAGAACAACCAGTAACCTTCTCAGTAGCCACGTTGACGTCAGTAATTTTTCCATCCTTACTAATTGTTACCAACGGGTCTAAACTAGCTTCAATTAGACTTCTTGAATATAACGAGGCGGCAATTAACTGTTTTTCAACATTCTTGCGTTCAGTGATATCGGTAACTATTCCTAGAATAGCTTTACCGCCATTGAATTCTATTAATGAAGTGCTGATAATTGAATTAATTCTCTTGCCATCTTTTGTGATAAGCTCATATTCATATGAATCAACAGTTTCTAAATTCAACTGCTTCACAAAAGCAGCCTTTACAACCTCAACATACTCAGGCGGATTAAGAGAAAGAAAATCAAATTTAGGAGAATAAAATTCTTCCTTACTATAACCAGTAATTTCCTCACACTTCTTATTTGCATAAACAACTCTGCCAAGTTTATTTATGAAAATCATGTTGGGCGATTCTTCTGCTAAATACCTGAATTTTTCCTCGCTTTCAAACAAAGCGGCTTTAGCTTTTTTGTCACCTGTGACATCTCTGAAAATGTTTACAATGCTAACGATTTTTCCTTTCCTATCCCTTATGAACCTAGTTCCAACTTCAACAGAAACCATATTTCCATTTCTGTGCCTAAGTTCAAATGCCATAATTTTCTTTTCTTCATCTTTTTGAATTGAACTTGAGAAAAGATTCATCAACTTTGAAACTTCCAAATTAACTAAGCCAAGTTCGACAAAATTCCTTCCAATAATCTCCTCTCGCTTATAACCGAGAAGTCCTTCAATGCGACTATTTACATCCAATATTTTTCCATGAGTATCTACGTAACTAATTAGGTCATGGACGTTTTCAAATACTGCTCTAAATTTCTCATCAGCAGAAATCAAGGCTTCCTCAGAGTCTACGATATCTGCACCAATACATAACCCCTCGATTGGTGGGCTTTCAACTATCTTAGAAGCAGCCCTTTTTTTATCCATAGCCAAGAATGGTTGATGTTCATTTAAAAACAGTTATGAATTCTACTTACATATACAAAATTCAGAATAAAATAAAAAACAAAATAATTCTTCTTTTTCTCAAAGTACCACTTAGCTGCTGGCTAGCTACAATTACACAAGCTTAATAGACTTTTACGATACATAGGAGTTAATTGTGGAGATGCAGAATTTGGCGATTTTAGATGACCTATTTCAGTTCATTACCTCTGGAAGCATAAGCGGAATACCAACAATAGTTGTAATGATTCTTCCCTTCGTAGTTGGATTAATCGTAGGCTATTTAGTTCACAAATTTTTAAAGATCGCCATTATAGCTGGAATTATAATTGCGGTGGTTGCTTACTTAGGCTTTTTTGGCTTAAGTCTTGGTGCATTGAAAAACTTGGCGGACATTTATGGTCCTGTTGCAATCCAGTACGGAACACTTCTTGTAGGAATATTACCTCTTGGACTGGGATTCATTGTAGGCGTAATAATAGGTTTCATATTCTCATAAACTCAACATCTTTCTTTACATTGAGTAATTGTTTAGAAAACAAAGAAGATAGCAAGCAAGATTTTATTAACATAGAAGTTCACTGTTTATTTGATATGCAATTACGTAAAATTGCTGTTTCTGGTTTTTTGTTGGGTTTAGGTGTTTATATTTGGTTGCCAACTGCTGATGAAATTGTTATTCATCCAACTTTTGGGTTGTTTCTCTCTATTGTTCTGCACATAAATTATGCTTATGGAGTGCTTCTTTCAATAATTATTTACCGTGCCATAGGTTCAGCATGTATACTTGGTGCATTACTTCTAGGCGGTAAACCCGTTTACAACAAACTAAAAAAATTAAGAAGAAAAACAACTTAGTAAAAAGATATGCCTCCAGAACTTTAACGAAGAGAAATCCTTGAGGGTGATTCTAGGAGAATCGAACTGAACCCTCAATAAAATTGCGACTTCACCTGTTTATTCAATTTACCTCAGAACAGTTCTTGGGTCGGAAAATGGTCAATTCAACAATAATTGCGAAAACGAAAATTTGAGATTAAATAATTAAGTCGATCTCTTAGCACCACAGTTCGGGCGTTGGCTTGAAGCTTGGAGAATCAAACCACCACAATATTGACAAGGAATCATAATAATTGCCTTACTTAAACGCTCTTTCTCCAATTCAATTCTCTCAAGCGCTAATTGATATTCTCTCTTGTTCTTCTCGTTACGCGATTGCGAACTAAAAACAACAATTACTAGCAAAATAGCCGCACCGAAAAAAATACCAAAAAAAGCAACAACAAAAATAATATTATCAGACACGACTAAAAATACTTGAAAGCATCTTTATCAGTTTTGTGAATCAAGAATCAACTTTTGCGTCTATCTTTTTAAGTTATTTTCCTAAGCTCTTTTAGATATTATAAATGAGGACTGCCTAATTCTTTTTTGTGTTGTTTGCGTAATGTTTTTGAGTCACTCCTATATATTTTGTTGTTGGTGATTTTATGCCAGAACCAGTTTTTGAGTGGTTTAAAGATAAAACAGGAAAATACCGTTTTAGGTTGAAAGCAGCTAATGGAGAAATCATTGCAGTCAGTGAAAGCTACAATTCAAAAGAGGGCTGTACAAGCGGCATTGAGTCTATCAAGAAGAACGCACCGATAGCAAAAATAGTGGAAACAAAAGACTAAAGACAAAAGATTTCTAATATGACGCCAAAAAAATTTCAAAAAGAAAATCATTTTCCTTTTTTCTATTAAACAGAATTTCACCGTGAGTTAAGCTTAAAAAGAAATCCGCCAAAATAAGGAGGTGAGGAAAACAATATGGATTTAGTTTCATTATTAATACAGATTGTCGTAGGCATAATAGTAGTTGCACCCGTACTCTGGCTTGTTGGAAGAGCATTAGTAGGCAAAGATAAAGCAAAACTCACAGATGCTATCTGGATCGTTGTCTTAGGAACAATTATCGGTGCTGTCGTGGGATTTTTCGTTGGCAGTTTGATATCAGCAATAATAATGTTTGTCGTTTGGCTTGCGTTGATAAAACACTTTTTCGACTGCGGATGGCTAAAAGCATTCGTTATAGCTGTAATTGCAGTGATAGTCTTCATAATCATTGTGGCGATACTGGCAATCATTTTTGGCATCGGGATACTAGCACTGGGATTCTAACCATCCCTATTTTTATATCCAGATTTCTTTTTTTTTAAGAATTCAGTCTTAGTGTTATATCTTTAGTCGTTTTCAATGAACAATCTGATTTTTCGACCAATCTTGAATGATTATACAGAAATATTTTTGATTAAAAATATTCTGTAATTATGACATATATTTTCCCAGCTCAAGTTCCTTGAAGAATTTGATTCTAACAATTAATCCTATTTTGAGAATCTTGCGAGCTGAGAAGAAAAAATATAGGTAGTTTATTTTAATCCTATAATAATGCAATAATATTGATTTGAATATTCAAAGGAAAAATAGCAGTTAACTTTTTTTGTTGTGGCTATTTTTTTATTTTTATTATTGCGATTAGTGTAGCTGCTGCAATCGCTATAATTACGATTGGAATTAGAAGTGCTGTTTCGTTCAGGTTAAAGTTGCCTGAAGTTAGATTCTTGGGTTCTATTGAGGATGATTGTGAAGATGAATTCTCGATTGAAGAATTAGAGGGAGAAGGTGTGGGTGTTTCTTTAGGTAAAGGTAACGGGGTGGCAGTGGGTATAGTTAGAACTGGTGCTGAGGGGTAAGGATGTGTTTGCTTTTGACTGGATGGGGTTATGATTCCGTCATCTGTGTATCCTTGGCTTTCCCATTTTCCTTGGAAGTCGTAGTTGACAAGTTCTATTCTTACAACTTGAGCTATCCACTTATAGCCCCAGTGACCAGGTACCACAAGCCGCAACACTTCAGGTAGAGGTGCTCCATCTTTTGCATATGCCAAGATTATGTTATCGTTTTTTGATACTGCTGCTACAGTTAGATCTGTTGTGTAGCCGTCGTTTGCGTAGAAAGCAACTTTGATTGCTTCGGGAGAAACCCCGGTGTCGTTTAGAAGTGTCCAAAGATTTACTCCTGTCCAGTTGCCTTGTGCTACTATTGTTGTGGGAAAATCTACGCAGATTAATGCTGTTGAAACTGTTGTTTGAGGCATAGCTTGCAAATCTGTCAAAGTGAAATTAGATGGTTGATTTACAAGTCCGCTTATGTTTAGTTTCCAGGTTGAATCGCTTGAATTTGCATTCGCCGAAGATAAAGTAGAACTAGCCGAAGTAAGAATGAAGCCTATTGTTAGGATAATTATTATTGTGGAGCGAATGTTTTTTTTCATTCTTGGTTCCCAGAATTTGTTGTGTAATAATAGATGTATGACACGCGACATATTTAAGATTCTCTATTAAGTTCTTAAGATTCAACATTCGATTTTATCAAGCAAAATTTTCTTCAGAACATATTTTATACGTTTTGAAGATAAAAAAGTAACAAATTTCACATAAACGGTGAGAAAAATGTTAAATTGCGTATGAGTTGATAATTGAAACTATGCGTTCAATTGAATCTTCAATTTAGCGCATTATTCAAAAAAAAGAAAAATGCTAAGGAGAATAAAGAAGAATGAAAGGACTGAAAAATAAAACCGCAACCATTCTGATTGTAACAATGTTTCTCACATCAATGGCTTTCACCTTCAATGAAATTCCAAGCGCTGCTTCAGCAGGAACAAAACAAACCTACCCAGTCATTGGAGCCACACCAAATCCAGTAGGTGTCGGCCAAGAAACACTGATTCTGATAGGAATAACAGATGCGACATCATCCGATTTGTATGGATGGACAGGTCTAACAGTGACAGTAACAAAGCCCGATGGTACGATTGAAACGCTCAACAACGGAGGTCCCGGCTATAGAACGGATTCAACGGGATTGACAGGTGTTGTATACGCACCTAGTACTGTTGGCAACTATACTTTGCAATTGCACTTCCCTGAACAGGTTACAGCTGTTGGCAGCGGCGGTTTCTTTGGCGTTACCATACCTCCTGGAACTACAATGTTAGCCAGCGACAGCATAATAATTACTCTTGTCGTGCAACAGGAACCAACAGCGACACAATCAGGCTATCCTCTTCCGACAGAATACTGGTCTCGTCCAGTTGATGATCAGTTAAGAGAATGGTCATCAATTGACGGAAATTGGCTGCAGACTCCTCCTAATTTCTTAGCTTTTGGCAACGCTTTGGCACCAGACTCTGCTCACATACTTTGGACAACTCCGTTGACTTCAGGAGGACAGGTAGGTGGAGCATTAGATCCATCGCAGGAAATTCTGACTCAAGATAGCCAATCTGGAGCATCAGGTCAAGTGGGATATGATACAGGAGACGCTTACGAGGGCAAATGGGGCAGTTCCTTTGGAGGAGGAGCCCCAATAATAATGGGCGGAAAACTCTACTACCAGAAATACGCAGGCGCAGACCCAATCAAGGAAACTATCTGTGTTGATCTACATACAGGCAAACAACTATGGTCCAGAATCTTAGGAGCCAACCAATCACTAACAAGAGGACAATTATTCTACTGGCAAACATACGATTTCTACGGAGTATACGATTACCTGTGGGTTGCTACTGGAGGAAGCTTCTTTGGTCCCCCAACTCCTGGAACATGGACAGCATATGATCCATACACAGGCGACTATGTCTATACATTGACAGGCGTACCTGGAGGCACAACTATTTACGGTAAACATGGTGAACTGCTGATTTTCACTCTTGACCAGACTAGAGGCTTTATGACAATGTGGAATTCAAGCAACATCCCAGCTTTGTATGCTAGCAGACAAATTGGCAGCATGGGCTTTGGACAATGGCAACCAATGGGCAAGACAGTTAATGCGACGGGTCCAGCAGGAACAACAATTGACTACAGTGATGGCAAGGGAGTTATTCCCTACAATAGCCCCTTGACGCCTACAGGTTATAACGGATACACATGGAACGTAACTATACCAAAAGGATTGCTTGGAAGCGTTCGAATGGCAGTTGCAGAAGATAAAATAGTAGGTGGACTTGCAAACACAACAGACGTCATCAATTGGGCAATTGATCTACGTCCAGGTCACCAAGGAACCTTGCTATACAATACTGATTGGAAGGCACCAAGTGACTGGTTAGCAGGAAACCAAACCATAAGCACTGGAACAGTCAGCATGATCGACAAAGTAATGACAGTGAACGCAAAGGAAAGCAGAATGCGCTACGGATTTAGTACCGAAACAGGGCAGTACTTATGGACAATATCTGAACCTATCGCAATGTTAGGTCACCTTACTGGCGGACCGTCTGGCGAAAACGGCTACATAGCTTATGGAATGCTCTTCTGTGGAACAATGAGCGGCATAATTCAAGCCTACGATGTTACAAACGGTAAACTAGCATGGACATACGAAGTAAACGACCCCTACATGCAAACACTATGGAGCAACAACTGGCCGGTAGGTCACTTAATCGCAGCAGATGGAAAAATCTATTTTGCAAACTTAGAACATTCTGCTAACCAACCACTACCACGCGGTGGACCGTTCGTTTGTCTAAACGCTACAACTGGAGAATTAATATTCAGAGCAAACGGTCTGTTCCGTCAAACTGTATGGGGTGGACGCGCAATTATTGGCGACAGCATAATTGCAACTATGGATACCTATGACCAACGCGTATATGCTATTGGCAAAGGTCCAAGCGCTGTAACAGTGGAAGCACCAATGGCAGCAATTACACAGGGTTCAAGCATAGTGATTCGAGGTTCAGTTACTGATGTATCCCCTGGAACAAATAGCGACGAGCTGACTCTTCGTTTTCCATACGGCGTTCCAGCTGTTTCCGATGCTAGCATGAGTGACTGGATGTTGTATGTGTATAAGCAATTTCCACGTCCAACAGACGCCACAGGTGTTGATGTTACGTTGAATGTTGTTGACAGCAACGGTAACTTCAGAGAAATCGGCAAAACTACCTCTGACTCATCAGGATTCTTCAGCTATCAATGGACACCCGATATTGAAGGCAAATACACAGTGATAGCATCATTCGCGGGATCAAATGGATACTATGGCTCTTTCGCTGAAACAGCTTTCGCAGTAGATCCTCCAGCAGCAACAGCAGCGCCATCAGCAACACCTCAAGCAGACATTGCAACAAATGCAAACTTAATGACAGCCATGGCAGCCGGAGTAATCGCAATAATTATTGCAATAGCAATAGTTGGTTTGCTAATACTTCGAAAAAAACCATAAACGCTAAAACAAAAACAATCCTTCCCCTTTTTTGTATGAAAAAATCTTTTTCATGTCACTTCAATGAACGCTTACGCCATAAGATTTAGTCTCAAATTATGTTTGAAGAAAAATGTGGGCTGAGTAGGCTCTGGCTAAAATCCATGATAACTGCCTAGTTATCGTGAAAAAAGAATTGCAAATGTTCTTTCCCAAAATGTTCCAGAGTTTCAGCAAACCCTTAAGCCCTCTTATATCAAGAAACTTATAACTGGCTCTTCATTTTAACAGTTATTGGAAGTTACTGATATGAATGGTCCTCAATTGCCTGTTACACCCAAGCTATGTGAAAATGTTTCTTCGCCGTGTTCAAGATGTGAAAATGCAGGGGAAGAGGGACCAAAAGAACCTATGCTTTGCGAAAATTGTGAGAAATTCAAAGCATGGGAAGAAAAAGAATGCTCTCCAAAGAATTAGCGCGCTTGTTAAACATGCATTCCATTTTCATTAGCGAAATGTTGTCTCAAAGCCTATGAAGTATACGGGGCGGGGCGGTTTAGAAGGGAAAACGGAAGCATAATCCATGTGCACACCAATAACAACTACCTATCCTCCATTGGAAGGTTCTCCAATCGGTATTTATACAGGGTTTGTCAGTTTCTAATAAAGAAGGTTTTGACGTGAAAATATTCGAATTAACAATCCCTCAAAAGTACATGGGCTACATCAACAAAGAAATAAAAAAACCTAAACGACCAAACACCGAACACTTAGAGCTCTGGCTGGAACGAGAACTAAGTATCGAAAACAAAGGCTCTTATGGAAACTTGCCGACCGATGAAAGCCACGTAACTGTAGAGGTTCTTCAAAGTGGAAACTTTAAGGTGATAATTTCTGACGTTTGCTTTGGCATGATAAAATCTCACGTTCAGCCCGAACCGCATAGCCACAAAATGCATAATGAAGACATATTCCACTGCTGGTTGGACATAAGGACAAATAAAGTCCATGACGAAGAACACATCAAAGTCAAAGAAATAATCTAATATTTTTGTCTTCTAAAATTTAAATTCTTCTATATTTAATATCTCGCCATACCCCATTATCGTAAGAGTTGTCGAATAAATAGTTGGCTTGATTGATATTTTTAATTTGAATTTCTTTTAACGAATGAAGGGTAGAAAGATTCTTTTTTGGTTAATTTAAGAATTATAGCTATATTATGGGTTGCAATTGCAGTTGTTGGTGTTGAGCCATTTTTTGTGCCACTTAAAGTTCTCGCAGCCATCTTTGGATTCGCAACACATGCATTGGTCTTCGCTTGTAGCTTTATTTATCAGATCAATTAATTCCTTCTCGGCTTTAGGTTCAAGGCATAGCTTTTTTACTTGTTTTTCAAATTCTCCTGTCAAATCCACAACTCCTTCCTAAATCATACCAAACATTCGGATAGTCTTTAATATTATGGTTATTTTAGGATGTGAGTTTAATCCTGCATTCACCTGCATCAATCCTTTTTTATGTTGTTAACGCAATTAGCAGCTTCCGCACACACCGTTGATCTATTTATTTGTGTCAGTGCTTGTGACGAAGTGAATTGAGAACATGTGTCCTTGGAAGAACATTTGAATTAAAATAAGGGTTGAACTTATTGTTGGTCCATCTTTCTTCATCCAAGTTAAGTGAATTGTTGAAGCTAACTTTTTGTTAACAGAATTCCAGTATCTTTCACGAGTTCCTCATGATGTGCTTCTTGGGTTTGGGTTCTTGATGTAATGCTTCTTTACCTCCTTCTTAAAATAGGAATTTTAACTTAGGAATTCGATTAAGAGCAGGCAAGTTAAGTGTTTGTGCATTGTTTTCCAACTACTACAAACGTGACTGAGTTCAAAGCAATAGTTTTTAATGACTTTATAACGTTGATATATTCAGAAGGAGGAAAAATTTAAGAAATGGCAATCGAACTTCTAGACGTCGTCATTCGCATAGGATTAGTAATAGCCACCTCGGTTTTGTTTTCAATAATTTTTGCAGCATATTTACGCCTAAGAAATAGAAAATTATTGTTAATCTCGGTGGGGTTCGGCGTATTCTTTGTTCACGCAATCTTGACAATTCCAGAGTTGTTCTTCGGCATCGGCTATATGATCGATGAAAATACCCATCTGGTAATTCATTTAGTAGGATTGTTTTTCATTCTAATGGGTATTCTAAAGGATTAACGGTGCCGATGTTCAAAGACGAGATCTTAGAAAATGAGAACAGAAGAAAAATATATGATGTCATAGAGGAAAATCCGGGGATACACTTAAGGGAATTGCAGCGGGTCTTAGATACTCCACTTACAACTCTTGAGTACCACATTAGCTACTTAATTCGAAGAAAGATTATTTATTCAGAAAATGATTTGCACTTTAAAAGATACTATGCTAAACCTCTTGAAAAAGAAGACAAGAAAGTTATCGTGGCGCTTAGGCAAAAGAGGCTACGGGAAATTGTGCTTTTAGTTTTATCTAAAGAAAAAGTCAAATACCAATTTCTTTGCGAATACCTGAATTTGCCAAATTCTACGCTCTCATTTTATCTAAAGTATTTGGTAGATAACGGAATTCTTTCAAAGGAAAAAGTGGGGTATGATACTTTGTACACGGTTAGAGATGAGGATAGAGTTGCTAAGGTTCTGATTGCGTACAGGTCAAGTTTTCTTGATAAGTTAGTTGATAAATCTTTGAATACGTGGTTAGAGACATATTCTGGTAAAGAAGAGATATAGACTTCTAATAGAATTTTTCATGCGAACCTTATCTAAGGTTTGTTCTATGCTGGTTCAATCCACGTCCGATGCTTCTTATTAGGCAATATTAGGATGAAGGAGAGCTGATAGCAGATGTCATAATGGACATTGAAATAATGACAAAACTGGTAAATTGAATTGAAATCTTTAACTCTCGTCACCAAAAATCTTTCAAGACGAAAAGGCCGAGCAATAGTTAGCTCCATTGGCTTAATCTTAGCAATAGCTGTTATTGTCTCAACATTCACCATTTCAGCTGCTATGCAAGCTCAAGTTGGCAACGAGATCGATAAATACGGACCAAACATCGTTGTGACGCCTAATGCTCAATCAATAAATGTTCCCTACGGAAGCGTTATGGTTGGCAACATAACCATTCCAGAAAACGCCACAGCCAGAATTTTAGAAATACCTAACAGAATAAACGTAAACGTTCTTTCCCCTAAACTCTACAGCCAGATAGAATATAATAATAACACTATCCTGGTTGTTGGGGTAATTCCAGAAAAAGAATTATTACTTAAAAAATGGTGGAACATATCGGGTTCGTTACCAAGAAATGATACGAACGAAATCCTTCCTGGTTCAGCTCTGAAAGTGTCTCTTGGTCTTGAGAAGAATAATTTTATGCAAATCGGGAATACCTCGTTTTTGATATCCGGGACTTTAGATGAAACAGGTTCGGTTGATGATTTCTCGATCTTTATGCCTTTGCATACTGCACAATCATTGTTTGGTTTTGAGGGTCAAGTGAGCGAAATAGATGTTGGAGCCCTCTGCAACAGCTGTCCGGTAGAAGTAATTGCTCAGCAAATAACTGATGCTGTGCCTGATGTTAAAGCTGTTCCAATCAAACAAGCTGTAGAAATCAGAATGCAAGCTACCCAGCAAACAGCGAACTTTTCTCTTCTGTTAGCATCCATAATTCTTGTGGTTGGCATAGCGAGCATAATGAATACTATGCTAGCGTCAGTACATGAACGGAAAAAAGAAATTGGAGTGTTAATGTCTCTTGGCGCCAGTAACATTCAACTCCATAAGCTATTCCTCTCAGAATCAACTATTTTGGGTTTAGTCGGGGGATTAGCTGGCACATTAGCAGGTCTAATAGCTTCATTGTTGATTGGTCCGCTCTTAATCAATATTCCAATAAGCATTGCACAGGTACCACTCTTCATTATCCCAGTTTGTGTAGGTCTATCAGTTGGCTCCAGCATAGTTGCAAGTTTGTATCCAACGTGGAGAGCTAGCAAAATTGATCCTATTAAAGCACTTAAGGCGATTTAGAAAATGTTTGAAATAAAAGAAGTCACCAAACTCTACGAAATTGGAGAAAGTCAAGTCCACTCTCTTGACAGTGTAAGCTTAACAATTGAAAAAGGCGAATTTTTATCTGTGATTGGACCAAGCGGAAGCGGAAAATCAACACTTCTCTACACCATGGGAGGGTTGCTGACTCCTACAAAAGGTGAGGTCATAGTTGATGGGATTCCAATTTACCAATTAAAAAATAAAGAACGTGCAAAGTTTAGAAGAGAGAATGTGGGTTTTATTTTTCAAACTTTTGAATTATTACCCTACTTGACTGCTCTAGAAAATGTTATGCTTCCTCTCCACTTGGATGGTATATCGTCAGTTGAGCAAGAGGAATGGGCACTTGAGGCTTTAGATAAGGTTGGTCTTGGCAAGAGAGCAGGCCACAAGCCAACTGAACTTAGTGGAGGCGAACAGCAAAGAGTTGCAGTTGCAAGAGGAATCGTGAATAATCCAAGTATACTTTTGGCAGATGAGCCTACAGGGAATTTAGACCAGAAAACTGGCAATGAAATTATGGAGCTCTTATGCGATTTGCACAAGAAAGAAGGTCTTACTTTGATTTTTGTGACTCATGACGCTGAGAAAGCAAAGCTCGCGGGAAGAGTCGTTGAAATGCTTGACGGTCACATAGTGACAAGAAAATAAATTAAGAAGAGGAATCAATTTGGGAAGAAAAAGTAGAGAAAAACGTGAAAGATTAGCTGCCAGAGCAGGGCAACCAGTCAACTACACTCCACAAGTGACAAAGAAGAAAGGACTATCGAATGCAAAGAAGATACTTATCGGGCTCACTCTAATCGCTGTTATAGTGGTTGCTGCAAGCGTAGCTTTATCGCAGCCTCAACAGACGGATCAGCTATTAACAAACACAGGGTTCGTCATATCCGAAAAACGTTGCACCAGTAGACTATACAACACCGACATTATCATCAGACGGCAATAAAGTGACTGTACCTTCCAGCTACGTTAATTCAAACAAACTGGTTTTCGTAGATTTGAAACTTCAGACGCCAAAAGAAACATTGGTATATCAAGGACGAACAGTTCCATTAGCAACCTACAGAAATGGAGAATATTTGCCATTAGTCATTATCTCCACTCCTTCAGGCAACACAGTTAGCCGGCGTAAGAACATGCGAGCCATGCGGATCATTTAGCTTCCACATAGTAAAAGGAACAAACCTGCAATGCGATGCCTGCGGTACAGAATGGACTCTGGAAAACTTTACTCCAGTTAGCGGCGGTTGCTTAGATCTATCCTCCACCAAAAGTCACGTCCACCATTAATAGCGATAACTTAGAAATCGATCTTTCAGCTCTGCAAGTACAGCTAGCAAGCATAAACCCAATTCTACCTTTTTTTAATCTAATTAAATAAACAAGAAAAGATGGTGACCGAATTTGCGGACATTAACTTTAG
The DNA here is from genome assembly GCA_963831895.1 of Candidatus Bathyarchaeota archaeon. Lineage (GTDB taxonomy): Archaea > Thermoproteota > Bathyarchaeia > Bathyarchaeales > Bathycorpusculaceae > Bathycorpusculum. The sequence continues at coordinate 14,274 of CAWHSD010000010.1, forward strand.
TTTCAAAAAATCTTTCCCGAAGAAAAGGACGTGCAATTGCTAGCTCAATAGGTTTGATCCTGGCCATTGCAGTAATTGTTTCAACGCTAACAGTTTCTGGAGCCATGCAAAATAGTATAGGTGATGAATTGGAAAAATATGGGTCAAGCATAGTTGTTACGCCAAACTCTGAGAGGGTTAGCATACCTTATGGAAGCGTTGTTATAGGCAATAACTTATTGACTGAAGATTCAGTAGACAAGATTTATGCTATTCCTGATAGTGAAAGTATCAGAATCTTATCACCTAAACTTTATGATCAAGTCAAATATGGAAACAGCACCATACTTGTTGTGGGTTTATTTCTGGAGAAGGAAATTCAATTAAAGACATGGTGGAACGTTACCGGTTCTCTTCCGCAAAATAATACCAAAGAAATCCTTTTAGGCTCAGAATTGAAGGCTGCAATTAACGAAGAAATAGGTTCCTCAATCACACTTGGCAATTCCTCCTTCATTATTGCAGGGATTCTGGATCGAACAGGCTCAATTGACGACTATTCAATTTTTATGCTCCTAAATGTTTCCCAACAATTCTTCAACCGTGAGGGAAAAATAAGCGAAATAAATGTAGGCGTCCTAAACAACGGCAACACAATTGATGAGATCTCTAACCAAATAATGGAAGCTGTTCCTAACTCTAAAGCAATTCCAATTACACAAGCTGCAGGAACTAGAACACTAGCTATTCAACAAACAACGAGTTTCTCGCTTCTCTTAGCAATAATAATTCTAGTTGTTGGCATCGGTGGCATAATGAACACTACTCAGGCTTCAGTGAATCAAAGAATGAGTGAAATTGGTATTCTGGTATCTCTTGGAGCAGACAATGGGCATCTGCACAAGTTGTTTCTTTCCGAAGCAGTTATCCTTGGTTTAGTAGGCGGAGTAATTGGGACAGCTGTCGGTATTACTGCTTCGATGCTTATGGGACCTTTGCTAATTAATACTTCAATTAGCCTTTTTGAACTGCCTCTTTTAGTGATTCCTCTTGCTATCGGCTTATCTGTTGTTGCAAATGTTGGGGCAAGTCTGTATCCTACTTGGAGAGCCAGCAAAATTGACCCCATTAAAGCTCTGAAAGCAATATAGAGTAAAGCTTAGTTCCGTAGTTTGAATCGAACAAAACCCATAAGCGAAATATGAAGAATAATTATTCCACTAAAAGAGGAAATTTTAGAAAAAAAATAATTGTTTAAATGCGAAAAATATTAAGAAATAAGAAAGCTGCTTTGTTTGTCTTAAATTCTAATAGTAATAATCGCGTTCTTAGCTATGTTGGAAAACAGTTTCTTACAAAATAAATATAACAATCGCTCATCTAAATCATATTAGACGAAGACATCTTAAGAGTTCTTCGTCAAAAAATTTTAGGAAAAACGAAAATGAAAAATTTTAGAAAAAACAAAATAGTTGTGACAGCACTTTCAATACTTTTCGTCTTTTCAACAATAGCTGCTATTACGCAAGTTCCGAGCACTAACGCTCATACCCCTGCATGGCAGATAGAGACTTGGGCATACATCGCTGCTGCTCCAAACCCGGTGGGCGTTGGCCAAAAAGTGTTTATCAACATGTGGGTTGACAAACCAATGCCAGAAGCAACAGTGTTTAATGACATTAGACGACACAATTACCAACTCAACATCACAAAACCTGATGGAGAAATAATTAAACAGACTTTTGACCTCTCAGACACTACAGGAGTGCAATTCTATACTTTTGTGCCTGACCAAATTGGAGTTTACTCTTGCGCTTTCTACTATCCAGAACAAGTTTACACTTGGAATTCTACAGCAGCGGAAAGAGTCTTTACAAACGATGTTTTTCTAGCCGCTACCAGCAAAACAGTAACCTTCACTGTACAACAAGATCCAATACCTAACCCCTTATCTACTTTTCCACTGCCAACAGAATACTGGACTCGCCCCATTGAAGGAGAGAACACTGACTGGTATACAATTTCATCAAATTATCTCCGCGGCGCCCAGATTGTTGATGGTGCATATCAAAGAGACGGTTTAGCACCTAACAGCGCACATGTTATGTGGACAAAGCCACTTGATGACGGAGGAGTTGTCGGAGGAACCAATACTGGCGTTAACGGAATGACCTACTACTCGGGGCTTTCATACGAAACCAAATTCATGGGCACCATAATTATGAATGGAAGACTCTACTATCCTTTATCTCGAAGCAATAACGGTGCAGGCAATGGATACGCTGTTGTAGATTTGCGAACCGGTGAAGAAATATACAGGTCAGATATGGCTATGCCTTCATTTGGTCAACTTGAATGGTTTGATTCAGAAAACCAACATGGCGTAATCCCTAACGGCTACCTATGGTACAGTTCAGGAACTACCTAGAATGATTTATGACTCACGTGACGGAAAAAACCTATTTAACATAACCAATGTTCCTTCAGGCACAATGGCATATGGACCTAATGGTGAAATACTGATTTATTCGCTTAACGTAGCGGGCAAATCGTTGGCTTTATGGAATTACACTGCATGTTTTCCGCCATTAACTGGAACGAGTTCTTCAATGTCTCAGTATAGACCAGTAGGACAGATTATTAATGGAAGCAATGCCTATTCCTGGAACGTAACAACTTCAGCTTTAAAGACAGGTTCAACCATCCGCTACACTATCACCGATGATATACTGCTTTTCAGCAACATAGCCACCACATACAGCGGCAGATATGGAACAAATGATCCCTACACTATGGGAGCAATAAGCTTGAAACCAGCTTCTAGAGGTCAATTGTTATGGATGACTGACTATGCTGCGCCTCAACCACAAAACAGCACTTTAGGAACTACTAGAGTCTATCTAACAACTGATCCAATTAACCGCGTAATACTGCTGCGAGACAAGGAGACATTGATTAACTATGGCTATAGCTTGGACAACGGTAAACCTATTATGGACTACAACACCGCTTCCACAAGTTCCTGACTGGGAGTATTTCAGCACAAGTGGCTTCACTGCTTACGGCAAATTCTACTATTCTGGATACGGCGGAATAGTTTACGCCTTTGATACAAAAGACGGATCAATATTGTGGACTTACGGTAACGGCGGCCGAAGGTAACAGCACTAACACTGGTCTTCAAACACCTTGGGGTTTGTACCCTATCAACGTAGGAGCTATTGCGGACGGAAAACTCTACTTGTTCGGTTCTGAGCACTCACCCAATGAACCAATGTACAAGAACACTTATGTAACATGCATTGATGCCAACACTGGCGAAGAAATATGGCGAATAAAGTCATATGCTAATCCAGGCTCATTTATGGCACCGGGATTTGCAATTGCTGACGGCTACATGGCATATTTGAATCTCTACGACAAACAAATATATGTTATCGGTAAAGGCCCAAGTGACACTACTGTTTCTGCATCACCGAAAGTTTCAGCGTATGGCAGCAGCGTAATAATAGAAGGAACTGTCACTGATATTTCTGCGGGAACAAAGCAAAAAGAGCAAGCTGCAAGATTCCCACAAGGAGTTCCAGCAGTTTCAGATGAAAGCCAAAGCGCATGGATGGAATACGTTTACATGCAAAAGCCACGGCCAACAGACGCAACAGGTGTACCAATCACACTGAGTGTTGTTGACGCTAATGGCAACTATAGAGACATCGGAACAACCACAAGCGACGCTGATGGATTCTTTGCATTCAACTGGAAACCAGACATTGAAGGACAATACACAGTTTACGCTTCCTTCGGCGGATCTGAATCATATTGGCCATCACACGCAGTAACAGCATTCGCAGTCGACCCAGCAGCAGCAACACCAGCACCAACACAAACTCCACAAACAAACCTTGCAACTACAGCAGATCTAATGACGTACTTAGCCATAGGAGTAGTAGCCATAATCATTGCAATCGCCATAGTAGGCTTACTTATCCTCAGAAAACACCCATAAACAAAATAAATCAAAACAATCCTTTCTTTTTTTGTTAACACCATTATTTACTAGATCAGAGTAACTATGAGAAACGCAAAAAAATTTCTGAATTTTAATATTTAGAGCCCATAGCACCTGAAATTTTCAAAATGTAAAGTTAATGCTTCAACCCGTAATAGCTCAACAAGAATAGGCTTAAAACTAATGTGCCTCTTGGCGAAATAAAGGTTAGGGGTTGAAGCAGGTGGTGTTCTTATGCTTGTGCAGTGTTTTTTGTCTACTTATGAACAGGGAGATGACCCAAAATTTGGAAACAGAAAAAAGTGGCATCGCCGACATACTTCAATACCCAAATAGGGACAATGCGGCGTGTTGACGTTAAATTAAAATGCCCGTCGCTGTAGATGTCTTCATAGGAATATAATGATGGCACTACAATTTCTTCGAATAGCTTACGGTGTTGTGCTATTTGCTGTATTTTTCCTTCCTTTTGGACTTTACCATACAATGACTGAGCCTTACGTGTCTGGTGCTTTGTGGGGTTTTATGCTTCCTGTCGGTTACATCGCCGCAGCCTCAGGGATAGTCGTAATCTTTTATCCCCGGTTTAAAACGCTGAGAAGACTGGGGTTGGGTTACCTTCTAATGGTTGTTGGCGTTTCGCTGCTGCTTTCTTTATTGCTATATCCCAGAGAATTATCTATTAGCCTGCTTCATGGAACAAATATGATTGACATAGATTACTCAACTTTTTCTGGAGCTGTCTTTTGGCTATCGCTTCTCAGCATAATTACGGGGATCATGATCAAAATGACGAGAATAAAGATACAGCAATTTACGTAAATATATTGAAAAACTAATCATATAGGTATGGACGGAATCGAGTATACATAGCTTACACTCTTTTCAGCAATAGAAAAAACTCTTAACCTAATTCGATGAAATAGTTTTTACCTTAAATTGCAAAGAGGTTGGAAAATTGACTAAGTTGAATCTTCAAAAGGAACAATTGAAAAAGATAAGACAACTCACAAAAGTTGGAGCAGAAAACACATACCAATTCTTAGGTTTTACCCTTAATTTGGAAACAAAGCAATTTCAGGACTTGCTTGAGAAGGGCACTGTTCATAGCGATTGGGGTGTCCAAAACATAACTGCTCTACTAGCTCATTATTCTTTAGCCAAAGAGACTGCTAAGACAGGTAAGTTGGTGAAGTTTAAGGACCTGCCAGGAGGATACGCTTACGAACATGCATTTACACAAAGAGCCGTTGACCCGATTACACAAGCTTTTGGCAGTAATCCCGCTGAACTCGTAGAAGCTGCAAAGATATTTGGTGGAAAAAGGGTGAATTACGGTGATATGTCTGTGGAGATTCCTGCTTTAGAGGGGATACCTATAGTGTACATCCTTTGGGTAATATCAGAATTTCCAGTATCGGCAAATTTACTCTTCGACGAATCGGCAAGTTGTTTTTTGGATACTGAAGCCCTTTCGAGTTTAGGTGAACTTACAACACATCGCCTTTTGAAAGCTCAGTTAATTCTAAAGGAAAAGAAACACTGAAATTATCGTCGGGTGACTAAATTTTAATCCAACAAACCCATCAAAAATCTCCACGTGAACAAGGCGAACTTTCCACCGTTACATACCGCAGTAATTTTTTTTGATTTAAGTTTAATTAAAAAAGTTCCTGAACTATTCCTGATAAATAACTTGTTGTGTGATTGCGAAGGTGCAACCACAAAATCTTAAATCGCACTGCATTCTAAGTAAAATCTAATTATTTTATCTTCATTAGCTGGAGGTGAAAATTAATGATTTTTGTGAGTTTGGGTAAAATGAGAAAGAAGCCTGACAAAGCTATGGCGGGGAACGCGACTGAAAAGGTAGAAGAGTTCAAAAGAAAAGGAATAAACATTCTGAATTGGTATTGGACGTTAGGGCGATATGATACAGTCGTTGTATTCGAAGCAGCAAACGAAAAAGAAGCATTAAAATTCTCCTTAGGTGTTGCGGAGTTCGTTGCTACAGAGACCTTGGTAGCCATTCCAAGACAAGAAGCCATAGAGCTTCTTTGAGATAATCGTTATCACGTGCCATATTTATGGAACAACAGTTCACCGTTTCTTAATTAAACTTTAATCCTACACACCTCTTTAGATAAAACCGTTTTGTATGCACGATTTCTCAAAGTCCATGAATATTATGTTATCAGCATAGTTTTGGCGAAACTTGTCAAGTACGTCTCGGAGGTCTTCTTTGCTTATCCCGCTCATTCTTATTTTTTCAACTAGCCAAACCAAGACCATTTGTCCGTTTAAAAGACGGTTAATAGCGAATTCTACATTCTCTTTCACGCTTTCTTTGTCAGATTGTACCATGGCCAAAACAATACACCTTGATACACAATCGATTAACAAACTACTCATCTTTAGGATTTATTTGTTAGGGGATTAAAATTTAATCCACCGCCACTTCAAACTTCGTCAAATAAAGGATGTATAAGGTTCATAGTTGCTTTTTTAGCCTAACATGAGTCAAATGCGGGAGTTTAGTTTACTAACACTTGTTATAGTAGGGTCGACTAAAAAGTTGCAGCATTTTCTCATTGTTGAGTTGTTTAGTGCAAATGCCCAATTAAACTAATTGGCTTTTTTACTTGGAGCTTTAGATTCGCAACATTAATTTCAGGAAGGCTCACTAAAGCCACTGTTGCTGGACCTGCAGACTTACGAACGTCCACTTCATTTCCGTTAGCAATCGTATAATTTAACTTAGAACTCTCAGCTAACTTCTTAAGCTCATGCGATATACCCGTTGATCCCACAGGAATTACCTCATGAACATAGGGCAATTCTCTAATTGTCAGCATATCCTTGGATTCCAATAAGTGTCCCGCCTTCTCTGCATGAAGAACTTCGTTCCCAACTGATGGGATACCCACCGCCACAACCACATCGCCTGGAAGAGAGGTGCCAATTTTTAGTTTCACTTTGCTGCAAGTTCCAATAACAGTAACACCGATACCTGTCTGCTCTACAATGATGTTTTTTTCCGTGCTGCCTGTCACCGCAAGTTTAGGATCCAAGCCAGCTTTTTTTGCTTCAGCTCTAATTCCACGAAGAATAGCTGCACCAATCGGTTTAGGCGCCACACCAAGTGCATCCACAATGCAGACTGGCATAGCGTTGACAGCAAGGACTTCCATGAGGGCTGTTCTGGCCGTAAATTTTCCGAGAATGAAACCACTAACCTTGATTTTGTCAAGAGGATTTGGTCCTATGCCGCCAGAGGAGTCACAACCGATAACTAGGATTTCATCGTTTGCTAACTGAAAAAGTAGGATGTCCCTGTTAGTCTTTATTTGAAAAAGGGCTGGGATAGGGCTTTTGATCAAGTCTTCAGTTTCCTTCTAACGGCAAGATAGATAATGCCTGCAACAACAGCGTTTAACGTTGCTGCAACTACTAGAAACGGTGCATAACCGAATGCAATTAGCCAGCCTACGTTTATGTCTTCAGCTAACCAGGGCACGAGAGGAAAAACTAAAGCTGTGTTTATTGCAACACCTGCAGTAAGTGCTGGTATAACTCCCAGCGACTTATGCATTTTGTTTAATAAGCCAATTGCCGCCGCTGCTAACGCCATGCCAATAGCGATTGGAATATGAAGTATGCCCAAAGGAAAACCACTGGTTACGGCTGTCGCCAAGTGTCCTAATCCGCTTACAAGGGCGCCTTCGGCGGGTCCAAAGAGCAAAGCGACAAAGAAACCTGGAAACGAGTCAAAGGCGAGGCTTCCGACTGGACTGGGGATTTTAATGAGTGAGCCTACTACACTAAGAGCTGAGAATATAGCTAATCGTGCGGTTCGAATTGTGGGAGAAGATTTGAGTATCGACGGTGTTTTAATTTCTGGGTTTGTTGATTTTGGGATCATTATTTCACCTTTCTACGTTCACTTGAAAGTGAATAATATAAAAGCATTTTCACGTGTATTACATTTGTAGTGTGTGCATTTTTTTCAATGGAACAAGTTTACTCCAAACTTCTATCAACAAAAATTATTAAGCAAGGTCTAAACAAATAGAAATTAGTGAAGAACGTGACCAATAAGAAAACTATCATCATTTGCGCTTTATTGACTTCAATTTTGGTCTTGTGTGCGGCTTCAGCGGTTTCACTTAATTCTTTTATGGGAGAACTTGATTTCAACGCCATGGTAGCAGAAAAACTTTCTGATAGACCTGAAGAATATTTCGTTGTTACCAATGCTGACCCTACTCTTTTACAAGCCATTTCTAATTCAGGTGATTATGTTTCGTTTCATTTACTGGATGAAACTCAAATGGATGAATTGATAGGGCAGCACGGAACAAGTAACATAGAGTACCAAAGCAATTACTATAACATACGAATTCTTTTTGTTGAGCCTTCGCCAATTTATGCTGAAGAATTTTGGATGTCTATTTTTGGTTTTGTTGCTTCCACAGTTGTTATTGTTTCTTATGCAATCTTTAAAGGATTAAGCCAAATGAGAAAAACTATGAAACCAAAGGTTCAAGTCTCCAATTAGTTAGCGATCAGTTGATTCCATTTACAAGGCAAATTCATTAGTAAATTCTTGGTTTTTGATTATTGATTTACTTGTTCTTTACTGTTTGTTATGTTCTTTATTTTTAGGGTCTATCCGCTTGAAAGATTGCTTAAATTTTTCTCCTTCCAACGATTCAGGCTCGATCAGTTTCGCGTAGGGATTAACTATGTTGTTTTCTTTTGGGAATTGTATGCTGCATGGTGGCTGTCGTTTTAATGCTGCTTTCTGGGCTTTTGTCATTTTAATGCCAAACTTGTGGACTTCGTCGTGGCATGGTTGCCTGCAGAGCCATATGAAAGGTGGCTTATGTTCACCGGCGAGCGAATGTTTAGTCATTTCGTCGCCTACTCTGCCGCATTTGGCACACTGTTTTAGTTTCTTTTTGGGTCTTCGCGTCTTAATTTTTGACTTATTTTTGATTCCGCTTAACATGCTGTTGTAGTCTTTGAAAACCTCTTCTTTAGTCATTTCTGTGTGATCTTTAGCCATTTCCTTGTCAACCCCTTTTCACCTTAGATAGGATTATTTTATTTCTTTACGATTAAAAAGATTAGCGTGGTGGCTACCGGTTTTTGAAGCAATATTGAGAAGCTAAATCCAAAACAATCCACAAACCCATCATAATCGCTGTAATTCTTCTATCCATAATTATCGTCAGTGGATTCTTCATTTCAACCTAAGAAAAACCAGACACATCAAACCAAGTCAAAAACAATTATGAAATAATAGCTATGCTTTGCTGCTAAGTTCAATGACAACTTTGTTAATTGCCTGTTCTTCTTGCGGAACATCTTGTTCTTTGAGGAGAGCTAAAAGAAAGCCTGCGCAATACACCTATAGGGTTTTCATGAACCAGAAAGATAAAATGGTAACCGTGTTTGCGCTGATCCTTACATGTTTGTTGCTAGTTAGCATTCAAACTATCAAGGCTGACACTATTGGCCCTCTTCGTTTCAAAGACGGCGTCACCGTTTACTCTCCCGTTAGCGCAACATATAACTCCAAAAACATACTATTCAATTACACTTTTTCCTGCGGGATGGGAATGCACTACATACTCAACTACGCGCTCGACGGAAACATAGCTGCACCTATGCCTTACCAGGTTATTAACCCTAAGGAACTACATGTGGTTTATTTGGCAGTTGGGCAAGTGCAACTTCCAGAGCTATCAGAAGGGACCCATACCTTAACGATTTCTCTTCAAGCGACCTTTGGACAAAACGATGTACGTTCATACATTGACTCAATCCAATTCACCATCGACACAAACGCACCAGACTTTACTCTGGACACAATTCCACCTAACATAGTTATTCAATCGCCCAAAACCAACCAAACATACACAGCTCCCGTTCCATTGAACTTCTATTTAAGCGAACCAGTTAACCAACTAACCTTACACTTGGATGGCAACAAAACTACTTTACCAACCCAAAATACAACTCTTACAGGTCTAACAACTGGAACACATACACTCACATTAACAACAGTTGACTTTGCAGGAAACCCCGGTTACACATACTATATCACCTTCAACGTAATCCAGCCAACTCCAACATCAAATTCTATGATAATTGGAACTGCTACGCCAACACCATCTTCTTCACCCCTTCCAACTCCTTCGGTTCCAGAGTTATCAATTTTAGTAATTTTGCCTTTTTTTGTTTCTGTGCTCTTAGTTGCAGTATACCTTAAGATCGAAGGAGTATCTATGAATAACAAGAATTTAGTTATAGTTCTGATTCTGATCATGGCTATCTCATCTCTAAGCCCAATTGCGATTAAACCAGTTTTTGCTCAGACAATATCTAAACCATCCATACCAGAATTTACTCTCGAACTTGTCGGTCCATCCTTTGACATACCACCGACATATTATTTTAACTCAAGCTCCGGACTTTTCAATGTAAACGAAGGCTACCACTTTCAATTTAGCACAGTTAACATAAATATAAAAAATCAACCCTTTACCAATCAATCAAACATTGACTTTTTGCACTATAACGTACGTATAAAACTGCATAATTACCCAGATAGCTATTGGCAGGAACTTTTCTCTGCAGGCGCTGATGGCTACCCAATTCAGACCCCGTCTGACTATACCATTATACCACTAATTGTAGAAGGAACACAAGCCTTAGGAGTGCCCCTATCTGTTGGAGCAACAACAGACATACAAATCGAAGCAATGATTGGGCACATCGGCAGAAATAACACAATGACGCCCTACCCTTATCAATACATATTTATCGGTGAAACAAGCGGGTGGAGCAATACCCAAACGGTTACCTTACCGCCTAAGACACCCATTACCCTCTCATTCCCCAACGCCAACTCCTACAATTACAGAGTTTTATTGGTTGATGATTTTGCCCTTGTTCCTTTCAATATTATCTGTTATAGTTTTATTTAGAAGTGCTCGAAGAAAAACTTCAGTAGAAAATAACTCTAGAGGAATCCCACAAACAAAGAAAAGAACTCTCGACGAAGATTGAAATTTGAAACTTCTGCTGGACACAATATACATAGCGACAAATTTAACCAAAGCCGCGTTATTAACGACAACCGATGATTGGTTATTTTTTGCTTTTTTATAAATGATACTCTTGGAGACTATATTACTTATTTTCGGAAGACAAATTCTTATGTTTTTGTCTTGAACGATTTAACCGCTCTTCAAGGCGTCTATTTCTCTCTTTTGCCTCAAACCCAGCTAATGGAGACATCGCCAAATCAGTTACTCCCCGCTTAATCTTTTTAGACAATTTCACTAAATCTTACACCTCAATCTCCAAAAATTGTCTATATTTTTTCAAACCCAGTAAGTTTTATAGTGATTCCACATTTGCCACAAGCAACAACCAACTCAACTAAATCATCATTGTCGACTTTAGTTTCTAGGATCGTGTAGTTTTCTTCATTTTCGTCTTCAGGTGAGATTAGCAGTCCACATTTTGGACAGGCAAAGGAACCGTTACCTTCAGCGGTGTGTAAGTTTACGATGTATTCATTATCTTTGCATTCTTGGTTGCTCATTATTTTTTTCATCTGTCTTTTTATTTAATGTCAAAATTACCAATTAACCATTATGAATTAGAAATAAGTAAAATATCGAATACAATTAGCTTATTCGTTTAGGCATTATTTTGCATGTAAACCAATTAGTTATGTTAAAAATACATTTTAGGAAGTAAAAAAAGCTAAATTCTTTAAAATTTCAGATTTGTTGTTTTTGCTCGACTATTGAACTGGTTATTTTGGTTTGAGATATCTTTGTACACTATGATGTAGTGTTTAGTGAGTAATAAGACAAAATATAAATACAGTCTTTCACCTATTTATGAGCCGAGGCACCCAAATGAAACAAACAAAAACATTAGCATTAATTTTAACCCTATTCATAACTCTCACCATCTTTGCATTCCCCAACACCGCCCTTGCAACAACAAAAAACACAAACGAACCAAGCCTTGACACCAACTACAAAAATTGGGTTGATGGATCAACTTTTCAGTATCAAGTCCACCCCATTGCCTCAGCTGCCAGTTACGGCAAAGGCATCTTGGCTAACACCGTGTTTGAGTTACGAAATGCATACAACCTAAATCCCCTCTACTCAGCGGGATACACTGGAAAAGGCCAGACTGTTGTAATAGTGGTTGCTTATGGCAGCCCAACTATATACGAGGACTTGTTGATGTTTATTTTGTGGCAAAATGCAAACGGCGCAAACCTACCTTGGAAAACACTAAGCGAAGTGAAAAATCACTTGCAAATATACTACCCGATGGGCAAACCAATCTTTAATCCAAATGACCCCGAACATCTAAGTTGGAGCACCGAAACAACCCTCGACGTTAACATGGTTCATGCCATCGCTCCTAAAGCTGACATCGCATTAGTTATCGCTCCCAACAGCAACAATAGAGCATTAGACTTCGCCGTCTTATATTCAATTACACATCACTTGGGTTGTGCAATCTCGTTAAGTTGGGGTGAGCCAGAATACATGATTACAAGTCAAAGCCAAATTAGACAAGTGCTTGTAGCGGATGCCATCTTCAAATTAGCCATGCGTGAAGGGATTACAGTTTTTGCTTCTTCCGGTGATTGGGGAGCCTCAAACGAAGCAGATTATAACAACGCATTTTTCCCAGCTTCAGACCCATTCGTAACAGCAGTAGGAGGAACTAACCTGTTTATGAAATGTGCTGACAAATTTGTTGAAGGTACAAAATCGTGGGATGGCCAAAATCATGTTGGCATAGAATATTACTATGAAATTGCAGGTAATGATTACCAAGCCATGGTTGCTGATGGATTCCCCCTACCAATGGACATGGTTACAACAGGCGGTGCGATGAGCGCTCTATTTCCATTGCCCAATTGGCAGAAAGGAATAACTCTAACTGACACAGCAGGCACCAAATCTACCCCATCAGGAAGATGTACATCTGACGTTTCATTCAACAGTGGAGTTTACGGTGGCTTAGGTGTAATATTCTTGAGTGCCGCATCGCCGGGATCTCCAAGACTAGCTATAATTGGAGGAACAAGTGCAGGTTCACCTTTCTGGGCTGCATTAACCGCTATCGCAAGCCAATACGTAGGCCATAGCCTTGGATACATTAACCCAGAGGTGTATTCACATAGGCAGTACCTCTACAAATCAGGCGCTATACACGATATTCAGACAGGGGACAATACGTATCGCGTTGGCAACACTTTACTTGGTTACAGTGCAACAACAGGTTGGGATTCACCTACAGGCATAGGCAGTCCTGACGCTGCGATTCTAGTTTCAAAACTTAAAAACATTGCAGGATAGCTACAACCAGCTCAAATGCAACTGATGCAAGTAAATATTTTTCTTCCGTAATGCCCAATCTAAAATTTCCGTTAGAAGAGTAAAATGGCACATTGGACTTTAGGTGCTTCGTATGAGCAGGTGCAGTAGATGGCATAGTAGTTGCTGTTTGTAGCGAAGGTTACACTGCTCCAATCTCCGTAGGGTACATTTGAGCAGTAGCCTGTGCTATATGCACATCCTATTGTTGCTGTTGCGCTATTACCCCAAACAATCAGTAGGTAAGTTGTTGATGCAGCCAGGGGTTTAGCTGAAGTAAATGGGAAAGTGCGCCAATCAGTACCTGTACTTAGGGTTATTTCTTCTGTTGCAGCCACCAATGTTCCGCTTGTTGGTATATTGCTGCTTTTACCTTGTCCGAAGATCCTTTACTGGTAATGTAGGCTTTTATGTTTTGAACGAAGACCTTTTGCTGTGCATAATGCCATTGCAATTAGTTTGCTATGAGATTTTCCGTGACACCTCTTATCGATTCTCCTGTTTTGCTGGATAAGAGCAATTCTGGCACTGTAGTAGGTCACCGCTGAATTTTGCCGTAAAAAGCAAACTTTATGCTCAATAGAATAATCGTTGATAACGAAAGATCGTTTACCTGGTTCAAGAGTCCTCATAAAAACTGCGCCAACCCCAACGCAGTCAATAGCATAAAAACTTTAATTTATAGCATATCAAGATTACTGAAAAGAAATTAATCCTAAAAAGCACTTTGTTCTAAAGGTAACCCGAAAAGGAAGAGACTTTGATAGAATCCCAGGAATATAAGTCCAAACATACTAAGGACATAGTCATATCAACAATGGCGGTCTGGCAGAACTCTGTTGAGAAACTGAAAGGCGAAAGAACTCTTTCCTAATTGCCCTTATTTCAGCTTGGTCAGAAGGTTTTTAATAATTTGAATTAGGCCAATCTTAAATTATGAAAATGCGATCTATTCGTGATGACTTTAAATAACCAAGAAAAATTTTACACTTGAACTTTATTTTATTTTGTTATTTGGTAGCTTTCTTTTCCGTTTTGGTTAGTTTTTGGGATAGTTAATGTGAATCTTGCTCCTTTGTTTGGCACGCCGTTTTCTTCAATCTTCCAACCGTAGACTTCCACCATTTTCTGAATCAAAAATAAGCCGAATCCTGAAGTATTGCCTGTGCTAAATCCTTCCTTGAAGAGAAATGACCTATTCTTAACTGGAATCCCCACTCCATCATCCTCATAAACAACAATCAACCTATCTTCCCCAACTTTCTCAAAGTGAACTCGGATCTTTGTTACTTTTTCGCCGTGCTTAACAGAGTTGTCTATCAAATTGTAAAACAGCTGCCTCAAAAGAGAATCTGCAAGCAAGCTTAACCCCCCACATTCATTTATGACTTCTAAGTCTAAAGTGCCTGAAAGAAGAGACTTTGCCTCATACAGAGTTTTCTCAACACCTATGTAAGTTAATTCTTCAATGCCCAGTTGTTCATAGTTCTTGGCAAACTCAAAAATCGCTTCAACATCTTTAACAGCGTGCTCTATCTTGTTAACGCCATCAAGAATATCGGTTTGATCTGCATGCCTTTTCTTTAGCAAATAAGCAAAACCATTAACCGTCGAAAGCTTGTTTCGAACATCATGCCTAGTCAATCTACCCACGACATTCAACTTTTCATTAACCAAAACCAACTTATCCATCGACTCATTCAAGGCGCATTCAGCATTCTTACGCCTTGTAATATCAACAGCAAGTTCTGAGGCACCAACAATTTCGCCATTCTCATCCTTAATTGGCGAAGCTATAATTTCAACCCAATACTTCGAGCCATTTAACATAGTGGAACAGAATTCATGTGAATCAAAGGATGTTTTTCCAGCAAAAATCTTTGCAACACCACAATCAGGACAAGGAGCATCCAACTCATTAAGAGCCGAAAAACAAAGTTTACCATTCACATTCCCCTTATACTGACGAATAAATTCGTTTTCCCAAAGTATACGATAATCTTTGCTCACAATTACTAGACCCGCATTGATGCTTCTAGTAACTGATTCAAGCCTATCTCGCTCTTGTCTAAGAGCTGAATCTGTCTTCATCCGTTGGCTTATGTCATTGTATATGGCAATAATATTTCCGTTAGGAAGCTTGTAAATCCAATTTTCCCGCCAAATGCCTATGTTTTTATCGTCTTTGTAGATTGCTGCTGGATAATACTCTGAATTCCCTGTACGCCAGACCCGTTGAAAGACCTCAAAGATACCAAAAGATTTCACATTTGCAAATACCTCAGTTACGCGTTTACCAATAACATGCTCTTTGCTTATTTTCTCAATTTTCTCTGCAGCAACATTGAAATCTCTAAAAACAAAATCTTCACCGTTATCAACTGCCTCATAAATAGCTACAGCGCTGGGCATACTTGAAAAAAGCTGCTTAAATTGTTCCTCACTTTGTGAAAGAGACTTCTGATTTTTTTTGCTTTCAGAAATATCAATAACTCGACCACGAAAACCCGTCACTTTGCCATCAGATTTACGCAGAGTAGTTGTAACAAGTGATGGAATAAAAGTTCCATCCTTTTGCAATAGTGTGTATTCAGTAGGAACATAGATACCTCCCCCAAGTAATCGTTCCAAGCTTTTAGCTGCTCTTGCTCTGTCTTCTGGGATAAGAAATTGCAGCATACTTAATCCTTTTACGATATCGTCCTGGGATATTCCCGCAATCTCCATTCCTCTTTCATTAATAAATTCGATCTTCCCATGTAAATCAGATTCAAAAATTATATCCGGCAGCGAATTCGCAAGTTCCCGGTATCTATGTTCGCTTTCTCGCAAAACCTCTTCTGCCTTCTTGCTTTTAGTAATGTCTAAAAACACTGCCTGGACAGCAGGTTGGTCATTATAACTAATGAGGTTGGCGCAAACTTCCACCCATCTTGCTGTTCCATCTTTTCGAAATCCCCTAAACACATAGTTTGCTTCAACATTTTTTCCTTCCAAACGCATCTTAAAACGATTAAAAAAAGAAACTCGATCATCTGGATGGACACTAATTGCGATTTGCTCAGGCGAAAGATTCAACATTTCTTCTTTAGAATACCCAAATAGTTCTTCCATTGCCGCATTTACGAAAACAAACCTTGGACTGGCACCTTGAATAATTGCTATGCCTTGCAAAGAGTTCTCGACGAGTTTACGATACTTTGCCTCTGACTCAGCATGCAACCGTTTAGATTCTTTATGTTCTATGGTTTTGATTAAAGCATCTGACAACTCCCCATAGACAGTTTCGGGGTCACATTGTTTATTGACGTATCTATCAGATCCAAGATTCAATGCTCTAATCGCTACGTCTTCTCTGCCTTTTCCAGTAAACAACACAAATGCAATATCGTTCTTTTGATCTCGAATTTCCTGTAGAAACTGCAACCCATTTTTATTTGGCATTTCATAATCAGAAATTACAGCGTCATAGTTAACAGCCTTCATTTTTTTGAGACCTTCATCCACACTGCAGGCTGTATCTACGACAAAGTTGCCCATGTCCTCCAAAATCTGCTTAGAAAGCTCCAGAAAAGAAACGTCATCATCAACATGTAAAACTCTAAAGTAACGTTTCTTACTTGAACAAGCCAAATCTGGAACTTCAAGCACAACTTTGTTTTGATGGAGATTCTGTATTATCCAATCCCTACGCAAATAGTTTTGAATTAATAATAAATCAGTTATGAACTAGGAATATTGAGCAAAAGAACTGCTTTTGCTATTTCAAAAAATTTTATGCTTAAAACCATCTTAGCAGAGAATTTATTTGATTCTCAAATAATAATTGGGTGCATGCCTTTATTGTTTGTTCATGGTTATTCCTAAAAATTGACAATTGAAATGTGAAAATATGCAACTAAGAGATTCCAGCTATTACTACATTAAATTGCATTTCTGAAAATGACTCTATATTCGATCCTACTTTCAAATTAAGTGTTGCAGGCACAATTGAACCTGGCTCCAATATGGTTCCTTCCTGATACCAAGTGATAGTTAACGGGAAACGAGCGAGTAAGGGATCAGAATTTATCGTTATCATCTTTAATGATTCAGATATGTTGCCAGTGTTTTTGATGTAGATAGTTTCAGTTGCAGTTTTATCTTGATTTATGTTGCCGCAGTCAAGGGGTGCGCAATTAATTGTAGCTTCTGGGTTAGAGTAAACAGCTATGTTTCCAGTAATTGAGATTTCGCCCAATACATAAACTCTAGTTGGGATATTTTGCTGGGAGGTTAAAACTCCGGAGAAGGCTATCGAGAGCGCTATTGCAATGAAAAGCAAGCAGATTAATGAGATTAGTTTTTCATTTGGGGGTTGCATTTTGTCTTCACAGCCATTAAATATTACATCTCAATAAACAATACACATTTCAGGTACACGAAACAAATAAAAAACACAAGTCTAAACAAGCGATAATCAACAGAAACACAATGATTGATTTCCCCCATCAGATCTTAAAAACTGCAATCAACCTTTTGCCCAAAAGATCATGTCGAAACTTTAAAAAGCAAACTCACAACCATCTTTACTCATGAAATATTCTTTTAAGATAGGCTCTGCCTGGGGCATCCCCATCGAACTGCACCTCACCTTCATCTTATTAATCGCTGCAGTCTTCATCCTATCCATACCAACCCAACAATTCTACACATTCACAATCGTCCTATTCCTATTTGTCTTCGTTTTTTTCCATGAACTTGCCCACTCCATCATAGCCAGACACTACGGAATAAAAGTAAGAAAAATCATTCTCTACCCAATCGGCGGAGTCTCCGAAATAGAAGAAATCCCAGATAACCCATCCCAAGAATGGCGCATGGCAATTGCAGGACCCTTAACAAGCATACTCATAGGAGTTACTCTTCTGGGAGTTAGCCTAATAATTTCAACCCAAACATTCACCCTCTACACTTTCGCAACCATCACAGGCAACTTCCTAACCGACCTCGCCACCCTAAACATTCTTCTTGGCGCCTTCAACCTAATACCTGCCTTCCCCATGGACGGCGGCAGAGTCTTTAGAGCCCTACTAGCTGAACGCTTAAAGTATTCTGACGCAACAAGATACGCAGTTACTCTTGGAAAAACATTCGCCATAGCCATGGTTCTAATCGGCTTTATCTACAACTTCTTTTTGATCTTAGTTGGAATCTTTGTTTACATAGGTGCAAGTGAAGAAGCAGAACAAACCATAATCTCAACAACTCTAGCTGGCGTGCGAGTTAGAGATGTAATGCAATCTGAAATCGGCTCAGTAAACCCAAATCAAAGCCTCACCGAAGCTTTAGAAATGATGTTCCAAAACCGATACCACGACGCCCTAGTCGAAAAAGAAGGCATATTCCAAGGAATCATCACATGGGATGAACTAATAAAAGTCAAACCAGAAGAACGCAGCACACTTAAAGTTGAGCAAATGCCGCTTAAGAATATCTCAGTTTATGAAGACGAATCAATTCTTGAAGCAAACAAAATAATAACAAAAGAAAAAATCGATCTGGTCCCCGTGGTCGACAGACAAAATCCATTGAAGGTAGTTGGTGTTTTAACAAGTGAAGCTATCTCGAGCGCCTATGAAAAATCCAAAAGTAAATAAAACCTATTTCGAGATCGAACATGTGGCACATAATTCAATAAACTCAAAAAAACATCCTTTCATTCTGTTGAGAAAAATATGAAATTAAGCGTTCTAAAATAAATAGTAAATTAAATACAAAAAACAAAACCTTGTCTTCTATTAATTGCAAATAAGTTCATATTAATAATTCATATGTTTTAAATTCAATTCTAGAACTTTACTTTACTCTATGGAATCAATCAATCGGGTCTCGAGATTTAACTCAAAGACTCAAGAAACCTCAACAAATAACATGGAAAAATATTCATGAATATCTTTGTTTTGCTTTCGCTATTCGCAAGTATCAGCTGCCTTTCATTAGGCATCCTAGTTTATTCAATTAACAGAAAAACAACCCTTAACAAAATCTTTCTTCTAACAAGCATTGCAACATTCGTCTATTCTTTCACCACATTTATGATGTGGACATCAAACAATTTTGAAAATGCTTTACTATGGCATAAGATGGGAACCATATGGCCCTTCTTCGTAGCTCTTGTATTAAATTTCGCATTGGTTTTTACCGAAAGTAAATGGCTAAAAAACAAGTTCAACTATCTAATTCTGTATATCCCCGCGGTAGCACTTTGGCTCATTGACTTACTATCAAACTTCATAAATGGACCACCAATAATCGAAAGTTGGGGTTACAATGACGTTGCTTCAGGAACATGGATTTACATTTCATCCACCATCTGGACGGCACTCTTACCGATTTTAGCTTTCGTTTTATGCTTCAGATTCTACCGCAAAGCCAAAGACTCAACACAAAGACACCGAAGAAAGTTTGTGGCAATTGGCTTCGCTATTCCTATTGGTGCCTTCATATTCACCAACATGATTTTACGATATTTTGACGCGGATATTCCAAATTTAGGAATAGTCGCCACGTTCTTTTTCAGTATTTTTGTTGCATTTGCAATTGTTAAATATGATTTGTTTACTTTTGACGCTGCTCTAGCCGCAGACAACATTCTTTCCACAATGCCTGACTCACTAATTCTTGCAGATATGAAAGCAAAAATACTCAAAGTGAATGAACGTTTAGTCGATTTCGTTGGATACTCTGAAAAAGAATTGATCGGCGAATCAATCACCAAATTATGCGCAGAAAAACAAGAAGACATTTTTGAAAAAACTCTAAATGAATTAACCGAAAAAAACATAATCAGAAACAATGAATTATTATTCCAAACGAAATCAAAAGAAACACGAAACGTTCTCTTTTCAGGATCCGTTGTTAAAAGCAAAATGGGACGAGCGATAGGCATTGCATGCATTATTCACGATATTACCGAGCATAAAAATATGGAGGGAAGACTTGTTAAAGCAGAAAGGCTTGCTTCAATCGGTGAATTGGCAGGACAAATTGGCCATGACCTTCGCAACCCATTATCAGGCATAAAAAACAGCGTTTACCTCCTCAAGAAAAGCAGCAATCGACTCTCTGAACTGCAGAGGAATAACATTTTGGATACAATGAGTATTGCAGTTGAAGATTCAGACAGAATCGTCACAAGTCTCGTAGAGTATTCAAGCGAACTTATCTTAGAGCCTGAGCAATGCAATCTTAATTCGCTTACAATGAACTCCTTGTCCAAAATTCAAGTTCCAGATCACATAAATATTGTAAACCAAACTTCGGAAGTCCCAAAATTCTTCTTAGATGCGCAAAAAATAGAAAAAGTATTCATTAACATAATAAAGAATGCGATAGATGCTATGCCTCAGAAAGGCATCTTACAAATTATTAGTCAAATAAAGGGCTCTAATGTAGAAATCGCCTTTGCTGATTCTGGAATAGGCATACCAGACAATATTTTACATAAACTTTTCTCGCCTCTTGTAACTACTAAAGCCAAAGGAATGGGCATGAATCTGGCAATCTGTAAACGGATTGTTGAAGCTCATGGCGGCAAAATTACTGCAGAAAGTGAAGTTGGAAAAGGCACAAAATTCACCATCACACTACCAATTAAAACTTCAAAAACTGAGTTCCCACAATTCAAAATGTTTACCAATAAAACCTGATTTAAATTCTTAGCCCAACCTAACAAAAACATTATTGAGAAAGCAGCCTCAAAAAGCAAGTTAATTATCGAACCCTCAAAGTTGATTTGACAATAATGATTTAAACAACTTCATTCTTGTAGTGAAGTAGGCTTTGATTTAAAGCAGGAAATATTTTGTGAAAGAAACTCTAACAACTAACCAAGGTGCCGCGGTTTCCGACGACCAAAACTCATTAACCGTCAGCAACAATGGACCCGTGATTTTTCAAGATGTACATTTAATTGAAAAGTTAGCGCATTTCAACCGTGAACGAATACCCGAACGTATAGTTCACGCTAAAGGTGCAGGTGCAGGAGGATATTTTGAATTATCCAAAGATGTATCAAAATACACCAAAGCCAAATTCCTATCTGAAGTTGGCAAACGCACTGAAGTTTTTGCAAGATTCTCAACTGTAGGTGGAGAAAAAGGATCCGCAGATGCAGAACGTGACCCAAGAGGATTCGCCGTGAAATTCTACACAGAAGACGGAAACTATGATCTTGTTGGAAACAACACCCCCGTATTCTTCATTCGCGACCCCCTCAAGTTTCCAGATTTCATCCACACTCAAAAACGCAATCCAGCAACAAACCTAAAAGACCCCAACATGTTCTGGGACTTCTTATCTTTAACTCCAGAATCTCTTCATCAAGTAACAATTCTGTTCTCAGATAGAGGAACCCCCAAATCTTATCGCTACATGAACGGTTATGGAAGCCACACTTACAAATGGTATAATCGAGACGGAGAAATCTTCTGGGTTAAATACCACTTCAAAACAGACCAAGCCCCAAAGAACTTAACCAGACAAGAAGCTGAACAAACAAAGGGATCCGACCCCGACCATGCAACACGCGACTTGCACAACGCCATCAAAAACGGTGAATTCCCATCTTGGACACTGCAAATGCAAATCATGCCAGCTAAAGAAGCCCAAAACTACCGCTTTGACATATTTGACGTTACCAAAGTTTGGCCACATCAAGATTATCCGCCAATGGATATTGGAAAAATGGTGCTAAATCGCAATCCATCGAACTATTTTGCGGAAGTTGAACAAGCAGCTTTTTCACCGGGAAACTTTGTGCCAGGAATCGGAGCATCACCCGATAAAATGCTTCAAGGACGCCTATTTGCTTACCATGATGCACACAGATACCGCTTAGGCGCCAACTACCTGTTGTTGCCAGTTAATCAGCCAAAAGGAGTCAAAGCCAAAAACTATCAACGCGACGGATTCATGCGTTTTGATGGAAATCAAGGCGACGCAGTAAACTATTACCCGAACAGTTTTGGCGGACCAGAACCCGACACAACAGCCTCGGAACCAACCTTTGAAGTTTCAGGCATTGTTGCACGCCAACCATACATCCATCCCAACAGCGACTTTGTGCAACCAGGAGACCTATATCGCAAAGTAATGACTGACTTAGACCGCGAACACCTCATTGGAAACATAGTGACTCACTTAGGCAACGCTAGCAAAGAAATCCAGCTTCGACAAGCAAAAATCTTTTTCAAAGCCGATCCAGAATACGGACAAAAAATAGCAGAAGGCTTAGGAATAACACTTTAAAAATACTGTGGATTTTCTTTTCAGCCAAATATCTTTTCCTTTTTTCGATTTTGCTTTATATAATGCTTCTTAATTCATTAGAAACCCTAATTCAGCTTCTAAAAACGCGAACCCTTAAAAGTATAATGGTCCATACACATTGTGTCCCAAGTTTGCATTCACTTGTCCAAGATATTTTGGTAAACGTGACCGGCTAAATTTGGACAGGTGAAAGGAAAAATGAAGATGTTTGAGGCTATGGTGTTTAAAAGGGAAATTGGTTCAAGCTGCAGTTTTGATGTAAAGATGCTTGATAACGGAAAAGACGGAATTATTTTAACTTTTGAGCAAAGTGAAGTCAACAGCAACGATTTAGTTTACATTAAAGATTTTGTAACTCAACATAACCTAAGTTTACTTCTTGACAGTGAAAGCTATTTTATCTCAACAAATGCGCTAAAACCATCCAGTTTATGTGTCTGGGAAAACTAATCATTCAAAAAAATCAACGAATGAAGAGTTTATTTTTTAGCTGACTCTTCCTTAACTCTATACCTAACCATTTCCTTAATCAAATCAAGTGGCATTGGCTCACTTAATGGAAATTGAACAGTGCCCTTACTAACTTTATATCGAATTAATTTGTCTTTGAATGCTTCAATAGCAGATACTCTGGGATAAAACCCAATGTGATTCTTGTAAGCTGCATACCACACCAAAATACCCTTTAGTTTGAATGCAGGCATTTGGTAACTAATTATCTCTTCAGCTTCAGGCACAACCTCTCGAATAGCCCTTCTAACTTCTCCCAAAATACACTGAACATTCTCAGGAAAAGTAGCAAAATAATCATCCACAGAATTAAAACCTCGCTTTGATGACGCCATAAATAATCCCTAACACAGTAAGTCATCGCGATATTTCAATTTCACTAAATTCTAAATAATAAATAAAAAAAATTAGCACTCAACACAATTTGAATTTTGCACAGTCACCACGTAGATTTTCAGCAATTCGAATAGTCTACGAAAAAAACCCTTAAAGAAAAACAAAAACGCTCAAAACACCCTTGCACCAAAAAAAAGCACCAACACTAATGCATTACTTTCGAAAACTCACAGAAAAAAAACCCGAGATTCTAAAGACCCATAAACTCTTCTTCCCCAATCAGGCTGCTTTTTTATCCGCTAAATTTCCTTAAACAACGAAGTACAAAAAAATCGTTAAAAAATCCTATATCCAAAACACACCCTAACAAGTAAAATGGGGAAAAACAAGTTCCCCTTACAAGGAAACGTTTGGATGGATCAACATTGGCAGGACACGGAGGCTTCTTAGCCCAAAAGAAAAAGACTCCTTGCGTGCCTAACCCAAAAAGAGCTTTGAACCTCCAAACATTCCTTATCCTATTTTTTATTGTGGCTCTCTTGGCGAAAAAAATGACATACCGCTTGGGCAGTGATTAGAACCTACTTAGTCCACATCATGTCAATTCAAAAAATTAAAAACTAAAAAAAAGAAGAGATTTTTTTTTCTCTTTGGTTTTTTTATGGTCGTTTTCTAAGCATCAACAGAATCATAATTGCACCAACGATAAAGATGGAAGCAATTATGCCTGCTACTTGGGAGCATCCCC
>CAWHSD010000011.1:0-42771 GCA_963831895.1 Candidatus Bathyarchaeota archaeon
TCTTAGTCCACTGCCTAACACTGTTTTCTTCATTTATGGAAGAATAGCTTTTTCAAGTTTGCGGTATTTTTGCAAAAATTATTTCTTGTTCACTTTGGAATAATTAGGTTTAAGATCCCTTCCTCTCCAACTCCGCCTAATAAAACTATATCTTACCTAAGTAAGCATACTTGAGGTTGCGTCTTTTAGAGACCGACTCTTCATTTAACAAATAGATTGATTTTTGCCACCTGCAGGTTAACTTGTTGTGATTTCATACAAAATAAAAACTAATTTGATATTTTTTTTCCTTTCAGAATTATAGCCATAGGAATTCATAATTTCAAGATAAATGGAAAGCTTAAAAGTCGTCAAAAAATTTTACTTAAGAGCATTTTCAACGTTACGATTTTCCCATGAGTACTCGAAAACCACTTTCTCGCGCAACAACCTCACAGTAACCAAAGGTTTCGGTAAATAATGCGGGTAATATTTTTGCGCCTATTTTAGATCGTATAACCATCTGAAAACTACCTTCTGGCGCCATCACTTTTGGAGCACCTGTCACGATTGCTTTCACTGTTTCCATTCCTGCACTCACAGGTGGATTTGAGAGGATACTGTTGAACTTTAAATCTTCTACAGGCTCATAGAAGAAACCGTACCGTACCTCAGCGTTAAATACTCTATTTATTGCCGAGTTTTTCTTAGCTAAACGCACCGCCCGCGCGTTCACATCAGTCATGACCACATGCAATTTAGGATTGAATTTTGCTGCAGAGATGCCCACTACCCCATATCCACAACCTAAGTCAAGAAGGCATCCTGTTTTGGGGACAATCATAGATTCAATGAGCAATCTTGTGCCGCAGTCAACTTTTCGTTTCGAAAAAACGCTAGATGCAGTTAAAAACTCAAATGACTGACCGCATAAGGTAGTACGAACAAGTCCGAAACGTTCTTTGGACTGAGGCGCAGAAGAAAAATAGTGTTCAACGCGCTTTGGGTTTTTGCTCATGTGCGCTTCCAGTCTTCCAAACCTTTGGGTAGGTGCCCCGCGGCATTAACACTCTTGCAAGAGCAGCAACAGCTCCATGTTTCAAATCCATGATTTCTTGAGTTGAAACAAGAGCCTTCGCCAATGCAACAGCCTCACCTTTTAGAGTGAAAATCGCTGTTGTCGAGCCTTTTATGAGTCCTGTATCAACTTGCAGCACACCTGGCGCTGTCAAATTAGCTCCATGACATAAAGCATCAACCGCCGAATCTCGAACAACAATTTTCGGTAATTGCATCAATGCAACTTCCATGGGCTCGATGAATTTACACAAAATGGATTGTTCCTTTTTCTCTTCGTACTCGCCAAACCAATATGCCACATCATGTAATGTAACTTTTTTTGCGCTGGTTTCGATGAAAGGTCCCGCACGTGAACGGCGAAGTTCCTGCATGTGCCCCCCAACTCCAAGGATTTCACCGATATCAAAGCAAAGTTTACGGATGTATGTTCCACCTTCGCAGCCTACTTTAAAGAGCACATTACGCCCATCCAACTCCAAATATTCATTATAGTAAATCCGTCTGGTTCTTAGTTGCCGCTTAACTGAAGAACGTAGTGGCGGACGTTGATAAATTTCATCTTCAAACTCTGCAAGAACACGTTTAACTTGGTCTTCACGAACGTCTCCATGCAGTTTCATGACACAGATGTATTCTTTGCCGCTGTAGAGAAGCGCTTGAACCATCTTTGTAGCATCTTCTAATGTAATGGGCAAAATTCCGGTTACTTTAGGGTCAAGGGTTCCTCCATGTCCAATTGCTTCAAGATGCATGATTCTTTTAACCCAAGCAGCAACTTCGTGACTTGTCGGACCAGCCGGCTTATCCAAATTGATGGTGCCATATTTGATGTATTCTTTTGCAGGTCGCTCAGAGGGTTTACAACCATATTTTGGGTTGGTAGTGTCTATTGTTTTAGTTAACAGTTCACGTTTGATTTCCCATGGAGGGGTTGTTCTGGGCATTCTCGGGTTTTTCTCCTAATGGCTGTGTGAAAAAGAAATTTGAAGTATTAAAGTTTAAAACTAGGCCGTTTTAACGGATTCAGTCATTTCTTTAAGTTTGCCCAAAGCTTCTAAACATTGGGAAACTTCCTCATCCGAAGCGCCTCTCTTAATATCAATTTTGTCTTGCAGAGGCATGATATGGTTAAGGTTGACGCGCCTTCGTTTTACGCTTGTAACTTTTTTGGGTCCGGTTATTAAGACGAAGCTTTTGTCCATGACGTCGATGATGACGCATTTTTTGCCGTTTTCTCGACCTATTTGTTTTACGCATATTCTGCCGACTTCAATGGCGGGCATGTTTTTGTGTCTCCTTAAAAACCAATAAACGAATAATCGGTATTTAAGCATGACATTATTTAATGTAGAATTAGATTATGTCAATTATCAATAAGCATACTATTTGCTACAAAAATCAATCTAACGTGTTATCCTCTGGAACGGGAGTTTCCCCTTTAATTTTACAGAACCTTCTT
Source organism: Candidatus Bathyarchaeota archaeon (assembly GCA_963831895.1). Lineage (GTDB taxonomy): Archaea > Thermoproteota > Bathyarchaeia > Bathyarchaeales > Bathycorpusculaceae > Bathycorpusculum. The sequence continues at coordinate 2,519 of CAWHSD010000011.1, forward strand.
TTCCAACTCATTGCATCTTATTTCTTAATGTATCTTTGGTGGTAAATGTGTTTAATTTCCCAAAGTTTTAAAGCATCCATCCCGAACTATGTCTTTGCAAGTTAAACAGTGGTCTAATTTGAGTTTAAATTACCATTACATGCAACTTCCACGTGAAGTCATTGTTGGAAACCACACCCTAAATCGAGTCCCCGAAGTTGTAAGACGCTTAAACATTAGGGGAAAAGCATTGGTGATTGCAGGATCTAAAAGCTATGATATAGCTGGAAAAACCGTTTGTTGCCTCCTTGAGCAAGCGGGATTGAAAGTCGATGTTCTTCAGATAAAAGCAATGTCCGAAAAAGACTTAATAACTATCGAACAGCGAATCGAAGCAACATTACCCCAAGTGTTATTTGGAGTTGGCGGCGGAACAATTATAGATGCTGCAAAAATCAGTTCCTGCACCCAAAACATTCCCTTCATCAGCATCCCAACTACAGTCTCCCATGACGGAATCGCGAGCCCACTTGCATCAATCAAAAGCTCAGACAAACCCTACTCAATATTAGCACAAGCGCCATTGGCAATAATCGCAGATACAGAAGTGATTTCTAAGGCACCGTGGCGTTTTGTGGTTAGCGGATGTGGAGATGTAATCTCAAAGTTCTCATCTGTGAAAGATTGGAAACTGGCTCACATAGAAAATAACGAGTATTATGGTGGATACGCCGCAAGTTTAGCGTTGATGAGTGCTAAATTGGTAACTGAGAACGCTGATCTAATTGCATGTAAACAAGATGAAGGTTTACGAGTTCTTCTTGAGGCTTTGATTAGCTGCGGGGTTGCAATGAGCATCGCAGGAAGCAGCCGTCCCTGCAGCGGCTCTGAACACCTATTTAGCCACGCATTAGATAGAGTAAAATCAAACCAAGCTATGCACGGAGAACAATGCGGTGTCGGTGCAATTTTAACTGCCTATCTATATAGGGCAAATTGGCAAAGCATAAAGAAAACCCTAAAACAACTAGGCGCACCAACGACCGCAACCGAATTAGGTGTAAAAGATTCAGATTTGGTAAAAGCACTCGAGATAGCACCGAAGATAAGACCTGAACGATACACAATCCTCCATAAACTAGACCTCAACAATGAAGCATGCGAGAAAACAGCCAAGGCAACAGGAACGATAGATTAAGCCCCAGGTAAACTGAATAAGTGCAAATAATTTACTTTAAGACTCGACTTCTTCTTCAACTGAAAAAAAGTATACTAATTGCATCTTGTAAAAGTCAAAAAAAATTTTTTAATTAAGGGAAAGTTGATATGGAGCAGTTATGCCTTGGCTGCTTTTGCTGCTTTTGGAGTTTTTGCAGGTTTAGTTTCTGTAGTCGATTCTGCTTCTGGTTTTATTTCTGGCTCAGTTGTTGTTGCGACCGGTGTTGGAGTTGGTGCAGCGGCGACTGGTTTAGGTTCCGCTTTGAAGGTTTCAACAAACTTGGTTTCAGACAATTCAGGCACAAATTTTTGAATGTCCATGGCTATACCGCGTTTAGCTATTTGTATACCTTCAACATAGAAAGTCTCTTCAGGCATATCTATTGTTAAGTCGCAGCCCTTTAACGTTAGTTTGAACTTATCTTGTTCAACTACTGGTACTCTGCGGTGAACCAGGGCACCGATTTTTTCAGGGATTTGATCAAGTTTGTTTGTCACTGTGACGTCATAAATGAGAGTTCTTCCGGCCAAAGGTGCATTAAAGTCGAGAAGAACTCTTCCTGCGCCTATGGAGCGAATGGTTGCATTCTTTCCTTGGTATTCAATTCGCGCTCCAACGACTGGGTTAATTTCTTTTGCATAGAGTTGCTTTATTGGAACTCGTTTGATTTTTTCTGGATCTCTTTGTCCAAAGCCTTTTTCGGGTGAAATTTCAACTGTACAAGGCTTGTTTATTTCTAATGTTGTTAAAGCATCATCGAGAGCTTTTAGAACCCAACCTTCTCCAACAACCACAAGTTCTGGCTCGTGTATTTGTCCTTCTTTGTGGAGATGCTCTTTTTTGGCTACATCTTCTTTTGTTGTGTCGAAAACTTCGTTTGTTTCTTTAACTTTAGCTACATAATCGATTAATATGAAATCTCCTTTTTGTAGGGTCATCTTGAATCATCCTTTGTCTTAACGGGGAATTGTAAGAGTTTCAAACGCGCATAAAAACTTTGTCTAAGCAAAGAAAACTTTGTTTTCTGCTTAAATTAAATGTGAATGCTTTTATAAAAAAATGTTTGGGTTTAGGAATAATTAGCGAATGCATCGCTTATGGAATGGGTTTTTAATGGCTGAAGAGTCATCGCAGGGGATACCCAATAGCGTCTTACCGAAAGATAGAAAGATAAATCATCGTTAAAAAATTATTTTTACCACAAGTATTTTTCATATGCTATGTTAGTTTTTTAAGTGCTAAAAATCATGGATTATTAAACTTAAGCTTGTTACTATCTTTTCTTGCCTGTTTCGCGGCCTTCCTCTTTGGGTTTCTGATCGAGTTTAGTTGGTAAATACTCATCTACTATGTAGGTTAAGCCGTATCTGCTGAAAGCTTCCAGTTCTGTCTTACGCTTAATCTTGAGGGCAAGTTTTATTTCACGTTGCCATATAGGGTCGTTTTGGTATCTTGGATCTCTGGCTAATTCGTTAAGCCGTTTAATGTCTACTTCGTCAAGTGGGTCGGTGGGTAATTTGTATTCGACGATGTCTGATGCCCAAACGCCGCTCCAAACTGCGTCTGGAGTGTTTAGGTCGCGGAGGTGTGCTGCGTTGGCTGAACCAGAGATAATCACTTGGGCAATGTGCATTCCCCATGGATCACCATCAGTCAAGATGTAGACTGGCAGGCCGAGTTCATCATGTAATCGACGGATGAAGCTGCGTGTTTGTCTTGGCGCTTGCCCACCACACGAAATCAAAAGTGATTTATGTTTGTTGTGGACGTTTTCTTCGATAAACCTTGTGAACAGGGCGCCTTTCTCTATGGCTATTACTTTATCTGCAGTGGTTTTTATGAACTCTGCAGAGGTAACCGCTGGCCCAATGAGTACACCGTCTGGGTGACTAGTTAAATTCACAGTTTTACCTTCATAGCCTGGAACGGTATAACCAATCTCTAAATCTCCGAAAATTGCGCTTCGTTCTTCGGGGAATATATTGAAGTCTTCTCTTGCAAAACCTGTGAGTGTTTCAAGGTCGGTGATTATGTTGTTTGATTCCTGCTGATCAGCAAAGGTCATCTCGTAGGCTTGAGCAGAGTAGTAGACATCTCTTAAAGTTGAGGTTTTACGTTGACTAGTGAGTTCATTGCTAAACATTGCAACCCAAGCAAGTTGAGTAAATGGTTTAATGTGGCGAATGTTTCGTGTGCTTCTGTCAACGTTTTTTTCGCCTAGAATGAATTGCCGCAGAGCTGGATCATAATTGATGTTCTCCGTGGAGCGGCTGGGCATTTTAACTGTTGGGAAAATGCCTTGGTCGAGTTGCTTGTAAATCGAAGTGCCAAAGCTCTTGAGACTCCTGAGGACCTCTTGTTTTCTTTCAGTTATCTTAATTTTCTTCTGCGCCATACTTCTGAACACTCTTTAATAATTTTTCTATGTCAGGTTTCCTCGTTTCTCCAGCTAATGTGGTTGAGAATTCGGCGATTTTTGGGAGGTATTTGCTGAAGATGCCTAGTCGTTTCTTTTCATTGTGCACGTGTTCCTGTTTTGAGAGGAAATGTTGCAGTTGACGCGCAACTTCACGCAGGGCGTTTGCAACTTCTCTTCGCACTTCGGGTCGGTCAGAGATGAATTCTTTTCCCACTGTCTTGTATGGAACTTTAGTACTGCAGATGTGTACGACGATTGCGATTGGCATTTCAGGTGCGACTTTGTAGCGACGCCAATTCATGGCTGCGATTACACGGTAGGAAACATCGCTTGCTTCATCGTACAACAGTGGGATTTTGTTGGCAAAACGGTAAATCACAAACGTGCCACGCTTTGGAACATCTCCTCCATATGCCATAGCTAATTCAACGATGAATGGGTGACCAGCGTAAGTGGAGGGTTTACGTTGATGCACAACAAGGTACTCTGGCTTGAGCTCTTTAAGTATACCAGCTTTAAGCAAATCTTCGCCTAGAGGTGAGAGACAGCTGGCGTCTGGGGGCAGGAAATCCTTGTATTTTTTGAGGTTCTGCATTAACCGTACAATTTCTTCGTGGGATAGTTTTTTGGGGTTTTTGCTTGGAAGTATACCTGCGAAATCAAGGAACTTTTGAGCTGTGATTCCGCCTACTCTGTGAAAGTGAACTTTCAAAAAGTCAGACATGTTACTGCTTGTTGTTATCTGGATTAACCTTTGAAGGAGTTCTACATCCACGCCATATGGATGAGGCATGGTTTCTTTAGGTGACTCAGGCATAACGGTTGTTCCTCGGACAAACTTGTAGAGTCTGCCTTTAGGATCCACAAAAGTTATGTTTGCATACGGATTAACCATCGCGGTTTGCTTGAAGTACTCTATGATTTTTGGCATAGCCCGAAGGTAATCGCCTTCCAACGTGAATTCAACAATGGTTCCACGCCATTGGTCCTTGTTGATGAGGACTTTGCGGTCTAAAATGATTGGTTTGTTTCGTTGGATATCGATCATTAATTTGAAACTATAAATTTTCTCTTGCCCTGTGCTTGATGTTACAAAGACTGGTTGATGTGTGGTAATTTGTCCGTAGAGTACTGCCATTTTGCCGCCTAAGCCAAAAGTGCCTCTTGCCTGTTTGAGTTTGTATTTGCTGCCGTAGAGCACTTGACCAAACGCTGAAGGAATGAATCTTGGTGGTATTCCGCTTCCGTTGTCTTCGACGCGAAGTTTGTAGATTTGAGTTTCTTTGGTGGCTTCTCCCTCATAGGATAAGCGTACGTATACGTCTGGCGGAATTTTTTGGCTTTCCGCTGCATCTAATGAGTTCTCCACGATTTCTCTTATGGCTACGAAGATTGCCCGTGATGGGTTGGTTAAGCCTGCGATGTCTCGGTTTCGGTAGAAAAAGTCCGACGCGCTTATTTCTTCAAAGGTTGCTTGAGCCACTTGTAGCCTACACCACTTTCCCTGTTTTAAGTTTGCGAACTTTAGTATATTTGCTGCTTGTTCTTTAAGTTAACTGCAATACGCCAAGAAAACTCTCGTTCTAAAATCATTCCAACACATGCATCAATGGATATTTTTGCCTTAAATATGTAAAATTAATGGTCAACGTGTTGAATCAGATGTTTAATGTTGTATTAAGGCTATTATAGCTTTTTCGCCGGTAACTAGCTCAAAGAAGTGAGGCTGTTAGCGCTTCTGGGGATAGGTTTCTGCACCTTGTAAAAAATACGTTTGTCCATCCTTACAAACTCTCTGGCTTAGATTTCACTTCGACTTGCTCTCGGAAAAAACGTAGTAACCTCGACTTATTTTTTAGTTGGTCCTTGTTTTTCTTTTTCTGGCTTGGTGGTTTTAGTGTAATAGTATTCGCCAAGTTCTTTCTGGAACTTGTCCATCTGTGAATCTTCTTTGTTGACTCGGGGTCTGAAAGTGAGCGAATCACGTCGGAAGGTTATGTCCATTTCTTTGAGGAACGTATTCATTCCTTGTCTTAAGCTCGTTGGCGGATGAGCTAGCCCAGCGACACCTGGGTCTCCATTAAAGATCATTAATCTGTCAGCGATAAAATCTTGTGTTACTACATCGTGTTCTACCACGAAGGCTGGGGTGCCGTGGGCTTCGACCACGCGCCGAATGGTTTTGGCTATATTAAGTCGCTCTTCAACATCAAGGTACGCGCTTGGCTCGTCAAGAAGGAATAAATCGGTTTTGCGACTCAGACACGCCGCGATGGCGACTTTTTGGAGTTCTCCTCCACTAAGTTCCATAACGTTGCGGTCCATTAAAACTTGGAGTCGAAGAGGTTGAGCAATTTCAGTTTTGTACCAGCTAGAGGTAAAGTTTTCTTTAGCTACATTCATCAGTAACTCTTGAACAGTGCCCTCGTAGTCGGGTGCAATGTACTGGGGTTTGTAACTAACAGTTAACTTGCCAAGTTTTTGTTTATCATCAGTCTCCTCCAAGCCAGCTAAAATCTTAACAAAAGTTGTTTTTCCGATTCCGTTTGGTCCAAGGATACCGACGATTTCTCCAGTCCGTATTTCACCTGGTTGAATGGCAAGTTTGAATCCTTTGAAGGTCTTTTCCATCGTTTCCCATTTAAGCAGTGGTTCGCCAATCATTTCTCCTGCCGATGGGGGCTTCTCGTGGAAGATTATTGGTTCTTTTCGGAATTTTATGTTTTCGTCAGGGATATATCCTTGCAGGTAAATATTAATTCCCGTGCGTACGCCATGAGTATGCGAAACGACACCGTATACGCCTGGTTCTCCATAGAAAACGCAGATTTGATCAGATAAGTAGTCGATTATGGCTAAGTCGTGTTCTGCTACGACAATAGTTTTCTGCTGTTCTTTAAGACTGCGGATAGCTCTTGCAACTACAAGCCGCTGCTTAACGTCTAAGTAACTTGAGGGTTCGTCGAAAAGGTAAACATCTGCGTCTCTACTAAGAGCGGCCGCAACTGCAACTCGCTGAAGTTCCCCGCCACTGAGCACATCAAGCGGTCTGTCCCAAATCTTCTTGAGCTCAAGGTCTTCTGCAATGGAATCAAGTTGCTTTCTTTCATCAACTTTTTCTAAAAGGTCCCCTGCTTTACCTGTTACTGCTTTAGGAATCTTGTCGACGTATTGGGGTTTGCTGCTGACTTTAAGTTTTTTCTCACTTAACTTTGAAAAGTAGTCCTGCAGGCTTGATCCCCGATAATATTGTATAATTTCTGCCCAATCTGGCGGGTTATCGAATCTCCCGAGGTTGGGTTTGATTTCGCCTGAAAAAACCTTGAGTGTAGTGCTCTTGCCTATCCCGTTTTGACCCAGCAACCCTAAAACTGTTCCAGATGAAGGCATGGGTAGACGGAAAAGTTTGAAGCTGTTTTCGCTGAATCGGTGACTACAATCTTTCTCGAGCTCATTGGGTAAATTAACAATACTAATGGCTTTGAAAGGGCATTTTTTTACGCATATCCCGCAACCACTGCAAAGAGTTTCAGCTATGATTGCTTTGCTCCCTTCAACTCTAATGGCCTCAACTTTGCTGCGCACCATAGGGCAGAAGCTAACACATAACGAATTGCATTTCTTGACTTTGCATTTATCTTCATTTAATACTGCGATTCGGGTCATTGTAAGCGTCGTTAAATGATGCCAACAAGATAGTTATAAATGTAAACCTTGAACGGTAAAGTTGGGTTTGGGGTTGATAGCTCTTTTTAAAATAATGTTATGTTAAATTGTGTTGGTGTTTTTTGGGTTTTAGTGGTTTTTGTTTGAATGAGTTTTTGTGGTTGATTGATAACAAAGTTGTGAAGAGGGGAGTTTCATCATCAATAATCATTATCAACTACAACTTTGTCAGTGTTTGATTTGAAAGTGTTCGTTAAACGGGGTTTTTAAAAAGTCGCAGGAAAATCATTTGCAACTTCTCATCATCTCTATCGGTTGACTAGAAATTGACCTCAAAACAGTGAAAAATTATACTTAAAAGAAAAATATACAAAATTGTGGTTTATGGTTTAGTTTACCATTCTTCTTCTTCCCATTCCTCGTCTTCGCTTTCTTCCCATTCATCTTCTTCTTCGAATATCATGTCTTTTTTCACCTCTCAAATAAGCCGTATATGTTACCCTACCCTTGGAGTGGTTTAAGCGTTTAGATTCGTCAAATGACGTTAAATTTATTCAAGTTGACAGAGGGAAACATTGTTTTTGCACCAATTCTTCTACTAAATTTTAGGATTTTTAGTTGACAAATTTTTAAAGAAAATCTACAAAATTTTGTGTAAACGGAATGAAAATGAAGAAAATATTCAATATTATCCTCGCTATATTTGCTTCAATATATTGCAAGATTTCTTCTTTTTTGTCGGGTCTGTCCTGATCAAAATAGATAAATCTGCACAAACAGCGTTTAACTTGGGGATGATGTAAGGCGACGGCTTTGAGCCTAAAGCTTTGAGAGATCGTCAATCAACGCTGACCCAAAAAAAATTGTTTTTTATGAGTCGGTTGAGGTCAAATAAAAATTATTTTTTTAAACTAACCTCTATTTCTTTCGGTTGTTACATTGCAGCACTTTAGGACAAATTAAACATTCATCTTGAGTCGACATACTTCCCGGGGGAGCGTTTAAGAGTCCACTGAAGTGGGCGCATTTTGCGGGTGAATCAAAAACCATTGGGTACTCGGTTGCCCGGACGCCTACAATCTTTTGTTTAACTGTATCTAATTCTAGTCGTGACATGCAGAATGGACATGCATAATGTGTTTGGCGAGGGATAACAGAATCATCTGTAATCATCGTTGGACGGTCGAAGTGTTTTTCGCACCCCTTGTAGGGGCATTGTAGTTTTTCGTCTGAACTATGAGAATAAAGACGCATACGCCATTCACCTTAGGAAACATGGGTATCGCAATATTTAATAAACATATCCGCAGAACTCAGAAAACGTTCAGTTGCACAACATAACTACACAAAAAGCCAGAAGCCTCGAGCGGGCCTTGCTCCCGCGGCCTGCTGCTTACGAGGCAGCCGCTCTACTGGGCTGAGCTATCGAGGCGCCATAAACGCTAAACAACACGGTTCCAATTTTTAAAGTTTCACAAACCCCAACCTTAAAAGCAATAAACAATCATTCAAAAATAGGGTGAACCGTAAATGAGCAAAAACAAAACTCTAAAACAAACTTCTAAAACGCTTGGTGAACACAAGATAATTAAAATCATACAGAGCCGCCTATCCCCAATGCCTAACATTCCGGTTCCGTTCGGAGATGATGTTTCAGTAGTGAACCTCGACCCGAAACAGGTCGCTGTGCTTAAAACTGACATGCTTGTGAGCAAAACAGACGTTCCAGAAGAAATGACTCTTTTTCAAGCTGCAAGGAAGGCGTTAGTTATGAACATTAGTGACTTTGCCTCAAAAGGTGTCCAACCGATGGCAGCCTTGGTTGCATTAGGGTTACCAGCAGACTTTACACAAAAAAACATTGAAGATATCGCCGACGGCCTAAATGCTGGAGCGCAAGAATATGGCGCTTACATAATCGGCGGAGACACAAGTGAAACTTCGGACTTGATTATTTCTATTTCACTTTACGGCACAGCAAATAGATCGGCATTGATGCTCCGCAGTGGCTGCAAAGTCGGGCGATGTTTTGGCGGTTACTGGGTTTTTCGGTAAATCGGCGGCTGGGTTGCGTTTGTTGCTTGGCGGTTGTTTAGCTTTAAAGAATGCAAAAACATTTGTGGATTCAGTTTTAATGCCAAAAGCTAGGCTGTTGGAGGGTTTGGCGTTAGGTGCCTGTGGTGTGGTTTCATCTTCGATGGATTCCAGCGACGGTTTAGCATGGACTCTGCATGAACTCGCTCACTCGAGTAACGTGGGTTTTGAATTGGATAAGGTTCCTGTTGCTTCTGGAGTAAAGAATTTTGGAGAGCTAAATAGTCTTGATGCGTCTGATTTGGCGCTTTATGGCGGCGAAGAATACGAGTTGGTCTTAACGGTTAAGCCCGAAGGTTGGGCTGCGGCTGTGGCTGCAGTAGAAGCAGTTGGCGGACAACTCTTGCCTATTGGAAAAGCTACTCAGGAAAAGCAAATTATTCTAAGAGCCAATGGGGAAGAACGCTCTATTGAGGCCCGTGGCTGGGAGCATTTCAAGAGCCAACTTTAGCTTGCTGGTCAAGGGTATAGTTGATTATTGTGATGCATGAAGCTGCTAGGTATGGTTGTTTTCCGAGACTTATTTTTTCTCCAAATCGTTGGGCAAAGACTTCGGCTTTTTTGGGTAACCCAACGTGGTCTCCTAGGATAAAGAGGCTGTTTTCTTCGAGTTCAATTTCGTTTATGTTCTTCCCGTCTTCTTCGAGAACATAAATTTTGCGGGATTGTGCTCTCGCTTTGACAAGGGCTTCGAAACTTGTCTTTTCCTTTGTGATGCCTGGGTGCGGTTTGCCCTGTAGGGTTTTTTTAAGGATTACTTGCCAAGTGTCCATGTCGGTTCGCACATCGTAGAGTGTTTCTCCATCGATTTGAATATGAACAGGAGGGTTTGGCGGACCATTAAGTATGGCATGAAAGGTTACGTTCCTGCGCAAGCCATGCGAGAGAAAGAGGCTGCTAACGATGCACTCGTGTACAATGTCGAGTCTTCCTGCCTCGTGGAGACTGTGGAAATTTGAGTCAGTTTGTCCTATACGAGAAAAAAGGATGAATTCTCTTGGCAAATCAGTCACGGCATACAGCTATGCACATTTTGCTTTAAAGCGCTTTCTCGACTTGGAAAGGCAGAGAATTTAGTTTTTCTCTTTGGGCATAAGAAGAGTTGAATTTGCATTTTGGGAGATCTTGTTTTGGGTTGCTTTTCTGTTTTAGAGATTCGGGTGTTTGCAGGTTGCGTCTGGAAAAGTCATAGAATATCAGGAAAAGTCAATAAAAGGCGATTTGTTCTAATGTTGCTAACCCTAACTAACTTGAAATATAATTAAAGAAAGAAATGAAAAAAATAATTCACTTATGTCGAATCCAAATTTTCCGTCAAAATAATATGCCTAACAAACTTTTATCTCCTAAAACTACAAAAACTCAGAAGGGGTGGCTAAGGTTTTTATGGTTCTTGCGAAATTATGTTCTCTGCAATGCTTTGGGGCTCTCGGCTAGCTTGGTCTAGGCTTGTAGACTTGGGCTCTATAGACTCCGGTTCAAATCCGGGGAGCCCCACCATCAACGCTTTAATGATCAAATTTTCGGTTCAACTTCTGTCGCCTAGCTTATCCATGCACTACTCGTAAAGCGAAGACTTATACCGCGGTCGATTCTAACACGTACGCTGAGGAAATGATTGAATATGCCTTTTATTTCTAAGGAACATTATTTCACCAATGGTTGGGACTGTTGTAAGTGCGGCAAGATGACTGAGCATCGTAAAGAGGGAACAGGTGTCAAATCTAAATTAATTTGTTTAGTATGTGGGTCGTAGATAGAGACCAGTGTCGGGTCATTAAGAACTGTTTATTCGCAGTAAAATCAACGCTAATTTGATAAAACTATTTTTTTAGCAGTTTTTTTCCGAGTGCCGGAAAGCTAAGTATAGTTAAACCGAAATGTTAAAATCTGCTCAAATCCTCCTTTTAAACAGGTGAATTTTTTGGTAACTAAACAAAAAGGAACAAAAGACGATCCGTGGATACTTAAAACTCCTTCTGGCACTTCTGAATTCAAGGCGTATCGTGACCCAACCGCCGATCCGCCAGTAGTCGTTGTTTGGGTGGGGAAAACAGAACTCAAATACCAACTCCGCTCTTTGGATGATCTGCATAAAATGCTTAAGGAAAAAGGCGATTGGATGCCGCTCGGTAGCGCAGATGAGCAGAAACCAGCCGGGGAAGGAACCGTTGAAGCTTGGGGTAGATCACCTAAAAACCCTGTGGGTGGATGGTATGGCATAAAAAAGGGTTTGCGAGGACGATTTGCAAACTATATACCGCCAATCTTGGAGGCTTTGGGATTGGCAGAAGTTGAACATAACGCTAAGAACAATCGAATGCGAGCGCACTGATCTTTTCTCTCTCTCTCTCTTTTCTTAAAATCTAAGTACATCACTGCATTTTATAAAAATAAATTGAGGATGAAAAATTTGCTAACCATAACTGATTGGGCAGCCATTGCAACTGCAATAGCCAGCGCTCTTGCTGCAACTTTTTTTCTATTCGAGCTCAGACACATGAATAAGCACAGGGATTTAGAAATCACAATGAAACTTTTTGAGTGGGCTGAAACTGATAGACTTCGAAAAGCGTTTAGATGGGTGGAGAAAGAATTTGTGTTTGAAAATTTTGAGAAATATAAAGTTGACATAGCTGATAAGCTAGAAGTGGGTGACTACACATACCAAGTGGAAGCTTACTTTGAAGAAGTGGGTTTTCTGGTTAACAAAAAATTTGTGGATATTGATGTAATAGTTGACCGATTAGGAGGGTACATCGTATCGAACTGGCGCAAACTTGAGCCTTGGATTCGTGCGATGCGTATAATTCGGGAAGATGAGACTTTTGGTGAGCATTTCGAGTTGTTATATGAGAAAACTTCTGCTTACATGAAGAGGAAAAAATAGGTCGTTTTGAGTTTCCTTAAAAAATCGAGTGGTAAGCGGGATCGGGTTCAGAGTTTTGGCGAAGATGCATAGGGTGATGGCGAACCATCAAATGCATTTCTCTCTGAACCCAATTAGTTAGAAACGGAATTTCTTATTCTAATGCTTTATGAAGCCAGAATTCATGTATTGAATTTTATTTTCCTTATTTTTTTACTTATTACAAAATTTTGAATTTATCTAAGAAATAGAAGAGAAATAGGTTAAGCGGTTAACCTATTGTACCGATTCAACTTTTTGTATCTCTGGAACCCTTTGTTTGATGAGCGCTTCAACACCGTTTTTAAGCGTCATCGCCGCCATAGGACAACCTGCACAATGTCCAGTTAAGCGAACTCTTACAGTTTGTTTTTCAACTGACACAAGTTCTACGTCTCCTCCGTCAGCTTGAATTTGCGGTCTAATTTCGTTAAGGGCGTCCTGCACTCTTTTTTGGATTGATTCAGTCATATAACTTCACTTTCCTTTCTTGAAGAGAATTATTCATTATAAAAGTTACTGTTAAACAACTTGTTTCTATACACAGCCCAGCGCACTTGAGCTAAAATTATAGGTTTAGAAATAAAATTTAGAAACCAAAACTTTTGAGATTACTCTTTAAGTTTAGGAAGTACCTTAGTTGCCCATTCAGTTCTAGTTTTGTAGTTATCACGTAGTTTTTGAGTAGCGGGCGCTAACGTTGGTTTTGCAAGCATTCGGCTTTTAGATCTGCTGATTGCGCTGTTTCGTTTTGGCTTGTTTCTTATCGACTTATAATTATCTGGGTTCATATCGATCTGTGCTATTCAAACTTACACCTGACATATAGGAGTTTTGCCTTTTTTTTCGGATTTACGTATTTTCAAAATTAGTTTCGCCTAAAATTAATAATTTTGTTGAAAGAACCGTTTAATTCCCTAAGAATCGAAGGAGTTGCCTGCGGAAGACTTAAGCTCTTAGCTCTCTATTAAAAATAAAATAAAGGTAAGGTTTTGTAATGGTCCATAGAAGAGTCAAAGGCGGACAATTTAAGATTAAACATGTTGAGAAGAAACCCCCAGTCGAGTTGGGAGAAGAATTAGATGTAAATATCAACGGTCTATGTCCAAATGGGGATGGTATGTCTAATATTCGAGGATATATTATACAGGTTCCAAAAGCCAAACCTCGAGACCGTGTGAAAGTCAAAATTACCCAAGTGGGTCAAAAGTTAGCTTTAGGCGAAATAATCCAATAAATTTGCAGCCCTAACGTTTTCAAGTTAGTTTACAATGGCATAGATTATAAATCGTCAAAATTCTTCTATATCATTTCAAGATGTTTCATTATTTGGATATTGAGGTAGGTGGAATTGACTTGATGTCAGCCATTACTTTTTTATGATAAAACCTTGCCGCTATACAAAGTCCAGCAACAACAATAGCAAAATAAAACGACCAACCGAAAGCAGCTGAAACATCTACGCTAATATTAGCACCCGTAGCTATCATATTGTTAGGGAGCGAAATTGCTCCTGAACCCAACAACGGAACAGTTAACCCCGAAAGCCTTTGAATTGCTATACTCATAATAAACAACCCAATAACAAATGTTATCACTGAATACAGAGGTTTTCTGTATCCGAACCCAAGTAGCTTCATTGAGTAAGCTTTGTTAGGTTTCACTGAATAGATGAGCATGGTTATGCTTCCGGAGGTTAAAGTTAGTGCAACAGCTATGTTGATGGCTAAAACCAATGGAACAGTAAGCGAGTTGCCCAGCAGAGCGAGATTCAAGTTAACTGGTGAAATGTTAACTGTTGCAATTGATGGGTTTCCCACTACAAGTTGCCACCAAGGAACAAATATCGAAATGACAATTAGAAGAAGAGTTGAAATTCCAGCAGCCAAAGCAATGATGTTGATTTTGTTCTGCATTAGATCACCATTGGATATTCATGGGGACGCTAACTTGAACGGGCTCAGCGGATTGAATCGTGATTCCGTTAACGTTTATAACGATATTAGTTAAGGTCATGTCGACAGATTCGGCTCCTATGTTGCTAATTATGTAGTCCTGAGCTTGTTGTGTCCAATGCCCTGAAATAGTTAGTTGTTCGGTTTGACTTGCAGAAACAGTAACTGGACTGCTTAGGCTTATGCTTCCAGCCGGAATGTTGCCTTGAGTGATAACAGCATCTGTGCTAAAATTATTCAAAGTCAAGTCATAATTGAGGGAGTTAGTAATTGTAAATACACCAGTGAAGGTGTTTGCTGCTTCGTCTATTTGTGCACTAACGAAAACCGGTTTCAACAAGCTTTCCAATCCCGAGTTGCCGTTTGAATTTCCGTCATCGGAAGGTCCGATAGGAATTATGCTACTATCACCATTCATTATATCTCTGATTTCCGGAGTAATGACAACTTGAGTTAGATCATCATGGTAAATTACAGCGACAGCTCCAATAGGCCCCGCAATAGTTCCAATGCTGATTAATACCAAAATAATACTTATTGTCGCTACCATTTTACCCCACTATCCCACAGAACAAGGATGAACAGCTAATGCTTTTAAGTTTATTGCAAGGGTACAAAACTGTTTGTGAAATAATCAAAAATATTGCTCTTGCTTATCGATCTAATCATTCTTACTTGGCTGTTTTATCCAGACTTTAACTCTACTTTGAACTCTTATCCTTGATTCTGTTTGCATAAGCTTAATTTGAGCTTGAACAAAACGATCGTCGTTGCAATTGAATTCTTTCTTGACGGCATCCTCAAGCTTAGGCAATGATATATGCTCAACAACCCCAACTATGTTCCAAAAACGAACCTGTACGTTTCGCCTCTTTTGCTGGTCATCCTCGTCTGAATCTTTAGCCATGAGTCAACTACCTTGCGCAGTAAGGCAATTCATTTTTTTCTTTGTGGTGAGGAACGCATTCTTCACATTTACTATGATGTGCACAATCTTTTTTTGGGCAAGGACAATTTGGAGCAGACATACCTAAACTTACCCAAACATTCAATATAATTATTACTAAGCAACAAATCCACTGCCAAGTTAATTAGCAAGTGCAAATTCCACATAGCAGCACACGGATAGAACTATGATAAGCGCTCCATTTGCATGCACAATAATTGCGATAGGTTTGATCCCTGTTGCATTTCTCTTTGTCCACGCAAACCTTAGCGGCAAGGGCAAGAACCGCATTCACTGGCACAATCGCCATTGTATGGGACTTAACACTGTCAATTGGCTACATGCTGTTGGCACTGCAACAATAACATTAACTTCACTTTTGCAAAAATTCTCTTCCCCATATGGTGGTTTGCTTTCTTTTCAGGAGGAATAGTTTACCTGTTAATGTACGTCTTTCAGGAAAGGTTTAGAGGAAAAGGCTCAAAATCCTAAACGCTAAACCCCCAATCAACAAAGCTGCAGCTATGTTAGCTAATGAAATAATTGTGGCGGCTTTCCATCCAAACTCTTTCCCAAGAATTGCCACAGTTGACACACATGGGATGTAAAGCATAGCTACCAGTGCCATAACCACAAGCTGTACAGGTGAGAAGTGAAGTGCCAAATTTGCAGTGCCAAAGATTGCGACGGCACCCAACAGCACGAATTCTTTACGTACAAAACCAAGAATGAGCAAAACCCCGGCTTCAATAGGTAATCCAAGCCACATAACCGTCAAAGGCGACAGGGCATTACTAAAAGGCGTTAACACATTGTAAAAATATAAAACCTGAACAATTGCACTACCAGCGATGTATATGGGGAAAACTAAGTAGATTATAGATTTAGTTCTTGTCCATGTTTGTTTTAGAATCATTTTAAGTGAGGGCATCTTGAAACTACTCATTTCCATAATTAAGCCAGTTGATTTTCCTGGCACTACTTTCATGGCGATTCTACCTAAACCGAAGATTAGTGCAATGTCTACAACGTACAAAAGCAGTGCCCATTGGATGCCGACGAACAAGCCTACCATGCCAAATAGCACGATGGTTCTTGCAGAGCATGGCGCGAATGTTATGGCGAACGCTGTCAACAGCCGCTCACGTCGGGTTTCCATGATTTTACATGCTTGAATGGCTGGCACACTGCAACCGTACCCCAAAATCATGGGGATTAACGCCTTGCCATGTAAACCCATTTTATGCATTGCACTATCCATCATAAACGCCACTCGAGTCAGAATGCCTGAGTTTTCAAAAAAAGCCAAAAGCAAGAAAAACGGAATTACGAAGGGTATAATTAGGGTCAAACCTGCGTTGAAGCCGCCCCAAATCCCGTTCAAAATTATGGCTAAAATCGGTTGTGAAGCTGATAAAGCAGGGTCAACAGGTTTAATGAAGCTCAAGCCGCTTGAAATTAAGCTGGAGAGACCATTTCCTATAAAAAACGTCCAGAGCAGCAAACCAGCAATGACTCCTATTGACGTAAAGTAGCCCAGCACTCTATGAGTTGTTACCCATTCGAGTTTGTCCGAGAAAGTGCTTTTTATTTCACTTTGTTGGAGTGCAGAAGCGGCGATCGCGCTTGCGAGCGCGTACCGTTCGGATGCTATGATTGAGAAGCATTTTTCTTGGCAGCTGTTTTCCAGTTCCTGTGCTATAGTCTTAGTTGAATCAGTGACTGTCTTGGATTTTTCAGCGACGATTTTAGTGATTTCACTGTCACCTTCAAGCAGTTTGATTGCTATCCAGCGAGCAGGGTACTGAAGCTGGAGGTTATCTTTTTCAATTATTTGTTTTAGCTTCTCAATTTTCTCTTCAAGATCTTTCCTGTACTTTAGATGTTTTGATTTTGATTTATGAGTGGCAACTTTCACGGCTTCACCTACCAACTCGTAGATGCCATCGCCACGAGTAGCTACTGCAAAAACTACGGGAACTCCAAGGGTTTCTTGGAGTTTTTCCTTGTCGATAATAATGCCTTTGCTCTTTGCGACGTCCACCTGGTTTAAGCATAAAACGAGGGGCGCCTGCATTTCGAGCAGTTGAAGTGTGAAAAACAGGTTCCGTTCTAAAACTGATGCGTCAACTACATTTATGACTGCGTCTGGTTTTTCCAGTGCAATATAATCCCTGGAAACCAACTCTTCCATTGAGAACGTGGAGAAGGAGTAAATTCCCGGCAAATCAATAACTCGTATTTCATGTCCTTCAAAACTCAAGGTTCCTTCTGCACGGTCAACGGTTTTTCCAGGCCAATTACCAATTATCTGGTTTGAGCCAGTAAGCTGGTTAAAGATTACGCTTTTACCTACGTTCGCATTGCCTGCCAACGCGAAGGTCAGCGGTTTACCATTCCTGACGTTTGCCGCTTTACTGTTGCATTTTGAAGTAGGATGGCATGACATTGATTATTTTCCTTCTACGATAGGTTGTTCAATTTCGACAAAAACATTGCAGGCGATGTCTTGTCCCAACGCCAATTTGGAGCCCCGCACCGAGACTTCAACTGGTCCGTTGAGGGGAGCCACTTTGACTACTTTTATTCTTGTTCCAGGTGTTAGCCCCATATCTAAGAGGCGTTGGAGAATATTGTGTTCGCCTCGGATAAAACTGATTTTGCCATATTTGCCATCCTTTAATTCACGGATAGGAGTTAAGTTTGCATGTCGTTTTCCAACTTCTTCCAAGCCTTGGCTGTGAAGTTGAACGCATTCTTCACAATTCGAGAAGGGCAGGTCACATGCTGGAATGATTTTGCCGTCATCTGAGCATGTGTCAGGGTGTTTTAGAAGGCGACACAACGACTCTTCAGCTTCATCTGATAAGGCGTGTTCCATTTGGCATGCTTCTTTGTGGACTTTTTCTTTTCCAATGTGCAGAACGTCTGAGAGCCATTTTTCGAGGAGTCGATGTTTGCGGGCTATTTTTTGAGCTTTTTGGAGTCCTTTTTCGTTAAGTGCGCTTCCGTGATAAGGTGAGTATTTTATGTAGCCTTCTTCGGAAAGTTTTTTTAGCATTTCTGTTACGCTGGCTGGGGCAACGTCGAGTTTTTGGGAAATTTCGTTTGTGCTAACTAGATCGCCGTTTTTTGATAGGCCGTAGATGGCTTTGAGATAGTCTTGGGTTGTTTTTTGCTCCATTTTACTCACCCTGTTTTTTAGGATTACCTAAATTTATGGTTTATACCATATAAATGTTTAGGCTTACCTAAAAAATAACGTTCATCACACATCACAAATAATTGTAAACCACACCCGTGAACAAGCACTCGGACCCTAGTAACGGCTAAATACTGCTAAGCCCAATTCCGTTGATGATTCAGCACGGAGAGTTAAAAATGAAAGACCTGCCCGAATTAGTCCAAGACATATTAGAAGCATCGAAAAAACACGAACAATACCGTGAAAAAGAATGCATTAACATGATTGCAAGCGAAGGACTCAAATCGCCAGCCGTCAACCAAATGCTTGACCTCTCACACGATCTTGATTGCAGGTACGCTGAAGGCGAAAACGACGCTCAAGGTCACGTTAAGAAACGGTATTATCAAGGGCAGAAGTACATGTCCCAAATTGAGGATTACGCGACTGACATCATGAAGTGCCTTTTTAAGAGCACTTGGGCAGATGTCCGATTAGTTTCGGGAACGCACGCGAACCTGGCAACGTTCAAGGGTTTGTCTTTAGCTTCAAAAAATAACAAAATGGTTGTAACACCACTAAGCTGTGGAGCACACATTAGTCACGATTACACTGGTCTAGCAGGCAACATCTTGGGCTTAGACAACATAAACCATGTTTACAACATAGATGAGTTTAACATTGACGCAGAAAAATCCGCTTGGGTCATCCGCGCGGCAAAACCAGGGATAGTTACCTTCGGCGGCAGCCTCTTTCTATTTCCACACCCGATCAAAGAATTAAAGTCGGTCTGCGAAGAAGTCGGCGCATACATAGCCTATGACGCTTCACATGTTCTGGGTTTAATTGCAGGTGGACAATTCCAAGATCCTCTTCGGGAAGGCGCAGATTTCATCACATCATCAACTCACAAAACCTTCCCTGGTCCACAGGGCGGTGTAATCTTAGGAAGCCCAAATAGCCCAACAATGGAGAAAGCTGTAAAAAAAATACAATTCGCAGTTTTCCCGCTGAGCGCATCAAGCACTCACCTTGGCAGGTTACCAGCACTCAGTATAGCTGCCTTAGAAATGAAGGTTTATGGCTCCCAATTCAGCTAGACAAATAGTCAAGAACGCCCAAACTGCAGGGCAATACCTCTGTGAAAACGGCGTAAAAGTCCTCGCAGAAAACAAAGGTTTCACTAAAAGCCACCAAATCGCTTTAGATATCCGCAGCTATGGCGGCGGCAATAAAATCGCTCAAGACCTCGAAGACGCAAATATCATCCTCAACAAAAACCTGCTCCCCTATGATGATCAAAGCAGCAAAGAAAACCCCTCAGGACTACGTATTGGCTTCCAAGACATAACTCGCCGTGGCTTTGGGGAAGGCGACATCAAACACCTTTGTGACTTAATGCTTGATGTAATCAAGAGCAAACGCACACCAGCCCAAGTTAAAGTGGACGTTTTGACTCTTAAAAAGGAGTTCAGCGGCGTAAAGTACGGATTCCAAAATATTGAGGAAGCGTTAAGCTACATGAAAAAGGCTTAAACCGCCTTATATTTTGTTTTTCTTGATGCTAAACATTAATAAAGTCACTTTTCGCTTTTAAAACGGGAAAATCATGACGCTAGACCTCATCACGATTCTCTTCTTAATCGCTTTCGTAGGTTCTTTACTGCTTTTTATTCTGCTTCCCAGGTATGGTCCACATTACACGTCTAGGTTAACCTGTCCAAACTGCAAAAGAATCTTCAATTTTCATTGGATACCAGGCGCCACCGTAACCTCGCTAATTTCCAGGAACAGGCGGACTCTAAAATGCCCCTATTGCAGGGTGAAATCAAATTATGATATAATGTCTACACGAATCCGTAAATCAAAAAGCACTCCAAAAGTCAAGCAAACAGCATAAACGATATGGTGTTATATCAGAGAACTTTATTATTCTGAACAGCAATCAACTTTCTAATTAATCCTTACGGAGACGCTTGGGTTGAAGGTACTGTTAAACGATGGTTTAGAGAAGGAAGGCTTAAAACTCTTCCAGGAAACGGGCATAGAAACTGATACCAAAAAAAGAGACTTAGCCGCGCTTGTGGCTGAGATTGGTCAGTTTGACGCGTTAGTTGTCAGAAGCGCCACTAAGGTTACACGCGAGGTTTTGGAAGCTGGTGCCAAAGGCAAACTCAAAATTGTTGGTAGAGCAGGAGTAGGCTTTGACAACATTGATACGGCGGCAGCTTCAGAGTTTGGGATAGTAGTAAAAATCGCACCATACGGAAGCACTAATGCTGTTGCGGAGTTAACCATTGGTTTAATGCTGAGCATCTCAAGAAAAACTCCTCAAGCTCATTTCTATTTGAAAAATGGAGTTTGGAAGAAGGATAAACTCAAAGGCGCCGAACTTGCATACAAAACTTTGGGACTTTTGGGTTGTGGTAGAATCGGGCAAAAAGTTGCTCAAATCGCTAAACGTGGCTTTGAAATGGAAATCATTGGCCACGACATTAAACCTTGCTTTGAATCCGGTATAAAGTTCATGACTAAAGAGGAAGTGCTTGCAAAAGCAGATTACATTAGCATTCACACTGGCGGCAAAGAAGCAATAATTGGAGAAAAAGAATTCTCGTTAATGAAATCCACTGCCTATTTGATTAATACTTCCCGAGGCAGTAACATCGACCAACAAGCACTCTACAAAGCGCTAAAAGATTGCAAAATTGCGGGTGCTGCAACTGACGTTTACAATGAAGAACCGAAAGTGGAGGGCGCCGAATTTAAAGACCAACTCAAAGAACTCGACAATATAGTCTTAAGCTGTCACCTTGGCGCATCAACCGCTGAAGCTCAAAGGGAAACCTCGACTGAGATTGCTCGTGTTGTCTCAAGTTACCTCTTAGGAGGAGACTTTACTAACGCTGTAAACGCTGGGGAAAGTATCGAAGTAGAAGAAAAAACCGTTCACACCCTCTTCATCCATCATCGCGATGTTCCGGGCGTATTTGCAAACATCGATAAGGTCTTGGCTGATAACGACATTAACATCCGAGCAAATTACTCGAGACAAATTGGAAAAAGCGGTTATGCTATCTCCGTGTACGTTTTGCATAAGAAAGTTGGTCATAAGGTTCTTGAGGTTTTAAAGAAAATCGATAATGTCTGTGATGTCAAAATCTAAAAAAGGTTTTCAAGCAGGCATATAAACAACCTTTTTTCTTTAAACTGCTATGCGACTTGGAGTTCTATTTTCCGGCGGTAAGGATTCAACTTTTGCTCTGCACTTAGCTGCTGAAAAAGAGGAAGTAGTCTGCTTAATCACTGTGGTTTCTAAAAATAAGGAAAGTTACATGTTCCATACCCCGAATATTGATGTGACGGTGCTTCAAGCTGAGGCGTTGGGGTTGCCCTTGATTTCGGTGGTTACGGAGGGGAAGAAAGAGGAGGAACTAGTTGATTTGGAAGCGGCAATTGTCGAAGCGAAAGAAAAATTTCAAATCGACGGTGTGGTTACCGGTGCCTTAGATTCGGCTTATCAGGCTTCAAGGGTTCAACGTATCTGCAACCATCTTGATGTTTGGTGCTTTAACCCTCTTTGGAAATATGACCAACATTTACTTCTGAAAACACTTGTTGCGAAGAATTTTGAGATAATTATTTCGGGTGTTTTCGCGTATCCACTTGACGAAAAATGGCTTGGAGCTCGAATAGATCCACTTGTGATAGCTCGACTGGTTCAGTTTCAAGGGCAATATGGTATTAGCCCCTCTGGGGAAGGTGGAGAGATTGAGACTACCGTTTTAGATGCTCCAATGTTTAAGCAGAAAATAGAAATTGTTAGTTACGATATTGAAGCGAAGGGCAACTGCGGAAATTTCATTATTAAGCAAGCTAGGCTGAGTTCTAAATGATTCTCATTGTTGATATGAACTGGAAAAAAGATTCGCTGTCGTTTAACGAGTTTGTTCTACCAATTGTTGCCGTTGTCCGATCAGTTGAAGAATTCAGGATTAAACATTTTTTGGAAATTGAACCTGCGGAACTAAATTGTTACAGCAAAATTGTGCTTTCCGGAACAGCACTAAAAGATCACGCGACTTTGAAGCAGGTGGATAAGTTTACTTGGGTTAAAACATGCGGCAAGCCGATTCTTGGTATTTGCGCTGGTATGCAAACAATCAGTCTGCTCTTCGATGAACCATTGGTAAGATGCCTTCAGATTGGAATGGCTGAAATCTCAACCCTTAAAGAAAACCCTCTGTTCCACGATGATTTCAAAGCATATGTACTTCATAACTACTCAGTCAAAGAACCCCAAACATTCGAAGTTCTTGCTGAGTCCTCAAAATGTATCCAAGCAATAAAACACAAACAAAAGGATATCTTCGGGGTTTTATTCCATCCTGAAGTGCGAAACCAAGAAATTTTAAGAAATTTCTTAAAAATTTGGCCTCTAATTTTAGAGAACAATTGAATTATTTCGTGGGAATGCAAATAAGTGCCGATACACGCATTAATGCAAATGCAACCTCCAAGAATCCAAATCAAACCAGGCATTAGAGTAAGAATTGTTTTGAAGCAGGACCAGAGAAGCGGTAAATTGACGGAGGGCATCGTCAAAGAGTTACTAACCAGCAGTCCGACGCATCCACACGGAATCAAAGTTCGGCTAGTCGATGGCAAAGTAGGCAGAGTTCAATCAATAATGTAAGCCGAAATAATACGTTTCAGCGTGTTGCCGCTTGGCAGAAACAGTTAAAAGTTAAAAGTGAGTTTTTCTAGAATAGTTTACAGGAGATTTTTATTTGATCAACCAACTGCCAGTAGAGAAACTACGGAATATTTGTGATTCTGATTTTATGCATTGCAACTCAACCAAAGACCTAATTCCATTAAGCGAAATCATCGGTCAAGAAAGAGCTGTCCGAGCTTTAAAATTCGGATTAGGCATAAAAAATCATGGTTTCAATGTGTATGTAGCAGGTTATCCAGGGACAGGTAGAAAAACTGCGGTAAAAAACTTTGTAGAAGCTCAAGCTAAAACCCAGCCTGTGCCAACTGACTGGTGCTATGTCAACAACTTTAGCAACCAATATGAACCAAAAGCAATAAAGTTGCAGGCGGGAAAAGGTAAGGAGTTCCGAGAAGACCTCAAAAACTTCATCGAGAACGCAAAAACTGCGTTTCCGAAAGCTTTTGAAAGCGAAGACTACGTTGCCAAAAGAGAAGCAACGATCAAAGAGTTGGAAAACCAACGTAAACAATTAATCAACGAATTAAGCGTCAAAGCTCAAAGTGAAGGATTCGTTATTCAAACCACTCCCATCGGCATTCTGCTTATTCCAGTTTTAGATGGCAAACCACTAAGCGATGAAGAAATGTTGGCGCTCCCCCAAAAAATAAAAGATAAATTCAACGAGAAAAGGGAAGCATTAGAAACAGAATTCCGAAGCACCATGCGCCAACTAATCGATATGGAGCGAAAAATTCACGATGCCCTAAAGAAACTAAACAAGGAAGTTGCCCTCTACGCGTTGGGAAACCAGATGGAGAGTCTTGGAGAAAAATATCAGGCTAATTCTGAAGTTAGAATTTACCTTAAAGAGGTAGAAAATGATATTTTAGAAAATCTGCAGCACTTCATTAGAAGAAGTGAACCCGAACAACAGCTTCCTTTTCCAATGCCCTGGATGAGAGAAGAACCTTATAAAAAATATGAAGTAAACCTTGTTATCGACAACTCCAATAGTACAGGCGCACCAGTAGTTGTAGAGACCAACCCAACATACCATAATTTACTTGGCAGAACAGAGAAAGAAGCTCAATTCGGCGCCCTCACCACTGACTTTAGCATGATTCGAGCAGGAGCCATACATAGAGCAAACGGCGGATACCTCATCATACCAGTCGAAGATTTACTAAGAAATCCATTCTCTTACGATGGTTTAAAACGCGACATCAGAGACGGAAAAATGTCAATTGAAGAACCAGAAGAACGCTACGGATTCCTAAGTGTAAAAACCCTTAAACCCCAACCAATTCCATTAACAGCTAAAATTATTCTAATTGGAACTTCTTACCTCTATCAAATGATGTTTAGCGTGGATCCTGATTTCCAAGAACTCTTCAAAATAAAAGCAGAATTCGACACAACCATGCCTAGAACTGACGAAAAAGTTCATCAGTATGCAGCTTTTGTTTGCGGTCTTTGCGAAAAAGAAGACCTTAAACATCTTGATGGTGCCGGTTTAGCAAAAATTGTTGAATATAGCTCAAGGATAATTGAGGACCAGTATAAGTTATCTACACAATTCTCAGCTATTGCCGATATTCTTCGGGAGTCAAACTATTACGCTACGCAAGATAACTCTGAATTTATAAATGGAGAACACGTCAAGAAAGCAATAGAAGAAAAGATTTATCGTTCAAAACTAATTCAAGAAAAAATACAAGAAATGATTACTCGTGGCTTCTTTTTAATTGACACAGTTGACCAGAAAGTTGGACAAGTAAACGGTTTGTCAGTTATGGGGTTGGGAGACTTTGCTTTTGGTATGCCCTCCCGCGTTACTGTAAGTATAGGTTTGGGCAGAGAAGGCATAATGGACATTGAAAGAGAAGCAAAAATGGGCGGACCAATCCACACTAAAGGCGTCTTGATTCTCAGCGGTTACTTAAATGACAAATACGCCAAAGACAAACCTCTAAGTCTTTCAGCTAGGCTAGTTTTTGAACAGAACTATGAAGGCGTCGAAGGGGACAGCGCATCCAGCACTGAACTATACTCTATACTGTCATCTCTTAGTAAACTACCAATAAAACAGAATTTAGCCGTAACTGGTTCTGTTAACCAGAAAGGAGAAGTACAAGCTATCGGTGGCGTAAACGAAAAAATCGAGGGCTTTTTTGAAGTCTGCAAAGCCAAAGGACTAAACGGTGAGCAGGGCGTTATGATTCCTGATAGTAACGTACAGAATCTGATGCTTAAAGAAGAAGTTGTGGAGGCAGTCAAAGCGGGTAAATTCTACGTTTACTCAGTTAAAACCATCGACGAAGGCATAGAGGTACTTACAGGCACAAAAGCAGGTGAGCAGCGAGAAGACGGAACCTTTGCTGAAGGCACAGTGAATTACCTTGTAGATAAGCAACTGAGAGAAATGGCGGAAAAACTTAGAGAATACCCAGGTGGACAAACTCAACCGAAAAAAGTCGAGTAATAATTTCGTAAGATTGAGAACAAAGTTATTTTTTTCTTTTCATTTTTGGTTATTGATTTTTAATCTATATTCTGGATAATCAAAGCTTATGTACTAAATTCCAGAGTGATGAATAGGTGCGAATTTGGTTTCCAAAAAAGTAAAAAATAAACGTAGCAAACTTGCCTTAATAATGCTTTTACCTTGGCTCATCTTCATAGGCGCTGCAGGTTGGTTCATGTATTCATTAGGCGATAACCATAAGACAACTTCGCGTAAACCAATAAGACCAGCATTAAAAGATAACGTAACCTTGTTGCCAATCATTTTAGAGGAGCAACAGAAAATAAGAATGCATAATTCTACTATCAACAACTAATTTTTCGTTAATTTTTTAATTTTAAAACAAGAATTCTTGCCATAACTTGCATGCTTGTTGTCACCTGAACACACCCACAATTCCATTTATAGTTGAAAAATAGTTGTTAACATGCGAGAAATAGCCATCCAAGAGGTACACCCACGCTTGACGGGTTAGCCGTTAACCATGACGTGCATCGTCTACGCCCCTAAAGAAGGATTAGGGGACTACTTTTGATCCGCGTCTTGGGTTAGCACGGGCGATCCGTCAAGCCTAATTTTGGTTACAACGTTACATTAATGCATTAACTGATTTGTTATATATAATTTATTAAGGGACAAATGCAATGCTTCCTTTCGTGAGCCAATTTGAGTTATAAAGAACGCATGCATCCAACGGTTAGCAGAGCAGAAATCGAAGTTTTCAAATCCCTCAGCGAAGCTGGATTAACTCGCGGAATGGTAACACAACAACAAATCATATTAAAATCAACTATTCCCGATTTCTGCTGGATGGAAAAACGTAAAATTATCTATTTAGATGGCATGCCTGTACATAAAAAAGACAAAGCAATTGAACGCGACGAAGAAATTACAGACTTACTAACAACTCAGGGTTGGGATGTATTAAGAATTCCATATAATCCTCCTTTGAGTGCCAAGGGGTTGCAGGAGATTATGGCAACCATAAAACGATTCCTCAAAGTTGATGATGAAGAAAAAGAATAAATTTTCTAAATTTTATTATCCTTTGGTACCCGAAAGACTTTAGTTAACAAACAATTTTCTAGATAATATTTACTTTTATTGAAGGTTTCATCATGAGCGAGAAAACCCAAAAGTGTGATACATTAATAATTGGCGCTGGACCAGCCGGCTTAACCGCTGCGATATACTCGGCTTGGCTGGGATTAAAAACTGTTGTTTTGGAATCAGGAATCGCAGGCGGCAGGGCATGGTTGGCTCCAAATATAGAGAATTTTCCCGGCTTTCCAGACGGCGTTAAGGGTAGCGAATTATCTGACAAAATGACTCAGCAAGCAACGCGTTTTCAGGCGGAATTCAAAATCGATGAAGAAGTTGTCGGTTTGGACTTAAAGGGCGAATTGAAAAAAGTTATCTCTCGAAATCAAACCTATGAAGCACCAACAGTTATTATCGCCACAGGAACACAAAGGCGAAAACTTCGGGTTCCAGGAGAAACAGATTTTCTTGGTCGCGGAGTTAGTTATTGCGCTGTTTGTGATGGACCATTCTTCAGAAATAAAATTGTAGTAATTGTTGGTAATGGAGAAGAGGCAGCTATTGATGCATTGTCTTTGGCTGACATTGCAAGCAAGATAACATTGGTTACCCATGAAAGAGAAGTTGACATTGAAGGCACATTGTTAGCTAGGATTCAAAATAGATCTAATATTGAAATCGTTAAGGGGCAAGTTACTGAAATCATTGGTGATCAGGTTGTTAAAGCTGTAAAAATTCTCGAATACAACGTCAATCAAGCGATAGAAAAAGCTGTAAGCGGAGTCTTTGTTTCTTTGGGCGGTGTACCAATGACTGAGATTGTAAAGAATGCTGGGATAACCACCGACAGAACCGGGTGCTTAACGGTTGATCGACATCAGAGGACTAATTTGGAAGGCGTTTTTGCAGCGGGAGATTGCACTTGTGGTGGGATGCAGGTGGTTACAGCTGCCGGAGAAGGTGCAATGGCAGCAATGAGAGCTTCCTCATTCATTAGAAAGGGCACTGCATAGCAAGAAGTATCCATTTTAATTGGTTTTGGTGATGGCTTCTAGTAAAATTAGTTGTTTATATGTGGCAGATAAAACTTAATGGTACTATTCTTTTCTAAACCAAAATCCACAATTGAAAAAGAAGGAAAGGTTAAGTAATTTTACTAGAAAAATGGCGCCGAGAGGGGGATTTGAACCCCCGCGGCCCCGAAAGGCCACAAGCTAATTGGTTCCCCAAAGGGAATCTCCAGGCTTGCTCCCTGCCTGGCTAGGATACCTCGGCAAACAAAAACCAGCATTTTATTAGGCTGGTTTGCACCTTTTCTCTGAGTCTTGCACAATTTAAAGTTTTATCGTAAAAGGACTCTTGTCTATTGTTTGCCCAGAAAGATTTGTTGTTTAACAAAAAATTTTTTTACTGTTGATGAAAGAAACGATTATTGTATTTATTTCCATAACAGATTAATTGATTAAATAGTATTCAGTCAGCGAGAACGTAAGATGAATAATAAGAAATTAATGTTGCTAACGATTTTGTTAGCCCTTCTGATTACGACCTCTGGAGCAGTGGCATTTTACTTGTCTACTTTAATCAATAATCATTCGGAAGATAAAATTCGGGTTGCTTGCGTTGGCGATAGCATCACTGGAGGAACTCAGTACCCAGGAGACCTTGGAATGCTATTAGGCGAAAACTATACAGTCGGCTACTTTGGTGTTGGCGGATCTACAGTTACACTTGATTCCGACAACCCCTACATCAACAATAGTGCATTTCAAGAAGCAAAGGATTTCCAACCAAATATTGTAATCATAATGTTAGGAACAAATGACGCTAACCCACTCATACGACCAAACAATGGAAGCTTTGCAAACGATTACGTAAAATTGGTTGAGGAGTTCCAAGCGCTTTCAAGCAAACCGAAGATATATCTTGTGAAGCCGCCACCGATTTTTAGCAATGGAACAGCTCTAAGCGCTGAATACTTCAGGGAAACGGTAATACCAACTATTGAACAGGTGGCAAACCAGACTAATTTGCCCATAATTGATGTGTACTCAGCTTTAGCTAATTATTCTGAATTTTTCCGTGACGGAGTCCACCCGGACGAACAGGGGGCAATATTAATTGCTAACGAAATTTACAAGGCAATAATTTAGCAAAATCCACCTTAGTATATTGTGAAACAATTTCTACAAATGAAAAAAAGTAATCTTTTCTGTAATTTGTTAGTTATGGAGTGATTCTTCCCTTAAGAAAAGTGCCAATTATTAAGAAATTAATCGGTTAAAAGAAGTTGGGCACCCTAATGAAGGGTTTTTAGATTTTGCAAGCGTATTATGAATGTTGTTCCTTATTCTTCTTGGGCGCTAAACGCCTGCCCAGAACAATGTCTTTTTGCGCATGAATGTAATGAATTCTTTGAGGAGCTCTTGTTCATCACTGGTTAAATCGTCCATGTGGGTGGTCAACAGTTTTTTGGCGTCATCTTCAGGAACCTTAACGTACAAAATGTCTTTTTCAAACACATGTCTGCCTGCTACAGGTTTATCCATTGAAACTGCCACTTCAGCGCCAACTTTGGCTTCGCCGATGGCTTTGCCTTTATCTTGTATTTGTTGCAATTCACCTAAATCAGAGTGATCATCTGCACGCAGTAGCCCAACTCTTGGTTTTATGCGTCCGGCTAAAATTTCCACTCCGAATATCGCTGGTTTGGCACGGCGGAAAATGCAGTTGGGCAAAACCATGAGTTTTCCAGGTTTAACGAGTGCATCGAATTCTTGTTCGTTTTTCGATTCACGTTTATCCTTGACCCATGCTAAGTACTTGTCAATTAAATTGTAAATGATGGGTTCTTTAAAGATTGGAACGTTGCTTGCGGCGGCTTCTGTTTCTGCGTCGGGTAAGGTTTTTACACCAAAAGCCAAAATTGCCCCAACCAAAGGTTCATGCGTCTTAACCACAGATGCTTCTATAACGTCGCGTTTGCTGATATCACCTATGTCGGCTATGCGTACCTGTACATTGTGGGCTTTGAGAATTTCAGCCATTGCTTCTAATGAACCCAAAGTGTCTGCTTTTACGATGACGCCTGCAATTTCCTTTGTGATTCTAATTCTGCCTATTTCCTCAGTGATAAGCTTGCAGTATTTTGCTGGATCTTCGCCGGTGGGAACTGCAAATAAGGGTGCACCAGCCAAGGCACCAGTTAAATCAGGTGCAACAATTTTAACACCTGCCGAGGCGTAAACGCATTCAACACTTGTAAATTTGTCGCGAGGATCGCGCATCTCATCTAATGGCTTTGGCACCAAAATCCCTCGAACACGCGCCGAAATTGGACCATCACGTCCACCTACAACGATTAAATCGTCTTTATGCAGGGTACCGTCGTAGATGATGGCGTTGAGGGTTAAGCCTAAGCCTTGTTCATCTTTAACTTCCAGCACAGAGCCTTTGGCCGCGCCATCTGTGGTCTTTAAACGCATTTTTAGAAATTGCTGAGTTAACCCAACTAAAACCATGATTAATTCAGATAAGCCTTCTCCTGTTTTTGCGCTTGTTGGCACCAAAGCAAGGTTTTGGGCGAAGTCGCGGATGTGGTCAAATCTGTCGGTTTTGAAGCTTAATCGTGAGAATTCGCCCATAACTTGGTAGAGGCGATTGTTGAAGTCTTCTTGAACAAAACTGCTTTGTTGTTCATAGGATTTTAGGAAAGGAGTTGATGGATGAGCTTTCCAGCCAGGTATGCGGTCGATTTTGTTAACTGCCACAATAAATGGTGTTTTGCGTGCCTTGAGAATTTCTATGCACTCGAAGGTTTGAGCTTCAAAACCTTTTAAGATATCTACTACAAGAATAGCAATATCGGCAACGCTCCCTCCTCTACGTCTCAAATTCGTGAAGGCTTCGTGTCCGGGAGTATCAACTATAAGTAAACCTGGAATTTCGATGCCTGTTTTAAAGTTAGACATGTAGGGACCGATTAGTTGTTTTAGGGTTTCAACAGGGAAGTAACTTGCGCCTATGTGCTGGGTCATTCCTCCTGCTTCGCGTCCTTGAACGTTTGTTTTTCGCAATTCGTCAAGAAGCGAGGTTTTGCCTGTATCTACATGTCCGAGGACACAGACTATTGGTTGGCGCGTGGGCATTTCAATTTTTCTCCTTTCACAATTAATGATTGTCTGATATTTTGTGAGTGCTGATTAATAGTAATTCAATTTTATGTTTGTTGCATCTTGTTTGTATAGTTTTTGCTCTATAAAGGAAAGTTTTTATTTTCTGTCGTGTTTCTTTGGTTTGGTGAATTATTTTGCCTTATTGCGTTAAATGTGGAGCTCTATTAAAGGAAGGTGACAAGTTTTGTGCGGTTTGCGGAACCGCTGTGCCCAAATTTACAAGTGAAGAATTCACGGTTTCTGGCAATAACCTTGTTGATCGTGTTAGAGATTTGCTACATGAAGGAAACGTAACGCGTGTGATTGTAAAAGATGAAGCAGGAAAAACTTTGCTAGAAATTCCTGCAACTCTGGGGGTTGTTGGCGCAGTTGTGGCGCCTTGGTTAGCAGCTTTAGGCGTAATAGCTGCTTTAGTTACTAATTGCAAAATTATTGTTGAAAGAAGAGAATAGAGCCAAGTCTATTTTGGCGGTTTGACAATAAGCAGGAAAATCCCTAAAAGAACTAGAATAACGCTAAGAGCTCCAAAGAGCACGGCAAACGGCCCCAGATCGGCGCTTGTAGCTGTATAATAAAGCATTACTGCACCAATAACTATGAGAAGTAACCCAAAGACTCTTTCAGTTAATGAAACCCAGAATGTATCGCCTTCTTCGCTCATGTCTTATTTTCTTCCTTGCGTCTTTTCTTATGTGTTTCTTTGATATAAACAAGAGGAGTTATTTTAAATTATTCCATAAACTTTGGGCGATAGACCAATTTTTCAGAGTAGTTTGTGCGACGATTTTTAATCTAGACTGAACTTATTTTAGTTTATGTAATTAAGCTATATTCCAATCAGTCCAAGCCTATCGTTCAATTAAACTAAAAGCTCATAAAGCAAGCGTTCATCGAAGTTGAAAACCTTTTTCATACAAAAAAGAGAGGGAAAGTTGATTTTGTTTTTTACACTTAGGGTTTCTTTTTTAGAAGCAGTACTGTGACTGCAAAGCAAATGACTATAACAACAATGATGGCGATAATTCCTGGAAGAATGTACTGATCTGCTACAGAGATTCCCTGAGTTGGTTGTGGTGTTGAGGTTGCTGCTGGGGCTGTGTCAACTGTAAAAGCTGTTACTGCATGTGATGGATAGTAAGAGTTGCTGCCAGCAAAGGAAGCGTATACTGTGTATTTACCTTCGATATCTGGTATCCATCTATAGCTGAAGAATCCATCTGCGTCTGCGGTAGTTGTTCCGATGGATCTGTGGTTGCCGTTTGAGTCAAAGACACTGAGTTCGATAGTCACGCCAATAATGTTTGTGGGGAGGGCCTTCTGCATGTAGACATATTCCATCCAGTTGCCTATGCTTGCGTCGGAGACTGCTGGTACACCGTTAGGGAAGCGTGCTATTTGTTCGGATTGCTGTGTGCCTGCAGAGATATCGATGACTGTACCGCTAATAACTAAGGATTTGCCTAGTTCAATCGCTGCTTTTGGTGCGTCAACGGTCATTGCGCTTGGTCCTTTGCCGATGGAGTAGACTTTCATGTCGTAGGCGTTGAGGTAAGCTATTTGTCCGTCTGCTGTGGGGAAGCCAAAGTCGCCAAAGCCGCCTACTGCGGCCCAGCTGTCAAGGGTCCAAAGTTCTTGGCCTGTTGTAGCGTTTAAGCATCGTACTTTTTCGTCTCTGTATAGTGGCACGTTTGGAGAGTGTTCGTTGTTGTATACGTAGACTTTTCCATCAGCTATTGATGCTATGAATGTTGGGTATAGTCCCCATGACGTTTCGGTTCCGCTGTTTGTGCTGTTGCCTTCGCCGCCGCCACCGTAAGTCCAGAGTTCAGTGCCTGTTTTTGTGTCATAGCAGAAGATTTCGCCGCCGTAGCCGCCGACATACAGTTTACCATATGCGACATAGCCGATTTGTGCTACACCGCCGCTTCCAATGGTTGGGTAGTAGTTGAATGAGCGTGTGTCACCGACTGGACCCCATTTGAGGTCGCCAGTGTCAAGGTCATAGCCGTACCACTGCCTTGTTTCTTTAGTGCTTACGAAGAAAATACGGTTTGTTGGATCCACAGTACCGAGTTGTAGTGTAATGTTGCCTGCGGGTACTTGGATGTTTTTGGTCCACACAAGTGTGCCTCGGGAAGTATCTTTCAGGTTGACTGCCCAGACAGTTCCATAAGCTGTAGTACTGTCTGCTGCGACGCCGCCCCAAGTAGGTTGACCGAAACTGGATCTCATGTTGCCATAACCAAGCAATAGGTCGTTATCAATTGCCCATCCTATACCAGCACCAGTTGTGGGTAGGGTTGGAAGGGTAACGTTCCAAGAGTATGATTGGCGCAGTGTTGTGTTGTAGATGGCATTTACTGGTCTGTATCCGGTGGATGCTAGCAGGTTTACTGGACCGTTGCTTACGACTTGTGTGAAGTTCCATAGTGCTAACCATTTGTTTGCGAGGTTGATTTGGTAGATGATTGGTTCGCCGTATGGTCCGTAACTTCTGGTTCCTGTTGGAACATCGGTTATGTTGAATACCCAGGTTCCGTCCCATGGATCAATCATCATCCAAGTGGTGCCTTGAGTTGCAATTAAGTATGATATAGCGCCGTGTTGATTTGGTGTTTCAACGTTTATGATTGCGCCGAATGATGGGTTTACGGTGTAGTTTTGTATCCATATTTGTTGACCTGTGCGTAGGTCGACACTGATGTATCCGCCGCCTGCACCGTTGTTGCTGTGGGGTAATCCGTAGAAGAGTCTGCCGCTGATAATGAGTGGAGTGTTGAATTTTGTTTCATATGATAGACCAGTGTAGAATGCTGCACCTTCAACGCCTGTTGGGTCTGTGGGTGAGTTTGGTAATTGGGCTTCGTTGTTTCCACCTATGATGCCGCCGAATGTGATTGGCTTGCTCCACATGATGTGTGAACTAGCTGGAGCGGTACCGTCTGGTTGTAATCGTACTGAGCCGAAGCTGTAGGCTGCGCCCATTGGGTTGATGTAGTTTGAAGATACTTGGAACCAGTTGGCATTCTGTCCTTCGATAGGTCTTGACCAGTACTCTGTTGGCAGGGGAGTTACGTCTCCGCCTGGTGCTGGTTCTTCTTGAACTGTCAAAGTTGTGGATGCTGAACTGGGTAGGTATGTGTCATTTACAAATGCTGAGGCTGTATTGTACGTGTAGTCGGTGTATTTTTGTCCTGGGAAGGTAAAGTTGAATGTATAAGTTCCGATTTGGTCAGGAGTGAAAGCTGTGTATGCTGATGATGTGGTGTCAAAAATGGTTTCCCAATTTACTGTTTCAGTTGTTCCATCTGGCGCAGTGATTTCGACTTTGTAGTTGTGGAAGCGGATGTTGTTTGTGATTACGGCTCCGTCAGGTATCTTGTCAAGCCAGACTACGACGGCTACTTGTTGACCTATTCCGGCAGGGTTGGGTGAAACGTTGATGAAAGCAAATGTTGGAATTTGCCATGCGGGAGTATGTGCTGTTGCGTTTGGGATTAGAACAATTAAAGTGCTTGAAATAAGTAGTAGACAAACTAAGATTGTTGCGAGATTTCTATTTTTTAACATTTTTTCTCTTCCTAATTTTTATGCTTTTACATTTATTATGTGAGTTATTAATAGTTGGTGTCAAGTTAGCATAACAGCTTAGAAGCATTAATTATTCAGTTCACAATTCAGTAATTCAAAATATTCTTGGATTAAACCAGCAATTGCACTATTGCTTTTCCGATAACCTTATTGTGTGTGAAAATTGACAGTGAGGGCTGAAAATGGTTTCTCTTTCACCTATTGGATATTATTAACATGAGGTAAGGTGGATTATTTGAGTTTCAAATTGGGATTACGTTCTGTTTTTTATTTAATTATTACTGGAGGATCTGTGGAAACACTCTGCTACAATAAGGCTTGTTCCAAACAGAACCTGAATCCATCCTATGACAAAGAAGAAGGATAAGAAATGAAACAACTTCTGAAAAACTCAGTTTCAAACTACTGATGGATCGCATCAATAATTATCCGCTATTTTCTCTTTATAATTTTAAATTA
Organism: Candidatus Bathyarchaeota archaeon; assembly: GCA_963831895.1. Classification (GTDB taxonomy): domain Archaea; phylum Thermoproteota; class Bathyarchaeia; order Bathyarchaeales; family Bathycorpusculaceae; genus Bathycorpusculum. Next base: position 37,399 of record CAWHSD010000011.1, read on the forward strand.
TTCCATCACTATAAAGTTACCAGGATAAATCTTTTCCAAAAAATGGGAAAAAAATTATTTCAAAGAGAAGTATGATGAAGGGCATTAGTTTTCGCAATAGACATAATTTTCTTAGCCTCCGCCGACAGGTGGAAGAATAGCCAAAACGGATGCATCCTTAAGTTCTGTTTCTAACCCTTTGAGTGTTGAGGTGCTTGTTCCGTTAACGAGAAACTGTAGATAATTCTTAGGCTGCCCTGTTTCGCAGTTGTAGACGTATTCAATGAAGGGTTTGCCGTATTTGTTGGAAAGTGTTTTTAGAACCAAATCGACCGTAACTTTTTCACCGTCTGGGAACTTTAGGGTTTCTTCTCTTTTATTCACGATTTCTCGAAGGCTAGTGAAGAAACGAACTTTAACTTCCAATATTTCGGCACCAACAGGATATTAGAAGTTGATGAAATTAACTATTATGCAACTGAATGTGCAAACAGGTCGAAACACCTCAACCTTTGCCAACCGAGAAGAAAAGGAGACCAAGAAAAGTTGATTTTCTTCTGCAACAACTTTTAAATGAAACTACGACGCAACTAAAAATAGAGAGAAGATTTACTATATGAAACTGAGCTTGTCAAATGGGATTTTCTGCAAACTGCACATAGATGGAAACTTTGCTGCCGTTAAGGAACTTGGTTTTAAAAATATTGAGTTTAATATGAAATCAATTAAGAAAGAACATGACACGGATGTTTACCGTGAACAAAAAGCGTTGGCAGCTTCAGGTTTGAATTGTTTAACGCTTCATTCAGCTGTTATGCATGTGAAAGATCCTATTGAGGTTCACCAGGCGGTTTATTATGGTAAAATCTCGCTTGAATGTGCTCGTGCACTCCATGCTCCTTTGATGACTGTTCATTCGAATGTTTCAAAGAAGCTCCCCAGACAAGTTAGGGAGAAGTGTTTGAGGATAGTTTTTGATGAAATTAAACCGTTTGCAAAAAGTCTTGGTATCAAGTTGGCTTTGGAGAATTTGTCTTATACGTCAACTGGGTTTGGCAAGAATGTTGAACAGTTGGAGGAAGTTTTAGGCGTAATTGACTCTGAAGGTGAGATGGGGATTACGTTTGATTTGTGCCATGCGTTGGAAACTAAAGAAATGGATAATTTGCTCGATAAATATGGCAAGCGTGTTTGCAATGTCCATATGGCAAACAAAGCGCATAGACCATTCACGCAGGAAACCCCAGAATTAACAAGGTTCCTAAATAAGCTGCATGACTGTGGCTATGAAGGTCCAATTACTTTGGAATTGGAACATAAAACGCCGATGGAAGAAATCGCTAAGTCCAAAGCCTTTTTTGAAAAACTATTACAGAAATTTTAGCGCTTATTCGGGCACAAAATCCCTTTTGCAATTTTCAATATAAACTATTTTTTGAAACTCACTGAAGCATATCCTACTACGCTTGAGTGGTCGCCTGTTATGTCGCCGCTGTTGTGGTAACTCAAAATTTTAGCTTCTTTTGCTCCCACGCCATTAGCATAGGTGATTAGGGAAGTAATTGGCATAAAACCGCATGCTGTTATGTTTTGGGTTTCAACGGTTTCGTAGAAACGTTTAGCATCCATGTCTGTGACAGCTTTGAGTGCGGCTTGATCTTTTTCCGAGGCAGTTTTTGCTGGTTCGTAGTGGGTCATGTCGGATGATGCGATAACAACTGTGTTTGATTCTGCTAACGCTTCTGTTAGGGCCATGCCAACTTCGACTGCTGATTCGTAATCTTGCAATTGAAAGCAAATTGGCACAATCTTGAATTTGTTGCCGTATAGGAACTGAAGAAAAGGCAGTTGAACTTCAATTGAATGTTCGTATCGATGAGCTAACTCGTCTGCATCAATTAGGTTGGTTTCATGCAATATCTTGTCAGCCAACGCAGAGTCGATTTCAACATCGCCAAGCGGCGTGCGCCAAACACCCTCACGCATCAACGCTAAAGCGCTACCGTAACCCGTGTGGTTGGGACCTAAAAGCACAACCGTATCAGGTTTACCATCTATGGCTAATTCATAAAAAGCGGAAGCCGCCACAGGACCAGAATACATGTAACCTGCATGCGGACAAATTAAGCCCACGATATTTCGCGGGTGAACATCAAAATTGACTTGGGGAAGCTTTTTTGGGACCAAGTTTGTGAAGAAAACAAGAGCTAATTTGTGCTCTTAGTGCTTCGGCGTCGCCCTCATAAAATTGAGAAGCAAAATGTGGACGCCGAATTGTCGGCAAATTTTTAGCCTTCTTCTTCGTCTTCGCGTGTTACTTTAGCTTCAAAGTCTTCGATGGTTACTGGTGGATCTTTGTCAAAGCCAAGTTCGCCACGTTCTCGGAGTACTTGTCGTGCTAATAGCCAGAATACAACTGCTAATGCTCGTCTGCCTTTGTTGTTTGTTGGGATAACTAGGTCTACGCCTGAGAATTCGTTGTCGGTGCTGCATAGGGCAACGATTGGAATGCCGACTTTGGATGCTTCTTTGACTGCTTGTGCATCTGCTCTTGGGTCGCATACGAGTATGATTTCTGGGTCTATGCGGCTTGAGTATTGTGGGTTAGATAGCTGTCCTGGGATGAATCTGCCGATTAGGGGTGTTGCGCCTGTTAGTTTGCAGAACATTTTGACTGGTTCATGTGCATAAAGTCTTGTGGCTGCAACTGCTACTCTTGCTGGTTCGTAGCGTGAGAGGAATTTTCCTGTAGCTCTGATTCGGTCATCTGTTTTTTTAACGTCTAAAACAAATAAGCCGTCTGGGCGTACTCGGTAGATGAATGGTTCCATGTCAAGGGTTTTCATCCTTGTTCCAATATGGATACCTGCCGATAGAAGTGTGTCTCTTGGTAAAAGAAGTGTTTCTTCTGGAGCTTGCGCTTCTTGAGTCTTTTCTTCTTCTTCGACTTCAGGCTCAGTGTTAACGGTTTCAGTTGTTTCCTCTAAAGGAGCCTCTTCAGCTTGCTTCTTCTTGGTCTTCAACTGGTTGATTTTCTTTTCCTTCATCTTCAGACATTACTTTTCATCTTCTCTTAACGTATTTTTAAATCTGCCATTTTGGCTCTATTGCCAAGGAAATGTTCAATTCGGATTAGCTCATTTAATTTGGCTATGCGTGCTCCTTCAACCACGCCTGTTTTGATGAGTGGGCATTTGTAGGCCACAGCCAAATGAGCTATGTGCCAATCACATGTGTCGCCGGATCGGTGAGATACGACAGCCTCGTAACCGTGACGTTGCGCTAGCTCGATTGTTTCAGTTGCATCGGTTAAGGTGCCTATCTGGTTAACTTTTATGATGATAGCGTTTCCAGCGTTAATCTTAATTCCATTATTTAACCTTTCAGTACTAGTTGTGAACAAATCGTCTCCGCAAATCAGGCAGTTCTTGGATTTGCGAGTTAACTCAGCGAAGCTGTCAAAGTCATCTTCATTAAATGGATCTTCAACATAGGCAAGATGGTACTTTTCAATTAACTCCAACATATACTCAAGTTGTTCAGCAGTGTCGCGTTTCTTGCCTTCGCTTTCATAATTGTATTTTTCTTCTTTCGGCTTCCAAAATGAGGAAGCAGCCACATCAATGCCAAAACCGCATTCAAAATCCAATTCATTACCGACTTCTTCACAGGCTTTAGCCATAACTTCGAAGGCATCGACAGTGTCGATGTTGGCTATCCATGCGCCTTCGTCGCTTTTTCCACCATTAAAAGTGGTGCTTTTCTTCTTGAGTAAGTCGCCGATTTTCTTGTGGATTTGTGTGTTGGCGGTTTGGGCTTCAAGAAAACTTTCTGCTCCAAGCGGCAACGCAAGATATTCTTGGATGTCAGGTGATTTACCTCGTGCATGTTGGCCGCCGCTTATGCAGTTGCCCAAAGGATAAGGCAGAGTATTTGCTGCGTTTCCTCCTAGAAACTGGAATAAAAGTAAACTGTGAGAGTTCGCAGCAGCTTCAGCGTTGGCTAGAGAAATAGCGAAAGCGGTGTTTCCGCCGATGTTTTTGAAGTCGGTAGTCCCATCTATTTCGTGAAGGGTGTTATCGATTTCTTCTTGAAAATCAGCGTTTAACCCTGCAAGTTCAGGAGCAATTAAATCGTCAACTTTTTTGATAGCTTGCTCCACCCCACCTTGCGGATAATAAACTACTTCGGCTTTTCCACGGCTTTTGCCTGCTGGAGCAGCTGCTCTTCCGAATCCGGAAGCGGTGATTACATCGATCTCTATGGTTTCTTCTCCGCGGTTGTTGAAGATTTTTCTAGCAATGAGGTCTTCTATGATGGAGGACAAGCTTTTACCTCAAATGGCTACTAATTTTGTTGCGCACTTATTTTAGGTTTCGGAAAACTAGACCTTGCAGTCGAATGGTTAGATTGGCGTTTAGCAAAAGATTTCTATGGCTATATTGAGTCCCATCGATCGTTGTAAACGAACATTTTTATCTAAACAATGCAATACCTACAATTCAAGGTGTAACATTAATGGGTAAAGGTTCAGGTTATGGAAAAGTAATTTTGTTCGGCGAGCACTTCGTGGTTCATGGCGTACCCGGTATCGTTTCAGCCATTGACTCTACGACTGACGCAGAAGTAAAAAAGGCACAAAGCGGAATCAACGTTAAAGATGAGCGAAAAACCGCTAAGGGATACAGTGAAGAAAAGCGTCTTCAACAATTAGAATCAATTGATCGAATGCTAAAAGCCATGGGCATAGACCCCAAAATAGCATTAGACATTTGGGTCGGTGGTTCCTTGCCAGGTTTTAGTGGACTTGGAGCTTCAGCGGCAAGCAGCGTTGCCATTGCTCGTGCAATCGCGCAAGAACTAGGCATGAAAATCGCTAAGGAAAAAATCAATCAGGTAGCCTACGAAGCCGAAAAAGCTTATGCCGGCACCCCTTCAGGCATTGACAATACCGCAGCCACTTACGGGGGGCTTATGTGGTTTAAGAAAAACCTTGGTGGAGGACCCGACAAAGTCGAGCCCATTAGCATTAAGGAGCCTGTGGAAATCGTCATCGGAAGCACAGGCAAAGTCGCTAACACCAAAGCCATGGTTGAAGGCGTGGCTGAACGCAAAAATAAAAACCCGCAAAAGTACAACCCGATCTTTAAACGAGCCGAAAACTGCCTATGAGGGCAGAGCAGCGCTGGAATTTTACAATCTAAAAAAAATCGGTGAGCTCATGAACGAAAACCATCGTCTACTTCAAGAAATCGAGGTTTCTTAGCAAAGAACTCGACCTACTTGTTGAATTAGCCAGAAAGGAAGGAGCGTTTGGCGCTAAATTGACGGGTGGCGGAGGTGGAGGATGTATGTTTGCGTTGACGCAGGGCAAAGAGTTGCAGAGCAAAGTTG
>CAWHSD010000012.1:0-79771 GCA_963831895.1 Candidatus Bathyarchaeota archaeon
TAACTATTGAGCGTTCAACCTTTATTTCAAAAAATCGTAAAGTTAATTTTTTGCCCAATCTATTTGGTGAAGTAGGGCTTTTTTTGGTTTCAAAATAAGAAACCCATATAGACTTTTTCCATAAAAATAGTTTATTGCTTAATCTGCTTGCCATTTAATTTTTTTTAAGATGTAAAGGTGAGAAAATTCAAATTGTTAAGTATCTTCTTAAGGCTCTTTTAGCTTGCGCTAACATTTGTTTTTAATGAGAGTTAATTTTGGACGTATATTCAATTAATTCATGTAATAGTCACTTTTTCTAGCACAAATCTGTTAGATAACGTTAAATATTGAACGAATACATATCAATTTTTTTAATTTAGGGAATATAGTAATTTGGAGGATGAACATTGAGCGAAAGAGTACATAAAAATGGTTCATATCTAAACGGAAAATCAACCGTTGGAACAAACACCCGAGTGAAAGACACAAGCACAATCAGCGGAATGTGTCCAATATGCATCCATGATTGTCCTATTTTATGCGAAATTAGCCTCTCAGCATTCAGAGGGACGAGAAGCACTTTATCCAGAACCAGCACAGTTCGGAACCAGCACTGCAGGAGCACTCAAAAACTTTCGGCCTAGATTGGTCACACTTTAGCATCCAAGCAGGACTATTTGATGCACAAGGAATCCCGGAGACCTCAGAAGCAGCCATTTTTCCAAACGCAAACTTAGAAACAACTGTAGGCGGAATGCCTCTCAAACTACCAATATTAACAGGTGCTTTTGGATCAACAGAAGTTGCACGTGTTAATTGGGATGCTCTAGCGATCGGTGCAGCTCTATCAGGCGTATCCGTAACTATCGGTGAAAACATTGCTGGCATGGATATTCAAGCTGAATTGTCAAATGGAAAAGTAACACATTCACCAGAATTGAAACGAAGAGTGGATTCTTTCAGAAAGTTCTGGGACAAAAAATATGGCGATGTCATCATCCAAACAAACGTTGAAGACCAAAGATTAGGCATAGATGCTTACGCACTTTCTAAATTAGAAGTAAACATTATCGAACGCAAATGGGGCCAAGGAGCAAAGGCCATTGGCGGCGAAGTACGACTTAAAAGTATAGAGAAAGCAATTTTGCTAAAGAAACGAGGTTACATCGTTATTCCTGATCCAGAAGATTTTGTCGTTCAGGAAGCATTCAAGGCTGGAGTGTTCCAAACCTTTGAGCGACACAGCAGAGTCGGAATACCTAAAGAGAAGTCGTTTATTGAAGACATTGAATGGCTACGTGAACAAGGAGCAAAGAGAGTTTTCTTAAAAACAGGTGCATATCGACCTTCAGCAGTAGCGTACACAATGAAATTTGCTTCAGAAGCCAAGATTGAAGCATTGAGCTTTGATGGTGCAGGTGGCGGAACAGGCATGAGTCCAGTGCCAATGATGGATGAAATGAGCATCCCAACACTGTACTTACAAGCGTTAGTTTTGCAGTGCGCCCAAATTCTGAAGAAAAAAGGCAAACATGTTCCAGACCTTGTAATGGCAGGCGGATTCATCGAAGAAACATCAATATTCAAAACTATTGCGTTGAGCAACTTGGGTCAAGGGCCACTTGTCAAAGCAGTTTTGATGGGTCGTTCGCCTATCACTGCAGCTATGAAAGCAAACTACTTCAAACAATTAGCTCAAGACGGTAAATTACCCAAGAGCTTCGTAGACAAGTTCGGTGCAACTCCAGAAAAATTCTTCATTGCAACTCCAGAATTGAAAGCGAAATATGGCAAAGACTTTGACGAAATCCCATTGGAAAGCGTTGGCGTTTACACATACTTAACGGACAGAGTTGGCGTTGGATTAAAACAATTAATGGCAGGCAATAGAAAATGGAAGCTTGATTTGCTTACCCGCGGAGATTTGATGAGTCTTAGTGAGATAGCTGCCAAAGTCACAGGCATTCCATTAGCACACGAAGTTGAAAATGATGCAGTAGTCAAAATCTTAGACTACTAATTTTTCTTTTTATTTTAAATCTTAGAGAGGCTTTGAAAACGATCGATAATATTGACGCAGCAATATCTAATCAACAAGAAAAATTAGTGAAATACAAAATAGAAATGCAAACAGTACGTCAGCTTTTTATGAAGGCTACGAGTGTTTTTTTTGCCAATTGGTGCGAATCAGCTGCAAGACATTATATAATTAGTGAATCTCAAAATACCATACGTTTGGGTAAAGACAAATTAATTCAATTAAAAGTAAAGCTAAAAGATATTATTGACAATTCGGAGAAAAATGTTAATGAGTTGTTGTCTGCTGATTCTTTATGGTGGCAATCATCTCTTAAGGAAGGAGATAATTTTGTTTCTGCTTATTCTCAATATGGGAGTAAGTGTCCTGAGAAAATTGATCATCCTATTCGAAAAGGATTGGGAAAATTAGGTGTTCTGCTAGAAGAATATGGTTATAATGTCGCTACTAAAGCAGGAAGTTATGGTGTCGAAATTTCAGTTTGGAATAACAAAAATGTTAGTCCATACCCTTCTAATCCAGTGCCTTATTTTCCAGATAGTTTGGAATGGTCGTCGGATATGAAAGTTTTAATGAAACGATACGATGAACTTTGCAAACAAGCAAATGAAGCGATCTCTAACATTAAGCGTTTTGAGCAATCAAAGATAGATAAACTGGCCGCTGATCTATGGGATTCAGTGTAATAGACTCACTTACTTTTTAAAGGCAAAACTGATCTGTTTAGTTGGCAATAAAAATTGGATTTCAAAAACTTCATCAAAAAATTCTCTTCTGTAATTATAGCTCTAATTGCTGTAAGTTTGGGGTTGATGCTCCCAGGAATAGGGTTACTCTGGCACTCCTACACATCGATATTTCTTGCTTTAATTATGTTTTTTGTTGCTATCAATATTAATCCAAGAGAATTTGTAAACTCACTAAAAAATTACAAAATTGTTCTTCTTGCCCTATGTTTAGTTTTTTTGGTTCCACCAATAATGTCAATTGTTGGGATACCCTTTTTCAAGCCAATAGAGTATGCAGCGTTAGTAATTGCGTTCAGTTCACCTGCTGCAATTTCCTCTGTTTTTTGGTGCGATGTTTTTCGTGGTCGCACACCCCTTGCTCTCATCGTTAGTATGGTGACAAATATTTTGGCTATTATTACTATTCCAATTACGATTTTACTTGTAACGCAAACTGTAGCTCAAATTGACTCCGTTGCAATTTTTACTAATTTGCTTTTCATTTTGGTAGTGCCTTTAGCGACTGCACAAACTTTGAGAAGACTTATTTCACAAAAAACTCAAAAAATCGTTGTTCGCAGTCCCCCTATTCAGCAGGCACTTGTATTTTTCCTTATTTGGGGGGCAGTTGCACCTGGGGCTATTTTTGTAAGGGAAAGCCCTGTTGAATTTATGTTGCTTATTTTTTTTATTTTGTTAATTCTTAGCGCTACTTTTTTTGTAGCGTACTTTTCTGGTAAGAGATTTGGTCGTTCTAGTGCAATTGCGCTGAGTATTGTTAGTAGTCATAAAAATTCTACGTTGGCCATTGTAATTGGAGAACTTGTATTGGGACCTATTGCTTTACCAGCGTTGATTGCGAATTTGGTTGGACAAAATCTTTTTGTTATTCCTCCTAGGGCAGTACTGTATTTGAGTGAAGATGAGTCATCGAAAGTGTGTTTATAAAATTCAAATTTTTAAAAATTGGTTTTCTACAAAAAAATGAATCATATCTTTAGTTGATTTGCTATTCTGTTGCCGAATTCTTTGACTTTATTCAGTTCTCCTTCCGCAATAGGGCCTGTTACCCCTTTTACTTTAATGGATAGACTTGGCGAAAGTAGTTTTTGATTAGGCAACTTTTTTCCTAAGATTATTCCCAGTTTTTTCACAGCTCTATCAACAGGTCTAAGGCGACCTGAATAAGTTCCAAAAACAACTACGTTTCTAGCTTTTAAATCAAGTTTTCCTAATTCTTCGATAAACTTTTGTATTGTTCGAGAAGGTCTGCCCATGTGATTTGGTGCACCAATCATCAATGCATCATAGCAGATTAGTTTTTGAAGGTCTACTTCTTTGGCATAGCCAATGTCAGCTTCAATTCCTTCAACTTGCTTTAATTTTTCAAGAATGTTCTCTGCGACGATTTTTGTATTTCCATATTTTGAATCATAAATAATGAAAACTTTCATTAGGTAAACCTCAAATTATGCTGCTTTGTCAAGTATTGGTGGTTTTCGTCGTGCATCAATTGCATGGTGCATAGCTAAACTTGGATGTGATAATAGGAGTCGCGGACCTGAGTAACGCATAACCTTTCTTACTTGCAGTTTCATGTCGGGTTTATAGCAGTGGATTAAGCATTTGCCGCATGTACTCTTTTTTTCTTGAAATGGACATTTATCAAGACGCATAAACGCATAATCTCTAAATTGCTTGCATTCGGTGCATAATTCATCTTTGGTTTTGTGATGTCCTCTACAATAAGTCTCTGCCATGTATCCTATGGTTTTTTTTTCACGCTTCATTCTTTTATGTTCAGGATTTGGTGGTTGAGGTTTCATGTTAATCGGCTAAATAACAATAAGGGATACCTGTTTACATAAGGATTTACCCTGATATATTAGGGATTTTAGTTGCTATAAATTAGTCTCTTATGTGTAGAACATAAAGGCAACGCGAATTCACACAAACTGTACAATACATTCATCAATCTCAGCAGAACTTTGAGTCAAAGATGTTAAAATTCCATTACATGTGTACAACAGTTGTATTCTTTATCATTCTAGAAGGTTAGGTGTGCGTTCGTAATAGTATATAATCTACAACTAAAAGATGAGCTTCATGATAAAAAAGAACTGGTTATTTTTCTTAGCGCTAGTATTGGTCGGTTTTTTGGATTGGTTAACCACTGTTTTTGGCGTTGCTTTTTTTGGAGCAAGCGAAAATAATCCTTTGCTCGCTGGTCTAGTAAGTTCAAACATGATGCTCTTTAGCGCAGTGAAACTGTTTGCAGTTGTGGCTGGGGGTTTAGCTTTCTACAAAGCAGTCGGACTAAGCACAGATTTTAATCAGGGTTTCACCAAAAGATTCCTGGACATTAGCTTTTCTTTAACTTTCTTTGCTCTTGCCATAGTCGTTATTAACAATTTGACTGTATTGAAATTTTAGCAAGAAATACTATTATTCTAAATAACATATACCGATATCTTGATGCTTTATTCATTTTTGTCTGTTTATTTATTTGGCAAAACATCGTCTTGAGTACGAAAATGATTTTCTCAAAGGTTTTCTTCTATTTTTAGCGGTGAGATTATTTGATACTTCATAATTAACGGATTAAACAAGGCTTCCAAATTTTTCTTTGTTTTTTCCATAATCAAAGAGAGTGGTTTCCATCTTTGGCTTAGACTCTGCTTGGATTCTACTTCCAATCTTCTCTTCAGTTATCGTAATTTTTATGGACTCCCCCCAAGAACGCAGGGAGATTCCATCTTCACCCCGCAATTCAATTTGTTGAGGTTTTTCAGAGATTCTTTGTACTTTTGGGGTCCTTTGTAACTCCATTATGAATACTAGTGAATTCGATACTTCAATTGGTGAAGCATCAAGTGTTACTTCAGCGAATGCTCGCTTTGTCATCATTCATTTCCTGTTAGAATTAGAAGGATATCTTTTATTTGATTTTGTAATTTTTTAGGTAATATTGCAAAATCGGGAGTCATTGATACGATGGTGAGTTATCTATAACTATTTACTTTATTAGTTTTTTAAGTTAGTTAAACTTTAATTGTTGTTCCTTCTAATCTTAGACAGGTGAGACTAAATGGTAGTTCCTTTCTATATGCTTCTTAAAACCGAGCCTGAAAAGTCTAATTATGTTGCTCACGAGACCCTTAAGATTGAAGGTGTTAAAGTTTCACATTCAGTTATTGGAAATTACGATGTCGTTCTCTATGCAGAAGGAAAGGACCTTGAGGATCTAAGACGTATCCGCGTGGCTGTGGAGCAAATTGAATTTCTAATAGTAACTGAAACATTAATGCATGCCTAATTTTTTGGATTAAAAATTAAACAAGTTATTGCATTTCTTCTTCTTTCAAAGGGTCTTTGTGTTGTCTACGGTCACGCTCTGTGTCGCATACGCTACGTGGGGCATGTTTTCCGTATGAAATAAGGTCCAACCTATGAACTTTAGAAGATTCCATATTGCTTGTTGAATGGAGCATGCTCTCAGATTTTTTTATAACCATTTTTTGTTAGCGCCTCTCCTTTTTCTTTTAAGTCAATTATAACAATGTTATGGTGGAATTAAACTTTCCCTTCCATAACCCGATTTACAACAATAACCCTGAAAAGAAGAATTCTTTGGCGCGAATATGGCTACCCAGATTCTAAATTATCCTAAGAAAAAGAACATCTGATAGTATCATCTGTGAGTGAATTTGTTCAAATCACTGGTAAAAAGTAAATTGCCCCACAGGTTCCTTGCCTTCGTGGGATTATAGGCTAAGTTAACCGTTGAAAATTTGGACATAACAAAGAAAATGACGTACAAGAAGCAGACGACAACGGCAGAGCAAGAATACGAATGCTACTAAAACAGGGATACACTAAATCGCTTGATACAGAAAATGGAGGCTACCACTTTTTCACAAAAGCTAAATAAACAACTGGTACAATCTCAATGCGGTCGCAAAATCTCCGCGATACATTTGTACCGTGATCTAGAGAAAAAGCATGGATGTGGGGCCGTCGTCTAGCATGGTTCAGGATACATGCCTGGGGCGTATGCGATCCTGGGTTCAAATCCCAGCGGCCTCACCACATTTCCAGTGGCCCTATTGGCGATGATTTTGTTCAATTTTTTGGTCATTTTATTTTCGCTTCCTGAATAGTTTTACTTCTCCAAAGTCGCATACGTACTCAAATCCTGCCTCAACGAGTTTTTGAGCGTCTTCAACGGTCTTGGCGGTGGCAGAGTGGAATTCGTCGTTTTTGAAGGTGATGAGCTGAGTGTAGAGTAGGGTGTTTTGGATGTTTCTGTGGCTGAGTACCTTCATTACGTGTAAGCTGTCTTTAGTCTTGGCGTATTCTGTAGTGGCTTTCCAATGGTGTCTAGCAGCTATCGGTGCAACTGCTGGCATGGTTGGGCACGATATCCGTAATCCATTGCAGGCTATTACGGGCGATTTGTATTTAATTAAGACTGAATTGGCAGAGCTTCCAGATCATCAACAAAAGAAAAATGCCTTAGAAAGCGTGGATGAAATTCAAATTAACATTGATTACATAAACAAAATAGTTGCTGATCTCCAAGACTACTCTAGACCGCTTAATCCTCGTGCGCAAGAAACAAACATCAAATCAGTAGTTAACGAAATGGTAGTAAAGAATGGTATTCCAAAAAACATCAAACTAACAGTTGAAATAGAAAACAAGGTAGAAAGAATAATGGCTGACCCTGACTATCGCAAACGTATTGTCTAAAACTTAACTATGAACGCAGTCCAAGCAATGCCTAACGGTGGAAAACTAATTATTCGAGCTTACGCTGATAAACAAACTAATAATGTTTTGATAACTGTAAAGGACACGGGCGTGGGCATCCCTGAGGACGTGAAGCCTAAGCTGTTTACGCCTATGATGACTACTAAATCTAAGAGTCAGGGGTTCGGTTTAGCGGTGGGTAAACGCATGACCGAAGGGTTAGGTGGAACAGTAACCTTTTGAAAACAAAGAAGAAAGGGTACAACTTTCATTGTGCATTTGCCCCCCTTAGAGCTAAACTGTAAATATATTTATAAAAACTCAAATTTCATGTGATAAATTTAAAGTGGGAGTTCTATTATGAATTTTGTTCCTTTCCCAGCTTCAGTTTCAAAAGCTATTGTTCCGTCCATTGCTTCCGTGAATCTTTTAACTGAAGCCAATCCAAAGCCCTGCCCCTTCGCTTTTGTTGTTACTAACGGAGTAAATATCTTACTTTTCACGTTTTTAGGTATTCCTTCGCCTGTGTCTTGAACCATGATTCTGGCTTTGTGGTCATGGATTGTTGTTGATATTGTGAGCTTGCCTCCTTTTGGCATTGCTTGAATGGCATTATTTGATAAGTTTATCAGTATTCTTTGCAGGTAAGCTTGGTCAGCTTTTATTTTTGGGAAATTTTTTTCGACATCATACACGGCAATGATGTTTTCAGGGACACTAACGATGGCTAACACAGCGTTAACTATTCTTTCAATATCTGTCTGTTCGATTTTTGGAGTTAAAGGTTTAGCTAAATCTTGGAGATCAGAAACTATTTTGCTGATGTACTCGGTGTTCTTTTCAATTTCCATAAGGCTTTCTTGCAAACTCTTTTTTTCTTCGCTCTCAGGAGTGGAAGCCAAATCGATCTTAGCTAAGTAAACATCGCTGGTTATAGCTTGCAATGGATTGCGGATGTCATGCCCTACCATTGCAGCTACTGTGCCGATAGCTGCCAACCGCTCTGAATCTCTAAGCTGCTGAGTGCGTTCATCAACAAGTGCCTCCAAATGGTTAGCGAGATCTTTATAGCGCAATTGACTTTCACGCAAATCTTCTAGGGTTTTCCGAGCAAGCTCCATGTTTCTTTTGGGGTCTGTAATGTCTTTCAGCAGAGCTAGGACTGTTTCAACAGCTCCATTAATTGAAAACTCTGGAACGACCACATACTGATGTATTCGCGGTTCTTTTAGAGTTGGGAATTCAAGTTCACCAGTCTCTGCTTTTCCATTTCGGATAACATTCTTGAGAACTTTTTTCCATTTCTCAGCTGTATCTTGGGATAACCCTATTTCTGCATCTGTTTTGCCAATAAAATTCTTTGGTGGTATTCCAGTTAATTTTTTAATAACCGAGTTAACATACAAGTATCTTAGGTTTCTGTCAAACCTTGCTATTATGTCTGGTGAGTTTTCTGCTAGCGTTCTGTATTTTGTTTCTTCTATTTGCAGCTTGTTTTCATGTTGTCTAAGTTCGTTGACGTCAATGAAGGATAAAACGGCGCCGTCTATTCTGTTTTCTTCAGTTATATAAGGTCGAATTCGAAGTTCGTAGAAACGGCCTTTTTCGTCTATGACCTCCCTTACTTCGGATCCAAGAGATTTGATAACCTGCGAAATCGTTTTCTCTAAATCTTGAATGGAAATAGCTAGACGAACATTTGATAGTGGTCGCCCAACATCAGAGGGAACTAATTTGAGAATTGTTTGAGCAGAAGGAGTGAAAAGCCTTATCTTCAATTTACCATCAATCATAACAACAGCCGGATCAACGTTTCTATTCAAGTTGGCTTGATTATCACTTAATATCGCAAGAGCTTGATTGCGATTCTTCAATTCATCATTCAAAGTTGTTAATTCTTCATTGCTCGACTGCAGTTCTTCTTTAGCAGTCTCCAACTCCTCATTAGTACTTTGAAGCTCCTCGTTGCTAGATTGAACTTCTTCCATTGCAGAACGCAACTCCTCATTGGTTGCTTCCTGATTTTCCACGATGGTCTTCAAAGTCTGCTTGGCAGAATCCAATTCCTCCTTTAATTCTCGAATTTGGTTATCCTTAACGTTTTCTTGCCCTTTAGGTGATGTTGTAAGCTCAACAGTTTTGCGTAGATGTGCGGCTGCGGCACTCACATCTTCAAATAAAACAAGAAAGAATGAAGCCTCATCCAGCAAAGGGATAACCTGAATATTCACCGTTTTCTCTAATTCACCGGACTGAAAACGTATTGCTACTTCTGCAACTGCTTTGCTCTCCTTTTTAGCCCTATAAACTAGTGTTTGAACTTCTGAACGCAATTCTTTGCGAAGAATTCTTGTAATGTTCAAACTTGTTTGCCCTGATTCAGGCGAAAGATAAGGCAACACATCGCCGCGGAAGAAAAAAATGTCTAGATTACTGTTGACTAACATTGTAGCAGGGACATATTGCGTGATTAGAAGTCGGTCCACTTTGTCACGCAAAAGAGCGCCTGCGTCTTTTTTGAGAGATTCTCTCAGAGGGGCTTTTTTGGTAATAGGGCCTGATGGGGAAAACCCGTAATTAACGTCGAAGTTGACGTGGTATTGACCGATTTTTTTGGTGTAAATATAACTTTTCTTGTGCACTGGCTCAAAAAGGGCGGTAAATTTGCCTACGCTTTCAGATTCGCCAATGATTAGAAAACCGTTTGATTTCAAAGCATAATGGAGCATGGGCACTATTCTTTCTTGAAGTTGAGAATCAAAATAGATGAGCATGTTGCGGCAGCTGATAAGGTCCAAGTTAGAGAAGGGTGGGTCGGCTGTTAAGTCTTGTTTAGCGAACACACACTTGTCGCGGATGAATTTAGCAATTTGGTAACTTCCATTAAAGCTTGTGAAGAATTGTTTTAGGCGGTTTTCCGAGACATCTGATTCTATGCTCTTGGGGTATATTCCCTGACGGGCTTTGTCGACATTTTTTTCGTTCACATCTGTTCCAAAAATCTGGAACTGTATATCTGAGGGGCCATTTTCTTCGAGGAATTCTTGAATTGCAATTGCAAAAGAATAGGCTTCCTCTCCGCTGGAGCAGCCTGGTATCCATATTCTTAAGGTTTCTTTGGGTTTTCGATTTTTTAGAAGTTCAGGTAATAATTTTTGTTTCAAAGACTCAAAAGTTTGGGGTTCCCTAAAGAAGCTTGTTACACCAATTAGCATATCATCAAAGAGCGCTTTAAGTTCACTTTGATGTGTTACTAAATATTCTTCGTAATCGGTTATGTTGTCAATGTGGTTGATTACCATTCGGCGCGTAACACGTCTATTGATAACCGTGTCTTTGTAGTGGCTGAAATCTACGTTGAATGATCTTTTTAGTAATGTGAAGATTTTTCGTAAACCAGTTTCTTTTGTGATTTTGGGCTCTTGAGAGATTATTTCTGAGCGAACTAGGTGGGGGTTCTTGGCGATTTTTGAGAGTTCTTTTGAAATTTTTTCTGTGGAGAGGATGAAATCGACGGTTTCGGCTGATATGGCGCTTTGAGGCATACCCGCATATTGCGCGGAGTCTGGTTTCTGCGCGAAAGTTATGCCGCCTTCAGATTTAACGGCTTTAAGCCCTTCGGTTCCGTCGGTTCCTGTTCCTGAAAGTATAATTCCGATGGCTTGGGTTTTACGTTCAGTGGCGAGGGACCTTAAGAAATCGTCTATTGGTCTTAGAGATTTGCCCTTTGGGTTTAGTTTCAGAGCGCCTTCGGACAGGGTCATGGTTGATCCAGGAGGAATGACATAAACGTTGTTTGGTTCAACTTTCAGCCCATCGTCAACTTGATGAACCCGCATCGTGGTAAATCTTGAGAGAATTTCAGTCAACATGCTCTCTTGACCTGCAGCAAGATGTTGCACTATCACGAAACCTAAACCCGTCTCTACTGGCAAAAACTCAAGCAAAGTTCTGAAAGCTTCTAGACCACCTGCGGAGGCGCCGATGCCCACGATCGGAAATTCGCTGGAATCAATATTATCTTTAGCTGTTTGTTTGCTTAGACCGATTTGTTTCTTAGCCATATAGCCAACGTCCAAAATCTTTGCTGAGAAATCTAATCAAAATATGTTTAATCTAATTTAAGAGTTACCAAATAACCGCTTGGGGTTCCTTAATTTCCTGAGATTAACGCCATTTTTGTTTCAATAAATCTTAAGAGCAAGTCTTTGGTTTGTTGTTGTTTTGCAGGTGATTAATTCATTCCCGGCGCCT
This sequence comes from Candidatus Bathyarchaeota archaeon, assembly GCA_963831895.1. Classification (GTDB taxonomy): domain Archaea; phylum Thermoproteota; class Bathyarchaeia; order Bathyarchaeales; family Bathycorpusculaceae; genus Bathycorpusculum. The sequence continues at coordinate 11,755 of CAWHSD010000012.1, forward strand.
TGCGTTAATATAGAAATAAAAAAAGGAACAAGATTGTCGTTCGTTTCTCCCGGCATAAGAGTTAATGATAAATACATCTGCAAAAATTTGAACTCATGTTAGTTTTTTACAGAGCTCAACAAAGCTTCTTCAAAAAACAACTCGATATACTCGCTTATTGAACGTTTTTTTTGAAGCTTCTATGTCTATTCTTTCTAATACCCGATTGAAGAGTGCTATGCTTACGGGGTGTTTGCGCACTGTAACCTGAGCCTCTAAGTATTTGCCGCTTGTTAATATTTAATAATTGTTGTTAATGTTTAACAAGGCTTAGCTACAAGTATTTTCAGCGAAATAAGCCTATCTCTCTTAATGACTCAAACGGCTGCAAACATGTCCAGCAGCATTAGGCAGCATCCTGATTTCGAGAAGATTCACTCAGCTTTCTTGACACAAAAATAGTATCCCCTCTCGGCTTTTTCCCATTTCGTTTGCATCTTTCTTGGATTCTTGATGGCATATCTTTTGTTTTCTATTTCTGTTAGTTGGCGTAAAGCGCACAAATTCTGACTTGGACTTTATTATACATGGTATGCCGTGTCTGATGGAGGATGTGTCCAGTATATTATGTTGACGTTTCCGCAGCTTTTGCATGTATAGTTTACAATTATGCGGTCTTTCTTTGCTTCTTCTTCAACCATTGTGGCAAATTTGTGTTTGTCATCTGGAGGATAAGCTTCATAGGGTATGCCGCATTTTGTGCAGCTAAATTTTTTGCTTTTTAATTTGTCACTCATTTCAGTTCACTATCTATTCGTATTTTTGTTTAAAAACAGTTTTGTTTTACTTATTCCAGTTTGTTCAACCTTAAAGTCTTTTGGGCGTTTCAAAAATTAAGTGTTAATTTTTGTTTCTTTATGACTTGCTGGAAGCTCGCCTTCTGGATATTAATCGTTGCTTGCCCACTCAGCTTACTTTTTAATATTCAAATAGTTAGGTTTAAGTATGAAAATCAAAAATAGCCAGCTTATTCAAAATAAAGTTATAATCACCAAATTCAAAAATCAATTTGCTTCAGATCTTAAATCTCTTTTTTCTTCAAATTGCGAAGATAATAGCATGCTAAATCAGGGATTTATTTATGATATTCTCCAATCTGCAAGGTTACTTTCCCACGCGACAAATTTTGTAACCTGCCATGTACAGGATAAAACTCCCATTGGTTTTATTACTCTTGGAGCGATAAAACTGATCACTAAATTTTTCGACGTAAAGTCCTTACTTTAACGTAGTTTTATGCGATCTGTATTAGGTATATTTATTATTTAAGACTACAAAAAATTATATGTGATTAGAGGGAAAGTTTGTGAGTTCTGAAGAATCATGGCATGCGATTGAAGCGCAAGAAGCGTTAAGCCACATTAAAAGCGAAAAAACAGGCTTAAGCTCAACTGAAGCAGTAGAGAGACTAAAGAAATACGGTCCCAACCAGTTAGCCGCAGGCGAAAAAACCTCACCCCTCAAGATTTTTCTAGGTCAATTCAAAAGTATATTGATCCTAATTCTAATAGCTGCTGCAGCAGTGTCGTTTGCGACTGGACACCAATTTGACGCAAGCATCATCCTAATCATCGTTGTCATTTCCGCATCGCTAGGGTTTGTTCAGGAATACCGCGCAGAAAAAGCATTAGAAGCCCTAACAAAGATGCTTGTGCCAACTGCTTCGGTTTTGCGGGACGGCATAGAAGTACAGGTTCCCTCTAAGGATATCGTGCCCGGTGACATATTGGTGCTCAAAGAAGGAGACAAGATCGCCGCAGATGCGCGATTAATAGAGACTTACAACTTATACGTTAACGAAGCTTCTCTGACAGGTGAATCCGTTCCTGTTGAAAAAAACACAGAAAAAGTAGCTAAAGACGCTGCCATCTTGGATAAAAAAGACATGGTTTTCTCGGGAACTGCCGTTACCTCCGGAAAAGCAAAAGCCCTCGTCGTCATGACCGCTATGAACACAGAGTTCGGAAAGATCGCCAAACAAGTCAGTGCTGTTGAGAAGAAAGAAACTCCTCTTGAAAAGAGAACTAAAGAAATTGGGAAATGGCTCGGCTTAGCAGCATTGGCGGTCAGTATAACCGTAATCGTTTTAGGTGTTTTACGGGGGCTGGCGCTGCTAGATATGATCCTCTTCGGCATCGCCTTAGCAGTCGCGGCTGTCCCAGAAGCGTTACCTGCAATTGTAACAGGAAGCTTAGCTATCGGTATGTATAAGATGGCGAAAAGAAACGCATTGATCAGGAAGATGCCTGCGGTCGAAACGCTTGGCTCAACAACGGTGATTTGCACTGATAAAACAGGCACCTTAACCAAAGGCGAAATGACTGTGCGCAAAGTCTACGCGGTAGGCACCACCGTCGATGTCAGCGGTGTCGGCTACTCGCCCCAGGGCGCGTTCGACGAGAAAAACAAGGCGACAACCAAGACCGAGTGCTTCTCACTGCTTATGAAAGGCGCTGTTTTATGCAACGACGCCAACGTGGTTCAGGAGGGCGACACTTGGGTGGTTAAGGGTGACCCAACCGAAGGTGCCCTTGTGGTTGCTGCACTAAAAGCAGGAATCCAAATAGAGGAGTTACGTCGCGCTTACCCTCGCATAGATGAGTTTCCTTTCTCCTCAGACCGAAAACGCATGACAACAATCCATAGCCCACAACAGCAAGCTGACAGCAAAAAACTCATCTTCATGAAAGGAGCCCCCGAGATTATCCTACGGTACTGTTCGCGTATATTTGGGGAAACCGAAACAGAGGAACTTACTGAACAAAGTCTCAAAGCAGTGCTTGCTGTAAACGAGGAAATGGCAAGTGGTGGACTACGCATTTTGGGAATAGCATACAAAGAGATTTCAGGCGATTTAATTAACTGCAAAGAAGAAACCGCTGAAAGTGAACTGGTTTTCCTTGGCTTAATCGGCATGATGGACCCGCCGCGTAAAGAAGCAATGGCAGGCAGTGAAGCTTTGCCGACAAATCGGAATCAAGATCGTAATGATTACTGGAGACCACAAGCTTACTGCGTTGGCGGTTGCCAAAGAATTAGGTATTTTTCATGAAGGCGACCTAGTCCTCACTGGCGAAGACCTTGAACGGATATCGCAGGAAGAGTTCGAAGACAAAGTCAGAAACGTAACCGTTTACGCTCGCGTGTCGCCGCTTCATAAGCTGAAAATCGTGGAGGCTTGGAAGAAGAAAGGCGAAGTTGTAGCCATGACAGGCGACGGCGTTAACGATGCTCCGGCACTTAAGAAAAGCGACATTGGCGTCGCCATGGGCATAACCGGAACCGAAGTCACCAAAGAATCCGCAGACCTCGTGCTTGCCGACGATAACTTTGCAACTATTGTTAAGGCGGTGGAGTTGGGGCGCTGGACATATGACAACATCAAAAAATACCTCACATACCTCATACAGGCCAATTTAGTGGAAATTGTTGTTCTTTCATTTGCAGTGCTAGCTGGTTACCCACTGCCGCTTCTACCAGTGCACATTCTCTACATCAACCTCGCCACAGACGGTTTGCCAGCTATAGCTTTAGGTTTAAGTCCTCCTGAACCCGACGTGATGAAGCGGCCGCCCAGAAACCCCAAAGAAACCATATTCACTAAGGACGTTAAAGTATTTCTCATTCGAGCGATTCTCATAGAAACGCCACTACTGCTTTGGGTCTTTATAAGCTCTCTACCGCTAGGTCTCGAAATCGCCCAGACAAGGTTGTTCTTAGTGTTAATCTTCTTTGAGCTCGTCTTGGCATTAAGCTGCCGTTCATTAAAATACACTATCATCAAGGCTCGGCCCCACAAATTGCTTGTGGGTACGATCCTTTGGGAAATCGCACTTATACTGCTGATCATCAATGTGCCGTTCCTGCGTGAAAGCTTCAGTCTAGCCCCAGTCGGAATCGACGAAGTAATACTAATAGCAGGTCTCTCAGCAATCGTGTTGTTGACCATTGAAGTAACAAAACGCATACTTCACTGCCGCGACGCAAAGTACGAAGCGGACTTGCCTGAGCTTTCAACTGTAAAAACAACATAGCACTATACACAGAGGAATCCGCACCCAAAAGATGACGTTGCATGCAATCGAAACTAAGTGCGTACATCACTGATAGGAGCAAAATTTTATCGTGGCGGCAGCTGAAATTTGTACCTCACCAAAGTGAATAATTCACCGTGCTCGGAAAAATTAAACATCCAAAACTCTCGCTGGACCTGAAGGAAATATCTGGTGATCACCCTTTTGAGGTGGTCTCACGGAAACTATAAAAAACTGCCAAAAATGAGAATTTATTCTTTTTATGCTATTGGTTAAATCGCTTGTTTTAATGCAAAAATGTTTTGATGAATTTTTCATTTGTTTCTTCGCAACTTGTTGACTTTAGCGAATGGTTTTGATTCTAGGTGTGTGCGAAAGCTATTTACGTTAAAAACAAGTAAAGAGAATAAGCAGGTGCATTATATTGAATCAAATGTTTTGTAATCAGTGTGAACAAACTGCACTAGGAAAAGGCTGTACAGTTTATGGTGTTTGTGGAAAAAGCCCTGAGGTCGCCGCGCTTCAAGATTTGTTGATCTACATGCTTAGTGGATTATCACAATTAGCATTAGAAGGACAAAAAGTAGGTGTTAAAGATGAGCAATTGAACCTGTTCATTTGCGAGGCAGCTTTTGTCACATTAACAAATGTGAATTTCGACCCAGAGACGATAATCAAATACGTAAACAGAGCCGCAAATCTTCGCGACACTCTGCGTGAAAAGGTTCAATCAGCCGGAGGTTACATTGGATTCCATGGACCTGTGGATATTCAACTTGAAAAGACTCCAGAAGGATTGATTAAACAAGGAAAACAGGTTGGGGTGAATACTGATCCCTCGGTAGATCCTGACTTGAATGCATTGCGCTTGCTCTTAATCTATGGATTAAAAGGATTATCGGCATATACTTATCATGCTTATTTGCTGGGAAAAAAGGATGACAAAGTTTTCGATTTTATTCAGCAAGGTTTCGCATCTACCCTCGACAACTCTTTGGGTGCAGACGATTTCTTGGGGCTTGCCTTGAAATGTGGCGAAATCAATATCCGGGCTATGGAGCTTTTAGATGAAGGAAACACTGAAACTTATGGTCATCCAGTTCCAACTAAAGTTCCTCTTGGGCACAAAAAAGGCAAAGCACTACTAGTTTCAGGTCACGATCTCATTGATCTAGAGCACATATTAAAACAAACTCAAGGCAAAAGCATTACAGTCTACACCCATGGGGAAATGCTCCCAACCCATGGTTACCCCAAACTCAAAGCGTATCCCAACTTCTATGGTCATTATGGCACGGCATGGCAGAACCAGCAAAAAGAATTCGCGCAATTTCCCGGCGCCATCTTGATGACAACCAACTGCATCCAGAAACCAATGGAAAATTATAAAGGTAACATTTTCACTTCAGGTCCAGTTGGTTACCCAGGTGTAGCTCATATACTGGGCAGCGACTTTTCCGCAGTGATATCTAAAGCTTTAGAGTTGCCAGGCTTCCCTGAAGACATCGAAGGTAAATACGTCATGGTTGGTTTTGGCAGAAACGCTGTTCTTTCAGTTGCTGACAAGATAGTTGATTCAGTAATGAATGGCCATATCAACTCTTTCTTCTTAGTGGCTGGATGTGATGGCGCTAAACCAGGACGTAACTATTACACTGAGTTTGTTGAGAAAGCTCCAAAGGACTCTATTATTCTTACTCTGGCATGTGGAAAATTCCGGTTCTTTGACAAAGATTTAGGAGAAATAGATGGGATACCTAGATTGCTAGATATTGGACAATGCAATGATGCCTATTCAGCTGTTAAAATAGCCCAAGCCTTCGCTGAAGTTTTCAAATGTGGAATAAATGAATTGCCACTGTTCTTCATACTTTCATGGTATGAACAAAAAGCGGTAGCGATTTTACTGTCTCTTTTCTACTTAGGTGTGAAAAACATTCGATTAGGACCAAGTCTACCCGCATTCATCACCCCAAACATTCTCAAAGTACTTGTCGAAAAACTCAACATAATGCCATTAAAAACTCCAGATGAAGACATAAAAGCAATCACTGACTACGTCTACGGTGTTTCTGTTAAAGCATGATTTTAGCAGACAAAAAAATAATTTTGTCTGTTAAAGTTATATTTTTCCTTATTGTTTTTGTGGATTAACGGTAGCATTAAAAGGGTCTATTCTAATTAATTAGACAAATAGTTGGAGGTATTTTTAAAGTGTCATGGTTGAAAGCTATGAGGGAAAAAGAACCGCCTGAACCTGATAATCCAATCGGAACTGTTGTGATAGGTTCTCTACATCCAGATGTTATGGATACAGCTAAACATATGGTTAGAAAATCGCTCAAACTTGCGCAGTTTAAAACTATTGATGTTGGAAAAGGAGTTTCTCCAACAGCCTTCGCTTCAAAGGCTAAAGAGACAAATGCCGATATTATCGTTGTTACTGTTTTGCTTAGCGCAGCTAAGGAGAATCTTCCCAAATTGGTTTCTGCACTAGAACTTGAAGGTCTAAAGGGGAAAATTGAAATCATAATCGGTGGAGCAGCAGTTGAAAAAGCAGATGCAGACAGAATTGGGGCATTATTTGGTAAAACAAGGGAAGACGCGGTAGTTCTGGCAAAGAAAGTAATGGAGCAAAAGAAAAAATCTTGAGCTTCTCCATCAATTTTTTCCATAAACTATTCCGCTATTCTAACCAACGCTTTTTTTGAGTGTCAATTGTCAATTCCCAAGCCGAGTGCAAGAAAGTGTTAGGCAAATTGGTAAACTATACCTGTAGGCTGTAGGGACTCTTTACAAAAATATAATAGTTACAAAGTTTGATAAGATATCAACTCCGAGTTAGCCATTGGCAAAAAAACTCAAAAGTTAAAGAAGGTTAATTTATGTCAGCAAAATCAACCCAAAGAAAAGATCCATTTGGAAATTACCGATTTAGAGTTGAAATAAGTGGGGTTACTCAAGCTAACTTTAGTGAAGTTACCCTTCCCGATTCTACAAGCCAAGTTATTGAAGTCCGAGAAGGAATAGAACCAGTATTTAATGTTAGAAAACAATCGGGGCTTGTAGCCTATGGCAATCTAGTTTTGAAATGGGGTCTTACTTCTTCAATGGAGTTATACAATTGGCGTAAATTGGTTGAGCAAGGAAAACTCAGTTCGGTTCGAAGAAACATGTCTGTGATTCTTGTTGATGAAGAAGGTAATGATGCTGCAAGATGGGATTTTTCAAATGCTTGGCCAAGCAAATATAAAGGTCCCGAATTGAATGCAAAAGGAAATGAAATAGCGATTGAGACTTTAGAAATCGTTTTTGAATCGATGCAACGTTCAAAATAATTTAACGCGGGAATAAAAAGTGAGCAGCTACAACAATCTAAACTGTGTCAGCAAAACACTTGCGACCCACATTTGGAATGGAGTAAAGAATGATCCACAAATAAATGCCATCGTCCGAAATCCACGACAAATCAGTTATCTCTCTCCCAAAGACGCCCAAGCCGAATCAACACAAATCTCAGTTTTCTTGTACAACGTAAACGAATTAACAAGTATGCGCAACCAACCTCAAACAACACAAAATCCACACACACTCCTATACCTGAAATTAAATTATTTAATAACCCCCTTAACACAAAATGTAGAAAATGACCAGATTATTCTTGGAAAAATCATTCAGCTTTTTTCACAAAACCCCATTCTTCGAGGACCTGACTTACAAGGTAGTTTGGTTGGAAGCGGTGACGAGCTCAAAATCACAAAGGATTCGCTTACTTTAGATGATTTAAACAAACTTTGGACCATGCTCCAAACGCCATACAAGCTTTGCGCAAGTTATTCGGTATTTCCTGTTCGAATTGATTCATCCATTAAAAAAGAAGAAAAACCCGTTATCATCAAAGATACTGTGTTGCGACCCAAAAAAACAGTAATAACTGCTTAGCGAACTTGATTTCCACAGTTGTCAAAATCATTTCGAACCCATTTGTTTAATGGCATGCTTGCCATCATAGTTAAGGAAATATAAAACTGAAGTATTAAATGAAAGAAGCAAGTTAAGATCAAAAAATAAAACGTTTTTGTTACAATTTTTAACGATTTTTTCTAAATTGAAGTAAAACGTTTGAACAAATAAAGGAAAAAGTTTGCGTTATTTGTTAAGAAACAACTTCTGCATCCGCGCAACCGCTAATTAGGTTGGTTATCCTAATTTTTACATGTTCGTTAGCTTTTGCATTTTTAATGAAGACAGGAAAACCCTTGATTTTCGCGACGCCCTCCCCGTTTGGACTCATATCTATTATGTCAACTTCAAATTCTTCTCCAATTTCCATTGGGTACTCAATGCCTCTTCCTCGGTTTTTGGCGTTTCTTGGGGCTCTTTTTTTAGGACTAAAAGCGTATCATCCTCTTTCCAAAATAATATTGTGTTCTTAAGCATAAGGGTTTTGTTATTACTTTAGGAATTGGCAGAGAATTGAGTTGATTTCAGATTTTCAATTGCTTTTTCTGCCCATTGCGAATCCGTCCAAAACGCTCTACCAACCGCAACCAAATCAACTTTTCCCTCAATTACCAATCGATCAGCAAATTCTGCTTCTGTGATTCCGCCTACACCGATAACTGGAGTGTTAACGGCTTTCTTTATCTCGCTTGCCTGCGGAACAAAGTACCCTTTGATTAGCCGAAGCTGTCTTGGTTCACTTCCACACATTCCACCAGACACGTCCAATATATCCACTCCCGCAGCCTCAAGTTTCTTAGCAAATACAATTGAATCTTCAATATGCGTTCCGTAGGGAGCTAAATCATCTGAGCCCAATCTGTAAAGTAAAAGTCTATCGCCAAGAATTTTGCGAACTTTTTCAACGACTAACAAAGGGAAATGTATTCTTTTTTCCAGAGAACCGCCAAACTCATCCTCTCGTTTGTTAAACAATGGTGAAAAAAACTGATTTAGCAAATAACCATGGGCTCCGTGAATCTCAACTCCGTCAAATCCAGCCTTAACTGCACGTTTAGTTGCTAAGGCAAAATCATTAGCTATGTCAAAGATTTCATTTGTTTCTAACATACGGCTTTTTTCTCTTGGTGAAGGACCGGCAGGTTCAGCGCCAATGACTCTTTTGTTAGTTACTCCTCCTGCGTGAGATATCTGAACAATGGCTGGAGCGCCGACAGAATGAAGAGCATTTGAGAGTTTCTCAAAGCCATTAATTGCTGAGTCTTCATGAATTGCTAGTTGTTTGGGTCCTATTTTGCCAGTTGGCGAAACATAAGAGTGCTCCACAATTGGCAAACCCAAATACAATGATCGTCGAACATAAAAATTAATCAGCCTATTCGTTACTTCGCCTTCAAAACTTGCCCTTCCCGTTTGCATGGGCGGCAAAACAATGCGGTTCCGTAGAGTGTATGACTTAACTTTCAAAGGCTCAATTAGACCAGGCAACATTTTGCACATCGTGAAAGAATTATTTTCTTTCATTATTTTATGCAACTGACTATTTATATTGACTTAAATTTTTCAACTATTTCCCTAATTGTGTTAATGTTTCGGGTGGTCGCTTTCACCCTTAGTTTTGACTCCAAAAAGGGATTCGGTAAAGCGCCTTCGCCGCCGCCATGTGTCACACTGAAAACCTCAGTACCCATAGTTGAAATTATTTGGGTAGTAGACTTTGGAATTGTTAGAGGCAACAGAAAAGGAAGATTAGTTGGAACGGATGGGAGAAAAGTCACCAGAAAACTTGTGCCTTCATCGGCTTGGTTTTTGAAAGGGTCAGATAGGATTATACTTTTAAGTTGAAGAAGAGTGCGCACAAACACCGTAACTTCGTAACCCAACATGTTGCATAATTTATCTTTAATTTTATCCTCAATTTCCTTTGGGGACTCAGTTTCAGTTTCAAAGATCACGTTGCCGCTTTGCTTAAAAGTGGAAACGTCTTGGAAACCCAACGAAGTGAAGGCTTTTTTAAGCTTCTCTTTAACAACAATGCGTCCCCCAACGTTAATACCTCTTACGAAGGCTACGAAACGTTCCATGCAAGCAAATGGATTGTTACCCCTTATAAAATTTAACTTTACTCGAGGTAGATTGCTGGTTGATAAGGCATTGCCATCGATGCACGGTTTTTGGGGTCAAATCGTTCTGTGTCATCTTCTCTGTAGACCATAACTTCAGCGTTGAAGCGTGAATCTAAAAATCCTACTGCAGCAGCCAAAATCGTCTGTTCATCAACAACTTTAATTTGTTGCATATTCGCTTTCCGATCACTTGAGACTTTAGTCAAAGCCTTAATTACTTTAGGAACTAGACCTGCAATTTCTCTCATGTAGGGTTTTAGATCGTTGTCAGTGGCGAATTCCTTCATTAACTCTCCGATTTTCGCTTCTCCAGAAACCGTTTTATCCAGGATTTTGAGGTAAATTTGCCATTTCCATGGTGCTGGTGTATAGAAACATATGCGCTTAGGCGTTATCTTTGTTGCTTTCAGAATATTTGATGTGTCAGTCATTATGTCTGTAATCAAGGTTTCTTGCTCTTCTGCTGCTACATCTATTTTGGCAGAGTCAAACTTTGGCCATTCTGCAACGCTTATGAAATATTCTTCGCCTGTTTGGCTCCAGAGTTCCTCGCATAGGAAGGGTGAAAAAGGGGCAAGCATCTTTAGCCAAATCTTAACAGCCTCGCCTAATGCTTTAGCCTCAGTATTTCCTTTCCGTTGAATGTACCATCGCAAATCATTCCACGTCTCAAACAACGCAACTTGCAGCGCAGTTCGAGTTTTAAGCTCCTCCAAGCTTTCAGTGACTTCTTGTATTCGGCTTTGAAGTCTACTCATAAGCCACCGCTCTAACATTGTATCTTCTTCTTTTTTAGAACATGAAATTATTGAACCTGCAAACCCGATTAAACTTTCAAACTTTGTTTTCAAATCGCTTATGTTTTCGGCTCGCCAATCCGGATCATCCATACCTTCAGCGCCCAATAGTAAACCACACCGTGTGGCGTCTGCACCGTATTTTTCTACGGCGCCTTTCATAGTTATGAAGTTGCCTTTACTCTTGTGCATTCCTTGCCCTTCAACCATTAGCATACCGTTAATGCCAATACCCTTGGGCCAGTGTTCAGGCGGAAACAAGGCGGCATGGTGGAAGATACAGAAAGAGAGATGGTTTGGAACAAGTTCTTTAGCTGAATTACGCAAATCGAAGGGGTACCAGTATAAGAATTCAGCTCGCATTTCGTCAAGCAAATGAGTTTGAATTCCAACGGCTTTTGAGAGTTCCGAGAGATTTCCTTTTCCGTAGAAAACGTAGTTAAAAACTTCAGGAGTTAATGATTCAGCCTTGATGCTATTTTGTTCTATATGCTTATTTATTGTGTAGAATGCCATGTAAACGGTGGAGTCGCTTAAAGTTTCGATAATCCAGCCTTTGCCCCAAGGCAGAGGTGTTCCAAAACCTGTGGTTCTTGCACAAGCCCATTCACGAAGCCAATCGATAACCGTGTTAAACCATGGTTTGGCTGAATCTGGGTAAACATTCATTTGAACAACTACTTCTTTGGCTTTTGCTTTCCATGCTTGATCAGAGTAGTTTAGGAACCATTGGTCGGAGAGAATTTTTACAATGCATGGCGTCATGCATCGGCAAACCACTGGTTCAGATAAATCATACATAGAATCAGCAACGCCCATTTCTTTGAAGTCTTTTATCAAAATATCCTTGACTTCTCGCACACTTTTACCAGCGTACGGACCACAACTTTCTTTTAAGAAGCCGCCGTGGAACTCTTTTTTATACAATTCTTTAGTAGCTTGTTCTCCTTTGGCATCATTCTGATCTTTTATACCCATTTTATCTACGATTTCAACAGCTGGAAAATCACCGAAACCTTCCAACTTGATAATCGAAATAGGTTTAATTGCTCTAACAACTTCAGGATCTACACCAAACTCAGTGAGAACTTCTGGTTTTTGCTGTAAATCCCTTAGAGCTAACCAATCGAAAGGTGCATGGGCTGGAACACTATAAACCACACCAGTAGCGGTTTTAGGATCAACAAACCAACCTGGTAAAATTGGAAACTTGAGTTTTGTAACTGGGTTCTCAAAGGTTTTTCCGATGAGTTCCTTGCCTTGGAAAATATGTTTTATCTCGATTTTTCTTTCTTGTTCTTTAAGTTTTTCAGATGCTTCCTGACTGATTATCCAGTTTTCGCCATTTACGGTTGCTTCAACATAGTTTGCATCGGGGTTTATCCAAATGTTTGTTATGCCATAGATGGTTTCAGGGCGGAAAGTCGCTGCTGGCAAGATCGTCCCGTTTTCGAGTTTGTATTTTATTAATGTGTATTCTTCGGGGGTGACACCTTCGCCACTTTGGCGGTCATGGTCGCCGGTTGGACTTTTGTCTTTTGGGCACCAAACAACTGGATGTGTACCTCGGGTTACGTAGCCTTTTTCGTGAAGGTTCTTGTATTGCCACTCAATAAATTTCTGGAATGTTGGCATTTCTGTTGTGAATTCGCGTCGCCAATCAACTGAGAACCCTATGCTTTTGACTGCTAAGCGACCTTCGTTAGTGTAATACTGAGCCATGTAGAGGGGGTCAACAAATTTTTTTAATTCACCTACAGGTACCCCATCAACTTCTCTAAGTACTTTGATGTAAGCTTCGTCGCCTCTTGCTACTCGTTGGCTTGCTCCAAGCAACGGCTGTCCTGTCCAATGCCAAGCCCAAGGCCAAAGCACATTGTAACCTTGCATTCGCTTAAACCTAGCATAAGCGTCAACCCTAGAAGCTGTGAAAGTATGTCCAACATGCAATGGACCGTTCATGTATGGAAACGGGAAAGTTACCATTATTTTCTTTCTTTTCGGGTCAGGGTCAGCTTCGAAAACATGGTTTTTTTCCCATTTGGTTTGCCATTTCTGCTCGAATTGCTTGGTTTGGCTCATGAAACCTTTTGATTAAAGATTTAGCTATTAAGAGTTTTGCTAGATGTTTGCAACTGTAGTTTTGAAGAACATAATGAAGTTTGGTTGACCGTAACTACACGATTTATATATTGCATCTTACGAAACCAAGTATGGATTAAGTGAAATTGAGAGAGAGAGGGAATCGAATTCTGAAACTACAAAAAATAGCTATACTGTCATCTTTGTGTGCTTTAGTAGTTCTATCCTTATTTACTAGTACAGTTTACGGAATATCTGGCAATTACTCAAATGATTCTTCTGATTCAAGGAGTTACGTTGGGGTAGTAGTGCTTTTCAGTAATCCAAATAGACAATTTCCTATAGGATTCTGCTCTGGTTTTCTGATTTCTTCAACAACCATGATTACGGCTGGCCACAGCTTGCTTAATGTAGCAGCCGTTAGCGTTTGCTTTGATAAAGGACCAATTAGCTACGAAATAATAGATGGTGCAATCGTGTATTATGGCAAAGATAAAATATACAACGGCGTCCCAGAAGCTTATCCAGATTACGTTCCGGCGACATCTGGCAAGAAAGAATTCGCAACCAGCGACATTGGCTTAATTCGTTTGGATACACCGGTTCCGGTTAGTGACATAACCTTACCAAATCTGCCCGATGTTGGCTTTGTTGACACTTTACCCTCAAAAACCAACTTGGAAGTAATTGGTTATGGCTTCGAATATCAATTAACACCTAAAAACAACGGCGTGATGAATTCGTGGAGAGGATCACTATCTCGAAACATAGCCCAAAGCCAATTGTCACCTGCAAATTTTGATGGAAGCGCCAAATTCCTAAAATTATCAGCCAATGCTGCACAAGACAAAGGCGGAATCTCATTTGGCGACTCAGGTGGCCCTGTAATCTACACAGATAGCAATGGGAAAGACATTGTTCTCGCTGTAAACGCTTTTGTATCCAACTCAAACTGCGCAGGAGTAACCTATCACACACGCATAGACACTCAAGACATTATCGCTTGGATAACCTATAATCAATAGATCAATTGTTGATTGAACTGAAAATTGAGTATTGGAGGTGAAAATGATGAACGGAAAAAAAATCATTAGACACAAACCAGCATTCGGAGGATGGTAAGAATCATTTCTCATTCTTAATTTTTTTAAGAATTGATTTGACAGAACCACAGGTTTATTTTAGCTAATTTTTATCCAATTTGTAAATTTCTTCATTTCAATTATTTGTCTAATTAGTATTTTCTTTTTCCAGTTCACTATTGCTTGTGGTTGCATTTAGGTTAAAAATATAAAGGCTAAGATAGAATAGAAAAAAGGAAAGTAGCCTAAATGAAATTTAACCCTACAATTGAGACTGCTCTAAATATTATTTACGAAAGAGGATCAAGATCTTTAGAAGATGCTTGTAATGAAATTTCTAAATTTCAAGATAATGTTGACATAGTTTCTGATGCTTTAAAATACTATGCTGAAAAGATCTTTCCTCGTGTGTTACCAATTTTCCCTGCGTTAGTATCTATTACATGTGAATTAGTTGGAGGAAAACCTGAAAGAATTAGTTCTTTGGCATCATCGTTGTTGCTTATTACTGCCTCAGGTGATATTCATGACGATATTATCGATAAATCAACCTATAAATTTCGGAGAAAAACTGTATATGGCAAATATGGGAGTTCTATTGCTCTTCTAACTGGAGATGTCTTACTTGTTAAAGGTTTGACATTGTTAGAGGAAAATTGTGAAGCCCATTTCCCAAAAGAAAAAAAACTAATAATCGATTTAGTCAACAATTCGTTTTTTGAAATTGCCAAAGCAGAATCTCTTGAGACATGTCTATGGCGAAAATCAAATGTTACGCATAAAGAGTACTTTGAAGTTATTAGATTGAAAGGTTGTGTAGCTGAACTTCAAAGTCAAATTGGCGCTATAATAGGGGGTGCAGACAAAAAATCCCTTGATTTCGTAAAGAGTTATGGGCGTACAATGGGCATTTTATCCACAATGAATGATGAATTTATGGATATGTCTGATTTTGCCGAGTTACAACATAGGTTCAAACATGAATTACCTCCCTATCCGATGATATGTGCCTTTAGAAATAAGGCTATAAAAGAACAGTTTCAGCTATTAACCAGCAAAGATCAGTTTTCTAAACAAGAACTAAAACTTCTAATTTCTACCGTAATGAAATCGAAAGAAGTACAAAAAATAAGATCAGAAGTAATGACACTCAGTCAAAAAGAACTCAATAACAATATTTTATTGAAAGATGTAAAAAAAGGAAGAGAAGCAGTACTTCTGCTTCACGCCTTGGCGTCAAACATTTGAAACTTTGAGTAGAATTATTTTACCATCCGCCAAATCTAACAATTTTTTGTTTTTTTGACAAGTTATCCCTTCCTTAACTGTATCTCTGTTGTACAATTGGTACTTAAATAACTTGCGATTTATTGATCAAAAATAAAGATTTTAAAACCATTTTTGCAGTCCTTAAAGCTTATAATTTCCAAAGTTTATGGACAGTTTATGCGATAGTATGAGAGGAACAAGAATTGCCAATAGGCTTGGTTTAGATTCCAACGCCTCAATAAATGTCATCATTGTAGCCAACGCTTTAGTTTGGTACCTGTCTGCATTTAGGTTTTTGCAAAATGTTTCGTCACTACCTCGTTTTTCGGGATTACTTATTGTAGTAATCGCGTTGAGTATTGCTGCATTAATTTTCTCTGCGTTTATAGGGACATTGGTATTAGATCGATTCAAACGGCGATTAGCCTTTCTTAAATATTGGACTATAATAGGTATTTTTCTTTCTTCTTCTCTATTACTTCTAGATTTGACAAATGCTTCAGTCTTAATTGCAATCGCTGGGATTTTTGGCGCCTATTTTGGAATAGGTATACCCGCTTTTATGGGCTATTTTGCAGCTACAACCACTGTTCAAAATCGAGCAAGATTGGGCGGTATAACTATTCTTATTATGGGAATAAGTTATGCCATTGTTTCTTCAATTGGAGGCACCGATATTCTTGCCACAGCAATTGCACTCTCAATATTGCGGTTAATCGGTCTAGCACCTATTTTAGTTCTGAAACCTCTTGAAAGACCAATCGCTGATAAAGAAAAAGTATCCTTTAGGGCTGTTGTTACAAATAAATCATTTTTATTATATGTTATTCCTTGGTTTATGTTTTCGTTAGTTAATGACCTCACAATGAAGATCAATGACAAAAACTTTGGTGATCCATCGATTTTTGGTTCAGATTTTGTTGTTTATTATAAAGTTATTCAAACGGTTTTAGTGGGAGCTTCTGCAATTATTTTTGGATTCGTGGCAGACAAAAAGGGTCGAAAACGTTTGGCACTGATAGGCTTTGCACTTTCTGGGTTAGGCTACGCCGCAATAGGGTTGTTCACAAATAATGTTTTAGCTGCTTGGTTTTATGTTGTTGTAGATGCTATAGCCTGGGGAACTTTTACTATGTTGTTTGTTGTAATTCTTTGGGGTGATATTGCTCAGGATAAAGGTAGTGAAAAATACTATATCATTGGAATCTTGCCTTATGTACTATCTAATTTAGTTTCTCATACTGTTGGACAAAACATAGCTAATGGTATTACAGCAGGCAATGCCAACGCTGGTACAGTGTTTTCCTTTGCAAGTTTCTTTCTATTCATAGCAATCTTGCCGTTGATTTATGCTCCTGAAACGTTATCAGACAAAATAATGAAAAGTTTAGATTTGAATACTTATGTCAATAAGGCTCTTAAGATAGCTAAGAAAGAAACAGGCAAGACCCAGAAAGAAAATCAAGAAGACGAATCTGATAAGGCTGAAGACTCCGAACACTCAAAGGAATATGAAGAAGCTCAAAAGTTGGCAGAAAAATACTATTAAATAACATTGATGTTGATTAGCAGTTATGTTCTTCCACGTCATACTCACAAGTGACTGTAATCTGCAGTGCAAATACTGTTTTGGTGAGAGTCTCGATGACTTTGATGAAGACTTCGGCGATGACATAAAAGTTGACTACGATTTGCCTCGTAAACTGAGTTATGATTTGGGTTTGCTCAAAGACTTTTGCCGAAAAGATCCTGAATGCGTTTTAACCTTCTATGGAGGTGAACCCTTGCTGGGAATGAATACGCTCAAGCAAATTATGGATGAAGTTGAGCCTAAAGATTTTATGATACAAACAAACGGCTTACTTCTCGACCAGTTAGAACCAAAATATGTTAATCGATTTCACACGATTCTTGTTTCAATAGATGGGCAAGAAGAGTTAACTGATTATTATCGTGGCAAAGGCACCTTCCGCAAAGTTGTTGAAAACTTGAAATTAATCAGGAAAAACGGTTTTGCCGGTGAACTTATTGCTCGGATGACAATAATGGAACAAACAGACATCAACAAGCAAGTTCGATGGTTGCTTGATAACGATGACTTTTCTTTTTCTTCGATACATTGGCAACTTAACGCTGGGTTTTGGGGTAACGACTACCAGAGACGTAACTTTGAAGACTGGACAAAAACAAGCTACGTTCCGGGGGTGCGTGAAATAGCGCGGTTTTGGGTTGATCAGATGCATCAGAAAGGAGTAGTGTTAAAGCTTTATCCATTGCTGGGAATTGCAGAATCAATTTTGTATGAAGAGAAAAATTGCCTTATGCGTTGCGGAGGCGGCTGGATTAACTATGCAATCCAAACGGATGGTTACATTATTCCTTGTCCAACAATGTGGGGTATGAACGAATATTATTTAGGTCATATCAAAGATGCTGACCCAACTAAATTAAAGAAGATGTTTGTAAACGAAAAACCATGCTCCCAATGTGCGATTCTTGGAATTTGCGGTGGCAGATGCTTGTATACCAATATAACTAAGAGGTGGAGTGATGAAGCCTACGGGAAAGTTTGTTTTACAGTTGAGCAACTTATCGAAACAGTCAAAAATGAAGTTCCAAGAATTCAAGAACTAATAAAGAATAAACAAATCATGCTTGAAGACTTTGACTACTTAAAATACAATGGCTGCGAAATTATACCTTAGAGTTTTGGAATTATCCATTAGGTTTAACTTCCTTTTCCTGAACAGTTTATGCCCCTCAATTTCAGTGTGAAACTCAAATCCTACTTCCATTAGCTTAATTGCTGCTTCCATTGTGTTAGCAACTTTGACAGTGAATTGGTCGTTTGCTTGTCTTCGTACATCATTTGTTCCAAGTGTATGTATGCTTCTGTTGATTTGATGCTTTTATGTCCCAAGATTTCTTTGACGTGCCAGGGGTCTTTGGTTTTATGCTGCTCTGTTGTGCCTTTCCAGTGTCTAAAGGTATGAAAGTGAAAGAAATAATTCGATCGCTTAAACCTTTGGAGTGATCGTTTTTAGGGTTTGGTTTAAGGGTGTGAGTTTTTCCGGAAAGGAGAAGGGATAAACCGGTTACACCCGTTGCCTGTTTTTTAGTAAGCTAGATAGTAGAAATAGCTTGTTAAGAATTGAAAATAACTGATTTGTCAACTTGACTTTGCAAGCTTTAGAAAGTTGTCCATGCAAAATAAGCGAAGTCACATTTAAATAGTAATACTTTAAAAATAAAAAAGGGACTTTTTGAGAGTTTCAAGTTTTTTTTATCTTGCCCAGCAGGATCCATATCCATAGCCGTATCCGTTTTGGTTGGGTGTTGGAACTGAACCGGTTGTTGGTGGATCTTGGGGAGCTATGTTCTGGTTGGCGTAGGGTTGGCTGTTTCTTAATCCAAAGCAGTTTCCAATCCAGCCTAAGAACCCGCCGTTGGGTGCTGCTGTATTGGGCGTTGCTCCTGCGTATGTTGGGCTAGGTGCTATTTGTGCTGAAGCTAATCCAACTATCACCAATGTTAAAGCCGCCATTGCAGCCAATGCGATTACGATTTTTGTTTTACTCATTGTTTATCACTATATTACTATATGTGCATGGAGGCTTATGGCAGTTGGCTGAAACAGAACTGAAACAGTTTAAGAAACAAGCTAAAACACCATATTATTTTGCAGCAATGAGATTTTAGATAAATGTATGCAGAGAACCGAAACAGACTTTTCAGGCGAAATCATTTCTGTAATTGGCAAGAAAAGCGCTTATTCTCCTCTATACAAGTTCTTCACTTGAAACAAGAAATGTGGGATACTCTAATGAACCCCCTGATTTGCCATCTGTTTTATTGTGGCCTTCCTTACATCTCATCCCGTACCTTGTTTTGGCTGCATTTTCCCAAATCTTTTCAGTTGATCCACCACATATTGGGCACTTAAAATCTTTCATATATTTTCACCAAAACCAAAAAAGTCAAAAACAAATAAGGTGTCGCCGTGTTTTTTCAAGTTCTTCCGCTCTGCATGCCTATTGTTGGCATGTTTCTATAAGCCTTCCTATCCACTCATCTTTCTGGGAAAAGGTTTAGAAATAGACTTGACAAGCATGGGTTTATAATAATTCACTGAGTTAGGCTCCCGATGAGGGCAAAAACAATAGTAATCTATGGGTCGGAAAGGGATTCAGTTTTAAAAATATTCTCAGGTGCAATAAAACTTAAAGTCATGGGATCAGTACAGGCAATTTCACCTACGACTTTAGGGGAACCATTTTTTGCTTCATTTTCCTCAAGCATCATCCCCCATGCTCTAGCGTGAACATCATAATAAATCGACAAAGTATAGTCAATTCCCCCTTCTGGACTTAGCCAGAACTTGACTTCATTCATTTTGACTTCGCTTAATTCTTTAGTGAAATTAACTGCTTCTTGGATTTCAAAAGACATCGCTCTTAATTCTTTGATTATTGATTGTCTTTCGTTTTCTGTTGGAGGACCTTTTGACCAAATTACTTGGCACTTTTCTATTTGAAAGGGGCACATTTTCAATCATATTACTTCTGTAATTTGCCGATATAAACTTCATGCAATCGTAAAATAATTTAGTTTGAAAATCACTTAATTTTTGAAAAAATAATGACTCCAAAGTAACTCTAGGTACCGCCAATGGCGCAATGTTGTTCTCTAACCCAAATGGTGAATCAAAAATAGGACAAGCATACCAAAACTGTAAGTCTATTGTTAATAGGCTAGGAACGGATCCATCGTTTATCTGTTTCTACGAAGTTAAAGGCAGAGGAATTTTAACTCCTGACTTAGATTTCACTAAAGTACAAACAATTTTAGAATAATCGCCTTAAGTAACCCTTTTTTGCCACGAGATAAATAATATCCTTGACTTTTCACCCCCAAACATCGAGGCAAGGATTTGGAAAAAAGAAGGTGAGATGTCCTTACGGGGCCTTCTTTGTAGAAACTTCAAGCACTTTTGAAAAGCAAGAGGTTGGACAAAACAGGCAACCTCCTCAGGGAAAAATAACTATAAAGAACTTCAACAAATAGCTAGAAACATGTTGTTGAAAAGAGAGTGAATAAAAAAAGGGAGGCTGAAGTGATTGTCCATTATCATAATAAACAATTATTTTGAACCGAAGGATTCCATGAGAATTAAATCTATTGAAAACGCAATTAGGTTGGTTGGGGATTACAAAGTCATTGTGTGGGATTATTACGAAGTTAATGAGAAGACTTTGCCTGTAGACTTGGCAGGAGTGGTTCTTTCTGGTTCTACCGCTCATCTACGTGACCTCAACGATCGCAATAAATTTGACGCCGAGATAGAGTTCATAAGGCAAATAGATGTTCCATTGCTTGGAATTTGTTTTGGTCACCAACTTATTGGAGTCACCTTCGGAGCAAGTGTTTACACATTAGAGAAGGCTGTGAAAGAGTTTAACTCGATAAAATTGATAGCGCTTGATGATATTTTCTGTACCTGGGAAATAGGAACTGAATTGCAGGTTACCCAAAGTCACAAGGACTGTTTATCAAGATTGCCCGATGATTTCTTTCTTTTGGCGCAATCGCAATCCTGCCAAGTTGAAGCTATGAAACATAAGATGAGACCAATCTATGGAATCCAAGCACACATTGAAAGATTCACCTTCGAGAATTTGGAGGGTATTCAGATTCTCAAGAATTTCCTTGAAAGAGTAGTTATCCCTCACAGAATGCTCAGAATCTTGGAGAAAACTTCGCAGGAAATCAAGCAATCAATAATCGATACTTTACGGTATATACAGTTTGATGTCGTTAGTGATAATTACTCTTGGGTGGAATCAAAGTTGAAGGTAGCACAGCATTTGGCAGATGCATGGCAGTTAAAAACAATGAATGGTGTTTTAGTTTCAATTCAAGGCTGAATCTACTGTTCATAGAATTTCCGACCTTTTAGTGACGGGAGACTGCTTCTGCGCTTCTGGATTTGGGTTTAATGTTGGCTTCCGCCAGTTTCTTGTCTTTTCCTACAACTTTAGTGCCTGATTTACATAACTCTTATAGTTGGAGAAATAGATAATATAGCGAGTTATTTCTCAAGACAACACAAAACAAGACAACAATACCCTCTATGGAGCTATTTAGAAAAAAGATTTGTGCATTAATAGATCCTGTTTCTAAGTTTTCATTAAAGAAAACAGGGTTTGCTGAAGCTCTGGCAACCAAACTATAGGAGATAAGAGCACATGCAAACGGTCTAAAGGCTATTGACGTGAATTTTAGCCAGAGCCTGCTCAGCCTCTGTTCTTCCTCAAGGCATATTTTTTTTAAAGACTAAAAAAGGGGAAAGTAGTTTTTGTCTTGTTAAGTGTTTTATGGTCGCTTTCTTAGCACCAGGATTGTTATAGCAAAACTTATGGCGATTGCCACAATTATTGCAGCAACGCCTGCAGCGATGTACATTTCTGTGGGCGGCAAAATGGTTACGGGGTAAGGAGACGGCGTTGGTGGCGCAGAGTCAACTGCAAACGAGGTAACTGCATGTGATGGATAGTAGGATTTAGACCCGTTGAACGAAGCGTAGACTGTGTACTGTCCTTGAATGTCCGGAGTCCAGTTGAAAGTAAATAATCCGTCAGAGTTGCTGGTGGTTTTACCGATTTCACGGAAATTGTTGTTTGCATCAACCACAGTCAAAGTGACTTCAACACCATTAACGTTAGTTGGCCGTGGGAACTGTGCATACAAATATTTCATCCATTCCCCTTGGCTGTCGTCAGATACTGCAGGAATGCCATATGGAAATCGTAGTTTCAAAGAGTCTTGTGTTGTGCCCGGCGAAACGTCAGTCACTGTACCACGTATTACCAATCCTGACCCTAGAGCGATATCAGCCATCGGTGCTTCCACTGTCATGGCGCTTGGACCTTTGCCTAGGGCGTACATTTGTTGGTCGTATGTGTTGGCTATCGCTATTACGCTATCTGCCATGATTGCTTCGCTTCCCCAGTGGTTGTCACGGATAAGGCCATCGACTCGCCATATTACCTCTCCTGTTGTTGCGTTGAGGCAATAGGCTGGAGCACCACGCGGTAGAGGCTGATTAGCAGAGTGTTCCTGTTGGAAGAAGTAGATTTTTCCTCCACTTGGGAAATATTGGTCAACAGGCCAATTATCGCTCCACAAGACTTCCCTAAAGGGGTCGTTGCCTGCGTACGTCCACATCGTCTTTCCAGTCGTGAGGTTAAAGCAGTATACTATTCCGCCTTGTCCAACTGAGATAAGTTTACCCTCATATATCGAGCGCCCTGCGTCGTATATGTCCAAGTAATGTTCCGCGTCAGTTACCCACAAATATTGTCCGGTTTCGAGGCTGAAGCCATAATGCCGACGTTCCTCTTTTGACCATACGACTGCAGTATTATCAGCTATACTTGTAGCTCCCCATGTTAAGGATAGGTTGCCTGCAAACCAGTCAGTGGGTGCCTTCCAATCGTAATTGAATAGAAGCTGTCCTGCTTGCCCTGCTTTCAGGCTAAAAGCCCATGTTACTACGTCAGTAGTGTTTAAGCTCGAACCGACGACTTTGTCACCAAGTGCAACTGCCCGTACACTTCCCGGTAAGCCTTTTGGTATCGTTATGTTATATGACCAAGCACGTGCCGCTGCTGTTGTTAGTGTCCCGTTGGCTAGTGTTGCGGACGCATTATATGTCGTATTTGGTCCAGGATAATTATTGGGTCCCCAACCGCCAGCATTTGAGATAAGCGCGCTCATGTTCCACAAAGTCATGTAGCCAGCCGCTTGGTTAACTGTGTATCTGTAGATTTCGCCTCTTGAACCGAATACATTGGTGCCTGAAGGTACATCCGTTATAATAAACCGAAGTGCTGCATCATAGGGGCTGAATGCGTACCAAGTAGTGCCGTTAACTACCCACAAATAAGGCCAAGAGCCTTGACTATTGTATGATTCCCAATAGAATAGTTGACCCGTCGATATGGTTCGGTTGTCCAGAAAAGTTTTGGTCCACAACTCTTCACCTGTACGTAGATCCATAGCAGTATACTCAAGTGGGCGAGCGCCCGTGTGCCAACAATAGACAAGTATCCCAGCGACTACGAGCCGACTTGACCATAAGCCTTGGTATGCATCTCCATTGCTGAAGGCGACGGATGTTGCTCCAGAACCTACTAGTCCTAATTCTCCTCCGACGAGACCTCCCATCGTTAGCGGTTTTGTCCATAGTATGTGCGGAGTTTCTGGTGCGTCGTTGTAAGGAGCTGGTGCACCGATAGTACTACCGGATGCCAGCCAACTTCCTGCAACGGAGTACCATTCTCTAAATTGCGCATTTATCGGACGCGTCCAGTATTCTGTAGGAAGCCCCACGCCAGGATTATACCTCAAGGGGGATTCATTTACAACAAGCGTCACTATGTCACTGTCGCTGGCGAGCAATGTTGTATTTGCCGCTGCACCCGTCACCATCTTGGTAGTGCTAGTTACTTGTTGTGGAAAGTGCGTTTGCAAAGTATAATTGCCGACGATATTTGGAACAAAGATTCTTCCTGTTCCACCGGTGGAATCAGTTCTAATGTTGCTCAACATTTCGGTGGTTCCATCGGGTTTTGTGATCGTTACACTCAGTCCGTCGTAGCCCATGGCAACGTTTGTTAGTTCTCTCGTTATTCCTATGTGGAGCAATACTTCTTGACCAACTCCAACTGGATTAGGGGTAGCACCGATAAACGCGTACGTCTTCAGTGACGATTGCGATGTTTGTGCGGTAACGTCTGGTAAAGCAATTAGTGAAGTAGCCATAGATGTTATCAGTAGCAAAGAAATTAAAGTAGCCATAGTTTTGTTTTTTATTTTTAGCATTTTTTATTCTCCATAATTTAATCGAGCAAGAACATGTTTGTTTTACGAATGTTCTGACTCAACGAGTATAACTATCTGTATCATTTGCTTATAATACAGATTGGAAAGTGGCATCTGATGACAAAATGAGCCATTGAAGTCTAAGGTATAATTTCTCACTCGTTTTCAATGGTGATATCACCATTCTCCGCGTATTTTCTTCCCCTATTTTTTTCAACGAGTTCTAAAGATTAGGCTCGCATTTTGGAATATTTTATATTTAAGAAATTTTTGAGCAAATATACATTAGAATAGCGCCTCTGAAAGGAAGGAAACACTACTCCAGAAGCCCCTTTATACGGTATCTTCTTTTTTTCCTAACATTTTACACGCGCAGTTCAGAGGAACATACCTTGATTTGCGACATCTCCCACAAATTCTCTTTTTTGTCTTAAATTATCTTTTAATTGGAAGTTAAGCTATTAGCAATGGAAACACCGTTCGAAAATTCTCTTTTCTTAATACGGTTTAACATTTCCCTTGTGGTCGTAATCTACAAGGCAGACAATAAAACCACTCAAACAAGAAACATTATATTGTATTTACATCTAAAAAATATTGACTATGGCAAACGAATGCCGTAGTTAAGAAGGAAAAAACATGATGCATAAAATCTCAGCAAAAATAAATGCGAACAAACTAATTGCAGTACTTTTGACAACAATAATGGTAACGCAGATCATTATTGGAATCCCATTGGTCCTTGCTAAAACATATACAGCAATGCCAGATAGAAACACAGGAATCAGAGTAGGTATTTCACCGACTTTAATTGGGATAGATCAATCCGTACTCATTAACGTCTTTGTTTACCCGGGGACCTTCTGGTCCAACCTATGAAGGACAATCGCTTGTACCGTCATTAAATTCAGGCTATGCAAATGTTTCTGTTACGGTGAAGCATCCAGACGGCCATGAAGAGACTTTTAAGCCAGTTGATATTACACTTGAACACGCCGGAATTGTCGAGCCAGGGCGAACCCAAATAGTTGGACACTTGATGTTCGATTATGAACCTGCCTTAATTGGTAATTACAGTGTAACAGCAAGTTTTCCAGGTCAAATATACACAACAGACTATACTTACCCAAATATGAACCTCAGTGTATACTATAAACCCTCAACAACATTACAACCAACCGTTTTCACGGTACAACAAAATCCAGTAGATGCAGGTATTCTAAATGGATGGCCATATTTACCTCTACCGAATAACTATTGGGAAAATCCAGTGCAAACAGACAACAGAGAATGGGCAGCAATATCAGGCGACTGGCCCCAAAGAAGCTATGACATACTAGGCAGCAACTACAATCCCTACACCACTGCTCCAAAAACACCCCATATAATCTGGAGCACATCAGTTGGAGACAGTGGGCTAATCGGAGGCATATGGGGAAGCTTACCCCTGCCACAAGGCAGCTCAGCAAGCGGATCAGCACCAGCACCTACCGTAGGAGCAATCATAGACGGAAAAATCTATAGAACAAGCCGCTCAGGATACTTTGAATGTATCGATTTACGAACAGGTGCAAGATTATGGGAAGCAGCAGGCAGTCTATGGCAGGCACAAAGATTAGACCTTCCATACCAAACAGCAACACAAGTCAGCGAAGGAGCTATCAGCTCATGGCTATGGGGAGGAATAACGCAAGCCACAACTGGAGCAGGTTCAACAAGCTGGTATCGATACAGCACATACAACGGCGCGCAGCTTCAGAACATAACAAACGTACCAAGAGACTTGACATCCGTAAAATTTGAAGACGGCGATCCAATAGCCTGGGTTATGCAAGCAAACTTAAACACATGGAACACCACAAAACCACTGAAACTATCTTATGTGAATCTGATTAAATGGAACTATTCTAAACTAATCTCAACAGTAGGATACTCTCAAGTCACTAGCAATGACTGGACTAAAGGCATAGAATGGAATGTAACAGCCCAGTTGGGTGACCAGGTTGACGTTGCAGACAACTTCTTTAGAGGTCCAACATGTTTCCCATTCAGAGAAGCCAACGTAGTCATTGTCAGAACACCCAATGCAATGCAAATCATGGCAGGATTCGACTATACAACAGGCAAATTCCTATGGAAAAATAACGCTACAGTACTCAACATCGATGTTTTAATCGAAGGAGTTGCTACAAGCTCTAATGGTCCACACATAATGAGAGATAGCGCCACATCAAACAATGTTGCATATGATGTCAAAACGGGAAGAGAGATATACAGAATATCAACAGGACAAGATCCATGGGGTTTCATCCCTGCATATAGCCACATCTACCACAACGGCATCAATTACGTGGGCAGCTATGACGGTTACATCTACGCCTACAAATCAAATGACGGCCAAAAAGTTTGGCAAAGCCCCCACATCGGACAAGAATTTGAAACTGTAGAAAACAACCAACCCTTCAACGGACATGCAATCGGTGCTGATGGAGTACTCTACTTCTCAAGTGTAACCACCTATCAAATGATGCCAAGACCAAGATTTGCTCATTTAATTGCAGTTGATGAAGCCACTGGGCAATTCCTCTGGAACCTTCCAATAGACATTATGCCAACAGCTGTTGCAGACGGATACCTCTTAGGCGAATCAATCGACAACGGAATACTATACGGCATAGGCAAAGGAAAAACAGAAACAAAAGTCACAGCTTCACCAGCAATATTGAGCAAAGGCAACGCAATAATGATTGAAGGTACTGTAGCAGATCAATCACCCGGTAAACCAGGCGTACCAGCAGTAGCAGACTCTGACATGAGCGAATGGATGGACTACCTCTATGGACAAAACGCAACCTTACTAAACAACCCACCAAAACCCCATGGCGTTGCAGTCACTCTAAAGGTTCTTGACTCAAACGGAAACACAAGAGAAATAGGAACAACAACAACCAACTCGGAAGGCTTATTCCATTACCAATGGACCCCAGACATAGAAGGAGAATACGTCATATCCGCAGAATTTGCAGGCTCAGAATCTTACTGGTCATCAATGGCACAAACAGCAATAGGAGTAACCGAAGCTATAGCAACACCTGAACCTGCAAAAGAATTAGCAGATAACTCCACTGAAATGTACGTTATCGGAATTGGCGTCGCTGTAATAATTGCCATTGCGATCGTTGGAGCACTAATATTAGCAGCCATTAAGAAGCGACCATAAAAGAAGTTACCAAACTTCTTTCCCCTTTTTTAGTCAAAAATCAATTAACTAACTGAATGCGTGTATGAAATAACATTGAAATCATCAACAAAATCCAAACTAATTCGAGTTAGGTACGTCTTTGCTTTAGTGATTTCTTTTTTCATTTTTGAGCTTTATCTCTTTCTAAGATCGTTCTCAGCTGAATACAATATCTTACTGAGGTATCAAACTCGTATGCAGACAAACGATCCCCTTTGGACTTCTTTCTGGTTTGGCTCAGAATTAACAGGCGAAGTTGGATTGATTTTACGTTTTGTCGGTGTTTGTTTCTTGTTAGCGTTTTCTTGGATACTTGTTAAACGAGGTCAAGCTATTTTTTCGTATTTAAAACGTGCAGTTCTCTTAGAAGGCATATACTACCTCTTTATGATTCCCTTCATTCTGAGTTTATACCTTAGGCCAGACACAACCCTTGTCAATATTGAGGCAGGATTGTCATACACTATGCAAATCATTTTCATTTCTCCCGCATTTCTAATGCTCTATTTGACTCTAAGAAAGGCGCCGATAGATAGGGCTCAAATGTTTAGATGGGGTGCCATTGCTGTAGTCGGGTACACATTTGCCTTGTGGATAAAGCATTTTCTTCTTATGATCTATGCTTTGCCCTTCAACTTAGACAATCCTATTTTAGTTGTTGGCTCCTTAAATGCGACTTTAACAATACTATTCGCTGGCTTGATTTTAACAGTCACTTTTTTACCAATGTTTAGGAAACAAAGCATAAGTTTTAATCCAAGGTTAGCCGGAGTGGGTTTTTTACTGATAGGTTTGCATTTCGTTATTTATCTTGCTTTGTCTTTGCTGGTTCAACGCTATTGGGATTTTTTGATGCTTACAGAGGTATGGGCATTGGCATTCATCGTTCTTAGCGTAGGTTACATTTTCAAACGGTAATTCACTATCTATGCTTACAAACAAGAACTATCATCTCTCCCTTTTTAGTAGTCTCAAAAAAATGCTTTGAAGAGAAGATGGGTCTTAGTTAGCAATAGTTACAAGTTGCAACGATCGAATTGCAGAAGTAGAGTTCTTGTATGGATCTTTTCTTCTAATTAGTGCCGGAGTCTTAGAAAACCTCTTCTCCACATAACCCAATGCACCATTCTTTTATCTCAACAGCTCTACGGATCTATATGCTGTTTTGTTTGTGTTGTCTTGAGAGCTAACTTTCTGTTTTGTTGTCCTTTAATCCTTGTTTGGGATGCGTTCCGGTCATTGATGTTTACCTTTATAGTTGTAGGTGTTGGATTGTGCCAACAAAGTTTTATAAAAAAATTATTTAAACATAGTTTGTTTGGGCGTAGCACTATTTTTAGAAAAAAATTAGCTATAGCCGCCCAAAACAAAATTAAGGAAGAAAAGAAAAAATGAAAACACTGAAAAATAGAATTATTACGAGAACAACCACAACTAAATCGATGGCAATCTTCTTCATTTTACTAATGGCAATGTCAGCAACACTCTCAATTCGATCAACCGTTTCAGCGCAATATACAAAGATGCCAGATCGTGATACAATGACGGGAGTTGGAGTAAGCCCATCACTTACTGGCGTTGGTCAAGAGGTACTAGTCAACATATTAGTCTATCCTGGTCCTTCAGGACCAACCTACGAGGGTCAAACACTCGTTGGACTAATTCAACAAGGACAAGCAGCTGGATTCGCCAATGTATCAATCACTATCACTAAACCTGATGGAACAAAAGAAACCTTCAAACCAGTAGATATTTCCCTTCACAACATCGGCATAAATGAACCCGGACGCATGCAAATCGTCGGACATCTAATGTTTAACTATGTTCCAATGGCGGCAGGCAACTACTCTTTCACAGCAAGTTTTCCAGGGCAAACATACACCACCGACATCGTTAGCAATACAATTAAACTAACCGTATACTACAAACCTTCGAGTTCAATCACACCAACTATACTAACAGTTCAGGAAGAGCAAGTTTCAGGCGGTTTAATCGATGGATCACCATGGTCTCCGTTGCCTGAAAACTATTGGGAGAATCCAGTGCAGACTAACAATAGAGAATGGTACGCTATCTCAGGTGATTGGGTCCAAGGAGGCTACGACAATCTTGGAAGCAATTATAACCCCTATTCTGCGGCACCAAACACTCCACACATAATCTATTCAAGGCCAATCGGCGACAGTGGGCTAATAGGAGGCGTCTGGGGTAGTCAACCACTACCACAAACTTCTGGCCAATACGGCGCGGCCTCATACACTTCTGATCCAATTATAGTTGGAGGAAAAATCTATAGAAACCATAGATCAGGATATTTCGAGTGTGTTGATCTGCGAACAGGAATCCGATTATGGGAAGCAGCTGGTAGCGTCTCAATAGCGCAACGTCTTGACTTGCCATTCCAGACAGATGCCCAAGTTCACGAAGGAGCTATCTCTAGTTGGCTATGGGGTGGACTTACAATTAGCACTTCAGGAACTGGAAGCGCTAATTGGTACCGATATAGCACATTTAATGGAGATCTACTGCAGACAATTACAAATGTTCCCAGAGACCTAAGTTACGTCCGATTTGATGATGGAGACCCAATTGTTTGGTGTGTCCAATCAGTATCTCAAGGAGGAACAGTCTGGAATACGACATTACCATTGAAAATACCCTTTTTGAACCTGATAAAATGGAACTTCAGCCAATTGGTTACAACTAAAGGCTATACTCAATCTACTACTAGCGATTGGAAAGCTGGCATAGTTTGGAACGTTTCTGCGATGCAAAGTGACCAAGTAAGTATGGGTGATAGTGCTTTCCGTGCTCCAGTAGCAGTGCCATATAGAGACGCTAACGTTGTTGTCGTGAGGAATCCTAACGCTATGCAGATAATGGCTGGCTACGATTATACAACAGGTAAATTCCTTTGGAAGAACAATGCGACTGTTTTAAACATCGACATTCTCGTGCAAGGTGTTTCGACAAGTTCAAGTGGACCTATGATAATGCTTGATGGTGGGTCAAACGATCACGTTGCTTACGACGTAAGAACCGGTCAGGAGATTTGGCGGGCTTCAAGAGGCGAGCTTCCATGGAGTCAGATTCCAGCCTACACTTACGTATACCACAATGGCACCTTCTTCACGGGCAGCTATGATGGATATGTTCGAGCATATAGCACAAACGACGGATCACTAATTTGGCGAAGCGATTATGCGGGAGCAAACAATGAAAATGTTGTAGGTACCAATCCATTTAACGGTAGATCTATTGGTGCTGACGGAATACTATACTATTCAAGTTCTACTGAATATCAGTTGATGCCACGAACAAGGTTTGAAAATCTAATAGCTATAAGCGAGACAACAGGGAAGTTCCTTTGGAACCTACCAATTGGTATCGCACCTAGAGCTTTAGCTGAAGGCTATCTACTTGGCGAGGACATCGACAACGGAATGCAATATGTACTCGGAAAAGGCAAAACTTCAATGACTGTTACTGCTCCAGACATGGGCGTTGAATTTGGACGCTCAGTAATGATTACTGGCACAGTCATGGACCAATCCCCAGGCAAACCCAATACCCCCGCCGTTTCAGACTCTGACATGAGTATATGGATGTCCTATCTCTACGGACAAAACGCAACTCTACTTAACAATCCACCATCTCCACAAGGTGTTCCAGTTACAATAATCGTGCTCGATGCAAACGGCAACTATAGAGAAATAGGCAAAACCACCACCAATTCCAACGGGTTCTTCAAATTAAATTGGACACCTGACATCCAAGGCGACTATACGGTATATGCTTCATTTGCTGGCTCTGGATCCTATTGGTCTTCAAATGCAGTAACAGCTTTCAGCGTTGACGCAGCTGCACCAACTACTGCACCAACACCACAAACGCCTCTAGCGGCTGATACTTATCTGCTACCAGGAATCATTGCTATAATCGTTGTTGTCGCAATAGTCGGCATAGTACTTGCATTGCTTGTCACAAAGAAGCGACCATAAAACACTTAACAAGACAAAAACTACTTTCCCCTTTTTTAGTCTTTAAAAAAAATATGCCTTGAGGAAGAACAGAGGCTGAGCAGGCTCTGGCTAAAATTCACGTCAATAGCTGTAGAGCGTTTGCATGTGCTCCTTCTCAGATCAATTTAAATTTTAACAATTAAAATTCACGTCGAAAGTTGCCGTTGCTCGATTTGGGTAAGAATCCAATTTGAATAACTGTTTAAAAACAAACAAAAAAAATAAGGCTTTCTTGGATTATATTTGCCCTCGAATCTCGCCGCCAGGATATTGGACAGTTTATATGTTGACGTATTTTTATGATTAAAACAACTCAACAGATTCCAAGCCCTAAACTGTTTGGACGCATTAAAGAGCTATTAAATTTTGTTATGTTTTCAGGGATTTGAGAAGAGTGAAAATGCTGTGGCTCTCATCAAAGAGTTGGTTTGTAATGATTAGATTCAGACAAGTTGGCTATCGATTGATAGTAGGAAGTTGATGGTTATGAGTTAAGGTTTAGAGGAGATTATGAATGGCATGACATAGATGTATTTCTTCGACACCGCAATTTAGCGTTGGAAGAGAACAAGGAAAAGGGTTTTTGCACTATTTTTAAACCCTAACCTCTTTTTACAAAAAAAGAATATTTATTGTTAAATGTCATTGAGTCCGATTATTGCCTATTGACGGGGCCTAAATAATTATTTCCAGCAAAAGTCGATAAGAAATGATCTGGTTTCTAAATATGGAGAAGCTAATTGTTAACCTTTCTTTCCGAATCTGTGTGTAGCGGACGCTTGACTTGCTCAATTATATTTCTTGTTCCTCTAGCAACATCGAACTTACGCTTGAAATCTTTAATTTTATATTATGTTTAAGCCGTGAAGAATATGTATTCCTATAACTAAGTAAAAAGCGAATACCAAACTAACATGAATAAAACGATTTGTTTGAGAGCTTAAATTTCTAAAAAGGCTAAACCTAAGAGCTAAACCAGTTCCAACTAAGGCAACCATCCCGATGTATAGAGCTAAACCTGTTCCAAAATTGGGGTAAAAATTTGCAGGCCGTCCTACTTGACCAGCAAAATGAAGAGAAATCAACAAGAAGGAAAGGAGATTTCCTATCGTATGCGCTTTAAGAAGCATTCTGTATTTGTTGGGGTTTCTTCGTCTTAATGCCGAGAATAAAATTACTCCAAAGGCAATGTATAGTGTCCCAGCAAATGCTATGTAATGGATTAAGCGAAATGGACCAATTGAAGACGCAAAACTAAACCAACGATTATAGTAAGCAAACATCAAGAAAACAGTGAGGCAAACAACTATTGCAGAAAACCAGTACTCCCAGTTTCTTTTTTGTTTACGCTCCAATAGTTCTTCTACCAACAGTTAATAATTGTTTTTTTACTATTAAAACTATTCAATAAAACTCTAATTCCCTTAGTTGTCTAATGTTATTAGTAAATATTATTCCGCAAGCATCGCAAAGTCTCGATAAATTAACCATAAAACTCACGTCTTCTTCTCTAAATACTTTAAAAAGTAAGGGTTTGAATAACTAACACCCTTCATAGAGAGTTGCTATAAGTAGAAGCTTTAGCAACTGCCCAAATTAACGGAATTGAATAAGAGAAGTCTACTTTTCACTCAAAAGCTTATTTATCGAGTAAGAATTTAGTGATTTTTTAAGATTAAGAAAAAGGCACAGTTCAATCTTACCCCCTTAATTTAATTGTAAGGTACCATTTTTCACACATGCTCCTTTCGGATAACGGAAATTCAGCTCTCAAAACGATTTACCTTTGAATGTTACTTCATATTGTAACAACTTAGTTTTATAAACTGAAACATGAAGCATAAAGTAGGGAAAAAAATGGAACAAAAGCAAGCGTATAAACTGGATTTGACCAAAATTTGCGGAAAAGGAGACTTTCCTTGTCCAAGGTGCAAAAGTGTCATATCACCGGATGAAACTTCAGAAGAGACTTATTCCATTTTGGAGCCCAAAGTCAACAAACATGGTTTGGAAGAGATAGTGATTTGTTGCAACAAGTGTAATAGTCAAATTCATTTGATTGGGTTCTCTCTTTTGGAAGAACTTTCTATAGAATGAATGAGTAATTGCTGCTTCTTTTGAAACTGGTTTACATTTAGCATTATTCAAATAGAAATAAAAACCTCGGTGACGTCACCATTGAAAACGTGTGCGAAATTATATATTAAGTTGAGCATGGAGTTTGATGTTTTCCATTTTATGCATCTTATTCACCGATAAGTCTCTTTCTTTTCTCAAACCGATAAGTTGATAATACCAGTGTTTATTCCAAAGAGAGTATTTTGGGATAGCCAACTACGCTAAGACAGATGGTGCTCTCGCTAGTTCCATCTATACCTACGATCGAATTTAGTTCATCATCAAAAAAAGCTCCGCATTCACAGGATCCAACAGCGATGCTTGTTGCAGCCAAGGCTAAATTTTGTGCTATGTGTCCTGCATCTAAGTAGATGTATCTGTAGGCTCTTTGTGAGTACTTCCACTTTGACCTTCTAAAGATAGCTGTCCAGATGAAGACAGCAGAGGCGTCTGAACACATCTGTTGATCCAAGGATGCGTGAGCTAACTTGTTGCCGAAATATCCAAGTTCTATTTCTTCCAACAAATGTTTCTTTATGTTGTAGTGATATAGTCCTTTTTCGATGTCTTCTACGTTGTTCGTAGCAATGTAGGTCTCAATTGGGTATAATGCGCCAGCTGACGGGGAGGTGCGAAAATCGTAACCATGCTCAGTTCTTTGTATGCCAGTAGAGGTCCAAAGAAGAAAAGCTAAATCATCTTTGCTCAAAGGTTTCGTTGAAAAAGTTCGTATGCTCTTGCGTTTTTTAAGAACTTGAGCAAAGCTAATAGTTGCATCTTGGAACTGATTTGAAAGCTGAATGGTTTTATTGGAATGATAATCTTTGTAGATTTCAGGCTTGTTTGCCCAGTCCAGGTTGCCCCCAAGGCTTTTGTTGCGCAAGTACTTTGTCTTTGTTTGAAAATCATCTCCAACAGTTTCATCCATTATCTAACCTTCAATAAGTAGCGTTCTGAACTACAATTTACCATGTATTGAGACGGCAATAAATTCTTTTTTACGAATTATAACATATAACCAAACAAATCTTAATGGTGAAAATCCAAGAAATATCAAATTTTCATTTTTACATTCTTTTCTTTGCAAAATCTTATACATTGTTAGAGGTGGAGTAATGCACGCTTTTTTGATATATTCTGATTTTTGGAATACTCTTCTTAAGTCTTGAGAATGCATTATCGTTTGAGGATAAGAGAACATCCAAAAAAGGAAATGTTTGATGAGGAATGAATTATGGTTGAAGAACTCTTTAATGAAATGTTAGATAACTCAGACTTTGAATATATCACTTTAGCACAGATACTTACACTTATTAACCCAGACGGTTGGTAAGTTCACTTACTTCTTTTCGGTAGTCCAATAGTCTTATTTTGAGATGGTTTCTCCTAAATTCGTGATTTATTTTTGTATTTTTGCAAACGACTTTGGAGCGCCAAATATTGCATTCTTCAATTTATCATGTTCCTTAAATAGCTGAGGATTGTTTGCAAAAATTACAAAGCTCTTTGGCTGAGGCAATTAAGGATGATTTTTCAGTTATTCAATTACAGAATATTTATTAATATTATGTATAGAGGAGATAATTGTTAGCTAATGGAACAGAATAGTGGCAAGTGTTTACCAACAGTCCTGTGTGATTGTGGTGAAGAGATACTTGTTATTCCAGATTTAGACGAAATGTCTCGTTGTATTGAGATACATGCAATATTTCATGAGAAAAAAGAAGCTGACCCTAAAAAAGCAAAAGCGGAACGTAATAAAGTAGAAGAGCGATTAACTCGAAAAGTTATCGTTAAAATTGCACATATGACAAATAACCCCATTTAACTTTTTTTTAAAATGTTTGGTAAGATTTATATTTTTCAACATGTCAATTTATGGAGCAAGATTCGTTCAAATGCAAAATGGCTTGCTAACGGATTACATCAGACATCATCAAGGTACTCATGGAATATGGTCCTTACACTAACAGTCAAATAAATTCTTTTTTTAGAAATCTTAACTCAGTTTTTCTAAAGAACGCTGTCGATTTTCTTTTAGAAAACAATATAATATCCGAGGAAGCAACAGGTGCAAATAGAAGCTATGCAATTACTGAACATGGTATTGGGATTTTAACGTTCTTTAAAGTAAAGCCTTCAAACGAAATTATTAAGCTGAAGTCTTAGATTTGGTTCGAATGCTTCTTTCGGTAAGAGCGAACGACAACTTCTAAAGAGATGATGTTTGTGATTGGGTTATGGTTTGTGAGTTTTTCCGGAAGGGAGAATAGGATAAACCGGTCACAACCAATAACCCGTTTCTTAGTAAGCAAGTTAGTTGAAAAACCTTGTTAAGAAGTAAAAATGACGAATTTTGTTAACTTAGGTTTGCAAGCTTGCGAAGTCGCGCTAACAAAACGTGCGAAGTTGACGTTGTAAAAAACATTATCTTGCGATAACCGAATCTTAGGATGATATGGGCGATTATAATCGAATGAAATTGACAAAGGAAAGTCGCATTAATTCAGAATTTCTTGATGAAGAAATTCATGGAAAAATGCCTGTTTTTTGTTGTTCATGTGGTGTCAAAATTTTAATTGTTCCAGATTTACTTGAAATGAAAAAAGCTATAGAGAATCATATAGTTGATCATAAAAAGTTAAGTGGACAGATATTAACTGAGGAGAATCTGACACAACGAGTTCTAGAAGTCGTCATTGACACAATAAATGAAATTTGACAATGTTTAGGCAACTATTGTCATCACCTGAAGACTTACTAGTATCTACCCCAAGAATGAACCTAATTGCAATTGTTTTATTTTGCATTTCAAATAACTGTTAACTCTTTGAGTAGGAAGGCAATCGAACAATGAAAGTTGTTCCTTTGCCCTCCTTGCTTTCAAATGTGACTGTGCCGCCTAATGCCTCAGTCATTCTCTTAATTACTGCTAATCCGAAGCCTTGCCCTTTTGATTTAGTAGTGAACATTGGTGTAAACAATTTTTCTTTCACACTCTCAGGAATTCCAACGCCCGTATCATTGACTGCTATGAGGGAATAATTTGCTTCATTGTATGCCTGAATAGTTAGTTTGCCACCGCTTGGCATTGCTTGTACTGCATTGGTTACTAAATTATACATGATGCGGGTCAGATAGTTACAGTCAGCGACAAACTTCACTGCTTCAGGTTGAATTTTAACAACAACATCAACATTCTCAGGCAAAACGTTCCTTGCGAACAGCTCGTCTAAGATAATTTTAAAATTTGCTTCTTCTATCTTGGGTTTTAGCGGGCGGGCGAAATCTTGCAAGTCAGCAACAATCTTATTGATATAATCAATGTTCTTTTCAATTTCTTCGAGACTTTCAACTGAATTTTTCTTCTCTTTGCTTTCAGGAAGGTCGGCTAGTTCTGTTTTTGCCAAATAAACATCACTGGTTATCGCTTGTAAGGGGTTGCGAATGTCGTGTCCAACCATTCCTGCAGTAGCACCGATAGCGGCTAACCTCTCTGAATCTTTCAATTTGTGGTTTGCAGTCTTCAGGTTGGTTGTCATCTGGTTAAAGGCGTATGATAATTCGCTTATTTCATCTTTTTTATCATCTTTAAGTTTAAAATCTAGATTTCCTTCACCAATAATGTCGGTTCCTTTTCGTAGTTCATTTATCGATTTAAGGGTGCGTCGAAAAGTCTGAAAATAGATAACCGCAAGAAATACACTAAATGTTGTGATCATTACAAAAATAAGCATTATATTTACCATATTTAGTTGATCTACTTGAGTGCCAAGTAACTCTGCCAATTTTGAAGCATCATCTATCAAGATTTGGCTTTGAATTGACATTCGGCTCCATGAAACTTGAAGCGTTGATAAAGTTTGATTTGCGTCTTGATTTGGAAAAGTTCCAACACTGGAGACTATGCTATCAAACACTGTCTTCATTTGACGCTGGTTTGTTTGTATGCTTTGAACAAGTGCCTGTTGCTCAGGTTTGTCAACGCTTAGACTTTCTACGTCATCATAAAAAGATGCATACCTTACTTGCCATTGGTTAAGTTGCTGGCTTCCTTTGTAAAAGACGTAGTCACTTGAGAGGTAGGTTAGATCGCTAGATGCATGTACTATTCTATTTGCAAGATTTTCCTGGGTTCTAGTTTTAGTTACTTGTTGAGAAGTAAATATTATGGAAGATCCAATAATGATTAGTATTAAGCTAAAGATTATGAGCGTAATTGTGAATTGGTTTCTAATTCGCATTTTCTTGCCTACTTGATAACGGTTATTGAGTCGGGTTTTATTGCTTTAAGACCATCGGTGTAGATGTAATCTGAAAAACTAATAACCTTTGTCTGATTAGTAAGTTTATTGTTAATCAACCACTGTGCCTCATCCTTCATAGCTGTGACAAGCGATTGGTCAATCGAGAGCTGGTAGTTATGTTTACTCCAGACATCTGAAACGTACATATCGGAATAATTCAAATAGTTTCCCATAATAACTTGCGCGTTGTTTGGATTATTAAATGCATAATCTTCTGCTACTTTAATTGCTTTAAGAAAACGCTCAACTACATCAGAGTTGTTTGTTAACCAAGAATTGTTGCAGACTAGAACTCCATATGCGCTTTGCTCATTTTGCGCTTGCCAAGTGACAATTCCATTAACCTCAGTTTGTATCTGATTAATGTAGGGTTGCCAAGCTACTAGAGCATCAACTGTTCCATCGGCAACTGCCTTAACAAATTCTTTTGGAACAATGTTGACAACTTTTACATCCTCCAAACTCACACCGTTCAGGTAAAGAAAACGACCAAGATAAAATTCGGCTATTGTAC
This sequence comes from Candidatus Bathyarchaeota archaeon, assembly GCA_963831895.1. GTDB lineage: Archaea > Thermoproteota > Bathyarchaeia > Bathyarchaeales > Bathycorpusculaceae > Bathycorpusculum. The sequence continues at coordinate 50,232 of CAWHSD010000012.1, forward strand.
CTTTAGTTACACCTATTGTTTTACCTTTTAGGTCAGGAATGGTTTCGACTCCATGATTTTTTAAGCCAACTATATAGTCATTCTCAAATTTGTCGTTAATTGCTATTACAGAAATTGAATGGTTGTCGTAGAGGGCATTATAGATGGCATTAACGAATGGAAATTCGGCACATTCTGCTATGACAGCTTCTCCACTTAACAATGAATTGATTGAGGTTACTCCGGAGTCATAGTTTTTTATTGTGACATTTAGGCCATTATCGTCAAAGAATCCCTGATTAGACGCAATGTACACTAATGCATTTTGTTCAAGCTGTGGAATAGCTACAGTTATAGATTTGTTTTCTCCCAACTTGCTATTTTGATGGTTATAATTTAAGAAAACTATTGTAATCGATAAAATGACAAAAATAACCAAAATTACTGCGGCAATGGCTTTCTTTTTTTGTTTTTAGAACCATTTTTTTACCTTTAATGAATTATAGTTACTGAGTCAGGTTTTACAGCAATTAAACCGGGTAAGTAGACGTAGTTTAAAAAGTTAGGTATGACTGTTGCATTGGTTAATTTGTTGTTTATCATCCATCTTGCTTCATCATCCATTGATATTATTAGACTTTGGTCAAGTGAAAGTGAAATCTGCTGGTTAGGCCAAACTGCTGACATGTACCCATCGGTATAGTTCAATCCGTGCTTTATCATGACTTCAGTCTCTGAGGGATTATTAATGTAGTAAGTCTCAGCCTGCGCCAGAGATTTAATAAAACGTGTAACGATGGCAGGGTTCTCATTAATCCAGTTATTGTTAGCGACTTCAACTATGTACAGTGCTTGATTACTTTGCGGCGACCAGACTATCGCGTTGCTGCCTAACTGATCTTCTATATCATACGCGTAAGGTTGCCAAATAATGACCGCATCAACTGTTCCGTTCATGATCGCATCTTTAGCTCCAGTTGGAGTCACATTAACAACATTAATATCTTGAAGGCTTAAACCATTGAGTTCAAGGAATCTACCAATGTAGAATTGAGAAATTGTCCCCAGTGGTACACCTATCGTTTTCCCCACCAAGTCAGAGATGTTTTCGATTCCCCGGTCTTTTCTGGCGATAAGGTCTTGAAGCTGGAATTTGCCGATGCCTGCCAAAGCGCTAATATTTTCACCCTTTAATGCGTTAATAACTAATGGAAACTCTGCAGTGGCAGCAATATCCAATTTCCCATTCAATACATCGTTGACTGCAGCCATGCCTGAAGTGTAATTCATGATTGTTACGTTAAGACCGTTTTGTACAAAGTAGTTTTGTTCTTGAGCTATGTAGACAAGGGTGTCGCACTCAAATGACTGAGCATTTCCGACGATGATAGAGTCTGCTTTTTGGGGTGAAGGCGTTTGAAAGTTGAGGTAAATAACTGAGCTTGAACTGATCGCTATAACCAATATTATTACTGCTATTGCTATGAGTACTGTTTTTTTTGAAAGAATCATATTATCCCCCTCAGAATACAAAGCTTGCTTTCAATAACTTGTTTTTTCATATTTATAATTATCGAAAAGTTGGCATAAATAAATCTTGCATTCTGGGCACAAGTAGAATTTCCAGCAATCATTTTTTCCGCAAACATAAAAAACGAATTATCGAAAAAACTCTCATACTCTAATTTCCTAAATCTCTAAAAAGATGTTTTAGTTGTTTCATTTTTTGGTAACGATGTTACATAGGTGACAAAGCTTTTATGCAATTCACTATAAAATAAATTACAGAGGTCTTGGAATGTCTTTAGAATCAGGAAAAAATTTAGCTGGCATTGGTTCAATATTTTTGGTAATTCCAGTTCCCTTTCTAAGCATCGTAGGCATAATAATGGTGCTCATAGGCATGAAAAACTTGTCGAAGGCATACAATGACGAAAGCATTTGGAAGAACACACTCTATGCAGTAATCTTTGGAATCATAGGCATAATCGGTTCTGGGTTGGCTCTTGTCTCATTGTTTTTTGGCGGAATTTTTGCTAGTACAGCTTTAGAAGTAGGCGATGCAACAGGAGTAATAGGACTCATAGCCGGACTTATCATATTTCTCGCTATAGCATTCGTTTTCTATTTGCTCGAAGCTATCTACATTCGAAGAGCATTTGATTCTCTCGCAAACAAATCCGGAGTTGGACTATTCAGGACAGGAGGTTTACTATTGCTCATCGGCGCAATTCTCACTATTTTCATAGTTGGTCTATTCTTGATCTTCATTGCTTGGATACTTATACTTGTAGCATTCTTCCAAATACCAACCAACTCAACGACAACGCAGTACCAGATGCCCCCACCACCGCCAGTAATGACCTAAAACCCCATTTCCTTTTTTTTATTTCCAAAAATCAATAATCTGTTTCCATTTCAACAGAAGACAATGATAGGTAAAGTATCTTTCAACCAAGGTGATTTGTCCCATCAATCCAGACTATGAAACAGATTCATCTTCTTTATTATTCGTAAGTAATGCCCATTCGCTTGATAAAATCGAGGACTTTCTCATACTCTCGAAGGTACTGTTTCCCTTTTTCGGTAAGTTTAAGAGAAGTGTCACCTTGAATTAAACCAAAAGTCTCAAGCTCAGAAATATACTTTTTCAAACGATCAAAAGGTACATTCATCTGTGTCTGGACCCTTATCAAAACTATCTTTTCGTTGTTGGCTTCTTCTTTAAGCACAGCCAACAAATCCGCATAGATTTTCAATCTATCGCGACGGGAAATCTTTGTCATGTTTTGGGTCCTTTGTGCTGTAAAAGGTTAGGTAGGAGACTATGAGGAACATGGATAGACCGGCAAATCTAAAAACTATGGCTCCCCAATAAGCTGTAATACTGTGGTCAATATATGTGAATATTAGCGAATACTGGCTTATTGCAAGGAAAATAAACCCGAAAGGAATCCAAATAGTTGTTGGATCTGGTTTTTTTACATGATTTCTAAGTGTATAAACAATAATATAGCCAAGACAAATCCCAATAAATATTCTACAGTAAACTTGCGCAACGTTGTAGCTTTCCCAGATAGATTCTGGCGCGACAAATAATAGTAGCGATAGAGTGATTAGAACAACTATTAAAGCACTTAGGATTATGTTCCAAAGATGTTGAGACTTATTTGAAGACTTTCTTGAAAATAAATATGTTGTTGCAAGGAATACAAAAGAGAATGTTCTGAATAGAAGCATAGGCCAAGATAGATCTTTGGAAAACGCTACGGCAGCGGCAATAACGTGTGATATACCCATAATACCAAATCCAAGGGGCAAACCGAGAAATCTGCCTTCTCCAGTAAGTCGATAAGGTTTTATCATGAACCATAAAAGGATAAAGCAAATAATTGCCGAAGCTGGTTCAACTGTGAGTCTCACTAAATCGAATACCATGAAACTAATCTCTATCAATCTCACCTTAAGTTCTTTTTCCCTTTAACGATAAGTCTGTAAAAGTATTTTTTTTGCAATCTAAACACATGGTTAACACCTTCATGTACTCACCCACAGTGAGCACAACTTATTAGAACTAAGAGTCGATTCATCATCTACAAAACCGATAAAAATAATGGAGAAAAATGAAAATTGTTAGAAAAGACCATAAATAAAAATTTCATACGGAGAAAAAAATTATGGTGAAAAAACACAAGACAACATTCTTTGCATTGCTTCTAGTTCTATCTATGGCTTTCCCATTGTTGGCTTTACCCCAAGGTGCTAGTGCATTATCAATCGATACCTATGCCCTTCTTTCTGTGGGTCCTAATCCTATAGGCGTCGGTCAAACAATATTCATCGTTATGTGGCTCGACAAACCTCCACCAGTTCCACTAACACAAACCTCAACTGTACGCGCGATTCCCTACACTAATCTAACCGTCACAGTAACAGAACCTGACGGCACAGTTACTAAACTGGGACCTTATACATCTGACTCTACTGGGTCTGCAGCAACTTCGTTCATCCCTGATCAAGTAGGTAACTATACTTTCGTACTCGATTATGGAGGCGAAACCATTTACGGCAGACGTTTAGCGGGTGACCCAATGACCACCGACTATTACAAACCAAGCACAAGTCACACAGTGAGAGTCTCAGTGCAGGATGAGCCCATATCTGCAAGTCCAAGTGCACCCCTTCCAATCGAATACTGGACGAGACCCATTGACGCCCAAAACTACGAATGGCAAACACTCCAAGGTGATTGGCTAGGGCTACCCTTGCAGTTTGGGAACGGTGCAAACGCCGACGGAAGTTTCAATCCCTATTCAACAGCACCTAACTCTGCGCACGTACTCTGGACAATCCCACAAGCATTTGGTGGTATTGTCGGCGACAATTTCAATGACTCAGCATATTACACAGGGCTTTCCTACCAAGCAAAATGGAATCCTCCAAGTGAAGTAGTCATAAACGGCAGACTATTCTATCCGAGAACCGCAGGACCAAGTGCTACGGTACAAGGTATATCCAGCGTCGACTTACAGACTGGTCAAGAGGTTTGGTTCCAAAACAGCACCGCTCTCTCATTTGGTCAACTTTTAAAGACTGAAAACCTAAACGTTCATGGTGTCAACGCTTACCTGTGGGATTATCGCTCAGGCAACTACTCCACAATGTACGATGCATTTACTGGCAGAGCACTACTAAGAATCAGTAACTGCCAATCAGCTACCAAAATAGCGATGTCAGAAGAAGGCGACGTATTAGTCTATTCTCTCAATGCCAATGCAAACTGGCTAAGCCTTTGGAACTCAACAAAAGCAATTAACCCAAACAACGAATTAACCTTCTCCCCAAGCATGACTGCATTCTACAACTGGACAAATGGCATTATGTGGAATGTAACAATACCTAGGATAAGCGGGCAGACTTACACAGTCTTTGGCGACGGAGTTCTAATTACAACCGCAGCTTTCAGAGAAGCCAATCCACCAGTAAGAACAATTGCAGGCTACGATGCAAAAACTGGCGCAAACCTTTGGGTCATGAACGTTACAGACTACACCATCCGACCACAATACAACCTAAGCCCCATATCTGAAGGATGCTTCGCATGGTTTAAGCAAGAAACAACTGAATGGTATGGCTTTAATGCACGCACAGGTCAACAAATCTGGGGACCAACAGAACCTTACGAAGACTCATTCGGTATGTATAGCGCCTCATTCGCAGGAGCAGGTGTACCTAACCCACAAGTGGCATACGGCAAAATCTTCACAGCAGGATACGACGGTGTAGTTCACGCAATCGATATTAAGACAGGCGAAACAGTCTGGAACTTCTATTCTGGAACAACACTTGACACCGTTTACGGTCACTATCCGTTCTACGGAGGAGTAACAATTGCAGACGACAAAGTCTTCGCAGCAACCAACGAACACACTCCAAACGACCCACTATGGCGCGGAGGCAAACTTTTCGCGATAAATGCAACCACAGGTCAACAAATCTGGAACATATCCTCATGGATTCCTGGTCCCATAGTTGCATCCGGTTCAGTGCTTGGAATAAACAACTACGACGGCGAACTATACAACTTCGGCAAAGGACCCAGTGCTCTATCTGTAACAGTTGGACCAAAGAGTTCAGATTTCGGCGACTTTGTAGTCATTGAAGGCACAGTATCAGACATCTCACCTGGCACAAAACAAAACGAAATAGCAATGAAATTCCCCAACGGAGTTCCCGCAGTATCAGATCAAAGCATGACTGACTGGATGGAATACCTCTACATGCAGCAAGAAAGACCCGCCAACGCAGTCGGAGTACCAGTTACACTTAGCGTTGTTGACGCAAACGGCAACTTCCGCGAAATCGGCACCACAACAACTTCAGACGGCTTCTTTAGCTTAAACTGGAAACCAGACATCGACGGCGCATACACAGTCTACGCATCATTTGGCGGATCTGAATCATACTGGCCATCACACGCTACAACAGCGTTCGTAGTTAACCCAGCACATCCAACTGAAGCACCTACAGCAACACCAAACAATAATTCAGCAGCTGACTTGTACTTCGTTCCAGCAATTGCAGGTCTATTCGTAGCCATTATAGTTCGTTGGTCTATTGACCATCTTGGTCCTTAGAAAACGAGCATAAAACAATACAACCAAAAAATAATTCCCTTCCCTTTTTTTAGTTCTAAACATTGCATTGACGAAAGAATGGGGCTGAGTAAGCTCTGGTCAAGATTCATAACATTAGCTATAGGGCGATTTGCATGCGCTCTTTCTCCTAATTTAGGCCACAACCTCAGCAAACCCCACACTAATCAATTTAGGAAAAATGCTATTTCAACCTGATTTCCAAAATTTGCAGGAATACACATTACTCGTTTTCGGCTTAGACTATTTCGGATTTCATTGTTTACTCTATGTTTCCTCTTCCTTTTTTGGACCACTAAGAAGTTTTTACCCGCCAACCAATTTACAACTTTACTACCGCGGGAACTTTTTGTTATTTTGGCTCTACTTCTGGCGTTAAGGTAATTATAATTGTGCTCCTAAAGCCAGATCAAACTCTTCTCGTTATAGTTGTGTTGAAAGTTGTAACCTTGAAATAAGAAGCTGAGGGGTTGCGAATACTCCTACAACCGGGGAAGAGAGAGATCAACACCGCGCAAGTTATTGCAACCCCTCAACCAAACAAGTAATCAAACAAGTTAGCATAAAACCTTTTCAATTATCTTTTCAATAATTCTTGCTATTTGTGTTAAAATAAAAAGAAATCATTTTTTTAGCAAGATATTAACCAACCAAACCAGGAATCATAGGGAGGTGGCTTTATGATTAAACCTGAAATAACATCATTTACATGTCCAGAATGTGGATGGATGATTAATACCCCATTTGGAAAGGAAGATGCTGCACAACATTTGGCTCTGCACATAGATAAACATCATAATAATGCGGTTTTGAGAGCCCGTATTTCAAAATCTGAACTGATAAAGCTTCAGAAGAGATAATCTATTTCCTTTTTTATTTGGCGTGAATGTCGATCAATAACCTTTCCAAACAAGCTAAATGTGATTCTGAAGGTGATGAGAAATTCTCTATACGGAAACGATATCTTCAATCAGACCTTTCGCCCGATAAGAAGACACTTTCAGGATTATATCTTACGTTGTTGCAAGCCGTATATATTAGTGACTTGGAAGCGATTTCTCTGCTGTAGCTTGGTGACAAAGTTTACCTTCTCATCCAACGGCATTAAACACACCGACTTACCGAGACGTACCAAGACGGGTAAAGACGCATCCTAAAGCCTTCCAGAAGCCTAAACCAAAAAAGCAACTTAAAACAAACTCACCCATCATCTGGTGCAGCAAAAAAACTTCTTCTATCACAGACAAAACAACTCCAAATTGAATGCTCAATAGTTAGTCTCATATGCATATCTTTGATTTATCCATATTAACAAACATATATCACAAAAAAATGTAGGTGTCGCCAAGAATAAAGTTGCCACTAAAAACGATTTGTTAATATTTTCTAAAGTTTTTTGTAAACAACATCTTTTTCTCTTGCTAATTGATCAATTTTTAAACCCACACTTTGCCCACCTTCCGCCCTGTCTATTTCTTTACGGTCAATCTGCAATGAATCGACTTTTTGTTCAAAATCTGTGGAGGGACCTTTAACTAGAATATAATCCCCTATTGACAAGGGTAGAGTTAATTCAATTATGGCAACGTTGATTTTTGAAAAGAAATGGCTAACGTGTCCGATTTTGATAATGGCTTGATCCAAGTTTTTACCCCTTCTCATTTACAGCGTTTAAGCAATAAAAGAATTACTTTTTTCTAATAAGAACAATAGATTATCATTTTTGAAGGTTTAACAGGCTTTTTGAACTTGTAATAAGAATCGTCAAAGGTAAAAAAGGAAAAAAGTATTTCAAAAGGTTTTACCATCCGGAGGTTGCGTCGTCACCTGTTTGATCTAAAGCTTTCTTTTCTTCATCTCCAATACCTAATGGTACGTCAACTTGTTTTTTGCCTTCTTGAATTATCTCAAGTTTTTTCTTCTTTTGTACAATAACTATTTCTCCTTTCTTGTTCTTTTCTGGGAAAACAGTCACCCCACAAGTCAGTCTTTTTGAAAATGCTCTATCAATTAACTATTGGAAATTTACTGTATTAACATAAGTGATTGTGCGATTAAAGCAACAGTCAAAAAAAGCAGCAAGGGTTCTTTCGGCTTATTCTGAAGCAACTTGGCTAATGAATGGTTGTTGGGCATATAGTGGAAATCGCTTTATTTGTTAACTTGGTTCCGCAACAAGAATGGCGGACTTCGCTTTTTAGTTAATTTTAGTTGTCAAAAAATCTTTTATTCGATCTGATGTTTAACTTAAAATTACAGGCTAATTGTCTATGGATTTTGACCAAAGAAGTTTTGCTAAAATTCATGATTTTAGCATGGATTTCGAAGTTATGAGCGCTCGACTCAGGATATTATCTCAGGAGTACCCTTCGGGCGTAATTATTCCGATTATAGAATCAGACCTAAAAAACCAAGTTCTTACTGGGATAGTTGATGAACTAAATCATTGTGATTATCTCAAAAAAGTGTTTATTGCTCTTTCAGTAAAAAACCAGGAGTGCTATAACGAAGCAGTTAGGGTTTTTGATGCCTTCAAGATTCCTCACGATATTATTTGGTGTAACAAACCAATTGTTATGTCCGTGTTTGAAGACTTAAAAGTCAAAGGTCTTGATGTGACTGCGTTAAATGGAAAGGGCAGGGATGTTTGGATCGCCATGGGTATTGCTTCTCTGGAACTTCACGCTTTCGTCATTCATGACGCTGATATACTCAATTATACTCGAATGTTGCCAACCAAAATGCTCTACCCTGTAATTGAGCCTAAACTTGATTTCTTCTTCTCAAAAGGTTACTATGCAAGAATTAACTTTGAAAAGCGAATAATGTATGGGCGAATAACCAGGCTGTTTATGAATCCTATTTTGGAAGCTTTGGAAGGAAAACTTCAGCATAAGTCAAGATTTGTAAGTTATTTGCAGTCGTTTAGTTATCCATTGTCAGGTGAAATTGCAATTTTCAGTGATTTAGCTATGAGACTTAGGATTCCGTGCGATTGGGGTTTTGAAATGGGGTTGTTAGCTGAGCTATACAGAAATGCTTCCTTTGAGCGAATTTGCGAAGTTGACTTGGGATTCTACGATCATAAACACAAAGAAGTAGTCGGTAACGGGTTGGTTAAAACTGCTGAGGATAGTCTTGTTACGTTGCTTCGTACATTAACTGAAACCGACGGCATTGAGGTATCACTGCCTTTTCTGCAAAGTCTCCAAGTAATGTTTCGTAAAATGGCACAAGACAAAATCCGTCAATATAACGCTGATGCAACATGCAACAACCTTGATTATGACCGTCACCAAGAAGAATGTAGCCTAGATTCTTTATCTGAAGCCATTGTTTCAGCTGGAAAAAGGTATCTTGAAGACCCATCGAAAGCGCAAATGCCCGATTGGCTAAGAACCAAAGCAGCCATGCCCGATATAAGAGAACGCTTAAGGAAGGTTGCAATTGAAAACTAAGAGTGTTGTTTTCGCTGACTTGGACGGCACTTTCCTTAACGACAAATACGATTACTCAGAAACAAAACCAGTGGTGAATCAACTTTCGGCTTTGGGAGGATCTATTGTTTTTTGCAGCAGTAAAACCAGAGACGAAATAGAATTCTACCGTGAAGCCATCGGAATTAACGAGCCGTTTATAGCAGAAAACGGCGCCGTCATTTTCATTCCTAAACACTATTTTCCATTCAACTACGATTGTACTCAAACCTCAAATTATAATGTCATTCGATTAAGTTCATCTTACGAAACTTTGAGAAAAAAACTTGCCAAAATTAAAGAGAAAACCTCTGCTAAGATTGTGGGTTTCGGTGATATGACGCTTGAAGAATTAGCTTATGATACTGGTTTACCAATGCATTTGGCTTTGCTATCTCAGAAACGTGAACATGATGAACCTTTCCGTTTATTGAAAGGAAACAAATCCCAGGTGTTAAAAGCCATAAAAAATGAAGGTTTAAAATGTACGGAAGGCGGCAAATACTTACATCTTACTGGCAACACAGATAAAGGAAAAGCCGTTAGTCTTCTAAAAAATCTCTATAACCAAATGTTTGAAAGAATAAAGACATTTGGAGTAGGAGATGGACCCAATGATTTTCCCATGCTTAAGGTTGTCGACACACCTTTTTTCATTGAGAAGATACCAGGCGTAAACTCAAGGTTAAATGCTTGGATGGGAATTCTGAAGCTTATTGGTGCTGAAGTTGTTATCTAACTCAGGTTACAGAGACTTTAGATATTTCTGTTTCCAATGATCAGTTGCCGCTTTCTTTTTGTAACAAAGAAACAGTGACTGCTTAAAGGTTTACTTTGTGGATTTTTGACGGTTCTTAAGTTTCTCTTCTAAAAGAATTAGTAGTTCCTGAGGTTTCACAGGTTTAACCAAATAAGCATCAGCACCTTCATCAAGCGCTTTAACACCTGTTTCTAATGATGGAAAACCCGTAATCATGATTTTGACAGTATTTTGTAATTGTTTTTTAAGTTTTGCAAGTAAATCTGTGCCATCCATATCTGGAAGCCTAATGTCAACAAGTGCTAAGTCGTAGTGGCGGTTTTCAGCTTTTACTATTGCTTCTTTACCTGTCTCAGCTGTCTCAATCTCGTAACCACATTTTTGTAGAATACGTGTAAAGGTTCGAAGTATGGATTTATCGTCATCCACAACGAGTATTGTTTTTTTGTTTTCAGCCACTTCTATTATTCCTTCCTAAATCATTATTTCGGCTTGTGATTGTTGAAAAACCACCACAAATTCTTTGTCGTTCCAAACCATAATTGATAATTGGTTAGAATCAACAATTCACTTTTGAACCCTTCGGATTTGGTTATTTCTATGAATGTTTTTCGGATTAATAAACGCTATCCCGTTTGCTAAATCTCAAAATAAATTATTAACAATAAAGTTATAACTGAGAAAAACAAAATGAAATATATAATCACAGGTTTTGAAGCGCAATGGTATCTGCTCCATTTTCTTATGTAATAGACACTGAAGTTCCGCCTGTCTATTTTGAGAGACTGTTTGACTTCATCTATACACAATACCTTGCTCCACAAAAACAACGGTTCACCAACTTATCTAGAGAATCAACCCAGACAAACAACAATATCATATACGATCTACTTGACCTAAAAGGAAGACAAATCCTAAGAGTTCAAGTAACGGGTACAGAGAAAGTAAACACAATTATAACACCTTTAGAATCGGACGTTTCGGATGCAACCATAAACGAAGCGAGACAAGACGTATTAATTGCTATAAAATTGTTTGAGGAAAAAGCTCGCAAAATAACATGGTACTTTGCATGGCGAGAAGGCGAAAAAATCGTGCCTGAAAAAGTGAAGCTCCACGAAAAAAGCTTCAACCGCCTTTTTTTAGAAACTCAAGTCCTGTTAAGCTTCGTGTTTATCGCTCTTGGATTAGGGCTGTTCTTTGTTGTTTTAACTTTTTTTCCAACATATTTCTGGACTGTACCAATAATTCTCATTGCTTCACAATTCGTATTCGTTTTCTTCTCAAACAAAATAATAGCCAAGTCAGGAGACTGGACAATTAGCAAAGACAATCCTACCATAACTTTCTTGGAATACCAACCTCCAATAGGCTCTTTGGGTACAATTGATGACTACAAACAAATTCCACCCGAGCAACTGGTAACTTTAAAGAATGAAATCTATCGAGAAATAATTTTGAAACAAGGCACAATAGGCTGCCAAGAATCAGAAAAAATCTTCGCCAAATATAATGTATCATGTAGACTTGGCACATTATCTACCAAAAAAATCAACGTCTACGAACTCGTGAAGAAAGTTGCTGACCGCTTTGGGTTCAAAGTGCCAAAAATCGTGATTTCAAACACTATGGTTCCCAACGCTGCAGCTTCTGGTCCCAGCCCCAGCCGAGGGATCGTTCTGATAACTACTGGGTTACTTGTTCAGTTGGACGAGCCCGAAATCATAAGCGTTTTGGGACATGAATTTGGACATCTCAAAGGCAGAGATCCCTTAATCCTGTTTGGATTATTAAGTGCAGAATTTCTATTTAGATTCTACATCCTACTTCCATTGTTCTCGTTAATATTCACACCTTTCTTCTTCTTAATCTATTTCTTTGCGGTCATGACACTTATTTTCTTTATCGCGAAATTCTTTGAAGCCCGCGCAGATTTAACGTCAGCCATACTGATGGGGCAACCCAAAGTCATGGCAAGGTCGCTCGAAAAAATCGGCTTTCACAGACTCCTATTCGAACGAACGTCGAGTTATCGACTGCAAGAGTGGGTTGGCTTGGATTCGCATCCGCCAATTTCCTTTAGAGTGGACCGTTTAGAAAAACTAGGGGAAAAGAAGATTAAACATCCGCTAATTCAGTCAATAGAAGATGTGTTGAAAGGTTTCATAGCTACCCTAAAAGGCTAAATTCCACAATTCTTATCAACAATTACTTTTGCAACCACCTAAGCCAAATCTAAATTAAATATTACTTTGTTTTTAAATTCCGATTTTTGTTAAATTCTGAACAATTTACTTTTAGAATTTAACAATAATAAAGCATTTAGATGGGGCCGGGGCCGAGATTTGAACTCGGGCGAAAGGCTCCACAGGCCTCTATGCTACCAAGCTACACCACCCCGGCCGCTTTGATGTTGGTTTCTGTAATTTCGGCCGTTTTTACTTTTTCTCGGCCAAATGCTTGGCTTCGTTAGAGTCATGACATACACCTTATTTTCGCTTTCGGAAGATTTTTCCGCCTTCATTGTACTCTCCGGTTATGTATTCAAAACCCACCTCAAGCAGTTTGCAGACTTCTTCTGTGTTTTTTGAAACTTTAATTATGAATTGGTCGTTTGGCAAGTTCTTAAAGAGATTCTTTTTTAGCTAATGTAGACGTGTGTTCTATAGTGCTCGTTGACCTAGAGACTCTGCTACAAATAGCATGTCTGGTTTGTAGTGGTAGTACATGGTTGCTTTCCAGTGTCTTAGAGTGTGGAAGTGGATTTCGTTTAGGCGTAGGTTTGCAAGTTTGAAGGCTAAGCGTTTTCTGACTCTGCAAATTGGTTTTTCAATCGGTTCTCGGTGGTGCTGCCAAATAGTAGTTCATTTTAACTGTGCGCCAATCACATTCGTATTGATCAGCTTTGTATGCATAAACTTATAATGCGAATTAACTAACAAAAGAAAGTTGGATAAGGATAATTACATGGGTACCTTCAATGCGATTAGCCGTTGGAATAAGGTGTGGATTTTAGCCACTGTTACTTCTTACGCGCTTTTTTCCTTATATTGGGTCCAGAACGCATACAACCGTGTACACCTGGACCTAATAGAGAACAGGCCTTTGCTTAATAGTTCAAGCTTCTGGCTAGATCATGTTTTCGGCGCAGTCGCAGACACGCTCAGAATAGTTGCTGTCATCCTCTTGGTTGTTGCAGCCTACTTGGCGTGGGGACCTAAAAAACTACCTTTCCATGCTGTGAAAAAATACTTAGCTATTGCCATATTATTCGAAGCAATATTCTGGTTAGCCGTCCTGCCCGAAATCACAAAGCGCATAGGAATGGGCAGAGATCCACTGCTTCTATACGTCGGGGTGTTACTTGAAATTCTAGCTGCTGGTCCCTTGCTTGTAGCTTTAGGCATCAAAGTCTGGACATATAGGGTGGGCGCAAGAAACGATCTGATCAAAATGGGTTGCCTAGCAGGCATTGGCTACATCTTTGCCATGTGGATATACAACATGTTTCGATGGCTTAGCATGTCAGGCATATTCGGAGCTGCGGACCCCCGGTTGGCAGTAAACCTATTAAGCGGTATAACAGTACCAGGCTTCCTAAACACAGCTTTAACGTTGACATTTTCACTAGTTTTCGCAATCGCAGGCTCATATATGCTAATCAAACGAAACAACCAAAAACTCGCTACACAACTCATAGGCATTGCCATACTGCTCTTCGGGTTATACTTCGTTCTCTATGTACTATACGCTTGGTTTTCACCAAACGAATGGGCCTTCGTACTCGTCTTAACACAAATATGGCTCGCGCCACTGGTAGGGTTAGGAGTAGGGCTAATGAAAGGAAAAACCTGAGCTGTTTTCTCCGCTCATTTAGCGTTTAGCTCTTTGGGGGGCAAACGAATAGAGAACGTAGTTCCTTTGCCTTCTTTGCTTTCAAAAGAGACTGTTCCTCCTAATGCTTCAGTCATGCGTTTGATTACTGCTAAGCCAAAACCTTGACCTTTGGCTTTTGTAGTGAACATTGGAGTAAACAATTTATTTTTCACTGCATCAGGAATGCCAACACCTGTGTCTTTTACGCTTATGACAGTATCATTTTCTTCTTTGGATGTGCGAATCGTTAATTTGCCGCCTTTAGGCATAGCTTGAATAGCATTATTTACCAAATTATACATAATACGACTAATGAAAGTCGAGTCAGCTACTACTTTTTCAGTTTCGAGTTTGATGTTTACTTTAACGTTCTCGGGCAAACCGTTCTTTGCCAATAAATCATCGATTATGAATTTTAGATTTGTTTCTTCAGCATTTGGCTTAAGGGGCCTAGCAAAGTCCTGCAAATCAGCAACAATCTTGTTAATGTATTCAACATTCTTTCCAATTTCTGTTAGGCTATCGTTTATGGCTTGTTTTCTTTCATCGTTTGGCATTCCCACAATTTCTTCTCCTGCAAGGTACAAATCGCCTAAAATGGCTTGCAGAGGATTACGAATATCATGCCCAACCATTCCTGCAGTTGCACCAATAGCAGCCAAACGCTCAGCATCTTTAAGTTGTGCTGCTCTTTGTTCTGCTAGCTCTTCCATTTGGCAGGCGTATTCTTCAAGCTGAATGGCCGACTCTTCAAGCTTTATTTGCATCCGATTTCTTTCATCTTCAGTTTTCTTGCGCTCGGTTATATCACGGAAGATGAGCACTACACCTGTTGTTTTACCGTCTTTGTCTTTAATTGGAGCTCCGCTATCATCAATGGGAATCTCGGTGCCGTCTTTTCGAATCAACATTGTATGATTAGCCAACCCAACAACAATGCCTTCTTTTAGAACTCTGTCTATTGGGTTTTCAGCTTCCATTCGGGTTTGCTCATTGATAATATTGAACACCGTCTTTAACGATTTCAATGAAACCTCACTTAGCATCCAACCTGTCAGTTCTTCAGCTTCACCATTCATGAACACAATATTGCCTGATTTGTCAGTAGCTATTACAGCATCCCCTATACTTGCCAAGGTAGTTGCCCAACGCTGCTCACTTTCCCTCAAAGAAGATTGTGTTTGTTCCAACTCTGTTTTGGAGGCAGTTACTGTTCTTAAATTGGCAGCCATTTGATTGACAGATTTTGAAATATCTGCAATCTCATCTTTCCTACCTGCTTCAACAGTATAATCAAGGTTCCCAGAACCAATTACACCTATTCCATTTTTAAGTTTAGTTATAGATATCGCTGTTCTTCGATAGGCTACAAAATATATGGTGATAAAAAACGCCCCAAATAAGCTCAAAAGAGCGATAGTAAGAATAGTATTTACTAGGATAGCTTGGTTTGCTTGGTCCTGTATATTTTGAGATAGCTGTTGAGAATCAAAAGCAAGGGCTTGGATTTGCACAGCCATCCTATTCCACTGCGTCTGAAAATCAGGAAGAACTCGAACACTGACATTTCTAGGAGCATTAGAAAGAAAAAATATTACTCCAGCGAACACAGTATTTAGACGCTCCATATCACTACCAACCGTTCTGACCAGCGCTTGCTGCTGGGGATTAGTGGAGTTTAGTTTAGCTAGTTCACTGGAGAGTGTTGAAGACTTAGTTTGCCATGAAGCAATGTAAGAATTGTCTTGATAGAGGAAGTAATAGTTCGAGATATAGTTGAGGTCGCTTGCTCCAGTTTGAATTTCGTTTGTCACTTTATTTTGATTGTTTAACTCAGTTATTTGCAGCTGTGTAAAAGCGATTGATGCTCCAATTAATACAAGAATGATGCTAAAAGTTACGATGCTAAATAATAGTTGAGTCTTTATTCTCATGTAAGTTTCCTCTAACCGATTATGTTTACTGCGCTAGGTTTTTCTGTTTTCAACCCATCTTCATACACGTAATTGATAAAGTCAGGAACCTTGGTTGCATTAGTTAAGTGATTGCTGATTAGCCATTGAGCTTCATCCTGCATCGCTAAAAGTAGAGATTGGTCAAGTGATAGAGAAAATTGGTTTTCACTCCATGCACTCATCTAGTATGAGCGTCGCTAAAGTTCAATTGGTTTTTTAGAATTACCTTTGATTCGGTAGGATTATTAATTATAAAATCCTCAGCTTGCAAGAGCGATTTAAGAAACCTATTGACCAATTCAGGATGGTTGATTATCCACTCGTTGGTGGCAATTGCCTGGGCATATAGAGGTTGGCTACTTTGAATTGCCCAAAACTACAGCGTTGTCACTTAAGCCTTCTTTGGCTGATTCTGCGTATGGCTGGGCGGTTGCAACTGCATCCACGGAACCATTTACTACTGCATTAACCCATTCTGAAGGCGTCTTAAGGTCAACAAGGTTTACATCTTGAATGTTTATACCATTTAGCTCGAGGAATCTGCCTAGATAGAAATGTGCTATGGTTCCAAAAGTAGTACCAATCGTTTTACCTTTCAAGTCTGATACTCCGTTAATTCCCCGGTCTGCACGCGCGACAAGATATATGAATTCAGATTTGGCTATCGTGCTAATTGTACGAACTTGTGCTCCATTAAGTATATTTGAGGTCAATGGAAACTCTGTTGTTCCAACCACAACATCATCTTCCCCATTCAATACTCCACCTAATGCCGCCGCTCCAGTATCGTACTTATGAGCGGTCACATTGAGACCATTTTTGCTAAAGAAATTCTGGTTTTCAGCAACCCAGAAAAGTGTTAACGATTCAAATGGTGAATATGCCACACTAATTGATTCCATTTTTCCAGCGAAGGGCTTTTGGGAATTGAGGTAAACAAATGAACTTAAAACAATGGCAATAGCCAAGATAATTACGGATATGACCATGAGATTTCGTTTTTTTAGCGCTGCCACGTCATTTTGCCCCCAGAATACAAAACTTTACTTCAATTGGATAATTGTACGCATATATAACTATCGAAAATAATCGGAAACTCGCTTACTTCACGGAATAATCAGATTGAGAGAACGTATCTTAGGACATTTGCTAAGATCCGTCTTTTTCGCTTCCACCCAAACAGTAAAAGGAACAACAATCAACGTCTTAATGCAAACCACAAAAATAAAATATCTAACGCTTTCGCTTTTGTTGTTGCCTGTAATCAAAGTATACTTGATTTTTTCAAGTTTATATGTTCAAGTTTTTGAACAAGGTGTTCAAAAGTATTGTATTAAATCCACACGATTATATAGGTAGACTCATTTTGCTTGCCGCCATCAGAATCTGTTCTGTCAAAAACTCCTCTAATGAGTTCAACGCTAAACCATAATCGGCTTGCTTGTGTTCGGCGACATGATTTTTTATGGCGCGGTTCATAGCCTGCAAATCAGGGACTATCAAAATTCTCAAGCCACATATACATCTGATTGTAGGCATTCCTTTTAGATGTTTGGCGGATTTACTTTTGTTCTTTAGGTTCGAAGCAAAATTAATTTTTTGGTTTCTTGCCATTTTGACTAACTCTTTTCAAACGCTTCCTATATAGGTATTAAATTAATATAAAAAAATGTGATAGGCTAAGTACAATCACATGCTGATAATTTTTTTATTTATGTAATATTTACTTCATTTTTAGGCTTACAAAATTATTTTTCTATAAAAAGCATAATTTTATGAATCAAATGACCGCTAAGTTGCTTAAACCACTTATGAAACAGGGCAAGCTTAACGTGATTTTGGAAGACCTTAGCGTAGCCAAGTCTGTTCTTGAAATCTAGTAATAATTAATTTATGATATTACATTGAATTGTCTTTTATTCGATGAAGAACTACAGAACTCTTGTGGAATAAAACGGAGAGCATGCTTGGTTTGGCTCACGAATAGAGAGCTGAAAGAATACTAGGATTAATAAGTAAACATAAGAAATATTTAGGGGATTTTGAAAGAACTATATAAGGAGAAAACAAGAATGACTAAAGGAAAATTAGAGGAAACAATTGTCGATCCCTATTTACCCAGTAAGATTGTTCCTCCTGAGTATATTCGAGACGTTTTACACGAAGCAAACAATGATTTTCCATCAATTGAATTTGAGTATGAACTACCGCATAAATGGCCAAATGAAGAATACAAGAATCGATATGAGGAATTGGAAAGCCAGATGATAGAAGTTTTGAAATGGCGTCTGCGTTGGTTTGGAAAGTTGGATGCAAACAATAGATGAAATGTAACTTTAATTTGAACTCCATATAATGTGCTTGAAGAAATCTGTTCACTTTGAGTGTTTGCCTAAGGCTGATAACCTATTTTTTTAAAGACAACTTCAGTGAATTCGATTTTTTAAGCTCAATTTTTCTGGCTTTATTGTTGAGTTTTCTTCTTACACGTTGAATGTTGAATATTTTGTTGTTGTTTAGAAGACTTTAAGAGTATGACGCATGTCATAATGAGGTGGAAAAAGGTGAAGCAATCCAAACGAAAACAAAACTCAACAAATCATGCGTTATCGCAATAATATTAGGATTATTATTAACTATAGTCACAGGTTCAGCCTTAGCACAATCCAGCTCCAACTTAGAAATCACCAACCTCTCTGGCGCCAGCATCAACTTCTCACACGAAGACCTTCAAGCTATGCCGCCAACAACCGTCTACGCTGAACTCTACTGCGATGGTAGTCTCGCAACCTCCGGCAATTGGACAGGAATACTTCTAAGCGATTTACTCTTCAAAGCACAACAAACCCCAGAAGTTTATTCAATTCATTTCACCGCCTCAGACGGCTACAGAGTATCCATTCCTATCGAATTAGCATTGCAGCCACAAATCATCATAGCCTACCAACAAAATGGTCAACCTCTAGCCGAGGGTCTTCGCTTAATTCTTGCAGGCTATAACGGAGTTGCTTGGATTTCCCTAATCACAACTATAACCATGAGTAGCTCGGGGGCTGATTACCCTCTAGGTGTAAGTGTTGGCACTGGGAAAATCAATGACTTGGCAGATGCTCAAAGCAAACCAACCACTAAGGCGTTAGCTCCACAGCAATCGTCAACTCCCAGTAATTCTTCAAGTGTTCAAGTATCTTCACCAACAAACGTTACTATTTCGAATGAACCCGTATCTAATCCACAATTAACAAGCTACGTCGGCATAAATTATGACACATTAATTTATGGTGCAGTGGCGATTGTCTTATTGATAGTGGTTACTATAGTAACTATAACATACAAACGAAAAAGAAAGTTTCAGAATGCAATTTAGAAATTCATCGGCGCTCCAAAGTTAACTAAATAAAATTTCATTTTTTTATCAGGGGAAAACAACTTGATGATGTGAAACACTATTAATATATTTGCAACCATTGCCTGACAAACAAAAATTAGAGAAACCAGCGCTGTCAATTCTATATCTATACTGTTTAAGAATTTGAGGCAGTGAAAGTGCAATCACCATGGGATTGGTAATTTCTTATCGGATTTGGATTTATCACGGGACCAATTCGCGAAATCCTTATCGGTTTGTCTGAGAACTAACCTCCATAAAATAATTTTGGTGGACATGTCAATGAGTTATTCAGTTGAGCTAATTAATCCTGAAGAAAAAGACAAACTCTTTGAAACCTACGAATCTCAACTACTTTACACGAGCAAAGCGGAAATTTACGGTTGTTGCATGAAAATCTTGACGGATTCTGAAGCAATCAAGAATAAGTGGGAAGACAATTTTTTTTCTGCAAACGAAAACAATCGTTCACATGGACGACTTATAGTTTTATCGAAGCCAGGTGAACCTTTCAGCGTTAAATATGATCCTTACACGAAGACTGCTTTCTTGATTAACGTTGATTATTACGGTTGGGTGAAGAGTATTGCCCTTGCAGTTGCAAGCGATATTTTGGAAGATGAGCACCGGATTTACTCAGTTCACGGCGCCATGATTGAAGTTGATTGTTTGGGAGTTTCAATTATTGCTCCATCAGGCACGGGCAAAACAACTCATTCGTGGGGTCTGCTTCGTAATCCGACTGCACGGCTTGTCAGCGATGACTGGTACTTTGTACGGCTTAGCAGTCGTGAACCTTTAGCATTTGGCTCCGAAAAAAACACTTACATTCAAGCTGACATAGGCAAGATATGGAATGAGTACGAACGTTTAGTTGATAAAGCATTGTTTGATCAACGGGGCAGGGCAATAGTTAATATTCGCTGGATCGTGGGCAATGGCGGAGTGATTCCAATGGCAACAATACACAAAATAATAATGCTAAAACGAGACCCATCAGACAAGAATATTGTCACTGAATTAGATGCAGATGATGCAGTCGATTATTTGTTGGCGCATAACTTTTGTAACCCACATCAATTAGTGAAAGATAAAAGAAAAATCGAAGTGAGAACAAAATTCTTCCAAAGACTCTTCGAACAAACCGAAGTCTACCTAGTAAACACCACTGCAAGTCCACATGAAACTCAAGATGAAATCAGAAAAGTTCTATCTCTAAAAAGATAGGTATTTTAATGCAATGAATAATAAAGCTAAACCAAGTTAGCTTAACCTTAACGAGGCAAATTGTTTGAAACTAATCTACGTTGCTATCGACGGTATGGGCGATTTACCAATAAAATCTTTGAGCAACAAAACCCCTCTCGAAGCAGCTGAGACTCCCAACATGGATTCTCTAGCAAAAACGGGGAAGACAGGTTTAATGTACACGGTGCAAAAAGGTGTGGCGCCGGAGAGTGATGTTGCTGTTATTTCGCTTTTAGGTTATGATCCTTTCAAGTATAGCACGGGTAGAGGTGTTATTGAAGCGGCTGGCATTGGCTTGAATATGAAGGATGGGGATTTAGCTTTGCGCTGCAACTTTGCCACTTTGGGGCAAGGGAAAAATATTCTTGATCGCCGAGTAGGGCGCACCTTAAGTACAATGGAAGCTACTGAACTTAGCAAAGCAGTTAACAAAGAAGTTAAGCTCGAATCTTACCCTGCAACCTTTATGTTCCGTAACACATTGGGGCATAGAGCAGTACTTCTAATTAAAAGCAAAGCCAAGCCATTTTCAAGTAATATAACTAACAGTGACCCTGCTTATACAATCGTTAATGGACTTGGTGTAGCTAAGTCCGAAGTTGAAATGGTTTTGCAAACCTGTGAACCCACTGATAAAACGGAAGCTGCCAAAGTCTCGGCTACATTGGTAAATGAATTCATCGATAAATCGCACTATTTCTGGGAAGATCATCCTATAAATGTGAAGCGAGCTGCAGAAGGCAAACTTAAAGCAAACGTTGTTTTAACAAGGGATGCAGGGCATTTGTTGCCGAAATTTTTTAACATTAACGAGCGTTATCACGTAAATTTTGCTTGTTTAGCGGATATGCATGCAGAACGTGGCATTGCCCAACTGGCTGGTATGGAATCATCGTTGCTTCCGCCACCATCAGGCGACCTTAAGAAAGATTGTGAAGTTAGAGTAAAGGCGCTCCTTGAAGCTTTGCCCAGGCATGATTGCTTCTATATTCATTTAAAAGGACCAGACGAACCAGGACACGATGGCAACTGTACTCTGAAAACTCAGATAATCTCAGCCATAGACAAATACTTCTTTGGTCCACTCCTGAAACAGATTTCTCTTGAAGACAACCTTATCTGCATAACAACTGACCATGCCACGCCTTGCGCTTTAAAAGTTCACAGTGATACACCTGTTCCAATTCTGATTTCTGGCGATAAAATTGTTGGCAATGGAAAAGCGATCAAATTCTGTGAGAAAGAATGTTCAAAGGGCAGCCTTGGCACAATTGAGCGTGGATGTGAACTTATGCCAAAATTAATGGCGCTTATAAAAAAATAAAGCTGTGAACAGCTTTTTTATTTAACAAGGTAATTAAGTTTATTGGCGGTTTGGATAATAAACTAAAGCTAAACTGGTAGAAGAAAAGCTCATGAGTCAACGATTGATGATTTATTCTGATGGAGGAGCAAGAGGTAACCCTGGACCAGCAGCAATAGCGTTCATAACCTTAAATGATAGAGGTGAAACGGTAAAGGCGGATTCACGCTTCATTGGAGTTCACACTAATAACCAAGCGGAATACGAAGCTTTGTTGATGGCACTAAAGTTTGCTTCAGACCAAAAAATTCCTGAAGTTATTTGTCACTTGGACAGTGAACTTGTAGCAAAACAACTTAACGGTCAATACGCCGTAAAAAACAATGAGTTATGGCTGCTTTGGCGTAAAGTGCAGCAATTGAAGGTTTGCTTTAGAAAAATCAGTTTTATTAACGTTCCAAGAAGTAACCCCCAAATCGAAAGAGCAGATGAGCTTGTCAATAAAACCCTAGATCAACAAGCAAGAAAACCCATAACTTAAAAGATCCTGAAAAACCCTACATTAATGACCAGTGAAAAAAATGTTTGTTCACACTAGCATTCGCACAAGCAACATGGAGAGATCTATCGATTTCTACTCCAAGTTCTTCGGGTTAAAACTTCTGAGTCGCCATGAAATAAAGCAGACCAATGCTGAAATCGCGTTCCTTCAGGATGAGGAGGCTAAAGGTTGCAAATTAGAGCTAACATTTTTCCGTAATCAAGACAAGTTTGCTCAACCCACCTATGAAGAGCGGTTGTTTGATCATTTGGGCTTCGAAGTCATTGACATAAACAAGACCCTTGAAGCCATGCGAAAAGAAAACATAGTTATCACAGATGAACCATTCAAATTTAATGAAAAAACAACGATTGCTTTTGTAGAAGACCCAGATGGAACTCTTATTGAGCTTATCGAGCGAAAATAAGCTTTTGCTCGTAGAATTATTCCCTATCTTTTTCATTGGAGATAATGTTTTTTGGTAAATTCGCGAGAACGAGTTTAAAGTAAATTAAAACAAGTAGATAAAAAAGCACTTCAATGAAGCAACTATTATCCTAAAGTTGGCTCTAATTGACCCCCCGATTCTGGGTTTGCTGCGTCTTGGAGGAGCTTCGTAGGTTATTTCACCAATTCTGAATCCCTTCTTCTTGGCTAAAACCAATAATTCTCCGCCAAAAGTCTCTCCACCAACCAAAACTTGGGCAAGGCTTTGCTTTTTGAAAATTCTGAAATTAGAGTAAAAATCCGAAACACCGCAGATTTTGCCCAACGTTTTAGCTGCCCACCGCTCAGAAAATCTAGGCACAACAGATCGTGATGCAACCACTAAATCAAAATCAGTTATTTTTTCCACAAGTTTGGGTATTAATTCAGGACTGTTTTCTAAATCAGAATCTATAGTTACAATCACTGGAAACTTGGCAAGTTTGGACCCATACAGTAATCCTTTGGTTTGCCCCTCTCGAACTTTTCCAACTGCAACATCAGCAAAACATTCAGCAACTTCAAGTGTTCTATCAGAGGAGCTGTCGTCAATAACTATTATTTCGTGGGGGACGTTTTGAAGTGTTGATCTGATTCTGTGAATTAATTCCTCAATATTTCCCTCTTCATTCCAAGTAGTTGTTACTACGGATATTCCTTCAATCACTCCGCTGTTGGAATTCATAATTAGCCATGAACTGTTATAGGTTATAAGGTATTTTGTGCGCAAAAATAATTTGACTTAGTGGTTTACGTTTTATTTGTCTGGATCTTTCTGGGTTTTTCTGTCATACTGCAAGAGGGAGATACATCATAAACTTAAAATAATCGGAGGACTGATGTGTTAACGAATTCACAAAATTAGGTAAGATTAATAGAAGGAATGAAAATGAGCAAAAGCGATAAACCACACTTAAACATCATCATCATGGGTCACGTTGACAATGGAAAATCAACAACCACAGGACACTTGTTGTACCTTGCTGGCGTTATCGACCAACGAACAATCGATGCTTACAAAGCAGAAGCCGAACAGATGGGCAAAGCGACATTCCACTTCGCTTGGGTTTTAGACAACTTGAAGGAAGAAAGAGAACGAGGTGTCACAATTGACCTTCGATTCCTACAATTCCCCACCAAGAAATACAACATGACCGTCATTGATGCGCCAGGCCACAGAGACTTCATCAAAAACATGATCACGGGAGCAAGCCAAGCTGATGCAGCAGTTCTCTTCAGCTCAGCTAAAAAAGGCGAGTTCGAAGCAGGAATTGGAGCAGGCGGTCAAACTCGTGAACACGCATTCTTAGCATACACTTTAGGTATACGTCAACTAATCGTTGCCATTAACAAGATGGATGACGCCTCCGCTAACTGGAGTAAAGATCGTTACGATGAAATGAAGAACGAAATCACAAGAATGATCAAGATGGTCGGCTATAAGGTTGAGAAAGTTAACTTTATACCGGTTTCAGGCTGGACAGGCGACAACTTGATGAAGAAGAGTGACAAGATGCCATGGTATACTGGTCCAACTTTAATGGAAGCATTCGATCTTCTTGAGATTCCAGCAAAACCAACCAATAAACCTCTACGTATACCTATTCAAGATGTTTACAGCATCACGGGTATCGGTACAGTCCCAGTTGGCAGAGTCGAAACAGGTATACTCAAACCAGGCCAAACCCTAATCTTTATGCCATCAAATAAGACTGCTGAAATTAAATCAATCGAAATGCACCACACCCAAATCCCAATGGCTGAACCAGGTGACAACATCGGAATGAACGTTAGAGGTATCTCAAAAACTGACGTTCACCGCGGAGACGTTGCCGGTCCAGTTGACAACCCACCAACCGTAGCCAAAGAATTCATTGGACAAATCATCGTTATCTACCACCCAACAGCAATCGCAGCAGGATACACCCCAGTACTCCACTACCACACGGGACAAATCGCAGTTAAATTCACTGAACTAATAAAGAAAATTGACCCACGCACAGGACAAGTATCTGAAGAGCACCCAAGTTACCTCAAAACAGGCGATGCAGCATGGGTACGAATGGAACCACTCCACCCAATAGCAGTCGAAGCATTCATTGACTTCCCAGAACTCGGCAGATTCGCAATACGAGACATGGGCACCACCGTAGCAGCAGGCGCAATTAAAGAAATCACCAAAAAGGGTCCATAAAACCCTTCATTTTATTTTTGTTTATTTTTAAAACAATTATATTTTAATCAATAAATTTACTCAAAATCCAGTTTAGACTGACTTGAATACATCCTCGTCGTTTTTGCTTCTGAAATTTGCATCTGCTTTATTGTGATATGTTGTTGTATTACAGCAATCACAAGTTCATATATGTCATGGTTGCGAGTAAGTTTACCATAGGTGTATTAGCTGTATGGAAGGCAAAAATGGAGATTCCGTCCACCTTAAAAAAAATAAAGTTATAGTTGAAACAAGGTTGGCGGAGATATCTCTGAAAGACGTTCCCCATGAAGTCAGGCGAAAAGAAGCAAAAGAACCCTTGTTCCTATCAAGATACGAGTAACTAACCTTGCATAAGTAAGCTTTTTTTTATGAATTATTTTATAAGAAACTTTGGGATTTAATTCTTAACTCTGTTATGTCGCAGCAGGTAGCGGAAGTAAAATAAACATCAAGTTCTGGTTACGTATGCAGAGTCGATTGTATGTCTGGTACTGAATCGTTGGTTCCCTTCATTAACGAGAAAAAGAAACCTGGCGAGGAACCAACCATAATAGTGGATAGTCGCGAAGCGAGTAGTGCCCAAAAAATTGTTAAAGGCTTAGTTGAGAAAGGTGTCAATGTTAAAACTGAAATGCTTGAAAAAGGCGACTACATCCTCTCTGACCAATGCGCAGTTGAACGAAAAACAGTCAACGACTTCGTATATACCCTCACAAGACGCTATCTTTTCGAGCAACTATTCAGGTTAAAAGAAGTTTATCCAAAATCACTTATTGTGCTCGAAGGTTACATGCCTATAATCTACAAGTACAGCAGCATATCACCTGCTTCAGTTTGGGGCGCTATATTTAATCTAGCAAAAAACGGCATCGCTATCGTTAGCACATCTTCATACAAAGAAACCATTGATTTCCTCTATACCGCTGCCAGGCAAGAACAAATCGTTGAAAAACGAAGCGCAGTTGTACATGCTTTTAAGAAATGCGACACCCTCTCAGATTCACAAGTATATTTTATTTCGAGTTTGCCCAGTATTGGACGTGAAAAAGCAACTGCCATATTGGACTCCTACCAAACCCCTCTAAATGCTCTGATTAACGTTGATGATTGGGAGAAGGCTGTCAATGGGTTGGGTCCTGTAATAACTAACCGTGTCAAGGATGTTCTAAGTACTCCCTACTCTGATAAGAAATGTGAAGAGAATCAGCCTTAACTTATTTATTGGGTTTGCATTTTTATCTGGTGATTATTTTTTTTGGTTTAGAACTACATGAAAAAGGTTGAGAAGCGCTAAAGTTTAAAGCCAAGTCAACATTAATTTAAGAACCCACCCAAACCACATTTAAAACACGATGTGAAGGGGCCGTCGGCTAGTTTGGTCTAGGCTTGTAGCCTCGGGCGCTATAGACGAGGATTCAAATTCCTCCGGCCCCACCATCTTAGATTCTCTGTACTTTAAATGAATGTAAAAATTCCTATTGATTTTGGGTATGAATTGAGTTACTGCTGATTTGTTGTACAGTCTGTTTTTGGTGTATGGAGTGATTAAAATATTGTTTTTTTAGATATATTTTACGTATTGATATGTTTTTTTGTTCGACAGTTGTGTTTCATGGTCTGTTTTGGTATGCTTTGGTTATGTATAAGGGTTTATTTGGCACTTTACACACTATGAAGACACAAGAAATGTGTCTTAAAATGACATATTGTATCTTTGAACAATAGAACAACAGGAGTAAACCCAAAAAATGAACACCAACAATCAAAAAGAAGCCCAAACAAAACTCACCAAAGGCCTCTTAGACATGATTATTCTCCAATACTTAGAACAACAATCAATGCACGGATACCAACTCATAACTAAAATCCGGAAAAACTTCGGCGTATACTTCGGACCAAGCACCATCTATCCCCTACTTGGGCTCTTAGAGAAGAAAGGCTACATAAAGAGCGTGTGGAATACGGATTCAGAAAGACCACGAAAAGTATACAACCTAACTAATGAAGGAAAGGATGTTCTAAACTTTACCGAAAGTTCACTTAATATGATCTGCAAAAATATGGTAGCATACAATAATATCCAACTTCAAGTAGCACCACAATCATCCACACGAATGAAACTCCACGTATGAGTTTTTAACCAATATACTCATTTCCTAATCTGATAATCTCGCAGTTCACCCCTTTAGACACCAAGTTTTCTACGTTTTTAGTCTCCCAATAAAACTCAAGAGTCTAAAATCTGCTGATTGGAAAACAAATACAAATAATGGCTATATTCTTGTGAACATTTGTTACTTTTAAAGGGTTTTGGGTTATAATTTTCTGGATGAAATCAATTTTGGTTAATTGGCAGCGTAATAGTAAAAGTTGTTCCTTTGTTGACAATACTTTCGACTGCAATATTTCCTCCGTGGGCTTCCACTATTCTTTTACATATCGCCAGACCAAAACCCATGCCTTGAGCTTTTGTTGTAAACAGAGGCGTGAAAATTTTTCCCATTACTTCAGGAGACATTCCACTTCCCGTGTCGGCGAACGCTAATTCTAATTTATCGCCATTTTGCCTGCTGTTAATCTCCAATGTTCCACCCTTTTCCTTCATAGCATCAATAGCGTTACTCACCATATTAGTGAAAACTCGGACCATTTTGTTTGTGTCTGCCTTTATGGTTGGAGTGCATTGGGTATGGTCTAAAATTATGATGTTTTCAGGTTTCTTTATTGTAAGAAAGATGTAATCTATCAATGATTTAGGTGAGCAATCCTCTAAATCTAGACGAATTTCTCTGCTGTAATCAAGCAAGTCATTTATTATTTTGTTTGAATATTCAACCGCATCGTCGATAATTTTGAGCATTTGCAATCCGCTATCTCCTACAAAACTTCCTTGTTTCTTTCTCAAAAAGTAAGTTGCATTTTTTATGCCTGCTAATGGATTTCGTAAATCATGGCCTATCATGCCAGCTAATTCTCCGATTGCAACAAAACGTTCTGATTTAAGAATACGTGTTTGAGCTTCAGTGAGGTCTTTTGTTCGTGCTTCAACTAACTCAGATAAATGGTCGGCGTGTTGTTTCATAGCATCTTGCAATGCTTTTCGATGTACAAATTCTCCATACGTTTTTCTTCGATAAGACTGAAGCTGTCGAGCACCTGAACCAGCGATAATGAACCCTGCAACTAGACTAAAAATGATTGAATAGATGCTTGATATGTTTACATTGGCGGAAAGAAATACAATTATTAAGATTTCACCAATAATCATTGTCGAAGCCAATATACTTTGATACAGAAATTTTAATGGTACAACTAAATACAAAACGAATATTGAAATGATTGTCATAATTGAGTGTAAAATAAAGTTTTCAGGGCGAGTCATATTGATGATTCCGCCTCCGATAATGAGAGTCAAAGTTGAGGCGAAGGCAATGAGATCATATGAACTATGAGTTTTTACTTTTCCAATATAGACTATTACAAGAATCATTATTGCAAGAAGAATAACTCTTAGTATTACCAAACCAAAGAACATTGAAGAAAAACCGAAGAATACATAATCGTTAAAGGTAAAACCTAAAATTGGAAGAGCAAAAAGTAAGGCAGCCTTTCTCAACTGAGAGATATCTGAATTAAGATAATAATCACAATATTCAATTTCATTAATTCTTTCTTCTATGTTTCTGCCAGAGTTGCTGTGATTAAAGGTTTGGCTAATTTTTTCCACCAAGTTCTTCATCTTTTGTAAGTATTACTTTTCTGTTAAAAAAGGGTTTAGCTCAGATCAAAATTTATTCAAAGTAAAAATTACCTAGTTTTCTTCTTTTAAAACAATATTTTAATTGTAACTATCCGGAGGATCTGCTTGATTCAACCATATTTCTACTTGAACTAGTAAACCTATTTGAAGTGTAAATTTCTTCAATCGAAATTTGGTTCCAGGATCCTCATAACCTTTGAGCTTATTTATGTCTCGTATTGGCTTCAACGATCTATTTTGTCTCTGAAGTTTTTTTCTGAAAAATTGTGAGTTTAGTAAAATCTTTGTAGCGGTTCATTTTGTCACCTTTAATGGTGGAAAAAGGGAGCTTTTATGTACTTTACTCAAGGATTTTTAGCAATTCTTAAATATACATCTTTTGTTCCTCTACCAGT
>CAWHSD010000013.1:0-216370 GCA_963831895.1 Candidatus Bathyarchaeota archaeon
TATTTTTTTTTGATATACACTTAACAATCGCTCGGCTGACCTAACCCTGTCACCACATCTATTGGATTTAGACCTGTTACCCCAAAAGAAGCGATAGCAGTTTTGCTCGAGAAAAGGATGAGCAAATGTCGCTCTAACAGTGAAGCGGTACTTTTTGCTCAGCATGCTTCGAAACAGAATACTTGAGTATAACAAAGATCGCGAAAAACCAGTATCCTCCACACTCGATGAATCAATAACCATTTTTATAATTTTTTATATGCTATTCATATGCTAACTTGTATGACTGTTTTGTCATGGACACGTTGAAAGCGTTCAAGCACTCGGTTGAATTGCGTGAGTATTGGCGCCTTGAGAAGCGCAGGCAGAGAGCCCAAGCAAAAGAAAAGAGGGCTTAGCTATGGCTGAGATTGAACGTGAAACCGCAAAGAAACCAACATCAAACCGATCACCGAAAGACCGCAAAAATACGTTATTTCGAGTTTTAGACGGAGTTTTAAGCCTCTCCCACAAAAAAATTCATTCCGAGGGAAACAGCGATAAAGCAAAACAAGGGTGGGCAAGGGTTTTGGTTTCCACGGTCTCAACTTATGGCGGCTTACTCAAGGATGAGGAGTTGGAGTTCAGAGTGATAGCCTTGGAAGCGCAACTCAAAAACAGCATACTAATTCCGAAACCCGAGGAAAAGAAGAAATGAACATTCTAAGCAGGAAACTGCATGAATTAGAAAAAAACGTGTTACCCGAACTTCCCAAAGAAGGCACGACAAGAATAACATGGGAAAATGGGGACTTAGAGTTAGATCGTGCCGAATTTGAATTACATAGACGAGCGACTCAGATTTTAGAGGCTCACGCGCAAGAAATGCAGCAAGCACTATCACGGGGAGAAACCGATGTCATCCGCTTGTCTTCATCGGACCAATCAATTGTGGACGCAGCAAACCGTGGCTTTATGGCTAGGATACTTGAGATTTTCCAAACCTTCACAGATGCTTTTGTAACATACAAAGACCCTTTGGCTAACTGGGTATTCTATACACGGTTTTATTGGCTTATAGAAGAAACCCGCAAGTTTAAAGAGCAATTCGACGCGGAACAAGCAGTCTTTAACACACCTGGCTATTGGGAACTATGCGAAGGGGAACAAGAAAGGCGTTTAGCTTCCGTTTACGCAAACTGGAACCATGACCTATTTACTCCTGAGAGTTTTCAAAGCTACTGTTACCGACATCACGTTTTCAAAACAACCCAGGACATTCAACAGTTAATCGCTAACAGGACACCCGAGCAGGTTAGGCAAGACGAGTTAGAAGAACAGAAAGAACAAACTGAGAATGCCGAGATTGACGCACGTAACGGACGTTACCTTAAAGAGAAATGTCCGACGTGTGCGGAACAGTGCGACTGGTTTAAGAAGAATATCCAAAATGTCCAAATTGACCAAATCTCGAGTGCAGAAAAAATAACGGAGAATCCGAAAATATGAATGCCCAACAAGTAGAAACCGAACGAGGTCGAGAAATTCAGATTCCAATGTCGGAACGCGTGAAAATCAGCGACCTCAAGTTTGACCAAGATAACCCCAACAGACTTAGCTTGGCGCAACTTGACCGCTTGAAAGCTTCAATCAAAAAGTGGGGAGACATCGTTCCCGTCGTCACTAACAGTGAGCTTTTAGTGGCAGATGGTGAGCAGCGTGTTACGGCTATGAAGGAGCTTGGCATGACCGAGTGCTCTGTCATCCGTTTGCCCATTAAAGACGTTGACCGACGATTGCTAAGGCAAGTGCTAAACAAGCTAAAGGGCAAACACAACAAAGAGCTAGACAGCGCCGAATACCTGCGTATAGTTGAGCTAGGCGAAAAGGAAGATTTGAAGGCGCTTCTTGAATCCGTAGGCGAGAAGCTTCCCCTTGAGGTGGATGACCGTGAAGTTTCTTTTTCGGTTCCTGAAACCTACGAGCTTATAATTGAATGCCGAAGCGAGGCACAGCAAAAAGAATATTTTGAGAAATTAAAAGCGGAGGGGTATAAGCTACGGATTTTGACATTGTAAAAAAGTGGGATCAAGCGGATAGTTTTAGGTCGCAGAGTGTAGTTGGAAGCTACACACTTTCGGACGTTAAATTGGAAAAAAGGTTTAGGGGGTCCTTACCTATTGAAGATGATAATTGGCAGGTTGGAGTAATTGTTGGTCGAAGCGGTTCCGGTAAAACCAGCATCGCTAAGCAACTCTTCCATGAAGCCTACATACGAGGATTTGAGTATTCCCACAAGTGTGTTCTTGATGATTTTCCGGAAGATCTTGAAACTGGTGAGATAACCAAAAACCTTTGCAGCGTTGGGTTTGCTTCTCCTCCCGACTGGCTAAAAAGCTACGATTACCTTAGTCAAGGGGAAAAGATGCGCGTTGACATCGCCCGTGCGCTCTGTCTCGATAAGCCACTATTTGTTTTTGATGAGTTTACTTCAGTGGTGGATAGGGAAATTGCTAAAGTTAGTGCTTTTGCCATAAGCAAGGCCGTCCGCCGCTCTACTAAGAAGTTTATTGCTGTGACCTGTCACTACGATGTCGTGAATTGGCTTGATCCCGACTGGGTTTTCTGTACTGACACAATGGAGTTTGACCGAAAAAAAGAGATAGGCCGCCCATTAACCTCAGCGTTTATCGGTGCGGCAACAACCTATGGAAGATGTTTCGGAACTATCATTATCTGAACAACTCTCTGGGCGCAGGCGTAAGGTGCTATGTTGCACTTTATCAAAGCAAGCCCATCGCATTCGTTGCCATCGCGTGTGTGAAAATGAAAACAAAGTATTACCGAGTAAGCCGATTAGTTGTTTTGCCTGACTATCAAGGAATCGGCATTGGAAAACAGCTGCTAAACTTCATGGCTGAACTCTACACATCACAAACAAAGCTTCCTTTCCGCATTTTAACAAGCAACCCGCAGATTATTCATGGAAACATGGCGAATTGGTTAATTGATCGGTTTGGCCATGCGAATATGGGAAGAAGAAACACAAGAATAAACAGGGAATTGAAAAATAGCCTTAGCAGAAATAGAATAACCGTTTCCCTGAAGTTTGTATCTCAAAAAGGAGTGCAAACAGCTTGTCATTAGATTATAGCGAATCCCACATTTTATCAAAGGAGTTCATTGCAAACTCAACTATACAAGGATGGTTAGTTAGGATTAATGGAGATTGGGTGATTAGGCGATCGGGATAATAACTGAAACTTGTTTGTTTTCTATCAAAGGTCGCCGAATTTGCTTTTTGAAAACCGACTGTTGTTTTTATTTTTGTATTTTCGTTGGAATGTGCTCTCTTTATGTTTTCGGGAAGACTATCAGAAAGGCTTTGCTGTTCCGTGGGCAAGCCTAGAATAATCCTGTATTGAACACCCCTCTTACATGCTTTTTTATAATTACTTAAGCACTCTTGGGAAATTAATAGGAACCTCGGTAAGAA
Organism: Candidatus Bathyarchaeota archaeon; assembly: GCA_963831895.1. GTDB lineage: Archaea > Thermoproteota > Bathyarchaeia > Bathyarchaeales > Bathycorpusculaceae > Bathycorpusculum. Next base: position 3,476 of record CAWHSD010000013.1, read on the forward strand.
TGAAACAATATCTACTGTGCTCCTTGCGCTGTCGTGTTGCTGCTTTATTTTAGATACAATCCTGTATCGTCCTTCGATAATTGTGAACTTGAAATCATTAGCCTTTTCTTGCCCCTGTTTGGTGTTATACTCATTAGCAAATTGTTTTAGGGTTTTTTCCATTTCCCTTACTTGACTATATTTATGGTTAATTACATCGTGTAAACAAAGCGAGGGGGGAACTGCTGAGAACTTGAGTGGAGAAGCTACTTCTTTATCCACAAACCCTTTCTCTTGAAGTTCACTTAGGGCTCTATAAATCTCTGTTCTTGGTAGGCTTGTCCAATAAGCAAGTAGACGCGCATCAGATTCACCATGGAGCGTAAGGTTTAGGTACAAGATTGCTTGTGTCCGGGTCAGGCCAAGTTCCATTAAATAGCGAAGTCTTTCCATTTTTATTGGAGCCGTGGATTTGACTTCGCTGAAATTATCGTTATTATTCAAGTGTTCTCTGCCAAATGTTTATGCTCTCTTTTTGGATATAAAATTATGTTAAGATGGTCAACCAACCATGAAACTGCGACGTAAAATGGGGCGTTTTTTCACCCTGAGTTTTTGTTGTATTAACAGGCTGTCAATACATTGTTATATAAATCAATTAGACCGAAACTTACAGCGGGAAAAAAAATGAAAATAAAAACACAAAGAAATAAAACTTATGCACTATCCTGGATTATACTTACTCTTCTCATGCTTGCTCTAGTAACGTCCATAGGTATAGCGCCAAATGCGTTAGCCCATACACCGCCCAAAACTATTGCGACATACGCCTATATCGTAGCTGCACCTAACCCCGTGGGAATTGGACAGACATTCCGCATCCTTATGTGGCTTGACCAAACAATAAACGGTGGAACTATAGAAAATGATATTCGATTCCATAATTACAAGCTCACCATTACAAAACCGGACAGCACAACGGAAATAAAAAATTGGGATACCGTACAGGATACAACCTCTTCACAGGGTTACAGTTATTCCCCAGACCAACTTGGCACATACACATTGAAGTTTGAATTTCCAGGGCAGGATTATAACGCATACAGCCATGACCCCACCTCACTATACGTTAATGACACATACGCCCCAAGCTCTGCATCAACTACGCTTACTGTACAGGAAACCCAAATACCTACCCAAGGAAGTTACCCACTGCCCACTGAATACTGGACTAGACCAATATTCGGTGAAAATACCGCGTGGTGGAGTATTTCATCAGATTGGCCTGGAACGGGTTCTCCGGAATTTCCATCAGTCTCTACAGGAAGCTCCAGATATTCACATGACACCATTGGACCTCTAACCAACCACATTATGTGGACAAAGCCACTTCAATCTGGCGGTGTTGTTGGAGGAGACAATTTTGAAATTCAAGGCGATACTTACTCTGAGGGAACTTCACGTGGAACAAGATTTTCTAACCCAATAATATTGAATGGCAAAATATTCTACAAGGAACCACTTTTCATGAGCGGCAATAGCGGACCTACCACTTGCATAGATTTACGTACGGGCAAACTTGTTTGGTCTCGATCTGATGTTCCAGCACTTTCATTTGGTTGCTCATATCCTGTCCACACATCAAACACTCAAGGAGTCTTCTCAGTTTTATACACAAATAATTTTGCTCGAGCATTTGATCCAGATACAGGAGAACCACTATACAACGTCACAGGGGTACCCTCAGGAACAGCGGTAATGGGTCCGAACGGAGAAATACTAAGATATACAATGACAAACACTGGTACGAGTTCGAATCCGAAATGGTACATGGCTCAATGGAACTCTTCTAAACTGTGGACTTATGGTCAAAGCATCGGTTATTCCACAGTAATTGACGGTGGTGTTGCAAACCCAACAAACGCAAGTTACCGTTATGATTGGAATGTCTCAATACCGTGGCTCAATGTTATGGGTAGCGAGACTTGGGTAACTCTTTCCAACCTAACATCCTATAAGGGCTACACTAATACTGGCAACCCCCCAACTGGAAACCCTAATGCAGCAAATCCTGTGACTGTTGTGAGTGCATTCTATAATGACGTCATGATTTGCAGAAATGGCTCTTTACCAACCTCAGGTCTTGCACTCTCAGGCATAAGCATCACTCCTTACACATATTTTGCTGTCAACCTCAACTCTTCAAAAGGTGCAATCGGTTCAATACTGTGGATGAAGACATATGACCCACCTGCAAACAACATCAACGTATTTCCAGGCGGATTCAGTCAAGCGAGCCGTGTTTTTGTAGAGTACTACAAGCAAACGGCACAATGGGTAGCATACAGTATGAACACTGGCGAGAGACTTTGGACAACGGCATCTCAAACAGACTTTAACGCTCTTGAGTACTATGGAAGTATTCGCAGCAGCGCTGCAGTCGCACAATTAGCTTACGGCAAGCTGTACGCAAGCGGATTTGGTGGAGTATTATTCTGCTATGACTTGACAAATGGGAACCTCTTGTGGACTTACGGCAACGGCGGAGCAGGCAACAGTACAAATGCTGGGTTCAGCGCAGGCGGACAGGTTTACTATCCGATGTTCATAGACGTAATCGCGAACGATGTAGTGTATCTGGAGACTAGTGAACATACTGTTCAGACACCAATCTATCAAGGCTCATTAAAACGGGCTATTAACGCTACTGACGGTACAGAGATATGGACACTTTCAAGCTATAGTAGTGGAGGCGGAGGATTCTTTGCATACGCATTTGCAGACGGCTTTGAAACTTGGTTTAACGGTTATGATTGCCAAATCTACACAGTCGGCAGAGGTCCAAGCGCAATGACAGTGACAGCTCCAAATCTAGCAGCGACTTTCGGTCAAGGAGTTGTTATCAAAGGCACAGTAATGGATATTTCGAGTGGAACAATGCAAGATGCACAAACAGCTCGCTTCCCCAGTGGTGTTCCGGTTTCATCTGATGAAAGCATGAGCAATTGGATGGGCTACGTATATCAACAAAAACCATTGCCAACAAACTTCAAAGGCGTTCAAGTAGCCATCGATGTATTAGACTCCAATGGTAATTACAGAAACATCGGCAATGCAATAACTGATGCAACAGGATCCTATAGTCTAACATGGACACCTGACATCACAGGCAACTTCGTTGTCATCGCTCACTTCGATGGAACAAAAGGATACTGGCCATCATCTGCAGAAACAAGCTTCTCCGTAGACCAACCAACAACTACACCAACTCAACAGACCCAGATAATAACCACATCAGATCCGTTCCTGCTTCCAGGCATAGCAGCCATTATCATTACAATAGCAATAGTTGGCGCAATCCTTCTCTTAGCAATTAGAAAGCGACCATAATACACAATTTCTTCCTTTTTTCTATTTGACTTTATTTTTTGGTTCTGGATCTTTTTTGCAGATAATATACCTATTGATAGCAGTAGTCCTTTCGCTATTTTCTCATTGCTTTGTTGAAGATGATATGGACACCTTGAATAAAAGCAGTCTTCATAGAGTAAATTTGCACAACGCAGATCTACATCTGATTCGTAAAACCAAGATTCGATTATTTGTTCTTTAGTTAAATCTGCGGTAAGTTTTACCTATCTTTGATTTTAGGTGGACTTGGATTTAGGGATTGTATGGATTATTTTGCCGTCTTTGCGGTATTCCATAAATTTCTTCGCAACCAGAACAATCATATTACTTGACATGAAAAGTCCAATACTCCCATTCTTTACCTATTAGCTTGGCATTTCCAGAACATCTTGGACATTTGATCATCAGTACACCACACCTATCAAATTTTATTGCAGAACTCTATTTTTCTCAAACAAAGGTTCCATTCTACATCTTAACGAGTAATCCTCAAATTATCCGTGGAAACATGAAGAACTGGAAAATAACCCGTTTTGGACATGCCAGCAGAGGACAAGGGAACACAAGAATAAACAATGAGATAAGAGAAAGCCTTAGCCGAAATCGCATAACCGTATCCCTAAAATATTTAAGTGGGGGGAATTGAAAAACAGAGGGGTTTGCTGAGACTTCTATTCAATAGTGTAATTTGGTTGTTCAGAAGAATTCTGCATTTCAAAAGGTATTGATTTGGTAACCCGAAGAATACTTGCAACAGGACCAGTAGTAACATAGACTACTTCAACATCAGGAAACTGCGATTTAATTGAGTCTGTGAGTTTACAAAAATCTTTATCATTTGCCTTAAGAATGATTGCTCTAGGCTTAATTTTTCTTAAGCAAGTAGTAGCCGTTGAAGTCAGAAGTACTTCAGACGATTCAATCTTCATAACTTCTGCCTTACTTGTCTTCTCTGAAGATGGCTGAATCTCGAGCTTTTCCATAACCCAATTAACTCCATTGCTTCTCTAATTTTTCTTCGATGATTTTTTTGGACTAAAAAAGGGGAAAGATAGATTTTGGTTTGTTGCGTTTATAGTCGTTTTCTTAGCAGCAAGATGATGAATGCACCGATGATAGCGACAAATACGAACAGTCCTGCGATGGCTGGAATGAAGTATTGTTCTGACATCGATAGGGGTATAGACGTCGGTTGTGCTGTAGCGTGGGGCGCTTCAACTGCAGTTAGATAAGTTGAAGAGGTCGAGCTTCCGTAAGATTCTGAGCCTTTGAAGGTAGCGATAATCTGGTATAATCCGGGGACTTCAGGAACCCATGAGAATCCAAATCTTCCATCCGTGTTAGTTTTTGCTTGTCCTATGCTGACGAGGTTGTTGTTGGGATCAATAGCATTCAATTCTACCGTAATGCCTGATGCATTGGTGGGCTTTGGAGCTTGCATGTGGAGATACTGCATCCAAGCGCTCATAGATTCGTCAGATACTGCGGCTGTGCCTTTTTGGGCAGGTGACATGTCGAGAACTGTGCCTGTTATGGTGAATTTCTCTCCAACCTTTACCTCTGTGGTTGGTGCTGAAACGGTTGTTTCACTTTTGCCTTTTCCGTAGCAGTAAGAGATTCCATCGTATCCATTGGCATTTATGAGGTATCCGTCGGCTATCGCAAAGGGATTCATACTTGGACCTGTTTCTATCATCGAAGGCATACTCCATATGGCTTCGCCTGTGGTAGCGTTAATGCAGTGAAGTTCCCATCCTCGGGTAAGTGGTTGAGTCGGGGTGTGCTCAGTGTTTACAGCATAGATTTTTCCGTCAGCAATCAAAGGTTGCCTTGAGAAGAAAGGATAGCCATCTTGATAGGGGCTGTCATATGGATATTCCTCCTTCGCTTGGTACAGCCATGAAACTTTGCCTGTGTCCCAGTCATATGCAGCTATGCCGTCGTATTGCGTAAAGATGATGTTTCCGCCGTATGAACCTATGTCATAGGCTCCGAAGACTCCCCAAGGCCAGCTTGACATTTCGCTCTTCCATAAGAAGTCACCTGTTCTTATGTTCCAGCAGTAGAAGTAACCGTCTTCAAAGCGAATTGCAACTTTTCCGTGATCTGCAACAGACGTAGGCCAGGCATTGAAGGGAACTCCAGCCATTTTATTCCATAGTTTATTTCCTGTGTAAATATCGACTGCTGTTAAATTCGAATCTATGCTTGCACCCATGGCTGCGTTGCTTATTGATTGAGAGGTAACAGCTACACCTGCTTCGTAATCAACATAAGTGCTAAGACTGCTAAAAGGCCATGTTATGTTACTCATGACGCGAAGACCGATGTTTGTAGTTGCCATGTTGACAGTATAGTCACCCTTAATTGTCCAGTTAATTAAACGGTACCTATTTGGGGCTGCTGAAGCACCTAGGTCTTGTACGCTTAAGAAGTAGGGGAAGTCCAAGTTAGCATATAACGTACCAGACGTTAATGGTGCAATCGAAACATTGTATCCCGTAACTACCGAGCCAGTGTATGGGTCATAGCTAATAGAACGTCCTCCGCCTACGTAGGTTAGAAATGTTCTTCGTCCCCATTGTGGGTCAGAACCGGGTACGTCACCGTAGCCAGTGTTGAATGTCACCATTGTAGGTATCTGTGTAATCCCTGGTTGCTCCCAGATTATTTCGCCTGTCCTTAAATCATAACATGTCCAAACGTTAGTAGCAACCCCGTTTATCGATTTGGTAACGGTCTGGTAACATCTGCCGGCATAAATTATTGATGGCATGCCCCCTCTAACGCTGGTCCATGTTGTTCGCGGAATTACTGCGTCTGCTAAGCCGCCTATGGCGTATTGTTTTGTCCATACAATGTGTGCTGAGTTTGGTCCTTGAACATATGGAATGTACCAGTAGTTACTCATGTATGTGTTAGTGCCTTCTGGCCAAACGCCGTCGTCTGCAGTGCCAACGACGCCGGTTGCTGGATAGTAACCTAAAATACTGTACCATTCCCTGTTCGCTGACGCTACTGGTCTTTCCCAATAATCGGTTGGGAGAGGGTTTTCAGGGCGAGTAGCCACTGGAGTTTCTTGTACAATTAGGTTATAGGGTCCATCTGAGCTTGGTTTGTAGTAGATTGATTGGGTGAAACTTGCTACTTGGCTGCCGAGTGCTCCTCCACCAGCGACGGTATAATTACCTGGTGGGAAATAAGCTCCTGGGAATATGAATTCGATTTGCCATGTGCCAGCTTTGTTTGGTGCGAATGTTGCCCATGCTGTTGTGTCTGCGCGGTAGGTTTCCTTTGTTATAACTTGTTTACTTCCGGTTGGGTCTGTAATCACGATAGTGAAATTGCTTAGGTATCTGCTAGCATGTGTCGGAGGAGATAGCCACATAAAAAATGTTACGGTTTGACCTACGCCTACAGGGTTGGGATTAAAGCTAAGATGGGATAGGGTGTCCAGTGAAGTGTCGGGAGTAACACCAGATGGCAGAGGTATCGAGCCTCCTTCTTGCATATTAGTGTATGTCGTTTGCGCTATCGCAGAAAAATTAGTTGTGACAAGCGGTACGACCATTGTCAATATCAAGAGAAATAACACTAAAGGTTTTATTGGTTTTATTTTTTTATTGATTTATAATCCTCCTTATAAAAAACTGGTTGTCATGAGGTTAGATTTAAAAGAATGCGGTTGTCGGAAACAACCGCTAACTCACTCAAACTGTTGAACAAAGAGGCATAAAGAAGATAGTTGAATCACCGTTTTACAACTGTATTGTCTTAGAAATCGCCCATTTTAGTTCAAAATACTCTTGAATTAAGCCAACAATTGCAAAGTTGTTAATGAATAAACCATCAGTCATAGGCTCAGAAATCTTAGGTTTGATTGTAAGGAACACGCTTTTCTTATCCCAAATTGAAAATGTATCTTGAGGCTTTGCATCATTGATTCTGATCTCTAAATTTTTATTTTGTAAGCTTTCAAAAATTTCGTCCATTCCTTCTTTATTCTCGCAAGAAACGAGCAATCGGATTTTTACATTATTAAAAATCAGTTTTTTGAATAGGGCATGAAAGAAATCTATCCTTTCTCGGATGTCTCTAAGATAAAGGATACCCTCATGAGTTTCTTTAGTAGAGTTAACAAGCTCTTCTATTTTCCTTAGTGTTAATTTTCCACCGGGGATTAAGATAAGCTGACTCTCTTTACTGTTTGCGGGTGCTCTGCGGTTTTGTTTATACCTTCTTAGGAATTTCTGTGCTTTATACTCAGCGTTCTTATACTTTTTCTTTTTGCCGTCCAGTAACAACTGCACAGGATCATTCAGTGGTAACGCTTCAAAGGTTTTTGGATTAGTTATTAGAACTTGAACTATTTTGAGTTCTCTTAGTTGATTCACAACACGATAAACGTTTGCTCTATCCATTTTTGCGGCTGAGGAAAGATTGTTAATGGTTGCTCTCCCCAGAAGAGAAAGCGTCAGAAAAATTTTTGATTCTCGATAAGTTAATCCAAGGTCAACTAGCGTTTGAATATCTTCATTTGGGTTGGCATCTGCGAGCATCATATTGCCTATGTGTGGTAATTTTGTATTTATAATTTAGCTAATATCAATCACAAGGCCAAACCAAGTAGGTTGATTTAGAATAAAATGCCATTATTGTCAAAAAAGGGCTGGCACTAAAAAAACCAATCCAATAATAATTAAGAACAACGACACTTTACCCAATTGCTAACGATTAATCCATCAAATTGGTTTTTTGATACAATAGTCAAAACCGCAAAAAGCAGTTATTTGATTTTTTCTGGTCAGGATTTCGGTTTATTTTCATTATTAATAGCATTAGTTTACAAAAAAGATAGTCATTATCAAAGCCGGCAATGCTCCTTTCAGTCGTGTTGGGAAAAGACTTTGCAATGAACTTAGCTGAGTAGAAACAAGTTGAAGGGTAGCAATGATTAAGCTGCAAAACAATCCCCTCTCGACTCAGTACTTGCTCAACCCTTCAGCGTTCTACATTCAATTTTACTTTTAACTATCTCTCCATTGAGAGTGTTAGTCGTTTTTGATACCATGTCTTTAATGCCAAATAGGAAATAACACTTTGAGTTTTATGGTTGATTTGTCTAGACCTTGTGATGCTTGCGGCAAAATGATTAAAGGAGGATTCCATTGCTGCCAAAATGCAATATTTACTTCTGCTTCCACTGCACACTCCAACTACCAACAAAACCAAACACAATAAAAAGAGCATGCCCCATGTGCGCTGGAAAATTCGAGTAATTGGACATACTTTCATAAAACAAGCTGAATGTTTCACAAATAAATGCGGTTCTGAATTATAGCAAGTACCTTGAAGATTATCAGATCTTAACATGAATAATTGGAGAGTAGTCCGTCTTGGTCATGCCAGCAAAGGAAGAAAAGATTCAAGAATAAACAATGAGATTAGAGGTAGCCTGAGCCGAAAACGCATAACCGTTTCAATGCAGTATATACATTAAATTTTATTTTAGCTTGCAAACTTACGGGTTTAACGAAATTAGCTTAAACTCTCAATGAAGAAGAGTAGGCTCTTTAACCATGAATGAACTTTGGTTATTTCTCAGCCATTCGTGGGCTTTGGTGAATCTTTTTATTTCAAGGCAATCTAACTTAGCAGGTATGAACGGGGGGATTTTTTGGAATCAGAATATGTTAGAGTTGCTGGAAAATCAGACATAGCAATAGGCAAGATGAAAAAGGTCACTTTGAACGATAAAGAGATACTTATCGCAAATGTCAATGGGAACTACTACGCTATTGGTAACGAGTGTACTCATTATGGTGGCGACCTGTCGCAGGGCACCTTAGACGGAAATATTGTTACATGCCCGAATCATAATTCAAAATTTGATGTCACGACAGGTAAAGTCGTTTCTCCCCCTACAGAAGCACTTGGACATCCCGATATAGAAGACGAACCTCAATACTCAATTAAAGTTGAAAACGAGAATATCATGGTTAAAGTTTAATTCTATCAAGTTTGGGCATGCAAGAGGAAAAGGGAACACAAGAATAAACAATGAAATTCGAAGTAGTCTTAGCAGAAATAGAATAACTGTCTCTTTGCTATTTCTCGAATAAGACTCTTAAATTTTCTAACTAAAAAAGGGGAAGAATTTTGTTGTATTGCTTTGTTGTTTTTTTATGGTCGTTTGCGGAGTATTAGCAAGCCGACAACGGCTATTGCGATTATGATTGCTACTGTGCTGCCGATTATGTACATGTCAGTTGGTGGCAAAATGGTCACTGGATATGGCGATGGTGTAGGTGTTGATTGACCGACGACAAAGGAAGACTCAGCGTAAGATGGGTAGTAGGATTCAGAACCCCCGAAGCTTGCATAGACTGTGTATGAACCTTGAATGTCAGGCGTCCAAGTGAAAGTGAACATTCCGCTTGCATCGCTTGTAGTTGTGCCTATATTACGATAGTTTCCATTTGAGTCAACAACGTCAATAGAGACGGGTACACCAGTTACAGTAGTTGGGTATGGGAACTGTGCGTAAACGTATTTCATCCATTCGCCTTGGCTATAATCTGAGACTGCTGGAACACCGTTCGGAAAACGCAATTTTAAAGCAGTTTGCATCGTACCAGAAGATGCATCTTTTACAGTACCTCTGATAACTATGCTTTCTCCGAAAGATACTGCATTCATAGGTGCTTCAACAGAAGTTGTGCTTGGTCCTTTGCCTATAGCGTATACTTGCTGATCATATGTATTGTACATTGCAATAACGCTGTCGCCCATAATTGGTCCTGCGCCCCAATCAGTCTTGCGGAATAAACCGTCCACTCGCCAGATTACTTCTCCGGTTGTTGCGTTAAGGCAGAAGGTTGCTGCGCCACGTGGCAGAGGCTGGTTTGCGGAGTGTTCGCTGTGGAATAAGTAGAGTTTACCTCCCTGAGCGAAGACGATGTCTTCGGGCCAGTTGTTGCTCCATAGTACGTCGTTGTAGACGTCATTGGGTTCGTATTTCCAAAGAGTCTTACCTGTAGCCAAATCATAGGCGTAAACTGTTCCAGCTTGGCCGAGTGAGTACAACGTATTTTCGTATATGCGGCGACCTGCACTGTATATGTTTAAGTAATGTTCTGATTCAGTTACCCATAGGAATTGTCCTGTTTCAAGGCTAAAAGCGTAATGACATCTCTCTTCTTTTGACCAAACCAATCCAATATTATTTTCTATATCTGTAGCTGCCCAGCTTAGAGTTTGATTTCCTGCAGACCAATCAGATGGTGCTTTCCAATTGCCGTTGACTATTTGAATTCCCTCTTGTCCTTTCACTAGACTGAAAGCCCATATGCTGACGTCGGTAGAGTTCAAACTTGAACCAACGACTTTGTTACCAAGTGAAACTGCGCGTACACTTCCAGGTAAGCCTTTAGGTATCGTTATGTTTAAAGCCCAGGCACGTGCTGCCCGATCGACTGCTCCTGATGTAGTTGGGTTTCCGAAAGCTCCTGTTGTGGTTGCTGTACGGTAAGTACCTGAAGTCGCGTTGTATTCTCTTCCATAAGTCGCACTTCCAAAACTGCCTGCCAGTGAGATAAGCGCGCTCATGTTCCAAAGCGTCATCCTGCCCGCCGATAAGTCTACGTTGTATTGGTAAATTTCGCCTTTTGTACCTGTTAGTCTAGTACCTGAAGGTACATCTGTGATAGTGTATCTCCAGTCGCCAGAAGCTGCGTCGAAGGCTGTCCATGTGTTACCGACAACCACCCATAGGTACGCGAAGGTACCTTGGAAGTTGTAAGATTCCCAATAATACATTTGCCCGAATGTTATTGAACGGTTGTCTAAGAAGGATTTAGTCCAAAGTTCTTCTCCCGTGCGTAGATCAACGCAATGGTATTCTACGGGGAGTGATGGTACTGGTACTCTGTTGGTGTTTCCAGAGGAATCTTGGTAGTAAAGTTTTCCAGCAAGTATTAAACTAGTTAGCCATTTGCCTTCATATGCATCGCCATTTTCAAATGCAACTGAGGTTGCACCGGAGCCAACAAGCCCTAGTTCTCCTCCTGCGAGGCCACCTGATGTTAGCGGTTTAGTCCATAGGATATGTGGGCTGTTTGGCGCTTCGTTGTATTCATTGCTCATCCACGAACTTCCTGATACCGTATACCATTCTCTAAACTGCGCGTTTATCGGACGTGTCCAATATTCTGTTGGAAGTGGAATCCCCGGATTAATTGGCATGGCTTCAGCTTGCACTATTAATGTCACTATATCGCTGTCGCTTGCTGCCATTGTTGTGTTTGCTGCGGCGCCTGTAGCTACTTTGCTAGTAGTAGTTATTTGTTGAGGAAAGTGCGTTTGCATTGAATAATTACCTACCATGTTAGGCACATATACGCGTCCTGTTCCGCCAGTGGAATCAGTTCTAATACCGCTAATGGTTTCAGTGGTACCGTCAGGCTTGGTGATAGTTACACTCAAATCATCCCAACCCATCGCTACGTTTGTTAGCTCCCGTGTTATTCCAACATGTAGCAGTACGTCTTGTCCAATACCTACTGGATTAGGAGTTACACCGATGAAAGCATAAGTTTTCATTGTCGATTGCGACGTTTGAGCACTAACGTCGGGGAAAGCAATTAGTGTAGTAGCCATTGATGTTATTAGAATCAAAGCAATCAAAATAGCCATAGATTTATTTTTTACTGTTTGTATTTTTCTTTTCCTCATTTTTTATTTTGTATTGAGCAAGAAGCCAAAGAGCCCTAGCTCAACCAATAGTCTGGTTTGTATCCAACTTGTATATTAAATGTTGTAAATAGTGCTCAGTGAGAAAACGGTGAATCATTCAATTCAATTACAAGTTAACAGTGTTATAATTGCTCAAAAAATTCAAATAAATAAGAGTCAGTTTAAGCCAAATATACTGACTGCCACCTTCATTACCTCGATTGAGCAGAAAACAAATTTCAACAAAATAAATTGCAGATTGCATTACCAGTCGAAAGAACCCAGATGACCCGATGTAGGTGTTCGTGGTATTCTATGTTTGATTTGTCCTTCTTGGCTGATAATCCAAATTTCCCAGAATCTTCGAATGGTAGAAAGGAGAATTTTCTGCAAATTGTTAGGAGGAATAACGAGTAATGGAAGAACCAAGGTGTTCTCAAACAGTTGCTTTTGGATTGAGAGGTTCTTTTTAATTTGTATTGTTTTGGCTAAGACCCGTTTCCGGTTTGGTTTTGTCTCGCACTCGACCAAGACGATTTTTTGGCTCGAGTGGGTTTGTTTGATTGCGAGAATGTCTGGTTTGTAGGCTTTCCACCAAAGAAGGTTCAGTGGCGATTCCCAAGGTTCAAAATGTATCCCATAGCTTTGTTTTTGCAGTTCCTGTGCTACTGTTTGTGGAGTTTATGCAGGGTTCCTTCCGTTTTTATCCAACCTTCAGCAAACAGCAACTATTCACAAACATAATGGCCTAGCCAACCAACTTCTGGTTTTCTGCAAGGGCAGTAAAAACTATGATCCAACTGTTTATGCTTACAGTCTCCGCTTGTAAGTTGGATTTTATGCCCGCAGTTCTTGCAACGATTAGAATCTTTACCCTTCATCATTAAACATTTCTGGTCGAACGAAGTGATAAAAACATTGTTAACATGAAAATGAGAAAACCAAGGGGTCGAATTATTGATGCTTTTCAAAATAGCAGTATTCTAAAAAAGGTCTAGGCACTTTAGAGTATTGAAGTTTATGCGTTTTTATAAGCCGATGCTTGCCAAATCTATTTCTAAGCCTTTTTCTGGTAAGGATTGGATTTTTGAGACTAAATGGGATGGTTTTCGAGCGATAGCATACGTGAAAGATGATTTGTTTACTGTTCAGAGTAGAAATGGCAACGAGTTTAAACGCAATTTTCCAGAGCTTAAAGAGTTAACTCAGTTGGCTAAGAATGTGGTTGTTGATGGCGAAATCGTTGTTATGAAAAATGGCAAGGTTGATTTTCATGCGCTTGCAGGAAAGAGGTCACCTTATTTCCGGCAAAGATATTGAACGATTACAGAGTTCTTCTCCAGCAACTTATATCGTGTTTGATATTTTAGAAAAAGACGGCAAACCTCTAGTTGACTTGCCTTTGATGGAAAGAAAAGCTATTCTAAAAGAGTCAGTTAAGGAAGGCTCGCACATAATCATTAATGATTTTATCGAAGAGAAAGGTGAACAATTCTACAAAGCAGTTTTGCAGCATGACCTTGAAGGCATGGTTGCCAAACGCAAAGACAGCCCCTATGAACAAGGACTAAGAACTGGCAGTTGGCTGAAAATCAAGAACTTGAAAACCTGCGACTGCGTAATCTTTGGCTATTCAAAAGGAGAAGGCGCAAGAGAATCAACACTTGGCGCCCTAATAGTAGGCTTATACGATAATCAAGGAAAACCAATCTACGTCGCTCACGTCGGAACAGGCTTTACCCAGCAACTGCTTAATTCTCTAATGGCAGAGTTTAAAAAAATCAAGACCGACATTGCACCTTTTAGCGTCCGAGGCATAGAAGATGTTACGTGGCTTGAGCCTAAGCTTGTTTGCGAAGTAATCTATCAGGTTCTAACGAGGGATTGCAAGTTAAGAATGCCACGTCTGCATACGTTAAGAATCGATAAAGAACCTAGTGAATGTACTGTTGATCAAATTGAAGGTACAGGAAAATGTTTTATTTCCCGACCTCAGCAGAGGTTTTAATCTGTTTTGAGAACTGTAAGCTATTGGATCAAGAGACGTAAGGATTTGTGGTAATAGTGTTTGCCTGATTTTCTTGTTGGCACTGGCGGTTGGGCTTACTTCAAAGTTCCAAACAAGCCATCTCTTAAAAGCATATTCTGAAGTTTTCAATTTTGTAGAAGTTAACTATACTTTCTATGAGTACCCAACGGTTCAAGTGGTTGAAGGATGGCGAAAAACTGTGCCTAGAGATTTTACTTTTTCTGTTCGTTGCCACCAAGACTTAACCCACAAAATAGGATTAAGACCAACTGACGAAGCTTATCGAAGTATTCGACCAAATGGGGACTTACTGCAAGATTCTTGATTCACCGTTTCTTGGTTTTGGAGACGCCGGCCAGCTATGTCCTGACAACAAGAGAATTAGAGAGGCTAAAGATTTCTTTTCATCTGCAACTTTAAGAGGAGTTAGGCTTGTTTGGGAAATCCGAGCACCCATAACCCAGACAGCCATTGACTTGATGGCAGGACTTTAACATTATTCACTGCGTTGATATTTCAAGAACAAAGCCAACTGATTGGTCAGATGTTGGTTACTCAAGGCTCTTTGGAAAAGGCAAACATAACATATACCAATTCACGGACGAAGAATTACAAGAAATCGATGAGAATGCCTCAGAAAGCAAAGCAAAGGTTGTTGCAATTGTCTTATCATGGCGCAAGAATGAATACAGATGCAGCAAGGTTTGCACAGTTACAAGAAAACTGGCAAGTTCCTTCCAATAACTGCTTACACTGGGTTGGATTCTGTTCGAGCTGTTCTTTCTGAGGATGCAGTTTTTCCTTCCACAAAGCAGTCTCTGATAAGTGACCAAGGCTGGAAAGTAGTGGATTTATCCTCTGAAAAGAGAGTGCACCTCTCAGATTTGTTATCGAAAATTCCTGAGAAAACTTATTCTTCATTGAATGAGGTTGTTAATGCTTTGGAGGCTGCCCTATGAGTGAATCAAACATTCATCTTGGCACTTCTGGTTGGAGCTATAACGAATGGGAAGGACCATTCTACCGAAAAGGCGAGAAACGAAAGCTTCGCGCATACTCAAGCGTTTTTAAAATAGTCGAAATCGACTCAACGTTCTATCGCAATCCCTCTAAAGGCACTGTTATGGGCTGGCTAAAATATTCTCCATCCGATTTTGTTTTCACCGCCAAAATGCCCAAAACAGTAACTCACGACAAACGGCTAGGTTTGAAGAGCGACATTAAAGCTGATTTGAATACTTACTTTGATTTGATGCGTCCGTTGCAGTTGGGAGGAAAGCTTGGCTTGTTTTTTAATTCAGTTGCCTCCAAGTTGTGACTGCAATTTGGAGAATCTTGAAACGTTCTTTGGATTGCTTGACCCAACTGTTTAGATATGCTGTCGAGTTCCGTAATCTATCGTGGTTGAAAGATGAAACTTGGGATTTACTCAAAAAATATGATGTTGCCTACACGATTGTTGATGAACCATTATTGCCCCCTGAGATGCATTTGACCACTGACTTTGCCTATTTCCGCTGGCACGGTAAGGGCGAGAAGATTTGGTTTGACTACCGATACTCAAACGAGGAACTGGAGTCATGGGTTCCAAAAGTTCAAGAAGCAAGCAAATCTGTAAAGAAGGTCATTGGATTTTTTAATAATCATTATCACGGTTATGCACCAGAAAATTGTTTGTACATGCTTCAACAACTGGGTTTGCTAACAGAATCTCAAAAGAAAGCAAAAGATAAGTCAAAGATTAAACAAGCTCAGTTGGGTTCTTTCTTTTCTTCATCATGATTTGACTTGAAGATTATTCTTTATCAAGCTTTGCAATAATGAGCCCTAAAATTATGAATGCAAAAGCAACGTTGTAAAAAAACCTGGGACAAAAGTAATCACGATGCCGATCCAATCAATTTGATTGAGAGCCCAACCTCATGGAAAATGTTTCGTGAAAGAATTCTGATGAATGCACGATTGATCAAATTGAAGGCAAGGAAAATGCTTCACCCAGCCAAGCGATTATTGAATGTAATCATCCTTTGCTGTCTACTTTTAACTATCCCTCTACTGCGGGCAATAGTCGTTTCAACGTCATGATTTTAAAAGTCATAGAGAGAAATAACTCGATGAGTTTTATGGTTAATTTATCGAGACCTTGTGATGCTTGCGGAAAGATGGTTGGCGGCGGAGTACATTGTTGCAAGAAATGCCAGATTTACTTCTGCTTCTACTGCACACGTCAACTTCCAAATGTTGAAAATACAATAAAGAAAGAATGCCCAATGTGCGGCGGAAAATTTGAGTAAGAGTAATGTTTAGTTATTTGAAATTCATAAAAGCTATTATCAAAATTCATAAAATAAGTAAACTAAGGATTGTAGTCACAAAGCCCTTTCCCTTTCTCCTTAAAGGTGTCCCAATATATCCCTGTGACTACAACCCTTCCCTAACTATCGCTTATAGCTAAATCTTTGAATAACGATAACTTTACTATAAGAAAACTGAAGGTTAAACGCATTTTTTCTCTGTTTTACTTCTTAATTTTTCGCAAAGAAATGTGGATGTTTAGCTAAATTTTCAATGTAACAAAGAAATTATTGTGTTTTAGTTTGTTTCTTAAACTGTTTCAGTTCTGTTTCAGCCAACTAACATAAGTTTCTATGCACATATCATAATATAGTGATAAACAATGAGTAAAACAAAAATTGTAATAGCATTGGCCGCAATAGCGGCACTAACTTTGGTAGTGGTTGGTTTAGCTTCGGCACAAATTGCACCTAGCCCAACATACGCTGGAGCAAACCTTAGCACAGCAGCACCCAACGATGGATTTTTAGGTTGGATGGGAAACTGCTTTGGATTAGGAAACAGCCAACAATACTGCAACCAGAACATAGATCCCCAAGTACCGTCGTCAACCGGTTCAGTTCCAGCACCAAACCAAAACGGATGCGGCTATGGACCCTGCTGGGCAAGATAAAAAAACTTGAAACTCTTGCTCAACATAATTCCCTTTTTGTATTTTTAGTTCTATTTTCCTTTGAGCAACTGCAAATTCTAAAATTAATATAGTACTTTTGTAAATACCGCATCTTGACTAGAGGGTGCTCACTTGGGAAGAATAAGCAAGAGAGTTGCAGTTCTAATTGCAATAATCATTGCTGTTGTTCTTGTAGTTCTTTTGACGTGTCTATTCTTCTTTCCAGACTTATTCACTCTTCCTCAGAGCGCAAGTAAAATGGAAGTTGCAAGTGTCCAGATCGAACCTAGCAGCGATTGGAGAAGCTCAAACATCAAACTAACCGTCACTAACACATACAATTCGCCAACGACTGTGGTTGGTTCAAGGATAAATGGAGTAAATTTTGGGTACTCAACGCTTGAAATTCCCCCAGGTCAAACCCAAGATGCAGTACTATCATTAAGCAACCTTGTAATAACAAACTCCCCAACTTATGATACACAATTGACCTTTACATTTGATGACGGACAATACGAAGTCTACTCCCAAACCATCACCCCCACAAAATACGCAGGCTCATTTATCATAAATGGGCAATCAATGAATGCAACATCAAATAGCACAATTTATTCAGCAACCATACAAAACACAGGCAACATTCCCATGATTAACGCAAAATGCACCATAGGCAACTACGAAACGTCAATGCCATTAATACAGAATTTAATGCCAAAAAACACCATAACATTAAACTTTGAAGTACCATTTACATTTGAAAAGGGCTCGATTGTTAATGTTTCTCTGGAAGCAACGTTCGCTGAAGGAAGTACAATGTCAGCCAAGACTTCATACAAATTGAATTAAGTTCTTTATTATTTCTTATTTCTCTTACATTCATCACCTAAGCACCGGCCATATCTTTGGATAGTTCGACAGCTATATGATCTAACTTCATTTTTATCAACTTTGTTTGTGAAGAACCAATTGACTTGGTAGCGCGTTATGGAATCGTCTGGTGTTTGTGGCTGAATTCGGGGTTTATGTTGCTGTTTACGAGGCTGTTACAGACGAAAAATTGGTAAACCAAACTTCCGTTATCGAGAAAAACAGCAGTGTGAAAGTTAATTGCGAGAAGTCTGTTAGGAAGTTTCCTAGGGTTTATGGTTGAGGTTCAGGGTCACCATAAGTTCACAAACTCTGCTTCTAAAGGTGCCAACATAAGAAAGACTAAAGCTCAATTTTTCTTAGTTCAGGAGCAGATGCAGGATTTCCTTTGCCGTTTAGGCGTTAACCTGAATGTGAGGTGGCAACCTGATTGTTCGAAGAGCGTTCATGGAGAAATCAAAGAAGACGTTATTTTTCTTTATGATTCAAACGAAGCCCAAGCATGGCAGACTTTCATGCATGAAGTGACAGAGTACAAGCTGCAAAATGTGACTCGGCCATATCGGTTGATGATTAATTCTTTAATTGAAACTTTTGAGAAGTCGGTTTATGCGGAGAAAGAGCAGTTTATCGATTTTCTGCCAAAAATGATAGAGGTAATTAAAGAAAATCAGGCGGAGGTAAACGAGCCTGAACGCTGATAGAGTTAAGAAGAAAATCCCCGCCTTGCTTATTGACGGCAATAGTAGCGAGAAAGTTAACTTTAACAAGTTTATGCGTTTAAGATATGGCTTTTTTCAGTTTCAGAAAAGAAAGCCCGAGAGATGCCGCAATCTAACAAATAGACTGATGAATGTTTTGGAGGAGATTGATAGAGAGATTCAAGAGACTATTTCAGAACCCAATAATCATGGGATTTGATAAACCAAAACAGTTAACCTGCACTCAAATAATGGAAAAACAACAGTCAGGAAGCCTCTCTCAATCAGAACTTAATTTAAAGCTTAAAAGCTAAAGCGTTCAATAGCTTGCTTGAGGCTGAATAAGGAGCATAAAATTTAATACGTCAGTTTTAACCGATTGGAAATTGAACGACCTTGACCGCATTGACCATGATAAAGTGCTTGGCATTCAAATCGGTATGAATTATTTTAGAGATAGTAGACTTGAGGAAACAAGACTAAGTATGTGGAGCGTTTATACACAAAACGCTCAGAATCACTCGAATTATCTGTTGACAATGATTCTTGCGATAGTAGCGTTTTTTGCAGGTCTGGCAAGCTTGTCTGAAGATATAATGGTTTTTCAAGTAATATCGTTTACAGCTTTTGCCGTTTTGTTGATTATTGCGGCTTGGCTGAAGCTTAGAAGTCAATATTGGTGTATGCTAAGCGATTATCTTTTAACGCTGACTTTGAGGGATATAAAAAGGCTATTTAATGACTACAACAAGACAAACAAATTTTATATTTATAATCCGCCGCCCACTAGCGCTGTTTTACTATACGCTGTAAGGGAGCAGATGATAGAAAATCAGCGAAAATGGCGGTGGCGTAACCGATTCTATAAGAAGCTTGCATTAACAACATCAGGTATTAAGAAAACTTGGAAGCTGAACAACCCATTTAGCTTGTAGGTAAACGACAGCTGTTAGAAAAAACCAAGGATCCTGCCTTGCTCAAGGGTAAGGGGTCCCCGACTCACTCATCTTTGCTTTGCCGATATTCCTGCATAAGAAAAAAAAGTGTATTATGATTTTTTTTCGCTGATTTAATAAGAAACTTAGAAAATAATAGAAGACATGGATGTGAAAAGATGGAGTACAGGAACAAAGAAGAGGATCAAAAAGCTGAGGCTTTGCTGTTGCAACTTGGCTTCAAACCTGGACAAATCTTTGATATTTCAGAACTTCATGAAAAAGTGTATGTTCTCTATAATGTAATTAAACGTGAAGAAAAAGCCAAGTTGGTGGGAACAAATCGTGCAGATAATGACAAGCAAAGTTTTTTTGAATGTATCATGGAAATGCTCGATGGATCAAATCTGCTTCAAAAATATTATCGTTTTATTTCCAAGGGAGAATTGAAAGATTTGAGGGAACTTGAAGGAAGAACTTGAAACAAATTATCTTATCTAATCCGCCTAAATACTCTTCTACTTGGCTAAGATTTTTCATAAACCATTATTTCCCGAGTCAGTGAACTGTGAATTAAACCATGTGAGATTCATTCGTTTTGTATCCGAGACCTTCAATGTACTCTGCTAAATCATCAGCCATGCAGTCTACCTGTTCATGTTGGGACGTCCTATAATGACTGAAGTGGTGCATATGTATTGTAAACCTTCACCGTTGCTACTTTCGAGATTTTCTAAAAGGGATTGGTTGTTGAAGTGCCAGGAGTCAAAGGTTTTAGTATGTATGTGGCTGATGTAGTTTCGCTGTTGATGAAACCCTTCCTGGTGGCTTTTGCCGTAACTATTACTGTTGCGGTTCCAAATGATAGCGGCGCCCAAACTGGGAAAGACCCTGCATATGTTGTTCCATTCGGAGGTGCGCCAACAGTTTGACTGTTTGTGTAGAAGATTCGAGCCATCGCTGTTTCGCATGATATGCTAACTCCTATGTTGCCTGTGTAGGTTCCGCTAGGAGGCTGAATTACGGGAGTGGCGACTTTAAAAATGTATGTTTCTGATGTAGGGTCACTATCTTCAAAGTTTTTTCTGAAAGCTCTGGCTGTAATTGTACTCTTTTTATCTACAAGGAAGGGAGTATAAGGGTTTCCGCTTCTTGCACCAGGAGTAGACTTGTCAGTCGTGTATCGTATTAGGGCTCCATTTGTTGCGCTCGTCATACTGATTCGCAGGGGCGCATTATGGTATGTGCCGCCATGAGGCTTGATTGATGGAGCAGCTGTCTTAAGTACGTAGGTTGCTGATGCCCCAGGTGAACTGTAAGAATACATGCCTAGAAGGTTCTTCGTGTATGCCTTTGCCTGTAAGGTTGTTGATTTGACGAAAGTAATAAGTGAAGAATACTTAGTGGATGAGGTGGTTGGTTCGCTTCCATCTGTAGTGTAGAAAATGAATGTGTTCTGCTCGCTGGAGAGCGCTACTTGAAAATTGTCACCATTATTGTAATTGTGGTAAGTTCCCGCGACCGGGCTAAAACTTGGGGACAATATTGGTTGCACAATTGTATAGGTTTCCGAGGAGCCACCATAGGGAACAAAAAGACAAAACAACGAAGCTTCGAGAGTTGAGGTCTGGGTAATAGTTATTGGAACTCTATAGACACCGGCGGTTGAACCCAGGACAAACAGCACATACCACCCTGAAGGGAGGTTTTGGGCTTCGCAGATTGTCCCATCATCGAATTTAACACTGATTCCAACAGTTACACTTGAAGCGTACACTCCGCCCTTTGGCTCGAGAATCAAAGAAGGCAACGACTTAACTCTCCTTTCTCAATTATTTATTATTCATAAAAATTATTTATGTTTTTTCACATCGACAGGTCTTGAGTGCGCGCTTTTCGCCAACGCTAGCAAGATGTGTAATCAAATATTCACACTCCCAAAATTCTTTTATGTACATCTATTTAGCGGCGCATTATGTTTATTTTAATCTGCAGAAGCACATGCCTTTACGCTCGATTAGGGGAAAAGAAGGACTCCTGTTTCAGAACTGTTAGCTTTCTTTACGCGGATTGGCGTTGCTGGTGAATGACTACAAGGGAAAAATTTCTTAGCCCAGAATTCATACGCGAAATCTTTGTAGCTGACAATCTTTATGCAAGCAACGGAGCAACCCCAAACGCACTCGTCGTTGAACCAGACCCAATGAACTTTGTAGTAGGCATCGAACAAGAAGTGTCTGTCAACAACTTTGTCGATGAAGACATGAACACCAAAGTCAAAGTTTGGGAAATCCTCACACCAAAAATAAGGCGCCCAACATCAATCTGTGAAATCACAGGCATCACCGCTTAAGTGATTTAACTTCCCTTCTAAAACATTTTCTATTTTTATTTTGGTCTATTACTCTGCTGAGATTTAAATTCATTATTTTCATCTTAGAAGGTTATGTTTTGCTGCAATTATTGTGCTAGCAATCAGATCACACTAAGATTTTAAACTAACTTAAATGTCTCTCGATTACGGTTGATTTAAGCATTGATAGAGAAAGTGTTATCAACTAAATTGAGTATAATATATAATGCGAAAGGTTCCAGAAAGGTTGTGGGAAAACCTGGTAACTGATAAAGTGGATGAGATAATAATTGAGGCTGCTGGCGCTCTTTTATGGACAAATGATAATACTGTAAAGAAACTGGCGATTGTCCATAGAATAAGCAGATACGGTGATGAGTGGGTTCTTCCCAAGGGCAAGTTCGATCCTGAAAAAGACAAGAATTTGAAAGATACTGCGATAAGAGAAATTTATGAAGAAACAGGATGTGAAGAAGAGGAAATTACAGTTGGAAATTTCGTGGGTAGCACAAGTTACTTTGTTGGTGATGAACCAAAAGTAAATTTGTTTTGGAACATGACTTCTGATAAGAAATGTCAATTCAAGGAATCTAAGGAGATAATAGGAATAAAATGGCTTCCAATTAACGAAGCAATCAGCATGCTTACTTATCCAAAAGAAAAAGACCTACTGAGGAATTCTATTGTTTCTAGTGATTTATTAGAAAGTTGTAAACCATCTAATGTGCGGCGGTTGAGACGCATAATCAAGTCGTCCTCTCACAACCGACTTCAAGTCGCAATCCCTAGAGTTGAATCTCAACTGAATACTCTAGTTGAATTAAGAATAAATGAAAATGCAAAGCAGGTTTCACCTTGGGCAGAGCAGTCTTTTAGAATGGTTGAAAACGCTAAGCATGCATTGAGGTTGTGTGAAATAGATCTTGGTTGGGCTTTCTTAAATGAAGCAATTTTGTTAAACACTCATCTTCTTAGCCTTAAAGACGGAAGTTTAGAAGCGACTGCTCAGACAACTTTGAACGAGGCTGAAACAAAGCTAAGTTCTTGGAGGAAAAAAGCTGTTCAAGATTTGCTGGGTAAAAACGGTATTTTGGATTCAGAGTTCGGTAAAAACGAAAGTGCTTATTTTGAACTAGCTGATGCCCGCAAGATTTTGCTTGAGCGCCATGATAATTTTCATCGCGATAGAGGTGTTGCGTTATTTCAATTGAAGATTTTAGTAATAATTGCGTTTTTCTTAACGTCATCCTGCATTGTTTCCCTTCAATTCATAAACTTTGCCGGGACTTTGGAGCTTAGCAGTTTTCCTCTTCTAGTTTCTATCATTCTTTTAGGTGCTTTGGGTGGAACTATTAGTAGTTTAATGACTGTCTATAAAGGGTCAACAGAGAGTACTATTCCTGATCAAATTCTCGACATGTGGTTCACTATATCAAGACCTATTTTCGGTTCTATGGCTGCACTTGCGCTATCTGTCTTCTTTTTTGCAGGTCTTATCCAATTAGGTGATTTGACCATATACGTGGCTTTGGTCGCTTCTTTTTCTGCAGGATTTTCAGAAAGATTCTTTTTAAGCGCAGTAACAAGGAGTTAGTTTTAAATTATCTAGAAAAACTAATCCATTCAGGCATTTTCTCCCTATTTTCTTTTGTGTAATTGGATTGTGCTGTTTAGGGTTAGTGGGAAGGTTAATAGTTTTCATTTAAGGGGAAAGCGGTTTTTTTCAGGTGATTAGTTGAGCTTTTTTCTGAGGAGATGCAGCGTTTGAACCTTGATTTTCTCGAAAGAATAGATGAGTCTTCAATGGAAATATCTGTTATTGATGCGGCAACTTCGGTTGCCAGAGGGGATCCTGAAGTGAAAGTTGAAGTATTAAATTTTCATCCTAAATTAAAGTAAAGTTAAACCTAAAAATCTGCCAAAGGTTCAGCCATGACTTGTATTCGTGTTTGTGGAACTGTAAATTCTACACTTACTCGAGCAGATACTAGAAATAGCGTTTAAATCGATGGAAAGGGTAAGTTAGCCGAGCGTCAAAGTGATCACGTCCCGAATAAAATCAGAAAATTAATAACATGATCCAACAAGCAGTACCCTTCAAAACCAAACTTCTCAGCCACAGATTGTCATGTCTATCTTATTAATACAATGATGGCACCCAAAAGTAATTACAACATAACGTATAATGCTTAATTCCCTCCTCCCAGATGAAACGGATAAAATAGGTAGAAATAGTTGTCAGTTGATCTCACTCGATATATGACGCTGATCAGAATCGTACCTGGGTTAGCCTCAGTCGAAGCTTTTGTGTTAACTATTTCTATTCTCGGCTCATTTGTCGTCAATGCCTCACGAACAGCGTTTTCTGCCAAGTTAAGGGTTACTGCGTCTATAGGGTGGAAGATCAAATCATGTATCCCACACCCGAAATCGGGATGCAGTGTTATTTCGCCTTTGGCTGTACTTAATATTTTGTAAATCGACTTTTTAATGTTCTCTTCGGTTTCTGACATGAGTGTTTTCACGAGATTTCGTTTAAGATAACCTAAAGATAATTTCAAGGATTCTTCATTTTTTCATTCTATCCTATTAGCACAGTCGGGCACCCGGTTGCAATAGTGTTTGGGAGTTTCTCGCCTATAACATCTCCAACTCGGGTAGCTGGCAAGTTGTTAATGAGCACCGTTGTGCTACCCATCAAAACTACACCTCCAACATGCGGGATGTTTCCTTCTGTTAATGGGCAATTGTGGAAATCAGCAATTGCACGCCATGCAGGATTCCCACCGATAATCACGTTGGGGCTTCCAGGTCCAGGAGCCAAAAGTGTGCCGTGACTTGTCGAGTCTCCAACTCTAGCCGAGAGCGGCATCTTTTCATCTCCTTAATTTATTTTTACAATACCACCCTGAAGATTCAAGGAGGCACCAGCTTTTATCTCAATAATTTGAGCTTCAATACTAATTTTCATCTGGCTCCTAATATTTAGGCTATTTTGAACTGAATCTATGAGTATCGAGTTACTTCCAGTTTTGTCCTTGACTTCGATTTTCTCCTTACCTAAAGAATCATCAAGAATTATCTGATGACCAGATTTCGTGTGAACCACAACTTTTTCTTCTCCAGGTTCATCGTTAAAGATAATTTTATGACCACTTTTTGACTTTATCATTCGCGAATTGTTCTCTCCATCAACATTTCTATCTGGGGGCATGTCCTTGCCATTCCAGAGAGCGCCAAGAACATACGGTCGGTTTCTATCTCCAAAATCAAAAGAAACAAGCACCTCATCTCCTACTTCTGGCAAGAAATAGGTCCCTCTGTCGTTTCCAGCCATAAGAACGGCAACACGCGCCCAGCTGCTTTCATCTCTGCAATTCTGCCATGGAAATCTAAACTTCACCCGCCCCAAATTATCAGGGTCTTTATTGTTAGTTACGACACCAATTGATACACCATAACTTCTTTTTTGTTGTTCCCCCGAATATGGTTGAGTAGAACCCATAACAAAATCGCCTCAATATCAAAAGTCGGTATATCCAGAACCGCTTATATACTTTTTAAAAGGTATAGTTCAGAATTTTTTTGGCTTCCGACTTATATTATCACGGCACACGCGCCTATACTCAGTAAGCTCTTGGCAAGTTCAACAAACGAGATGAAAAATTTTTTCAAACCTTTTCCTTTAAGGGTCGAACGATTAAATAATCTTTTTCTATGAGCCAATGGTGAAATTGCCATGTGGTGTATAGGCAGGCGGTGCCGCATTTCTGGCGTGTCTGCTCGTAAGTGGGGCAACCTTCCTTTTCCATGTTTAATTCACATTGTACTGGGCATTTGACGTCTTTGCAGAATTCCCTTCGTTTGTACTCAATGTAGCCTTCAGGCGCCATTTTACATCGGGCTAACTTTTCCTTTAAACCTAATAAGTGTTGCCAGTAAATGTCTAATATTTAATTTTATTTCAAAGAAGAATTAGTATAAATGATTTTAATTGAGGGTTAACTTTTTTAATCCTCGAAAACTCAAGTTTTGTATGCCCAAGTATTATCTTTTGGGTGGCGAAAACACCCATAAAAGAGATGCAGAAGAAATAAATCAAAGAGCTTTTAACGATGCGGGAAAGTCGCCTAGAGTTCTTGTGTTTTCTTGGGCTAGAGCATCCTTTGACAGAACGTATCCAAAGAGCCAATTGATGTTTGATTATTTCAGAAGCTTGGGGGCGAGTATTGTAAACAATGTTGATTATTCCTGTACAGTTGAAGAGATTAAAGAAAAAATCTCTGAATCAGACCTAGTTTATCTAACAGGTGGCGTGCCAACGGTTTTAATTGAGCGATTGAAGAAAGCGGGCATTCGAAGTTTGCTTAGGGATTTTCAAGGAATTATTGTTGGCAGAAGTGCAGGTGCGTTGGCTCTTTGCCGAAAATGCGTAATTACTAGTCGAAAAACCTCAGAAATCCAGTTAGTCAAAGGGTTAGGACTTGTGGATTTAACGCTTAAAGCCCATTACAAGTCAGGAAAGGATGAAAAATTAGTTGGTTTATCGAAAACTGAGGATATTTTTGCTGTGCCAAAAGACTCAGCTATTGTTTACGATTATGGAAAACTGTCTTTCATAAATAACGTATACCTGTTTCGGGATGGTATGAGACAAACCATTAGTGAAAAATCGTTAGAACCATAACCTTGGAAATTGAATAAAAGTAAAATCGGTGATGACCGAATTTTTCATGTGTTACCGATTGTTCTTTCTTTGAAGAGCAGCAACAATTACTGTTGCAAGCACTAGCACTAAAAGAGCAACACCTAAAATGCTAAGTGGTATTCTAAAGGCAGCTATATTATGCAAAACATTCGTTGATGGCAAACCACCTAAATATGCTGCTATGAAAAGCCCAACAAAAATGGCACCAACTCCTTGAGTGACAAATAAAAAGTTCGATATTCTTTTATCAGTTAGTCGCAAACAAGGACCTCACTTACAATTAAGTAAATTCCTTATTTAACATTAACCATTTTAGAGTTATACGTTGTAATGCACCTTGTAACCGCAAGTATAATATACAAAGCAAACGAATTTACTTTTAAATCATACTCGGTTGATTTTATGGCGGAACAAAAATTCTTTTCTCCGTTAAGAATAGGTTTGCTGATAGTTGTCATCTCATATTTCCTGTTTACTTTGCACGGTATGTTTACGCTCTCATGGATTGGCGAGTGGGATCGCATGGGAGGAGGAGCCTTTGGCACCATGATTCTTGTCGAAGACATCTCCGCAACCATTGGTTTGGTTTTCAGATTTGCCGCCAGTATTTTAGCTATGGTAGGGATTGGAGTTTATTTTATCAAAAAAAGCATTTCAAAACCCATGACCTACAAAGTAGTTAGATTGATTCTGGTTTTTGAAGGAATATACTGGCTAGGACTTAGTGCAACTGCAGGCTATAGCATTCAAGGTTTTGTATCAACACTTCTACATTTTCGATCAATAGAAACGATACTAAATTCGCTATTGTTAAGTGCAATTCCAACTACAATTGAAGCCATTGTTCTCCCAATTACCCTATTCATTTTCGCCTACAAATTAAACCAAAACAAACCCCTTAAAACACCGATAAAGTGGGGGTTAATCACGGGCACAATTTACATAGTAGTTTTCTGGCTAATCAACACGAGTATCTGGATTGGGGTAATATGGGGAAGGGGCGTGCAGCAGAAAGGAACAGAATACTTGATTGCCAACCCAGAAAACCTCCTAAGTTTCATTCTGACCGTCTTTGGTTTACTAGCATTAGTAATTTACTCATCATACA
Source organism: Candidatus Bathyarchaeota archaeon (assembly GCA_963831895.1). GTDB lineage: Archaea > Thermoproteota > Bathyarchaeia > Bathyarchaeales > Bathycorpusculaceae > Bathycorpusculum. Next base: position 31,268 of record CAWHSD010000013.1, read on the forward strand.
TTACCAAAAAGTCAAGTAGAATAGACACTTTGCAGGAATTAAAATTCGGAGCAATCGGGGGCATAATTTTGGCTCTTGGAATGTACTTTTTGTGGAACTACTTGAGTTGGGTCATTCTTGCAGGCGATAAATGGAATAATTGGTACGCATGGTTCCTTGGACATAACATGGACTTATGGATGCTATCTTTGCCACTGGTTGCCTTACCATTGCTCTTCTACAAATGGCCTAAACAACCATCTCAAGACTCAACAATAAACCCTAATTTAGAAGATGCTTAAAAGGAAAATCTAATATTTCTTAATTTTTTTTATAAATAAAAAACTATTGAAGGAAAAAAATTAGTCCTTCTTTTCTAACTTGACGATGTAGACTTCTTTGTTGCGTACTCTGAGCGCTAAGTTGAATTTTCTTTCTGGTGTTCGGTTGAATTTTTTTACTCTGAATGTGAATGGTGCGTACATTGACCGTACGGTTTTGCCTTCGACTTCAAGTTTGAACATTTTTTCAGGGCTTTCAATGACTTGTTTGAAGAGTACATCGTATTCGGGGATTTTGGCGATTTTTCTTCCTTCGGGAATTTCTTTGACTGGAGTGGCTTTTGCAACTATATGCTTATTCTTTATTTTTTCTTGCTTAGACATCTATTTCACACTAATGTACACTGTAGTCTCACTATATAACACTTACATTGACATAGTAAAAATAATAATGGTTAAGTTATAATAATAACAACTTAGATAAAAACATCGAGAATAGCAAAGGTTAATTTGTCTTATTCGCCTCTGGTATCGTTACGATTACATTCTGCCTTTGGACGATACTCCACTTTTTTATGCCTTTCTTTAAAATGCTTCTCACATTCTTTTACGCGCACAAGCATCCACTCGTTTTCTTCATACACGCATCCACAAAGCAAAGTCTTATTCGTCAAGATTACTACCTTCAAACAAATTGGCTTTTTCCAATCAATATAACATGTAATCAATTACTCATAATGATTTCTCTCACAGTTAACCTTCATACATGGACTTTTTATACAACTTTAACTAAAAGAAGAGATTATTGTCTTGTTTAAAAGAGTAACATTTTAGAGTATGTATTGGTTTCTTGTTTGCTTGTAGTGTCGAAATATGAGCGTTATGAGTAGAAAAAATAAAAATACACAGATTGAACAAAAAAAGAAACTCGAACGAGAAAAAGAAGCAAAAAAGAAAGCGTTGAAAAATCAACTTCCGCCTAAAGGAAAAAAGAAATAGCTCCTTTAGCTTTAGTTGGAACTACCAATCATCTCGTTTGCTAAATTGCTCTTTCTTTGTTGTTTTTTCAATATCTCGATAAAGATCCTTTTCTGACTCAGAGACAACCGCTAAATCAGCTCCTACAACGCTTTAACAATCACAGAACAATTTTAGTCGCGTGAGTCTAATTGCTTTTTGAATATTTCTTCCCGCCACTTTTGCTCCCAACTAGCCCAACCAGTCTTCACAAGACTCTCCCTCAAATGAGGTTTTTCAGCAACCCACTCCACAAACCTATAGAATCGCCTATTGTCCTTTAATATTTCTTCAGGCACACCTTTTTCAACACACCATCTAACGTATGCCTTTTCAACCAGTAGCTTAAGTTCACCTGTTGATTCGACCTTTTGAACTTTGAATCCTTGATTTTGTAAGTACACAACGACACTTGATAAAACGTATTCTGAGCAAACCTTGAAACATGTTTCAGAGTCAGGCTGCATTACGGTGATAATCTCGTTTGCGATTTTTACAGCGTCCTCTAAATATTTCTTATTCTTGAAGTTTGGCGGCTGAAAAGATGCAGTGGGGATTCGTCTTTCCATTAGCATAGGATGTGGAGGTTTGAGGGCGCCAACTACCACGCCTAGTAAGAGATCGCTCCATCCTGAAGCCTCAATGAGAATGGTTTTGTCAGGTAAAAAACAATCCAACGCCAAACATTATCACTCAACGTTTAAGGATACTGTGTTTTTGTTTTTCTACCTTTTGTTTGAAATCTCATAATTGTTGGATTTAGACCACTAATAAAATCTTTTAAGAAATAGATTCTTCAATAAAAGAAGTAGTAGTCGAAGTGAAATTTGCAGCAACGACTACTACTACCGAGCTGAAAGAAGAACAACAACACACATTTTTCAACTGTTGTTGTTCTTCAAACCTTGACACAATCTTTAGTCAAGAGAAGAAAATTGAGAAAGTGTGTGCTTATCAGAAGTAATGTTTGAAGTGACTTTTTTAGAGTAAACGACTACCCTATCTTATCTTTGCGATAGAAACAAAAGAAGCATTAGCCCAATCCAACACAACAGTCATCGACAGAGTCCAACTCGTACCATCTCAACTGACACAATTAACGGCTGTTTTAAAGCGACAAATGATCAAAGCAGTTATTGAGAGTCAAGGTCCCAAAAAGTATGAATTCACGCCTGGGACAAAGTAGCCCGGGGGAGATTCGAACTCCCGTCGGTGGGTCCAAAGCCCACTATGCTTGACCACTACACCACCGGGCTGCAGGGTTTCAATTAGCATTGTTTTATTTATTGTTAGAGGTTTAGAGGAATCTTTTTTGTTAATAAGAGTTCTCGCGTTAAAGTGTTTTATTTGTTTTACAATTTAGATTAATGAAGCAAGCTCTCGGTTTATATGCGCGCGGTTATGTTGTTTTTTACACTTTTTTATGTTATTTTCCATAAGTGTTTTTTCCATATATCAGGCATTTCGAAACCATTAAGTGCAATAGATTTAATAAACCACAAAGCTTAAATACTAAATCAATTCCTTTGGTAAGTTTGCGCGGGCCGAATGTACTATTTTCTAGCCAGAGTGGCCTATGGTGACGGTTCTACGCATATTAATAGAGGTAAAAGAGAATTGAGCAAAAAAGAAACACCTAAGACTGCACAGCGCTTACAAGACAAGTGCCCAGAGTGCGGTAGCGAGAATTTAGTTCACGATTACGATACAGGAGAAACAGTATGCGGCGACTGCGGATTAGTCGTTTATGAACAAATGATGGATAAAGGACCCGAATGGCGCGCTTTCACTCAAGAAGAGAAAGCTTCGAGAAGCCGAGTTGGAGTTCCAACTTCTTATTCTGTTCATGACAAAGGATTATCCACAGCCATCAGCCAAGTTGACAGAGATGCATTTGGAAGAAAACTACCTCTTTCCACAAGATTGCAGATGTGGCGTCTACGCAAATGGCAAATACGCAGCAGAGTTCACTCATCCATCGATCGCAACCTTGCACAAGCCATGGCCGAATTAGACCGCTTATCAGATAAAGTCTACATCCCCCCACCAATCAAAGAAAAAGCCGCCGTCGTCTACAGAAAAGCACTCGACAAAGGCTTAGTCCGAGGAAGATCAATAGCTGCCATCGCTGCAGCCGCATTGTATGCTGCTTGCCGAGGAAGCGGAACACCTCGCACCTTACGCGAAATCGCAGAAGCCAGCTTAGTCGACAAGAAAGATGTTGCAAGATGCTACAGACTCTTGTTGCGAGAACTGGACGTTCACATGCCAATCGCAGACCCATTAACTTATGTTTCAAAGATTGCCGAAAAAACAGGTATCTCAGGAAAAACTCAAGGCGCAGCCATCCAAATCTTAAGAGAAGCAAGACGAAAACGTGCTGCTGCAGGAAAAGACCCAATGGGTTTAGCTGCAGCTGCCCTCTACATCGCATGTTTGCAAAACAACGAGAAGAAAACACAAAAAGACATCGCTGAAGCTGCAGGCGTAACCGAAGTTACTGTACGTAACCGCTACAAAACATTAAAGAAACAATTAAATCTAGAATTGCCCGATTAGGGCTTCTCTTATTTTTTAAAAATTTAAGTTTCTTCTTTTTCTGTTTCGTCTTTTTCAAGTTCCATAACAATTATTCCAAGATAACCGCAGTTTTCACAATAGTATTGTTTAGGTGTTAACCAAACTGCGAGACTGCTGGATAAGGCAATTTTTGGGCTTGCACATCTTGGACAGTAAATTTGGGTAGGTTTGCGATGTTTTGCGTTTTTTAGGATATCGCGTATCCCATCTGACTTTTTCATTAGGAAATACACCTGAGATGAAGAGACCGTAGGTTATTGCAGTTCGATGTTTTCTTGTGGATAACCCATCTTGATCAAGAATTCTCTCACTCTGTCGCGGTGGTCACCTTGAAGCATTATTTGACCGTTTTTACTGGTTCCGCCACATGCGCAGTATGTTTTGAGTTTTTGAGCGATGCTTGATAAATTTGAGTTCTTATCATCCATACCATCGATTATGGTGGTTGCTTTGCCAAATTTTCTGGTTTCAAGTCGTATGCGAATACGTTGTTGCTCTTTTTCTATTTCTCCACAAACGCATAGGTCTTTAGGTAGTCCACACGTTGAACAAACTTCAGCCATGACACTCAACAGAGAATTAGCACCAGCAATATATAAGAGTTTCAAGGGTTAAAGATTGATTTTTCTGGTTATGTGTCATTAGTTTTTGTTGTCTTTTGTTGGTTTTCTGGGCAGTAAAGAAAACGCTGCTCAGACGAGAAAGCATTCTTTTTGATCGGTCGACCTATTTGAACGATCAAGTTATTGCCGCTTCTTTAAATAATTAAAAACAATTACTTCTACCAGAGGAATAACAGTTTTTGAGGAATAAAAATGAAAACTGAACTTGGAGCAATAAACTGTCTTTATCCTTTGCCAACCGTTTTGATTGGAGTGTTAGTTGATGGGAAACCTAATTACATAACTATAGCGCATGTTGGTATAATGGATCTTGAATCAGTTTCTTTAGGAATGAACAAGCGCCATTACTCCAATCAAGGAATAAAAGAAAACAAAAACTTCAGCATCAATATCCCTTCGACAAAGATGATTAAGGAAACTGACTACTGTGGATTAGTTTCGGGAAAAGACAAGAGCAAAGCTGATTTGTTCAAGACGTTTTATGGAAAACTCAAAACGGCTCCCATGATTGAGCAATGCAGTATAAACATGGAATGCGAACTTGTAAAAACGGTTGATTTCCCAAATCACGACGTTTTTGTGGGTAAAATAACAGAAACATACTGTGATGAAACTATTCTAACTAATGGTGAGGTTGATTTTGAGAAGGTACAGCCGATTTTGTTTGTGATGAATGATCGAAACTATTATGGCTTAGGCAAGAAACTTGCCAAGGCATGGAACATTGGAAAAGAACTTAGCATTTAAAACTCTATGATGCCTAAAGACAAACTGGAGATTGAACCACAAAGCTTGACCACGCCGCCGAAAAGATGTTGGAATGTTGATAAGCCTCTCTACATTAGATACCATGATGAAGAATGGGGCGTTCCCGTTCATGATGATAAAAAGTTGTTTGAGTTTTTGGTTTTAGATGGTTTTCAAGCGGGGTTGTCGTGGTGGCTAATTTTGGAGCGACGAGAAATGTTCAGAAAAGCGTTTGACGGTTTCGACCCGTCAAAGATAGCAAAATACACCTCAAAAGATTTTGAACGCCTAATGAAAGCTCCCGGCGTAGTTAAGAATCGAGCCAAAATAGCCGCAACTATGACCAATGCACAACAATTTCTGAAAATCAAAAAGGAGTTTGGCTCTTTTGACGTTTTTATTTGGCAATTCGTTCAGGGAAAAACAATTCAGAATGCCTTCGTTGACTTATCTGATATGCCTGCAGAGTCAGAAGAGTCCAGAGCAATGAGTATAGAACTTAAAAAGCGAGACTTCAAGTTTGTTGGACCAACAATCTGCTATGCCTTCATGCAAGCAGCGGGATTGGTAAATGATCATTTAATAGATTGCTTTCGTTACTCACAACTTCAACACTGAAAATTGGAATTTTTTTGTCTATTGAAGATCTTGAAAAGGACTAATTCTTCGTCTGTTATTCCTGCTTGAAACAGTTTTGTGATGCAGGTTTGATATTGTTTTTCAGTTAAATTGGCAGGCTTGATTATTTCCTGAGCCTGACTTTTAAAATGGAAAGTTTCTTTGGTTTTTCTGCCCTTTCTAAGGGATGTTCGTTGTTTTTGGAAACGGTTGAGAGCTTCGCAATCTTGGGTTTGCATACCGAATTTGGTATTAGGAAATTGTTTACATCCTTCAGGACGGATTTCGTAGATAGAACAAGACTTTTCTACCAAAAAAGGACAGGCCTGATGCGTAATGTATCGATCATATTTTGCTTCGCCCTCCTCAAAAATCGCGCCTAAGGCTTCAAAGAGGGCTTTTAGTTTTGCCTCGATTTCTGGGTGCTCTTTAGGATTATAGGTGATTTCGCCCGCCGTCAAAAAATCATCAAGCGTACAGCATACTCCGCATTTACTGCATAAGAAAGGAATATTAACTGACCACTCACTAAATTTTCCCCCAAATTCTAAATGAAGATAAAATGTGTCAACCATCATGCATCAGACGTATTTTGTTTAAACTAAAAAGGAAAAATTATCTGGTCTTGTGGTCTAACAGTTTGCCCTTTGCATCAATCAATTTAATGTCTAATGGCATGTTTCCGACGGCGTGAGTTGCGCAGCTTAGGCATGGATCGAATGCGCGGATGACTGCTTCAACACGGTTAAGCATGCCTTCCTCCAACTGCTTTGCTTTAACATATTTTTTTGCAACTTGAGTGACTGCAATGTTGTAGGCGATGTTGTTGTGTTCTGTCGCGATGACCATATTGTTCCAAGTTATCAATCCCTGCTGGTCAACTTTGTAATGGTGAATTAGTGTACCTCTAGGTGCTTCTGCAACGCCGACGCCTTCGTAGTTGTTGACGAGAGCTTTGGATGTTACGTGTTCTGAGAGTATTTCGGGGTCTTCAAGCAGATTTTTGGCATTTTCAATGCAGAAAAGAACCTCTATGAGTCGTGCATAGTGGTAGTGGAAGGTACTTTGGACAACGCCGTTTTTGCCCAACTTCTTGAATTGTTTTAGTTCCTCATCTGCAAGAGGTGTACCGCAACGTAACGATACATTAAGCCTTGCTAAGGGACCGACTCGGTAGGCGCCTTCGGGATAACCGATTGCTTTGAAGTAGGGAAACTTCATAAAAGACCACGGCTCGACAGCTTCACCGATAAAGTCACGGTATTTAGTGGGGTCAACGCATTCGGCAGCAATTTTGCCGTTTTGGTCCATTATTCGAATTTTGCCGTCGTAATGCTCTAAGCCACCATCGGGTGTTACTAATCCCATGTAGTAGGATGGAAAGTTTCCAAAATTTTCAACCTCTTCATCGAGGCCATCCAACATTTTCTTGTACATCTCAAGCGTCTTCTGAGTGCTGTCTAAAGCTTCAGGGAGGTTGGCAATAAGGTAATCGGCTCTCTCCTGGGTCAGGGGCCATTTGGCGCCTCCTGGCAGTATCCAGTCGCTTGAATGAATTTTTTTGCCGGCGACTTTTTCGATGAGTTCTTGTCCGAATTTGCGTAGTTTGATACCTCGTAGTGCTAGGTCTGGCTGTTTCTCGATCAGACCAAAGATGTTTCTTTGGGCTGGGTCAGAATCGAACCCCAACAGCAAGTCTGGTGAGGAGAGATGAAAGAAGTTTAGCGCGTGTGACTGGATTAATTGTCCCATATGCATGAGGCGTCTTAGCATTATAGCTGTTTTGGGCGGAGTTACGCCGACGATGGCATCGCATGCTTTGGCGCTTGCTAATAAGTGGCTGACTGGGCATATGCCGCAGGTGCGGCTGGTTATGCTGGGCATCTCGTAGAAGGGTCTGCCTTCAGTGAATTTTTCAAAACCTCGGAAGTCCACAACTTTAAAGATAGCTTCCTTTACTGTGTCATCTTCGTTTAGCAGGATGTTTACCTGAGCGTGCCCTTCGATGCGTGTGATGGGGCTTATTGTTATTGTTTTTTCTTTGGTTGGTGCTTTAACCATATTTTGATCTTCCCTCCATAACGGGTGTTCTGCCAGCCAACAACTCGGTCAACACGTAAAATATGAGGTCGGCGTGGGGTGGACACCCAGGAATATAAAAGTCAACTTTAACGATTTCATGTAGTGGACGAGCATTAACTAACAGTTTTGGCACAGCATTTGGGATGGCAGCGTTGAGGTCAGCAGAGTCTTTGTAGGCTCTCTCTAAGACTGCTTGGTCGCTGTGACGCCAGGAATTTCGCAGAGCTGTTACATTACCATCAACAGCGCAGTCGCCAAGGGAAATCAAAATTTTTGTTCGAGCCCGAACTTTTTTTAGCATCTCTAACTGCTCTATGTTTGCAACAGCGCCCTCGATGAGGGTAGCATCGACGTTTTCCGGGAACTCCTTTACGTCAACTATGGGGCTGTAAACAACCGTTATCTTCTTAGCTAAATCTATGAGGCGTTCGTCTAGGTCGAGAAATGACATATGGCAGCCTGAGCAACCGCTAAGCCAAACTGTTGCGACGCGCACTTTTGTGTTCTCGGTCATTTGCGATTCCGCCTAGCAACGATAAATTCGGCAATGTCCTTTTTCTTGGTGTGCTCGATGGGTTCGCCTTCAATGTATATTGCGCCGACGGGGCAAACTTTGGCGCATTTGCGGCAAGAAGTGCAGGAACATGAGTTTCCCCAATGCTCATCTAAGTCCATGATTACCTGTGAGTCTTTTCCACGGAGTTTAAGGTCAAGAGTGTGGACACCTTCGATTTGATCGCAGACGCGTATGCATCTCGTGCAAAGGATACACCTATTGCGGTCAATTACTAGGAAATCGTGGGTTGAGTCGATTTCATAGTCGCTCCAATTGCGCTCAAACATGACGTGGTCTACTCCAAGCTGGTTGGCCATTGCTTGTAGTTCACAGTGGTCGTCGGCTACGCAGACAGAGCATATGTGAGTCCTCTCAGCCAGAAGCATTTGAACGACCATCTTACGGTACTCTTTGAGCCTATCTGAATCGGAAGTAACTTCCATTCCATTACTTACGGGGGTTATGCAAGCGGGGAAAAGTTTTGGGGAACCACTAATCTCGACGAGGCAGAGGCGGCATCCTCCATAGCTTGTTAAGCCTTCAAGGTTGCAGAGGGTTGGAATAACTATACCATTATCTTTTGCAGCTTTCAGAATCATGGTGTTTTCAGGAACGTTAAATTCAACACCGTTGATTTTTAGTTTAACATTTCCAAAGCTCAAGTTTTAGCCTCCTTTTCTTTCTTGAAGCATTTGCCTGCTTCACATTTTTTATCCACAATATGCTGTAAGTATTCGCTTTTGAAGTACCGCAAAGTCGTCAGAACAGGGTTGGGTGCTGTTTGCCCCAGACCGCAAAGACTTGCATCTCTTATGAAAACTCCAGATTTCTCCAAAGTTGAAATATCTTCCATTTTTCCATTGCCCTGTGTAATGCCGTCAAATATTTCTTTGACTCGTGCAAGCCCTGCCCTGCATGGAGTACATTTCCCGCAGGATTCATCAACACAGAATTCCGTGAAGAACTTTGCAGTATCAACCATACATGATGTGTCGTCAAGAACTACTATACCGCCTGAACCCATGATAGCTCCAACTTTTGTTAGCGAGTCATAGTCTATTGGGAGCTCAAGTAAAGTGTCTGGGAGACAACCGCCTGATGGACCACCAACAAGGACTGCTTTGAATTTTTTACCATCTGGAACTCCTCCGCCAATATCGAAAACAACTTCTCTTAGCGTTATTCCCATTGGAACTTCGATGAGCCCTGGATTGCTTATTTGACCAGTTAAAGAGAAACATTTCGTTCCAGTGCATTTTGATGTTCCCAGCTTAGAAAACCATAAGCCGCCGTTTTGCACAATCAGCGGTATATTTGCTAAAGTTTCTACGTTTTGAATGAGTGTTGGTTTTTTCCACAACCCCGAGTTTGCAGGATAAGGTGGACGCGGACGAGGCATTGCCCTTCTGCCTTCAACCGAGGCTAAAATAGCGGTTTCTTCACCAGCTACGAATGCACCTGCACCGAAGCGAAGTTCAAGGTCAAACTTGAAGCCCATTTCAAGAATGTTCTCTCCGAGTAGAGTCATGGATTTAGCTTGAGCTATGGCTTTCTGCAACGTTTGGATAGCCAACGGGTACTCAGACCTTATGTAAATGTAGCCTTTTGCTGCTCCAACAGCGTACGCGGCAATGAGCATGCCTTCAATTATTGCATGTGGGTCAGCTTCAGCCAAGGTTCGATTAGCAAAGACTCCTGGATCGCCCTCATCCAAGTTAGCTACTATGTATTTGGGGGAGTTTTGTGCTCTTGCCACGAGTGCCCATTTTTGCCCTGTTGAAAAGCCTGCGCCTCCTCGACCTCTAAGACCGCTTGTCCTAACTTCATAGATTACGCCTTGTGGAGTCATGGTTGCTAGGCATTTAGCGATGGCTGAGTAGCCGCCTGCAGATATGTAATCTTGAATTCTTGATGGGTCGATTTTACCAGCGTTTCTTAAAACCAGTCTGTGTTGTTTTTGGAAGTATGATTGATTTTGGTATAGCATCTCTTTGACGGGTAATCCTAAAACGATGTGGTCCCGCACTATTTCACGGACTTTTTCGGGAGTAACGCTTTGGTATAGGTAGTCTCCAGGTTCAACAAGTACTGCTGGACCGACTGAGCATGTTCCAATGCAGCCTGTACGTGCAACTTTGCATTCTTTTTCAACACCGAATTCTTTAATGGCGTCTTCGAAGGCTTTTAGAACTTTTAAGGCACCGAAGGGCACACAGCCACTTGAGCAACATACGTTAATGCGGTGTTTGTATGCTCTTTGAAAATCTACTTCTTGTTCAGCTACTCTTTGAAGGTCATCAAGCTTCAACTTTATCTCCTCCAAGGACTGTTTTAATTTTGGCGATTACCATTTCTTTTGTTGCTTTACCGATAACCTCGTCATCAACCACTATTGTTGGTGCCATTGCACAAGCACCAATGCAACGGGTAACAAGCAAGGAAAGCTTGCCGTCTGGTGTTGATCCGCCACGTTTTAGGTTGAATTCATCTTCAATTGCTTGCATTATTGGTTCGACACCTTTTACATAGCAGGCGGTGCCTAAGCATCCTGTTACGACATGTTCGCCGGGTTTTCTGAGTTTGAAGAAACTGTAGAAAGTCGCGACTCCGTAGACGTGGCTTGGAGGAATGTTTAGTGAACCAGAAATATCCATAAGTAAATCTTTGTCAAGATACCCGTAGATTTCCTGGGCATGATGAAGTATTTCCAAGTAGAGCGCTTTCTTGGTAATTATGTTCTTTTAGAACCTTTTCCAGCATTACGCGTCGATTATCATCTTTTTCCAAGAACATTTTCCTCCATCATATTTGACTTCATTTTTAGCATTCGAGGTTACAGAAAATCAAATATAAAAGCATAGAGGCGCAGTTTGAGATTTCAGATCCCTAAAAATGAGCAATTCATTCAAGCATTTTTAACTATTTCACATTGTTACATTATTTAGGAAAAAGAACAAGCCCTTATACGATAAAAAATGAAGAAATTAAGCAGACGCTGCTTCCTGCGATTTCTGTATGACTTTCTCTTGAGATACGGGTTTTTCTGGCTGTTTCTTCTCGAGTAAATCCTTTGGGGGTTCAGGCAACCTGACAGGGGTGCAGCGAAAATCGATGTCTTCGTCTTTTAAGCTAAGTGCAGCTTTAACTGTACCGTCGGTTAAGTATTCAATATTGAAACCCATCTTCTTTGTCAGGCTTAAAGCTCTGTAATTATCTTGCAGAATAACTGAATGCACCTTTTCAATACCCTTTTCCTTGGCGATGTCAAGCACGTAATCGACCATTTTGGTGCCTAAGCCCAAGCCTTGCCAGTAATCACTCACAAGGAAAGCCATTTCACCTCTTTTCTCATCAGATTCGATGCTTAGGCGGGTTACACCGAGGATTTTTCGTTTTCCGTTTTCAACCATTTCGGCGACGATTGCGATTTCTCGGTCGTAGTCAATGTTGCAGTAGCGGACTCGGACTTCGTGTGGTGTGTCTTTTAACATTTGGAAGAATCGGTAGCGTATGGATTCTTCTGAGAGACTTTGGAACATTTCAAGCCACATTGGCTCATCTTCAGGTTTTATTGGTCGCAAGAGTACTTCTTGCCCGTTCTTCAAAAGCCACATTATCTCTTCTTTTTTGGGGTATGGACTAATGACCATATGTTCGTGAGGTTTAAATTTCTTGCAAATCTTTTCTTTGTCTACGACAATGCGTGCATCTAGAATGGTGGCTTCTTTCTCGTTGATTAACAATGGGTTTATGTCAATTTCCTTTATTTGTGGAAAATCAACAAGCAATTGTGAGAACATTAGAACGGTTTCATCGAGTTTTTTGAGGTCTACTGCTGGTGCGTTTCTCCAACCTTTGAGCAATCGGTAGACTTTGGTTTCTTCCATCATACGGTGAACAAGTGTTGTGTTTAACGGTGGAAGCCCAATTGAATAGTCCTTGAAGAGCTCTACGCCGACTCCGCCCATGCCGAAAAGAATTACTGGACCAAAAACTGGGTCTGTTTTTCCACCGATGATAAGTTCATGACCTTTCTTTTCGATCATGGGTTGAACAGTAACTCCGATTATTTGGGCGTTAGGGTTGTAAGCGGTTGCGCGTTGGATCAGAACTTCGAAAGCTTCGCGAACTTCGCTAGGAGAGTTAACATTTAGGATTACTCCGCCTACATCGCTTTTGTGAATGATTTGAGGTGACAGAATCTTTAAGACTACTGGGAACCCTATTTCCTGCGCAAACGCAACGGCTTCATCCACATTGTTTGCAACTGAAGTTTTCACAACTGGGAAATTATAGTATTTGAGTATTTTTTTAGCTTCATCCTCTGTTAAGACTTCGCGGCCTTCAAAGGCAGCGTTTCTAAGTATAGCCATGATGGGGCGTTTTGGTGGTGAAGCATCAACTGGCAGTTCTTCTGGAGTTTCATAAAGCAGATCGATGTTGGCTTGGTAATTATACATGTACATGTATGTTCTGATGGCCTGTTCGGGCGTTGAGTAAGTTGGAATGTTGTTTGCGTTAAGGATGCTGTTGGCTTCTTGTACTGCGCCATATCCCATAAACGAAGTTAAGATTGTTTTGTTCTGATAAGATTTTGCACGTACAAGTTCAACTATGTTCTTGGCTATTTCAACAGACTCTGAAACTGCTTGCTGAGTGAAAACAATCAAAATTCCATCAATGTTTTCGTCGTTTAAGCAAGCTTCAACCGCTGCTTTGTAACGTTCAGAACGGGCATCGCCTAGAACGTCCACAGGGTTACCGTGACTCCAGAAAGGAGGCAAAACAGCGTTAAGCGAATCGAGTGTTTTCTGGCTTATCTTAGCTAATTTTCCGCCTTGAGCAATCAACGCATCGGTCGCCATTACACCAGGTCCACCTGCATTAGTTATTATGGCAAGTCTTGGTCCCTTTGGCAAAGGTTGGGTTCCTAAAACCTCAGCTGCATTAAATAAGTCTGCTATTTCATTAACTCGAACTACACCGGCACGCTTGAAAGCTGCATCATAGATGCTGTCTTCCCCTGAAAGCGATCCAGTATGGGAGGCTGCCGCTTTTGCACTTTCTGAAAATTTGCCTGATTTAACAACGATAATAGGTTTGGTTCTTGCAAAGTGCCTTGCTGCGCTCATGAATTTGCGGGCTTCAGTTATGCCTTCAACGTACATTAGGATGCTCTTTGTTTTTGGGTCAGAACCAAAATAGTCAATTAAGTCGCCAAAGTCCACATCAATCATTGAGCCAACTGAAACGAAATTGCTAAAACCGATGTTTTCATGGAGTGCCCAGTCAAGAATTGCAGAGCCCAAAGCACCGCTTTGAGAGAGAAAAGCAACATTGCCTGGTTTGGGCATTTTATCCAAGAATGTAGCGTTAAGGTTATTTCTTGGGCGAATCAAACCAATGCAGTTTGGACCTATAACACGAATGCCATATTTCTTGGCTGCTTCAAGAATCTTTTCTTCTAAAGCTTTTCCAGCAGGACCTGTTTCCTTGAACCCTGCAGAAACAATGATGACTCCTTTAACCTGTGCTTTACCACATTCTTCCATAACATCGGGAACTGTTTTGGCGGGAGTAGCTACAATTGCTAAGTCTACAGGTTCGGGAATCTGGTCGACCGTCGGATAAGTTTTTACGCCTAAGATTTCAGGCTTTCTTATGTTAACGAAGAAAACTTTGCCAGTAAAACCCATTTGGGTAAAATTTTTAACTATCGCGTATCCAACTGAGCCTTCAGCATCACTGGCTCCAATGATGGCTACATTTTTAGGATTGAAAATCTTGTCAAGGTTTGTCGTAACCATTAATTTTACCTTCTGCTTTAGGGTCGTGCAGTGGGGGAAATTAAAGTTTATCGTTCAAGAATTAGTATTCTTTGAATACAAACCGCATTCATAGATTAAGAAAGAGGGTTTGGAGGTAACTCGGCTGAGAATTGAAGTATTGAAAGTAACTTATTTTACTGGAAATATTTTTTTATTTCACCAAGCGATAGGACTGCAACCCCATTATCGGTTAACATTTGCTCGGATTTCTCTAAATTGCTTGGTCGCAGAATCAACGCAACCTTACCCTCTACGTGAACTGCTGATGAATAAGCGTACTCAATGTTTATGCCGCAATCGCCTAGAATCTTCGTTATTTTTGAAAGTGTATTTTGTTCAGATATGAAAGTTGCCGTTACTTCTGTGTTTTTTTTCGATTTGGCCAAATTGAATCCGGAGTCTTCCAAGAGTTTCGAGGCTTTTTCGGGTTCCTCAGTTATTAATCTAATTAAGCCAAATTCACCTGCGTCAGCAATTGATAAAGCGAAGACTCTGATTTTGTTTTTGTCAAGTTGTGACATTGCTTCAAAAAGAGAACCTGGACGATTATCAAGAAAAATGCTTACTTGTGTTATTGGCAAACATTACACCCACTACTCATTTGTTTCAGTTGATATTTAACTTTAACCAAGAAGGAGTTTATTTTTTGTAGTTGTAGCTAATTTCTGTATATAGCTACCAACAAGTTTGTTAGTTACGGTCTTCACCAAACTTTATATTTTAACTTTGAATAATTGCTTGCTATTCGGAGAATGCAGAGTTTGCTAGTATGCACCGAAGTCTCCAAGCGCTTTGGAGGGCTTCAAGCATTAAAAAATGTCAATTTCACAGTTAACAGTGGCGAAATAGTTGGGTTAGTGGGACCCAACGGCTCAGGCAAATCAACGCTACTCAACCTAATCAGCGGAGTCTACAAACCTGACTCGGGGCAAATCCTGTTTGAAGGTGAAGACATCTCTAAGCTTCCACCCCACAGAATCTGCGCCAAAGGCATCACCAAAACAGCTCAAACCGTCCAATCTTTTCCAGAAATGACAGCTGTCGAAAATGTGCTAACAAGCGTTCTCTTCAATGAGGAAAAGTTTGTAGGCAAAACTGATGGTAAGTTACGTTCGCAAGAGCTTCTGGGCTTCGTGGGTTTAAGTAAAGAAAAGTTTGATGTACCTGCAAAAAACCTAAACGTCGTTGAGTTGCGTCGCATTCAGCTTGCTAAAGCATTGGCGACAAGTCCTAAATTGCTTCTGCTTGATGAGTTACTTACAGGTTTGACACCAAAAGAAAGCGACGAAGCCATCGAACTTATTAAACTAATCAACAAGCAAGGAGTCACAGTGCTTATAGTGGAACATGTTATGCGTGTAATCATGGGTTTATGTAACCGCGTTATTGTTTTGCAGCATGGCGAAAAAATCTGTGATGGAACACCAAAACAAGTCTGCAGTGATGAGAACGTTGTTAAGGTTTACTTAGGTAAGAGGTTTCAGTTTGGAGAGGATGAATAAAATGCTTGAAGTAGAAAATTTATCTGCAGCTTATGGCATGGTGCAAATCCTACGCGGAGTCAACTTCAAGGTTGAAGAAAAAGAAATCGTCAGCATCATCGGACCTAACGGAGCCGGAAAAACCACACTCGTAAAAACTATAATGGGATTTTTGAAGCCACAGACTGGGTCAGTTAAGTTTAAGAGTGAAGAAATCTGGAAACTGCCAACATACGAGATAGTTAAAAAAGGACTAACAATGATTCCCGAGGGCAGAGAAATCTTTCCCCGCATGAGCATTGAAGAGAATCTTATGCTTGGCGCTTTCACCATAAAAGACAAAACTAAAATCAAGGAAAGTAAAGAGAAAGTTTATGAAATTTTTCCAGTACTGAAGAAAAAGGAGAAAGCATTAGCGCAAACTCTCAGCGGTGGCGAACAACAAATGCTCGTCATTTGCCGAAGCCTGATGTCTAACCCACAAATGCTCATCTTAGATGAGCCTTCACTTGGTTTAGCGCCTATCATTGTGGAAAAAGTCCTTGACACCGTGCGCACGATCAATGAGGAAGGCGTTACTATACTTTTAGTGGAACAGAATATTCACGATAGTTTAGGGGTTGCTGACCGAGGGTACGTCCTTGAAGAAGGCAAGATAATATTGGAAGGAAAGAGTAGGGAACTTTTATCTAATAGTCACATAAAAGAAGTGTACCTGGGTCTTTAAGGCCAGAGAGGGACAAGAAATTTGGCGGATGGCAAATACTGGAACGAAAAAATCGAAACACTGCCCACAGAAGAAATAAAAAAGCTTCAACTCCAAAAACTCAAGCTACAAGTCAAACACTGCTATGAAAACAGCATTTTTTACCGAAAAAAATTCGACAAAATTGGTCTTAAACCTGAAGATATTCGTTCACTTGATGATTTAAAAAAAATACCTTTTACAGTTAAAAGTGATTTAAGAGATAATTATCCATTCGGGATGGTTGCTGCAAAATCGGATGAGATTGTAGAGATACATGCCTCCAGCGGAACTACTGGAAACCCAATTATCGGTGCCTACACCAGAAGCGACATGGATATGTGGCAGGAACTTATGGCACGCTCCATATACACAGTGGGTGGAAGACACCAAGATGTCATCCACATCGCTTATGGCTACGGCTTATTTACCGGAGGCTTAGGATTCCATTACGGCGCTCAAAAAGTTGGAACCAAAATTGTTCCAGCAAGCGGTGGAATGACCCAACGCCAAATTAAATTAATGAAAGATTTAGACGTCACAATACTGGCTTGCACACCTAGTTTCGCGGTTTATCTCGCCGAGACTATGGCTCAAGATGGGATAGTTCCGGAAAAAGACCTTAAACTTAGACTTGGTATGTTTGGCGCTGAACCATGGTCAGACAAAATCCGCGAAAGAATCGAAAAAGAAATGAATATTCAAGCTTTCGATGTTTACGGGTTAACTGAACTTTGTGGTCCAGGCGTATCAATCGAATGCCCAGAGCATAATGGACTTCACATTTGGGAAGACAACTTTATTGTGGAAACAATTGACCCTGACACGGGCGAAGTTTTGAATGTTGGCGAAGAAGGTGAATTAGTCTTCACTTCACTTACCAAAACAGGTTTACCTATGTTACGTTACAGAACAAGAGACATCTCAACAATCAACCCAGAAAAATGTAAATGTGGAAGAACGCATGCAAGAATGGCAAGAGTAACTGGCAGATCAGATGACATGCTAATTATTCGTGGAGTAAACGTGTTTCCATCTCAAATCGAGTATGCAGTAATGTGTTTCTCAGAATTGGCAACCCAGTACCTGATTGTTCTTGATAGACCAGGAGCATTAGATACCTTCGTAGTCAAAGTTGAGTTGTCTGAGCAAGCCTCCAAAAATCCACAAACTGATAAGAATGTACTTAAAAATGAAATACAAAAGAGAATCCACATTGTAACAGGTATATCAGCTGACGTTGAAATAGTTAAGCCAGGCGAACTTCCAAGAACTGAGGGTAAAGCAAAAAGAGTTCTGGACTTGCGTAAGGGCAAAATGTAAGGATAAATTTATGACTTCCAAGATTACGTTAGATAGGCCAGGCAGTTTTGCCTTGCTTAACGGTGATGAAGCGGTTGCACGCGGGGCAGTCGAAGCAACCGTTAAAGTCGCAGCTTCTTATCCAGGAACGCCTGCTACCGAGATTTTAGAGTCCATAGCTGAAGTTGCAAGAGAATTCGGCATTTATGCTGAATGGAGCATTAATGAAATTGTTGCTGCCGAAGTTGCCGCTGGCGCTTCGATGACTGGTGTGCGTTCAATTGTTTCTATGAAGCATGTTGGCTTGAACGTTGCCGCAGATGCGGTTATGACTTTAGCTTATACTGGTGTTGAAGGTGGAATGGTTATTGCAGTTTGCGATGACCCAGCATTACACAGTAGCCAAAATGAGCAAGACACCCGTTACTTTGCTATTCACTCAAAGTTGCCTTTACTAGATGCTGGCAGCCCACAAGAAGCTCTTGACATGGCGAAAGAAGCTTTTGAAATTAGCGAAAAGCTGCATTTACCAATTATTCTGCGACTTACTACAAGGGTTGCTCATGGAAAATCCAGAGTTAAACTTGGCGAATTCCAGAAAATTAATCGCAAAGCAGAATTTGACAAAAACTGTTCAAAATGGGTCATGGTACCCTCCAATGCTATTCGGCAACACCGAGTTCTTGAAAGTAGACTCGGAGAAGCAAAGAATCTTGCTGAAATCTCAAAGTTTAATGTTCTTGAAGATAATGGAAGTGACATAGGTATCGTTGGAAGTGGCGTTGGCTATTATTATGCGCGCTCGATTTTGGATACCAAAAAATTTTCTTGGTTAAAACTGGGTTTTGTGAATCCTTTCCCTTCAGAAATAGTTAGGAAATTTGCCTCCAAAGTCAAAAAAATCATAGTAATTGAAGAGTTAAGACCCTATATCGAAGAAAATATTCAGCGGTTAAGTCTTCAAGTTTCTGGAAAAAAACAGTTGGGATTAGAAGAAATTGGAGAGTTCACGCCTGACAACGTTCGCCAAGCATTCGCGAATTTAGGATTAACAGATCAAGCTGAGAAACAACAGCTTTTAGATTTGCCGCCAAGACCGCCAGCACTTTGCCCAGGATGCCCACACAGAGCATTCTACTACGCCCTAAACATGGTGAATCAATCCGTAAATTGCGACAACGACAAATGCGTAGGCTGCGACATCTGCGAGTACGCGTGTTCTTTTGAGAAAGAAAAAGTATTCAATCCACTTAAATCAAGAATCCGTTCGATAAGGATTGGCCAAACATTCAACACAGCCGTTACCTGCAAATCCTGCATTAACGCGCCTTGCATCAGAGCTTGTCCTGAAGAGGCAATAACACAGTCTAAAAAAACTGGAGAAATCATTGTTGATGAGCAGAAATGCAAAGGCTGCGATTGGTGCATTGATTCCTGCAAATACGGCGCTATAACCCTTCATCCAAGCAGCCACAAAGCGATAATATGCGATACATGCGGTGGCGAACCTAAATGTATCCCAGCGTGTCCAGAAAGCGCTTTGAGTTTGGGTGGAAAATCAAACGACAAAATCGTTACAGGTGACATCGGCTGTTACACTCTTGGTGTTTTGCCTCCTGTGAACGCGGTTCAATCTTGTCTTTGTATGGGTGCAGGTATCTCGCAGGCTGCTGGGATGATTCATGCCGGGGTAAAAGACAAAGTGTTTGCAGTTATTGGGGATTCAACTTTTTTCCATGCTGGTATGCCTGGACTGCTAAACATTGTATATAACAAAGCTAACGTGTGCGTTGTCGTTATGGATAATAGCGTAGTTGCTATGACGGGTCATCAGCCTACGCCTGGCTCAGGAAAAACAGTTATGGGTACAGATGCTAAAATTATTAGAATCCAAGATATAGCAAAAGGAATCGGAATAGAAAAAGTCGAAGTCGTCGATCCCTACGAGTTAGAAAATGCAACTGCGAAGATTAGAGAAGTATTAGAGTATAATGGACCATCAGTAATCATTTCTCAGAGGCCATGTCCATTATTAATTGAACGTGGTGAAACCCGAGAAATCAAAGAAGAATGCAACGCTTGTGGTGTATGCGTGAAAGCCTTTGGGTGCCCAGCCATAAGCCTAACAAGTGAACGTGCTCAGATTGATGCTTCCCTGTGTTATGGCTGCGGCGTATGCGAAACAGTCTGTCCCTTTGATGCCGTTAGGAGAAAAGAAAAATGAAATTAGACATTGTTTTTAGTGGCGTCGGCGGCCAAGGAGTAGTTGTTTTAAGCGATATTTATTGCGAAGCTGCGATTTTGGAGGGCTATGATGTTGCTAAGGCGGAGATTCATGGGATGGCTCAACGTGGAGGTTCAATTGTTGCTTATGCGAGAATCGGTACCAAAGTTGAGTCGCCTTTGATTGAAACGGGGAAAGCAGATGCAGTTGTGGGTTTTGAAATTTTAGAAACCGTCAGAGCCTTGCCAATGCTCAAAACTGACGGCACTGTAGTTGTTAATATGAAGTACATTCCCCCAAATTGCATGGTTGCAGGCGCTAAGCCCAAGAAATCTGAGGATTTGATGGCGTTGCTTAGGTCAAAAGCTTTGGTTCATGAAGTAGACGGCGTTGGCATTGCCGAAAAATTAGGCAACATGCTGGTTGTTAACACAATTCTATTGGGCGCATTATCAGCCCTTCCAGAGATACCAGTGAAAAGGGATTCTTTCGAGCAAGCCATAGCAGGTAAACTAAAAGAAAAATACATAAAATTGAACTTGAAAGCCTTCCAACTAGGCCGAGAAAGCGTGTTAAAGAGTTAATTTTATTAACTGTTTGCTTTGATATAGCAAAGAAAAACAAGAGGATATAAAATTGCAGAAGAAAATATTAGCTATTCTAATAGTTGTAATAATTGCAGTTGCAGCAGTAGCAGCTATAGCTACCCAATTAACCCCAAAACCAGTGTCACCTGATGCAAGAGACATAGAGATAGGATTAGTCGCACCGATATCAGGGTCGCCAATTGGACAAGACATGGAACGCGCCGCTCGACTTGCTGTTAAGGAAATCAACGATGCAGGCGGAGTCTATGTTTCAAGCTGGAACACCAATGTGAACCTCACCCTTGTTATCGCTGACACAATCAATGATGCCCCCGCAAACGCAGTAACTCCAGTTACCCGCGCAGTAGAAACAGACAAAGTCGACATGCTTATCGGTGGTTACGGCAGTGCTGGAACACTCGCTAACGAGATAGTAGCTATCGAAAATAGAGTGCCATATATCATCTCGGGAGCTTCCAATCAACTCGTAACAAGAAGAGGACCTCAAGGTAATTATGGCGGCTTTGGAGCAGATGGCCCAAATAGCATTAGCGATAGTGAAGGCATGAGCTACATCTTCCATTACTGCACAACAACCTACCACTACAGCAAAACAGTCGTTGACTTCTTCGCAGCCCAAATGAGACCCATGGTTGCCGCAGATCGTAACTTTAGTCTGGCACTACTTTACCGCAATGACGCTTTCGGAACAGGAGTTGCGCAAGCAACCAAATTCTGGATACAGAATGAAAACCTCCCAATTAGCATTGTTGCAGACAGAGCCTATGATCCCGCAACAACAAACTATCAAACTGACCTAACAGCAGTTGCCGCAACACATCCAGATGCAGTATTCATTGCAGACAACCCTGACAAGACACCGCTCATCATAAAACAAGGTTGGAACGACGTTGGCTTGAAATCAGTTTACATAGCAGTTGAAAACAACCAAGATGAAGCATTCTATGACCTTCTGGGAAGCGTCGGTGATGGACAACTACTTGAGTCGAAACTTAACCCATTCATGACACCTTCATACTCGACAATTGTAGAAAACTATGCAAAGGCTTTCGATGCAGCCTATCCACATATTATGCCAGGGATGATGGGTGCCGACACTTACGATGCAATCTACATCGCTAAAGACGCGATCGAAAGAGCTGGAACAGTTGACAAAGCAGCAGTCCGCACAGCAATCGAGAACACAAATATCGATCAAATGCTTATTCAGACAAAGACAGGCAAAATACAGTTCAGTACAGGCGAAAATTACCATGAAATCGACCCCGTCACCTTCATTGAGCAACTTAAATGGGACGCATCAAATAGCCATCTGACATCACAAATAGTTTGGTCACCACCAGGCAGCACCAACCTCAAACAAGCAGACTTCGTTTTACCAACCGGCTACCAAGCTGGACAGTAAACAAAAACAATTTCCTTTCTTTTCTTTTGTTTCTCGCATGTTTTAAATAGTTAACATGAGAAGTTATTTCAATCTCTAAACCAAAGAAGGGATGCGTTAAACCATGGACATAACGGCACCAACAATTATTTTAACTTTAGTTTGGGGTGTCGCCATTGGTTGTGTATACATCCTTTTGGCAACGGGTTTAAACATAATCTTCGGCGTCATGAAACTCGTCAATTTTGCCCATGGTCAGTTGCTCATGATAAGCGCGTTCTTAACATGGACAATATCTGTATCATTGGGAATAAACGCTTATCTCGCTATACTATTTTCCATGATTATTGTCGCCCTATTGGGTGTAGTAGTTGAAAGGTTCACGTTTCGCAGGGTTCTGGGTACAGACAAACTTAATGAAATTTTCGTAAGCTTAGGTTTAATCTATATTTTTGAAAATGTAGCCATGCTCATTTGGGGAGCGAGCTCAAAGCAAGTGGTGAGTCCCTTTTACGGAATGAGTGTTGGCTTACCAGGCTTATCCATTACGTATGACCGCGTGATAGCCGTCTTCGTCGTGGTTTCTGCACTAGTAATTTTTGGATTGCTTCTTTGGAAAACAAAGATTGGTTTAGCTATGCGAGCAACAAGCCAAAGAAACACAACAGCTATGCTGATGGGTATAAACGTTCAAAAAGTTTACATGTTCACCTTCGCAATCGGAGCAGCTTTAGCAGCTATCGCTGGAGGTCTGTATGGTGTAATTTACCCCTTTGACTATCAGGTAGGAGCTTTGCCTACGATTATTGCTTTCGCCATCATAATAATGGGTGGGTTAGGAAGCATAAAAGGCGCTATCATTGGCGGCTTACTTTACGGCATAACAGAGCAGTTGGCTACTCTATTTTTGGGAGGCACCTGGGGAAGCGCGGTTGCCTTCACCTTGCTAATAGTTGTGCTTATAATTCGACCCAATGGAATATTCGGGGAGAAGGGGGATTAGAATGCAACTCATAGTGCAACTCAAACAATCCTTTAACACTTTATTGCATTCCAGAAGCTTCCTCTTCATAGTTGTCTTTTTTGTTATCACAGCTTTCGTTCCATTAATTGTTGGAGACAATTTCTTCCTAACAGTCATGACACTAATAATCATCTTTGCAATCTACGCGGCAAGTTGGAATTTCTTGGCAAATTCAGGGCAGGGCTCCTTAGGACACGCTGTATTCTTGGGCGTAGGCGGCTTCGCATCGGCAATAATTGGAAACTCGATATCAAAAGCAACTGTTAATTCTCTGGGCTTATCGCAAATGCCTGTTGGTGGCTTATCCGTCGCCATTTTAATTTTAGCGCTTTTGCTAGGCGGGTTGCTTTCAGCAGGAGTTGGATTATTGATAGGTTTGGCATGCATAAGATTGAAGGCATGGTACCTGGCTATGGTAACTTTTGGTTTTTCAGTGATAGCAGCGACATTGTCAAGCCAATTTGACTCAATCACCCAAGGAATAAATGGATATGCAACCACAACACTCGTAACCAAAGGTTACCCCTTCTATATTCTCGTTATCCTCTTCGCTGTGACCTCCATTTCGGTAATGTACTTCATAATGAGTTCAAGAATGGGATTAGCATTCAGAGCTATCCATGGAAATGAATCAGAAGCAAAGATGATTGGCATAAACACTGCAAAATACAAGCTAATAGCCTTTGTCATAAGCACATTCTTCGCCGGGATATCTGGAGGTTTGTACGCCTACTTTATCAGGCTTATCGACAACTCGGTATTTTCACCAGCAAACTCATTCTTGCCTCTAATAATGTCAGTCATTGGAGGCTTAGGAACTGTGCCAGGTCCAATAATCGGATCAATATTCTTTGTTTCAATCCAACAAATCTCGACATTGCCCAGTGTAGTTGACTCCTTAAATGGGTCACTTGGGTCTTACTTCCCAAGCGTTAGCAACGTTGGACCTCCTTTAAGCCTTCTATTCATAGGAGTAATCCTCATTGTTATCGTGATTTTCGCTCCGAAAGGATTGATAGCTCTATTCCACAAAATCTACAAATACTTGATGAGCGAGGAAAAACCAAAAAAGGTAAAGACTAAATGAAAGGCACTGACCAATTTGCAGAAGCCTTAGGGATAAAGGTTCTTGAAACAAAAGATGGCTACGCCAAAGTCTCCATGAAAGTTGAAAAAAACCACACTAATGCATTAGGTTTCACTCATGGCGGCGTAATCTTTTCGCTTGCAGATTATGCCTTTGCTCAAGCATGCAACTTTGGCGACAACGTGGCGGTGGCGATTCAGGTAAGCATAAATTTTTTGAAGCCTTCAGCTGAGGGCGATGTTTTGAAAGCTGAAGCCATACGGATTTCAGATGGAAAAACCACGGGTTTATACCAAGTTACTGTTCGCAAAGGCGACAAAACCATTGCACTATTCACGGGGTTAGCTTTCAAAAAATAACTTCAATCAACCAAACGCTATATAGGATAACAGAAAATTGAACACAGCCAACAATATTTTTATGTCAGTCAAACCCTAGAATCATGATGCTGGGGTGGCCGAACGGTTCAGGCGGTAGCCTGCAGAGCTGCTCTATATGGGTTCAACTCCCATCCCCAGCTCTTTGGGATAAACCCCCAGCTCCTGGATGATAAAGACTTTAGTCATTTTATTTTTCCTGAAGAGTTTTTCGATGGTCCATTTGGCAAACATACTCATATTCAAGTCTCAAGTTCGTCTGCAGGCTTGTAGGCCATGCCATCTTTGTATTTATGCACTATTTCGAAGTCTATCACTGCTTTAACAACGAGAAATTTGTCGTCATCCTGGATGATTTTACTATCTTCCAAAACAGCGAAGTCCTAGACAAATTATCTAATCAAGTTTTATCACCGTAATTTTATAATGCTATTACTGGACCTTCCCATTTAACAGGTAGTCGTCACAAAATTCAAAGGCAATGCCTATATCGCAGCTTTAGCTTTTTACGCCAACTTGGCATGGTAATAAAATGGATTCACTAACAATTGTCTTAATTGCAGTAGGTTTGGCGATGGACGCTTTTGCCGTTTCAATAGCAAAAGGAATGGCAGTAGATCGCAACAGGCGAAAAACTGCCTTGATCATGGCTTCTTTTTTTGGAGGGTTTCAGATGCTTATGCCCGCAATTGGATGGTTGGTGGGTCTAAGTTTTAAGGATATAATAATGGGTGTTGACCATTGGATTGCTTTCGGATTGTTAACAATAATAGGATTAAAAATGATTTATGACACAACAAAAAAAACAAAGGAAGAGATAGAAGAGAGCCTCAAACTGCATTCTTTGTTGATATTAGCGGTTGCTACCAGTATTGATGCTTTGATGGTTGGTCTAAGCTTTGCCTTCCTTCAATCGTCTGTTTTAGAGCCAATTTTAGTTATTGGACTTGTTACTTTCTTGTTTTCAGTAACAGGTTTTTTCTTTGGTTGCAGTTTAGGGCGAGTTTTTGGAAACAAGATCAAAATCGTCGGAGGACTAATTCTGATTGCTATCGGAATACGGATACTTCTGGAACATTTGCTTTAAAACCCTCACTAAAATTTATCCAGCAAAAAAGGTTGTTTATCAATTTAGCAAAACCTTTTCTTCCCATGAAAACCACACATCCCAAGTGTGAGAGCAATTTGGGTGTGCTGGGTACTCGAGCATGAACATGCCTTATCGATAGATTCGCCCATAATACTTGAACAATATTCACATTTTGGCTGCGGACCTGCCATCTTGAAGTACTCAACGCCATACGCGGGCGCTAACACTTTGAAGTAAATTCATGCAGGATCCTGTGTTGATAGAACCGCTAAACATCCAAGACGCATACACATTCCTTCGCCTCTACTCCAGAATTTAATGGAAAATAATTTAAGGTAATAATAGATACATAATATTAGGTTGTTTTTGTATGGTAACTACAACCTTAATTGACCAGTATGAAGTAATGTACTCGTCAAACACATTTGTGCCCAGAATCTGGCTAAAAAACGCAGGCAAATACATAGGACAACTCATTTTCAAGCCTAACGGTTCAGCACTGCCCCAAGACAACATGAGCGGAACCCAAGTCAACCTCTACTATCACTTAGATGACTTCCAAAACATCATAGATCTACTTCGAAATGAAAAACCAATGTATCTGCTTTGGGTAGGTTCAGGACCAGGAAACGAAAATGGCATCAAGACTACTGCAGAACCAGTTGGCGAAGGGGGAGCATAAGGCACAACATATTATCCAATAACGAGTGCATTCCCTTTTTTTGAGAACCTCTTCGTTTTAGGATATGTTTCAACTCGTCCAGCTAAATAGATAAAATATTTTTGACTTGGAAACAGACCCTCGCGAAAGAAAGTTTCCATCGTAGCCAAAAAGAAATTATGCGCAGCCAAATCCGTGATATGATCAGGCTTTTTCCGGGGTATCCTTTTTTCTTTACATGAGAACTTGAAAAACCGCGTAAACTAATCAAAGTTTTTTAGAAATTGAATGGCAAGTTTTTTTAATGCAAAGAGCCTACTATTATTTGGAGAGCATTTGAATGGCTGTTATTGAATGCCCCTTCTGCTTTGAAATCCTCGAAGTTGAACCACCAGACAGACTTCACTCAGCATTTTCATTCGACAAACCAATTCCGAAAAGTTTTCACCACAAAGTTACTAAGAAAAATTACAAATGCCAGAATCCCGAATGCAAAAAACCAATCACACTTTTCTGGTATGCTCCACTGGAATATTTTAGCAGATTATAGCCTTGTTCTTAAATGGGGTAAAAGCTTAAAATCTAAATTACATCATTAGAGATGATGCTGAGAAGTATGAACGAAAATGTCTTGGTTACAATAACTGTAAGCCGAAAAGAAGATGAAATCGTCTACAAAGTTGATTGTGCAAAAGAAGTTAAGAGCGATGAGTTAGCGCATTATCTTGACGAGATTATCGAAGGCATATGCACGTGGAAACCAGAGGTTTGTGAAGAAACAGTACAAACCATCGTTGGAGTAATAAGAGCACCTAAACGGCAAAAATAATGCATGGGAGGAGAACCTTCAATCTATTAAAGAGTTTTTTTTAAATAAATTGAGCTAAAACCGTGGTTATTGAAAATCTTGCCAGGAACTTGAAAAAAGTTGTTCCTAGCTTTTAATGCTTATTTTTTAGTTTTTGGCTTGAAATATTGTTTCATAGGGTCCCAATAGAATTCTGTCCATCCCTCAGCAGTCTCTGCCTCTTGATCCATGGGAACGTTTGAATGAATCATTGTTATTTCTGTTCCTTTTGGCACAGCACGGAAAGTCAACTCTAGCTTTGATGGAGGATAATCTTCTGGAAAATCCGTCGACTTCCATTCTTGAACTACACGTTTTCCTTCCTCAAGCTCTAAAAATGTGCCAAATATGTATCCGTCCCAAGCTGTGAATTTGCCGCCAACCACTGGTTTGCCTGTAGCTTTGCTGTCGGTGAATTCACTGTGTTTCTTTGGATCTACGTAAGCTTCGTAGACCTCTTTTGGAGAGACTTTTGGGATAGTTACTTTTTGAGTTATTGTTGTTACTTCTTTCTTCAAAAACTGTCACGACCATTAATAGGTATTATAAAAGAGCGCTTTTAACTCTGACGCTTATAGTTGTCTCTTGATTCCAACAGAATTAAATTTGGAAAATCATAGTTTTCTAATTGAAGTTATTTGCCACATCTCAAGTTGATATTAATAAAATGCAGTAACTTTCTTGCGCCTAGAAATCAAATTATTTGTCAGAACTTAAAGTTGGAGAACTCATCAATCTAAATTGAATCGATAAAACTAATGACGGATTTTATTTTTTAGAAAAAGT
Organism: Candidatus Bathyarchaeota archaeon; assembly: GCA_963831895.1. Classification (GTDB taxonomy): domain Archaea; phylum Thermoproteota; class Bathyarchaeia; order Bathyarchaeales; family Bathycorpusculaceae; genus Bathycorpusculum. Next base: position 59,195 of record CAWHSD010000013.1, read on the forward strand.
TGTGAATAAATTGAATGATTATGGGGTATTCAACAAAATTTGAGGCGAATGTATTTTAAGAAAAGATTATTTGAAACCGAAAATCTAAATGGCATGGAACCTATTTGAATAATCAGTGAGCAAAAATGGGAAGATGTACAGTCACTAAAGGCCAACGACAGCTAGGCAGAAAAATTAGGAAGCTTGAAAACAGCGTTGAATTAAGTAGCAACGAGTGCAAAGCTAAGCTGGCTGAGCAAAAGTATAAACAGAAAACTCAGGAAGCTCAAGGAATCACATCTGATTCACCTGTACAGAACTTGCGCGATGCATCAAAATGGAAGAAGAACTAAACTAAACTCACCTTATTTTGGACAAATTAATGTCCAAGTTATCAAAAACTACATTTCAAAAAAAAGTTATTTTTGGTTTATGTTCTCCAACCTGGAGCAACCTTCTTGCCTAAAATCAACACTTGAATGTGCCCAATTACGATTATTAACATCCAAATGGAGGAGTAAAAAAAGTAGTAGACAAAAAGTTCATGGATTTTAATTTTAAAGCCCAGTTTTCTTGAGAAACCATAGAAAACAGCAGCGGTTAACCCAAATCCCGACATTGAAATAAGCAGAATCTTAAGCACGTCTGCAGTTGCTAACGATAACAGGAAAATGGGCAATGCAATGTTGAATTTTACAGACAAAAACAGTGAAAAAACCAACAATGAATTGTACATCCAAAGGCTCGGTATGAACGCACTTAAAAGAAAAACGGCAACGGATGGGTAGAGGAAGAATAAACTGGGTAAGACAATTTGAGGTTTTTTAATGAATTTTTTAGCTAATGGTTTATACCAATCTTTAAGCCACAATGCCTGCCCGATTGCCCATCGCCTTCGTTGCGTAAACCACTTCTTCCAATTTGAGTGCACTTCGTTTTCGACTTCTACATCATGCGAGTAAGCAAAACGGCTGTCTTCCAAAAAAGCTCTGGTTGCAATGTCGATGTCTTCTGCAACAACTTTTCTGAAGCCATGGACTTTTTCGAACATATCCCGTTTTATGGCGAAAGCAGCACCGTTTACAGCTGGGCATTTATGCATATACCTTGACGCTAGCCAAGAGCTAATGTTGAAAGTTAAATATTCATAATACGCCATTTTTGAGAGAAAAGATTTGTCTTTAGTCACTTTCTTTTTAATGTCTAAAACATCGGCCTGCTGCATTTCCATGATGATTTTTCGCAGGTAATCAGGATCATTTGGTATTCCAACATCGGAGTCAAGGAAAAGTAGCACTTTTCCAGTTGACAATTTGACTGTACTGTTTAGGGCGTTGGCTTTTCCAATGCGTTCTTTGTTAACTATAAATTGGATGTTTTCAGCTTCAAGACTCTTAATTTTTTCGGAGAAAGTTTCGGTGGGCTGGTCAACTGTAACAAAAATTTCTTTCGAAACATTCTGCGAGCCAAGTTTGTTTAGCATGCCTGCTAGTTGATCGGATTCCTTGTAAACGGGAATGAAAATGCTGACGTCCACAATTAATCCTCAGTCATTATTAACAAACAAGATGGAGTATTCACAGAATCCCTTTTAAATTATTCTACAAAATAGTGTATAAACCTCTTCCTAGCATGGATAGAGAAGCTAAATTTTCGCGGTAACCAACACTACACCCAACACTGTAAGAACAATACTTACAACAAGTTTTTTGGACACATGCTCAATTTTTCGCAAATACAAATAAGCAAATATGGCTACGAACACAGGTTCAATCGAGAGCAACGGCGCGATAACTGAAACGTCATCAAAGCTTAAAGCGTAGAAACTCAGCATCCACGTGATCGCTTGACCTACCCCGGCAACCCAAAACAAACGCAAATCTTTTTTCAAAGATAGTTCTTTGCGAGTTGTCGCTGAAGACGCAAGCATAATTAGAAAAGGCAAAAGAGAAGCAGTGTAAGCAACAGAGACTCCTAAAACAGGAGCATCAAACTGAATTAAAGCGAACTTGCGCATTATACTTCCAGCGCCCAATGCCAAACCACCAAGCACTGGAAAAATCAAATCTTTCCAAGAATGAAGGTTGAGGTTGCCAACTTCTCGAGAACTCCACTCCACAAGAATTCCACCTAAGAAAACCATGAAGATACCTGCCCAGTTGCTTGGCGCCAAAAACTCACTGAGAAACAACACCGCTAAGAGCGAGGTGTAGAGCGGATAAACCGCGAATAAGGACGAATTGACTGGAGCACCTAACTTTTTCATCCCTTGATAATACATTAACCTAACGAATCCAGGTGTTAAAACTCCGCTTAATGCAAAAATAAGAATACTACCAATATTAGCTAACGAAAAATCAGTCAGTACCAGTGCAAGCGGCCAGAGAACCAGCATACCCACCCAACTGACGGCTAAACTAATGTTAAAAGCACTTGATTGATTGGAGTATTTCCTAACGATAACCACGGAGAAAGCAGATGTTGCCGCCGAAATTATCGCCAAGATTACGCCAATCATGCATTTCCATGTTGATGAAGCGATAATTAAGATTATTTCTCTAAACTTTTTTTTGGGTTTATAATAGGTAAATTATTATTTGCCACAACAGAATATATCAGCGTTATGACTCGAGTCAAAGCCATAAGTTTACTTTCAGGCGGCTTAGACAGCATACTTGCCACAGAATTAATTCGTCGACAAGGAATCGACGTGATAACTTTCAATATAAAAACGCCTTTTGGCATTCCTAAAAAAGACGGGTCAAGCGAAGCTTCCCAAGCCGCAGAACAACTTAAGGTACCACTCAAAGTCCTCTGTGTAGAACAAGATTACCTGAGAATGCTACGTAACCCCAAGCATGGTTATGGCAAAAACCTAAACCCATGTGTCGACTGCAAAATCTTCATCCTTAAAAAAGCAAAAAAATACGCCAAAGAAATCGGCGCCGACTTCATTTTTACCGGTGAAGTATTAGGTGAACGCCCAATGTCCCAACATGGTCCCGCATTGAAGATAATAGCTGAAGAATCAGGGTTGAAAGGAAAACTTTTACGACCTTTGTCAGCAAAGTTGCTGGCTGAAACCGATGCTGAAAAGAAAGGGTTAGTTGACCGAACTAAGCTTCTAAGTATTCAAGGCAGGTCCAGGAAACCCCAGTTTGCACTTGCTCAAGAATTCGGAATTACAGTTTATCCTTCTCCTGCTGGGGGATGTCTATTAACCTGTGAAGAATACTGCAAAAAACTACGAGACCTCTTCGAAAACAAGAAACACATCTCTATGGCAGATGTAGCTTTGTTAAGGGTTGGAAGGCATTTTAGATTTGGCAATAACAAGATAATTGTGGGCAGAAATGAAATTGAAAACAAGTTTTTAACTGATAATAGATTGAGAAGTGATTTCTTTTTTGAACCATGCGATGTCGTTGGACCAACAACCATTTTACAGGGACCCAAAACAAAGGCAGCGATTGAAACCGCCGCTAAATTAACTGCTTCGTATTCGGATGCTAAATCTGGAGAAGTAACGGTAAAGTATGGAAAAATAACTCTCAATAAAACTATAACTACTTCATTACTCAAGAAGACCGATATGGAGAGACTAAGAGTTGGAAACGCAAAGAAATGAGGATATCCCAAATGAACATCATTAAATGTCTTTCTTCATAGCTTCTTGCTTAAGGTCTCTTGGCATCAACTCAATTGCATATCGCAAAGCCGTTCGCGGCATGTTCTTACGATTTTTAACTACATAATCAAAAACTTTTTTCTGGTGCTTTCTGCTTTCCTCTTTGAGAAGCCACCCATAACCCTTCTGCACCATATCATCCTGATCTGTTAACAACGTATCGCAGATTTCGAAAGCATCCTCTAAAAACAATCCTTTTTTCGCGGGAACAATAAGCGTCACGGCAGAAGCCCGCTTTAGCCAGCGGTTATCACTTTTTGCCCAGCTCTTCAGTTCGGACACAGTTTCAGGATATTTCTGGACAAGATCACCAACTGTGTGGTTACAGAACCCGTCGCATTTAGCCCAATTGTTAATGTAACGTTCAATCCAAGTTTTGAAAGTTGCCAAATCATTAGGTTCAAGCTGGTCAATGTAGTTTGGCAGCCAAAAAGAAACTATGAATGCCTCTTCAGTGTAGTCAGACTGCAAAAGTTCTTCGCATAAACCAAAGATTGCATTTTTTTCTAAAGTTTTTACGCGCGGCCAGTATTTTTTTGCTATTTTCCCAACAGTCTCGGTTTTAACGCCATAATATTTTACTTGTTCCTTGAAGAACCGTTGAAAACTCTTCTGGGTCTTGACATCCGTGGTTGCTTTTAGGTCAGAACGGATTAGAGTTAGGACGTTGGTCATAGCAGAAGAATCGGTGTTTGGAAGAATAATAGCTTTTTCTAAACCAAGAACAAAATTAATCAAAATAGAGGGGAAAGGGGAGTTTAGTAGTCTTCCATTTGGTATAGACCCAAATCGATGTTTAATATTTTTTCGGGTCCACAACTGTCTTCAAGGTCGTAGAGGTGGCTTGTTACTTTCTCTAAACGGCTTTTTTTAACGGTCACTTTAGCTTTAACCATCCTATTAACTTTCATTTTGCCTTTTGATTTACCAATAACACTGGGTGCGCCAAGGACTAGCGTGTTGTCGATGATTTTTGGTGTGACTTCAACTTTGACTTCTTCAATCGACAGATGAAGTTTTAAGGCGTCTTCATGGAGGTTTTTAGTCAACGCCTTTTCGCCTCCAGACTTCAGCACTGATCAGGTCTCGAATTGCGACGCGGATGGCTTCGGCGCGGTTTGGATAAAACCGTTCGTCAACCAGCTGGTCCAAAGCTTTTATATATGTTTCAGGTAAATACAGAGTTATTAGTTTCAAACAGGATACTCTCCCTTGTTAGTGAATCACTAAACGCTGTTTCTCTGTTATAGTTCTATATATCATGCTACAAATATGTTCTAAACATGTTCGTTCATCTATTTATAAGCTTTTTATCAGGGAGGATACAGGCATCTGTCAATTCGAGCATTCGGGGGATTATGTTTTTATTCCTTGTTAAAGCAACTAACTTGCGGATATCTCCATGGTCTGGCAAGTTTTCATCAAAAACTTCGGGTGTTCGTCCAACGTAGCAGACGGAGAAGTCTTAGCTGGTTGCCTAGTCGAATCTGGATTCCAAATAGCTATATCCGAACCGGAAGCTGACGTAATAATCTACAACACCTGTGCAGTCAAAGGACCCACCGAAAACCGCATAATCGATGTCCTAAAACATGCACCAAAAAACAAAAAAATCGTAGTCTCTGGTTGTCTACCCAAAATAAGTTTTGAGCGGTTAGTGAAGGAAACCCATTTTGATGGCGTCGTAGGTCCAGCATTGGGTAGAGAAATCGTCGATGTAGTAAAGAGGGTTTTGGCAGGTGAGAAAGTGACCAATCTTTCAACAGTTAAAGAGAGACCGCAGTTGAAGTTGCCCACTCAGAAATCCAATCCGGTCGTAAGCATAGTGCCAGTTAACTACGGATGTTTGGGCAGTTGCACTTACTGTTGCGTTGTTTTGGCTCGCGGACACTTGCGAAGCTCCAGCATTAAAGAAGTGGTTGAGCGTGTGCGAAGTGATTACGCCATTGGTGCTAGAGAGTTTTGGATTACGTCTCAGGATACTGCCAGTTACGGAAGGGATTTATGCACTGATCTTGCCGATTTGCTGGTAGCATTAGTTAAGGTGGAAGGTGACTTTCACGTTCGTGTTGGCATGATGACGCCCAACATGGTTACTGAAATGCAAAGTCGACTCATCACTGCTTTTGATAACCCTAAAATCTTCAAGTTTCTGCATTTGCCTGTTCAAAGTGGCGATGATACTGTGCTTCAGTTCATGCGAAGGTTCTACACTGCAGAAGAATTCAAAAGAACTGTGAATACTTTTAGAAATGAATTTCCTAAATTAACGTTGGCAACCGATGTCATTGTGGGTTTTCCTGGCGAAACAGAAGAAGCTTTCTTGAACACTCTTAAACTATTAGAAGAAGTAAAACCTGACATTGTCAATGTTTCCAAGTTTTTTGCGAGACCCAAAACTATAGCTGCCAGAATGAAAGATGACTTGGTGGATAAGGAAGAAACCAAACGCAGAAGCACCGCGACGGCGGAGTTGGCCAAGAGGATTTCAGCCGAACGGAACCTACGTTGGGTTGGTTGGATTGGCGAAATATTAATTGATGAAAAAGGCAAATTGGAGGGTTCTTGGGTTGGGCGCAACTTTGCCTACAAACCAATTGTCATCGAAAGCAAAGATATTTTGCTAGGCAAAACCATCAAAGTCAAGGTAATAGAAGCCTTAACAACTTACCTAAAAGGCGAAATAGAGAAAAAATAGGGCTCTTAGTGACCTTATCACATTTGTAAATGGACCAATAAACCCATAGATGTAAGGGGCAAAATTTTTATAGGTAAATAACATTGTTATAATCAATGAGCAGGAAGCATCGAAAACATTGCACCTTTGCCCAATCGTGCAACCCCCCCATGCTTCCTGCCCATATAATAATTACGACTTTTTGATTAGATCAGAATTTAATGAATGTTTTCTCTGACCTCTTTAGGGAAATCGAGCTTCAAATTGATTACGTCTATTCATTAAAAAGAACAATTATGCTGCCTCGCTTTTCTTATTATCAAAATTTTATGCACCCTGTTAGAGAGTTGACAAATTTTATGCGTGACTTTGATGTGTTGCTTCTTGAAGACATATCAGGGGGCTACGTAGCTATAAGCCCGCTCTGCCGAGATGTCACAAACAAGGGGACACATTGTCAGAAGTAATGGAAAACATAAAAGAAGCTATAGATCTTTACTTGGAAATCTTAAGTGGGCTAGAAAAGAAAGAATGGAAGGCTTAAATAATTTCGGCAATGTATTTTTCTTCGAGCTGAGAAAGTGACATCCACGCAGTTAAGCACTTATTTTTTCAATACTTTAACCCGCAAAAAAGAAGTTTTCAAGCCGTTAAATGCGGGCAGAGTCAAGATGTATACATGTGGACCCACGGTTTATGATTTTGCGCACATTGGGAATTTTCGGGCTTTTTTGTTTGAGGATTTATTGAAACGTTGGTTGATTCACCGTGGATTCAAAGTCAACCATGTAATGAATCTCACCGACATCGATGATAAAACTATTAAGGGCAGCCAAAAACAGGGTGTACCGCTTAGGCAATTCACGGATTTTTATGTTAATGCCTTTTTTGAAGACATTAAATCCTTAAACATAGAAGCCGCCGACATTTACCCAAAAGCAACCGATCATATCCCAGAGATGGTTGTTTTAATCAAGACTTTGATGGCTAAAGGCTTCGCTTACAAGGGCGATGATGGCTCAATTTACTTTTCTGTTTGTAAATTTCCAGATTACGGCAAAATGTCCAAGATTAAGGTTGGTGAATTGAAGGCTGGCGCAAGGGTAAGCCAAGATGAATACGCCAAGGAAGAAGCTCAGGATTTCGCTCTTTGGAAAGCATGGTCGCCTGAAGATGGCGACGTTTTCTGGGAAACGGAACTGGGAAAAGGCAGACCTGGATGGCACATCGAATGCAGTGCAATGAGTATGAAGTATCTTGGAGAGACTTTTGACATCCACTGCGGAGGCGTCGACAACATGTTCCCACATCACGAAAACGAAACAGCCCAATCTGAAGCAGCAACAGGCAAAAAATTCGTGAATTATTGGATGCACAATGAGCATTTGCAGGTTGAAGGCAAAAAAATGTCCAAAAGCCTTGGCAACTACTACACACTTCGAGATCTTATAGCCAAAGGTTATGATCCAATTGCAATTCGTTACCTGTTAATCTCCACGCATTACCGTCAGCAATTCAACTTTACTTTTGAAGGCTTAGAAGCAGCAAAAGGTGCAATTGATAGACTAAGAAATTTTGTTCGTCGCTTACACGATGCAGATGGCAAAGATAGTGGGGGAAAAGTCGCTACTTTTTCTTCAATGGCTGAGGCTTGTTTTGGCGGTTCAATGGATGACGACTTAAACATTGGCATTGCGTTGGCTTCGCTATTTGATTTTATACGTGAAATTAACAACTTGCTTGATTCTAATTCAGTAAGCAAAAATGAAGCTGCCGAGGTTGGCGGTCTAATGTTAAAGTTTGATGCGGTTTTAGGAATAATCGGCAAAGTGGAAGTTGAAGAAGCTCTATCTGATGATGTTGATGCGTTGGTTGTGAAGCGTGAAGAAGCTCGCAAAGCCAAGAATTGGAAAGAAGCCGACGCAATAAGAATACAGCTCAAGGCCATGGGCATCGTTCTCGAGGATACATCTCAGGGAGTAAGGTGGCATAAAGAGAAAGCTTAGGTTCTTTCGCTGAAATTCCACTGTTTTGTTAAATACTTTTCTTTGTAAAGCTTGTTAGCAGTTTCTGCTTCATCTGGTGTTAATTCGTCTTCTTCCAGCTCGATTTTCAAAATTGCCTTAAAGCCCTGAGCCAGCGCTTTAGCTATTGTTTCATGATCAACTTGATGACCGAGCTCGTTTTGGATGCTTGTGATTTTGCGTTTGGCAATGTCGGCAGCTTGGGAACAGTTTGCGTTTTTAAGTTTTAGTAATTGGAACATTTTTGGCAAATCCACACTTTGCAATATGGTACCATGTTGAAGGACAACGCCATGAGTGATTGTTTGGCTGCTTCCTGAAATTTTTTTGCCATTCACAGTTAGATTTGGGCAGTTTTTAGCGTCTCCACTGCTAAAATCAGCTGGAACACCTAAAAGGCGGAGTGCATCGGTTATTGCTTCATAAATTTTGAAATAAACACCAGTTATGTCGCCTGCAGCGAAATCTTCGGCTAGTGCGATTACGCTATAGGTCACTTCACCTTCGAAGTCATGATAGACGGCTCCACCGCCGCTTATACGCCTAACCACATCAACGCCAAACTGTTTGCAGGCATCAAGATAAATCTCGTTTTCTGGATTCTGGTTCCTGCCAAAACTAACAGAAGAAGGCTGCCAACGATAAAACCTCAAAGTATTTGGAACCTTTCTTTCGATTCGAGAGGTAAGTATTGCTTCGTCGATTGCCATATTCATGAATGCATTGTTGGTTTCTAAGGACAGCAAACGCCATGTATCCATTTTTCTCAGCCTTTTTAGATGAGAAAACAAGGTAGCTCTTAAAACTATTATGCTGCACCTTCAACCGTTCTTCCCTAGAAAGCGTAGTTTAGAAATATGAATATCCTTAAGTCATTATTTATTTTTTTAAATAAAATCTTTCATTTTTTTTGAAGATACAAAAATATTATATACTTTTTTGAGAATAAACCTTTAGGTGTCTATTTGAAACATCGAGTATCAGGAATTTGTTTAATTATCTTAATAGTAGCCGCAGCATTTTCCGCCATGAATTTTGCTTTAGCAGCCACTGCAACTGGGCAAACTTCAACTACGCCACCGTCAACCGTGACCCAGATTGTTTCAACCACAGGAAATGGATGGATTAGCCCATCTGCCAGAAGAGACATCTTTAGCTTTTTTGCCAGAGGTGGAACATTAAGAAACGATGGATGGAGATACAACCCTAACGCTCAAGCAAGCTTTACAGGACGAGACTTCAAAACCAACCAAGTAATCCAGGTTTGGAGCACAAAAGTCTGGCGAGATAAAATTGATTCTGTCGACACTAGCAAACGAGTAATTATCGTAGGAACCGCTGCAGTCAAAATCGGGCAACAAGATGTCAGGAGCAATTGGTGGTTTAGAATCACAGCAAAAGATGGAGGAGACTCAATTGCCAAGGACACATTCATGATTCAGCTTTGGCGACCCATTGGAGCTAGCAACGCCGGCGGATGGTCACCTGTAGATTTCAAAGCAGATAAGCCAGCAAGCTTGCACCTCAACGCAGAAGCTTTCTATCAAGTTCAAGGTGTGCTCAAAGGCGGTACTATAGTAATTAGATCCTAATCGGCGGAAACAATATCTGCCGAAAACCAATTTTTTGTTCAAACTTATTATATATAATGTAAGTTACCTGTCTATTTACAGAAGTTATGATAAGCCTTAAAACTTAAACATGCATTTCTAAGTGCAACGAGGAATATTAATGAAAATTATCTCTGGTCCCGCCTCTAGAAACCTTGCTGAATCAATATCAGCCCAAACTGGTTTTCCGAATGTACCTGTTGTTTCTAAGATTTTCCCTGATGGTGAATCCTATGTACGTTTAGATGGAAGTGTTCAAGGTGAAGATGTGGCTATCGTGCAGACAACTTGCCCACCGATGCAGGATGGTAGGCTTTTCCAGTTGGCTTTTTTGGCTGATTCGGCTAGACGTGCAGGGCGCAAAAAAAATCACAGCAGTTGTGCCCTATTTGGCATATGCTAGGCAGGACAAGACATTCTTGGCAGGAGAAGGCATAAGCGTTGAAACCATTGCGCGAATGCTTAAAGCTGCTGGAATCGATGAGTTTTTAACCGTCAATGTCCACTCGGAATCAACGTTGGTACAGTTTCCTTTTCCAGCAAAAACCCTTAGTGCCATTCCACTCATTGCCGAATATTTTGTAAAGAAAGGATTCAAAGGTGCTTTCGCATTGTCACCTGATAAGGGTGCTATGTACATTGCTAAGCAGGCGCAGGAAGTTTTAGGCGGCGACGCAGGACACCTCAACAAAACCCGTGATCGGTATACAGGACAAACCGTCCAAACTGGCGAAGGATTAAACGTTAAAGATCAAACGGTCATAATCCTTGATGACATCATTAGCACTGGTGGAACAATCGTTGGAGCAGCAAAAATTCTCCGCGAACAAGGAGCAAAACATGTTTTCTGCGGATGCGTTCACGGTTTGCTTATCGGCGACGCAGAGAAACGCATTTTAGATGCAGGTGTCGAGGAAATTATAGGTACCGATAGCGTTCCAGGAAATGTGAGTAAGGTGTCATTGGCACCATTAATCAGTCAAGAGCTTAAGGCGCGGAAATAGTGCCCAAACTCTTCTTTTTGTTGTCAGGCGAGAACGAGTCGATGCCTGCTGCTGAAGTAAAGGCTATTTTGGAAGCTGAAGGCTTCAGCTACGCGAACATTTCAGAGTTAGATCAGATTTTGCGGTTGGAAGCAGAAGTAGAAAGTGTACAAGCCGTGCAGGTTCGCTCAGCATACACGCGTTTTAGCGCTTTGGAACTTTTTGTTTCAAAAGCAACCCATGCAGATATATCCAAAGCAGCTGCGAAAACAGATTTCAAAGGCTATTATCAAACCCGGCGAAAGTTTTGTTGTTCGGATTAATCGTATAAGAAACTATGCTGACCAAGCCCTAAACACAATGGATCTTGAGGGCAAATTGGGTAAGCAAATCCTAAATGGTACTGAAGGTACAAAAGTTAGCCTGAAAAATCCTGATAAAACATTTATTGGCATAATAACAGATGAAAAATTAGTTTTTGGCTTAAAATTAACTGATATAACTAGCAAAACCTTCTCTGAACGCCGTCCACGAAAGAAACCCTTCTTTCATCCATCCGCGATGCCGTCGAAGATGGCACGTTGCATGGTTAATCTGGCACACGGCAAAGCTGAATCAATTGTTTTGGATCCCTTCTGCGGTACAGGCACATCCCTTATTGAAGCCAGTTACATTGGCTGCCGCGCAGTGGGGGTAGATGCTCAAAAACGGATGATTTTGGGTACAAGAAAAAACCTGCGTTTCTTTGACATTTCTGCAGAAGGGCTTATATTGGCGGATTCGCGGAAACCTCCTTTCTTCAAGGTTGACTGCGTCATAACTGACCCCCCATACGGACGTTCGTCAAGCACACTAAAATCGACTACCGAACAACTTGTTAAAGATGTTTTGGCTTCTTCGTTGGATTTGTTGGGTATGGGACAAAGAATTTGTATAGCTTCTCCTAAAACTTTAAACATAAGGGATTTAGGAACAGATCTTGGCTATCGACATGTTGAATCCCACTTTGCATATATCCATCAGTCTCTAACAAGGGAAATTGCAGTATTCGAAAAGGTGACAAAATGAGTCTTCGGGTAGTGTTTTTAGGAACAAGCGGCAGTGTACCAACTTTAAAGCGCAGCTTACCTTCCGTGGTTGTGCAATGTCCTCGTGATCAGTGGATGTTTGATTGCGGCGAAAACGTCCAGCGTCAAATGATGCAGGCAAAAGTTAGTTTCCACAGAAAAATGAAGATTTTCATCACTCATTTGCACGGCGACCATGTGCTGGGTTTACCGGGTCTTCTGCAAACAATGGCGTTGATGGAACGTAAGGAACCAGTTCAGATTTATGGTCCAAATGGGCTAAAAGATTTTTTGGTCTGCACAAAAGAAACACTCAACTTTGGGCTTAAATTACCCTGTTGAAATCAACCAAATCATCTCGGAAGGTGTCGTGTGTGACCAAGAAGAATACATGGTAATAGCAACCAAATCCAACCATGCGGTAGAGAGTTATGCCTATGCATTTGTGGAGAAGCCGCGTCCGGGTAAGTTTTATCCTAAAAAAGCTTTAGCGCTGGGTGTGCCGGCTGGTGAATTGTGGTCTAAACTGCAAAAAGGTGAAGAAATCACCTTATCAGATGGCAAGCAGATCAAGCCAAACGATGTTATGGGTCCACTTAGGGCTGGGCGCAAAATCGTTTACACAGGCGACACCAAACCGTTTGAGTCTTTCTTAGAGTTTGCTGAGGGCGCTGATTTGGTTATTCATGATTGCACCTTTGATGATTCGTTGATTGAAAAGGCAGGTTTGGATGGACATTCAACACCAAGTCAAGCGGCTGGACAAGCGAAGGCAGCTGGAGCAAAACAGCTTGTATTGTCACATATCAGCGCACGATACCCAAACGCAGCGCTGCTTTTAGAACAAGCAAAAAAAACTTTTGCAAACAGTATACTTGCAGAAGATTTTTTGGAGCTGGAGTTACCCTTAAGCGAGTAAATGCTTTAGTTTCTGGATGCTCTCGGAAACATTATTCATAGATTCAACAACCACTTTCTTGTCATAACCGTTCTTTTTTAAAGTCTCTGCAAACCAGGACCAATCGATGTTGCCGCCACCAACACCGTTGTGTTGATCATCGTTGCCGTCATTGTCGCTGGCATGGACATGAATGATTTTGTCTGCAAGCAAGTTGAAGAAAGGCTTGATTTGACCTTCAAGGTTAGCATGTCCAAGATCCATGGTGATGCCGACTGGCAAATTAGTTTCTTTATACAACCGCATAAATTCCTCAGGAGTATTCATCAAAAACCAGTATTTCGCAGGTAAGTTTTCTAAGGCAATGTTTACACCGTATTCTTCTGATATCTTGTAGAGTTCTTGGATGCTTTGGCACATCTGTTTGAAGTCAGCTCCTGGATAGAATTGGCCTATTCCTGTGCGTTGTCCCGGGTGAAAGACCCAGAGTTTAGCATCCATTGCATTGGCGTTTTGGAGGGATTGTTTGAGGCGTTTTAACGAGGCGTTCAACATCGGCTTGACAGGAGAAGCTATGTTGATGTCAGCAAATGGTGCGTGCAAAGTGTATTCCAAGCTGTATGATTTTGCCGTTTCTTTGAGAGATGCGATGCGTATTTTGTTTAAGTCATAAGTGCCGTCATCCAAAATCTCAATGTATTTCGTGTTCATTGCACCTAAGCGTTTAACCATGCGGTTAAATGGCTCGCCAAGACAGTAGAGCATTGAAACGCCAACTTTCGTTTGGGTCATATAAGGTCCTCGTAATTGGAATGTTGTGGTTGTACTATCAGATAAAGACTCTCCAAATAGCATCTGTGAAAGACGTTTGTGATTTGACCACATTAAGAATCTATCAAGAATTATACTTTCAACTAATTTTAATTGAGAATAAATAATTTGATTTTTTCGATTTTTATGATTTCTAAAGAATAGCAGATTAATTCGATTGCCTTTATGAAAAATTTCATGAATAAATCATTAGGACTGGCTAAATTATGGGAACAGTTGTCTTCCCCATTGGTTTTGCCCATTTTCTCTGGTTGTCTTGTATTGAATCTGCCTTATGCCCAATGAGAGTTCTGCGAATTCTTTTATGGTTGTGTATCGGAAATCCCACGTTGGAGTTCCATATCGTAACCCGCTGCACATGTTGTCTCCGTAAACGTACAGTCGCACTCCATGGTAGTCGTATGCCGCTTGGTTAGGCTCGCCGTATTTGGGTTCAGAGAGAACTTTGAAAGGCCAGATTTTGCAAGCTTCTGGCTTCATGCCTTGCAATCCACAAAAATATGTGTTTGATTTGTTGCATAGAAAACTGCAAGTGCCGTCGCTGACGCGTTTGATATAGAGGTGATCTAAGCCTGTTATGGTGGTTTGGGAACCAAAAGATTGAGCTATTTTTACCCATTCTTTGAAACCTAAAACTACACTATAGAGTTTACAGCAGTAACCACATGCTTTGCAGTGCCAATCAGCTATATTTTGCCATGGAACAAACTGCATTTTTTAAGTACTCTCTTCGCGAATCAAAACATCAGAGGATTAAATTCTTTTCCAGCAAATAAAATAGAAAACTATGGTTTTTTGTAGAGATAAATCGTGTGTGAAGGATATCCTAACTGTGGGTTTTCACAGAAATTTTCAACTTTAAATGGTCGCCAACCAATAACCTCGTAATCGTGAGAGACCACACGTGCGCCTTTTTTGAGATCCCGTTCTAGATTAGGTTTTATTTTCTCGTTGGCACTTGTTGTCAAATAAAGGTAAACTACATCGGCTGAAGTCAAGTTTACATTAAACATGTCATCATTCATGATGGTTACTCTATCATCAAGCCCATGCTCATGAATGTTGCCCATTGCTTTCTTTGCTAAATCTTCACGCAATTCAATGCCGACGCCTCGTGCGCCAAAAGTCTTCGCCGCCATAATGACTGTTCTGCCATCTCCAGAACCCATATCAAAGAGGACTTCACCAGCTTTCAAGTCAGCTAATTTAAGCATGTATTCTACAACGGTTTGTGGGCTTGGAACAAAGGGTGCAATAAACATTTTCAGTTTTTCCTTCTTGTCACAAGATGGGGAATCATGTTGTTATGCCACATAAGCGTCTTTTTTTGGCTGCGGTCTTTTTGCTTCTCCGCATTTAACGCAGCTTTGTGCGCATAAGTCAAGGTATTTTTCTTCATCTGCTTTGCCAACCGCGTTTGCAGCTTTTATGCACATTTCGCTAGGTTCAATGCAGCCTTCTTCTTTGCATAGTTTTGATATGTACTGGCAGACTTCTTGCACATCTTTAGGCTCCAGAACCGCTCTATTAGTACGTACAAGCAAACAGAGTTCCCTAGCCATAACACAGGTTTTAACGTACTTAATTCGTTCTAAAACTTCATTACGTAAATTCTTTCGGCTTATTTCCAAACTTTTTTCCCCTGTGAGCAAACAAGCAATAGCAAAACTAAGAAGCTTTAAGCTTAAAAGGTTGATGTATTCCATGTCAGTAGGAACACAACAAAACAAGGTAGAAATTTTTTACCTGAATCGTTTACTGAGTACTTTGCGTTCAGCTTCCAAGACTAACTCGTAAAATTTATCTGAAAGCTTGGGGTCTTTCTCCAAAACTACTGCTACATCTGCTGCTGAGACTCGCCTAGCACTTAGCGCCACCGCCGCTGACTTACCGTATTTTTCAATTAGCACTGCAGATTGCTTTGCGTACAGTTGCATCTTCTCCTCGTTTTTAGCTAGCTTTTCGCCCCTTTTTTCAATAAGCCCCAAAGCCTTCTCCTCTTCAACTTTCAGCATTCCAATGGCAAAAGATCCACACTGCGGACATTTAGGTTTGTCAGGAAGGTCCTTTATGCGAATCATCTCCATGTAATCCCAACAGCTTGTACAAACAAAGTTACCTGTTTCGTTTAACAACCTTGCTTTGGCAGATTCAACTAAGACTGCGCGCATTTGCTCGGGCGGGATAAGGTCTGTCTTCATGCTAACCCGTTCAATGCCCACACGAGCCACTGGAGTCGCATTGCCTCCTGTTTCAACTACTTGCAGCCGAACATCACAATTACGTAGACGCCTCAAAACCATCACAAGCCCATCGCCGTCAATGTCTTTTGAGAAGACTTCTTTGAGACCCTCTTCATAAATGGGTGTTCCTTCAAAACTCGTTATCAACTTTTGAATGCTTACGTTGCTAAAGTCAGCCCACTTCTTTAGTGCTCCAAAACGCCTTGCCACCTGTATTACTCTGCGTTTGAATAACCCCGTCTTAACTGTTGAAATTGTGAGCGTATTTCTGGTAACTTGTTCGCTCATACATTGTATCTCTTTTAAGACTTCAACAAGTCTCTCTGCATTCATTGAACCCATAGTTTGAACGAAAATGCGATATGGGTCATGCTGCACCACTATTCCTCGTCCAAGCTTATCAGACAAAACTTGCCCTAAAAGCTGGGCTAAAGCACGGTTAGTAAGTGAACCAAAATTTGAGTGAACAATAACGAATTCTGTCCAATCCTCTACCACAATCCGCTTGGGAGTTGGCACAGGAAAACCTCTGTGAACTTGTTCCAAAGTTTCTTCTAAGGCATGCTGAATTGTTTTATTATCCGCAGGGTACCGTTCAGAAAGCAATGCACTAATCTGTTCACTCGAGTAGCCACTATGTGATTTCTCTTCTGCAAAACCGCGGATTTCAGCTAGTTCCTGAGCTATCTCATAAGGAACAGGTATTTCTTCCCCTATCCAGCTTGGTATGGAACCTGTTGGGTCATCAACGGGGCGAACATATACTTTGTCTTCGGTAGTGTGGATTATTTGCCACGGACTACCGCGGATAATGAATTTTGTACCTGGCTTACCATATTCTGCCATGAAAGCTTCATCTAAAACGCCGATTGAACAATCCATTGATTCATCAATTACAAGAAACTGTTTCTCTTCTGGAATCATGGATAAATTGTCAAAATAATATTCGTACAAAGCTTTTGTTCGCTGGGGTCTTAAAACCACTTTGTCCTCAAACGATGCCCAAGCTAAACGGGGAAAACGATTATGCATGTACTTGAGAATTTTCTCAACATCAGCCAATGTTAGGTTTTGGTAGGGAGCAGCGTTTTGTGCCCACAATAAGATTTCGTTGAAGGCTAAGCGTCGATTTTTTAAAAGTAATCCAGCGATTTGTTGGGCTAAAACATCGTAGGGTTTGTCAGGAATCTGCATTGGCTCAAGCTCTTCGGCCAAAGCACGCCGGGCAATAACTAAGGCTTCCAATGTATCGTCAGAATCCATCCCAATTATAATTCCTTCAGACAAATCACCATAAGTATGTCCGGCTCTGCCAACTCGCTGAATTAAACGTGAAACCTGCCTAGGACTCATATACTGAATCACAAGGTCTATTGCCCCGACATCTATCCCCAGTTCAAGGCTGCTAGTAGCAATTAGACCTTTTAAAGCTCCTTTTTTAAGCCCTGTTTCTGCAGCAAGGCGCGAAGGCTTAGTTAAAGAACCGTGATGGATGGAAATTGGAAAATCTGCATCCCAAACTTTGAAGCGTGATGCCAAAACTTCAGAAACTGAACGCGTGTTAGTAAACAGAAGCACTGATTTGCGTTTGGTCATATAGTCGCGGATAATTCGCAATCTCGCTGCAACCTCTGGATGGGTGTAGATTTTTGAGGCGAATTGGGCATCTTCTTCACTGGGTCTTGGATAGATTACTTGCAGCTTTACCATTTTAGCAACAGGAACACGGATTATTTCGACAGATCGTTTATTGCCAACGAGGAATTGGGCAACTTTATCTGGGCTGCCAACTGTGGCGGATAACCCGATCATTTGAAAATCTTTGCCGATTAAATCTCTAATGCGTTCAAGCGCCAATGATAGTTGGCTTCCTCGTTTACTGTCGGCTAACTCATGAACTTCATCGATTACTATCCATCGAAGGCTTTGAAGGCTCTGACGTAGCAGCCACCCAGTAAGTATGGCTTGCAAAGTTTCAGGTGTAGTTATTAAGATGTCTGGGGGACATTGGGATTGACGAGTTCGCTCTTTAGTCTCAGTGTCACCATGCCTTACAGCCAATTTGATATCAAGGTTATTGCACCACCATTGCAACCTCTCAAGCAAATCTCGATTTAGAGCCCGTAACGGTGTAATATACAAAACTTTTATACCCGGAGTCTTAGGCTGCTGCATAAGCATGCTCAAAATAGGTAGAAAAGCAGCTTCAGTTTTGCCCGTCGCTGTAGGCGAGATTAATAGGATGTTTTTGCCTTCGAGAATTTTCGGGATAGTTTTTTCTTGAGGTTCAGTGGGTTTAGAAAATCCTTTCTGTTCAATAAGCTTTCGAACTGGCTTTACGAGCATTTCAAAAGCGTTATCAGAAATGGCTTGCAAAATTGACCCCCGACTTTAAGAGATAAACTTGGATTCAGCTATAAAAGAAGTTGGGACAGAAATCAACGTTTGATAGGGTTTTAGCAATAATTTTGGTTAACTCGTTATTTTTTGGTATTGTTCCATACGAATATCTATACATCCAACATGTGCTTTCAACACTTCTCATACTTTGCTTAATAGTCATTGACAAAAAAATGTTTAATTACCATGTTAAAAAGAAAAATATCAATGGGAAAGTTATGGAAAGTTTTTTATTCATTCATGTTAAAGCATGGAAGCAGCAACATGGAGATTGAAGAAAATGGCTAAATGTCCAAAATGTGGTACTGAAGTAGCAAAGCCAAAAAAATCATGGAAAATGGCAGGTCGCCCAGATAAAGCTGGAAAACGCATGCAATTGGAAATCGGACTCTACGAATGCCCAACAAAATGCGGCAACGTATTCCGCGAAGTACTAAGTAAACAGAAAATTTAGCATCGCAACCTAAACGAAATAGCTTGCATACATATTTGCACTCTTTTTTTCTTTTTTCTACAACGCATTCCAAAACGCTACATTTGTTAATTGAAACATGAATCCAACATCGACTTCAGCCCTGCCAGCAATCAAAATAGGATTAAAAATACTGAACAACAAACCGATAAAAACAACCAATCATAGATGTATTTATAAACAAAGCCTTTGATAAATGAACAATCAAGAAAGGCGATATTTGCACGAGGGAAATTGATTGCCAAAAGTAAAAGCAACATTAAGCATTGAAAACGTGGTCGCTTCTGCAACACTTAACCAGAAAGTCGATTTGAACGCTGTTGTTAAAGGTTATCCAGGTGTAGAATATCGTCCTGAACAATTTCCAGGCTTAGTTTTCCGCTTAAAAAGACCTAAAACTGCCACTTTAATTTTCAGTTCAGGAAAAATGGTTTGCACGGGTGCGAAATCAGAGAAGGAATCCAAAAGAGCCGTTATGAAAGTGGTTAAGGAACTCAAGAAAGGCGGCATTATTATCATCAGTAAACCTGAAATGAAAATTCAGAATATCGTCGCATCAGGCGTTTTAGGAGGATTAATAGACTTAGAAAAAGCTGCTTACACGCTGGATCACGCAATGTATGAGCCCGAACAGTTTCCAGGCTTGATTTACCGAATGGCAGAGCCGAAAGTTGTCATTCTTCTTTTTGCCAGTGGAAAACTTGTTTGCACAGGCGCAAAGAAAGAACAAGATGTGTATGAGGCAGTGGAGAAATTGCATACGCTACTTGAAGAAACCAGTTTAATCTTCTACGAATAACTTCAGGCTGCTACTGCTTTCTTATTTGTTTTAGAATAGTTTTTAAATTTTCATGGTCAATTGCACCCATTTCATAGAGCGTTTTGGCAACCTCGCTTATTTTAAGTACAGAATGAAGTTTCACTCGTGTTTTTTCAAGCAGATCCTTTCCGCCTTCTTCGCGATCCATGAAAACAACTGCTTCGGAAACTACTCCGCCTTCAGCTCTCACAGCGTCAGCAGACTCTTTGAGGCTTATGCCTGTTGTGATTAAATCGTCAATTAGCAAAACCTTGTCTCCTGAAGCTAAGACACCTTCAACCCTGCGTTCTCTGCCGCTTAAGTGGATGCCTTTGCGAACATAAATGAAGGGCTTGTTAAGGTTGTAAGCGATTTGAGATGCAAAAGGAATTCCAGCTATTGGTATGGCTGCGATTCTATCGAAGTTTTTAACGCCAATTTGACTATTTATGTACTGGGCATAAGATTCGCATATTTCGTGGAATGCATCTGGAAAACTGGGAATTACTCTGAGGTCTATATAGTAGGGGCTTGCTTTGCCACTTGAAAGTTTAAAGACACCAAATTTTACTGCGTCAACTTTAAACAGAATATTAGCCATTCGCTCTTTCGGGGATAGGCTTGTGTTTTGAGTTTTCATATCCTCACTTCCTCTTTGAAACCTGATAGATCTTATTTTGTTCAGGAATCAAGCTTGCAGTTCTTGGCAACTCCTTTTTTAACAGTTCAGCAAACTCTTTTTGGCTTGAAACGGTTGCGGTGTGATAGGGTACTGCAACTTGAGGTTTAGTTAACCATGCAATTTCAAAACCTGTCTGCGGAGTTGAACCTGGAGCAATACCAACTGTGCAGAAAACAACGTCGAATTTTTCTTTTTGCCCAAGCTTAGCTAATTCTGGGAAGGGTAGACTGTCTGCTGTATGGTAAACTTTGACTTGGTCTTCACTCGTTATTATGTATGTTACTGGAGCTTGAGCTGGATGGTTGCTTTTTTCTGCTTTTACTGAGACTTCGCCAATTTTGATTTCCATGCCTGGCTTGATTTCTGTAAGTTTGTCGTTTGGAATGGCGAGTTGGAGCTTTTTGGTAGAAGCAGCGTCGGCGATTATTGTGCAGCCTGTGGCTTTTTGGATTTCTGTTACTAAACGCTGGTCGAGGTGGTCGTAGTGTTCGTGTGTGATCAGGATTGCATCGACGTTTTGAAGAGTTTTAGCTTTGACGTCAACGGGGTCGATGGCGATCGTTTTGGATGGAGTTTTTAGAAGTATTCCAGCATAGTTGTTAAGCCATACAAAGAGTATGCTGTTTTTTTCCGGCGTTTTCTGAATGGACATAGCATTGATTCCTCAAGAACTATTATGCGAGCTGCGTTTAAAAGAAGTTGCGTATCTTAATTAAGTCTTAATATTTTTCGCGGGAAATTTCACTGATAAAGAGAAGTGGGAGAAAGTAGCTGAAGAAAATCTTCAAATCACTTTCTTCTTGAGATCAAAAATTGATAAGGCTTAATAGGCTCCTGTGTCGAGTACATGTAAATTAGTTGGCGTGACTTGGCATGGTTGATGTTTGGCTTCCCTACGGAAAAACCGACGTGTGTGTTCGTGTTCCAGCCCGAAACTTGCTTGGCACAATTGAGCCAAAAGAACAGCCAGCCTCAACGGACGCAAAGGCTGAGGTTGAACGTTCCCTAAAAGAAACCATAGGTACAAAACGTTTGTGCGAGATTGTTAAGCCAGAATGCAAAGTGGCAATTGTTGTGGATGTTGCTACTCGAAAAACGCCAGGCGAAATCTTGCTTTTGCCCGTCCTTGCTGAACTCAATGCGGCAGGCGTAAAAGACGAGAATGTCACGGTTGTTTTTGGTTGCGGAACCTATGGCGCGGTAAAACCAGAAGAGGCCACTAAACTTATTGGCGAAGAAGCGTTAAAACGCGTTAAGACTGTTAGTCACGATTCTCGAGCGGCAGACCTTGTTAATGTGGGTACTACTAAGACGCATGGAAATAAAGTGTTGGTGAACCGAGTATTCATGGAAGCGGATGTTAAGGTGCTTTTGGGTGATGTTGACCTTAACTATTATTCGGGTTATGGCGGGGGAAGGAAAGGTGTTTTGCCGGGAATTTGCGGTGAAGAAACCATTAAGCAAAATCATGGAATGCTCGTAAGTGCTAATGCAAAGTCTGGAAATTTAGTTGATAATCCAGTACATGTTGACATGACTGAAGCAGCAAGACTGGCCAAAGTTGATTTTATCGTTAATGTTGTTGCAAACAGGAAAGGCGAAGTGGTGAGGGCTTTTGCAGGGGATTTGGAAGCAGCTTTTTTGGAAGCAGTGAAACTCTACGAGGATATGTACCGTGTGACTGTGGATCGCCGAGCCGACATCATCGTGGTAAGTGCTGGCGGGCATCCAGCCGACATTAGCCTTTATGAAGCTTACAAGGGTTTAGATAATTCTTTAGATGCGGTTAAACGGGGTGGAGTAATAATTTTTGTTGCAGAATGCCCAGAAGGAAATGGTAACCAAGTTTTTTATGAGTGGATGAGTCGCTTAGCAGATATCAAAAACGTGGAACGTGAAATAAAACGCAACTTTGTTTTAGGCGGATACAAAGCGTTCTACTTGTTAAAGGCGTTGCAGAATCACCAGATAATTTTGGTATCGTCCCTTCCGGATTATTATGCCACAAGCATCTTTAAACTTAAAACTGCAAGAGCTGTAAATGATGCTTTAGCAGAAGCACTTAAAATTGCGGGTTCAGCCTCCAGAGTTTGGGCAGTACCATATGGAAGCTATACGTTGCCAGAATTTAGGGCTCCTGATGAAACAAGGACCTAAAAAGGTCTGCCCACTCGATTTGGAAAGCAAACGCTTAACCTTTAAAGCGTAACCTTTAAGTTTCAACGTTGAAGTTTGGATTAGAAGGCGAAACAATGCAACAAACCTTTACGCTGCGAAAATTCGTTCCAGACGACCTGCAGAGCGTAATGCAAATCAACCGTGTCTGCCTCCCAGAAAACTACACTGACTTCTTCTTTGTCGATTTGCACCAACGGTTCCCAGAAACTTTCATTGTAGCTGAAGAGAATGGAAAAGTTTCAGGGTACATAATGTGCCGCATTGAAGTTGGATTGTCAAACTTTGGTTTTGGAGGTTTAATACGCAAAGGACATGTTGTTTCAATCGCGGTAATGCCAAATAACAGACGCAAAGGGATGGCTTCCTCATTAATCAAGAAAGCATTGGAAGGCATGGAATACTACAAAGCTAAACAATGCTTCTTAGAAGTTCGCGTAACCAACGAATCAGGCATAACTCTCTACAAAAAACTTGGTTTTGAAAGCACAAGAACAATCAACGGCTACTATTCTGATGGCGAAGACGCATACGTAATGACCAAGAAATTATAAATCATTTTTCTATTTTGAATAACTTTCCAGTAAGGATTAGAATTAGTAGTTAAGCAGATCTAGAACATGCCAACATAAGGTAAGGAGAGAAAAATGCAAAAACCTTGACTTTGTTGGCAACAAGACCTGCTTAACTATTTTTGGCCGTCTTCTTGCTCCTATTAAAATAATTAGTTTATTTAGAATATAAAATTGTGTGGTTACAAACTGGAACCAACAATCTAATTAATTAAATTATTATATCCTCTAAAAATTAATTATAAAAGTCTACGAAAACAAGAGATTAAGAAAAAATATTATTTGAAAAATAAAAAATGAAAAAGTTGAGTTTAAGCTGTTTTGGGCTTTGCTTTGTCAACTGCGCCGCTTAAACTGGTCATTTCGGCGTTGGCTTTGCGGATGATGTCTGCGATTGTGTCTTTTGTAGGTATTGTTGCGCTTACGGATAATGCGACTGCTTTTTGGTGTGCTCGCTGTAGCAGTGGTTTAATGGTGTCTTTGCTTGCATAGCCTATTTCAAGTGCTAATGCGAATGCTTCTGAGTTTCCTGTTTGAACGCTTCTGCGTGTTGCGTCAACATCTACTTTGAGTTGGTCGCCTGTAATAATTAGTCCATTGTCGAAAACTGCGCGCATGGATATTCCGAGTTCAACTGCTTTAATGCCGAGTTTTGAGAGTGTGCCTGCAAGCCTTTCGTTGATTATTTCGCCTTTGCGGACAACTAAGGTGTCTTTGCTAATCCAGACGCTACCTGACTCGATTCTTGTTGGTAATCCCACTGCGTTTAGTTGGCTGATAACTGGACCTGGAGGTTGACCTGTGTTTCCCGCAGGAATAACTACATCCATCGCAGCTATGTCGCCTGACTTAGCTGTAGTTTTAACTTTGCCGCGTTCAAGCAACAAAGCCAATTTGAAGGGGTTGAGGTCTGTGAATAAGTAAACGTTTGACCCATCCAAGTAATTCTCAAGCTTCTTTAGCTCTTCATTTTCCATTTCTTCGAGGGCGATTTTGATAAGTGTGTTCTTTAGGACGCGTAGGTAAACTTTGCCAGCCATAGTCTTCTTTATTTCTTGTAGTTGGGAAGCACGTACCTTCTTGAGGCTAGCGATGCCGATGGATTTGTATTCTTTGAGTATGTCTTTTATTGACTCTACTTCGGTTGATTTTGCTTCTAATACTTGTTGGGACGGCATAGTTCTTCTTCTCGTTTAAGCTTTAATTTTAATTGGTTCACCCATGGATGTCTTAAGGAAAACGTACTTTACGTTTTTCAATCCACGCTTCAATTTTCCATCTAAAACACGCAGAACAGCCATGGTGTTATCGACTAGTTCCTCATCTTTCATCTGTTCTGACCCGATGGAAACCTGGATGATGGGTTGACCACGCATACGCACAACCACGGTTTTTCGGTGCTTGTTTATTAGCGCTGTAATGTCAGCGTTTGGTGGAACTGGAATAGGCATTTTTCCCCTTGGACCTAAAACTGGACCGAGTGTTCTGCCTACAAGCGGCATTAATGGAGCTTCGCAAATGAATACATCATATTCGGTAGCGAGTTTACGTAATTCTTTCTTTTTGCCGCTTAACGCATCTAAGTCTGCTTTTTCCAGAACTTTATCAGCTGAAGAGTTCTTCGCTTTCATAATGAAGTCTCCTCCAGAAGCAACAACACAAATCTTGTTTGGTTTGCCCGTTACGTGTGGAAGTTCTACAACCTCTTGGATCTTGCCTTCTGGCGACTTCATGTCGATCTCGACGATATCGAGAATCAAATCTACAGTCTGGTTAAATTTTTTCTCTCCAGACTTTGCCTTTGCCTGTTTAATTCCTTCTGCTATAGTCTTGTTGTCTAGGGGCATTTTTAAGCCTCGTGCCATTGAGAGATTTGAAACCCATTATAAAAATATTCGCTTATCATTGTTCAGTACCGAATAGTTGTTCGTAATTGCCAGCATCAACGTCTTTCTGGACTTCTCGAGGGTCTTTACCTTCAACAGTAACACCTAAACTAACGCAAGTACCGAGCAACTCTTTAGTTGCTTTCTTGACGGTTGGAGATAAAAGTTGAGGACCTTTGATTTTTGCAATCTTCAATATCTGCTCCATGGTCAAATCACCTATTTTGACGGTGTTGGGTGTACCTGAGCCTTTCTCAACTTTAAGTTCAGCCACGATAAGTGCTGATGCTGTGGGGGTGCCAACAGTTACCTCGAAGGTTTTATCTTCTGTGTCAACGCTTATTTTTACTGGAACTTTCATTCCAGCGTATTCTTTTGTGATTTCGTTGATTTTGTTGACAATAGCCACTATGTTTACGCCTAGTGGACCAAGAGCTGGACCTAATGGTGGACCTGCATTGGCTTGTCCGCCGTTGACAATTAATTCTACAACTTTTTTATCTACCATTGTGTTTCACCGTTTATTTTGCTTTTTCAACTAGTTTTACATAGTCTGAATGTACTGTGATGGGCAAAGTGAAAGTTGCCTCAAGCAATTCGAGGGTAACTTCTCCTTTTGACTTGTCGAGCCGAGTGATTTTAGCACGCATACCTTTGAAGGGTCCACCAGTGATTTCTACAACGTCATCTTCGTTGAGATCTTCCATTACTGGTTTACGCACTATGTACCGTTCTATTTCAGCAAAGCTTACGAGCCCGGGGATTCTGGATCGAACATGTCTAACCCCTGTGATTGCTTCTTCTATTAAGTGTGGTCCATCTGCTTCTATGAATACATAGCCTTTGAGTGTGTCTGGAACAAGAAGAGATTTTATTGGAATGTGAGCCATCTCCACTTTGGAAGCGATTAGACGCGCCACATTGCGTTCTTGGCCTGTTGTTGTTTTTACAACAAAAATTTTTACTGGACTTATCTCTTTCTTATCTTCCATATCCAGGCTTCCTTAAGCTGTGCCGCCTGCGCCAGAAGTTGCGCCACCTGTTGCGTACGATAAGAGTTTAATTACAAATCCGATTAAGCCAACTGCACCGATACCTAACAGACTGATTTTTATCGAGAGCCAAAGCTCTTCACGTCCCGGTTTTACGGCTAGCTTTAAGGTTCTTCCTGCCTGACTTAACCAATCTTTTATACCCATATTTACCGCACCTTCAAGATTTCCCTGATATATAATAAATGTTACTGTAACTTTTTAGTTTTAAAACTACTGCGTTAAGGTTTTTAAACATTGCTTACCAAACGGATATGCCTACACTTTCTTGAAAGATAAACCAGCAGTCTCCAACGCTGAAAGCAAGTTTGGTTTATCTTCGCTTTTAATTCCTTTCCAATCCAGAATTGCTAACGGCACCTTCTCCAGAGTTTTCTTAACGCACTGTGAAAGAATTTCGGAATCTACAAGATGCACAGCATATTTTGGAATCATATGCCCGAACACTGCTTCTCCGACCAAAGCCATAAGCGTGAACCTTTGGTTATAGTGAGTTCCTCCTATTCCGAGAACTGCAGAATTCGCCGGTGCTGTAAAGTTGGAGATCGCTGAAATTGCGGAATGAGCAACGGCTTCAGCTGCCTTCAAATCAGTCCATTGTGCCGAACTACTGCCTAACTCAACAAACATTGTTGGAACTCTTAGGCTTGGACCATGATGGGTACATTCAAAAGAGACTTCATAATCAAGACACAAAGTTTCTTTGTAGTGCAGAAGAGCTTTCAAAGCAGTTTGCATTGCTACGGCAGGGGCAACCGAGAGTGTTTTGGGCAATCCGCCTAGTTCAGCTTCGCCAAAATTCCCAGGTGCATGAACGGACAGCGTAGGCTTGCCACTTTGACTACTATGGCGCGAGATAAAAACCATAAGATTTGCGTTAGGAAACTTTTCGGGAAGGTTCTGAGCTTTCACAGATTCCTCCTTGAGAGTTATCAATGTAACTTCTTTATCAAAAATTTCCGCTGCGTAAGTTGGGTTTTCCTGAAAGTTATTTGAGGTCTCACTGAAAGGATAATTTCTTAGGATTTGCTCTTTGATGTTCAAGCTCGCAATGTCCTTGTCTGAAGCTATTATCAGAATCATTCAATTTCTCCTTTAGTGTGTGCATGTTTGTAGTGGAAAAAGTTTTTGCATAAAGCTTATTATTACACATTAAGTCAAGCCTAATTGAAGGCACTTAAAAGATGCATTTGATTAATTTCAAAGAGTTGACCGACAAAGAGCTTGGCGCATTCGTTGATTTAGGCATTGAAGTTAAAGGCAGCCCAAAGAAATACCTCAAAACGTTCGAGGGTAAATCGGCAGCATTAATTTTCCAGAAGACGTCCACACGAACAAGGGTTTCGTTTGAAGTGGCAATGACACAGTTAGGCGGACATGGATTGTTTATTGATTGGCGAACAACCAATTTTGCTTTGGCAGACATTACTGATGAGTTGCAATATTTGTCCCGTAATGTTGATTGCATCATGGCACGATTGTTGTGCGATTCAGATTTACTCAAGATGGCTAAAGCCTCACGTGTTCCAGTTATAAATGGCTGCGACGAAAAATATCATCCAAGTCAAGCCTTAGCAGACCTAATCACCATAAAAGAAAAACGTGGCAAACTTAAAGGCGCCAAAGTAGTCTACATTGGAGTTCACAACAATGTAACCAACTCGTTAATTGAAGGGTGCACAAAAACAGGAGTCAAACTGACAACTGTTACACCTATTTTTAATGAGGCTGCAAGAGATGATGAATTGCTTTCTGAAGCTAAAAAAACTGGACTTTGGCAATCAACCTTAGATTTAGGGAAGGCGGTTGCAGATGCAGATTTTGTTTACACAGACACATGGATTGATATGGAGTTTTTCACAGATCCTAAGTTTGCCGCAGAGAAAGAAAAACGAATCAAACTCATGATGCCCTATCAAATAAACACTAAACTAATCCAAACCAGCAATGCATACATTATGCATGACATGCCCATTCACCGTGGATACGAGATAAGCCCAGAAGCCATCATGAGCCCAAAATCGGTGATTTATGAACAGGCAGAAAACAGACTATACGCGGCAAAGGCGATTTTTCTAAAGTTAATGTGCATTTGAGCAGTCAACGCTCATCTTTCGCCAATAAATAGAGTGAGGATAGGTTGCAAAGAGCAACAGTCTATTTTTGATTGGGCACCCACCGATACTTATCCCATTGAGACTTACCAACTCTCTTAATGGGCTTTTCGCCACGATATCCACAAGCATAACATTTTCCATCGTGCACCGAAACCACATCGCCGCAACTTGGACAGCAATACTTTTCAGCTTGACTTTTAAGAAATTCATCCATCCCCTTTTCCTGGATCATTTTTTGATTTTCAACCATACTCATGCAATAACGCGCACTATAATGTTCATCTAAGTGGGCTAATTTTTTGCACGGCATGTCTTCGCATTCATAGCAAAAGCGGATTTGTCTTTTTCTTAGTTTTTCACAATCTCTCTTGATAAACGCGCAGGTCTTATCTCTTACAAGGCAACCTGAGCAGTGTGATACTTCGCCTTTCTTGTAGGGAACACCACGTGAATAAGCAAGATAGGCTTTACAGATTCCACAGTTCATTCCGCATGGAGCTATAAGTTCAGGCGTGAATTTAATTGAAACCATAATTTGGTATTGGTTGCTAAGGCTTTAATTGTTTTACTTTTTACAGCGACAACAAGTGAAGAGGTTTGAAGGATTATTCTAATTTCCAAATTCAAGAATGATTCTCACCTATCCTTACATCTACCCCCAAGCAACTGACTGGAAGAGAAGTAGTAGCCTTATTGAAATTTGCACCCCGGCTACTACTT
Organism: Candidatus Bathyarchaeota archaeon; assembly: GCA_963831895.1. Taxonomy (GTDB): domain Archaea; phylum Thermoproteota; class Bathyarchaeia; order Bathyarchaeales; family Bathycorpusculaceae; genus Bathycorpusculum. The sequence continues at coordinate 88,070 of CAWHSD010000013.1, forward strand.
CCGAAGTTCAATAACAAATTCATAGAACAACAACACGTGCATTGCAGCTGTTGTTGTTCTTTGAACTTGATTTACTGTGATAACTTTGAAAGAAATAAAAGACTGGATGATTTTAAAAAAACACGGTTTTTTTCTACTTACTTGTTTTTAAAAATTTTACAAGCCTAATTGTTTGATTAACCCAGTGCGTTTGCCTTAGAAAAGTAGTAGTCGAAGTGAAATTTGCAACAACGTCGACTACTACCAGAACTGAAGAGCTATCCTTCTTCTCAAAAAATCCTCAGACGTGAACCTTGGTTAGTAGATATAGATTGAAACCAGGCAAAGTAGAGTTTACAAGTTTGATGAAGAGAAACTTAGGCGCATATTTAGAAAGTACAATTGTATTTTTGGGAACAAGTTCACAAGTTTAACGAGTTTAAAGGGTGTCGCGCCATTAGCAGAAGCTCAAGAAAAAGTTGACGCTTCACAAAATATGCAACAGTTAGTTGAACAAGAAAACAAAAAAAGAACAGACACCCTCAAAAGTCATAAAACTCGGGAACTCGTTCCCAAACAACAGTTTATGGAAATTCAATTTTCTAATCGACACAACCAGTTTAGAAATAAGATAACTCTGAAGCAACAATTATTCGCTATTTCATCACTATAATTTTAATTACTACTTAGCCCCCCATCCGGGTGCCTCTTTCTAATAATTGTCGCAGCCTAAAAGTTTTGAGATGCTTTTCTCTTGATTTTAACAGTAAACATTGATTTCAGCCTAAAGTTTGCATTAGCTCTTTCTCGTCGGCTACTTCGTCTTTTTCGTTTATCGCTTTCTTCTCTTCTTGGGTTGCTTCCTCAACAGGAATAAGTTTGTCAACCAATTCTTTGTAAAGATGTTTTATTTCTTGCAGCTCTTCCCGAATTTCTTCCAAAACCTTAGTAGTCAACCCCAAAGCCTCACTAATGGTTACGCAAATTCCAATTTATGTATATTGATAACTTTTCCATTTTTAGTAATAGTACTGGAATTGGTAGGAACTACGTTGTGTTTGTGATTTTTGTGGTAGACCAAAAAACCAATAGTTGCAATTGTCAAGGAGTAAATTGATCCAGCTCCACATTGCGTTGATAAATAAAAAAATGTTATAAGATAACAGCCACAACAAAAGTAATCGGTAACTAAAATGGACAGTTGCAAACTAATTGGCTACGGCGGAGCAACCGTTGGAATAATCTTCTTAGCTATTTTACGAGTTTACACATCTCAAGAACTCGGATTATCTGCCAATTTATTTACTCAAAATTTTATAATGATTTTGTTCGCTGTTGGAATAATAGCTGAAATTATCGGAATATTTGGATTATGGATTAGCTATTTTAATAATGCCAAAACAACCAAAATTCAAGAACAAAAATCTCAAGCAGCCTTGGGTCGAACCTTTGGCAATAGAATGATACTATCTTAGCTCATCCAATGTCTCTTTCTCATAATTATACCTCCATTTACCAACATAATTCTTAATTATCCCATCCGATAAATTGAGTGTCTGAGGTATCATAAGAATGGTAAAAATGGATTTCGGAGGCGTCAAGGAAGACGTCATTACTCGAGAAGAATTCACATTGGCTAAAGCCCAAAAAATCCTAAAAGATGAAGTTGTAGTCTCACTAGGCTATGGCATTCAAGGTCAAGCACAATCACTCAACATGCGCGACCAAGGAATAAAAGTAATAATCGGTCAAGAAAAAGAAGGCGTATTCAAAAAAGAATGGGATAAAGCAGTTGCTGACGGATGGGTTCCAGGCAAAAATCTATTCCCAATGGAAGAAGCAGCCAAAAAAGGAACAATCAAGCTATTCTTACTAACCGATGCGGCTCAAAAGGCAGTATGGCCAAAAGTCAAAACAACCCTCAAAGCAGGTGACGCATTATACTTTAGCCACGGCTTTAGCATAGTTTACAAAGAACAAACAGGCGTTATCCCACCAAAAGATATAGACGTTATCCTTGTTGCACCAAAAGGCTCTGGAACATCTGTTCGTAGGAACTTTGTTGATGGAAGCGGAATAAACTGCAGCTTTGCAGTTTTCCAAGACGCAACCGGTAAAGCCGAAGAACGCGCAAAAGCTCTAGGCATTGCAATCGGAGGAGGATACCTCTTTCCAACCACATTTGAAAAAGAAACTTATAGTGACCTAACAGGAGAACGCGGCACATTGATGGGTGCACTCGCAGGCATTCTAGAAGCTCAATACAAAACCTTACGTGAACATGGACACAGCCCAAGTGAAGCATTCAACGAAAGCGTCGAAGAATTAACACAAAGTTTAATCCGCCTAGTCGATGAAAACGGCATGGATTGGATGTACTGCAACTGCAGCGAAACCGCACGTATTGGCGCATTGCGCTGGAGAAGTCGTTTCCGTGAAGCAACTCAACCAGTATTTGATTCACTCTACGAACTTGTAGCAGCGGGCGAAGAAACTCGAATAGTCCTTGAAAAGAGCAAAGCACCAGACTACCGCCAGAAACTCGCTGACGAACTCAAGGAAATGGGCAATAGCGAAATGTGGCGTGCAGGCGCAACCGTGCGTTCTCTACGTCCCAAACAAAAGAAAGAGTAAAACCTCTTTCTTCTTTTTAGTTTCCATTATCTTTTATTAGATCAAAAATAATTCGCGTCCTTATTGATCGGTCTCATGAAATCAGTTAAAGCTCGACTTTCAGAGGTCAAATCAACAACACCTAACATGTAAGTGGGATGTTTTTCTAACTCTACTTCTTTGGTGTAGGGAGTTGAAGTGAATCTTAGGACTACATTTGCTTTTGCCGTAGTTATTTCCTGAAGGGCACTATTTCTTCGACCATTTTCATGAGAGAGATAAGTTGCAATTATGATTATGTGATGCCTTTTAGCAAAGCTTGCAAGATAACTCATGATTTGGCTATAGACGGTTCTTGCTTCTTGATCATTCACGCTGTCATACAAGAATGGACATGCTAAGTCAGAGATTACAACAAGCTTTGCATCTTGATTTTCCACTGCGTCTTGAAGTTTTTCCATAATTAAGGAAGTGAGCCTGTAGGCAGTGTACACACGCATGTTGAGAACACGTTCAAGTGGATCCTTGGCATCCAACTGCTGAAGCTGGATGTTTGATAATGAAGAGCTGTTTGCGCAGTCGATGAAAACAACGTTACTTCCCAATCCGCCATATTTGGTAGGCATTTGAGCTCGGACACTAAGTAATGATGCTATTGAATTAACTGATTGAGGACCATAAATGACAGCGAAATCCCCTGCTTTAAAACCTGGAAAAAGCCCATCAATGTCTGGAATATTAAAAGTAAGCCGTGTCAGAACGGCTTGTGCCATTGATGGTTTAATTAATAGGCTTTGTTGCATAACTTTTTCACGAAAATCATTTACGCCTGATTAGTCTATTTAAACTATCATCCAAGCAACATTTAACAGCGGGGGAGGGTAGAGTGAAAGTGAAAATTTTTGAGACAATTAATTGCTGAAATTGCATCCATGATTTTATGAATAGAGCTTGGTGTGCTTAGATTCAAACTTTTTTAAGGTTAAAAGAATAACAAGTTAGCAAATAATCTCGAAGTGGCATGCATGATAATCAGTAAAGGAAATTTGACTCAAGATTCATTGAAAGGAGAAGTTGCTCTTGTAACTGGTGCTGGACGAGGAATAGGCTTCGAAGCAGCAAGAGCTCTAGTTTGGCTTGGAGCAAATGTGATAATTGCAGAAATCAATGAGAAAAACGGCAAAGACGCCGAAGATGCGATCAACAAAGAAATCGGCGCTGCAAAAGCTTTTTTCGTCAACACAGATATTGGCAACGAAAAAGACATCGATAAACTATTCGTAGCCGCACAGAAAAAATTCGGCAAAGTCGACGTTGTCCTAAATAATGCTACTGTCTTTCCGATGGGCGCCGTTAAAGACACTCCCGTTGAATCATGGGATTTTAGCTACCGCGTGAACCTGCGCGGTCCTGTTGTTTTGGCAAAAAAATTTCTTCCAGCTATGATTGAACGCAAACACGGCGTATTCATCTGCGTTTCTTCTTCGGGCGCCGCGCCCTTCATGGGAGCATACGAGGTTTTCAAGACAGCCCAAGTTGAACTATCAAACACCATCTCCGCCGAAGTTGAAGGCACAGGAGTCTACGCTTTCACAATAGGTCCAGGAATATCCAAAACCCCTGGTTTTATTGAAGGAGGAGGAAAAGTAGCGTCGCTAATGGGAATGAGCTTGACGGATTTGTTTGAATTAAATAAGAACGCTCAAATATCGCCTGAAGCAGCTGGCGCAGGTTTTGCAGTCGCAGTTGCCCATGCCAAAAAATACCATGGACAAGAAACAAGCTCTATCCAGGTCCTTCGAGAAGCTGGAATACCCTTATCGGATCAAGAAGAAAACCACTCAGAAAAACAAAAACCAAACCAAAAAAGTGAAACCCAAACACCCAAACCAAGCGAAAACAAAAACACGCCAGAACTCTATCAAACCGTACTGAAAACTTTTCTAGATCAATCTGAAGGCTGGAAAAAACGCAACCTTTTCGAACGTCAATGGGTAAGCAGAGATTTCAAGAAAACCACCGGCATGTCGATCGATGAAATGCAAACAACCATTAAAGCTTTAGGAAACAACCTAAAAACTGATATAACAACTGAGTTCATTGGACCATTAAATCAATTAGCTACCTACTATAGTCATCAACAAGATCAGCTCAGAGGCTTTGAGAAGAACCCCAAGAAACTCGAAGAGAACTTGAAAATCATTGACGAATGGGTAAAAGACGTGAAAGCCTTGATTGCGGCGCTAAAAAGTTAGGGTTATTTACCCAATTTTCTAATGATTTCACGGTAAACATTTAAAGCGGTTTTTTCATCCGCAACCCCTTTTATGAGCATCCGTCCACCGTTGAAGAGACTGACCTCGTAGGTTTTGTAATCAAACATTAAGGCTAACCGAGATTTCAAACGAACATTGAATTTTTTGCTGATCAGCATGTAGACTTCATCAAGGTTTAGGTTTAATGGTTTTTCAGGATTGATGTTGGCTGTCTCTTTGCCACAGAGCCATACTAGACGTTCACCGCTCACAATCGACGATAGATCTCCCTGACAAACAGGGCAATGAGTGTTTTTTGAAATATCTATGGTTGTGAAGTCCATGTCGCTAAAGTCACAAACCATCAACTTGTTCTTCAACGTTGAACCCACTTCTGCTAAAAGTTTTATTGCTTCCATAGCTTGAAAGGCACCAATTATTCCTGTAGTTGCTCCCAAAACACCCCGAGTGTTACATGTCAATAAGTCTGAGTCTGAGAGGTTCGGCATCAAACACTCCAAACAACCAGTTTCGGGCGGAGCAAAAACAGACAGATTGCCCTCAATGCCTATCGCTGCACCAAAAACATAGGGAATACGCAGTTTTGCACAGGCGCGATTAACGAGATATCGCGTAACCATATTATCTAACCCATCAACCACGACGTCCACGCCTTTGAGGAGCCGCTCAACGTTGCTTGCATTTACGTTTTCAGGTATGGCTTCAACTGTTACGAGGGGGTTTTGTTTTTCCAATTTTCTTGCAGCAACCTCGGTTTTTGGATAATGCAAATCATCCGCGGTGTAGAGAATTTGGCGATGGAGGTTGTGGGTTTCGATTGTATCTTGGTCAATTAAGCGGATGTATCCAACGCCTGCCAACGCAAGGTAAAGAGAAGAGACTGTGCCAAGTCCACCAGCACCAACTATTGCAACCTTAGACTTAGCAAGCTTCTGCTGCCCTTCCTCACCCAGTTCCTTCATAATTGTCTGGCGACTGTAAAACTCCTTGGCAAACTCATTTTTTTCTGCCTTATTCAAATTAACCCTTCCTGCTTAGTCACTGCTGTATTTGCCTTTATTGCGAAACTGCCTATCATATATTTCCCTAACTCGCTGGATTGTGTCGGCTTCCTGAGGCATTTTATCATCTCTTATTCGGGTGATTCTTGCAAAACGCAGTGCCATATGACTTTTGTAACGGGGACTTTGCTGAATTTCATTGTAAGCTACTTCAACAACAATTTTGGGGACAACAATAACTCGATGCCCTTCCTCGCTAATGACAGACTCTTTGAGCCGCTTTGTTAAATCAATAATTTCCACATCAGTTAAACCCTTAAACGTCTTGCCTAAATCCAAAAACTCACCAGACTCAGGATCTCTTACCCCAAGATAATAATCCGAAAGCCAACTTTTCCTTCGCCCATAACCATACTCAGCGGCTGTAATAACAAGATCTAAGGGATCAAGAACTGTTTTAATCTTGAGCCACCTCTTCCCCCTCCGACCCGGAGTATATGGACTATCAAGTTCTTTAGCCATTAAACCTTCGTGCCCAGCGGCAAGCGCTTCTTTAAGAAACGTTTCAGCTTGCGATTGCTGATCGGCTACGATTTGTTTGGCTAAGGAAATTTCATTAACAGTGTTCTCTAGAATTTTCCTGCGCTCAATATAGGGTTTTGCAATTAAGCTTTCGCCGTCGAGGTAGAGTATATCGAAAAGATATAGGGTTAATGGAAATTTTTTGGCAATGTCCTCTATGCCATGGATTCGTCTAAATCGTCGCATCAAATGTTGAAACGCAATTGGGAAACCCGCACTATCCAGCAAAATTACTTCACCTTCCAAAATAACAGATTGAGCCTGAATATTTTGTTCAACAATCTCAACAATTTCTGGCAGGCTCTCGGTTACATCGCTGAGTCTTCGACTAAAAACGTTAACCTTTCCATTTTGCTTATGGATTTGCACTCTTGCGCCATCATATTTATACTCGAAAGCGGTATTTCCGCCCTGCAAAATCATCGCTTCTTGAACCGATTGAGCGGTCTCGGCAAGCATCAAGTTTCACCGGCCTAAAAACATTGAAACCAGCCTTCTCCAAACCTTCAACTCCAAGAGCCTTGATTGTTGAAGCAACTTCTCCAATATCACCCAAGACCATACCAGCAAACTGAACCTTTTGAAGCGGAACATCAAAAGCCCTCGCAACCACCTGCTCCATCAGACCCTCATGAAGTCCCGTACGCATTTCACCAGTGAAAATCTTGACCAAAAATTTGGTTTCTAGAGGTGTTGCTTGACTGAGAAGAGAAGTGATTAATCGTTCTTTCTTGACTCTTGACCCTACACCCTGTGCCTGCGCAATAGCTTCAAGGGTTGAACGGACTTCAATTATTGTTAGCGGAGTTTGTGCTAATTGGGTCTGTTTTTTTGCTTTAGCCTGCTCAAGGACAATTTTGGTGGCTGAGCCGATGTCTCCTGTGGTCGCCATAGCCTGACGGAATAGTCCCCAATCGAATACGCTTATGCGCTCAAAGATAAGAGACAGCGTTGACCAGCTCACGTCAAGGGTTTTCTGAAAGTATTTTTGGAACGCCCGGCCAACCATCATGTTGGTAGCAGGTTCAATCTCATCAGCAGCAAGAGTTTTTAAGAAATTAGCGGTTTGATCTATGATTTCAAGCCTTTTTTTGGTGGTTTCAACTTTTTCAAGAAGTTCAGCGAGAGATTTGAATAATGTAGGCATGATTTAACCCAAAAATCGTTTGCTAGAATAATCGAGTCAGCTGCTTAATTAATTACGCTTAAAAACACAATCAAGTTCATAGTCACAAAAAATTTAGCACAACCACTACATTGAAAAACCGCGTTCACAACCACAACAACAACCAAACAAAACAGAGAAAATAAAAGATCTATAATCACAAAAAAGAGGGATTCACACTTTAAATGGATGAGAATTTAAGAAAACACAGAGAACGAAGATTCTCCTTCCGGTTCATTATGTTTATCGTTAAGTTCCTTAATTTTCTTCTCCAGTTCCTCAACTTCTTTAGCATTGCCCAATGCCTTTTGGCTATCTCGTGCTTGCTCAAGCCCACTAACGCCATATCGGTCAAATCCTTTACTCAACGCCACCTCAGCAGATTTTGTGAAGAACTCAGCAGCTTTCTGATACTCTTTTAACTTAACACTGCATTCGCCTGCTTTATAATTCATTTCTGCTGCCCCAAAATAGTTCTGTCCCTTAAAGTAGAGTTCAGCTACTCTGACAAAAAGCTCTCTTGCCTCAACGCATTTGCCGCTTTCCATTAACGCGTTAGCATCTTTATGCATTTTAATTGGATCTTCTCTAACAGTACTCATTTTATGCAACTCTTTGTTGTTTGTATTACTCTTTGGAGAAGTCACATTTAGATTTTCCTCTTTCATAAAAAGGCTTTTCATTAAATCCTCAAAATTATATAATCACCTGGCTATTAACGCAAATTCTTTATTGTAAAATTAACCAAGATGCATTTATATGGTACCTTAAAAGTACTATTTTGGAAACTATAACGCTGTGAACTCTATGAACTTGAAATATTCCCACATTACTCCTGTTAAGTTGGCACTTTCTGCAGTGTTTATTGCGTTAGTGTTTGTGATTTCTTCACAAATTCCAGCAATACCCATCCCCGCCACTGGCGGATACTTCAACGTCGGAGAAACATCCATCTATGTTGCGGCTCTGCTTTTCGGTCCTTTGGTTGGATCTCTATCAGGAGGAGTGGGAGCCATGTTATCAGATCTCTACTTAGGGTTTGGAGTATTTGCCCCTGGAACCTTAATTATTAAAAGTATAGAAGGAGCGATTGTCGGTTACCTAAATATTAAACTAAAAAAATATGTCCAAAACACTACAATCCGAGCAATTGTCTCAGTTGTGATTGGGGGCTTGACAATGGTAATAGGCTACTTCCTGTACGAAACCCTTCTTGCGGTATTAATTCCAGGTTTAGGTATCGTCGCCATTGCTGAAATCCCATTAAACATCGGTCAAATGTTGGTCGGCTTAATAATCGCCGTTCCAATAGTGCATACGGTACTGCGTGTTTTCCCACAGCTTAAAAGCCACCTTTAACAGAGGTTAAGCCATGAAGCTTCCGCCCGGAAAAATTCCCATAGACATCTTAAAAGATGTAGTTTTCAAAAACTTGGGAGCCGCCCGTAAAGAAGTGACTTTAGGGCCAGCCACAGGAGTAGATGGGGCAGTTTTGGATTTCGGCAACAAGAACGCCATCGTCTCCATGGACCCAATAACCGGAGCTATCGAACGCATCGGATGGCTTGCAATCAATGTAAACGCCAACGATGTAGCCACATTCGGCGTAGAGCCAGCTTTCTTCTTCTCATGCCTTCTTTTGCCAGAGAACGCAGACAGCAAAATCGTTGAAACTATAAGCACCCAAATGCACAACGCCGCAAAAGACCTTGGCATAGCCATTGTAGGTGGACATTGTGAATCTACGCCTGGCTTAACTAACCCTATTGTTGTAGGCTGCATTATGGGTTTAACTGAAAAAGGCAAATATGTCACTTCTGCAGGAGCTAAAGCAGGCGACAAACTTATTTTGACTAAGAGTGCGGGAATTGAGGGCACAGCCATCTTAGCCTCCGACCGCGAAGAACAACTGGCAAAAGTCTTTAATTCAGAAATTCTTGAAAGTGCAAAACTCTTCTACAACCAAATCAGCGTGGTCAAAGATGCCTTAACCGCATACAAAGCAGGCGGAGTTAATGCCATGCATGACCCAACTGAAGGCGGAATCTTGAACGGTATCCATGAAATGGCAGATGCTGCAGGTTTAGGTGTCAGTGTTTTTGAAGAAAAAATTACGGTTGAGCCAGAAACCGCAAAGATATGCAGATTCTATGAAATTGACCCTCTTCAACTAATCAGTTCAGGCGCACTACTAATCTCTGCAAACCCAGAAGCTGCAGACAAAATTGTTGATGGCTTGTGCCAAGAGCATATTTACGCCGATATTATAGGTGAATTCAACCCTAACCCCAACAAACGCATACTGCTGCACAAAGATAATTCAGCAGAGATACTTCCAAGACCCATCTCAGACCACCTATGGATTGCCCTAGCGCGCATAACTGACGCCACAAACATTTAGCTTCAATTCAAATTAACACTATTTCTTAATCAATATCCTAACAGTCAACCCATAAGTAGGAATGTTAAACGATTTAAAAAACAGCTTTCCACCCAACTTCATAGCCAAATCATAGAATGATTCAACCCTAAACACTCTACAATCCAAAAACTCTGTGATGCATCTTTCCCACTGCAACGACGACTTAACATTAACGTGGGTTTCATCGTAATCGTTCATCAACTTTCGAATTGGTTTCTCAACTTTCCTATTAGGTGTAGTACAGACAAGAGTGTCTTTACAGACACTAAACATATTCACCAACGCTTTTTCTGGAAAAGGCAAATGCTCCAATACATCAAAACAAGTTACCAAATCAAACGATTCCGCTTTGAAAGGCAGGTTTGTTTGAGCATCACACACACCAAATTGGCTATCGATGAGATTTTTACCTTGTTTGATACCGTAATTTGAGATGTCAACTCCAAAGGTATCATAACCCAATCCCGCGAGAATCCTGGTTGTGTAGCCATAAGCGCAACCAACATCTAACGCTTTCTTGCCTTGTCCATTCAACAAGTCTTTAGACATACCTTTCGAAGCCCACCGCAAAACCTCCAAGACATGACGCTCAATTAGCCCCTCTTTAAGAGAATACTTTCTATCATCGAAATACTCCTTCCCAAACGTCAATCAATTCACCTCTCAAATAAGAATAGGCAGTTTTACTTTTATATGCAACCAATAATTTACTAAATCTTATTTTTGATAAGCATCTTTTACACATGTACATTGCAGAAAGCCATAAGGTAATTGCAGTAATTTCAATTGTCACCTATCTGAAAAAAATATTAAAAATGTTCTTTTAAAAAAGAGCTCAATCCATCAATCAGACGATACAACCAAAGTCTTAACATTGTTTTTATAGTTCCAATATGAAATAAGTAATAATAAAATTAATTGGCTAGTGACAGTTATTTGACCTCAGGTTTCAAAAAAGCAGCATCCATTGCAGCACGTTCACTTTCGCCAGGAAAACCTCACCATGCACAATGGTTGGTTACAAGAAAATGCAATTACCGTTGCTTAGGATGCAACGTATGGAAAGAACAAGACAAAAATGAACTTTCAACTGAAGAAATAAAGAAAGGCTTAGATATTCTCAAAAAAATCGGAATAGTTGAACTTGTACTTTCTGGCGGGGACCCACTACTTCGAGATGACATCGGAGAAATAGTCGAACATGCATCAAAACTGTTTGTCACAACCGTTTATGATAATGGAAGTATGGCTGCAAAAAAAATGGATTTGTTAAGAAATGTCGATTTCGTTGCACTATCAATCGACAGCCTTGATGAAGCAAAAAACGATTATATCAAATCGGTACCAGGCGCCTGGAAAAATGCCATGCAAGCCGTAGAAACCCTTCATAAAGAAGGAATAAAAGTTAGTGTTACCCCGACAATTTCACAAAAGAACCTCTACGAAATCGTCGATTTAACAAATCATTTTACCAAAAAAGGAATCCCCGTTTGGTATTGCCTCTACTCATATGACACTTCCGTAGATAGTAAACAATTATTCAGAATCGGCAAAGCAAACGACGAGTTCGTGATAACCGATAAGCCAGCCATGGTTAACTTATGCAATTCACTAATTGAAATGAGGAAGAAAAACAACAAAATCCTCATGACAGATAAACTGATAAAAGCTCTGCGAGGTCTATATGAGGAAGAAAGCAAAAGAACCTGGAAATGCCAAGCTCTAAACCAATTTCTAGTTGTTGATCACTTAGGACGAGTTGCAGCTTGCCATAGCCACAACTTTGCTGGATCAGTATTTGATTTACCTAAAAACTGGAAAAGCCCAGAATACAAACAACTTCGAAAAACTTACCATGAATGCACCCAATGCAATTACCTTTGCTACGTGTTCTATTCACTTCACGGAAATCCCTGGGGACATCTATCCCTTGCTAAAGATCAATGGAAAAACGCAAAAATGCTGTTTAAATAAAATTAACCTTCCATGTTCGACGATAAACTCAAGAAAACACCTAATTTTACAAGTTAAAATAACTATCGAATTTCTATACTAAAATAAATTAGACATTAGGAATCGAAAGAAACACATTATCTATCACTTTGCACAGGACAACAAAGACTTCATCAGCACTCAAGTTATCAGTATCTAAAACAAAATCAAATGGTTTAAAATCTTCACCTAAAATAAAACCGTATAGCTCCTTGTAAATGGCTTTAGTTCGCGCCTCTTTTTCCTGCAATACTTCAAATGCCTCAGCAGGAGTTATACCATCTCTTATTGCGACCCTTGCCGCCCGCTTCTCAAATGACGCTTCAAGCCATATTTTGAAGCCATCATTCAAAAGCCAAGGCATGGTCCAACTATCCAATAGAACGTTTCCTTGCTGTGCATATTCCAAAAGTTTATCGTCGACTGCCTTGTCAAATTTAGGGTCATTTACTCTTTCATTTAGAAATTTTAATCCTTCAGGACTCTCCCACCAACCCTGAATGGAAACATCGTATCCTTCATGTTTTGCTAGATCTTTTAAAACGTCTCCACCTGAAAAATATCTTAAATGGTATTTTTCAGCGAGTTTTTTAGATAAAGTGCTTTTCCCCGTGCCTGCCATTCCGGATATACATATTACGTTTTTTTTGGGGTCAGAGCAGTTTTCTTCTCGTTCGGCCATTTGGCTTTCATCCGTCTTTCGGGTTTATATTGCGCCTTGTTCGATGGGCATTATACCAATAATACGCGAAGAAAGCAGTCCGAAGAACAATGAGCATATAGGATACCAGTAAAATACTGGAATCGCACTATGCGAATTGCAGTTCCAGGTATTACCTGAGCATTTGCAATTGTGCCAATACCTGGTATGAAAGCCATATGAGTACTTCCAAATACTGGGGTTAACACCAAAAACCAAACGATTAGGTATACGAAAGGATATTCCGAATTGGACCATTTGGGGCTTCATCATTTTTGCTTGCATATTTTTTATCTGTGAATCTTTCTTCTTGAGTTTCTCAACCTGTTTTGTATCTTTTGCTCGCATGGCAGCCATGGTTTCTGAGCGGTATTCAGACATTTCTCTTTGCATAACGCGGTATTGTTCCCAACCGATGAAGTAGTTTATTAAGACCCTGTTTACTCCAGAGTTTAAGAAAGCAATTCCCGCTGCTATACCCATAATTATTAAGGTTGCTAAAGGCAACGAAGTCACTACAATAGACATATTATTTTTCCTCTTGCCGTTCTAAGTCTAAGCGTACATGTTTCTTGTTAATAACTATTTTCACTTGTTTGAATTTTAAATAGGTTAAAAAATCATTTTTTTGATTACAGAATATTCGCTGAATTTGCTGAAGGCTTAGAGTATAGAGTGTTCGAGCTTAAATATCGAAAACATGGTGGCTCTTCATCGGCTTTTTAGGGCAATTTCTCTCGCCCATGCTTCTATAAAGTTCCAGTCACGTGTATCATGTACTTTAGTAGTATCGAGTCCATTTTTTCTCAAACTTCTTCGGTTGACTCTAACCATTACATCAACAATTAAGCCATGACTTTGACTAAAATCTAGGAACCCTCCGAAAAAACCATAGGCAATCGGTTTTAGGGCGTATCTTTCCGCTGTGTCTTGCAAGTATTGCTTTTTTGCTTTTTCTCTTATTTCTAGTTCTTGTCTATCAGCCATTTGGCAACTTACAAATAAAGCGGTTTTTTTATTTTGTAATAGTGTTACATTTTTTTCAATGAAACTCCATTGCTTCTTTAGTCCACTTGTCAGCCCTCATGCCACTACCAATAACAAAGAGGTCGTATGAATCGAGTTCTTTTGGATTTTTTTTCGCGTTTAAAACTTCGACAGTACACCCTTCTTGCAAAAGAGTTTGCCCTATTTTTTTGGCTACTTCAACTGTGCCGCCCCAACGACTACCATAGATTACTAGAACATTCACTGGTTTCACTCTATTCGTAAACGTCTATACTACGGCATTTATCAATTATGCTGGAAAGTAATCGATATCCATGTAAGTAAACTGGAATTAATATAAAAAAATGAAAAAGGAAGGAAAGTTTGTTTTAGTTCTAACCTATTTTTTCTTGATTATCAATAGTGTTGCGATTGCGACAGCGATGATTATAGCGATTGTTGAGCCTACGAAATACATTTCAACTGGAGCTGGTGCGGCTGCAACTGGTGGTGGTGAGGGTGTTGGTGTTGCTCCCATGACTGCAAATGATGTCTCAGCGTGTGATGGGTAGTATGAGTTTGTTCCTGCAAAGGTTGCGAAAACTCCGTATGTACCTTCTATGTCTGGTTTCCACGTGAGGCTAAATACCCCATTTGCGTCGCTTGTAGCTGTGCCAATATTGCGGAAATTGCCGTTAGAATCAAGGACATCTATTGAGATTGGTACACCGGTTGCACTCATAGGTAATGGTTTTTGCATGTAGACGTATTCCATCCAGTCACTCATGCTTGTATCTGACATTGCTGGTACTCCATTGGGGAAACGTGCTGCTTGCTCGTCTTGCTTTGTGCCTGCAGAGATGTCGGTTATTGTACCTCGAATAACAACAGGTTGTCCTGAAGCTGCGGCGAGGTTAGGAGCAGTGATTGTTAATGCGCTAGGACCTTTGCCTATGCTGTAGATTCGGCTGTCATATGAATTTAGCGTCACTAGATATCCATCTGCAACTGGTGCTTGACCGCCGTACATTTGGTTACCGTAGTCTAATAGTGTCCAGATTTCCTCTCCTGTGGTTGCGTTGATGCATCGGTAGCGTGCGTCTTTGTAAAGCGGAGAGTTCGGTGAGTGCTCAGTTGTGTCCACATAAACTTTACCATCAGCTATTGTGCTTATAAATACTGGATATCGACCATAAGGCGTTATAAAACCACTGAGTGTACTGTTGCCTTCGCCGCCGTTCCCGTAACTCCAAAGTTGATCTCCCGTCTTTACATCATATGCGTATAGTATTCCTGCATAGCCTGAGACATAGAGTTTCCCGTAAGCGATTCTATCTAAGCCTAACGCCATGAAGTTGTAGTCTATTGTGTTGTCAGTTGGTGTGTCTGTAACCCATATTTGTTTTCCATCAGCTAGACTAATGCCAGTGTGTGTAATGCTTTCTTTTTCTCCAAAAACAAATACTCCATTGCTTGGATCCCAATCTGAGATGAGACGTGAGTTGTTGCCTGGTGCTGGCTGATATGTTTGACTCCAGATGACTGTTCCACGAGAAGACGGGTTGAGGCTAAGGGCTGTTATGTTTCCTGGGTCAACAGATACTGTTACTCCGAAGTCTCCTGGATGTCCTCCGAAACCTCCTTGAACTAGTAGAATGATGTCGTCGACTGACACTAATGGAATAATGTTTAGATTCGCTACACCTACGTTCCAACCTGTAGTTTTTAGTGATGGAATTGATATGTTCCAGTCATAAGCCGGTGTAGATACCGCTGCATAGCCTTGGGCTGTCCTAACGGCTGTAGATACCCACATAGAACCGTTCCAGTTCATTCCACCGGGGTTTGCTGGTGTTATTGGGCAGTTTGCTGGTGTATTTCCAGAATACCATCCGCCTACGCCAGTTCCTGAAGCTCCGCCAAACACTCTAGATGAATTCCATTGGCTAAGGTAGTAGTTAGGGTTAGATGTGTTTCCTAAGTTGGTCAAAGTAAATCTTAGTAATTCTCCTGATGGTCCTGCTAAGCTTGTGCCTGAAGGTACATTGCTTACATTCATGGTTGTTAAGTAGCCGGTACGCGCATCATATGTTCGCCAGACTGTGCCTAAACCTGTGACTGTTTGTGTTGCAACTAGTAGACCGTTTGGAAGAACTCCATGTTGGTTTTCAGTTTCTAATGAATACATATAGCCGAATGAGGGTACAAGTGAAACACCTGTTGCTGAAGCATTTATGCGCCATTGCTCTTTTCCTGTTTGTAGATTAACTGCTATATAGTCGCCATTGCCTCCTCCGTTGCCCCATGGTTCTTGGTAGTATAGCACTCCATTCATTATGATGGGGTTTGCAAATCTGGTGTTGTATGAAAGGCCAGAATAGAACATTTCGCCAAGGACTTTGGTGTCACTTCCGCCGACAACTCCACCCCATTGAATTGGTTTTGCCCACATAACATGTGGACTATTTGGGGCTGCGCCGTCTGGTTGAACTGCACCTGGGATGCCATAACCAGCGCCTGCACCAATGATATATGGTGTTCCAAGCCAGTTAGAGGCTATAGTATACCAGTATGTATTTTGTCCTTCTATTGGGCGTGTCCAATATTCGGTTGGCAAAGGATAACTATCGGGTGCTGCTGGGATTGGCTCATTTTGAACACTCAAGGTGATAGTCTTACTAGCTGCCCCCCAAGTGTCATTGGTGTATGCTGTATTAGCGCCAGGAGTAGTAGAGGTCCAAGTGTAGGTTTGTTTTGGATAATCGAATTGCAGGGTATAGTTGCCGACTTGGTCAGGAGTATACTGCAAGTATTGTACACTAGTTGTATCGCTTACCACTGGCCAGTTTTTAGTCTCTACTTGTCCATTGGGCTGGGTAATAGTTAACTTATAATCGTGTCGTCGGATGTCGTTTGCGACAGTGGCTCCTAGTAGGGGACCGTCAATCCACATTACGATGGCGACAGTTTGGCCTACACCGACAGGATTAGGCGAAGCAACCAAATAAGCATAAGACTCAAAAGTCCAGATAGGTGTGTGTGCATCAGTATTTGGCACAAATGCCATTGACGCAGTCATCGCTATTATTAGGAAAATCGCAGTTAAAATTGTAGCTTTTCTGTTTTTAAAAGTTTTCAAGTGTATTTTTTTCTCCTATTTGATTTTTTGAATGAGAAGACATCGAGATGTCTCCACAATTCAATGCCCATCCAATCTGTAGGGCTTTGTTTATAAAACTTATGTAAAGAAGCCACTGGCGACAAAGACTAAAGCGAAATCAGAAAATAAATGTCGACTAAACAAAAAAAGAAAGAAAAGGAATTTTGGTTTTAAGTTTATTGACTTTCTATTCAAAGTTGTAAACAGCAACAACTAAAACTATAGTAACGATTACTGTGTCTGAGAACCAGTCAAATTGTGAAACAAAAATAATCTCAAACCTCTCTCATAAGACAATTATTTTAGATATCAGCAGACTATCCAAAAATTCTAAGCAGAATAATAAAATAATAAGAAAATGGGTGAACCTTGGATGTCTATGCTATTCGCCCAAGATTCTTCTAAATGCTGGGAACATTTCTGCAGCACGCTCTCGCATTAGAAGTTCGTAGTATTGGTAGATTATACCTACTGACAGTAAGATACCGGTTCCTGAACCGAAAGCGCCAAAGAAGTCTGAAACACCGGCCACAAGCCCAACAATTATGCCTCCCAATACCGTAACTACTGGTATGTACCGTTTTAGAATGGCTTCGATTGGTCTTCCCGATCGTCGGTATCCTGGAATTTGCATACCGCTGTCCATGAGTTGCTTCGCAACTTTTGCGGGTCCTAAGCCACCGACCTCAAGCCAAATCAATGAGAATATGGCGCAGAAAGCTATGATTATCGCCAAATAGACTGAAGCTTGTAATGGTGCGGCAATGACTCCCTGTATGTTGTGGGGCGGAGTTACGAAGTATGCTAAGCCACCCACAGGTGTAATGCTTCCAGAGGTTGCGTTGTGACTGTAGTCACCTATTATCTGGAAGAAAATGTTTGTTCCTGGATCAGGCTTTCCAAACTGGCTCCATAGAAGTTGACTGAAGAAGTAAACGTTTGCAAACAGCGCTGATGCAAAGATGACTGGCAAGTTTGAAACATATAGCAGTTTAATGGGGTATCTGCTGCGGAAACCTTTGTAGCCAGCATAGCTCATTGGAAGTTCTATTCTTATTCCTTGAAGGTAAATTACTATCAAGAAAACCGAAATCGTAGCAATCAAGCCTAGAAGTGTTGGGTAAACGCCTCCGGCTGAGCCAAAAGCCCATTCTCCTAATGTTTGTTGACCGCCTAAATAAGATGAGAGAGAACCCACGAATAAGCCTGTAGGCGGCGAAAAAGTTGACCAAAGAATAGTCTGTGCTACACCAGCCATAATGAACAAGCTTATTCCACTGCCGAGCCCCCAACCTTTCTGGACTAGTTCATCCAACAACATGACAATTACACCTGTAATAATCAGCTGCAGGAAAATTACAAGTATCGTTGGTCCAGCAAGATCTGGTCCATACATACCACTTAGAATGTATGCGCCTGCTTGGATACCAGTGAGTACGATTGTGAAAACTTTACTTGCGGAAGTGAAGAGTCCTCTATCTTCAGAGTTTGACATGTCACATTTTATGATTGAAGAACCGGCCAATAACTGAAGGATTAAGCCTGCTGTTACGATAGGTCCAATTCCAAGTTCCATTAATGTTCCACGGTTAGAAGCGAAAATTACTCGCAGTTGACCAAATTGGTCTGATGCTGACTGCGCAACCCCATAGAGTGGGATTTCAGTCATAACCAAGAAAATGACTAGAACAAGGGCTGTCCAGAAGATTTTTTCGTTAAAACTAACTTTCCGCTCAGGTTTTTTTATTTCAGGTAGAACTCTGCCGATTGGTCTAAAGAGGCTGAGGAATCTTCCGGGCATTTAACAGCTTTACTCTCCACGTGGTTGGGGAGCTATAATTTTTCCGCCTGCTTGTGTGACTTTTTCTTGGGCTGTTTTTGAGAAGGTTGCTACTTTTATGGTTAAAGCTTTTGTAATTTTTCCTGTGCCTAAAAGTTTGGTATAGCCGAGTTCAGTTAAGTTTATTTCGCTACCTTTTGCAAGTTGGTCAAGTTTGATTAAGTTAATTGGGTTGTCATTTGTGTGTAAGCTTTGGGGTGAAGTAAATCCATGTTTTCCAAAGTAGTTAGGTTCCGAAGTGACAACTAAGCTCCAAAGGTGCTTGTGTCTTCCTACTTTTCGATGCCCTTTACTTCCTGAATCACGATGTTGACCTATTCTTCCGTAACCTTGTGTTCTTGAGCCTCTTGTTTTTCGGATTTTTCTAAGTTTATGTGGCATTTTGGTCAGCTTCTTTGTCTATTGTTTCTGCCTTTTTTAGTTTGATTTCGAGCACGCCATTCTTGAATTTGGTGTGCATCGCGTTTGGAATCACTACCGTCGGAAGATTTAAACTTTTATAGTATCTTCGATCTTTTGATTTTGCCGACAGCGTAAGTTTCTGGTCTTTCACATTTATCTTAAGAGTTTCCTTATTAAAGCCTACTATTTCAGCTACAATTGTGATGAAACCATTTTCTTGAAAGATATCAATTAATGGCTTAGGATCTTCAAATTTCCGTTTGGCAAAACTTCTGGATGGGCGAAAATTTGTGTGCATTGGAATTGCCTTTACACGCTTAGTTGTTTGGGGTGTATGAGGTTTCCTGTTTTTTAGATTGTTAAAATCTAGCCATTTCCGATTTTTGCTTGTTCTTCTCCATTTTGCACTCATTGTGTTCTTTCCCCCTCCAATTAACTAACGCATCTACCTGAGGACATTATAAAACATATCGCACATAAAGGGTGACAAAATACTTGAACAACAAATAGCAAAATACCGATAAAAACAGCGATTGTACGTTGGTTTGCCGTGGGGTTATTGCTATCGGCGGTCTACCTTATTAAAATAAAGAACCTTGCGTTTGGAGGGACTTAACTAGGGCAGCTTTTTTTCATTGCAGGTGCTTTTTTAGGCATTAACTAATTGTTTTGCTATAATTGATTGCTAACAAGTCTGCTGAAACAAACAAGATTTTGTGTGGACATTAAGTAGAATATTTTAACGAAATTACTCGCCAAATTAATCAAAAAGTCAGGCAAAAAAAGTGTAGAAACTCAATTTCGACCTCATTTTAATATTATCTCCTGCGCACAATAAATACGAACACAATTATGACTGCAATTATGAAGACAACCACAACTACCAGTGCGTAGAAAACTATTTGGTCAAGCCCGAGAATTTGAGGATGCCACATATTTGTGCGGATGGCAGTTGCGTTGATTGTGTAACCTGATAATTTGTCGATGCTTTTAACGAAGACACCCGTGACTTTATCCCAGTCTTTTATTCGCTCAGACGTTGTTGCGTTAATCACTGTGCGCACTGCCCCGGCATAATTTTTTTGTTCTTGACCCTCAATAGTAATGTTTCGACCTAGGTTTATGTCGTAGAATGAGTCTCCTTCGTTAAGGTTTGATGGTATGATAAACCAGGCGCCGACTTGACCTTTTTCAAGGTTCATATCCATTATTAAGCTTGAAAATACGCCGCTCTTGTCTTGAGTAGTTACATTGGCTTTGATTTCTGGACCTTGAACACTTACAATTTCCATTCGTGCAAACTGAACATTATGCACTTCAGGGGGGTTGCCAGTAGCTGTAACTTTGTATTCAATCCAGTCGCCTACTTTGACGCCGACAAAAAGAGCGTCTATACATGTTATAGGTGAGAAGATTGATAAGACAAAACTTAAAACGCACAGAATGGAGAGATATTTTTTGTTCATAAACTTCATCAAACTTTTTTGTTCATACTTTTCTTACCAATCACGACAGCCGCTGCAAACCCAACCGCCAACATTGTAGCCGAAAAAACCAACACTAAGAAAACAAATGGGTTCAAACCCAAAATTTGGTTTCTCCACATGTTTGTCCTTTCAAAAGTAGCCGACAAAGAGTAGTTGCCTAAAACATCTGTGCCTTCCAAAAAAACACCTGTAAGCTTGTCCCACCGTTTGAATCTATCAGAAGAGTTGTAGAAAGTTGTTTCTCGAACTACACCTCCAACTGTTATTTCCTGTTGCCCCATAATTGGTATATTACCTAAGTTATTATCGAAGAAACTGTCGCCTTTTCCAAGGTTTGCTGGAATAATCGCCCAGACATCAACTTGCCCTGCGGATGGATTTAACGTCATAACAATATTTGACAGGGTTCCGTTTGTGGCTTTTGTGGTTGTATTAACAGTAATTTCGCCATTTACAATATTCAAAATTTCCATTCTTGCCCAAACCACGTCGTGACCTTCAGAAGGCAACCCAGTTGTCGACACTGTATACTCTATCCAGTCACCAGTTTTGACACCAACAGAAACGCCATTTGCAACAGCTACAGCAAACAAGAAAAGAAATAACAAAAAAGCAATTGTGAAAACCCGTTTAACCATAAAAGGTCCAAATAAACAATTCTTACGCTTATTTTAATAGTTATGCTTTCATCAAAAACGATAAAAATAATGATAAAATATTGAACGCTGGGTGTTTAAACCATGCGTTGAACTAATGCGTTTATTGCTTCTCCGCGGTAGCCTGCTTCGCCGCCTGCTTTGAAGCCTTTTTTGGTTTTGCCCTTGTAACCTTTGCTTGGTGGATGCAATCGGAACCGCGCTTGTATGTCGGGAAGTTTGCCATATTGTACTTTGTTGCTGAAAATTGCATCGGCGAGATCTTCGAGATTTTTGTAGCCTATTTTTGTTAGGTATTCGTCTGTTAGCTTTTTATCGCCTGCTAAGAGAGCGCGTTTCTGCAACATCATAACTATAGTTTCTTTTGTTGGTTCGCCATAGGTTACATAGGCATTTATTCTTTGCAACATGCCTTTGTAAGCTGGTCGGCTATCGATTATCACTGCGTGGTTAGTGTGAGTCAAATGGAGTAGTTCAAGTGTTTCTCTGGCTTCGCGTTGTGCACTTACAGTTCCTCTAATTCTTACAACGACAAGAGGCTTGCATTCATCTATTTTCTGCGCCATTTTACTTCACCCAGTCCACTGTGGTAATCAAATTATAAGTCTTCCTCAGTCCATCAAAGATTGCACATGCATAAGATGGTACGGTTCTTGTTGATCCGAAACTTCTCATCCAAAGGTCTTTGACGCCGGCTAAGCCTAAAATGACTTTTGCTACTTCGCTTGAAACTAAGCCTAATCCTCTTGGACCCGGAACAATGATTACTCGTACACCACCACATTTACCTTCTACTTCAAATGGCACTGAATGTGGTTTACCGCAGCCGCATTCCCAACTTCCGCACCCTCTTTTAACAGGTATGATGTTTAAGCGGGCGTTCACAGCTGCTTTTTCGATGGCGTTTCTCACTTGGCTGGCCTTTCCCGAGCCTAAACCGATGTAACCATCTCGGTTTCCTACTGCAACGATTGCTTTAAAACGGGATTTTTCGCCTGCATCAGTCTGTTTCTGTACTAGGTTAACGTTTATGACTTCTTCTTGTAGATCAGGAATTAGCGAGTCGACGATTTGTGATTCAGAAATTTTTATGCCGCTAAGGAAGACGTCTTCAATGCTTGTTATTTTGCCTTCCTGAATCATTTTACCCAGCCTGGTTTTTGGAATCCAGGTTTCTAAGTTAACTGTTCGTTTTTCTCTTGGATTTCTACTCATGCTTTCTTTCCACCTTTCTTAGTAACCTTTTCTTTGGGTGCTTTAACCTTAGTTTCGGTAGCTGCCTTGGAAGCTTTTTCTTTGGTTACTTTTGCCTTTGGCGCCTTGGCTTTTGTAACTTTGGCTTTGGGTGCTTTGGCTGCAGATTTTAGTTTAACAGGTTTTACTTCTGCCGGTTTTTCTTCTTTAACCTTAACGGAAGCTTTTTCTTTGGGTGGCGCTTCAACTACTGGTTTCGGAGCTTTCTCTTTTGCGACAGTTTTCGGTGCTACTACCACTTCGGGCAATTTAGCGCCTTTAGATACAGCAATTATGTCAGCTTTAACTTTAGTAAAGTGCTCGACGATTTTTTCTGGAGCAACACCTTGAGCTGTGTACTGTGAGAATTTCGCGGTGTATTCTTCTGAGTTTGCGCCTAAGCTTTTTGCATATTTGGCGATGTGTTCGCCTTTCATGCGTTCTTTAACGATTTTTTCTTCGCTGTGAGGTACTTCAACGCCAGCATCTACAACTCCACTTAAGACAGCGAAGATTTTTGAGCCCTTGGTGGGAGAAACCAAGCCTATATCAAGGATTGCTTCTTTTATTCCTGCAGCTTTTGCTTTTACACCGCAAAGTAAACCTGTTAAGTAAGAGGCAGGAATGTTGCCAGTTGGAGCTCTCCACCCGTAGGACTTGATAAGTTCTCGGCTATTTGCTGAAGCTAAAACTTCGTCTCCGTGGGGTTTAGCTATTATTATTTGAACTTCAACATTCTTGATTGATGCCCTTGTAACAAGCCTAGGCTTTCTTGAAGTAACCAGAGCTTTGCGAGCTTGGTAATCAGTTTTTCCTTCACGTCTTCGTCTTAAGTGTACTCGATAACTACTACCTTTTGCCATCTTAACGTTTCCTCCATAGATCATGCGCTTTTAAATTGCGTTCTAAATCGGCAATAGACTCAAACCTACCGCTGCCTGCCATCCTGTAATATTGGCTGTAGGTGGTTTCAGCTATGACTTTTCGCGCTTTCAATTCTCTAAGTTTTCGTCTTAGAGAACGGATTTTTATCATCCAAGCTTCTTTCTTGGTAACCTTTGCGTGAGCTGCACCTTTTATGCTTCCTGGACCACTACGTCTGCCTTTTAGTTTTTTGGCTCGAATAACCTTTGCTCGGGATCTGCTTACTCCTTGCTCAGGTAATGAAACTATAATTTTCTCATGAATGAGTTTTCTAACTTCTTGACGTGTAATTGCACCTTCAACATCGTCCATGCGTTCAGGATTAATCCAAACGCGGTTCTGTCCGATCTTTAAGATTCGAGCAGCTAAACGTCTTTGTCCGGCTAAGTCAGTCATTGTTTCTTTTCTCCCTTCTTAGGTTTAGGTTTTTTGGTTGCTTTCTTTTTGGTCTCTTTCTTTGGCTTTTTCTCTTCTTTCTTGACTTTAGGTATTTCAGCTGTTATCTTTGCTTCTTCGCCTTCAGCAGTTTCTTCTGTTTTTTCTTCAGTTTCCTTTGTCACTTTAAGGTTTAAGATTTTAATGTTAAGGTTTTTAGCTTCTGCAATGATTTGGGCGCGTTTTCGTTTACCAACTGTATGAGAGATGCGTGCTGCTTGAGTGTTAGGGTCCATAAGTGATAAACCTTGAACATTGAAGACAATGACTTCACGGTATCCCGATGGATGAAGGAATCGTGCAACTTTTGGTCCTTTGTAACCTACACTAACTCCTGCTGGCCAACCTTTAATTTTTCGGCGGATCTTATTGTCTAGACCGCGTGGTCGTCTCCAGCTTAAGCTGAAACGGTCGTATTTCCAGCTTTCTGCCCTTATGAATTTGGGTTTCTTGTTCTTTGCGCGCGCTCTAAGTTTGAGTGCTTCGCGTGATAGGGAGGGTTTTTTTTCGGTCATTATGCCATTCCTTCGTTTCTTTCATATACGAATATGCCGTCAAGGAAAACACGTGGGTCTTTATTTCGGACACGCGTGGACTGTTCAATGTTGGCGGCGGTCTGGCTTACTTCTTCTAAGTCTGTGCCTTCAACAATGATATCGTCAGGTTCAATTTTCACTTTGACGCTGCCTATTATTCCTATTCTACGGGGTCTGCGTTCGCCTGTAAAGTTTTCAATCAAGACGGATTTGTCTTGGATCTTTACTGAGATTGGGAAGTGAGAGAACACGATTTTGAGTTTATATTGGTAACCTTTTGTAACGCCAGTGATCATGTTTTGTATGTGTGAATAGATTGTTCCAACGAGAGCAGCTTCCTTTTTGCGTGGCCATTTTGCCCAAATGCGTACGTTTTTGCCTTCGCCCATTATAGATATTGGAGCAAACGAGAAGTCACGAATTAATGTTCCTTTGGCGCCTTTAACGTTGATTTTTTTGCCGTCTATGCTTAAGGTTACGTTGTCGGGAACTTGAACTGTTTTTGATACTTCTGGAAGCCGCATATGTTACACTCCTAATACACGAAGGCTAGAAGCCTTCCTCCAAGGTTTTTAGTTTCAGCGTCTTTATGAGCTATTACGCCTTTTGAAGTTGAAACAACCATTATGCCAACGTCTCGAGATGGTAAGAACTTCTTTTCCCACTCTTCGAAATCGCCAACTTTCACAGCAAATCTTGGTTTAACTGGACCACATTTGTTTATTCTGCCCAGTAGTTGAACCTTGAATTTTCCAGAGCGTCCATCATCAATAAATTCGAATTCTCCGATGAAACCGTTAAGTTGCATAATGCGCAGAACGCGTCCCAAAAGTTTAGAGGCAGGGCTAATTATGCATTCACGCTTGTTGCGTGTTTCATTATTTTTGATGGTTATCAAACCATTTGTTAAAGTATCCATTGTTTTTCTTTAGCTCCTACTCGTATTTTTTGAACCCTAATTTTGGGGCTGCTTCTCTAAAACAGCATCTACATAGATATAAATTGTAACGTCGAATTACTGGACCATAACCGCCACATCTAACACATGGGCGTGAACCTTTGCCATATTTTCTTACTTTTTTAACTTGCTCTTTTCCCATACATTCACTCTCAGTTTAGACGATTTCGACTCCTAAGGTTTGTTTTATGAAGACGATTGATTCTTCAGGTGTTAACAGGTGTTTTGGACCAATCGACTGCTTTTGTTTTCTGCGAATTTTTACTCTCTGTCCGGGGCGATTAACAGATACACATATATCCATTCCGAAAATGCCTATTTCAGGATCATATTTTATACCTGGAATTTCAATGTGTTCTTTTAGTCCGAATGCAAAGTTTCCGCTTACATCGAAGGATTTCTTTGAAACTTTGTTATCCACAACCGGCAAAATTTTCTTTAGGAAATCAACTGCTTTTTGCTTTCGCAAAGTCACGACGACAGCGATTGATTCACCCTCCCGGATGCCAAAGTCCCTGATGGTTTTCTTAGCTTTTCTTTTTACTGGTGTCTGACCTGTAATTTCTTTAAGGACAGTGTTGGCTTTTTCGAGGGGTTCGCCTGATTTTCCAACGTTTAGGTTTACGACGACTTTGTCAATTCTTGGTCGTAGCATTGGATGCTGTTCCCAATTTTTAGTTAGGGCTTCTTCAGACAACTACCGGTGCCTCCAGTGATGTTATGAGTGGTTCAGTTTCTCCTATTGAAAATATGAAGTCCATGATTGTTTGGTATCGTGCACCTTGGGAGTCTTCAATGAGTACAAGGGCTTGGCGGCGTTTTTTAGCGACTGTTTTTTCGATTTCAACTATTTTGCCTTGTTTGCCAATGTTTTTTCCGCCTGTAATTATTGCCAAGTTGCCTTCTTTAGTTTTAAGAGTTTGGACTACTTGTTTATCTGGATAGGTTACTTTTAGGATGTCGAATGTTTCGTATGTTACTTCTATAGGGTTTTTAGGATCTGCAACTTTTATCAACATGTTAGTGCCATCGTGTAATGCGATTTGTACTCCGTTATGAACGGTGGCTTTGTCTTCAACTCTTGCGAGTTTAATGTTGGATTGTTCTTTGCTTATTGGAGTAAGAACTAATCCTTTCTGTGAGGGCATTATGCGGTAGTATTTGTCCATGTCAGGCAATGAGACAATATCCATTAATCCTACTGGAGAATCATCTTTTTTCATTACTTTTCCGTTAACAAGGACTTTGCCTTGAGCGAGTATGAATTGACCTTCTTTTCTTGTTTGTGCTACACCGAGGATGTCCCTTAGTACTAACGTTAAAGGTAGACACTTTTCAAGTGAATGTGAACCTGGCGAGGGCTTTGCTACCCACGGCAATTCTTTTCTGTGAATTGGCCAGAATGCTGGAGCTGGCTTACGTTTCAGCCTTGCGGTTTTTCCTTTTTTACCCATTTTATTTTTCTCCTTTGGTTTTTTCTGAGGTTTTTGATTTAGCTTTCGATTTAGTCTTAGCTTCTTTTTCCTCAGTCTTTTTTGCTGCTGGTGCTTTCTTTGCGGCTACCTTTGTCTTTACTTCTTCTTTTTCAGAAGCAGATTTCTTTAATTCCGGTGCTTCTTCGATTGCCATGTCGATTGCTTGTTTTTCTGCAACTTCAGGCGCCGCTTTTCCTTTAACCGATATTACTTTTACAGATTTTTCTTCTTTAACTTCTTCAACTTTTGCTGGAGGCTTTTCAGCTTTCTTTGTTGGCTTAACTTTTGGTTTGACTGGTTGTGCTGTTGCCTTCTTTCTTTCAAGGATGTTTTTTCGCCATTTATCGTCAAGGTTGAGGTTTCGTATCTCAACTTTGGACGGGTGAATTGGAAGGAAAATGTTTGTTCCATCGACTTTTTCGCGTGTTAACCCTTCAATATAGATGCGGTATGCTTTTAGGTCAACTCGTGAGACTTTGCCTTCGAATCCTTTGTTGTCTCCGCGTTTGATGAGGATGGTGTCGCCTTTTCTTACTGGAAGAGTTTTTGCTCCTTTTGAAGCTGTTAACTCATGTGACAGTGGTGCTGACATAAGTTTGTGACGAATGTGAGCCGGAGCGTTGAACATTCTTTTTCTTTGTTTCTTAGGGTTCTTTACTCGTTTTGTATCTTGCATTATTGTACACCTACACTATTATGCTGGAGGCACTTGCGATTCTTGGCCATCTCTCAGCTGCCTCTCTTGCTACTGGACCTCGAATTTCTGAACCCTTCATTTCGCCGTCTGGAGTGATAATTACTGCAGCGTTATCTTCAAATTGGACCCAAACTCCGTCAACCCGTCTGAAGGTTTTTCTTTGTCGGACGATGACTGCTTGGAATATTTTTTTGCGCATATCAGGTGACCCTTGGCGTACTGAAACTGTGACTTTGTCGCCTACTGTTGCAGAAGGGTAACGTCTTAGTCTGCCCTTGTAACCCATAGCTTGGATAAGGCGTAGTACTCGTGCGCCAGTGTTATCTGTGCATCTTAGTTCGGAACCAGCCAAGAGTCCACGGCTGATCTTTTGCCCGTGTGAAGCCATACCTTTTGATGTTAGAGCTCTCTGTTTCGCTTTCGCCGCCATTCTACTTTTCCTCTCCTAGTTTTTCTACGACGACAAATGATACTGTTTTGCTAACTGGGCGGCATTCTGCGATTTTTACTCGGTCGCCTTCTTTAACGTCTATGCATGGTGGATTGTGTGATGGGATGTGTCCATGTCGTCTTTCGTAACGTACGAATTTTGATGAGAATTGTAGGAATTCTCTGTCAACAATAACTGTTTTATCCATTTTTGATGTGTGAACGATGCCTTCTAGTACACGTCCTCTAACTGCTAGTTCGCCGTGAAATGGGCAATTTCGATCATTACATGTCTTTTTTGGTTTCTTGAAAGTCATAGACATATTACCATAACCTCTTTATGCTTTTCTTTAGCCTGTCTTCAGATCTGCCGACTAAAAGTTTACCGTCAATGTTTACTGTTGTGCCATCGTTGAACTCGAAATCAAATGATGCTAAGTCTTTTATGATACTTTTTTGTTGGCCTTGATGAATTAGAGTTAAAGTGTTTTTTGTTTCTGCGATTACTGGACCAGCTAATCCCACATAACCTATGTGAGGGCTTTGAGCAATTCGTGCTTGTGTGCCAATGAACTCATAACGGATAATATCTGGAGTTATTTTCATTTGGAAGGTGTCTCCTTCTTTTGTTTCTTAGTTTTGGGTGCTTTGGCTAGTTTTTCAGCCTTCTTGTTTGCTTTTTCCTCTTTCTCTTCAGCAGGTTGATGGATACCCAATTTCTTTTCGTTTTGGATTGTTAATATTTGAGCGATGGTTCTGCGCAGATTCCTTATTCTTGTTGGGTTTTCTACAGCGCCTCCTGCGTTAACCATTGTCCTTATGCGCGCTAATTCTATGCGCAAATCAGCAAGTTTGCTTGCTCTATCTTCAATAGATAGTGCATTGATTTCTTTTACGCGCATTATTCTTTTGTCTCCTCAGGTTTTGATTCTGCAACGGGCTTTGGTTCGTCAGCTACTTCTTTGGTTTGCACTTCGGGTTCTGGCTCTGCTTCAGGTTTTGGCGCGACTGGTGCTGGTGTTGCCGGAGCTGGGGTTGCTGGAGCGGATACTTGTTCTTCTTCGGGTGCTGGTTCCATAATTGTTACTTTATCTGGGAAATATGCGTCTGGAGGCATGATTTTTACGCGTACACCGATGATACCTGGTTTAAGTTGGATATGTGCATCGGCTGTTTTCATGGCACGTAATGCTGGTTCTCCGACAATTGGGAAGTGACCTGCCTTGAATTTTTCAAATCGTGCTCTCTCAGTTGTTAGTTTTCCGCTAATCACTATTTCAGCGCCTAGTGCGCCTGCTTCCATAACTTGGTTTAGTGCCCAGAAACCTGCGCGTCTAAAGTGAACTCCTCGTTCAAGGGCTGATGCAACGCGGTTTGCAACTACATGGGCGTTAAATTCTGGTACTTCGATTTCTGAAACGCTTATTTGAGGATTGGAAACTTTGAAGTTTTGTTCTAAGGCTGAGGCAAGTTCCTTTATGGTTTCTCCTCCTCTGCCGATAACTAAGCCTGGGCGCATTGCATAAATGACTACGTGGGTGCCTAAGGGGGTTTTAGATAGGTTTACTCCGCCGTATCCTGCGCGTTCAAGCTTTTTCTGTAAAAACTCGTCTATTTCTGTTCTTTTTATTGATTCTGTGATGAAACGTTTGACTATGCTCATTTATTGCTCTCCTTGAGTCTGTTTCTCTTCTAAAACAATTTCGACATGTGTGGTTTTGTCGAATTTTGGTGAGGCTCTGCCGTGTGCTCTTGGCATGAAACGCTTAAGTTTTATGCCTTGGTATGCTGCTGCATGCATTATTCGAAGCCGATCTACGTCTAAGCCCTTGTTTTCAGCGTTAGCTTGGGCTGCTTCTATTACGTGGAGAATTTGTTCGGCGCATTTTATTGGGAATCTGCCTACGCAGTGATTCTCTAATCCGCGTTTATGTCCTAGCTTTTTTGTGTATCTAGAATATGGAACAGCTTTTTTCTTAATCATTACTTCGCGTAAAAAGTCTTTGGATTGAACAAGATTCATGCCCTTAACAGCTCTACAGACTTCCCGTGCGGCTTTATGGGATACCTTAAGTTCTCTACCGCTGGCTTTCGCTGTTTTTTCTGGATTGAGCATTTCTTCAATTATTGAGTATCCCCTTTTTGGCATTTTAATTTCTCCAGTGCGCATTCAAACACGTAAAAGCAATTTATATGGCTTTCCGTATCACAACTAAGATTTTACTCTAAAGTGACTAAGTGGGTGTTCCTGCGAGGGAACTATTCGAACGCGTGAGGTGTACAGTTTTGGGATTGCGTTTAAGCTTTTATAGTTTACCCAAGAATCTCTCTGAAGGAACAAATTATCGACCTATGTTCCTTATTTGTAATGTTATTGGTTATTCAGCTTGGTCTTCTCTGAAATTGTACCTCGCAGCTTAGTCGAGTTGAGCGATAGCAAATCACTAAGTTTTTGATTCAAAATTCCTTCTTGGTGCGATGTGTTTATTTTTCACATTTAGGCTAGTCTAATCTAATTAAAAACCTCAGGAGACAGCAAATCTATGGATAAAAACGAGAAAATCACCATGCTCCATGGCGCTGGCGGTTCAGTTATGCATGACCTCGTCAAAAACTATATTGTTAAGTATTTTAGCGGGTTAAGCAATGAAGCTGAAGTTCCTTTAGAAGCTATGGATGACGCCGCGGTAATCGGCGACATAGTTTTCAAAAGCGACTCTCACGCAGTTAAACCCATCTTTTTTCCAGGCGGAGACATTGGACGCCTATCGATTTCTGGCACAGTTAACGATATTTCATGTTTAGGAGCTGAGCCTTATGCATTAGCTTGTGGACTTATTTTGGAAGAGGGCTTGTTATTATCCGATTTAGAGAAAATTCTAGCCTCAATGCGCCAGGCTTGTGTTGAAGCGGGTGTGGGCATAGTTACCGGCGACACAAAAGTGGTGGAGAGGGGTAGTTTAGGGGGCTGCGT
This sequence comes from Candidatus Bathyarchaeota archaeon, assembly GCA_963831895.1. Taxonomy (GTDB): domain Archaea; phylum Thermoproteota; class Bathyarchaeia; order Bathyarchaeales; family Bathycorpusculaceae; genus Bathycorpusculum. Next base: position 118,993 of record CAWHSD010000013.1, read on the forward strand.
TATGAACGTTTCAGGTATTGGCAGAAGAACCCCAGCATTAGATAGCAACCTTGCTGTTGTTAGAAAATATCGAGAACTTAAAGCTCGCTGGGCACTTGACTCCAATCTTGCAGTTGGAGACAAAATCATATTGTCAGGCACCATAGGCGATCATGGCTTGGCAGTGCTGTCTGCTCAGCAGGGGTTAAAGTTTGGCAGTCAAATCCTCTCCGACGTAAAGCCACTTAACCGAATGATCCAAAGCATGCTGGAAGAGGTCGGCGGCGTTATAGCTATGAAAGATCCCACACGGGGGGGATTAGCAGATGCACTTAACGAGTGGACAGAAAAATCCAAAATCGGCATACTAATTCAGGAAAACAAAGTTCCTATCCATCAAGATGTACAAACAGCTTGCGAAATGCTCGGTTTAGACCCACTGGAAATCGGGAATGAAGGCAAAATCATTATCGGTTCAGTCCAAGAAAAAGCCCAAGAAATTCTGCAGTTCCTAAAGCAAACATCCGAAGGTAAAGAGGCCCAAATAATCGGGGAAGTCACAGCACAATTCAAGGGCGTCGCAATGCAAACTTTAGTAGGTGGCAAAAGAATAATTGCAAAACCAGTAGGCGACCCCGTACCAAGAATCTGCTAAGCTTGTGCAGCTACGTTTTTTGCCCAAACGCGGCAAGTGCCTTCGCTGCTGACCATACAGGCGCCTACGGGTTTGGCGGGTGTACAGGTTTTGAGGAACAATGGGCATTCTTTGGGTTTAATTTTTCCTATAATTACGAGGTGGCATTCGCATCCAAAGTTGATGTCTTTGCCTTCTTTAACGTGAACGTTAAATTTTTCTCTTGCATCAAACTGAATAAGAGACGGGCGCAATTGCAAAGACGACTCGGGTAATCTACCGATGCCGCGCCAGTTTCCTGCTGTAACTGTGAAGGCTTTTTCCATAATTTCAATTGCTTTTGGATTGCCTTCGGGTTTTACTACTCGCGAGTACTCATTTTCAAGTTGAGCGTCTTGTTCGCTGACCTGTTTTAGAAGCATGTAAATAGACATTAAAACGTCGTTAGGTTCAAAGCCTGCTACTACTGTGGGCATGCGATATACGCGAGTAAAGAGCTCGTAGGGTTTTAGGCCGATTATTGCGCTTACATGTCCAGGTGCGATGAAACCGTCAATATGAAGATCGCCCACACCAAGTAAAAGCTCCATCGCTGGGGGGATTAATCGGTGGGAAACTAAAAAGCTAAAGTTTTTGGGCAAGTCACCTAGAGCTTCAACTGCAGTGATGGGGGCGGTGGTTTCGAACCCTACGGCATGGAAGACAAATTCTTTCTGGGGCTCTCTTTTAGCCATTTCAACTGCGTCTGAAACCGCATATACGATTCTGACGTCGGCGCCAGTCGCTTTGGCTTCTAAGAGCGAAGATTGGCTACCTGGCACGCGCAACAAATCACCAAAACAAGTTAATACGACGCCTTTCTGGGCTAATTGCAAGGCTTCGTCGATTTCAGCGGCTGGAACAATGCAAACTGGGCAGCCTGGTCCGGCAATAACTTCAACATTTTCAGGCAACAAACTGCGCAGACCAAAGTGGGTTATTGTCCATTCGTGGGTTCCGCAAACATGGCAAAATTTTACCTGTCCCTTTTTGGGTGCTACAGCCTTAATTTTTTCAGCTATACCATGAGCTAATTCTGGATTTCGGAACCTTAAGTTATCAACCATGCTTTTCCGCCTAACTGCCGTTTATTCTTGTCCAGCTGCTAAAACGTCATTCCACAAGCTGAGGGTTTCTAATGCTTCTTTTTCTTCCAAAACCTGAATCGCATAGCCAGCATGAACCAGCACATATTCGCCGACTTTGGCTTCTACAAGCGACACGTTTACTTCTCTTGAGACGCCTTGTCCAAAGTCTACATGAGCTTTAGTACCTTCAAGGCTAAGAATTTTTGCAGGAATGGCTAAACACATAACAATCAGTCAGAATAAAACGCGTTGAAGGGCGATAAAAACAGATTGGTCTATAATTTGGAAAATCCAGCCACAACTGCCTGACCAAAAGATATCCCGCCGTCCCCCGCTGGAACTGTTTCATGGACAAAAAACCTTAACCCTGCAGACTCAATTGATTCGCGAATCAGCTGAGTGAGGATTTGATTGCATGCTGCTCCTCCTGAAAAACCTATATTTTTGACGCTTTTTGCGTTTGCGCCTTGAATTGCCAATTCCGCCAAACCTCTTGCCAAATAAGCGTGGGCACTGTAGGCTAAATCTGCCGCAGAAACCCTACCTAAACTGTCAAAAACTGTTCGCATCATGTAGGTTGTATCTAAAACATCTCCCTTCATTTGAGGTTGAATCTGCAATATGTTCTTGCTAGCCAGAGCTATAGATTCAAGTTTCATGGCTGGCTCGCCTTCATAACTCCGCTCAAAACAGATACCTAAAACTGCAGCAACTGCATCAAGAACTCGCCCGCAACTCGTTGTTTCAATAGAACCTTTTTGGACTTTAAGCTGCTGCAAGATTAGTTTAGCTTCGATTTCTCCATGAGGCAAATGCTTGCTGTTTTGCATTAACCAATCTTCAACATTTACACCTGCCTTATGAAGTATTCCCGCTGCTAAACGCAAGGGGTAATGGCTTGCTAAATCGCCGCCAAGCAACGGCTGAGCCTCCAAATGTCCAAGGCGAACAAATTCCGTTGATTCCAAGTTGCAGTGAAGGGTTTCACCGCCCCATGCTCCTCCATCATTACCATAACCGTAACCATCGCAGACGATTGCCACCACCTCATCTAAACCATGCTCCGCCATTAAAGCCGCGGCATGAGCATGATGATGCTGCACCTGAACCAGCCTCAAACCATTCACTTGAGCCTTCTCTTTTGCCATCATAGTTGTGCTGAATTTTGGATGCAAATCACAAGCAACAGTTTCTGCATGGCAGTTAGTTAGGTGTTGCAAATGACTTGTAGCTTCTTGGAGAAAACTTTGAGTTTCAAGGTTTTCGACATCGCCTATGTGTTGGCTAATGAAGGCTTTGTCTTCGAGCAATACACAGGATGTATTGTTTAGTTCTCCGCCTAAGCCCACTACGCAGCGCTTTGATTTCTGTTTTAGCCTAATTGGCGCTGGAGCGTAGCCTCGACTTCGCCTGAGAAATACTTGGCGGTCGCCGTGAACCCGCATAACTGAGTCGTCGCAGCGGTGTGCAATTTCGCGGTTGTGAAATAGAAAATAATCCACTGTGCCGCCGAGAATTTTTTTGGCTGACTCATTGTTTTTTACGATGGGCTGGTTTGCGGGGTTTGCGCTGGTCATCACAAACGATGTGTCTGAAATTTTGTCAAAGAGCATGTAGTGAAGTCCAGTGTAGGGGAACATGACGCCGACGTTGTGCAAGTGTGGCGCAACCAGGGGGGAGAGATTGTACTTTTCATTTTTGTTTAACAAGACGATGGGTCGTGTTGGTGAAGTTAGCAGTTCTTGTTCCTTCTCGCTCACTTCAGCGAAGCTTTGTACTGCTTCGAGATTTGGTGTCATTATTGCAAAGGGTTTCTCGTTTCTATGTTTGGTTGCCCTAAGCCTCAAAAGGGGTTGCTCCAACATGGTTGATGATGCAATGTGGAAGCCTCCGTAGCCTTTAACAGCAAGAATATTGCCTTCGGATAGCAGCTTACCAGCCATTCTAACTGGATCTTTGGATTGTATTGGCTCACCAGTGTTTGTTGTCAAATATGCTTTAGGACCGCAAGTTGGACACGCCACTGTCTGAGCATGAAACCGTCTATTTGAGGGATCATTATACTCTTCTTTGCAAAAACCACACAACGGAAACTCTTGCATGGTAGTGTTTTCCCTGTCATAGGGCAGGCGCTCGATGATTGTGAAACGTGGACCGCAATCTGTGCAGGTGATGAAGAAGTATTCGTAGCGAGGGTCTTTGGGATCGCGTAGTTCTTTGAGGCACTGGTTGCAGATGGCTATGTCTGGCGGAATGATTGATCCTGAGGTTTCTGATTCTTGGGAACTCTTAAAAATTGTGAAATGTTCATATTCGTTTTTGCCTGATAGCTCAATGCGGTTAATTTTTTCTATTTGGGCTAGGGGGGGCTTCTTTTGAGTTAAGTCGAGCATAAAACTTTGGATTTTTTCGGATTCGCCTTCAAGGAAAACCTCAACGCCTGCATCGCCTCTGTTACGAACATAACCCGCCAGACCATTGCGTACTGCTATGCGATAGATGAATGGGCGAAAACCGACACCTTGCACAATGCCTGTAACGTTGAGTTTGACACGCAAAGACTAAACCTTAACTTAACTGAGAACCGGGTTTTCTCTTATACATTTCGAAAATAAGCGGCAAAGCTTAAACCAAACAATTTCCCTTCAAGATGCATGAAGTGGATTACGTTTGCTGTTGCTTTTCTTTTGACGGCTACCTTAGTAATTGGGGGAGTCACCCTTTATCCGGAAATTTTGGGAAAAGCAGCAACTAGCAAAAACGATTTTGTATTCCAGCTCTTCTTGGGTCCCTTCTTTGTTGTTTTGTTTTTTGCTTGGATGGGAGAAAAAGCAGTGCTTAGGCTTTCGAAGAAAAAATAATGAAGTTTAGGGTTTTTCTTGGAGCAGTCGCTTTAATACTTTACCTGCTGCGCTCAGAGGCAGTTCTTTTTTGAATTCGACTTCGCGTATTGCTTTGTAGGGAGCCACTTTGGCGTTGACAAAAGACATAATTTCATCTGCTGAGGTAGATTTGCCTTCTTTTAGCACAACGAAAGCCTTTGGAACTTCGCCAGCTAATGCGTCTGATTTGCCAATGACCGCGCAGAGCTTCACAGCTGGATACTCATAGAGGACATCTTCTAGTTCTCGCGGATAAACGCTATAATCCTTGGTTTTGATGAGGTCTTTTTTGCGGTCAGTAATGTAAAAGTAGCCTTCAACGTCCATATATGCGATGTCTCCTGTTAGAAGCCACTCGTCACGAAGCACTGAAGCGGTTTCTTGGGGCTTATGCCAGTATCCTTTCATAACTTGCGGCCCTTTCACAGCCAATTCACCTCTCTCGCCTTGACAAAGAGTTCTTTTTCCCGTTTCCAAGTCAACAATTTTTGCTTCTGTATCTGGCAGTGGCAATCCTATGGAGCCAACCCTAACTGTTCGCGATGTTCTATCAACTGGGCTGCAATGTGTGACTGGCGAAGCCTCTGTTAATCCATAGCCTTCAGCTAGAAACCCACCTGTAACCTGCATGAATTGCTTTTGAACCTGCGGTGGCAACGAAGACGCTCCTGAAATGCAAACGCGGATTGAGGTCAAATCATAATTACCAAGTTCAGGGCAGGCGAGAAGTGCTTGATACATGGTTGGGACACCACAAAAAACTGAGATCCTATGTTTTTCAATTGTTTGCAGTACTTTGATTGGTTCAAACTTTGGTAACAATACTATTTTGGCGGATAGGCTAATGGGCACTGTCATGCTGGTTGTCATGCCGTATATGTGGAAAAGCGGCAAGGCAGTTAGGAAGGTTTCTTTGGCTTCTACACCTTGGATCCATTTGGCGAATGCTAGGGCGTTTGAGAGCAGGTTTCTATGGGTTAGCATTGCTCCTTTAGTTGTCCCTGTTGTGCCTCCCGTATATTGCAATGCTGCTAAATCTTGATGTGGATTAATCTCAATTTTTGGAACTGTATTTGGGTTGTTTTTTAGCAACTGGTCGAAAAATAAGGTGTTTGGATGATTTTGATAAACGTCAGTTTCAACTGACCTTGTAATTATTATGTGTTTAACCTGGGTTTTTTCCCTAACTTTCTGCACAATCGGATAAAGCGAATCCAGTACAACTATGGTTTCTGCACCCGAATCTGCCAGTTGATATTCAACTTCTCGCTCCCTATACAGTGGACTAATAGCAGTTACAACCGCGCCTGCTTTAAGAGCCCCAAAATAGGAAATAATAAATTGAGGGATATTTGGCAAAAAAACAGCAATTCTGTCGCCCTTTTCGACTTTTAATTTGATAAGTGCGTTTGCAAACTGGTTTGAGAGCTTCTCGAGTTGGGAGTAGCTAATTTCTTGTTCACCATAGACTATTGCGATTTTTTCTGGGCAAGTTTCTCCAGTTTTCTTTAGGATTTCCTGTAGAGGAACCTCCGGATAATCTATGAGTTTTGGAATTCCATTAGGCCATAAATTAGACCAGGGTATATCGTTTTTCATTGTTTTTTGCTCTTGGAATAATTGAGCAACAGAGGTAAAAACTATTACCATAAACGGGATTTTTTAGTTTTCGTGAAAATCGTGTGACTGAAAAATATTGTCTGTGATAGAAGAAGAAGTTCTGGTGCCCCTGCAGAAGTTTGGTAAGGCTTGTTTTAAGTTGCTTTTTTGATTTAAGCTTCTTGTTAAAATATTGGTGCCGGGGACGGGATTCGAGCCCGCGACTTCTGGGCATAGGGCGATGGCCCCTTTTGCACTCCAGATTATGAGTCTGGCGCCCTAGCCAGGCTAGGCTACCCCGGCACATTGCCTTCGGTTTTACGCCGATGCCATTTTAGTTTATCTGCCTTCATTTAAACCTTAAGATTTCCCAACAAAATATCTCGATTGCGCAAAATGAGTTTTATTCCTTTCTGCTTACATATCTCTAAAAAAATGCCCACAAAACAAGTTCACCATGGATACAAAAAAGTTTATCCTCCTATATCTACTCCAAAATCACGTCACTAGTGACAACAGCTGTGTTTTGTGTTTCTTAAGGGAAAATGGTGTTTAAACATGGACTATCGTTCTTTTCCTTAAGTTCCTTAATGTTTGGAGGCTTAAGCAATCAAGCTTTGGCGGCAAAAACCAATTTGATATATGATGCAGAAACCTGAAATTGGATAAGTGGTAGAAAAAACTCTAATTAGAAGCTACCTAAGAAGAGAATCAGCAAACTTGTAGCGAACTTAACTGACATATTCTTTTCGTTTATTTTGAGTTTTTTTAGCGTTTGCTACCAAGGCAGCTTCAAACATTATTTCATCTATATTGTCAAAGGTTTGCTTTACGGCAACACTCATTTGAGTCAAGGATTAATTCTCCAAAGCGAGTTTTAACCTAATTCTGACCTACAATTATTCAAAATTAAAAATACCAGAGCTTTTCTTATCACTACTTTAACTTTTCTCAAAATTGCTAATATACATATGTGGTTTCGCGAATACAACAACAAAATAGGGATTTATTGAAGCAATTCTGTATAATATCCCTAAAACTGTGCTTAATATTGATAATTTTTGAGCAATTTATAAAAAAATAATAAGCTTTTTAAGAGTAAAACAGTGATCTCAAACAATTTGTTTCCTACATCTAATCGATAATAATTGTTACAATAAATTTATTGGATTGAAAGCCTCAACTATAGTTGGTAATTGTATGTCTTCAGATAACGATGATACTCCTGAATGGTTTAAGAAACGTCGCAGTTCATCCAAGGATCCTTTCAGCAACATAGATGAGATGTTTCGTGAAATGGAGAAGATGATGGATGAAGAACTCAAAAGCTTCACCGAGAAAGTTCCTAAGGAATACGTTAAGGAACGCAAGTTACCAGATGGCAGCACCGTTAAGGAAATGGGACCTTTCGTCTATGGTTATAGCATGAAGATTGGCCCTGACGGAAAACCAGAAATCCAAGAGTTTGGAAACATCAAAAAAGGACTCAAAGGCACTCCCCAAGTAAAAGAAGAACGAGAACCACTCATAGACATAGTGGAAACAAATGAAGACATTCATGTTGTCGCGGAGTTGCCGGGTGTAGAAAAAACTGACATAAAGCTTCACGGCACCGAAGATTCACTGACAATTTCAGTTGATACACCCAGTTACAAGTACTACAAAGAAGCTGCCTTGCCAGGAAAAGTAATGATTAAAGAGGCAAAATCGAGCTATAAAAATGGCGTTTTAGAAGTAATTATTCCAAAAGCCGAAACCTCAAATAAACCGAAAGGCGAACCAATCGACATAAACTAAAACCCTAAAAACTCCTCTTCAAATTAATCTTAGAGTAGTAGTGCAACGATGAATGATACCTCAGAAAACGATACCATAAATACTATTTGTAGAGAAGCAAAAACAGTTGGCAAATTATCAGGTGACAACCTAACAAAACTCTATGAGCTTTTTGGATCTAGGTTCACCAAAGCATTAGATACTCTAAAGGAAGGAAGAGTCAAAAAATATGTTTTTAAGCCAAGCGGTAGAACCGTTTGGATTGTGGTGGGCAGAGAACGGGATTACTTAATTATGCCTGAAGCAGAATTCTGCCCCTGCGAAGACTTTTATTTTCGAGTACTGGACAAGAAAGTCCATATGTGCTATCATTTGTTAACACAGAAAATAGCGCAGAACTTAGGCTGGTTTAATCCTATTGAGGAAAATGACGAGTGTTTTGAAATGTTGATGAAGGATTGGAAAAAAGCTGACATCAAAGAAACTTTTTAGGGTCAGAAAAAATTGTTAACATGGCTGCTGGCAATTGAAATTAGAGTTTAAAATTTCTTTGCAAATGGAATAATCATTTTATGGCTTCAATATTTATTTCAAACGTTGTTGAACAATGCCAACTAAAAAAGAATGTTGTAGGTTAGATTACATCTTCAGCTTTAGATTTAAATATGAAGACGCTACAACAATATGGTAAATACACAAGGAGAACCTCAGAATGGATCTAGGCGCATACTTCGTAACACTTCAATACGCACTAATAGGCTCAACATTCATTGCTCTTCTACTCATCTTCCTGTATGCTTATTACGGCAAAGATGAAGAGAAGACGAAAGATTAACCCTTTTTAGAAGCTATTTTCGTCTAAATCGTTTATTCATAATCAAAAACAAGACTATACTTGCCACAGTAAGAATTAGGCTAATTACAATTAGCCAAGCTGCGTCAGGTCCCGAACCGAAAACAATCGGAATTGGGCCAATCAAAATTATACCTCCAACACTTCCTGACCCACCCAAAACAATTGAAGCAACCACCAAAACCGCTATACCAACAAAAACCAAAACTATTCCTAAAAGCAAAAAACCAAACAATCGACCTGATATACTGATTCCATCATCTTCAGCTTCATCACCCAACATAACTTTACCTCAACAACCAATAGTACACAACAGTAATAATTAAGACCAAAATCGTAAGAAATAACGCAAGAGCTAACACGGATTTAACTGATTTTTTGTCTGTGCCAAAAATTATGGGGATAGGACCAATCATGATCACGCCCGCGCCTCGAACCTTCATCTTCTTTGCGCCGCTTATGGAGGCAAGAATAATCGTGGCTACGATAACTATGACTCCGACAACAATCAATGCTATGCCTAATAAATAAAAAAGCGTAGGATTCATCGAGTTGCCTCCAATAATCCAACTTAAGATGGATCAGCGTTTTTAATAAACATAGATAGCAATCCTCAGAAATGCAAAAAATTAAAAGCCCCAGCACTTCTTTATCGTGTCATCCTAAAATGACCACCCAAGACCTAATCCAAGAGATTCTACAGAAAAACCCGTTAGTCACCAAAGAGCAAATACTAGAAAAATTAAAAAATGAAAAAACCAGAACAGGCGGCTTACTTAGCGATGAAACATTATTACGGTTGATTGCCGCTAAATTCGGAGTTCAAGTACAACAGAAAACGATTCATAATAATGGAATCCTACCAACAAACCGTTTGTTTGCAGGCTTATATGATGTTACAGTTGCAGGTCAATTAATCGCCGTTTTTCCAGCCAAAACCTTTCAAGGAGCTGAAAAATCAGGCAAATTCGCGACATTAATGCTTATGGACAAAGAGGGTATTTTGCGGGTGGTGCTGTGGAATGAGAAAGCTGAGCTGGTTGAGAGACACGAGTTGAAGGCAGGGCAAATAGTCAGGTTAATTCACGGGTACACTCGAGAGGACCGGTATGGCAAGACAGAGTTGCACCTTGGCAATAAAAGCCAAATCGAATTTGAACCTGAAGCCAAGACTCAAGATTGCCCATCAATAGAAAAGTTCACTACAAGAATCGAAACGCTCAACACAACATGTGGATGCGTTAACCTTTCAGGCGAGGTAAAAGAGATTTTAAGCGAAAGCTCCTTCATCCGAAGTGATACAAGCGTTGGTACAGTCACACGCTTAACTCTAGCTGATGATTCGGGTTTGGTAACAGTGGTTTTTTGGAATGAAAAGGCAACAGAACTCGAAAATACATTGAAAGCGAACGCACGTTTACTACTGATTAATGCTAGAGTCAAAGAGGGCCAAAACGGAGGTCTTGAAGTTCACGTTGACTCAAACACATTTATCGATGTCCAAGCTGCTCAAGTAAGGTTTACAAAAATCGCTAGTTTAGTTGCGGATCAAATAGTCAATTTTGAGGGAATTGTCTGCGACGTGCGGGAAAACAAAGAGGTTATCACATCTAAAGGTGAAACAATCAAACTCTCAGTCTTTGACTTAAAAGATGATGGTGGCAGTGTTCGTGTTTCAGCTTGGAGGGAACACGCCGAAGCATTCAAGGACTTAAAAATGAGTGACAAAGTGGTTTTGCAAAATATTTATGTAAAGAAGGGGTTTGGCGGTAAAATAGAATTGTCCACCCGAACTGCAACTTTAGCTTCTATTGTTAAAGCTTAAGATAGGTTACTATTGCATTTGCATTTCGGTTGTGTTGAAGTGTCGCCCAACGGCTGTTCTGACTTTGCCTTATTTTATACTTCTATCACAGCCACTTCGATTCTGGTTATTTTTCGCTAAGATAATAAAGCATCTGCAATTAAGCTGACTAAAGCATGCGTTAGACTTTGTATTCCTGATCGACATAGAGCTTCTTGAAGTTTCGATATTTCTTGAAGTCATCATCTTTATTTGTGTAGCACCGCATTGTTGCGGCATTGGTTCTCACGCGTTCGAAACGTTTTTGACAATTACTTCGCTCTTGAAGCATAATAACATCGCGAGGCTTGCTGAAACATTCTGTTTTACCATCTTCACGTTTGCGTTCGACCTTTATGCAGTCGTTTACCATGCAGTTAAGTACGCAAGCCCCGCAGTAAACACACAAATCCTCAGTTATTCCAACTTTTCCGGTGCCCCAATACAACGCGTTTGTTGGACATGCTTTGATACATAGTTTACATTGTCCGCCCACACACGTGAACTCGTTGATTTTAATTTTGCCATCTTTGAATAGTTCTTTGACGCCTGTGGGTTCAATAAGTTCTTTACGCCGCTGTTGTCTTTCTGCTTCTTCGTCAACCTGTGTATTGTTTTCTTCATCCATTAGTTCATAAGTAGAAGGGGGTTTAGACGGCATATTAGGAATCACGGTTAAGTTAGGTCTGCTTCAAAAATAGGCTTTATGAATTATAATTACTTATCTTACTGTTTCTTGAGTTTGTGCCATACAATGTTTATGAAATTCATTTTGTATTACAGAAAGCTATCTGTTTGAAAAGAGTCATTTATTTGGCAAACCGCATGGATTAAGTAAACCAGTTTCCGATTCTGGAAAGCATAGTTGAATAATACTGGCAATTATAATGCTTGGGACACTAATGGGCACTCTTGATAGCACCATCGTGTTGTTGGCTTTCCCAGTTATAAAACGCAACCAAACCTAAAGACTAATACCGCCAACCGCCAAATACTAATTGGCTCTTAATGGGAGGTATAGTTTGGGCAAACTGAAATTCGGTGTATTCCTACCTTTCTACGCTTTCCAAACCAAAACCCCAAACGAATACTATGAGCAACTCAAAACTATTGTTTTGGAATGTGAACGTTTAGATTATGACTCGGTTTGGCTTGACGACCACTTAATGTATAATAATTGGTCAATCCTTGAGCCGTGGATAACTCTCTCCGCGCTCTCATCCTTAACCAGAAAGATACGACTGGGAACAATGGTTACCTGTATTGCCCACAGAGACCCAGCCCTACTCGCTAAAACCTCCGCCACTCTTGACGTTCTTTCGAAGGGGAGATTAGAATTTGGGGTTGGCGCAGGTTGCCAGGAAGCTGAGCATTTGGCTTATGGTTATGGTTTTCCTAAAGCAAGCGTCAGAATTGAAAGCTTAGGTGAAGCTTTGGAAGTGATAACGCGGCTATGGACACAAAAGATTGCAAACTACCAAGGAAAACATTACATCCTCAAAGATGCAGTTTGTGAGCCAAAACCGTTGCAGAAACCGCATCCACCTATCACCGTTGGCGGAGGAGGCGAGAAACAAACGATGAAAATTACAGCGAAGTATGCTGACAGGTTTGATTGGGGGTCTTTGTCATCTGCAGATGATTATAAGCGTAAACTTGAGTTGCTACAAGAACAATGCAATGCCGTAGGTAGAGACTATGGAGAGATTGAGCTTTCCTGCTGGCCTGGAGGGCAAGTGTTGATTGCCCAGAACCAAAAAAGAGTAGAAGAAATGATTTCTATTCACAAACCCGAAAGTTTGCCTATGGATGAATTCAGAAAGGGCAATTTGTCTGGCACTCCAAACGAATGTAGGGACCAGTTGCAAATTTATGTTGATTTGGGCGTGACCTATTTTATGCTGTACTTCGCAGATTTGCCAAGCATAGATGGCTTAAAGTTGTTTTCTGAAGAGGTCATCAAGAAAATATAGTTAGAGATCTCCCCTTGAAATATGGGAGAGCTCATGAACAATGATTTCATCCAGGCTGTGATAAGGATTTTCTCTTACTAGAATAATATAGTCGGCATCATCGGTTTCGTCACCGTTGAATACACATGCATCAGTGCCATGGGTTGAAAGAACCCTTCCCCATTCTTCTATTTCTCGAAAATCATCTTCGATGCATTGACGGTGTTTTAAAATATTGTTAAAATCGTCGTCTCTTAATCTTAGCGCTTTAACTTTTGGCATTGGCTTGTTACTCAGTGTTTTCCATGCTGCAATAATGAGCCTTTTAGATATGCGCTGGGTTTTCATCTCGATGCCTTCAACTAAACCCAAATAAAAACACCTTATTTTCTGTTTTGGAAAAAACCTCGCCATTTAGAAAGCGAGTCGCTACAAAATCTAACTGTTTAAGAGTAAAAAGGATTTGCAGTAGTTGTAATACTACAACAAAACGATTTGCATTTAAATAAGGAAAAATTGTCCGTTAGTGTGTTTTTTCGTTATAGTCGGTTGTAAGCACGTTCATTCCGCTTAGGACTGCTTCCATGCTTGCTTTAACAATGTCTTCACGGACTCCCGTAGCAGTTACTTTTCGGTCGCCTTTGCGCATATGCACGACGACTTCAACCATTGCATCTGTTCCGCCAGTGATAGCTTTAACATTGTATTGTTCCAGCGTGATGGGCTCGGTTTCTGCAATAGCATCTTTAACCGCGTTTATCGTAGCGTCTACCGGTCCGACACCAACAGCAGCGCCCCAAACAACCTTACCGTTTAGTTTCAAGCGTACTGAAGCAGTTGAAGTAACTTTGTCGCCCCCAACGTACGTCATTTCTTCAAGCTGAATAGGTTTAGCTTTGTCCAAACCCATGATAGATTCAGCGATAGCAAGCACATCGGCATCCATTACTGTTTTGCCTTTGTCACCTAATTCTTTGACTCGTTTTAAAATATCCTTGAACTGTGTTTCTGTAGGTTTTAGTCCCATGTTAGCTAAGTCGGCTCGTATGGCGTTGGATCCTGAGTGTTTTCCTGGGGCAATGCGTCTTGTGCATCCTACGAGTTCAGGGGCAATTGGCTCATAAGTTAAAGGATTTGCAAGTATGCCTTGAGTGTGTATGCCAGATTCGTGTGTGAAAGCGTTTTCTCCGACGATTGCCTTGTTAGGCTGTGTGTAAACACCCGTTAAACGTGAAACCAGTTGCGATGTGCTGTAAAGGAGTTCAGTTTTGATGTTTAAGTCCAGCTTATAGAGCGAACGGAGTGTTATTACTATTTCTTCGAGCGCTGCGTTGCCTGCACGTTCGCCCAAACCGTTTATAGTAGCGTGGCATTCGTCTGCCCCTGAGCTTAAAGCCGCAACTGTGTTGGCGACTGCCATTCCGAAATCGTTGTGACAATGCACTGCTATTGGAACTTTGAGAGAATTTTTGAGGTTTGAGAAGAACTCTGCAGCACGCTCAGGGGTTAAGATTCCGACAGTGTCACATGGAACTACCCTGTCTACTCCTACCTCTGTAGCGACTTGGAAAACTTTAGTTAGATATTCAAAGTCCGAGCGTGTAGCATCTTCAGCTAAAAGCTCCACCTTCAACCCATGGGCTTTAGCGTAATCAACAATTTCTTCAGTTGTTTTCAGAATTTGCTCCCTATTCTTACGAAGTTTACATTCTATATGTAAATCTGAAGTCGGTATAATCATGGATACACCAGAGCAGTCGCTCTTCAAAACGGCGTCAACGTCATGTTTGGTACCTCGTGCAGCACTAAAAATCTGCGCCTTCAAACCTTGCTTTGCAATTAGTTTAACGGCTTCCATTTCGCCCTCTGAAACAGCTGCGAACCCAGCTTCTATTACATCTACGCCAAGCTCATCTAAGCGTTGAGCAATGCGTAACTTATTTTCAGGGACAAGGGATACTCCGGGTGTTTGTTCACCATCACGAAGGGTAGTGTCTAAAAATCTTACAGGTTTAGGGAAGCGGTTGAATAAAGCAATACCCCATTTAAATCACATTCATTTTCAAGGGGGCAAGCTTAAATATAAAATTATTGGTGAGTTAAGATCATACAGAGGCAAAAGTGTATGCGTAGTGACCAAATAAAGAAAGGAACAGAAAAAGCGCCTCATCGAGCGCTTCTAAAATCGTTAGGTTTACAAGATGACGACATGGCAAAGCCGTTAATTGGGATAGCTAACAGCTACACAAACATAGTCCCTGGGCACATTCATCTTCGGGTCATTAGCGAAGCAGTGAAAGAAGGCATTCTCTCTGCGGGCGGTACACCATTTGAATTCAGCACCATCGCAGTTTGCGACGGGATCGCCATGGGGCATGAGGGTATGCGGTATTCTCTGCCTTCAAGGGAGATAGTTGCTGATTCCGTGGAGATTATGCTTCAAGCCCACAGCTTAGATGGTTTGGTCATGATTTCCAACTGCGACAAAATCACGCCGGGCATGCTAATGGCAGCCGCAAGGGTGGACATCCCCGCTATAATGGTCACAGGCGGCCCCATGGCGGCAGGACGCCACCACGGCAAAAAAATAAGCTACTCCACAATGCCGGAAGCACTCGGACAAGTGGCTGCTGGAAAAATGTCTGAAGGCGAACTGTGCGAACTGGAAGAAAATGCATGTCCAGGATGTGGCTCCTGTAGCGGCATGTTCACAGCCAACACCATGGCATGCATGACGGAAGCACTCGGTATGTCACTACCTTACTGTGCAACCTCACTTGCTAATAGCGCATTTAAACTAAGGTTAGCCAGAGGTACAGGCAAACAAATCGTAAAACTAATCAAAGACAACCTCAAACCATCTCAAATTCTCACCAAAGAAGCCTTCGAAAATGCCATTGCACTCGACATGGCTCTTGGCGGATCAACTAACACAACCCTGCATCTTCCAGCTATCGCCAAAGAAGCAGGCTTGACCCTTCCCCTGGCAACCTTCGATGCAATCGGCAGAAAAGTCCCTCACTTGTGCAGTATGATTCCAAGCGGGTCTTATGCACTTGAGGACTTGGATGCAGCCGGCGGAGTTCCAGCAGTCATGAATGAACTCAAAAACCTGCTTCATCTTAAGCTGCCGACAGTGTCAGGTAAAACGGTTGGCGAGAACATCAAAAACGCAGTGGTCTTAGACCGAGATGTTATTCACAGTTTAACCAATCCTGTTCACAAGGAAGGCGGCATCGCCATCTTATCGGGTAACCTTGCACCAAAAGGGTCAGTCATCAAAACCGCGGGCGTCTCACCAAAGATGCAAAAGCATAGAGGTCCAGCAAAAGTCTACGACTCAGAAAAAGAAGCCCTAACAGCAATCCGCGGCAACGAAATCAAACCTGGCGACGTTGTCGTAATACGTTATGAAGGACCAAGAGGTGGACCAGGAATGCCTGAAATGCTCTTCCCAACAGCAACTATTGCCGGCATGGGTCTTAGTGAAAGTGTTGCCTTAATCACCGATGGTCGCTTTTCAGGCGCCACACACGGAGGAAGTATTGGACATGTTGCTCCAGAAGCATTCGAAGGCGGACCCATCGCAGCCCTGAAAAATGGCGACATTATTACCATCGACATCCCTAATCGTTCCTTAAAAGTGGAATTATCCGAAAAAGAACTCAAAGCGCGTCTAGCCGCTTGGAAACCAAGGGAACCCAAAATAAAAAAGGGTATACTCTCACGATATAAGCCGACACCAACAGAATAAAAAGAAGTATTTAAGAGGGCAAAGAAAGGTATTGCCGGGTCAACCAGCCACATCCAAACCCATTCTCCCGCATTTTTGTTGATAATGTCCTTGTGAAATGCTAATTAGAATCAGGGTAGCCATTGATGCAATAGCTCGTAGAGCGGTATCCGTATTTTCTGTAGCTGTGCGTTGTGTAGCGTTTGAGTATAATTGCTGCTTTGTGCGACGACTATTTGCTCTTTTGCGATGCACTCATTTGCGTAACCAGGTTAAAGTATAGCGCAATGACAAAATAGTTGTTTAAAACATCTATGGTAAGATATTTGATTTTTAGTCTGTTTTCTTGTTATTTGTTCTGCTTTGTCGCCTTTTTCCGTTTCATTAATAAAGTCGTCTGAATATAAGCCAGCTAGGCAAGTTGTCCTTGCCAAAAAAAATGGAGAAAATAAAAAATGCAAATTTTGAAAGATAAAACTATAGCAATCGTTGTTACTTTGATTCTTATAACTTCAATGAGTGTTCCATTTGTTGATGTTCCGGCAGCCAACGCTCATACCCCACCGTGGATATTTACAACTTACGCATACATTAGTGCCTCGCCTAACCCTGTCGGTGTCGGCCAGCAAGCACTAATCTACGTTTGGATCGATTACACAATTCAAGGAAACCTCATAAGCAACGACATCAGATTCCGCAACTACAAGTTGGATATAACATACCCAGACGGAACCAACCAAACAGTCAATTGGCCAATTGTCACTGACACAACAGCTTCAGCGTACACTCAATTCACACCTACAACCGTAGGAAACTATACTCTCAACTTCTATTTCCCAGGGCAAGTTTACGATTACGGCACAAGATACCCAGCGTATGCAGCATACAACAACGACACATACACTGCTAGCCATGCATCAATGACACTAGAAGTACAGCAAAACCCAGTTCCGAAACTTCCTGAGAATCCATTACCAACTGAATACTGGGCAAGACCAATAAACGGACAAAACCACGCTTGGGAATCAATTGCATCAAACTGGCTTGGGGGAGCTTCAGTGTCAGATATTTGGCAAAAGAGCGGTGCCGCACCAACAAGTGCCCACATTATGTGGACAAAACCTATTGAGTATGGAGGTATGACTGGTGGAAATACCAAACAGATGACTGATAACGCACAATCAGGCTTAACCTACTATTCAGGTTTCTCATACAACACACGATTCGGTAACCCAATGATTGTAAGCGGTGTACTTTACTACCAAACACCCCTTGGCGAAGCTGGAACTGGCGGAACTACATATGGAGTGGATTTGCGTACTGGTGAAGTAGTATGGTCAAGCGATACAATTACTCCCAGCAAAGCACAAATGCTCAATTTCCAAACACCTAACCAACACGGAGTTATCGGAGCTATTATGTGGGTTGTTTCAGGCACAACATGGATAGGTTACAATGCATTCAACATGAAACCAGTAATGAACATAACCGGTGTTCCAAGCGGTACAGAAGTCTACACAAACGACGGCAACATAATACGCTACATATTTAATTACAATACTACCGCCAAAACAGGAACACTAGCTCTGTGGAACCAAACAGCAGCAATCTCAAGCAACTTCACGCTTTATGAGGGACCAGGTTTCCCTAATAGCGCTAACCCGTCCTCAAACAACGTTAACGGAGCTTCACCAACCGCGTATTCTTGGACAGTAAACCTAACTGGCGATCTGACAGGTTCCGCAGCACCGACAATCGTTGGCGTAATCCCAGGCGATATCATTCTAGGCAGGAGCAGTAACATTGCATTGAGTTCAGTTCCTAACCCGAACTCTAATCCGTGGACAATGTGGGCGATAAGCGATAAACCAGAAAACAGAGGACAACTATTATGGAAACAGAATTACGCTGCACCAGCAGGCAACATCACACGAATGCTCGATTGGCAACCAATAGATCCAGTAACTCGCGCATGGGTTATGACAGATTTCGAAACCAACCAACGATCAGCCTACAATCTTGATGACGGAAACTTACGTTGGGGTCCAATTGGAAACTTCCCAGGATTCCAATACTACAGTACACGAGAAGGACTGCCAGCTTACGGTAACCTCTATGTAACTGGTTATGGCGGAATAGTCTACTGCTACTCAATGGCTTCAGGATCACTACTTTGGACATACGGCAATGGCGGAACAGGCAACAGCACAAGCAGCGAGGATGAAACACCTTGGGGACGCTACCCAACTCACGCAGCCGCATTCGCTGACGGCATGATATTTACAATGTCAGGTGAGCACTCACCAAACACACCACTGTACAAAGGCTACCAAGCTCGCGCAATTAACGCTACTACCGGAGCAGAAATCTGGACATTATCCAGCTGGTCGGCATCAGGGCTCGGAACTTCAGTTGCTCCAGTCGCCATCGCAGACGGCTATATGGCCTTCGCTAATGCATATGACGGTCAAGTATACGTTGTTGGTAAAGGACCAAGCGCTATCACAGTGGAAGCACCAAAAGCAGCCATTGACTTCGGCAAATCCTTGGTTATCAGCGGAACAGTCACGGACATATCTGCAGGCACACAACAAAAAGAGCAAGCTGCAAGATTCCCTAACGGAGTTCCAGCAGTATCTGACGCAAGCCAAACCCAATGGATGGGATACGTTTACCAGCAACAACCTCGACCGACTAATGTAGTAGGCGTCCCTGTTACTCTTAGCGTTGTTGACGCAAACGGCAACTACCGAGAGATCGGCACCACAACAACCACCGACGGATTCTTTAGCTTCAACTGGAAACCAGACATCGAAGGACAATACACAGTCTATGCAAGCTTTACAGGCAGCGAATCATATTATCCAGCAAACGCAATAACCTCATTTGCCGTTGATCCAGCAGCCCCAACACCAACGCCAACATCACAAATATCACCACCAGCCACTGAAAACTACATCATCGGATCAACAGCAGCAATTATAGTCGCAATCGCTATAGTAGGCGCTTTAATCCTATTCGTAGGCAGAAAACGCGCATAAGAAGAACAAACACTCATCAACCAACCCTTTTTTTCTTTGAATACCAATTAACTTGATTATTCAACGTTTTTTTTGCTCAGTTTTGTAAATAATCCAGCAAAACCGTAAACTTTTTATTTGAACTGCTCTTTCTTTTTAAAGAACGGAGTTATCAGAGGCAAGAATATGAGGGATCGTCACCTCCATAGCCGGGATCGTCGGGTACAACTTCTCTAATTCACACAGGTTAGCCTCTGAACAAACCACCGAAAAATTCTCACATGTAACTTTTCGAGACGACAGTATATTTGATTCAACATTCAGGAGACAGAATTGAAAATGGCAAAAATGACTGGTGCACGAGCACTCTTAGAATCCCTTGAACACCAAAAAGTTGAAGTTATATTCGGTATCTTAGGCGGCGCCATCCTCCCAGTATACGATGAGTTATGCGGCAACAAGAAAATCCGCCACATACTCGCACGCCATGAGCAGTGTGCAGCCCACGAAGCCGAAGGTTACGCACGAGCAAGCGGAAGAGCAGGCGTATGCATGGCAACCAGCGGTCCAGGAGCAACTAACTTAGTTACTGGAATCGCTAACGCCTACATGGACTCCTCACCGATGATAGCCTTAACTGGCCAAATTCCAGCAACAGGCGTTAACACCAGTTACATGATTGGCAAAGACGCCTTTCAAGAAGCAGACATCATTGGCATCACCACAGCCATCACCAAATACAGTTATCAACCTCGAACAGTCGCCGAAATTCCTTTAACGGTTAACAACGCTTTCTACATAGCAACAACCGGAAGACCCGGACCAGTTCTGATTGATTTACCCAAGAATGTTCAAGCGGGAATCGAGAATGTAGAATTCACAAATAAAATTGATATTCGCGGCTACAAACTACCAACCGAACCAAACCCAACAAAAATCAGCGAAGCTGCAGATCTCTTAGCCCAATCAGAGCGCCCAATCTTTCTGGCGGGAGGCGGAGTCATAACTTCTAGTGCCTCAGACGAATTAGTCCAAATGTCAGACTTACTAATGGCTCCAGTTGCTACAACCTTCATGGGAAAAGGAGCATTCCCGGAATCCCACCCACTATCACTTGGAAGCATCGGCATGCATGGTAACCCTGCTGCAAACAAGCTTATGGGTGAAGCAGACGTCTTGCTGGCAGTTGGTACAAGGTTCTCTGACCGAGCAACAGCAAACTTAAACAGCTTTGCGCCCAACGCCAAAAAAATCCATATAGACATAGACAACGCAGAAATTAACAAGAACATCGAAATTGACATTCCAATTGTAGCAGATGCCAAAGCCTCACTGAAAATGCTATACGCTGCAATAACTCAAAAGCTGCAGAAGGGAGAAAGCAAAACATGGACAAAACGAGTGAAAGAAGCAAAAGAACAACTAAGCCCACTACTAAAAGAAATGCCAAAAGACTTAGTCCCTAAATCATTGCTGATAGAACTGAGAAAATTGTTGAGGGAAAACGACATAGTCACTACGGAAGTTGGACAAAACCAAATGTGGTCAGCTCTATACTTCAAAGCATTAAAACCACGCACGTTCATCAGTTCAGGCGGCCTTGGAACCATGGGCTTTGGTTTCCCAGCGGCAATAGGCGCAAAAGTCGCGTGCCCTGACAGAGCAGTTGTAGACGTAGCGGGTGATGGTAGCTTCATAATGTCCGAGCAAGAACTAGCATGCTCAGTAAACGAGAACATCCCAGTTACTGTCATAGTACTAAACAACTCAATCCTTGGAATGGTCGCCCAATGGCAAAGAATGCTATACAAAAGACGTTACATGGCAGTTCATTTAGGCAAAACACCCGACTTCGTTAAGCTGGCAGAAGCTTATGGGGCGCAGGGTTTACGAGCAACATCTATCGAGGAGTTCCATAAAGCAGTTAAGACAGCACTATCTAGTAAAGTAACAACGGTAATCGATGTGCCAATTGGTTCAGAGACAGATGTCGTTCCCTTTGTACCTCCAGGCTGCGGTTTACCACAACAGATAGGTGACTACTAATGGAAAATGGAAAAACCAAAGTAATCAGCGTCTTGGTCGAAAACAAACCTGGTGTTCTACATACAATCGCAAACCTATTCCGCAGAAGAAACTTTAACATCGAAAGCATTACAGTCGGTCCAACTCAGCAACGGGACATATCCCGCATGACCATAACCATCAACGGGGACGAAAAAACAATCGACCAAGTCGTCAAACAAGTCGCAAAACAAATCGACGTCCTCAAAGTGAGCGAACTTGAAGAAGGAAACTTTGTCATGCGAGAACTGGCCTTGATAAAAGTAAATGTTCCAAGTGCTAAAGAACGCTCAGACATAATCAATTGCGTAGATGTATTTCGATGCAGAATAATCGATGTTTCAATGGATAGCTTAACTGTTGAAATCACAGGAACCCCCGACAAAATCGACGCCTTTCTAAACCTTATGAAAAGCTACGGAGTCATCGAACTCGCAAGAACAGGCATAACAGCTCTAGCACGAGGCGCAAAATCAATAAGAATCGACGAATAAACAACATTAAATAGCGGAAATACTTAATTGCCTGTTCTTTAAAATTTTTCCAATTATCTTTAAGGATATTTAGGTTAATTCAAGGATAAGCGAAAAGCAATGAATATTACAGAAAAAATCTTGGCAAGAGCCGCAGGAAAAAAAGCTGTGCATCCAGGAGAAATCGTTGACGCAAACGTCGACATGGTAATGGTGCACGACTTAACTGGACCCTTAGCGGTTGAAGCCTTTAAAAAAATAGGTGTTCCAAAAGTTTGGAATAACAAAAAAGTAGTGGTAATTCTGGATCATCAAGTTCCAGCGGAATCTGTTAAGGCAGCGGAATTGCATAAAACCATGAGGCAATTTGCCAAAGATCAAAATTTAACTTTCTACGATGTTGGCAGAGGTGGAATATGCCATCAAGTTATGCCTGATAAAGGACACGTAGTTCCAGGAACTATAATTTTAGGAGCTGACTCACACACATGTACTTATGGAGCTTTTGGAGCTTTTGCAACAGGCATTGGTTCAAGTGAAGCAGCCGCTGTGATGGCTACAGGAAAAATTTGGTTAAAAGTCCCCGAAGCGATTAAAGTAAACGTTAAAGGCAATTTCAAACCTAACGTCACACCCAAAGATCTAGTTTTAGCCTTAACAGGCAAGTTGGGTGTAGACGGTGCAATCTACAAGAGTTTGGAATTTACTGGTCCAACAATCCAAAAAATGACTGTATCAGGTCGTATGACTTTATGCAACATGGCAGTTGAGATGGGTGCAAAAAACGGCATAATTGAACCAGATGAAACCACAAGTAATTATCTAGAAAGCAAAATCAAAAAAATGCCCGATTTATACGCTTTAAAGAGCGATACAGACGCAAAATACAGTCAAACTATCGAATTCGATATTTCCGACATGGAACCCCAAGTGGCTTGCCCTTCATCAGTAGATAACGTAAAACCAGTCAGCAAAGTTAGAAATGTAAAAATCGACCAAGCCTTCATCGGTTCATGTACAAATGGCAGACTAGAGGATCTGCAATTAGCGGCGAAAATAATGAAAGGAAAAAAAGTCGCTGAGGGCGTCCGAGCCTTAGTTATTCCAGCATCACAGGAAATCTATCAGCAAGCCGACAAAGAAGGATTAATGCAGATTTTCACTGAAGCAGGAGCAATCGTCTGCGGTTCTGCCTGTGGACCATGTTTAGGCGGACACATCGGTTTATTGGCAGCTGGCGAAACTTGTGTAAGCACAAGTAACCGCAACTTTATCGGAAGAATGGGCAGCACTCAAGCCAACGTATACTTAGCGTCACCTGCAACAGTAGCGGCTTCAGCATTAACAGGAAAAATCACAGACCCCACAGCAACGGAGAGAAAAGCATGAACAGCAAAATAGAAGAGCCAGTCATAGTGTTCGGCAACAATATCGATACAGACGTTATTCTACCAGGAAAATACCTAATCTTAGTTGACCCCTGCGAGTTAGCAAAGCATGCTTTAGAAAGCTTAGACACAACATTCCCAGACAAAGCCCAAAAAGGAATAATCATCATTGGCGGCAAAAATTTTGGCTGCGGCTCAAGCAGGGAACAAGCACCTTTAGCCTTAAAGTACTCAGGTGTAAAATGCGTTATCGCCGAATCTTTTGCCAGAATCTTCTTCAGAAACTCGATAAACATTGGCTTACCTGTCCTTGAGTGCAAAGGCATCTCAGACGCTGTTAAAACAGGCGAAACATTAGCCGTGGATTTTGAAGCGGGTAAGATAGAAAACACTACGAACGGCAAAAAGTTTCAAGTAGACAAGCTGCCACCATTCATTTTAGAAATTTTAGCAGATGGTGGTTTAATCGAAAACTTACGGAGAAAGATGAAAAAATGACTGAATACAAAATATCCCTGATTCCAGGAGACGGCATCGGACCAGAATTAACTGAAGCCACACTAAAAGTCCTAAACGCAGTTCAGAAAAAATTCGGAGTAAAACTTCAGATTATCGAAGCTGAAGCAGGCGACGTCGCACTTGAGAGAGTAGGCGCTGCATTGCCAACGGACACTGTGGAGAAAATTAAGAGTTCCCACGCTTGCCTAAAAGGACCAGTAGGCGAATCTGCAGCCGACGTCATAGTGAAACTCAGAGTCATGTTTGACTTATACGCTAATTTACGTCCACTGAAAGCTTACCCAAACGTTCCAGTTGCCCGCCCAGACATCGACATGATGTTTGTCCGCGAGAACACTGAGGACGTTTACAAAGGCTTAGAATTCACCATAGGCACCGACACAACCCTTTGCCTAAGAGTTATTACACGCAAAGCCTGCGAACGCATCGCCAAAAAAGCCTTCGACATCGCACGCCTACGTAACGGCAAAAAGAAAGTCACCGCCATCCACAAAGCCAACGTCATGCGCGTAACCGATGGCTTATTCGCCAGCGTTTGCCGCGAAACCGCAAAACAGTACCCAGACATCGCCTTCAACGAACTCTACGTTGACGCAGCATCCATGCGCATAATCAAGGAACCAGAAATATTCGATGTCTTCTGCACATGCAACATGTTCGGCGACATCCTATCTGACGAGGCGGCACAGCAAATCGGCGGCTTAGGAATGGCTCCAGGAGCAAACGTAGGCGACAACTTTGCACTCTTCGAACCAATCCACGGATCAGCACCAAACCGAAAAGGAAAACACACCGCCAACCCAATCTCCATGATACTTTCGGCAAAAATGATGCTCGATTGGCTGGGAGAAAAATACAACGACAAAAAATGTTTACAAGCAGGCGCAGCCATAGAGAACGGAGTAGTGTACGCGTTAACTAACCGGCAATCTGTTCCTGACTGCGGCGGCACCACAACGACGGTGGGCATGGCTGAAGCCATCGCTGCAGCCTTAACCGTTAAAACTGGTTGAAAGCATGACAAACAAAACCCCAAGAAGAATCCGAATTTTTGACACAACATTAAGAGATGGGGAACAAACCCCTGGAGTTTCTTTAACTGCAGATGATAAAATGGAGATTGCCCGTCAGTTAAGCAAGTTGGGCGTTGATACAATTGAAGCTGGTTTTCCAAGTTCTTCAGAGGGCGAAAAAAAAATCGTCAAAGACATTGCAAATGCAGGTTTAACCTCAGAAGTTTGCGCACTATCACGTGCAACCAGAGGCGACATCGATGCAGCTTTAGATTGCGATGTTGGCTTAATCCACGTTTTCATCCCAACCTCACCTGTCCAAATGAAATACGCGGTCAACTTGACACCTGAACAGGTACTGGCAGCAACGGTAGACTCCATTTCATACGTGAAGAAACATGGCGTAAAATGCGAGTTTTCACCAATGGACGCCACACGCTCCGAAATGCCTTTCCTAAAACAAGTTTGCAAAGCAGCACAAGACGCAGGCATGGATAGCTTAAATGTCCCTGACACAGTCGGCATCATGATTCCTAAAACAACAGCCAAATTAATCGAGGAACTAAAAACAATAGTTACCGTTCAAATAAGCACCCATTGCCACGACGACTTCGGTTTAGCAGTAGCCAACAGCTTAGCCGCCGTCGAAGCAGGTGCAGACCAAGTGCACGTAGCTGTTAATGGCTTAGGCGAACGTGCAGGCAACGCCTCGCTGGAAGAGGTGGTTATGGCACTGCACATGATTTACAAATACAAAACAGGCGTCAACACGCGCTTACTCTACAGCACCTCAAGACTGGTTGCGTCATTAACAGGCATTAATGTCCAAGCTAACAAGGCAATTGTTGGCGAGAACGCGTTTGCCCACGAGTCAGGCATCCACACCCGCGGAGTAACAGAAAAACCATTGACCTTCGAACCTATAAACCCAGAATTAGTAGGACGCACAAGAAAACTTGTAGCTGGCAAACTGGCGGGAACCCGAGGTATCAAGGCAGAATTGGACGAAATCGGTATCCACCCTACCGAGGAGCAGCTAAAAGAAATCGTACAACGCGTCAAAGACTTAGGTGACAAAGGCAAAATGGTGACTGATGCGGATTTGATAGCCTTAACTTCAGCTGTGATGGGTGAAGTGATAGGGGAAGAAAAAATAATCGACCTATGCGACATGGCTGTTGTAACAGGCATCAAAGTTATCCCAACCGCTTCGGTACGTCTAACCTTGAATGGCAAAGAATACGTTGCAGCCGAAACAGGCGTAGGACCCGTAGATGCAGTCTTAAAGGCAATTCAGAAATTAACAAGCAGCATAGAAAACATCCGCCTTAGCGAGTACCGTCTTGCAGCCATAACTGGAGGTTCAAACGCAGTCGCCGAAGTCATCATAAAAGTCGAAGATGAAAAAGGCAACATCGTCTCAGCACGAGCAGCAAGAGAAGACATTGTCATGGCAAGCGTAGAAGCAATGATAAACGGTATAAACAAGCTCTTGATTAAGAACCACAAGCAGGGAAACAAAAAGTGACAAATGTAGCCTTCCAAGGCGAACCCGGCGCATACAGTGAAAGCGCAGTTTACCAGTTCTTCGGATCAAAAGTGAAGGTAAAGCCGTGCAGAGACTTCCGTGACGTCTTTGAAAGCGTAAAACGCCAAGTTGTTGAAGCTGGGGTAGTGCCCGTTGAGAATTCTCTTGAAGGAAGCGTTAACCAGAATTACGATTTGTTCTTCAGTTATGACCTCAAAGTTTGCGGCGAGGTAATAGTTAAAGTTAAGCATTGCTTAATCGTTAATCCAGGCACAACTTTGGATTCAGTCAAAACCGTTTACTCTCATCCACAGGCGCTAGCACAGTGCCGTAGTTTTCTGGAGCACCTAAAATACGAGTTGGTTCCAACCTATGACACGGCTGGAAGTGTTAAACTAATAAAAGAACAAAAACTGCTAAATGCCGCGGCCATCGCCAGCGAGAGGGCAGCCGAACTCTACGACATGGAAATCCTCGCCCGAGACATCGCTGACAACAAAGAAAACTACACACGCTTCTTCGTACTCTCAAAAGAGGATTCGTCGGTAACAGGCAAAGATAAAACCTCAATCATCTTCTCAGCCAAACACGAACCAGGCTCACTCTACCAGGCTTTGGGAGAATTCGCCAAACGCAAAATCAACTTAACCCGCATCGAATCCAGACCAACCAAAAAAACCGCTTGGGAATACAACTTCTACCTCGACTTTGAAGGGCACAGAAGCGAACCAAAATGTGCGGAAACACTCAAAGCACTTGAGAAATATGCTACATACATCAAAATCTTAGGTTCTTACCCTAAAGCCAACTAAAATTAAAGTAATAAAAAAAATTATTCCTCAGTTGATTCTAGCATTTTGTACATTACATCGTATGAGTCAGCGAAGTCAATGTCAACTGCGGATAACTTCTTTTTGAGTTGCTCGATACGTTCAACGATCGCTTTTTGGTCTTTGTTTTTGATTAATGTGAGCAATTCTTGGGCTTTAGCCATGAATAAATCCTCGATCTCGCCCAGGTTAGTCAAATTCGTTTGTACGCTTGCGTATAAGTCTGGGGTTTCTAGCGCTGTTGCTTCAGCTAAGGTGAATAGCATTCGATAGGTGGTTCCAGCTACTTTTTTTGTTTGAGGCAGATTCTTCTGTTCTAAGAGTGTTTCGCACGCGGCTAAACCGAGAAAATGTGGGAGACCCAACACAACTGACATTAATTCGTCGTGTTTTTGGGGTGTCATGATGAAAACATGCGCTTCTTCTTGTTCAAGCCACTTTTTGTATTGTTCCGCAAATTCTTTTTCTTTTTCGTTAGTTGGAGTTAGGATGTAAGCTTTATGTTTGACACCTTTACTTCCTGGTCCAAAAACTGGATGC
Source organism: Candidatus Bathyarchaeota archaeon (assembly GCA_963831895.1). Lineage (GTDB taxonomy): Archaea > Thermoproteota > Bathyarchaeia > Bathyarchaeales > Bathycorpusculaceae > Bathycorpusculum. Next base: position 146,746 of record CAWHSD010000013.1, read on the forward strand.
GTCCCCAATACAGTGGCATTCTTTATGTATTGGTGCATGATTTTGAGGGGGGTTTCTTTGATTGAGCAAATATCCATAACCACCTGCCCTTTATGGAGGGCTGGACTAATTGCTTTAACGACTTCTTCAATAGCGTTAATTGATACGCAAAGAAAGATTTGGTCAGCGTCATGAACAGCTTCTTCGAAATTGGTTGTCAAGTCAACGAGTAGGTCTTTCTGTGATTCAAGTTTCTCTTTTTTTCTGTCAGCCAGTATAACGTCGTAACATTTTGACTCGAAAAATTTGGCGAACCAAACACCCATCTTTCCGGCGCCGATTACAGCAATCTTCATTTAGCTGCTGCCTCGCAGATTTTATCCAGCCCAGCCTCGATTTGGTCGTCGGGCGCAGTTAAGGATATGCGGAAGTGTTCTCGGTAATCGCCAAAAGAAGTGCCTGGAGCGACAGCTACGCCTTTATCTAGAAGGTCCAGAGTGAATTTTTCTCCGTCTAATCCTTCGAGCTTGGGAAACACATAGAAGGGAGCGTCGGGTTTGGAAAATTTGAAGCCTGCCGCAGATAGTTTGGTGCATGCCATGTCGGCACGTAGTTTGTATTTGGCTTTGATTTCTGATGCAATTTTTGCATGGAGCTCCAAGCCTTTGAGCGCTGCGTCCTGAGTGAAAACAGGGACATTGTTGATGGTGATTTGGTTTAGTTTGGTAATTTTGTCAACCATCATCTTGCTGGCAATTATGTAGCCAATTCGCCAACCAGTCATTGTGAAAGTTTTGGAGAAGCCATTGCTTAGAATATGTTTGCAGTCTTTGTCATAGTCTAATATGCTTTTAGTTTTGGTGAATGCTATGGTGGCGTAGACTTCGTCGGATAGGATTGTAATGCCTTTCTTGTCAGCGAGTTCCACAATGCCGTTTAATGTTTCTGCGTCCATCACTTTGCTTGTAGGGTTGTTTGGGTTGTTGAGGATAATCATGCGGGTGTTTTTGTCAATTAGTTTTTCAAGCTTGTCAAGGTCGACTTTCCATTCATCTTCAAGTTCGGTTTTCAAAAGTTTTGTTTTTGCGTTGAGGCTTTTCGCAATTAAGTCGTAAGCTGTCCAGTAAGGCGTAGGAATTATTACGTTACCTCCGTCTTTAAGCATCAAGAACATCGTCGCGAATATTCCCCATTTGGAACCCGGAGTAATAACAACATTCTCCGCTTGAACGCCATGGGCTTCAGCTATTTTCTGGCGCAGCTTTAACTCCCCATAAGAAGAAGAATACTTGGTTTTACCGGCCTTCATAGAAGCATACGCTGCTTCCACTATTTCAGGCGGTGTAGGTAAATCTGGGTCGCCAAGGTTTAAGCGGATTATTTTTTTTCCTTCGCTTTCAAGTTTGAGGGCTTTCTCGTTTATCTCGTAAAGCATAGACGGTGGACTCTCCGTTAAGAGCTTTTTACTCTTGAACAGCACTGCACATATTAACTATTTCGCGGTAAACTGCTTCAACCTGACTTGCATCAAGACCAAATTCGGTGCCTTTCTCACGAATCCTCTTGTAAACCTCGTTTTCCCGTGTGACATCTCGGACTGGTTTGCCCTGCTTTTTTTTGGCTGACCCGATTTCTTCACAAACCTTAACCCGTACACAAAGTGCCATTAGGATTTGATTGTCGATTTCATCTATTCTTTGCCTAAGCTTTGGGATTTCAGTCATTTTACTGCCCCTTTAGAACTCGCGGTATAAACCCTGCTCGAATCATATGATCAGCTAAGGTTATTGCAACTGTGGCTTCGATTGCTGGAACAGCTTTAGGAACTACGCAGGGGTCATGTCTGCCTTTAACTATTAAGACCGCATTTTTCATTTTCTTTAGATTAACAGTTTTCTGTTCCTTTGCGATGGAAGGTGTTGGTTTAATCGCCACTCGCATCATGATGGGCATGCCGTTGGATAAACCGCCTAAAACGCCTCCAGCATTATCGGTTAAAGATACAACTTGTCCTTTTTCAATTTCGTAAGCGTCATTGTTCTGCGACCCTTTCAACCGTGCAGACTCAAAACCCATTCCAAACTCGACTCCCTTAACCGCTGGAACCGCAAATATTGATTTTGCTAAATCTGCATCTAATGAATCAAACAATGGCTCGCCTACTCCGATTGGCATGCCAAGCACTAAACACTCGATTATTCCCCCTATACTGTCACCTTCTTTTTTGGCGTTCACTATAGCTTCCTCCATCTGCATTCCACAACTTAGGTCGGGACACCTTGTTGATGAGACGTAACGGTTTTTTCGTATTTCTTCTGCGCTGAACTTCTTGTCAGCCTTAACATGCCCAATCGTCGAAGTGTAAGCTAACACGTCAACGTCAAAGTAACTGAGCATTTTTTTGGCAATAGTTCCAGCCATGATTAATGCTACTGTAAGTCTGCCTGAGAAGCGTCCACCTCCACGGTAATCGTTTAATCCACCATATTTGATGTTAGCTGGGAAATCTGAGTGCCCGGGTCTTGGCAGATCTTTCATAGCTTCGTAATCGCTGGAGTCTGTTTGCTTGTTCTCTACCAAAACGGCTATTGGAGCCCCAGTTGTAAATCCGTTAAAAAGCCCTGATAGAACTTTAACAATATCTTTCTCGACACGGGCAGAAACAATCTTTGGCTCAGCTGGAATCCTGCGATCAAGCTCCACTTGAAAATCGTCTTCAGAAAGAAGCAAACCCGCTGGACAACCATCCACTACTACACCAACAACTTTGCCATGGCTTTCACCAAACGTGGTAACCGTGAATTCTTTACCTATCGAATTTCCCGCCAACAATGTTAGCTCCTATTTGTTTTAGATGAGTGAAGAACTGCGGATAAGACTTTCTGACGCATTCAGCGTTTTGGATTGTGGTTTTTCCTTCTGCGCCTAAAGCAGTAACTGCGCAAGCCATCGCAATTCGGTGATCGTTGTGTGGATCTATTGTTGCGCCATGTAAAGGTGAACCGCCTTCAATAATTAATCCATCGTTGTTGATGGTGATTTGTGCGCCCATCTTTTTTAACTCAAGGTAAAGTGATTCGAGGCGATTGGATTCTTTAAGTCGAAGCCTATTTGCACCAAAAATGTGGGAAGTACCCTTAGCGTAACACATCAGAACCGCTATAACTGGGACAAGGTCAGGAATGTGCTTTGCATCAACTTCATCTGTTTTGAGTAGACAGCCTGAACCTTCAATTTTAATACTGTTTGGGCAAACTTTTCCTTTGACTCCCATATGTTTTAGGATACCGATAATCGCTTTGTCACCTTGAACGCTGCCATAATCAAGGTTATTTATTTGAATTTTAGATTGCGTTATAGCTGCCGCCGCAAAGAGAAAAGATGCTGAGGAGAAGTCGCCTGGAACACTGCCGTCGGATGGTGTGTAGGTTTGATTTGCTGGGATATGAATGTGATTTTCATGTGCTGGCACTTTAACTCCATAGTTAACAAGAACAGCTTCAGTCATCTTAACGTAACCTTCAGACTCCAAAGGAGATGACATCATTACTTCAGTATCCATTTGAGCCTTTGGACAGGCAAACATTAAACCAGAAATAAATTGTGAGCTCACGTTTCCGGGAATGGATGTTTCGCCTCCAACAATGCCTCCACCCATTACGAAAATCGCGTCTTTATCGCCGACAATACTGAAATGGGCTCTGGCTCCAAGTTCATTGAGGCTATTCAGCAATGGTTCAATAGGTCGCTTCGCAAGTGAACCGTCAAAAACTAAAGTCGAGGGTCCCGTTGCCAGCGCGGCTACTGGAACCATGAAACGTAATGTAGCGCCTGATTCTCCGCAGTCAATTGGCTCTTTTGCACCTTTTAACGTCTTAGCTCCTTTGATGGTCCAGCAACCGTCTTCAATATTCACCTTTGCACCCAGAGCAGTTACAGCGCGGAGCGTTGCTTGTGTATCATCAGACAGAAGAGGAGCAGAGACTTTAGATAACCCATTAGATAACGCAGCGGCAATAACCATCCTTTGGGTATAGGACTTAGACGAGGGCGCACAAATTTGGCCGATCAGCTTTTCCGTTTTTTTAACAATTACATCTGTCATTAGTTAGAGCACCCTAGCTTTCTTAGAATTTAATTTAGCCTGCAATATTTCACCTTCGTATTTCTGCAGAGCGCTCTTCACTAAATCAACATTATCCTTTGAAACCACAGCCGTAACTGCTGGTCCTTTACCGCATAGTCCAGCGGCCACCGCGCCCGCAGCTAATGCGTCAATTGCGATTGCAGTATTGAGGTTGGAAGCTGAAGAATAAATTAATCCGTTAAGTGTTAGTGCTTCCCAGATTTTGCCTTCTAAAGCCTTCTCGAAGGCTACTTCCACGAGAGGTTTGAGGGTTTTGAGCCTATTTACATTGCAGTCGATGGTGTAGGCTTTTTGTGGGGGCACATGGAATAGCACGACTAAATCCTCAGGCAACGGATATTGTTTGATTATTTCTTTTTTTAGGTTGTCTGTGATTATTACTCCACCATAATAAGAGGCACATGTATCATCAAATGCGCCTGTGACTGTGACTTTAGCGTCAAAAGCCGCCTCAACACCTAACTTTATGATTTCTATGTCATCAAGGGTTTTTCCCAGTGCCGCTGTGGTTGCAAGAGCTGTTGCGTTTGCAGCTACACTACTGCTCTTAAGCCCTCTTGCGATTGGAATATTAGATATGGTTTTTATTTTTACCCCAAAACTCTTCTCTAAATTAAATCTTCGCAGGACTCTTGTAGCTGTTTTTTCTATAAGGAGCGTGCTTTCTTTTGGGTCAGAAACTATCTCAGCCCTAATAACGGCTGGTTCATCGGTTATGTTTACTTCAGCTCTTGTCCAAAGATCAACCCCAAACGCAGCGCCCTTTCCCAACGCAATTGCGTTAACGATTGTTGCTGCTCCATGAGCTATAGCCACCGCTTTACCAGTCAAGTTTACACCTTCGTTAATTGATTTAGCGCAGCTTGCCTCATAACATCAACAGGCGCAGACTTACCCGTCCAAATCTCAAACGACGCCGCTCCCTGATAGATCAACATCTCAACACCGCTAACCACTTTAGCCCCTGCCGCCTTTGCGTCTTTAGCCAGTTTGGTTTCGATTGGGTTGTAGACTATGTCCATTACAGCCAAGTTTGATCTCAAAAGTTTAGGTGCTACCGGACTTTCCTCACCTTTCGGTTTCATTCCAACTGAGGTAGCATTTATTAAAACGTCCGAGTCTTGCAGGTTTTGCTGGATTTCTTTCGGCGAAAGTGATCCTGAAACAATTTTTTTATTTGCGGTCTTCTCAAGAAGTTTAGCTAATTCTTGGGCTGGTTTTAGGGATCGATTTAACACTGCCAACTCGTCAGCTTCTTTAGCCATCGTGTACGCAATGGCTCTAGCTGCGCCTCCTGCACCCAACAACAGAACCTTTCTGCCCTTCAATTCGACCCCGTTTTCTCGAAGAGCTTTGAGTGCGCCAATTCCATCTGTGTTGAAGCCGAAGAGTTTGTTATCTCTGTTTAGGATAGTGTTTACAGAGTTTATGATTTGAGCTGATAAGTCGGTTCTATCTAGAAATCTTAAGACTGGAGTTTTATGTGGCATTGTTACGTTTAAGCCGCGGATGTTTAGGGCTCGCATTCCGTTAACTGCGTTTTCCACTTCTGCAGGTTTCACTTTGAAAGCTAAAAACACGTAGTCGAGGTTTAAGGCGTTAAAGGCTGCATTGTGCATGATTGGGCTTAACGTGTGTTCAATGGGATCCCCGATAACACCGCAAACCTTTGTTTTTCCAGATATACCCATATCATTTATTCCCCAGCAGAGTATAAGCAGTCTTCATTTCATTTATGCTCATTTGTCCTATAGCAGTTGCACTATCATTTTCGAGTGAGGCAAAAGTGAAATAAGCCCCAAACAGTGGCGAGAGAACTCTCGAAACCCTGCCGTATTCACCCATGCAGAAACAAACAAGCTTTGCTTTACTGGAAGCAAAAGAAACAAAGCTTAAGACGGGCAGGTTGTCCTCTATCTGCTTAGCAGTTGTCACAATCTTGCAGACGAATGCGCCACTGGTAAGTTCCTCATCTAGAACCGCCTCCATCGCTGAAACGTTAAGTGCACCGTTGTAATTGTGGTATGAAACGATGGGTTTCGCTCCCAACATCTTAAGTTGGTTGATAGTTTCTTTGTGTTTTGGACTTGACAAATCAACATCAACATACTCAAAGCCACTTTTAGCCGCATTTAACAGGGTTTGTTGACGCTCAGATTCTGTTCCAACAAAAAATCCTTTTTCACTTCGGAGTTTATTTGTTGCAATTAAGGGGACTTTTGTTCTTGCTGACAATTCGGATAAATTGCGGGATGTTTCAAGGGTATCAAGTCTAACTTCTATGATGTCAGCTTTGGCTTTTTCTGCTTTTTCAATGAGGTTTAATGCTTCAATGTTGTTTTTCGGTAGGATCGAGACACAGATTCTCGGGGTCACTTTTCAATCACCGTTTCTTCAGGCACAGATATGCCGAAGTGTCTTCCTCCCTTCGCGGCTATATGCACTAGGACTTCGTCGTTTGGCTTTAATTCTGTGACTGGTTTTGAGGATTTCGGAGTAACCAGGCGAATGGTTTCGGCGTTCTGCAAAATAGTTTTTATTTTGGTGTTGTCTTTTTGGGCTTCAATGAGTATTAGGGGGCGAAACTCGATTTTGGATCTGCCCACGTTTGTTAACCTAACTTTGCCTTCTCGGTTAACAATTAAGACTTCGTCTCCTGCTTTGAGCTCAGAGAGGTACCTTGTGCTCTGCGTTGATGTCAAAGTGTAGTGTGAAGCTGGTCCAGCGTTAACTCTGAAAGGTCTAGACTGCACATATGGATTCTCGTTAACTTCAGCTTCAACAAGGAAAAACCCCGCCGATTGACATCCTACAAGCATGCCTTCTCCTGGAACCATCAAGTCAACGGTGTCAACGCAAACTCTGGCGCCCGAACCAATGGGCTTAATTGACAAAATCTTCGCTGGTGTTATCTCCATTTTTGGGGCTTGTGAGTTAATGAGTTTAATTGTTTTTTCCAGTTCGTTTGGGTTTCCAGTTTTAAGAAGCACCCCATCAGTTCCAAGTTCAAGCGCTTCCAAAACTACCTTTGCATCTTCAGAGGTTGTGACTTCAGCGATTAAGGAGCTTTTTCCTCTACCCTTCGCAATTAAGTTTTCAAGCGGAATCACTCGCCAGTCGAGGCAATTAATAATTACATAGTCAACGCCAAGATCTGCGGCTTTGGCAGCTTTGTTTTCATCTTCTTTGCCCTGAATGATAACTCGAAGGGCAGTTATTTTGCCTTCGTTCTTTAATTGGGCAAGCTTTTTCTCATTTAAATCTTTTAAGAAAACTATTTCGACTTGGTTGTTCAGGTTGCTCGCTTGGCCCCCTTCAAGGATTACATCCACGTTTTCATGAGAAAGGCTAAGTAAACTCTCTTTTTCTTGCACCGACGCTTTTGGATCTATTTCTATCCAGAGTTCCTTCAACGCTTTTCACCGAGAACCTTAAGCGCTTGCTCTACCGACAAGTTTTCGTGAACTATAGCTGAGAGCGCTTTGACTATTTGAGTTGGGTTTTCGCATTGGAACACGTTTCGTCCAATAGAAAGTCCAGCGGCCCCAGCTTTAAGTGAATCAAATGTTGTTTCGAGAATTTCTTGGTTGGATTTGCATTTTGGTCCACCAGCGATTACTACTGGAACGGGGCAACTTTCAACTACAGTTTTGAAGGTTTCTATGTCGCCTGTGTAGTTGGTTTTGATAATGTCTGCACCAAGTTCTGCGCCGATTCGTGCTGCATGCGCTACCACTTCGGGTAAGTGTTCGTTTTGGATTTTTGGTCCACGCGGATACATCATAGCAAGCAATGGTAAACCAAAGAGGTCGCATTCTTCTGAGACTTTACCTAAATTCTGTAGCATTTTGTCTTCGTCTTGGGCTCCAACGTTAACGTGCACAGAGACCGCGTCTGCGCCAATGCGTATTGCTTCTTGAACGGAGCAGACTTGTACTTTGGCGTTTAAGTTAGGGCTAAGATTTGACATGCCTGACAACATAACTATGAGTCCTGCTTGTCCTGTATCGATGCGTTTAGCTATGCCTTTGTGGACGAGGATAGCGTTTGCGTTTCCTTTCACCAGTTTAGTGGTTATTTCCTGCATGTTAGTTATACCTTGGATAGGCCCTATTGTGACACCATGATCCATTGGCACGATAACTGTGCGATTATCTTGCTGCATGATTCTTCTTAGTCTGCGGGTTTTTCCTGTATTCATATTTCTTCCACCTTAACGTGTTTTGAGTGAATTTTTAATTAACTTTAAAGCTTTTTCTTTCTCATTCCAATCTACAAACAACAGAATACTCGAAGTAATAGTCAGTATTCCTGAGATGTTTATTCCGTTGACTCGCAGATCTTCGCTTATTCTGCCAATTATGCCATGGGTTTCTTCTAAGCCCACACCACTGGTTTGTATAAACACTAAATCTTTTTTGATAGCCATCGCAATAGTTTCTTTGTTTTTTGTAGTTATTTTGTGAATTTGGTTGTAGAGGGTTTCGATATTTTTTTCTTGAGGGACATAGAGAATAATAGAGTTCGTATTCATAGACATGCCTAAAAGCATCGAGTTTTCCTTTACTTTCTCAACCATTTCAGTAATAACTTGAGGGTTTGCAGAGATACCTTTTCCAATCACAGTTATTTCCGAGACTGGTGTTGGATGAGCTATTTCCGCGTCCAATTCCGAAATTAATCCGCCCTTGATTAAAGTACCTTCACTGCTTAAGTCCCCATTTGAATTGCTTATGACTTTAACATCGATGTTTTTGGGTTTGTACTTTAAGGCTTTGCTGTGGATAAACTTGGCTCCTGAATCCGCCAAGCCCACGAGTGTGTTGACGTCAATTTCTTTAAGTCTCTGAGGGTTCGTAATGATTTTTGGGTCACCCGACATTATGCCATCGGCATCGGTAACTAAGACAACTTGGTCTGCGCATAACGCTTCAGCCAAAATGAATGCAGTGGTATCGCTCCCACCTCTGCCTAAAGTGGTGACTTTGCCTTCTTTGGTTTTACCAAGAAAACCTGCAATAACGGGAATCGTGCCGTGTTCAACTATTGGCAGGATGAATTCTTTGATATTTTTCTCGCATTCTTTAAGAATGGGGTTGGCGTTTTGAAATGCTGCATCTGTAATTATTGGCCATTTGCAGTCGATGGGGTCGAAGTAGCAGGAGTCTGCTCCGTTGCTTTTTAGGGCTGCTGAAAATATTCTTACGCTGGTTCGTTCACCCATTGAGAGAATATCATCTAAATCGTGTTTCTCTAATTTCCCATTAGAAGTATTTTTGGCTGTGGACATGAGGACATCAGTTGTTTTGCCCATTGCGGATACTACAACAGCGATTTTCGTGCCTTTCTTGGATTCGTTTACTACTGCAACTACTGCTTTTAGTAGGCGTTCGTGATCGGCAAGGCTAGAGCCACCGAATTTTACAACAATTTTGTGGTTACTTTGCATTATGGTACACCCGTGTTTCGCCCAGAACCGTTCCCAAAAATTTTTTCAGTTCTGGGCTTAAGGAAAATGGTAATAATAAAAATAGTAGTCGAAGCTAAGGAACGGTGATACATTGGCGCCGTTTTTGCTTTTGGAATTGGACATTTTGCTTCGAACCTGTTCAATCAGTCATATCCCAAAAAATATAAGCGTTTCGGATTCAGGCTATTGTTTAACTGTTAAATATTGTTCTGGTGCTTCTACTTTGATTATCTGGGGTATTTTTCCAGCGGTCCCAACCTGTCCCTTGTATAGTATAAGCACTCCTTCAACACCTTCAATCGACAAACCCCTGTTGATTCCCGCTTTAATCCCAACCTGTGCATCTTCGCCTTTTACCACATTGCAAACGGCTGTGGCAGCTGCATCTGCCAAGGCGGCATTTTTGCAGAAAACTATTGCGGCTTCTGCGTCCCCAAAACTGAAAGCGTGGCTGAATCTCCCTGAACTGGTGGCAATGCAGATTGGGAATTCTTTTAGCCTGAACCCGAATTGTTTTGAGAGGGGGTCCTCGCCTGCGGCAACTGCCACATCAACTGGCTGATTTGAGGTTGCGGAGATTTCGCCTCCATCCTCCACAACCGCCACTTCGCAACCTTCCCGTTTCATGTCTTCTACTGCCAAGTCAGCTAAAGCTCCTGCAACAGCAGCCATCGGCCCAACATTTGCTTTTCGAGCTGCTGTCGCCATTATATTTGCAACAAGAGGCCTTTTTGGAACAGCGATGGGTTCAAGAGTGTACAAAAACTTAGGGTTAGCCCTAACGTAAAGTTCCAATTCTTGACGGTTGCGTTTGATTGATTCGAAAGCGGCTTGGATAGCTTGCTGCCTATCAGAAAGGATTGTGCATTGGGTCTCTTTAAGGGAAAAGATTTCTTTGAAAAGTTTTCCTATCAACGTTTCTTTTCCCTATTGCTTGACGTACCATTGTTGTTTGGTTTAATCGATTTAATGGCTCGAGCGGGGCATGCATCAACACAAACGCTGCAAGTGCTTCCAACACATTTCTCTTTATCAAATTGGACAGTTGAGTCTCTGGTTAAGCTTATGGCTTCCACTGGGCAAAGTGCAATACAGCTACCGCAGCTGAAGCATTTGTCGGAGTCAACTTCAATTAGTTTGGGAACAGTTACTGAGATGCCTCTATTGCGAAAAGCATTAACAACTTTTTCAAGTATATCGTCAGGGACTTCAGCTAGGATCTCGCCCCCTTTTGAGTTTATATGTGCTGACAAAATTGCCATTGGCACTTTGTATTCAATAATTATTTGGGATGCTATTGGCTCGGATACTTGTTCTTCGTTAAATCTAATTAGAATTCTTCCCATTTAATTACCGTCCTAACAGTCTGGAAACATCTTCTGAAGTGATTATACCCAACACTTTTCGTTCAATATCAATCACAGGCAAAGCGGAGATGTTGTTTTGTGCCATACGTTTAGAAGCGATTTCGAGTGGTTCATCAGGTTTTGCAGTGACTACATTGTGGGACTCTATGTCTGCTAACGCTTTCTTACCTTCAGCCATAGCGCGAGTTATATCCCATGAGGTTACGATCCCTTTTAGTTTGCCAGTCTCATCAATTACCACGATGTGGTTGACTGATTTGGTGACAATTCGTTTTGCAATCGCTTGTATCTCTTCATCCTCGGTGCACGTCACAGCAGAATGCATAACGTTATAGACAAATGGGATTTCTTCGGTTTGCCGCATTGGCTTAAAAACCGTGTTAGTTGGCAACTTCTCCACAGGCGAAGTTAAGAGGAATTTGCCCTCATCGATCCATGATTTGAGGGTTTGAGATACTTTCCTTGCCATCTTTAGGCTTGAGAGTGAGCTAACTCGGATTTTTTTGCCGTTGACTGTTATAGAGCCGGATTTGAGTTCTTTGTAGCTGACTTGACCAAACTTGGGGCGGTCGCGTCGTGGGACACTGTAATCGACGATGTCAGTTAGTATGTCTTTATCTTGAATTGACGTTTTCTTCGCTAAGCCCTCATTTAGTATCGGAATTGGAACACCTAAACCAACATAAAGGGATGTTCCATAACCCGTGAAAGCTGCTCCTTGAAGAAATTCTGGTGACATTTTCTTGGCATCCCCCTTTACCATGAGGGTTCCATTGAGGTTTTTGGGACTATGCTGTGTTCCCTCGCCGATGATGTAGCCTTGGGCGCCCCCGAGAAAGATGCGGGTTCCCATTCCCATAGTCTCGTAGTCTGGGTCGTTCATGAGTGGATTGAGTTCTCCTGCGCCTGAGAATGTTGCATTTCGGAATCGGGGCAAGAGTTTGCTCATATAGGTGTAGATTATTTCGTCGCTGCTATTGACGGCACAATTGTACCGTTGGTAGCAGTTGCGGAAATTAAGCAAGTAAAATTGGTTTAAATCATCTTTTGTCAAAGTTGTTTTAATTGAAGTTCTCGGGTAACAATCAGTCCCATACGCGGTGGCTCTAAGTTCTACTTCGTTTCCAGCTACTAAGTCTTGGATAACGTGTCCTCCGCCATATTCGAAAGGCAGCTTCTCAGACATATTCGTGGCACCAATAAACAGATCAACTGCAGCGCCCGGATGGCAGACTTCCACATTGTTCATCCATGCCTTCTCAATCTTAATCGGGGGGTCAGAGTGCCCAAGGTTAACAACTGCACCAGATGAGCACATGGCTCCAAAAGTGCCCGTAGTGACCACATCTACTTCTTTGAATGCAACCTCAACACCGCTGCTCTCAACCAGCTTCTTCATTTCTTCAGCAGTTAAAACTTGAGCGTCGCCTTTGCGGATCTTCTGGTTAATTTCTTCTACTGTCCGAGTCTTAGCTTGGTTAGACAAAGTAGATTACCTTAATGCTCAATCGAAAAGGCAAGGCAAGAATATAATATTTGCGCAAAAAATATGTTTATGTCGTAATATTTGGTAGACCTTAGACTCCGAACTGCACGTTTTTATTCTACTGATATTTGACCGAACATTGCGGAAATGATAGAAACCTAGATCAGTGTTGAGTTTTAGTGATTTGGATAGAAGAAGGTTGAAGATAGCAGCGAATTTACCATTGCTTCCAAGGCATGGCGTCTATGTATTCGTTTAATGATCGAATGGAATTACCGTTTTGTCCTTTCTGTTTTAGCACATCCACCAATGCTGCTGCGAGTTGCAAGTTGGTTATGACTGGGATGTTAAATTCTACTGCTTGTCGCCTTATGATGTAGCCGTCGGTTAGGATATCTGAAATGCTTGAGAGTCGATTAGCCATTGGCACATTTATTACTAAGTCGATTTTGCGTTCCTGCAAATAATCCATAATGTTAGGGCTAACTTGAGCGTCCTTGACCTTGTATAGCACGGTAGCTGTTACATCGTGGGCGTTAAGTACGTCAGCCGTATGTTGAGTCGCGTAGATTTTAAAGCCCATTTCAGCAAGTGCTTTGGCAATCGGCACAACCCTCGCCTTTCGCGCTTCATCGCCACCAACGCTGATGAACACTTTGCCGTCTTTGGGCGGAATCGTAAATTCGGCTGCTTGCAACGCCTTCGAGAAGGCATCCGAAAAGTTTTCACCAAGACACGCTACCTCTCCAGTGCTGAGCATTTCTACGCCCAAAACTGGGTCAGCACCGCTTAAACGCATAAAGCTAAACTGTGGAACCTTCACACCGACATGATGAGCAATGGTCATTGGGGAGAGTTTGACCCCGTCGATTTTTTTGCCCAGCATCGCCAAAGTCGCCAACTCAATCATGTTTATGCCCCGAGTCTTGCTAACAAAGGGCATAGAACGTGAGGCTCGTAGGTTACATTCAATAACGTTAACTACATCGTTTTTGACGAGGTATTGTATATTAAATGGTCCGTGAATTTGCAACGCTTTAACTATGCTTTGGGTACATTCTTCTATTTTCTTTTGAACCTCAATCTTTAGCGATTGAGGTGGAATAGTCATGGTTGCGTCGCCACTATGAACTCCAGCGTTCTCCACATGCTCCATTATTGCCCCGATGAACACGTTTTCGCCGTCGGAGACACCATCTACTTCAACTTCTTTGGCTTGAGTTATAAATTTGCTGATTACTACTGGGTGATCACGTGAAACTTTAGCAGCTAAGTTCAAAAAGTTTTCAAGTGATACCTCATTATAGGCAACACGCATGGCTGAACCCGATAGCACATAACTGGGTCTAACAAGAACTGGGTAACCGATCTTTTGTGCAAAGTGTTTTGCATCATCAATTGATAAGAGTTTGCTCCAGCTAGGTTGGCAAATTTCAAGTTGATCTAGGAGAGCGCTAAATTTTGAGCGGTCTTCAGCTAAATCCACGTTCTCAGCTGAGGTGCCCAATAGTTTTACACCGACTTTTGAAAGCGGCATAGCTAAATTGTTAGGGATTTGTCCACCTACGCTTGTTATTATACCCAAAGGATTTTCTTTCTCGTAAATGTCCAAAATCCGCTCGATTGATAATTCTTCAAAGTACAGTTTATCAGAGATATCATAGTCTGTAGAGACGGTTTCAGGATTGTAATTGACCATGATAGCTTCTTTTATGCCGTTCTTCTTAAGCGCCCAAATCGTGTTGACGCCACACCAATCGAATTCCACACTCGATCCTATTCGGAAAACACCTGCGCCAAGCACAATAACTTTACTTGGGCTACTGGATAATTCTATGTCGTCCTCGTCTCCGCCATAAGTAAGGTAAAGATAGTTTGTTTTTGCAGGCCATTCTGCAGCCAAAGTGTCTATCTGTTTGATCACTGGAAGAATATTTGCATCTTTTCTAAAAGCCCTAATCGTGAATTCATCGGTTTTTTGGCATTGAGCGATTTGTTCATCTGAGAAACCAATCCGTTTTGCTTCTCGGATGATTTCTGGCGCGCTGGCTTCTGCTAAGTTTAGGTTGCGAAGTTGCGTTTCCATATCTATTATGTTTTGGATTTTGTGCAGGAAGAAGGGGTCTACACCGCTCAAACGGTATATCTCAGCGACGGTTATGCCAAGTTTTAAGGCTTTAACAAGTTTGTAGAGGCGTTCGTCTGTGGGGTTTGCAATTTCGTCTCTTATGCGTTCTTCTGATTCGATTTCCGCGTCTTCTTCTGGATTACAGACTAAACCTATCTTTCCTGTATCCAACATGCGAACGGCTTTTTGGAGTGCTTCTTCAAAACACCGACCAATTGCCATAACTTCACCTACAGAACGCATCTGCGGACCCACATGGCGGTCGGCATTCTTGAATTTCTGGAGATCCCACCTTGGGATTTTGACAGTTATGTAATCCAGGGCTGGCTCAAAGCATGCTGTAGTGACTTCCGTGACTTTGTTGATTAGTTCAGGAAGAGTATAGCCCAATGTGAGCTTGGTAGCTATGTAAGCTAGAGGATACCCAGTAACTTTGCTTGCTAACGCTGAACTGCGGGACATACGTGAGTTAACTTCTATAACCCGGCATTCCTCGGATTGAGTGTTGAGAGCCCACTGGATGTTGCATTCGCCAACTATCCCCAAGTGGCGAATTGCGTTTATGGAGATTGATCGAATAAGGTGATACTCGCGATTTGTCATGGTTTGCGAGGGTGCAACTACAATTGAGTCTCCAGTGTGAACCCCCATGGGATCAAAGTTTTCCATGTTGCATACCGTTAAGCAGTTGTCTGCGTAATCACGCATGACTTCGTATTCAACTTCTTTCCAATGCCCCACATATTCTTCAATTAGGATTTGACCAATTCTGCTCTGAGCTATACCACGTGTAGAGATTTCTTTTAATTCAGGAACATTGTGGGCTACACCTGAACCTTTTCCACCTAAAGTGTAAGCTACTCGAACGATAACGGGATAACCGATTTCATCAGCAACTTCCAAAGCTTGCTTAACGCTTGTCGCTGATTTGCTTTTTAAAGGTGGAACGCCAGCTTCAAGCATAGACTGACGAAAACGTTCACGGTCACCAGTATCTTCTATAGCTTTTACAGGTGTGCCTAAAACTTTAACATTATATTTTTGGAGGATACCTGTTTTTTCCAGTTCTAAACCGCAGTTTAGAGCTGTTTGACCACCGAAGCCAAGCAGAATACCGTTTGGACGTTCTTTCTCGATAACTTTCTCTACGAACTCAGGGGTAACTGGAAGAAGGTAAACTTTACCTGAGAGCCTTGGGTCAGTTTGGATAGTTGCAATGTTAGGGTTAATTAGAACAGTTTCAATGCCTTCTTCTCGCAGAGCTTTGAGACATTGGCTGCCTGAATAATCGAATTCGGCCGCTTCTCCTATTTTAATAGCGCCGCTACCAAGAACCATAACTTTCTTAATCCAATCAAACTTGGGCATCCTTATTTGACCTCCAAGGTTTTTGCGAATTTATCAAACAGAAGCTCTGTGTCGTATGGTCCGGGCGAAGCTTCAGGATGCCATTGGACGGCGAAAACTGGCTTATTTTTGTGTTTAACTCCTTCGGTAGTTTTATCGTTGGGATTAATGAACCAAGGTTCCAACGGTGTTTTCTTTAATGATTCTAAGTCAATTGCGTAACCGTGGTTTTGAGTTGTGATGTAGCAACGACTGCTATTTAGGTCAAGTGCGGGTTGGTTTTGGGCGCGGTGACCAAACTTAAGTTTGTAAGTATCTCCCCCCATTGCCAACGCTAATATTTGCGCGCCAAGACAGATGCCCATGAGCGGGATTTTCTCAGACAATTCGCAAATGGCTTCGATTGTTTTTGTGCATTTCTTAGGGTCACCTGGGCCATTACTCACGAAAACACCGTCTGGGTTGTAATTCATGATTTCGCTGGCTGAAGTATCATAGGGAACGCGCACAACATTAATGCCCCGTTTAAGCAGATTTCTGATAATGCTGTATTTAACACCGCAGTCAATTAGCACAACTGTTCTTTTGCCATCAACGCTATACCTAATGGGTTTTTTAACTGAAACTTCATTAACCAAATCAGTCAAATTTGGGTCAGCAATATTTTTTCCATTCTTTAAGATCGCATCCAAATTGGGGTCTTCGCCTGCTTCAAAAACCTGAACGATACCCAACATAACTCCGTAAGTTCGAAGTTTCTTTGTTAAACGTCTTGTATCAACACCATAGATTCCAGGAACGCCTTCATCTGCCAACCATTTATCCAGGGTTCTTGTTGATGCCCAATGGAATGGCTCATGGCAAAGCTCGTGGATTACAAGACCTTGAACCTGAATATGGGCGGATTCAAAATAAAGCGGCATTCCGAAGCTTAATTCGTTTGACGGTACCCCATAGTTACCTACCATTGGATAAGTGAAAGTGAGAACTTGCCCCTTGTATGACGGATCAGTCAATGCCTCTGGGTAACCAACCATCTGAGTTGAAAATACAACTTCGCCAGAAATTTTTCCTGTTGCACCAAAACCTTTACCGATAAATAACGTTCCGTCTTCAAGAAGCAGTATCGCTTTTTTATTTTTGTCAGATATGCTAAATTGTGGGACCAAAGCCCTATTCAACCTATAACTGTGAATTTTTAAGTCTTCCGTTTTTGGAAGAGTCAACTTGAGAATAGGATTTCACGGTAGAGTTAAGAGTTTTTTCTGCCTTTGAAAGGTTTTCTTGAAGTTTTGTAATATGAATTTTTGTTTGTGTAAGGGTTTTATTGGTTGATGTGATTGCTCTTTCTACCTCTGCGGGTGATGGACCACCTTGTACTTTATAGGTTTCGATTAGTTTGCGGGGATTTGTGCATTCAATTATATCTACTTTTTTTACAGTTATTTGGATTCCAACTGATTCCTTTGACACTTTCATTAGCAATTCAGGTGTGGCGTCAAGTAAAGTCTGTTTTGAATCGATTAGTGCTTTAACCAGAGCACCAACTATTTTGTGGGAAGTTCTAAAAGCTACACCGTATTTTCGCACAAGCATATTTGCAAGTTCGGTTGCGCCAACGAATCCTGCTGCAGCTTTACCTTCAACGTTCGAAGAAACCTTCAAGTTCGGAATGAGTTTTATAAATATGCTGAGTGAAGCAGTGAGGTTGTCAGTTGAAGACCAAAGCTTCGGAGTTATTTCTTGCAAATCAAGGTTGTAAGTTGATGGTAGACTTTTAATGGTAGCAGTTGAAGCAACAAAATCGCCCAAAGCATTACCGGCTCGAGCACGAATGACCTCGAGTACTTCAGGGTTCTTCTTTTGAGGCATGATACTGCTGGTTGATGTGAATTCATCCGACAACTCAACTGTCCCAAATTCGGGCGAACTCCAAATAATCAAATCCTCAGCAAACCGACTTAGATTCACAGCAAGCAACGTTAACACTGATTGAGTTTCGAGAATGATATCCCGGCTTCCAACCGCATCAATCGAATTCTCTAATACTGAATCGAAGCCTAAAAGTTCGGCTGTTGTTTTGCGGCTTATTGGAAAGCTTGTTGTTGCCAATGCTCCCGCGCCCAAAGGACACAAATTAACCCTTTCATAAACACTCTGCAGTCTCTGCAAATCTCGCCCCAAAGCACCAACATGTGAGAGCAAGTAATGGGCGAAGGTAACTGGCTGAGCTGGTTGAAGGTGAGTATAGGCTAAGATGATAGTTTCAGTATTTTTGCTGGCGGATGTAAGAAGGATCATTTGCATGTTGAGCACTTGCTGCATGATAATTAATAATTCACTTCGCAATGCCATACGAATGGCTGTTATTACCTGATCGTTTCTACTCTTTGCGAGATGCAGGTTTCCGCCAACCTCAGGACCCGTCTCAGCTAAAACAGCTTCCTCAACAGCCATATGAACGTCTTCAGTGTTAGGATCAAGTTTTTGACTCTCCTTGTTTTTGGAGAGCTATTAGGATTTTTGACCCGTCTAGCCACTTGATGATTTTCTGCTCCATCAACATAACAACGTGAGCTTTGTTAATCGCTAAAACAGCATCAGCTAACCGGGCATCATCTTTGCGTGAAGACGTGAATTTAGCGACGTCTTCTCGAACATTGCCCAACCGTCCTCCGTGCAACATCTTAGACATTTTCATTGCCCTCTTATCAGTTAATCCATTGTAATAAAAAAATTAGGTTTTCTTTACCTTCGGCTTTTTGCTAGCTTTTTTTAACGAGTTATACATTCTTGTCTGCAATCCCCAGAGTTCTATGAAGCCTTTAGAGTAGGATTGATTGAAGCTTGTTTTGATATTGTAGTTCGCAAGGTTTTTGTCGTAAAGTGAGTTTGGAGAGGAACGTCCGATAATTTGGAGGCTGCCTTTATAGAGTTTAAGCTTGACTTCGCCTGTGACGTTTTCTTGGGATTTGTTAATGAATGCATCCAAGTCATCTTTGAGCGGGTCAACCCACAAACCTGCATAAGCCAAGAAAACCCATTCGGCATCGATTTGCTGTTTGAATAACACTTCATGCCGGGTCATGACCATTTTCTCGAGGTCTTTGTGAGCTTCGAGAATGACGGTGGCTGCCGGGCACTCGTAGACTTCGCGAGATTTTATACCAACTAAACGGTCTTCAATATGGTCAATGCGGCCAACACCGTTTTTACCAGCAATCTTGTTCACTTCTTCGATAAGCTCAAGAGGCAACATGCTTTTGTTATTAACCCCAACTGGAACTCCTGCCTCAAACTGTATAGTAATAATTTCAGGTATGTTGGGAGCTTCTTCTGGTGATGTTGTCCACTCGTATGCATCTTCTGGCGGTGCTTGACTTGCATCTTCAAGTAAACCACATTCGATAGCTCTTCCCCAAACGCTCGCGTCGATACTATATTTTTTAGCGGCGTTTGAGACTGGGATTCCTTTGGCTTTTGCGTAGGCGATTTCTTCGTCTCGTGTCATACCCCATTCACGAACTGGAGCAATAATTTTCATTTCAGGTGCTAATGAGCCTAATGTTACGTCGAAGCGTACCTGGTCGTTGCCTCTTCCTGTGCAACCGTGGGCTAAGCCTGTTGCACTTTCTTTTTCGGCAATTTCAACCATTTTTTTAGCGATTAATGGTCTGGATAAACTTGTGCTTATTGGATATTTCCCTTCGTATAGTGCATTGGCTTTTATGGCTGGGAAAATGTAGTCTTTGGCAAACTCGTCTTTGGCATCTATTGAGAAATGTTTGAGGACGCCTAATTTTATTGCTTTTTTCTCAGCTGCCTTGATGTCTTCTTGTTGACCAACGTCTACTGTTACTGTGATTACTTGTGCATTATATTTTTCTTGGAGGTATTTGATTAACACGGATGTGTCTAATCCGCCTGAGTAGGCTAATACAAATTTATCGGTTATGTGTTTGCTCCCCCATTTTTGTTCTAAATTTATTCCAACAACTTTAAGGGCTGTATTTTTAAACGTTGTGACTTTTTTGTCACTTAACAAGCTTTAAATGTCCCATTTGATACATTCACAGAATACATTGACAATAGCCCAAAATGTGAGAAATCATCTGCGAAATAAACCATACCTACTGGAAGCTCTAGAAAAAGGCATAGTTAACCTAAGCGAGCTTTCACGGCAAATCCAGAAGGAATTGAAAACCGACGATACAAGCGCTATAAAAGCCGCTCTTCGCCGCTACTCAGAGGAACTGCAGAAACATAAGCAAAAAAGAGAAGAAAAAGTCCTTCAACTTCTTAAACGCAGCAACATTGCTGTTTATGACCGAAAATCCGTAATGATAACAGCTAAGGAATTGCCTACTCAAACAGGTATGAAGGTGGATTTAATGGGTAAATTCGTTTACCTGCTTGATAGGAGCGATTTGCCCGAACGCATAAGTACATTAGTTAAACATGACAATTGCACGATGATTGTTGTTCATTCGCCCGAAGAGCTGGAAGCTACACCAGGAGTAGTCGCATTTCTAGCAACCCTTTTGGCTGAACAGAATGTGAACATTATTGAGTTCATTTCGTGCTGGACAGAAACAATCATGGTAGTTGAAAAAAAAGACAGCCTCAAAACGTATGAGGTTCTATCAAATTTAGTGGGTTAATACTTAACAAGGTAAGCAAAATTAATAATGACACAATTAAAATAGAAGCGCGTTAGTCGCTGCCAAGTGGAGATGTAAATAAATGACCCATCAAGAATGCATAAACTGCAAAACAAACTATGATATAGATGAAATAGTCTACTTCTGCAAAAAATGCGGAGACATCTTAGAGATAAAATTTGATTTCCAAGAGCTTGCTGAAAAACTCAAAGAAAGCGACTGGTTGAGCAAGCCCCTCTCTGTTTGGCGTTACTTAGATTTCATGCCTATCCACGAATCTGCAAAAATAGTGACTTTAAACGAAGGCGGCACGGGTCTGCACCGATCAGAGCGGTTAGGCACCGAGTTAGGACTCAAAAATCTTTATGTTAAGAATGAAGGTGAAAATCCAACGGGCAGCTTTAAAGACCGAGGCATGACGGTTGGAGTTACAAAAGCAGTTGAATTGGGAGCAAGACATGTCATCTGCGCTTCAACAGGCAATACATCGGCAAGCTTAGCCGCTTATGCTGCAAGAGCTGGAATAAAATGCACTGTCCTGATTCCTTCAGGCAAAATTGCCTATGGCAAACTCTCGCAAGCCATGATTCATGGTGCCAAAGTTCTCCAAGTCAAAGGTAACTTTGATGAAGCTTTAGAGTTCGTTCTTAAAATTGCTGAGAAACACAAGAGCATTTACCTTTTGAATTCAATTAACCCATTCCGTATTGAAGGGCAAAAATCATTAGGATACGAGATCTGTGAGCAACTTAAAAACGAAGCTCCCGACAGAATTATCGTACCAGTTGGCAACGCTGGAAATATAAGCGCCATATGGAAAGGCATAACAGAATTCCACCAGCTTGGCTACATAAAAAACCTTCCAAAAATGACTGGAATACAAGCCTCTGGATCTGCACCAATCGTTGCAGCGATAAAAAGCAACCACGACAAAATTATTCCAGTTGCAAACCCAGAAACCGTAGCGACGGCTATTCGCATCGGTGCACCAGTAAGCTGGAAGAAAGCCATCAACGCTATCCATGAATCCAAAGGAACAGCTGAGACTGTAACAGATGAAGAAATCTTAGACGCCCAAAAAATATTAGCAAGGATTGAAGGAATTTTCGTTGAACCAGCAAGCGCCTCATCAATTGCAGGACTTAAGAAGCTTGTTAAAAGCGGTGTAATTGGCAAAGATGAACGAGTTGTATGTGTTACAACTGGACATGGACTCAAAGACCCAGATACCGCAGTTAAGATGAGTGAGAAACCAATCGAAGTTGATGCGGACATCTCAGCCATTGAAAATGCGTTAGGATTAAAACAAGCAATTCTTGCACGGTGATTGGATAATGAGAATTATTTTGGTTGGGTATGGCGTAGTTGGAAAAGGCGTAACAACAATTCTTGCTCGCAGATACTCTGAAAATCTTAAAGATACTGGATTTAACCCAAAAATCGTAGCAATCGCCGACATAGATGGCGCGGTAATAAACCCAAGAGGATTAAGCCCCGAAAAACTTGAAGCAATAAAACAACGCGGTTATCCAATATCTAAAGATCCTGATTTTGGTCGTCCCGGAATTTCAGCTTTGGATGTAATCGAGTCGGTTGAGGCGGAAGTAGTTGTAGAAGTAACTCCAGTCAATATCAAAACTGGTGAACCTGCATTATCACATATCACAAAAGCTTTCAAAACAGGCAAACATGTTGTTACAACCAACAAAGGACCTCTAGCTTTGGCGATGCCAGCGCTAACAGAACTCGCCGAATACAACAACGTTTACTTTAGGTTCAGCGGTACGGTCGGCGGGGGAACACCCATGTTAGAGTTCGCTAAACGATGCCTTGCAGGAGATAGAATCTTAGCCATACGCGGCATACTGAATGGTACAACAAACTATATACTAACTGAAATGTCTCAAAACCACGTAACCTTCCAAGATGCTCTTTCTAATGCCCAAAAACTTGGTTACGCAGAAAGAGAGCCATCGATGGATATTGATGGGTTTGATACTGCCTGCAAAGTAGTAATTTTATCGAACTGGATAATGAACAAGAAAATAACCCTAAAAGACGTAGACAGAACAGGCATCAGCGACGTAACCTTGCAAGCACTTGAAGAAGCCGCTAAAAGAAATAGCACCATTAAACTTATCGGTTCAATCGAATCCGGCAAAGCAACGGTTAAACCTACAGAAATACTGTTGACTAACCCCTTATGTGTCAGCGGAGTTTTAAACGCCATAACATTTTCAACCGAATATGCAGCAGAACAAACGCTAATAGGTAGAGGAGCAGGCGGAATCGAAACTGCCAGTGCAGTTTTAAGGGACCTTTTAGATATAAGACGTAAGTTAGCAACCAAACTACTAAAATGACAAAAACGGATTGAAAAAAAATGAAGATTGTGATGAAGTTCGGTGGAACAAGCGTAGGAACAGGTAAAAACATTCGCCACGTAGCTGATTCAGTAATTCAATACGCTAAGAAAGATTACAAAGTAGCTGTTGTTGTTTCTGCATTAGCAGGCGTCACTAACAGTTTGCTTGAAGTTGCCTGTCAAGCTAAGAAAAGCGATGAAAAACAAATTGATTCTTTTACAAAAGAACTTCTAAAGAAACATGTTGAAGCAATCTCAACTGCTATTTCAAACAAAGAAATCCAAAAAGAAGTTATACAAATCACGGAAAAAACGATTTCTGAACTGGAAAAAGTTTTAACAGGCATATGCTATGTTGGTGAACTAACACCAAAATCTAAAGACTACGTTGCCTCTTTTGGAGAACGTTTGTCTGCACCAATTGTCTCAGGTGCGATAAGAGACCACAAATTTGAATCTCAATGTTTCACAGGCAAAGAAGCAGGGATAGTTACGGATTCTAATTTTGGTGAAGCTAACCCACTTATGAATTATACCACTCACCTCATACGTGAAAGAATAGGGCCAATGTTTGAAAAAGGCACAATTCCAGTGGTTACAGGGTTTATCGCGGCTAATCAAGATGGCATAATGACAACGGTCGGCAGAGGGGGCTCAGACTATACTGCAACAATACTTGGCGTAGCATTGCAGGTAAACGAGGTTTGGATCTGGACCGATGTTGATGGAATAATGACAACCGACCCCAAAATTGTTCCATCGGCAAGGATGCTACCACAACTGAGTTATCAGGAAGCAGCGGAAATGGCGATTTTCGGAGCCAAAGCCATGCATCCACGAGCACTAGGACCAGTCATCAAAGAAAACATTCCAGTCCGAATTCGAAACACAGCCCACCCCGAAAATATGGGCACACTCATAACTAAAGAATCAGCTACCAACCAAACCAAACCCGTAAAAGCAGTAGCAATGATCAAAGACGTCGCAATGCTCAACGTAAACGGAGCAGCGATGGTCGGTGCACCAGGCAGCTACGCCAAAGTTTTCGACGTTCTGGGCAAAAATGGGATCAATGTAATGATGATATCAACTGCCGTCTCCGAAGCTAACATCTCAATTATTATCAAACGGGCACTTCTAGGTCGAGCTATCAGCAACTTGGAAATCGCACTTCTAGAGCGCGGCGGAGTAGTGAGTGAAGTCACCGCAGAAGACGATGTCGCAGTCATCGCAGTTATGGGCGCAAACATGAAGGGTACATTGGGTGTTGCATCACACATTTTCAACACTGTCGCCAAAGCAGGCATAAACATCCGTATGATTGCACAGGGCAGCTCCGAACTTAACATTTCCTTTGTTGTAAAAGAGAAAGACGGAGTCGCTGTGGTCCGAGCTATCCACGAGGAATTCAACCTCGATAAAGCTTAATTTCACCTATGAAAACTATGGGGCTAATGGGCTGGAAAATCCTCTTATTTCCCATACTTCATTAATCTCTATTTATAGTTGGAAACTCTTATGGAAATAATTAGGTCAAACCTGCCCCGTTAGCTTCATTCATTCTAAATTGTTCTTTTTGCACTACAATTGGGGCAAACAGTCAGCGTTTGATCCATTAAGCCTTGACAGTACCTACAGGGAATCATGACGATAGTACGGATAACTTCTCGTTGTGCTGTAACCGCCTGAGCCTGCACAGTTGGTGCTATAACTTGGATGTCATTTGATTCTGTCGTCTTATCGGGTCGACCATCTACTGCAACTATACCTTTTATAGTCCATTTGACTCTTCGATCCACACCTGTAGAAGTTGGTCTTGAGCCTGCTGGAATGTTAAAGTTGATTGGAATGCTTCGATTTTCACCTCTTACAAAGTGCGTTGGTCCACAAAGTGCGGGTTTAGCATCGTAAATAATGGTTGATTCATCAACCATTTTGGGGATTGATCGTTTTAGTGCAGCATCATAGACTTCCCGAATGACCTTAGCTTGTTCAATGCAAACTATTTCACAGCGCACCTCTGTTGATTCAAAGTCCTCTTTTGAAATTACGTTAAGGTTGCCTTGAATGTTTTCTCCTGATGAAACTGAGTAATTGGAAAGTCGTAATTGAACTGAAGCATCTGGCGCAGTCAATTTGTTTGTGAATTTTTTAAGGAACCCCATGGCTACACCCACTTATATGATGAAATGTTTAATCGGTTAAGCTTTTAAGATTTATGAATGAATTCTTAATCTTAAGGTGTTGGTTTGAAGGTTAGAACTTTGCATTAGCTCAAATAAGTTGTAACTGATTGTTAAGAAGATTTCAAACGGCTATTTCCTTGTGTGTTGGCACATAGCATCTCAATCATAGACTCTTAATAGGTCAAAAAAATCGATATTGTCGAAATTTTTCAAGTCTTTAATTATTGGAAAAGGAATAATTTATGGCGATTCAATCAATCCTCGAATTTTTCAATTGGGGTATTTTTGAGAGACCGATTCCTAATGAAAAAAAATGTTTTCGGGTCGGGCTATAGCAGACAAACAAAATTTTATTTTTCGCTCTGTTTTGCAACTAACCTTTCCCGAACCGTAGCAATAAGCTCTTCAGCTTTAACAGGCTTAACTAGAAAATCGTCAGCTCCATAATCAGCAGCTTTCCGTCCTAACTCATCACTAGAGAAACCTGTAATAATAATTTTGATTGTCTCTGGATTCTTCGTCAACTTTAGAAGCTCAGTTCCATCCATATCAGGCAGCTTCACATCAAATAAGCAAACGTTGAACTTTTCTTTTTTAATTCTTTCAAGGGCTGCCTTACCGGTTTCAACAGCCTCAACTATGTATCCTTCTTTTTCCAGGATATTTTTGAAAACCTTCAAGATAGATACGTCGTCATCTACTACCAGGATTCTCTTTTTTTTCTCGTTCATTTTACCTTTCCCATCAACTTGAGCAATTTATCGCGATAATCCATTGTATTCATTGACGATGCTCTACTCAATTTTTTCCAACCAAAACCTACATAAATGTTCTCAAGTTAGCGTTTAAAGTTATGTGGCTGGCTTAGTACCACAACAATTTAGAAAAAATCTTCGCAGTCATTATATCGAAAAAATTCCTCCTTATAATAAGGTTTCTCAGCTATCTATTTCGCATATTTTTAAGCGACGTTTTATAATTGAAGTTGTAACAAAGGGTTTATTTAGTTACATTCAGGTTAAACTTGCAGGTGTAAAAAAATGGTAAAAACTATTTTTGGTTTCGAAGAAGAAGAGGAAGAAGATTCCGAAGACTGCGACTGCGACGACTGCGAAGACGAAGAGTAATCACGCAAAAATAATTTTTCTTTTTTTTAATAAATTATTATTTTTAAATACTTGCATCACTAAATATCACTGTAAATAAGCATTAATTTTTGAGAGTGCAAAAATGAGAAAAGAAATCTGTATTTCTTTAATAACACTTCTTTTATGCTCAACATTTTCAAGCGTAATTTTACAAAGTGTTTCCTCTCAAACTCCAAACCTAATTGATCCCAAAACAATTCCTAAGTGGGTAAACCAAATAGACAAAGCGCCTCCAGTCTATGTTCCGAATAATATCACAGACAATTCTGGCAAACTAATGCGTCAAGATTACGTTGTTGGTGTTCGCGAATTTATGCAGCAAATATTGCCTGAGATGGATGCCATTGGAAACCCCACTGGATTTGGTTCAACTAAGGTTTGGGGATTTGAAGGACAAGCCAAAGATGCAATAACAGGAGAGCCCCTTGGGGTAGTTCATAGTAGTCCTGGGGGTACTTTTGAAGCTACTAGGGGTATTCCAGTTCAAGTAAAATGGGAAAATAATCTTGTGGATTCTTCAGGAAATCCATTAATGCACATGTTTGCAATTGACCCAACTATCATGTGGGCTAATCCCACCGATATGAGTTCGCCGAATCCTGTTTCTGCACCCCCGTTCCCAAGCGGTTATGTTCAAGCTCAAAGTCCTGTCCCAGTCGTAATTCATTTGCACGGAGGAGAGGTTCCCTCAACTTCTGATGGAAATCCAGAGGCATGGTGGACTACAAATGGTTTGCATGGAACCGCTTATAGTACCGATTTAGCTACTGATAGTAATTCAGCTGTGTTCACTTACCCTAATGATCAACAACCTACAACTCTATGGTATCATGATCATGCATTGGGAATTACTCGTCTTAACGTCATGTCTGGACTCGCCGGTTTCTATTTATTAGGAAGTACCAATGACCAAGTTGCTGGATTGCTACCAAAGGGCGAATTTGAAATTCCTCTTGCAATTCAAGATAGGAATTTTCTTTCTGACGGTTCACTTTATTTCCCAAGTGAAGGCAGTGATAAAGCGGTTCACCCATATTGGAATCCAACTTTTGTAGGAAATACCGTAATGGTTAATGGATTGGTGTGGCCAAACACAGACGTTAAACAAGGTCAATATCGCCTTAGAATTTTAGACGGATCAAACTCACGTTTCTATACATTACATTTCTCAAATAATATGCAGTTTACTCAGATAGGAACTGACGGTGGATACCTAAAAACGCCTGTAACGCTTTCTTCGCTCACGATTTCGCCAGGTGAACGAGTTGACTTGCTGGTTGATTTTTCCAACGTAGCTGCTGGTCAAAAGGTAATTC
Organism: Candidatus Bathyarchaeota archaeon; assembly: GCA_963831895.1. GTDB lineage: Archaea > Thermoproteota > Bathyarchaeia > Bathyarchaeales > Bathycorpusculaceae > Bathycorpusculum. The sequence goes on from CAWHSD010000013.1 coordinate 174,346, forward strand.
TTGAGAATTCTGATCCAACTTTGACTAATGATGAAAAACAAACTGTGGGCCAAATTATTCAGTTTACAGTTTCTAATGAAAAAGGGTTTTCGCCTAAGTCTTTGCCCTCAGAATTGAATCCGACGCTTTCTGGTGACTTCCCTAATTTGTTGTCTCCAACAAAAAGTAGAATACTCACTTTAACTGAGCAAGGTGATGCTCCCAATACTGTGGCAATGCTGTTGGATGGGCAGCCGTGGGATGCTCCTGTTTCTGAAGAACCCAAAGTAGGAACTACCGAAGACTGGATTATTGTTAATCCATTGATGACTCCACATCCAATCCATATGCATCTGGTTCAATTTCAACTAGTAAAACGTCAGGAACTAGCTTCAGCTCAATACATGTATGATTGGTTAGCTTTAAACGGAAATGTTCCATTAAATCATAGTACGATTAACGTTGATTCTTTAGATCGTTATTTACTAGGTCAACCTGTAAAGCCAACTCCCAATATGCAGGGCTGGAAAGACACCATTCAAGCCGACGCAGGTGCGGTCACTGTGCTCAGAGTACGATTTGCACCCCAAGATGGTTCTAACTTCAAGTTTGATCCTACAAATGGTCCTGGATACGTTTGGCATTGCCATATACTCGATCATGAAGACAACGAAATGATGCGCCCGCTTGTTATTGTTGGTTCTAACAGCCAAACATCTCTATTGTTGCCCGTTGGATTGATTGCAGTAACAGTTATCTTGGTAACTGTCGCATTAATTGTGTTCTGGCACTATCGAAAGCGTGCTAAAAAGAAATCGCCATAAATTGCCTTTTTTATTATAGCTTTGAAGTAGAAAAAATTCAAAGCTTTGTTAAATCAATTCCAATTCTTGCAGACAAGTTAGGCAAATCGTTTAGGACATAAGCAAAAGAGTGCCCTTTCCAATTGCCCCATCGCCGTTCCGCTTCCAATTTGAGCTCAGCGACCTTCTCTCGTGAGTTTTTGGGTATTATACCGTAGAATAAAACATTAAAAATTTTAGCGCTCCAAACATCCAGCGGAAACCCCGTTTTTGGCATCACAGATCAGTTGAGTCCTAAATACACAAGTTCAAAGTAATTACTGGCATAAAAAATTGCTTGCATAAGGCAATACTTTGCGAAAACTTTTATTCTTAATAAAGTAACTTCACACTATGACTAGATTGCTATGCAATACAGAGTTATATGAGACTATTCTTCAGAAATCATTGGACACAAAAGACATTTTATGGGTATGTTCCCCCCTTCTTGGTTCAGGTGTTCATAGAGTTTTTTCACAAGAAATCATAAAGAACCCTCCAACTGACACACGATTTGTATTCCGAGTAAATGATTTTTCAGTAAAGGAAGATGAAGTCAATCCATACGAAATACAATATTTCATTGAGCACTTAAAGGGCATAAAAATAAAATCTAATGAAAATTTTCATTCAGCCATTTACATTTTCGATAATTCAGCGTTATTGACCTCAGCCACATTGACCATAGAAGCTTTTGAAAGCAATATTGAAGTTGGCGTATTGCTTGAGGGATCAGATGCAGAAGAAGTGAAAAGTTTCTTTACCGAAAGCTTATGGAACATTTCAAAACCCATCGGTGAATTAAAAAAATATAAGTTGATTTGGAATTTATCGAGGAAGACTGCAAAAAAAGTCACCTTGAAAAAAACTAAACCTCACACACAAATCAAAGATTGGACCAATGATTTCAGCAATACATGGTTTATTGGGGTTTCCCATTGGTTATCTTCAAAATCTGAAAACAAAATAAAGAAGGAAACAAATTGGCAAACTTATCTCTCAATATTAGGAGATGTCGGTTATAACTTTTTTAGCCATGTTAAACTTGGGGACCATGCCTACATTGCTGACCTAAGCAAACGAGGAAAAATAGAAATTGAATTAGTCCGAATTTTTGATAAAGCACGCGTTGAAACCGATGAGGGAGATCTTCACGGAGTCTTTGAAGTAGAAAAAACGTATACTGTAGAAAGAGAAACTTTCTATGAAATCCTGAAAAACGCAAATATTAATTCTAAGTCAGCCGAGACTATTCTTAATGATTGCCAACTAAACCAAATGACAAATGTCCTTTCCTCAATAAAGCGCAAAAGAAAACACAAAGCCAAACCAAAAATATATAACAATCAAAAATCGAGCACAAAGAAAAGAAATGATATATAAGAAATAAGAGGAATAAGCAGAAACTTAGGCGAGAGTTTCCAAAGAAAAATTGGAAAACATACTTTTAGACAGCATTTAGCGAATTTCACGCATTCCTAAATAAATACTATTTTCATTACAGGCAAAAATTTTTAGTTTTGACATTTAGAAATATTAAGTGAAGAGAAGGAAGAGTAATTAATTCGTTGATAGCAAAGTTTTCAATGCTATTTATTTTTATTACTAATTCATGTTTTTTTTATTTTCATGGCTTAAAATGGGTGAACCAAATAAGCATGCAAACCTGAAAGGAAAGTAAACAAAATTAGAACAGACGCAAAATCAACTTAACTTCTTTATGAATCTAACCAAAAAACAAATAGGCAAATTTACATCTTGATTTGTTTAATAGGAAGAGACAAACTTGGCAAACTGCAAATAGCTGTGAGTATTTAACAAATGATAAATTATGTTTAGCTGCTTCTGAAAGTGAGAAATCAAGGGCAAGCCGGCAGGTTCGATGCAAAAATGATGAGAAGATGACCTGTTGCTACCTTTGCATGTTTGTACTAGATTGTTCGAACCCTTGCCGGTTCTTAGGGGGTTATGAAAATGAGCCCAAACAAGTTAAATCTGAAAAAACCAAAATCAATAGTTCAACAATTAGTCAAGAAAGAACAGAAGTGAACAAATCAGAAGATGCGTCAGTTTCTTTTTGTTCTTTATGTAATGTTGAGATGTCCCAAGCTAAAACCCAGTTTAAGATTAATGGGTGGGAAGAATCAAATCAAAAGCTTAACGACGATAATTCAGGGAGCTTTGAAGCAGAAGTACTACCTATAATTGTATATTTATGTCCAAAATGTGGCAAAATCGATTTTAGAGCTGATCAAAAATTAAGCAACATGTAAGCCAAGTTATTGCTGCAGAGCAGAATGAAAAAATAATTGGATAAAAATCAAATTTCTTTTTTGATTTCTTTAGTTGCTGAAACTATTGTACCGCATTCGGTGCATTCCCAACAAGTAAGTATTTTGCTTTTGTTATATACTGGATTCATTTCTTCTTCGCATTCAGGGCATACTTTTTCCAGTTGATTCTTTTTTGACATTTTAATTTCAGACGTTTTCACGCCTTTATACAATATAAACTAACTGGTGGTCGAATAAGTAAAATCTAAATAAATCCATTTACAATCATTTTTCGGTCTCTACCGAAAAGAAACTTACTTCGCTTTCGTAAATACCAGTTAGTGCCATTTTGAAAGATGTCATTGTGAAATCTCCAAAATGGTTAACAAAACTCTTAAGCATATCGAATATAAAATATTTGGAGACAACATGGTTGAAGAGGATCCAAGTAATCATAGCAACGATAATAGTTCTCCTCTTACCTTGTCAAATGTACTTTCAATCAGTTGCATCTGCTTCAATTCCACCTATCACATTAGCAACCTCTTGTTCAGAAAACGTAACAATCTATTTCTTAGATGTGGGACAAGGTGATTCAATTCTAATTAAAACTTCCAATAGAAATATTTTGATTGATGGAGGACCAAGTAGTGCAGGTTCAACTTTACTTAATTATTTGAAAACCTATCAGGTATCAAAAATAGATTTGTTATTTGCAACTCATCCACATGAAGACCATATAGGCGGATTAGTCCCCATTCTTCAATCTTCCATTCCTATTCAGGATATTGTCTACAATGGCTATAATTATACAACTCAAATCTTCAATACTTGGAAGACTTTGGCGTTAACTCATAATTTGACAATAGCATTCAGAAACCAAGTTTATGCTCTAACATCTATGATAAATTTCACAGTCATAAGCCCTACTAACCCGCTCCAGGTTAGCGACGTAAACTCAAATGGCATCGTCTTGAGATTGCAAGTCAGCAACACAAGCGTCTTGTTAACTGGAGATGCAACCACTGAAACAGAACAAAGCATTTTAGCTTCTGGTTTAACTTTGCAAAGTCAAATCTTAAAAGTAGGGCATCATGGTAGCAGTTACAGCACATCACAAGCATTTCTAAATGCTGTGAATCCAAATTATGGCGTTATTAGCGCTGGTATAGACAATTCTTATGGACATCCTACTCAGCAAACGCTAGATAGACTATCAAACAACAATGTAATTATCTATGGAACTTACAAAGATGAAACCGTTGTTTTTCAATTGGAGTCCGACTCTCAACCTCCAATGGTTATTTCGTCTCCAACCCCAACTCCGACACCAACCTTAACTCAACCAAATCCAACAGACGGTTCTCCTAAACCAGGTACAGTCACTCCAGCACCCATTCATATTCCAACCCAAACTCCTACAGCTTCATCAAATCCAACAAATTCAAAAATGCCTAGTCAAACAGTTAATCCCTCACCTTCACCAATACCAGAGCTTTCGCCCTTGCTTATTCTGATAGCAATCGGTCTAATTTCTCTAAGCGCAGTCACATTAAGAAAGAGAAACAAAGTTATTTTATGTCTACCAATAACTAAACTGGTCTTACGTCCAATTGTTTAGTATTGAAAAATGTTCACATTATTCAGATAAATAAATCGGCTCAGATGGAGCAAGAATTTGATTAGAAATAAAATAGACGCCATTATCAAACAATATATTTAATTCATGTTTTTTGACAAAATCAGTTATTGCCTCAAGTGAACTCTGGTTAACTGAATTCTCCATAATTCTTAAAACAAACCCTTCTTTTAAAGTTTCAAGAATTTTTGCTTCTATTTTGCAGCTTGTCCTTATTTCTCTTTTCAGCAACATAGCATCATACATTTTCAAAGTCATACCACCACCTATCATAAATCTAGATTACAAAAGAAGCGTAAAACCAGATGTTTATGCTATGGAAGACTTACTATACTATATAATGCAATAGTTACTTAAGATTATTTTGCATAAGTACTATTTGATACCTAAAAATGTGAGTTTAAGATAACTACTTTATAAGAGCAAAAAGCCGCCGTTTTTTATCTTCTAAAAGTTAATTATCTCCAAGAAAGACACGCACGCCGATCATTGTCATCTTTACTTGCATCCACAATCTTAAAATAGATTTCAATATAAAATATTTAAGAGGATTTTGAAACACCATTACGACGCGATTACGAGTGAATAATGCGGTTTTGGGGTTCGAGTAAATTCTAAAAAGGTGAGTTGTTTAGATGTCAGATAATTTTTCGTTAAGGGAATTAATGGGTTTAATTCTAAAAGAGATAAAAAACATCCTCAAAGAATACATGAATGAGGCCGAAACAGCGGTTAAAAAACGCCTAAAAAGACTAATCATGTTAGGCATAGTAAGTAGTGTTTTGTTAACGCTTGGCATTTCGTTAATTGGTTCAGCTTCTCTATTCATACTTGTTGGGTCGTTAAAATACCTCAGTACTTTTATGCCAGATTGGGAGGCATGGTACATTATTGGCATTACTTCAGGCATCGCAGCAGGTGCGCTGTTTTTAGTGCTTTTTATCATAATAAGAAAACAATTAAAGGCTCCTAAAACACCAGAAAAGCAGAATTAGCCACCTTTCCTGTTTTTCAGGCGGCCTTCGTTTTTTTGGCTTTTAAATTGTTGAGCATTGAGCGGTGCAGAAAGTTGGAAGTTGAGTGGTATTAATTGCCACTACAAAATTTGCCATGGCAATTATCCTAATTGGTAAGCTGACTGTTGAGTAAGCTTGCTTAAATCTTAGTTTTTGACACTTCATGTTTTTATACTTAGACAATAAGTAAACCGCGATTCTCTTGATTATTAACCTCCGAGCCAAATGTCGCGCGTATTTCATCATATCAGAAAAGGGGAATTCAAATGGCAATTGACGAACCCAAGTCTGATAGCGAGAAATCGGAGAAAAAAATCGTCACAAAGCAATCGTCCCGTCCAAAAAAGTCAACTTCAACGAAAAATTCTCTTGAAAAAATGTTACCCAGTGAATTTGAAGTACAATCGTTTGAGCCGGTAAAGAAAGACAAGAATAGGTACTCAATTACTTTTTCAGATCCCTATAGGATAAAAAAGTTAATTCAAACAAAAAAATTTTCAGAATTCCAGAAATTTCAGCTGAATTTAAACGCTATTCAAATTAAGCATGCGAGCAAAATCGACAAACTAATCTCTCTAAATGAATTGGGGACAAAATTAATCCCTTACAATTTTCAGATGCATCTCGCGCTTCAAGTAATAAATGAAATGAATGGAAACGCGATTCTTGCTGACGAGGTGGGATTAGGCAAAACAATTGAGGCGGGTCTCATAATGAAGGAGCTATTACTTAGGGATGAAATCAACTCAATTTTGATTGTATCACCTAAGAGCCTTTTGTCACAGTGGAAAAGTGAAATGGCTGAAAAATTCGGAGAAACTTTCTCGATAGCTAATTGCAAACGAGTGAATCTTAAGACCGCAAACAGAATAATATGTTCACATAATCTTTTGTACAGAAAATATGATGAACTTGCAAGCCGAACATGGGACCTAATTGTGGTGGATGAGGCGCATGCATTTAGAAACACCCATGGCAAGGGTAGAGCGTCCTTAGCAAAAATACGAAAAAACCACTTGTTGCTGTTGACAGCTACCCCCTTATGCAATAAGCTTACTGACGTGTATAGCATTGTTGATTTAATTCAGCCAGGGCTTCTGGATAGTGAACGTGCGTTTATTTCCAGGTTTTCTGAAGACTCTAAAAGCAGAGTTGTAAAGTCAGAGGAAGTAGATTATTTAAAACAGATTCTTCGCGACGTTATGTGCAGGACTCGAAGAGAACAGACAGGTATTCCATTTACCAAGCGATGTGTTGACTCTCGAACTCTTGAAGCAAATGAGAGCGAACGCGAATTTATTGATCAAGCAACAGAATACCTCAAAGATATGAGCAAGAACCATTTCAAGACAATAGAGACCCTAATTGCAGAGAACCCGAATAGAAAAATAAGTCAATCCCAAAGTAATGCGATTTTAGTCTTTCAAGCGATTACGCTTCAACAATCATTTTCAAGTTCCCCTTTTGCCGCCATTGAATCATTAAAGAAGAGACAACAACGTTTTCCAATTGAGGCTGAAGCCACAAGCAGATTAATTGAGATGGCTCAAAAAGTCAAGGGTGCCAAATTGGAATTACTCAGAAACGTTTTAAGGGAGATACCGGATGAACAAGCGTTGATATTTTGTCTGAGAAAAATCACTGCTCATAAACTCAAAGAATTGCTTAATCAAGAGTTTGGCAGAGCTGCGGTTTTCTTAGGAGATATGAATCAGGTTGAAAGAGACAAGGTTATTGAGAGTTTCAAGTGTGGCCAAACGAAATATCTTGTCGCCACAGATGCTGCTGCTGAAGGCTTAAACCTGCAGAATTGCTGCATTATGTTCAATTATGATTTGCATTGGAACCCTATGAAAATTGAACAGAGAATAGGCAGAATACATAGATACAAACAAGACCGGGACGTCACAATCTTCAACTTAAGCGTCAAAGACACAATCGACGACTACGTGTTGCACATCTTATACCAAAAGATAGACTTGTTCAACATGACCGTCGGCAAAATGGAAACTGTTCTTGCGGAGCTAAAAGAAGGATCCCAGGATATACAAAAGACCATTGTAGAAATTTTGCTAAGAAGCAAATCTCATATGGACATTAAAAAAGAGTTAGAAAGATTAGCGGATGACCTTAACGTTTCGAGGAAAAATCAGGAATTAGCCGAAAAATTCACTCAAGGTGTTCTTGATTGAGTACAAAATACTCTGAATCCGAAATTCATCAGTTCATAAAAGCATATGTTGAATCCAAAAAAGGCATAATAACTGAATTGTCGGATGAGATATTTTCCATAAAATATCCACGCGAAACAAACCCAAGAGAATACACTTACCAACCAAATCTTGCGCGAGAAAAGAAAATACTACTCATGACGCCAGGAAGTTTAGCGTTTCAGCAAATACTCAAAGATTGCATAGATAATGGAGTTCTATGCCAAATTTCACTTAAACTAAAAGAAGAAATGGACACTCTCCTCAAAGCATACTTTAAGGATTCACCTATTTCTTGTGAAGACTGCGACAAAGTCGTTGTGGAAGATCAAGTATTCAGTTCCTGCACGAAATCTCCTCCATGTTATCATCAAATAAATAATGGAAAAATAATTTCAGCAAAAGTACTCAAAAATGAGCCTGTCAGGTATTTTAAATTCTATTTTTCTATAATTTTTCAAAATAAACTTCGACAGAAGAACGAAGAGACAATTATTGTACTGATGGATGAGGATGGAAATATTGTTAGGGTAGAGGAGTTTAGTGAAAGCAATATCCTGGATGACAAGGGAATTGAGGTTAAAGATTTTAAGTCCAAACTTGAAACTTCGGTCTTTGAAAAGCTGAAAGTGATTGCCGACGAAAAGTTAGAGACTATCATTAAGGAAAAGTTGGTTCTTTTTGACTTAGCCCTTAGTAAGGAGAAAAAGTCTAAACTAAGAAAATTCGATAAGAGACTTAGACGGGAACGTCGTGAAAAAGTAATTTCTAGAAAACATGATTTTGACCTACCGCAATGGCGAACTAACTACGAGTTACTTCTAAGAAAAGAAGAAGAATCTTACTTAACTAATATTGCAGTAAAATTCATCAATTTAATTGTAATTAACACAACCAAAATCAAGTTCGAAGTAAACCTTGACAATAATTCAATTATTCGGTCCTCTATGGTCTTAGGTATAAATCATAATTCAGAAGTCAGTTGCCCTTTATGCAAAAAAACTTTTTATGAAGGATACGCAACCCAAGATTCACTATACGTCTGTAAAAATTGCATCAGAAAATCCATAGATACTGCCAAAATTTATTCAAAAAAAGCAACCTTATCGTTTGATGAAACATTAAATGAGTACTTTGAACACGATTCGGGCTTCATCTGCTCAGTCTGTGGAAAAAGACACAGTAGGCTACTGGAATTCAAATGCAGCCATGACAATTCAACCGTATGCATTCACCATTACGAGAGTTGCGATGTGTGTGGCAAAGTTTTCTCAAAACTCAACCTTACATACACAGATGAGTTCAAGAGACAATTATGCCCAAGACATGCACCTAAAAACAAAGCGATGGAGCATTAAGATGACATATTTGAAATTAAGTGGCGTAGTAGAAGAAATAATCAAGCGGTACCCAAATATCGATATCGCAGATTTTTTGCAAGAGAGACTGCAGATTCCTGACTACAAGGCAGAGGAATTGTCTGCCAGAATTGAAAAGGAAATCATTCAGAAGGAAAACAAATCTGGGCTATATCTTGGTCAATTGTTGGAAAAAACGGATGAATCTGAGCTGTTAAAAGCAAGTATTTATTCGGTTGACAGTCTTTCGGAGAGGGAATTTGAAAGGTTTACTAAGTGGCTGCTTGAAGAAGTTGGTTATGAAATTCACCCAGAGAAGTATTCCATTAATTGTGGGACTTTTTTGACAGCTATAAAGGATGGCAAGAAAATTGCCATTTTAATTAAAAAGACGCAGAGAAATAGTAAAGTATCGAATTCAGTCATCTTAAAGTCTCAAGAAGCAAAAAGTAACTACAGTTGCAATAGATCAATTGTCGTGACTACGTCATGTTTTAGCCGTCAAGCTAAAGTTGATGCTCAAAAGTTTGATGTTGAACTTTGGGATAGAGATACACTCGATACGAAGATTTCTGAGATAAGGAAAAAGGCTGAACTTGAAGAGCATACTTGTTTTCCTCCATACAAAGGATCACTCCTTCGGAGTCTTCTTAGGCTAGAAGAAACTAAGGATTTCATCATTGAATCAAAAGCAGAAGGAAAATACGATTTACATTTGCCTGGTGTGAAGTATCCTTTGCTGACTTTTCAGGCTTGATGGAGACCTTGTTGTTAAATGTGTTTTTAGAATTAAATACAACGAGCCTGTTGGAGAATTTGACGGGGAAGCAATAATCAATACTGACAACAACAACAATAGATTTGGTCCGGATGGCGATGAAGCATATTCATCAATAATTAAGTATCTTGAACAATTTGTGGAGTAAGTTCAATATCTCCTCTGGATTCTTCTCGGATCTAAAAATAGAAACTTCAAAGTTTATTGACTTATGTTTAAGAGAATCCTTCACAGTCACCTAATATAACAAGTTTTCTTCTTAAAAAATCGACAATAAACCAGAGATGACTTTGTCAAATCAACGCATCTTTCCCATGAAAAAAGAACACTTACATCTCTTGTTTAGAAATTTTCCGTAATTTTCTGCGACTTTTTTACATTCTCATGCCAATTGCCCATTTTGCCGCGGCAAAATCTTGTGCTTGAATCGCACCTAAATGTACAACTACATCTTCAGATTCTAAAAGGAGAAGCGTTGAGACCTGTATTGCGAAATCGAAGTCGCAGAATATCCGACGCTTTAATAATTGATGTATCCCTTTTATAATCTTCTTTTAAAGAAATATGGGTTGATAGATGTTTTTTACGCTATTTTATGGAGAAGTTGGTGGCATATCTGGCTGTATTAATCCAAATGCGTTACCTTCAGGATCAGCCACTATGGCAATTGAGCCAACTGTGGGTACTTGCTGTTTGGGCATTAGGATTTTTCCTCCAGCAGTGGTTACTTTTGTGATATATTCGTCAATATTTTCAACGCTAATGTAGTTTACTTGAGTAGCGTTAGGCATATCTGGAGTCCGTGAGTAAAGGCCGCCATTAACACCAGGACGTTGCAACATTCCCTTATCATCTGTCGGAACTGTTTGAATGAGCCAATAATCCGTTCCGCCTAACGGGGCTTTGATTATTTTCCATCCTAAAACAGCCTCATAGAAACTCTTTAGTACTTCAACATTCGTCGCGGGTATCTCAAAATGTATGATTGTATGATCCAATTCAATTCAGCTCCAAAATATTTTGATTGATTAAAATATGGGAACCTTTAAGTTTGCATAAGCCGCCGTTTCATTTATGTTTTTCGCAAACTGAAAGTTAACGATAATGCCCAAATTTTTGTGATTTTTCTTAGAACTAAAGTGATTTATTAGCAAGTCCAAAATTATTGTGACTTTTTCTCAGATTTAACGTAGACTTCAACTTTTACTGGAGCCGACTCGTTTCCAAGAAGCTCTGAGAGATTACCTGTCCATTGCGCTTTCGAATCAGCAGTAAACCCAACCGTCTGCGCAATCCCACGCCACAACAGTGCTTTGTCATAGTCTTTGGCGTCTTGTGGCATGAACTCAAAAATTGACCTGCTAGCGATGATGACCAGTTTTTTCTTCATTCGTGAAATCGCCACGTTAATTCGGTTCAGATTAAGTAAGAAGTCGCTTTCACTGCGAACGTAGTCGGGGTCGCTTACTGTGGAAGAGATTATTATGAAGTCTGCTTCACCGCCTTGATAGCGCTCAACTGTATCAACTCTTGCGTTTTCGCATCCCTCAGAGAGCATGTTTTTTAACAATCCTTTCTGGGCGTTATGTGGAGTAATTACACCGATGCCTTCTGATTTCACGTTACGAACTAAAGCCTCAACAATCGAAGCTTCCACCAAGTTTGATTGGAAACTCTCCGCTTCATCGTGAACAATCAAGACGAAAACGTTCTCAGGCTCTAAAACAACTCTTAAACCATCAGTCTTAGCCTTCGAAGATTGCAATGTTTGTTTTTGGTCTGAGCGAAAATCAATCTTGTCCTTTTCATAAACCCATTCTCTCAAGAACTCTGCTACGATCGAGTGGCACCTGTGGCTTTCACATAATCGTTCCGCAGGAATATCTGCGGTATGCTTGCAACTGATCCGTTCAATGCCGAGGTCTTCTTGCCGTAGCAAACGTAGGAAATCCATGGCGGATAAGAAGGACGCCATTTCTTCGAGTGTTCGGCGATCTTCTTTTTCCCAATTATGCGCTTGAATTGGAGGAAGTTGACGATGATCCCCTGCAACGAGAATTTGGCTACTCTTAGAGAGAAATGAACCTGAAAGAATTAACTCTGGCAAACGCATCATACTTGCTTCGTCAACCACAAGCAAGTCAAAGAATGATTCGCCCCATGGCGGTTCCGATTCTCCGATTTTCTTCATTAACCCGTACAAGCCAGGAGGTGTTAAACAAAGAATCAAGGGATCAGAACCTGAAGTATTGGGAGTTAATGTTTCCTGTTTCATTAAGCAATCTGAAAGTTCCTTGACGGTATCTTCATCTTCGTTATAATTGACATACTTTACCCCCTCGATGGGTTTGACTGAAGAAATGGAGCTACTTAGAACCCGGTAAATATTCAGGTCTTTTAAGTCTTTACCGCCTTCTTGGCAATATTCTTGCCAGCATCGCGCTAGTTTACTGACGAATTCCTGAATGGCTTTGTGGGTAGGGGCAACCATCAATACTCGGCATCTTGATTTTGCTCTATGCGCAGCTACATGTGCTAAAACGGCTAACTGCAAAGTTTCGGTTTTTCCCGTTCCAGGCGGACCTTGAAGCATAACAATTTGTTCTTTGCTAAAAACCCGTTCAATGAAACGTTGTTGTTCAGCCTTAGGAGAAAAGTGCCTACCCTCAACCCACCTTAGAAATTGCAAAGCGCCTTCTCTTGATAAAGCAATATGTGAAGAGACTTCAGATTTGCCTCCTAAGAAATTTTCCAATAAAAGATAAAGTACATTCTGGCTCGCGTTGTCAAGGCATTTTAATGCCCTTTCAGAAATGATATCATCAGCCAACTCATCCAAAATGTAGATCCTTCCAAATTCGAAGAGTTGCATGTACTTACTTCTGGCTTTTTCAGGGTCAGTTGTTGGAAGATTGTGCCATGCACTATATTTTCTGCCTTTTCCACTTGGCCAAGTGACTACGTTAATGATTATCTCGGATTTTCGAACATCTACTTTGTCAACGATTGCTCGAGCTGATTTTTCAACTTCAGACGGGGAACGCCTTTGGGCTTCCTCAAACTGACCCTGTACGTTGCGCTTAAGTTCAGTTACAACCATCCAGTCGCCTGAACTTGATCCATCTGCACCTTTAACTCGGCAAGCGTTAGCAATGCAATCAGCTTTTGGCAAGCCAATGCCTTCGTATACAAGTTTTCCTTTTACCACAAAATCTTTTTCAGATTCCGCGATACTTGTGACCTCGAAAATTAGTGACCTACCTGAAGCTACTCGTTGATAGGGAAGCAAAGCGTAATGTTGATACATTTCTTGGCGCTTAGAAAAATATTCTAAATCAAGAAACTCTCTACAACTCTTTTCCAATGTTGCTAATCCTAATGTAAATTCTGAAATCTTTGGAATAGCAATAGGCTTTTTACCCAATCGTCTATTGCGAATTGACAATGACCGTTCAATGTGTTCAAGGGCCATACAGATCTTCGATCCCATCAAAGTGAGCTCTTCATCAGAAATCCGTCGGGTTTTTTGTGTGTAATCGCACCACTTACGTTTTTCGAGCATAACCTTCGCAGTGCCCTTTTCGTCATAATTGTCCAAGCGACCTTTAGCAGCCCACATGTACTCTATGGGAATTTGATTACTGAATCGAGCTCGCGCGGGGTAATATCCATCTTTGGATTCGTATTCTTTTCGAAGAAAAGCAAATTGTTCCATTTTGGTTTCTATGGTAAGGAAGAGAATAATTAAACATGCCATCGCGGAAAACCAGCCGCAAATCAACTAAAGAGCCATCTTGTCGTTTTGCCATCCAGTTTCTATTATCGAAAAAACTTGATTGCTCAAGAATAGGCAGGAGTCCAGAAATGGCAAACTTTAGGGCTTTTCTATGCACAACTTCGTCTTGTAGGATTGAGAACATGGGTTGATCGATGGCTTGTCTTAGTCCTAAAAGGTCCCTGATTGCTCTGGCACTCATCAATGTAGGTTGCCGCCGTACTGCTTCCATAAGGAGGTCTCGTTCTCCTCTGCTGAAGAAATAAAGGTGAATTGGAGCTTCTTCGGGACTGCCTACTTCGATAGCTACTTTTGTTATTGCTTGTGTGAGGTCTTGGAAGAAATCTTCCAACAGATTTTTTTCTTCATCTAAACATAATTTTCGGTCGTCTGGGAGACTGCCAATAATACGCGAAACACTAAATGGCTCACCCTTATACCGGGTGCAATTTACCCTTGCGCTAATCATCGAAATAACATCTAGCATGTAATCTCTTTCGACAAAAATGTAAATTCGAATCATGCTATCTGGACCAAATAGAAGTGCTGAATCAATTCCTGCTAAAGGACTATCTTCTGGAAGACCGCCATAACCAGTGCCAGTTAACCAAGGCATCCACTTGCTTCGGTTAGCAAATGGGCTGATAGGTCGAATTCCTCCCAACATAAATTGGGCACGTTGAACCAGCCAATCCAATTTGGCGCCAACGACCCGATCAGTTGCAAGTAGACGAACCTTCTCTGTATCTTTATCTGGAAGGCTCGTGAAATCGTATGGACGTAAATCGATATTATCCTTAACAACCTTTAGTTTTGCCAAATCCTCTAACTGTCTGACACCATAATGACCAAGAGCCCTCTGCTCGCCCCTACTCAAATTAAGCAATGCTATACTCTCATTTTCGACAGCACAAACAATGCAGCATTCATTAAACCCACAGTTCTCACATCTTACATCCTAGCTGATACTCAACCTCTGATAAAGGAGTCTCATGAACCCGATTCAACTCACCATTTTTAGCAAGTAGACGCTCAACATCCTGAATTAAAGGGCTAAGCTTGAATTTTGGAAGACATGCGGGATCAAGACTTTCCAAGCTTGTCTCTCTGTTAATCACTCCGCCTTCCAGATCAATTTTTGATGAGATACTAACTAATTCTTTGGAGAGGAGTAAAACGTATATGGCTACTTGTATTCGATGAGCAGTCTGTTCCATCCAAGATGATTTTAGCTCAAAAATTCTAACCTTAACTTTTCCGTTTCTGATGGGCCAAATAGCAATCAAATCAGCAATGCCCTTAATTTTCCAGACGCCTATTTGACCTTTCATTGGAACTTGATAGAGCAAAACTGGTTTGTAATCCTCTTTTTCTTCGCAAGAAATTGATGTTTCAATTAATTCTCGCAAATTACTAAAGGAGG
The DNA here is from genome assembly GCA_963831895.1 of Candidatus Bathyarchaeota archaeon. Lineage (GTDB taxonomy): Archaea > Thermoproteota > Bathyarchaeia > Bathyarchaeales > Bathycorpusculaceae > Bathycorpusculum. Next base: position 189,639 of record CAWHSD010000013.1, read on the forward strand.
CATTTTCGTTTTCCAAATATTTGTTGAAGTCATGGTATTCGGCTGCTTTTTCTTTGAGTTCGGCTACTTTTTTAGCTTCAAGCTCTTTGCCTGCACCATAAAGCAATGGGCTAATTGGTTTGAATGCTTCAGGCCATTTGCGGCTATCTGCCTCTTCATCGTCGTCCAACTTTAGTTTAAAGAAACGTGGACAGCAGTTGAAGCGGATGTATTCGGCGATTCCAGAGGCAGTTAAGGAATCTTTGCTTCGCTTCTTTTTTTGCGACGTGCTCTAAATTTAAGTCGTCATCAATGCTCAATTGTTGCTGCCTCTTTCTGAAATGACCACGAATTTACTATCGTAGATTATGGTATGTACTTCGACTATTGCTTAAAGACGTTACCCAAAAAAACGAATGATTAGAAAATTAAGTTTCTTTTGGACTTTTCTGATATAACAAAATTTCGGGGTTAAGGTTGGTTAAATTAAGAAGGTTTATTTAGAAAAAACGTCCTTTTTAATGGATATCAAGAGAAAAAATGAATCTTGAAAAATAGGAGAAAGAAAAATGCAAATTGTAAAAAATAAAACTATGGCTATTTTGATAATTTCAATCCTTATGATTTCGATGAGTGCAGCAATGGTACTTTCACCACCCGTAAACGCCCATACACCAGCCTGGACTATCATTTCGTATGCCTATCTTGTTGCTTCACCTAACCCCGTGGGTGTTGGTCAAGCAACAGCGATTGTCATGTGGATCGATACGCCTATGGTTGGAGCAACTGTGACAAACGACGTTAGACGCCATGATTACACCTTAACTATTACAAAACCCAACGGAGAAAACGAAACAAAACATTGGGACATCATCACTGACTCAACAAGCGTACAATACCTTCAATATACACCTGATCAAGTTGGCATCTACACACTCAAGTTCGTCTATCCAGATCAAAACTACACTTTTTCTGGAGCTTACCAAGGCGACCTCATTAAAGGTGCTAGCCGAACAATCACTTTGTCGGTTCAGCAAGAACCCGTTCCTGCATCACTTGACAGCTATCCGCTTCCAACTGAATACTGGACACGCCCAATTGAAGGACAAAACACATATTGGTATACAATCTCGTCAAACTGGCTGGGTGCACCTTACAACATTGGCTCTAATGCAGGCAACCATGGCCCCGGCGGACATCAAGACGATGGCATAGCCCCCAACAGTGCACACATAATTTGGACTAAGCCAATCCAGTTCGGAGGACTTGTCGGAGGAAACGGCACAGCTGTTCCTGGAGAAATGTTTTACTCTGGACTCTCATACAACGGTAGATTCGCCAACCCATTGATTATGCATGGAACATTATTCTACCAAGAACCTTGGGGCAATGCAGCTACCGGCGGCGACTATGTTGCAGTTAACCTACAAACTGGAAAAGAAGTCTGGCGCATAAACGCATCAGCCACAGGCGTTTCACTTGCACCTTCATTCGGCTATCTCTACTCGCTTGAAACACCAAATCAACACGGCGTCTTACCAAACGGCTTACTGATCGCATCAACTTCAGTTTCAGGTTTAGGAACAACTTGGAGAGCATATGACCCACGCTCAGGCGTACTTACAAACATGAACATCACAAACGTTCCAGGAGGCACAAACTTCGCTGGACCTTCCGGCGAATACCTCAAATATGGGCTGACTAACCTTGGAACAACCGCAAATCCACAATACTATCTAACGCAATGGAATTCATCCAAAGTCTTCGGTTTAGAAGTTGGAACGAATGCAGGCAACTGGTATTCTGGTAACGTCCCTGCAAACACACCTTTCAACTACACCTCATTAGGAACCAACAATAACTGGAATGGAACAATGTGGGTAAACAGTACTGTTCGAGCAGCTCAAGGATATTCGGCAATATCAACTCCCGCATATGACTGGAACGTCTCATTACCTACGCTTAAGGGAACTAGCTGGACTATTGGAGGAGCAGACAACAATGTCATTCCTCTAATCATACAAGGCGACAAAATGATTTTAATCCAGGGAACATTCGGAGACCATGCTGGCTTTGCTGGAACCATTACAACAGCAATGACTACTGACCCTGCAAACGTAACAGCCATCAGCTTAAACCCACAAACACGCGGAAATGTGCTGTGGACAAAAACCTTCGAACAAGCCCCCGGCAACGTAACACGCACAATCGCTGACTGGGATCCAAGCAACAACGTTTTCATATTCGAAGACAAAGAAACTTTTGCACACTACGGCTATAGCCTCACAACTGGAGAACGCGTATGGGGTCCAACAACAGTTCCAGAAGACACAACAATGGACTGGAACTACTTTAGCCTAGACACTGATACAGTAGGTTATGGCAAATTGTTCTACACTGGCTATAGCGGTATCGTGTACGCCTATGATACCAGCAATGGCGACCTGCTTTGGACATATGGAAACGGCGGTCCAGGCAACAGCACGAGCAGCGGCTTCGAAACAGCATACGGCAGATACCCACTATCAGTGAGCGCAATTGCAGATGGAAAAATCTTCTTACGAACTACCGAACATTCACCTAACTCGCCACTCTTCAAAGGCTCCCTAATGCGTGCTATTAACGTCACCGATGGAACAGAAATATGGACAATTCCAGATTGGGGCAACATAATGTATGGCGGAGTAACACCGATTGCTGATGGGATCTTAACGGCGCTCAACTCCTATGACAGCCAAATCTACGCTTACGGCAAGGGACCAAGTGCACTAACAGTAGAAGCACCAAAGGCATCAATTGAACTGGGCAGATCACTTGTCATTAGCGGAATGGTCACAGACATTGCAGCAGGCACAAAGCAAACAGAACAAGCTGGACGCTTCCCCAACGGAGTCCCAGCAGTCTCCGACGCAAGCCAAAGCGCATGGATGCAATACGTTTACATGCAAAAACCAAAGCCATCCGAGGTCACAGGAGTCACCGTATCAATTAACGTAATAGATGCAAACAACAATTATCGCAATATAGGCACAACAACAACTGATTCAAGCGGCACATTTAGCTTCCAATATACTCCAGACATACAAGGCAAATACACAGTCATCGCAACCTTCTCAGGCTCTGAATCTTACTATCCATCGTCCTCAGAAACTAGCTTCGCAGTTGACCCAGCACATCCAACAGAAGCTCCAACAGCAACACCTATACAATCAACTATGGTTGAACAATACTTTGTTCCTGCAGTTGCAGGTATCATTGCAGCAATCGCCATAGGCTTTGCTATAACCATACTAGTGCTTAGAAAAAGACCGTAAATAGCCACCAAGCAATAACCATCTTTTTCTTTTTTTATTAAACATTTCATTAAGAATTATTTCTGAAGATTAGTCAAGCTTCTATCAATAGAGCAACCACCAGTTTTAATGGTTCTTTCATAGTTTCCATATTATTTTTCAATTCCATTTGAAGATGACAACTTTCTTTTGCAATACAATACTCGCAACTAATTGTTTCTTTTTTGGTTTGGCAATCAATTACTATTTGGGCAAACATACTCTTAACCTCAGGAAGCCACATATAGGCTACAGCCTGCTTATAGGCAATGTCAACTACACAGCGGCATTTTTCAGGAGAGGTCTTTTGGTCTTTCTCGGTTGTCTTGCACAAAAAAATGTTTAAAAAATCTTATTTAGATGCAAAAGAGCGATAATTAACTTAATAATTTTTGAATTCAATAGTTGTAACTGTCTTGGTTCTTAATTAATGGATTTTATCAAGGCTCAACAAGAAGAGCATTCGAATTTGCAAACGTAGCCGTCTAGAAAGCCCACCAGCCTAGAGCAAAAAGCGCTGTGAAATAGCACAACAATACACTCGACATGAACATAATTGGGATAATAACTGCTTTTCTGCGCGTTAGTAAACCAAGCAGGATGAACATGGGGAACATCACCAGAATATAGCGTGGAACGCTTCTCCACTGGGATGTTGAAACTGCAAGTCCCCAAAAAAGAAGCATATATACTGTGTAAACTGGACGCAGTCGCCGCCAAACTCCAATGCCCACCATCAGTAACCCAAAGATGGCGAAGGCAATGGGGGCAATGCCACCGGTGATGTTGTTGTTGCTGGGATAAGCTGAACCGGTTGCCCAGCTGTAAGCATTTGTTAAACCTGCCCATGGATCAAGGTTATTGTTAAAATGAGACGACTGTACTTGTGCGAAGGCAAAAGCATTCCCTGTAATCTGGATATTTATGTTAAGGTATATGAGAAAGCCCAATAGGGCAAGGAATGGCCATAGCATGTTTAAATCTATTTTGGGTTTCCAGCTTTTCTGGTTGAAATATTCAACGATAAGTATAGGCAAGAGTAGGAGCCCAGCAATTCGTGTTAAAGCGGCAAATAAGCTAAGGAAGCCTGCGAAATGCCACTTGCCTAGTCTTGCGTAGTAGATACTGGCGATGATTAGGGTAAGGAATACTCCTTCAGTGTATGGAACCGTAAGAAAGTATGCTGTAGGAAAAAAGCTCAGGAACATTACGGCTTTTACGGCTATGCTATGGTTGAATTCTAGTTTTACTAGTTTGTAGAGGTAGAAGAAAGCGATTAGGCTGCTAACGTTTGAGACTATGAGGGCTGAGAGGTTGATGTAGTTTAAATCGAATGTAAATAGTTTGATTAGGATCGGGTAGAGAGGGAAGAAAACTATAAAGTTGTAGCCGTCTATGGCTGGGTTGCTTACGTACCAGTTCTTTGCTATATCAACGTAGTGTGGAGCGTCCCAGCGGTTGAACATGTCCATCGTGATCGTTAATGGCTGGGCAGGTCCAGTGTTTAGGTTTTGTACAATGTAGCCGATTGCTAAAACTAGTATTTTAGCTACTATCAAGATGAGGATAGCGAGTTTTGCCGGATGAGAAATGTTTTGGATTTTTTGGGTTAAGCCTTTGATGTTCAAAGTGTTTCTATTTCCTTTTAGAACTGCAAAGAACGTTGGCACTATATGACGTATGTGTGTAAATTAAGTTTTTGCAGTTGACTATCTATATCTGTTTCAAAAAAACCTATTTAGATGCAAAAGATCGATAATTAACTTAATAGTCTTTTGATTCTTTAGAAGTTGCAACCGTGTGCAGCGTGTAGTTGCAACGACAACTTCTCAGTTGGTTTTAGGCATGCGACCCCTGTTTTCTCAATTTTTGTTTTGGTTTTTGGATAGTTGTGGATACTTTTTTTCTACATAGTAGCTCTGCGACCCAGTGGCTGAAGCAATTTGGAGAGAAGTTGTTAACTGTATCTTAGGTGTCGATTTGGATGTGAAAAAGCAATACCGTATCATTTTTTCCCCTCTTGGTCAAACAATTCTTTATTCAACCTTTTTTTTGTTTGGGCTTGGGTTTTTTTGCTCCCAAAGAATACGTTGCGCACCTTAAAGAAAGAAATTATACTTATCACATTGTTGGGAAGAAACAAATAAATCTGAAAAACTCGCTTGAACTTCTTTATTTTGACTGCTGCTACTGATGACACCCGACTCGCTACATTTGTGACCTAAAATCTTAAATATTAAATCCAATGATTCAAAATGGTGATAAAAATGAATAAAAAAATAATTGCATTTCTCGCATATATTGCAATATTAGCCTTGATGTCCACTATGTTCGCTATAACAGTAGAACCTGTTAAGGCAGCAGAACAAATAACTATCATAAACCACCAAGGAATACTTGAGACTGCAGGCTATTACAATGTAGTCGGAGAAGTTAAAAACACTGGAGACACCGCAGCCAAAAACGTCTACGTTAAGATAACATTCACATCAAGTGAAGGCAATGACGAAGATGAACAAGAAGTATTAATCCACACGATATTGCCAGGGAGAAAAGCTCCTTTTATGGGCACTGCATCAGTTGCAGGATCGCTAGTGACCTCTTACAATGTGGAACTGATGGATCTTACAATGGCATCGGATGATGTACCTAAAGCCCTTGAAATAACGTCAGCTACAAGCGAAGCAAACATCATCAACAACATGATGATAACTGGATCTGTAAAGAATACGGGCACCGAAACAGCAACTTATACTAGGGTATATGCCACAGTCTATGATGGACCGAGCGGAACTGGAAATGTAGTCGCCGTAACAAGTTCCACTGCACAGCCAACTAATGTGGATCCCGGGCAGGCAGGTACCTTTCAAATGGGATTCTTTATTACCGCTGGCAAATCGTATACAAGCATGGTAATAGTGGCTGAGTCTGATCAATACGAAGCAACATCCGAATATACAGCAGCTATCACTCAAACCTCAACACCTACAGCATCTCCAACAAGTTTGACCTCAACGAATACACCGGCTCCTACGAGTCTTAACCCCTCACCTACAATTCCAGAGCTACCCGCAACCATTGCCATAGCGTTTCTAGTTGCTGCGATGCTGTTAGTATCAGTTGCAGTGAAAAAAAAGTGTGAAATTGCCATTCTAAGTTGAGCCGTTTTTTTGGCGCAACTTTTCCTTCCTTCTTTTGATTATTGTACAAATCTGGCGAATAATACTTGCCGTTTCAAAAATTGATATTTGGTTAATCGAAGCTGCACAAAGGAAGGTAAGCTTTTCAGTTTATTTAGAAAGAAAAAAGATGGTTAATTTGAGGTTTAGGTTAGCTTGTTGCCGCATTCGCCGCAGAAACTGGTACCCGCTGGGTTTTTAGCTCCGCACTTGGGGCAGACAATTAATCCTAATGGTGCTCCGCAGTTATTGCAGAATTTGCCTGAACCTGCTGGTTTTCCACATACTGGGCAAATTGTTTGTCTTTGTGTTATTTCGCCAGTATATACTTGTGTGGTTTCGGCTTTTTGTTTTATGTCTGAGACCATTTTATCGGCTCTGGCTGCGGCTACTTCAGTGCTTTCCCTTGGGGCATCATCAGTGCATAGCCCTTCCTGTTCGTTCCAGTCATTTTCGCAGACGTATTTGTGGCATCTTGGGCATCTGTGGAAGTGTCCTTTAGCTTCGTTTTGGGCGAGTTCGAATGCTTGTTCATGTTCTTTGTGCCATTCTGGTGTCATGCCTTGGAATCGTTCGCTCATAGCATCTGCGCCTCGTTGAATTGTGTAGCCTCCACGCCCAGCTAACTCTGATCCGATGGAGGCGACTTGACCAAGCCCTCTCCACAAACTTTTTTTCTTGTAGGTTTTGCTAGCAATGAAGTTTGTTTTGTAGCCGTCGTTGCATACATCACAGTTGAAGGTGAATTGGAACCCAGCGTCGGTGCTGTTGTCTTGGTAGTTTCTTGTAAAAGGTTGAAGTGGCATTTTTTTTATCTCCCTGTTATGTTTAGGGGCTTGCCGCATTTTATGCATTTCTCTCCCAGAGGCGCCTGCTCCGTTTTGCATTTTGGACAGATAACGGTGAGTCTTTGGTTGCAGTTTTGGCAGTAGTCTCCAAAGAAGGTGGTTTTTGCGCAATGTGGGCAGTTTATTTGAAGTGGCAAGCCACAGTTGCTGCATTTGATTTGTCCCGTTTCAGTTGGGTTTTTACATTTCGGGCATCTTTGAGGTCCAACTGGGTTAACTTTTCCACAGAATGGGCATACATTGTCGTCTGCGGGTACGAGTTTTCCGCAGTATTTACATGGATGTTTATAACCTGGCATTCATGCGTCTCCTTTCTTCCATTTTTCTGCATCATCCAAACTTTTAGTATTGAAAGCTAATAAACTAGCTACATTGCTCTTCCAATGTTCAGGTGATGAGTGTATCACTCTTCCGATGAATAGACTTCTAAGCATCCTAAGCGAAGGCATTCTTTTAATGGCAAATCGGTATTGAACATATTTGGTGCCGTCCAATTGTTCTTCGGAGAGGAATATTGGTTCCCTTCGGAAGTTTACGTCGATCATGGCACGGTTGATGTTTGTGGTAAAATTCTCCAGTTCTATGTTTAAGTCTTCGTCTTTTGTCTGAGAGTATTCTTTTCGACTCATTGTTCTGAAAAAGTAGGTTGCTCCTGTTGTGGCGGGTTTTTGTTCTTCGTCTGGATTTTGGTTGCTTTCTTCTTCTTCTGTTTCGGAGATTGACTTCTCTGAGATGCTTTGTTGTTTTTTGTTTTCGTCTGCATTGTCCTGGGTGTTGAATGCTTCTATGGCGATTGTGTTGCTTAGTCTGTTGGTTCCTGGGTTAAGAAGTGGGAACATCATCCATATGTAAGTGCCAGTTAGATCGCCCATGAGTCCACGTTTTATTCCTACACACACTTGGTCTTTTACAGCATTGGAATTTAGGAATTCATATTCTCTAGTTATACCTGCTTCGCCTATTTTCTTTTCCAGACGTCTCCAGAAGTCTTGTGATTGTAATTCGATTTCTTTTCTTTTTGCTGCTCGCCCGTCTTTCATTAATGAGGCTAGTTTGTTTATTGCAAGGGGATCGGCTTCGGGAATTAGTTCTTTAATGTTTTCCTGCGTTCTGAGCATCATTTTGTTTAAAGCGTCCGAGAAGGCTTTTGCGAATGGATCGAAGTTTTGTCCGAGCTGTGTGAATTCAATTTTTTCTAGAAATTCGTCTGTAATTTTTAGCGTGTAGTCTTCTTTGTTTATGTTGGTTATGTAGCAGTAGGGGAGGCGAATGGGTTCACTTTTTTGCGGTAGAACTACTATTGCAGTGTCATAGAGGCGGATTTCACAGTTACCAGTTTGGATTGTTTTTCCCTTTGGGTCAAGTTGCTTATATTGTGCTTCGAAGCCGCCTTTGAGAAGTGATTCATCGATGAGTAGATATTTGAGCATGAGCTCATTTCGGAGCTTGAACAGTTGGAAGAGGAAGTCTTCGTATTGGTATCCTAAGCCCGAAAGGTTTAGTTTTTCTTTGGAAGTTAAGAAAAGATCGACTTTGTAGTCGTAGTCTGATATTCCGACAATGTCCGCATATGAGATTAGTAGGGGATCCCCGAACATAACGGTTAAAGTCAGATATCGGTCGTCAAATGTGGCTCTTGCTTCGCCTTCGTTTTTTATGTTTGACTTGTCATCGTAGAGTTTGTAGTTTAATTCAACTTCCATGTGCATAACCTTCATGAGTAATTATGCGTTAGTGGACATATCTAATTTTTTAGTATATTGGGTTTAAGGATTACAATTTTCCACTGACGCCTTAATCTAAGACAATGTTTCCTGTTTTCTTTATATCACCCAAGATCTGGTTTTCTTTCTTTAGTAGAACATAAAAAGTTTGGAACTGTCTAGTTGATTACTTGTTTATAATATAATCTGAATTTATTAAAACTAATATTTATGCAAAAAAATTTTTGGCAGGCATAGTGTTGAAAAAAAATTGCTTTAATTTTTTGCAGTTATGGTATTGTTTTCAGCTTATTTGGCATAGATAAAGCTCAAACAGGTACAAGTGTATAGAAAGATTATGTGAACTACTAGTTTTTTATCAACTCCAAGCAGAGTGATGGTTTGCTTCGCTCGCTGGGAAGATAGGCAGTCGATTTCTTTTTAATCACCGACAACTTAGCGATGCGCAATCCTTAAAACGGCAAAGCGTAGCATAGAACGTAAAGCTTATGAAAGGAATATCTAAACAAAGGTGTAAGGGGTAAATAAGATGGAAAATATAATGTTACAATTAGCGAAGTTTGGTTACATTGCATTTATTATCGTTATTGCTATTGTTTTAGCTTACAAAAGCATTAATGATGTTGGTATGGCGGCAATTTATGGCATTGGTTCATTTGTTGGTTTGGCAATCTTGGGATATTTCGTTTTCAAACGGTTAGAGGATTATAAATAGCCAACTAATTCGTTATTTTTTTAATCAGCCTATATTCAGGCATTAGAGCATCTGGAGTTTTAGCCTTTCTTTTCAAATAAGCCGCATACTGTTCTGGCGTAAAGTCTTTTCTAAACTCATGTTCCTTACCCATTTTTTTCACCAATTTCTATTACCTAATTTCTCAGAACACTTGCATTAATCTACAAACCGATGTTGTGAAAAAAGAAGTTTAGGTGGTTGTTTGTTTTTGGTTTTCTGCTCGATTATTATGAATTTCCGCCAACTTCAAAATTGTTTCTTTGTAGACTGAAATTGAATCCAAATACTCCTTTGTCTCGATGTGTTCATCTAGTGTGTGGTCAAGGTGTGAGTCTCCTGGCCCATAAGTCACTATAGGTAAGTTCATGGCTTTGCCAAGAATGTTCATGTCTCCTGTCCCAGTCTTATGAAGAAGCGTCGCCGGTTTATTGAGAACCTTACGGACAGAAGAGGACAATACATGGACTAGCGGAGAAGTCTTGTTAACTTCAAACGGTTCAACGGTGTCGAGAACGGTTGCTTTTACAGAGACCTTTGGGTTAACAGCTTGGTATTTGGTTATTATTTTCTGTATCTGCGCAAAAACCTGATCAGTTGAGAATTGTATTGGCACTCGGACATCAAGATTCATTTCTGCCTCGAAGGGAACAACTGAAGTTGCTCTTCCGCCAATAAGCTTCACTAAACAGGCTGTGACAGCGTTGTATGGGCTTGCTGAGGGATCAAGTGAGGGGTATGAAGAAGCGTTTTTAATTTGTTCCCAAAGTTCAATGGCTTTCTCTAATGAGTTGTCATAGAGCCAAGGTGTAGAAGAATGACCAGTTTCAGTTTTAAGAACTATTTTAAGCTGGATTTGCCCCTTATAGCCAATTGTAACGTTTTCCACACCGCTGGGTTCACCGAATATGGCGTAGTCAGCGATTATTCCTTGAGTGATTAGATGTTTGACGCCTCGGCTTGTTGCTTCTTCTTCGACAACTGCAGCGACCAATATTTTTCCCTTAAACCCAGTTTCTGTTGAAGCTTCTAGAGCAGCCATAATCATTGCGGCGAGGGGACCCTTCGCATCTACGGCACCTCGGGCATAGATTTTGCCTTCTTCTATTCGAAGCGGCAGGTGCCCCGACACTGTATCCATATGTCCGCATAACAAGATAACTGGGTCACCTTCTCCCACGACACCGATAACGTTGCCAATAGCGTCTTTTCCTACTTCAAAACCCATCTTTTTCATTTCTGATTCTAGAAAGTTGGCTGCATCAACCTCTTTTCCTGATGGGCTATAGATGCCTAGAAGGTTAGTTAGGAACCGTACTGCTTGCTCGCTCATTTTCCTCTTCTCCTAACACGGTGTCCAAGATTGCGATTGCTTTGTCGATTTGTGTTTTTTCGATTACAATTGGCGGCAGTAGACGAACTACGGTTCTTCCAGCGTCCAAGACCAGAATGCCTCTGTCTAGTGCTTTCAGAATAACGTTGTGAACGTCAAATCGGAGTTCCATGCCAAGCATCAAGCCTAAGCCGCGGACTTCTTTAACGATTTTATGTTTAGCCTGCAAAGCTTCCAGTTGCGATTTGAAGTATTTACCGTTTATTGTGGCTTTTTCAGCAAGTTTTTCTTCCAAAAGTGCGTCGATGGCGGCGCATCCTGCTGCACAAACAAGTGGGCTTCCGCTAAAAGTAGTTGAGTGCTCACCAATTTTGAGCGATGCCATTATATTTTCTTTGGCCACTGTGATACCTATGGGTAATCCGCCTGCAAAAGGCTTTGCCAAACACATAATGTCAGGAGTGACATTCCAGTTTTGGCAACCGAACAATTTACCTGTGCGTCCAAAACTCGTTTGTACTTCATCAAATATTAGCAGCACATTCTTTTCGTTGCAGATTTCCCGAACCTCTTGCAAATATCCGTCTGGCGGAACGCGAACGCCGCCTTCTCCACGGATTGGTTCCATTAAGACTGCGGCTGTTTTGTCGGTTATGGCTTCGCGGATTTTTTCGGCGTTATCAGGTGCAACGTGTTTGACTTCTGGGATTAGGGGCATAAACGGTTCGCGGTATTTTTTGTCCCATGTTGCTGATAATGCGCCCATAGTTTTGCCGTGGAATGCTCCCATTAAAGCGATTATTTCAGTTTTACCAGTGTATTTTCGGGCAAGTTTTATGGCGCATTCGACGGATTCAGCGCCGCTGTTTGAGAGAAATGCTTTGTCTAAGCCTTTAGGTGTTATCTTAACTAGTTTTTCTATAAACTCAGCTCGTTTATCGTTATAGTAGCAGCTGTGGCATGTGATGAGTTGTTCCGCTTGAGCTTTTACAGCCGCGACAACTTTTGGGTGACAGTGCCCCAGTGCCGCAACGCCGTAGCTGCTTGCGCAATCAACGTATTCTTTGCCGTTGATGTCCCATAAAAGCGCACCTTTTCCTTTTGTCAGAACGATTGGTTTTTTGGCGAATACGTTTGCTAAGTAGCGGTTTTCAGTTTCCATTATGGTTTTTTCATTCACTGGTTATCACTGTACCAACCTGATGATTTAAAGCACAAGTTATAGGCTGCTTAACCTTGCCTGAAGTGACAAGGACTTCTTTGACACCATGACTCAACGCCTCCAAGCCCGCATGGACTTTGGTGCTCATGCCCCCTCCGATGCTGGAGAGAACTTCTTTAACTTCGGTTGAAGTTATTTTTGAAACACGTTCGCCTTTAAGCATTAAACCTTCGACGTCGGTTAACAGGATTAGTTTGTCAGCTTTCAACGCTCCTGCTATTGTAGCTGCTGTTCGGTCGCCATCGACGTTTAACGGCTCAAAGTCTTGGCTCAAAGCTATTGGCGTCACAATTGGCAAATAGCCTTTCTCGAGAAGCAAAGTGAGCAGCTCAGTGTTGACGTTGGTAATTTTGCCTGTGTAGCCGCCATCCATAACTTTTTTTCTGCCCCGTTCGTCAACAGCGATTAATTTGGTCTTTCTCTCGCCTTTGAGAATAGCTGCATCAAGTCCGCTTAAGCCAACAGCTTGTATACCCTGGGTCTCCAAAGCAAGAACTATTTGTTTGTTGATTTTGCCTGCCATAACCATGGTGTAAATTTCGATTGTCTCTTTGTCCGTGAAACGACTTCTAAAGCCCTCGGGTGAGATTATGAATTTTTGTTCTTTGCCCAGTTTCGAAGCGATTTCGGTTACTTCTACTCCTCCGCCGTGGACTAATACAATCTTGTTTTCTTTTGCTATTTCTTTTAGGTCGGCGATTAAGTCTGTTGAGGCGCCTTCTTTCAGGATACTTCCGCCCATCTTAATAACAAGCAACATGGCGGTCACATCGGATGGAAACCAGTGCTCACAAGGCCTGTGGTTTCATCTATTCCCATAAGCAGGTTCATAGCATTGTACTCCTTGCCCAGATGCCCCTTTACACATGTTGTCGATGGCTGAGAAAAGTATGAGGCGGTTTGCGTGTTCATCAATTTCGAAGCCTATATCACAGAAGTTTGTTCCCATGGTTATTTTGGGATCTGGTAACTGGTATTGTCCTTTTTGGTATTTTACAAGGCGTATGAAGGGTTCAGTTCCGTACATTCCGCGTAGTGCTTTCCAGAGGTCTTTGCTGGTTATGGGTTGTTTGGGGAAGGTGTGGATGGTTGAGAGTATGCCGCGTACCATGTTTACGGCGTGTGGGGTAAAGGAGATTTTGATTGGGTCACTTGATAGTGCATTTAATTCTTGTTCGATTTCGGCTAAGTGGCGGTGTCCAACGACTTGGTAGGGGCGTACTCCTCCGAAGCGTTCGGGGTGATGTGATGATGGGGTTGGTTTGCTGCCTCCGCCTGAAGAACCAACTTTGAGGTCGACGACGATTTTGTCTTTCTCAATCAAACCAGCTTGCACTATGGGTGCTAAGGCGAGGATGGCTGATGTTGCCATGCATCCTGGGCAGGCTACGAGTTTTGCTTTCTTGATTTCTTCACGGTGAAGTTCGGGCAATCCGTATGCAGCTTCTTTTAGCATTTCAGGATGGGCATGTGCCCAGCCATAGTAGGTTTCGTAGTCAGCTGGGTTTTTGAGCCGAAAATCAGCGCTCATATCGATGACTTTCAACCCTACCTCTAATAATTTAGGAACAAGGTTAACTGATCCGCCGTGTGGGGTCGCTGTGAAAACTAAATCACAATTCTTCTGAAGTTCAGCCATGTCTTGGGGCACAAATTTTAGCTGGGTTAAACCTCTAAGGTTTGGGTGTATGTTAAATACGAACTCTCCCGCGCTTTGACGTGAAGTAACCATAGTTACCTCTGCTTGCGGATGCATAAGCAGCAGCCGTAGTAATTCACTGCCAACGTATCCTGAACCTCCAATTATTCCAATTCGCATTTTGTTTTTCCTCTTTTTGTTTTGATTATTAGTCAATTAAGCTTTGTGCGCCTTTTAAGAGCGGAATTGCCACATTGAGCCCTGTTGCCAAACGTGTATTTTCCCAGAACTCTGGACAAGAATTCGACTCGTGAAATACCAAGGCGCTCTTATTTTTTTCTACACTTTCTTCGATTATATTTTTAATGTTTTCGTATGATTGGGTGTTCTTGTAGATTTGGAATGCTTTTTCGAGCTTGTCGGTCCAATTTTGGAAATCGGTTAGGCGAGTTTCATCTGCTTTTACTTTTTGCACTGGTACAAATGCTTCGGCTGCCTTTTCAAGCTCGCCCTTTAAGTAAACGTCATCTGCATTCTTGTTTTCTCCAACGTTTACCATGGCATCTAAAGCAAATATCCAAGCTTCACTTCCTTTGCCAAGGGTTTTGCCGCATTTCACCGCCAACTCCTGAATGATTAGAGGAAGTTTGGCGTGGAAAACCAGATTACCAAGGAAGGTGTTGGTGCGGAAATCTTTGAATCCTGCTCTTGCCATCGATGTGTGGTAGCAAATGGGCTCTTTTCCTTTTTCTTTGGATACGATTATACGTAAGTCGTAGAACCATTTCTGAATAAGTTCCTGAGCGACAACGCCGATTGGATTAATGATCGTGGATTTTGTTTCTTTGATGTTTGCTTCCAGTTCCTCGCGGTTCTGTGAGAGCATTATCATTTTTCCATGTGTGCCAGCGTCCGCCTTGATTACTATTCCTTCTGAGATGGGAATTTCGTTTTGGAAGAGGTCGGCTATGTCTTTTTCGTTATGGATTTCTCTGCCGTTTTTTAGAGTGTCAGTCGCGTCGCAGGGGACGAATACGGTTTTGGGAATTGGGATGCCTTCTTTGAATAGGTGCATTAGGGTGCGGTATTTGCTATAGCAGATGAATTCGATTTGGGATGAGTTGAGAGTTTTTTTGCCAAGCATCTCCATGATGTAAGAAGCTTGGAGACGCCGATTTTTACTCTGCGCACGATTGAGCACAACTTTTGTGTCTATGATTGCTTCTGTGTAGTCTTTGCCTTTTGTTTTTGCATTAAAACCATTTTTGGAAATGGAAAGTGCAATTTTGCGGAAGGGAAGAAATGTTAAGTCGATACCGAGTTGTTGAGCGGTGAGTTTTATACCGTTTTCGTCGTTTTCCGAGCGCTCGTACAAAAGTGCAATGCTCATCGCTTTCAGCATCCGTAGAAAGATATCAGTCTAAAAATAGATTTCAAGTAAGAAAATAAGCTGATTGAAGTCTGTTTATTCGCCCCAGTCTTCCCCTTCAATCGTTAACTCTTGAAGGTCAACACAGCCGCATTTTATCTGTTTAACTTCTAGTTCAAGTCCACAGCCTGGGCAACTTACAATTTCGCCTTTCTCTGTGTCTGCTGGAACATCAAGTTCTGCGTCGCAGTCGGGACATTTCGCTTTGTTAATAGCCTTCATTTCTTGTAGGTTCGAGTGTACAGGTTTAATCATTTTTTATTCGTCACTTTTTTTATGTTGGGAAATGTCAATCAAATGATTTCCAGTTTCTTTTAAACATTTTGACTTATTTGTTACAACTTGAACTGTTAATGTCTCATTTGGTGCAGTCTTTGGTTTGATTTACTGGATCAAAAACCGTACAATAACCATTCCAACACAACGAAAACCGTACTGCCACTTCAATCCCAACTATGGAAAACGTTAAATTTTATAACTCCAATAATCCCTCGGCTGAAAAAATGGACGAAAAAGACAAACAAATCATCAAAATCCTAAAAGACAACGCAAGAGCAGGCTACGGCGACATAGGCGCCCAAGTAGGTTTATCTGAAGGCGCCGTAAGAAAACGAATCAAAACATTGACCGATGAAAGTGTCATTAGAAAATTCACTGTTAAAATTGGCGTTGCGGAAGGCGCCCAAGCCATAACCTTGCTTGCCACAAACCCAGCTTATCCTACCCAAGAAGTATCTAAGAAAATCCAAGAGATACCAAACGTTGAAACCATCTACGAGGTCACAGGCGAATACGACATCGTCGCTGTCATAACTGGAATGAATGTGACAGAAGTTAATGAGTGCATAGAGAAAATCCGCCGAGTCGAAGGCATCATGAAAACTAACACCATGATCGTCCTGCGAAGTTGGTAACCAAACATGGAAATAAAATGCTTAGGCGCAACACATTAAGTTACAGGATCGAGCTGACTTACTGGTGACTGTTATCAGGCACCCATAAGCGATAATCCATTGCTTTCAAAGAAATAAAAATGGTAATAGAAAAAACTTAGAAGATAGCGCATACTAATAGATAATTATCAAACGTGGTGAATGACCTAACTTATCTAAACAAGTGCGCTTTCTTTGTTTCAAAAAAGTTGGAAAGCAGCTTCTAGCGCTGCTATCATGTTTTTTGTTGCTGTTATACTCTGCGCCCGGTAAGTAGTCTGAAAAGTATTATGATGACGGCTATTACTATCAGTAGCCATATTATGGTACCAAGGTTGAAGATGAAGAAGCCCAAAAGCCACAATATGACAAGAATCGCAGCAACTACAAAAAGAAAATCAAGTGCTCTCATTTAAAAAACCTTACTTACTTTAACTTGCCAGTCTATTTTAAGTTGTGTGACTGTCAATTAACAGTTACAGATTGTTTGCTTCTTTATTTAAACCTCTTTTTTCCCCACGCGAGGTTTTGTCAATCATGTTTGGACAATAATGATTTACATCTGTAGTTGCGGCTTCACAGTCACACAGACTTAAACCTACCAATGACTAGCTATAAACTTAGGCTTGCGAAATTTTTTTAGCTTATTTTAGGAGGTGTAACAAATTATGTCAGAACAAAAAATAGACATCAAGGAACAGATACAGAAGATGGGCGAGAAGTGGAACGAATTCCAGCAAACTTGGGTTTCACACTTCAAAGATATGGAAGTGGATGTATTAGAATGGAACTTTAATGTTGGAAAAACCGGCGAAGACACCATCTTTGAAATGAAAGCTAAGGTCGCTGTAAGACAAAAGAAATAGTCCTTCTTACGCACGCGGGGTGAACGAAATTCCTCTCGTTAAGAAACGTTATCGCCTAAACACATTTTTTTATTAATGGCGGTTAGCTGTTTTTACCTTATAAACATTTTTTGTAAGTACTTGTATGTAAAAACGAAAAAATCGAATTTCCATTTCATTTGTGACTGTTCAGGCGCAATAACAAATGCATAATATTGACATTTGGCTATCTTGTTTAAAGCTCAATTGATCAAGGGGTTGTTAGAAAATTCATCAATATTTTCTACAAAACAGATGCTTTCAAAAATTCAATCCTTGCACCTTTTCAAAAGTGTTTAGTTATTGCAATATTACAATTGGAGATTGCTTAGATAGCCACCAGCCACAAAGACGCACTGATAAATTCGACAGGGACCTTTGATGTCCTTGGTATTCGCATTAAGGTTAAGTTTATGACAAGATTGTTTTTTAGACCAAGGAGGAGATGATTAAGTGCCTACAATAAAGGAAATAATCAAAGCATTGTTCAATGAGATAAAAGCTCTTTTAAAAGAATACCTAAATGAAACAGAGACCGCCCTTAAAAAACGCCTCAAAAAGCTTATAATCACAAGCATAATTGTCAGTGTTTTAACTGCCCTAGTAATATCATTCATCGGGTCTGCTTCCCTCTTCATCCTCATAGGGTCGCTAAAGTACCTCATGACTTCCATGCCTGCGTGGAAAGCTTGGTATATCACAGGCATCTCTTCATTCGTTATTGGCGCATTGATTCTTTTAGGGCTGCTACTATTCGTACGGAAACAATTGAGATCTCACCCGATCCCAGCTATCTCAAAACCAGTGAAGAGCGTTGTCGGGGAACCTAAGGTAACGAAAGATACCAAAATAGAGAAAGTAGATGCTGAAATAGATGAAATATCGCAAAGAATTTTATTGGAGCTTGAATCCGCAAGTTCCGCAGATTTATCGGACGCCCGTTATGCAAAAATGATGTTACGGTTGTCAGATGCCCATTATGCAAAAGGGGTACTCTTAAAGATAAGCGGTGATAAATCTGGAGCTGAAAATGAGTTAGAGAAAAGAGCAGTGATCAAGGTTCTGTTGTTTTCAACGTGGTTGCACCGACTTTATTTTATAATCAGATCCTTCCTGATGGGTATCATAAGTGCCGCAGTTACATATCTTATCGTATGGTATCTTGGTTCAATAAATGTCATTGGAAGCATAATAATCGGCACGTTCGTGTTTGTACTTTCCTTGGCTGTAACAAGAATATTTGATACTCAAATAACACACGCTACAAAAAAGATAGTTGAACTCATGAGTAGTCATAGAGCAATTAGGGATTTTATTATGAAACACTTCTAACTCAATAGGACGACAGCCCCAAATCACCCAATGCCAACCTCTTTTCTCAGCAGTTTGCTCGCTACATTTTTCTTTGTGTGCATGTTCACTCGCAATATTAGGCCATTTAGCTTAAATGAGGTTACCATGCTTTAGATTTAACAAACTAAGATGCTTCATTCTAAACAGAAGGATTCAGACCGTTTCTGGGGATAAATTCACTTATTGCGAAAAAAGTTTGCCCCAAATTGGCTCAGGATTCGCTTAATAGTTAACCGCTTCCCAGCGGACCCTCCATGCTTCGAAGGGCAAGACTTTAGCGAGAAAGAAGCTTTTTAGATAAGAGCCATAGAAAAAAAAGAACACTAAAAGTCTGCGATACTTATTTCTTTAGCTTCTCAATTTTTTCCACTTTATCAACCGAGCCAAGGTAGATTATGTCAGTTAAACCAACGAAAAAGCCTGTCTCAATAACACCGGGAATCATTTTAACTCTCACGGCAAGTTCAGCGGGGTTCACTATTTCGCCGAAGTAAGCGTCGATGACTGCGTTGCCGTTATCAGTGATTATGGGACCCAGTTTTCCTTTGCCTTCACGCACCACTGGTTTTCCGCCCATGGCAGCGATTGTGGCTTTAACTATGGGGAGTGCGAAGGGCAAGACTTCGACAGGTACAAATTGGTTGTTCTCGCCAAGCAGTTTGGTTTTTTTGGGTTGGTCGGCGATGATGACGTTGAGTTTGGAGGCTGAGGCAATGATTTTTTCTCTTGTCATCGCTGCGCCGCCGCCCTTAATGATGAATAGTTCGGGGGTTAATTGGTCTGCGCCGTCTATTGTTACATCGATTACTGGATGCTCATCAAGTGTTGTGATTGGAATGCCGCATTCAACAGCTAACAGGAATGCTTGGTAAGAAGTTGGGATACCCATGATGCTGATTTTTTCTTTTTTGATTCGTTCGCCCAATTCTTGGATTGCAAATGCGGCTGTACTTCCGCTGCCTAAACCAACAATAAAGCCGTCTTTAACGTGTTTAACGGCTTCCAATGCAGCGTTTTTCTTCGACTGTTGAATTGGATCAAGGTTAGCTTTCAATTTCCATTTGCCCCAGTTTATCTAAAACTTTTTCAACTTCACTTGTAATTGATTCTATACGTCTTTCTGCTTCACTTTTAGCAGCCGGTTTTTCTTCTGGCGGTTTGCGTTTCTTTTTAGGTTTCTCTTCGCTGCTTGTTGGAGTTTCTGGTTCTTCGCCTTCATCTTCTTCATCAATATCTATTTGAGTTGGAGTTTGCGTAGGCATTTTTATTGGTATTTCACGGATTGGTTTTACGTCAATTCGTGTTCTGAGTTCTTCAACTTTACTGGTTAATTCGCCGAAACGTTCGCTGAAGAGTTTCATAAGGTCTTCTTGCATGCCTTCAAGTTCATGCAATGCAACAATACCTTCGTCTTTTGAAATTGATTCTTTTATCAGATTCATCCGGTTTTTGTAAGTGCTCGCTAATTTGTCACGTTCTTGTTCGGTAATTTTTCCTTCAGCATGAGCTTCATAGAGCCGCCTTATAGCGTCACCAAGGATATCGCGTTCTAAATCTAACATGCGCAACTCATCTTTTGCGGTGGAAGCCATGTTTGTTTGAACGCTTTTAGAAATTTTAAAAGGCATGTTGCTGTATTCGAGGTCTGGATCTGCTTTCTTATTGACTTTTTTGGCAGGTGCAGGTTTTTTCTCGTATCGTCTCATAGAATAAATTACGGATCCAGAAGCGGCAATTACAACGATGATTACCACTGCCAATATTGCAGTAACTATTAAGGGGTCATCATACCATGCCAAGCCGTGCCATCCTCGTATCTTGATTGTGCATCGTGTATATATTAATTAATATAATCGCTATGTTTGGCAGTTCAAGTTTAAATAAATATTGCAAGAGCAAAAGGTTACTCTGCCTTGACTTTTCTAACTTCAGCTTTTTCTAAAGCGACAATTATGGGAAATGCAATCGCAAACCCGATTACTGCCCCTAAAATGTTCCAACCTGCCCAAACAGTCAACGTAAACATGAACTGAAGATTAAGAATCATAAGCCCATTAACCACTGCAGCAAAGTATGCACAAACAAGAGATGCAAAAAAGGCTATTCCCACGTTAATTGGCTTTAAGTTTACTTTGTGGTGGCTAAGCAACAAGAATAAGTCAAAAATTATTGCAGCAGGTACAAAACCCAAAACGGGAAGCGGCCCTCCCGCAAACACGACAATTACAGAGCCTATTATTCCCACCAAAGAAGCTGCTCCATACTGCCCAGTTGTCCAAGTCACAAGAAGTAACATAACGAAGATGATTGCGCTATGGATTGTTGGCAGATGTGTTAATGCAAAGCCAAGTGGTGCAACTGTCAGGTTTAGTGCTACCCAAAGAGCGCTAAAGATGCCGATTAACGCTATGTTGGTGGTGGCGAATCGGGTTTTCTTTGTTTGAAGCTCAATCATTAAATAACACTCGATAATGGTTAGGCAATAACAAGGTCACGAAAACCTTTGCATCAACAAGTTAACGACCGCTCAATAAATAGTTAACCAAACCTCTAATCTCTGGATTCTGAGATTAAAAAACTCATTCAGATTCTTAAATACTGTAATTTTTAACAGGGCTGGATGTATTTTACTATGAAAGAAATCTCTTAAATTAGACTATACATAACGTGTGACTGTGGTTAAGTTGCCCCAAGTTAGTTAAACATAGGCCAATTCACCATCCCCAAAGAGATACGCAACAAACTCGGCATCGAAGAAGGCACAATTTTAGAAATTACAGCCGAAGAAGACAAAATCATACTCAAACCGCTTCAGCCTTTAGAACCCTGCAAACCCGTAGTCGAAGAGGAATTCAAAAAAATTGTCAATGAACTTGAAGAGCGCCGAAGAAACTGGCGTTGACCAGCATCGCTGATATCTGAACATTGATTTAATGGAAGTTCTAGCCAACCCAAAAGGGAAGCGGGATTAAGTTTAAATCTCTAAGATTTAACAGCAACTAGTCATGAGAATCTTACCTATCCTTGGCGGCATCGCTGCAACTATTCTTTTCTTTTTTGCAGTTATCTTTGCGTTAGCCTCTTCCTACGTTGGACTCACCACTCAAGCTGCACAATCTAGAGTTTTAACCAGCGCAATATTATTCATCGTTGGTTTAGCAGTGATTGTAGGCATTTACTACTGTATCTCGCAAACCCAAAACGGTTATTCAACAACTTGAACTCTCTGGGCAAATGAAAGCAGCACAAATCAAATGTCCCAATTGTGGCGGAAGCATAGATGCAAACCAAATTAAAATCGTGTCAGGTGTGCCATACATTAAATGCCCGTACTGTGGTACCACTTTTGAGGTTGCCGAGGAACCGAAATGGTAGAACGCAGATTTCTGTTCCTGTTTGCGTTGCTCGCCTTGACGATGGCAGTTTCGGTTGCTAGTAGTGTCAGCGCTCAAAACTTGGTTTACAGCGTAGATCATGAGTGGGCACAAATCTTCATCAACCAAGACGGCACAATCGACTTAACCTATAACATCTCAGTTACTGTTACTTCAGGAAGTATGGGTGGATTCTATGTTGGTCAACCAAACCGCGACTTTACCATTGGCGAAGCTAGAGACCAAAACGGCAACTCGCTCACCGTGAATGATGCAAGTAGTGGTGGAGACTACAGAGTAGACGTTCTCTTTAATCCACGTATACAGGCGGGACGATCCTTCTGGTTCCAAGTTACAACCAACGTTGCAGGAATGATAAGCAACGACACCACAAACCCCGGAAACTATGGCATGCAATTCATTCCCCAATGGATATCTGATGTGCCCATCAGCGATGTACGTGTCCAGATTGTTTTACCTCCAGGTGTCTCAACAGGCGATGTGAAGACAACTGAGAACTTCTACAACGGAACTTCGACTGTGAATGGTCAGTTGGCGGTTTACTGGGAAAAACCCATCATCCAGCCAAATGAACAGTTTAAGGTGGGTGTATCTTTTCCGGCCAGTTTCATGCCTAACTATGTTCCCAGCCAATCAGGCGGTGGAGGACTCGATTTTGGTGCCTTCGGTTCTATAATTGGAGTTTTTGGGTTGATTTTTGCATTTGTAATTTTGCTTTTAG
Organism: Candidatus Bathyarchaeota archaeon; assembly: GCA_963831895.1. Lineage (GTDB taxonomy): Archaea > Thermoproteota > Bathyarchaeia > Bathyarchaeales > Bathycorpusculaceae > Bathycorpusculum. The sequence goes on from CAWHSD010000013.1 coordinate 212,342, forward strand.
TGGTCAGAGCGGTTCGTAAAATCCCCTATACGTCGCCAAAGTTGGGTATGGAAACACTTGGGAGTAAAACGCGGCTTAACGGCTGTGGAAGCATCCTACCTAATGGACCTTAAACCACCCCAAATAGTTACAGAAATCCTCTATAGCCTGCTACAAAAGCGGGCTGTTTGGGCGCAAGAAACCAAACCCTCACTTAAACTAAAAGTGTTGCCACCGTTTGAAAACAAAACAGGTCCAACGGACAACCCTTTGCGTTATTATGAAATTGATTTCTTGAATTCGCTTAAAGTGAATGGTTCACTTGATGAAGAAAAGCTTGCCAAAACCATCATGTTCCTACGTGATACAGTAGAACAGAAACTGCAGGGGTACAGCCGAAAAGACACAGTTGATTACTACAGAAAAATCGCGTCTCAAGCCTGGGCTCAAGTGGAGAAAGCTGGGACGGTCGAGTTGGCAGCTAATGCTTATGATGAGCAGCTACTTTGGCTACTACTTGACCCTAATCAGCGAACACGTACAGAAACGGTGTTCAGGGACAGAGTTATCCAACCTAACCCACTCTGGTTCTGGTGGTGGTACGGATACACAACATACCATCCACATCCCACTTACTCTCCAAACGTTAATGTTCCCTCACAATCAGGTCCTCCGCCACAGATTCCAGGCGCAGACTTCGCCAATAATATTGCAACAGCGGTGGAGGGCACATCGAACAATATTGTCGTTAACTTGGAAAAATTTGCCAACGCTATCGTTCCGCCGCCGCCCAAAGCGTCCCATGAACCAGCTCATAAAGGTGCAGATTGCGTTTGCGCTTGTCATGCATGTGCTTGTGCGTGCGCTTGCGTTTCATGCGCTTGTGCATGTGCAGGTGGAGGAGGACACTAAATGAGTTTCTTAAAGAAAATTTTAGGCAAACAAAAGGTTCCAGTTGGACGTTATACCTACCGTGGTGAGGACAAGTTTTCAGGAATGTCTCTCCAGTTGCGAATTGAACAAAGCGGGCGAGGAGTCATGGTAATCAACGCTAACACCGTCCTACATCTAAATCAGACAGCGACTTCATTTGCTTATTATTTCATGCAGGGCTTACCCCAAGAAGAGGCATTAGCCAAGATTCGCCGTATGTACCGTGTGAACGCTGAAACAGCTAAAGCAGATTACGAAAAACTTGTTTATAGAATTAGCACCTTAGCCCAGACTGAAAAAATCGACCCCGTCTCCTACCTTGAATTTGAGAAGGAAGAACCATTCACTTACCAGTATTCAGCACCTCTGCGTATGGATTTAGCTTTAACGTTCAAATGCCAAAACGATTGCGTACATTGTTACGCGGGTGGACCACATGAAACTCCCGAATTAACGACCGCACAGTGGAAAAGTGTGATTGATAAACTCAGCGAAATCGGCGTATTTATTTTAACTTTTACGGGTGGCGAACCCACGCTGCGAGATGATTTGCCTGAATTGTTATTGTATGCTCAGAATAAGGGGATGGTTACTGGATTAATCAGTAACGGGCGAAGACTCAAGGATAAAGCCTATGTTGTTTTGCTTGAGAAGTCGGGTTTAGATTTTGTTCAGGTAACATTGGAATCTCACAAACCTCAAGTTCATGATTTAATGACTACAGTAAAAGGAAGTTGGAAAGAAACTGTTGCTGGAATCCAAAATGCGGTACAATCACAAATCTACGTTTCAACTAACACCACTTTGAGCAAACACAATGCAGCTGACTTCCTCACAACTATCGATTATATCAAAGGTTTTGGCGTAAACGCCTTTGGCTGCAACAGCCTCATTTATTCGGGCAAAGCACCTTCAGCAAGTGAAGAATTCGCATTAACAGTAGAAGATTTGAACATACTCTTGCCTAAAATACGCGATAAAGCCAACATGATTGGCCTCAAATTTCTCTGGTATACGCCGACTCAGTACTGTGAATTTGACCCGGTCCAATTAGGTTTAGGCGTTAAAGCCTGCACTGCTGCAATGATAAACGCTTGCGTTGGACCCAACGGCGACGTTTACCCATGTCAAAGCTACTTCGAAAGTCTTGGCAACATCTTAACTGAACCTTGGGACAAAATTTGGCACAATCAATTGGCTGAAAGACTGCGCAAAAGAGAATTCGCAGAAGAAAAATGCAAGGATTGTGAGCAAATGCAGGTTTGCGGAGGAGGATGCCCTTGGAACTTCAGAACAAAGAGCACCAATGCAGCCAGACAGGATAATTTTATCTTTAACAACAACCAACTCTCTAAAGCAGATAGCGCTAAATCGTGAGTTTAGATTGCAATGGTTCAAAAGGAAAAGACCAGACTTGTAGTTTTCGACGTTGAAGGAGTGCTTATCCCAAAAAACCGCTTCATCTTTGAAGTGGGTAAAACCTTAGGGTTCACTACACTGGTTAAATTGCTTGTTTTCGGTTTTCTATATGAAGCAGGATTTCTAAAGTTAAAATCGGCGTTAAGACATGTTTTCAGCAATTTGAAAGGAGTTGAACTTGAAACTCTTCAATGTATCTTTAATAAGATTCCTGCCACGCCCCTTTTGCGGAGCATTTTCAATCAACTGAAAACTAGAAATTGCAAGATTGCGCTGATAAGTTCAGGGTTACCAACGGTTGTTGTAAAAAAGTTTGCAGATTGCTTGGGTGCAGAATACGCTTTTGGCATAGATGTTGATACCCAGGATGGAAAGTTGACGGGGCAGATAAGTGGTGATTCAATTGAGATTGAAGGTAAAATGAAAATTTTATCTAAAATATTAGCTGCTGAAAACTTGGAGCTTAAGGATTGTGTGGTTGTAGCTGATGACCGGAATAACCGTTGCATTTTTGCTTCTGAAGTTTTAAAAATTGGTTTTAACGCTGATTTTGTTATCCGAGTAAAAGCTGATAGAGTAATTAATGGTAAACTTTCAGGCATTATGCCAGTCATTGACGGGAAAAAACATAAGGGCTCTTTTCCTTCGATTAACGATTTAGTAAGGGAAGACATTCATGCTGCAGGGTTTTTTATGCCTGTAATCGCTGGACTAATCACTGTTCCCGCAGTTTCAACGATAATCATTACTATCGCCATCCTCTACACAATTTCTGAACTTAGACGTTTAGATGGACGCGAGCTACGCTTGGTTTCAGCAATTACTCGCCATGCAGCATCGGAATCTGAACTTTACGGGTTTGCAGCAGCGCCTCTGTATTTCGCGTTTGGGATTGTAGCAACTCTGCTTCTATTTCCATTCCATGTTGCAGGAGCTGCAATTGCGATGTTTTGTTTTGGGGATAGTGCAGCTTCGCTTTTTGGCGGGTTGATTTCTACTTCTCTGCCGTTTAATAAGGGAAAAACTTGGGAAGGCTCATTGGCGGGGTTTCTTTTTCGCGTTTTTAGCTGGAACGTTCTTTGTTTCACCTTGGCTGGCTTTGGTTGGAGCAGCCATTGCCATGACTGTTGAGGTTTTGCCATTGCCACTAAATGATAATGTACTGATTCCAGTAATTACAGGTGCAGCCTTAACGTTGATAACGTCATTTGTCTAAGCGAATAATTGCTTTTTCGATCTTTTAGAAAACATTTTTTCCCTTATTTAATTACAATGTAGCTTTCAGAGAAATTATTTTTTGTCTTGGGAAACGATGAGATCATTCTTTTGTTGGTGACTCAACTTTTTTATTGCCTTCTCTCTCTTCATGGCGCCACTTCTTGACCAAAGACTTCCACATCAACTTTTTGGGGTGGATGCGATTTAGTGTATCTTGCACCTTTCCCATTTTCATGTTGCCTTGTCCTTTGCTGCAAGTCATTTGTATAGCCAATGTAAAAGCTTCCATCCATACAAAGCAGTATGTAAACATAAAACGACATTTCGACTGATTACTCCTCAGTCTGCATTATGTAATCGGGAACTATACCTTTCTGAATTGCCCTTTCGAGGTAGGCTTCCGCCGGATCAATCTCCTGAACTTTTTCTCGGTCGACATCGATGATGTATATTTCTTGAATTCGGGCATTACGTATTTCT